>NZ_CP022987.1:1200000-2400000 GCF_004022565.1 Pollutimonas thiosulfatoxidans
CCACTGCGGCCTGCCATCCGCTACACTTGCGGTCCAGCACCAGCCTCTTACAGGAGAACCTCATGGCCCCCTCTTTTCGCGGTTTCAGACGATATAAACATCTGCTTCTGTTGGCCGCGCTGGCATGCTGCAGCGGCGTGGCCGTGGCTCAAGTGCCGCCTCAGCCGGGCACGCAGGTGCCGGGGTATTACCGCATGGTGCTGGGCGAGTTCGAAGCCACCGCGCTGTACGACGGGTTTGTGGACCTGGACCCCGGCCTGCTGAAAGGCGCCACCGAAAAAGACATTCAGACGCTCATCGCCCGGATGTTCGTGCCGACGCACGCGGGCGGCGTGCAAACGGCCGTCAATGGCTTCCTGGTTAATACCGGCGACAACCTCATACTGGTCGATGCCGGTGCGGCGGCCTGCTTTGGCCCAACCCTGGGAAACATACCCGCCAATCTGCAGGCGTCCGGTTATGAAACCGCACAGGTCGACACCGTGTTGCTTACCCACCTGCACGGCGACCACGCTTGCGGCATCACCAATGCCGACGGTACGGCGGTGTTTCCCAATGCGACCGTGTACGTTGCCAAAGAGGAAGCCGCGTTCTGGCTGAATGCCGACATCGCAGCGAAGGCGCCAGAGGCCTTGCAACCTTTCTTCAAGGCCGCGCAGCAAGCCGTCGCGCCTTATGTCGCAGCCGGCAAGCTTAAAAAGTTCAATCCGGGCGATCCCTTGCTGCCAGGCGTAGACTCCCACCCTCTGCCAGGACACACACCCGGGCATGGCGGCTATCTGTTTTCCACGCCCAAAGGAAAGCTGCTGGTGTGGGGGGACGTCATCCACAGCCATTCGGTACAGTTCGCCCGACCGGAGGTCGCTATCGAGTTCGATGTCGACCCGCAGCAGGCTATCGCTACCCGGCGCGACGTCCTGGCGCTGGTGAGCAAAGAGGCGCTTTGGATAGCGGGCGCGCATCTTCCCTTTCCGGGCCTGGGGCATGTGCGCCACGATGACACCGGCTACGCCTGGGTGCCTGTGGAGTTCTCGCCCACTGTTCGCAAAGTGCGATAAAACAGGGCGCGATTTGGCCGGGTGGCCGCGTGGCGGCGGCGTCCGGCACGTAGGCCTCGCCTAGCCCGTATAATCGCGGCTTGGCGATATCGTGTGGCGCCCTGGAACCAACCCTGGACGCTCATGAAGAAAACAGATCTCGAGAAAAACAAAGCCCTCAAGCTGATGGAAAATCTGAGGAAAGGCGGTACGCCCAATCGCTTTGGCGCGGCATCCGGTGCCGGATTACCAGACCGCCGAGAGCAACGCCGGCTGGACAAGGCCGAAGGTCTGGTTTCTTTTCCGCTGAAGCTGAACGAAGACCTGATTGCCGCAATCCGTCAGCGCGCGCAGGACGAAGACACAGGCATCAATGAAGTCGTAGGCAACCTGTTGCGCCAGGCACTGGCAGCCGGCAAATAACAAGTCAGGCGGTCATGCCGACCGCATTCATGATCAGGCGCAACAAGTAGGCGAATAGCGCCAGGGCAGCGATGCTGGCTGCCCATATCGCCACCAACCATGCAATACGGCGCCACCATAGTGCACGCGCGGAAGGCGTATGTTGCTCCATCAGTGATAGCCCTCGCTGCTTACGACTTTTCCGCGGAACACGTAATAAGACCAGGCGGTATACATCAGGATCAGGGGAATGATCAGCAGCGCCCCCACCAGCGTGAACCCCTGACTCTCTGCGGGACCGGATGCATCCCAAATAGTGATGTCAGGCGGGATGATATTGGGCCACACGCTGATGCCCAGCCCGCTATAGCCCAGAAACAACAGCGCCAGCGTCAACAGAAACGGCCCCGCATGAGGATCCCGGTTCAAGGACCGCAGCAGGCACCAGGCCGCCACCACTACCAATATGGGCACCGGGGCAAAGAAGAAAATATTGGGTACGCTGAACCAGCGCTCGGCGATGGCGCTGTGCGTCAATGGCGTCCAGATGCTTAGCAGCACAATGACGCCAAGCAAAGCGAAGACCAGCGGCCGGGCCAATTGCCGCATGCGGTCATGCAGCGCCCCTTCGGTTTTAAAGATCAGCCACGTGCAACCCAATAAGGCGTATGCAACAAGCAGCCCCAAACCGGTGAAAATCGAGAATGGGGTGATCCAGTCCAGCGCCCCACCCGCGTAGCTGCGATTGACTACTGGCAGGCCGTGCATGTAAGCCCCCAGCGTAACGCCTTGGAAAAATGTGGCGATGACCGAACCACCGATAAAGGCCTTGTCCCACCAGTGCCGCCGGTGGTCCTGTGCCTTGAAGCGGAATTCGAAAGCCACGCCTCTGAAGATAAGCCCCAGCAGCATGAAAATCAAAGGCAGCATGAAGGCGCTAAGTACCACGGAATAAGCCAGTGGAAAGGCGGCCAGCAAGCCGGCGCCGCCCAATACCAGCCAGGTCTCGTTGCCGTCCCAGACTGGCGCGACCGTATTCATCATGATGTCTCTGTCCTCTTTGTCGGTGACCAGGCTAAAGAGCAAGCCTATGCCCAGGTCGAAGCCATCCATGATGACGTACATCAAGATGCCAAACAGAATGATGATCGCCCAGATCAATGCCAGATCGACGCCCATAGCGTTCACCTTTTATCGCGATTCAGTGGTTCTTCATGGCCGTCGCGCTGCTGCGGAGCCGCCGAGAACGGGCGTGCCGGCGTACGGGTCTCGCCCGGGCCGCCCGGCACGGGATCTTGCGTAGCCGGGCCCTTGCGTATCAGCCGCAAAATATAGACCGTACCGGCTCCGAACACGATGAAATAGATAATGACGAACAGCGCCAGCGTCAGCCCCAGTTCATAGGCACCGTGATCGCTGACGCCATCGGCAGTGCGCATCACGTTGTAGACGATCCAGGGCTGCCGCCCTATTTCGGTCGTCATCCATCCGGCCAACATCGCGACCAATCCCGATGGCCCCATGTACAGTATGCAACGCAGCAGCGGACGGGACTCGAACAGGCGTCCTCGCCATCTGGCCCAGGCTGCCCACAGGGCCAGGCCTATCATCAGGAAGCCCAGACCCACCATGATGCGGAAGGTCCAGAAAACCACCGTGGCGTTCGGCCGATCTTCGGGTGCGAAGGATTTCAATCCAGCAAACTGCCCGTCCCAGCTATGGGTCAGGATCAAGCTGCCCAACCGTGGCACTTCAAGCGCAAAGTGGTTTTTCTCTTCCTGCATGTCGGGCCAGCCGAAAAGAGTAAGGGGCACACCTTCGCCCGGCTTGTTCTCCCAGTGCCCTTCGATGGCTGCCAGCTTGGCAGGCTGGTGCTTAAGGGTATTCAAACCATGAAAGTCGCCTACCACTGCCTGGATGGGCGCGGTCACCAACAGCATCCACATGGCCATGGACAGCATTTTGCGAATGGCCGGCGTGTCGTTCTTGTGCAGCAGATGCCAGGCAGCGGACGCCCCGACAATCAGGGCGGTAACCAGGAAGGCCGCCAGGCCCATGTGCACCAGGCGATAGGGAAACGAAGGATTGAAGATGACGGCTATCCAGTCTACGGGCACCGCCTGGTTGTTCACTATCTCGTAGCCGGCAGGCGTCTGCATCCAGCTGTTGGACGCCAGGATCCATGTCGCCGACAGCAAGGTTCCCAGCGCGACCATGATCGTGGAAAAGAAATGCAGGCCCGGTCCCACGCGGGACCAGCCGAACAGCATCACACCCAGAAAGCCGGCTTCCAGGAAGAAGGCAGTAAGTACTTCATAGGCCAGTAGCGGCCCGGTGATGCCGCCGGCAAAGTCCGAGAAGTAGCTCCAGTTGGTTCCAAACTGGTACGCCATCACCAGGCCCGAGACCACGCCCATCGCAAAGTTGACCGCAAAGATTTTTATCCAGTAATGATAAAGATCGTAATAGTGTCGTTTGCCCGTCTTAAGCCAATAGGCTTCCAGCACCATCAGGTAACTGGCCAGGCCAATGGTGATGGAGGGAAAAATAATGTGGAATGCAATGGTGAACCCGAACTGGACTCTGGCCAACATCAGGGCGTCCAACTCCATGCGCGCTCCTTCCATCCGCGTTGACTGCGGCTTCCAGGGCAAGTGCTGTGCCGCGAAAGCAAGAGGCCAACAATGTAGCGTAAGAAAGCGGGTTGCGTAAATCCATTTCTGCGGGCATGACGCTTGCTGTATTGCTTATTCAATCTAACAGGAGAAAGCCTATGTTACGCAAAGCAAGCAGTCTGAAAGGCTACGCCATCCAGGCAACGGATGACGAACTGGGTAGCGTCAAGGAACTGTATTTCGACGATCGCCAGTGGGGCGTGCGCTACTTGGTGGTCGAGACTGGAGGATGGCTGTCCCAGCGTAGCGTATTGCTGTCCCCGTACTCCATCAAAGGCGTGGATGAGGCGCAAGAAACCGTGCATGTGTCGCTAACGCGCGAGCAGGTCAAGAACAGCCCCGACATCGATACGCACCAGCCGATTTCACGTCAACTGGAGACCCAGCTGTCCGACTATTACGGCTATGGCAATTACTGGAGCGGCCCTTATCTCTGGGGCGTTGGCGGCTATCCTGTCTACCCTTTACCCGAGGCGGGCGCCGTGCCGCCCCCACCAGGAGAAAGCCCGGAAGAACTGGCAGCCCGCGCCGCGGACAACCCGGAAGACGTGCACTTGCGCAGCAGCAAGGACGTTACCGGCTATCACATTGCCGGAACCGATGATGAGATAGGCCATGTGGAAGACTTCATCATCGATGACGAGGCTTGGGCGGTGCGCTATCTGTTGGTTGATACCCGCAATTGGTGGCCGGGCGGCAAGAAGGTATTACTTGCGACTCACTGGATAGAGCGCATCGAATGGAGCGACTCCACGGTGTGGACAACGCTGACCCGCGAGCAGATAAAGAATGGGCCGGAGTACGACGAGGACCAGCCGCTGGATCGCGATTACGAAACTCGCCTGCATCAATACTACGGCCGCAACACGTATTGGGACTAGCCCTGCCCCGTCTCCATTTCCCGGCGTAGCCGATAGGCCGGTGTGCTGGTGTCGATGGCCACGTCATCCCACACCACGCACTGGCCTTTGGCCACCGGCCGAACCAGCTTCACGCCGTGCGCAAGCCCTAGCGGCACGCCGCCCATCGCCGCAGATGTGCTCGCCGGCAGCAGTTTGCCCCACACGGTGTAGCCGCCTTCACCATCCAGCATTTCGCCGGCCTTCAGGTCGCGCTTGGCTGTCGCCACGACATCGGCGTTCCAGTTGACTGCCACCCCGGTCGGTTCGCCACGCAGCGCGACCGACGCCACCGACATACCGACTTCAAGCCCAATGAGATGCCAGCGCTTGTACAGCGTGAAGTATCTGCCGCTGGGGTCGGTATGGGCGTTGTATTCCTCAAAGCAATTCTTGATGTAATCGGTCTCGGCTTCGACCGTAACCCATACACCCATGCGGATGTCGTACGGAATGGGCCGGCCATCGGCCTCGAGCGAGGAGATGACTTCAACCATACCCTTGCGCTCGAGCACCCCGCCTTCGGATACCGGTCGCGTGACGAAGGGTATGTCTGCAATGCTGGCCGGCGGATACAGCAGTCCGTTGGAGGGCACACCCAGGCCTGTGGCGTTCGAGACCGCCGCACTTTCTATTGATGGCTTGGAGCCATCCAGGAAACTGTTGAACATCTTGGGGTTCAGGCCTCCGCGCTCGGCCTGTTCGGGCGACAATCCGTAATAGCCCCAGACAGTTTCGGGGGTAGATTCGGAAAAATGCGGCAGCCATTTGTGACCCCGGCCAGCGGCAACAACAGGAAATCCGCAAGTGCGCGCCCAATCGACCAGGTCGCAAATCAGCGCCGGCTGGTCTCCGAAAGCCAATGAGTAAATGACGCCGGCCTGGGCGGCCTTGCGGCCCAGCAAGGGTCCGCAAAAAGCATCGGCTTCGACAGTCACGTTGACCACATGCTTGCCCTGCTCGAAAGCCGCCAGGCAATGCTCAACCGCAGCGATGGGGTTGCCGGTGCACTCGACGATGATGTCGATTTCGGGCAGCTTGACCAAGGCCTGCCAATTGTCGGTAATCCAGGTGCCGCCGCTGCTTAGTGCCTCTTGGGCCGAATCGGCCTGCAACTGGCGTGCATCCCAGCCGACGCGGGCCAGGTTGGCACGCGCGGCATCGGGACTGAGGTCGGCAATGGCCACAAGGTGCATGCCGGGGGTGCGTGGTATTTGGGCCAAATACATGGACCCGAACTTGCCCGCACCTATCAGGGCTATGCGTATGGGTTTGCCGTCGGCCGCGCGTTGCTCAAGCTGCTTGTGTAGACTCATTGTTCATCCTGTTTGATTGCCCCGGCGGCTGGCACCACGGCTTTTCCTGGGTTTGATCTGTGCCACCTGGGGCTCGGGCTGACCCGACCAGGTGAATCGATATGCCTCGCCCCGGCGCACGTTATTGACCAGGGCGGGTCGAAAGCAAGCCAGGTTGGTACCGCCCTCAAGGCGGACACTTGGGTATACCACCCCCAGCGAACCGCTATCAAGCAATACTTCGGCAAGGCTTTGCGAGGCCACGTAGCTGCGCGGGTCCAGGCAAGACTTATAGCCCTGCAGTCCGCGAAGGTCGTGAAACGGTCCGCTGAAATCAGCCAGCATCAACTGATAGTCGACCTCGTCCTCGAAGTAGTCGATCTCGGCGTACTCGACCGTTTTGTGAAAAGCCACCTCGGCAATTGCGGTATCAAGCTCGAAGCCGCAATACCAGGCGCCGCGCTGGCCATTGTTGAACCGGCTACCCTCCGGGCGCGGGTAGGCATAGGCCGCATTGATGATGCGGAAGTTCGGTACCCCGAAAACCAGTTCATCGATGCCTATGCCGGGAAGCAAGCCGCGCTCGGCCGCCAGGCGACGGTTGGTTGCGTTATCCAGCAGGAACAAGTCGGCAAGCTGCTCGGGGCTGTCGGACAGCGGTGCCAGGACAGAATCTTCTTCGTCGACGAAACGCGAGGGCAGCAAACGGCAGGTATCGGTCTGGCGCAGCGCGGTCAGCGGCGGAATGCGCACGGGCTATACCCCGCCGCGCCGGGCGTCGAGCAACTGGCGTACCGTTTGCATGGCAAGCAGACCGCCCTCTTGCATATAGTCCAAGGGAGTACGGCCGCCGAATAGGCGGTGTCGATTGGGCATGCTGACCCACTGATCGGCCAGCTTGCGCCCGTAAAGAATATGCAGTGCCTTGTAGATGCCCAACAAGTACGAAATACGGGTGATGCGATCGACCTCGAGCACGCGCGCGGGTTTCTTTTTCCATTCGTACAGGGCGCTGCTGGATAGGCCACCCAGCAGTGCACAGGCTTGCTCGTCTCGTAGCTTCCAGGCATCGGCAAGCTTGAAGAAGCCCTTGATGGCGGAACCGGACAGTTGTTCGCGCGTGGACTTTTCGTTCAGGTCGACCACAACGGCGGGCTCGTAGCGGCTTAATGGGTAGGCGTAGGCAAGAGTCATGATGACACTCCTTTTCCGGCTATTTTACACTCCTTTTCTGGAACCAGTCCAGTGCATGCATTACCGGCCATATGGCCTTGTTTTGCCTTATAGCCTCCGCGCATAATGCGCCGCGCTTATAAACATTGACCAAACTAATCGTTCCGATTGCTTCGCGACGACCGTAGGCTAGCGACTTGTACATATCAAAAAACATAAAGGTTCAAGATGCCGCTACCCTCCTTGCTGGCGAAAGCCATCGTCGCCTCTGCCATGCTGCTCAGCTCGGCGTCCGCGGCAGAAATCAGCTTGCTGAACGTTTCCTACGATCCGACCCGCGAGCTATACCGGGAGTTCAACGAGGCCTTCACCGGGCACTGGAAGGCCAAAACAGGCGACACGGTCACCATACGCCAGTCTCATGGCGGCTCCGGCAAGCAGGCGCGCTCGGTCATCGACGGCCTGGGCGCGGATGTGGTGACGCTGGCTTTGGCCTCTGACATCGATGCCATCGCCGAACGGGGTGCCATTGATCCGGGCTGGCAAGGCCGCCTTGCCCACGGCAGCACGCCCTACACGTCGACGATTGTCTTTCTCGTGCGCAAGGGCAATCCCAAGAACATACACAACTGGGACGATCTGGTCCGACCCGGCATTTCGGTGATCACGCCCAACCCCAAGACGTCGGGTGGCGCACGCTGGAACTATCTGGCGGCATGGGGCTATGCGCTGACCCAACCTAACGGTAACGAAGCGCGGGCCAAGCAGTTCGTCACCCAGTTGTTCCAGCAGGTTCCGGTGCTGGATTCTGGCGCGCGCGGCTCGACGACCACTTTTGTGGAACGCGGCATCGGCGATGTGCTGCTGGCCTGGGAGAACGAAGCCATGCTGGCGATCAACGAGCTGGGACCCGATAAAGTGGAAATCGTCGCGCCTGCCGTCAGCATCCTGGCCCAGCCCCCGGTCGCCCTGGTGGACAAGACCGTGAATAAAAAGGGTACGCGAGAAGTGGCCCAGGCGTATCTGGACTTCCTGTATTCGGAGACCGGCCAGGACATCGCCGCCCGCAATTACTATCGCCCGATCTCCCCGGACGTCGCCGCTCGCCACGCGGCACAGTTCCGGGACATCGAGCTCTTTACCGTGGAAGAGGTTGCGGGCGGGTGGACCAAGGCGCAGAAGCAGCACTTCGGCGATGGCGGTATTTTTGATCAGATCTACCAACCAGCCGGTCGCTGATCCATGAGCATCACCATCAAGCATCCCCGGGTGATGCCCGGCCTGCGGCTGACATTGGGCTTTACGCTGTTCTATCTTGCGCTGATCGTATTGATTCCGCTGTCGGCCGTGTTTCTCAGAACCTTCACGCTGACATGGGCGGGATTCTGGGAAGTCGTCACCTCGCCGCGCGTCATGGCCTCGTACCGCCTGAGCTTTGGCGCCTCGCTACTGGCCGCTGCCATCAATGTGGTCTTCGGCAGTATCGTCGCCTGGGTGCTGGTGCGTTACCGATACAAGGGGTCCAGCGTGGTCGATGCCTTGGTAGACCTGCCCTTTGCCTTGCCCACCGCCGTGGCGGGCATCACGCTGACGGCGCTCTATTCGGGCAATGGCTGGCTGGGGCAGTACCTCGAGCCCTTGGGCATCAAGGTGGCCTTCGCTCCCTTGGGCGTGGTGGTGGCACTGACCTTCGTGGGCTTGCCCTTCGTCGTTCGCACGCTGCAGCCCGTGCTTGAAGAGCTGGAACACGAACTCGAGGAAGCCGCAGCAACGCTGGGCGCCACACGGCTGCAGATCTTCGCCCGCATTCTTTTTCCCACCCTGCTGCCCGCCTTGCTGACCGGCTTTGCCATGGCGTTTGCCCGTGCTGCCGGCGAGTACGGTTCGGTGATCTTCATCGCCGGGAATATGCCCATGGTGTCAGAGATCGCGCCCTTGCTTATCGTGACCAAGCTGGAGCAGTTCGATTACGCCGGCGCAACGGCGATTGCCGTCGTCATGCTGACGGTGTCCTTCGCCCTGCTGCTGACGATCAATCTATTGCAGGCCTGGTCGCGACACCGCAACGATCCAGCCCGGACATGACATGAGTTTGCTGAATCCTGCAATGGACCACGCTGCCACGCTAGCCGGCGCCACCCCGCGCGTACCGGCTGCCACGCTGGAGCCGCCATGGGTCCGACACCTGCTGATGCTGACCGCCTTCGCTTTCCTGGCGCTCTTTCTGTTTATCCCCCTGCTGGCTGTTTTTGCGGAGGCATTCAAGAAAGGTTGGGAACCCTACGTCGCGGCCATCATAGAGCCGGACGCCCTCGCCGCCATCCGACTTACGCTTATCGCCGCAGCCATCGCCGTGCCGCTCAATCTGGTCTTCGGTGTCAGTGCGGCCTGGTGCCTGACCAAGTTCGACTTTCGCGGCAAGAACATACTGATCACCTTGATCGACCTGCCCTTCTCCGTCTCGCCTGTTATATCCGGCCTGATCTACGTGCTGATCTTTGGCGCGCACGGCTGGTTCGGCAACTGGCTGTATGAGCACGACATCAAGATACTTTTTGCCGTACCCGGCATCGTGCTGGCCACCGTATTCGTCACGTTTCCCTTTGTGGCCCGCGAACTCATACCGCTGATGCAATCGCAAGGCAACGAGGAAGAGGAAGCGGCCTTGGTGTTGGGCGCCTCCGGCTGGCAGACCTTCTACCGGATCACGCTGCCCAATATCAAGTGGGGCTTGCTGTACGGAGTCATTCTTTGCAATGCCCGCGCCATGGGCGAGTTCGGTGCCGTATCGGTCGTGTCCGGCCATATCAGGGGCCTGACCAATACGATGCCGCTGCACGTGGAGATCCTCTACAACGAATATAACTTCTCCGCCGCTTTTGCCGTCGCCTCGCTGCTTGCGATGCTGGCCCTGGTGACCTTGGCGCTGAAGTCATGGATAGAACGCCACCACTGAGGCGACATCGCCATCAACTGCCAGGGAGCCCAGGCATGAGCATAGAAGTTCGTAGTATTAGCAAGCAGTTCGGCAACCATACCGCCCTGGACAATGTGTCACTGACTTTTCCGGACGGCAAGCTGACCGCCCTACTGGGCCCATCGGGTTGCGGCAAGACCACCTTGCTGCGCATCATCGCCGGTCTGGAACACCCGGACAGCGGCGACGTGTATTTGGGTGGCGAGAATGCGCTGGCCCATCATGTACGTGATCGCCAGGTCGGCTTTGTGTTCCAGCACTATGCCTTGTTCCGGCACATGAGCGTGTTCGAAAACATCGCCTTCGGCTTGCGCGTCCGGCCCCGCAAGGAACGTCTGTCCAACGAGGCCATCCGCAAGCGAGTGATACGCCTGCTTGAACTGGTGCAACTGGACTGGCTGGCCGACCGCAGGCCGACGGCACTGTCCGGCGGACAGCGCCAACGCATCGCTCTGGCCCGTGCGCTGGCGATCGAGCCGCGGGTGTTGCTGCTGGATGAGCCTTTCGGTGCCCTGGATGCCACGGTACGAAAGGAACTGCGGCAATGGCTGCGGCGGCTGCACGAGGAAATACGGGTTACCAGCCTATTCGTCACGCATGATCAGGATGAGGCGCTGGAGGTGGCCGACGAGGTTGTCATCATGAATCGCGGCAGCGTACACCAGACCGGTGCTCCCGCCGAAGTCTATGCGCGGCCCGCAACGCCCTTTGTTTACGGCTTCCTGGGCAACGTCAATTTGTTCCGCGGACGAGTGCAGGACGGTGTGCTGCAAACGGGTTCTTGCCGGGTGGGCGTGCCCGGGCACCTGGGCAATGGCGGCTCGGACGATATCGCCTATGTTCGACCTCAAGACATCCAGCTGGAGCGCTATACACCCGGCACCGACGGCATCGTCGTGGAGCTCGAGCGCAGCCACGCCATCGGTCCGGTGGCCCAGTTGGTGCTCAGACGGCGTGATACGCAAGAGACAATAGAGGTCGTGATGGCGACCGAGCGTTTTGGTGAACTGCAATTGAAGGCCCGGGAAACCCTGGTGGCGCGCCCCACACGGGTTCATATTTTCCCGGCCGGACAGGCTTGAGTGAGGCAAGAGCTTAGTAATTGGCCCGGATAATCACATGCTTCAAGGCAATGGGCTCAATTATGGTTCGCCCCGTAAACGGACGATCATAAGCTGACATCAGATACAGCGTTACGCCAAAACCCAAAGAGAATAGCGTCAGTGAAATGACCAGGGGACGCCGGAAGTTCAGGTGCAGCTCCGAAATGACGCAGGCCGAGACGAACAGCAGCACAAAAACAGCCAGCCATTTAGGCAGGCGTATACGCGTCTCGGCCACCCGGAGCCTGTCATCACGGGCCAGCTCGACACGCGTCATGTATTTGCGCAGCTCCTGACCGGCGATGGATTCTCCGAATGAGTCTGCGTGGGCCTCCAGGCGTACGGCCGCCACCATCAGGTTTTCGAGCGTCTGCTCTGTGTTGTTGCTGAACTGCCCCTTGCTCATCAAGGCCCATTCCTCCTCCACGGTATACCTGACATAGTCCTTGAGCAATTGCTTGATGGGTTCGGCATCGGGTGGCTGCAGATGCTTGGTGACGCGGATGGCATCGGAGATGGCGGTGGCTTCCTGTTCGACTGCGATCCGGCCGCGCTCGTCGTTGTGCCAGACGTCTGCCGCAACAAAGGCTATCACCATGCCGGTAGGAAGCAATATGCCAGAGAGCATCGTATTGACGATGGCGGTGCCGCGCGGGTTGGGAAAGCACTTCCTGGTAAGAGCCATGGTCAGTGCCGACACCCCGCTCAGGATGCCGGTGCCGATCAGGCACAAGAAAAACAACTGCAGGTTGCTCAAGTAAAACAGGTGCTCGTAAAGCGTCATTGCTTTCTCCGTGAACGCGAGCGCGCAAGCGCTCACACTAACGGAAGCTGCCTGGATGGTAAAGTACAAACAAGCACTGAAGTGAGGAACTGCATGATCGATCTGTATTACTGGACCACCCCCAACGGCCACAAGATAACCATGTTTCTTGAAGAGGCCGGCTTGCCTTATACGATCCATCCCATCGATATCGGCAAAGGCGATCAATTCCAGCCCGACTTCCTGCGCATCTCGCCCAACAACCGCATTCCGGCCATCGTCGACCACGCCCCTGCGGACGGTGGCGACCCGATCTCGGTGTTTGAATCGGGTGCCATCTTGCTTTATTTGGCCGACAAAACCGGCCGCTACATTCCCCACACCTTGCGGGAACGCAACGAGGTGTTGCAATGGCTGTTCTGGCAAATGGGCGGCCTGGGGCCAATGGCGGGGCAAAATCATCACTTCAATGCCTATGCGCCCGAGCGCGTCCCGTATGCCATTGATCGCTATGTGCGCGAAACAGCACGCCTGTACGGGGTGTTGAACAAGCAGCTTGCTGACAGGGAATTCATAGGCGGCGACTACTCCATTGCCGATATGGCTTGCTATCCGTGGGTCGTGCCTCACGAGCGCCAAGGCCAGAACCTGGCCGAATTTCCCGCCTTGCAACGTTGGTTTGAGGCCATCGCGGCGCGCCCCGCTACGATCCGGGCCTACGAGCAAGCGGCACGCATCAATACCCGCCCATCGGTATCCGACGAAGAGTCGCGCCGTATATTATTCGGCCAGGATGCCCGGACCATAAAATGATTACTCACCGCCCCGCCTTTTTGCCCCTGCGCATAGCCGCGATGCTTAGCGTGTGTGCAGCGCTTGCCGCCTGCGCAAGCGGCCCGTCGTCAGATATCTCCTTGATACCGACCCAGACGGCCGAACAAACCAGCAAGGACGGGCTGTTTACCCAGCCTGTCAAATGGGAACGCAGCAAACCCGGCTGCCAAGGCGATTGCCCGCAACTGAAGGTCGATTCGCTGGTCTTTCCCGGGGTGCCACGGCTGACCGAACTGATCGACCATGCCTTGGCGGTCATGACTGGCGTCGGCAACAGCGGCCCAGCGCCCTACACGACCATCGCCGAATACGAAGCGTATTTCTGGCAGACGGCGGCGCCGCGTGATGAAACCGTTATGGCGGCCAAGACGCGCTACCGCAACCGCCATATCACTGTGATCGAGCTCGATACCTGGCAGTATCTCACTGGCGCCGCCCATGGCATATCGGCAACCCAGTTCCTCAACTGGGACAACGACCAGGGCAAAGTTTTAGGGCTGGCCGATGTGCTCGAACCGGGGCAGACCGACGCTTATGTGGCCGCCCTGAAACAAGTGCACAGCCAGTGGCTAGCCGCCAATCCGGACGCCCAGCGCGATCCGGATACCTACAATCGTATCTGGCCCTTCCAGCCCAGCACGAACTTCGGTTTTACGGACAACGGCCTGGTCGTCAAGTACGACTCTTACCTGATTGCGCCCTACGCGGCCGGCCAGCCAGAGCTTGTTATTCCTTACACCGCGCTGCGGGGCGTATTGCGGCCGGCCTACCTGCCGCAACCTTAAGGTTCGGATGGTTCGTTAAAGCGATCCAGGTCAAAATACCGCGAGGTGCCGTGCTCTTGCCCGGACTGCGGGTCGGATTTTTTGGCGGGCGCAGCAACCGCGTCCACATCGTCCAGGTTGATGATGGCCTGGGCGGCATCATCTCCGGACTGCCGCTGCGCCGCCCGCCTTGCCAAGACCTTGCTGGTCAGCACGTCCAACTGCTTGGCCAAGGCGGTATTGCCTTTCTCTCGCGCCCAGTCTGCCGCATCGAGTTGCTGCAGATTGACCATCGTGGCGTCCGCGCCATGAGCAAGCAAATAACGCACGACCGCCTCGTTGCCATCGTAAGCTGCCATCATCAGCGCGGTGGTTCCATCCGGCCCCGGTGCATTGACCATCGCCTTGTTGGCGATCAGCATCTTTACGGTATCCAGATGGCCCTTGGAGGCCGCATATTGCAGTGGCGTCCAGCCCAGCCGGTTCACCTGCGCGCCTCTTTTGATCAGGGCCTGCGCCCGCTGCGTCTGGCCCACCACCGCCAAATACATCAAGGGTGTTTCGCCATTGGCGTTAACGATTTCGATCTTAGTCTTAGGATGCGCCGCCAGCACATCGTAGACGGTCCAGGCGTTATCGCGAACCGCCTGCATAATGGCCGGCTGCCCTTTGTCACTGAGTGCATTGGGGTCTGCACCTCGCGCCAGCATGCTACGTACACTTTCAGCCCGGTCATTGGCGATATGCACCCACCAGTCGCTGGGGTTTGCCGCGAGCGCCGCCATACCCCACATCAGGCCAAAGACCATCACCACCAAGAATCTCCATTTCAGAAATTCGAAGTGAGAAAGATGAGTTAAAGCTTTACTTTTAATATTTAACATTAAATAATCTGCTTTAATTTAGCGAGGTATCTTATTGAATAGCTTGAAGAAGTTATCCGTTGACTGCATACCGATTTCTTCCGCACTGACACCGCGCAACTCGGCAATTTTCTCCGCAACGTGCATGACCTTCGACGGATCGTTCAGTTTACCGCGGTGAGGCACGGGCGCCAGATACGGAGAATCTGTCTCGATCAGCAACCGATCCAAGGGCAGTCTGCGCGCCAGTTCCTGCAAGTCTTGTGCCTTCTTGAAAGTCACAATACCCGAGAGCGAGATAAAGAAATTCAGATCCATCGCCGCCCGGGCGACCTCCCAGGACTCGGTAAAGCAGTGCATGACCCCGCCAATCTCGTCCGCGCCCTCTTCTTTCATGATGCGCAAGGTGTCTGCGCTGGCGGCGCGAGTGTGGATGATCAGCGGCAGGCTGCTCTTGCGGCTGGCCCGAATATGAATGCGGAAACGCTCACGCTGCCATTCCAGTGGCTCGGCCAGGCGGAAATAGTCCAGGCCCGTCTCGCCTATCGCGACAACCTTGGGAGAGCGGGACAGTTCCACCAATTGCTCTACGGTGGGCTCAACGGTGTCTTCGTAGTCGGGATGCACGCCCACGGAGGCATATAGCTGGTCCTGGCCTTGCACCAGATCGTGCAAGCGCGGCCAATCGGGCAGGTTCACGCTGACGACCAGGGCGTGACTGACACGGTTTTCGGCCATGCGCGCCAGTACATCGGGCAATTGCTGCGCCAGCTCGGGAAAATCAAGATGGCAATGAGAATCTACATACATGGACTAGGACTCCGGTCGGTATTCAGTGTGGCGCTTGCGCGCACGCGAGCGCGACTCGCTGCAGCACGCTATGCACCAGCAGTTTTGCATTCAAGGGGTGGCCCGCAATGGCACGTTGCTGTGACAGCCACTTGGCCGTATCGGACAAACTGACGGGGGAAGACTGGTGCGCCACTTTACCGAGCGGCCCTGCAAGTTCGGGAAAATAACGCAGGGGCGCGCCGGCCGCTGCCAGAGACAAGTCGACCAGCAGGCGTTGCAAGCCATCTATCCAGTCCTGCGGGGCTTGCTTCTCGAGCAAGTCGGCAGTCGGCCCGACGTCGAAGCTTGCGCCTGCCGACAAGGACCTTAGAAAATCACCCAGCCACGCGGGGCACGGTTCGCCGCCCGCCTGTGCCAGTGCACGCGCCAGCACCGGGGCACCGCCGGCGGCTGCGAGCCATGCATCGGCTCGCTGAACGCCTTCGCCGGCCAGCCAGGACAAGCTGGTCTGGCTGTCTGGCACGGATAGCGGCAAACGCCGGCAACGTGAGACCAGCGTGGGCAAGAGGCGGTCGGGCGCATCGGCAACCAGTAAAAAAACCGTATGCTCGGGGGGCTCTTCCAGTACTTTCAGCAAGGCATTGGCCGAGATGGCATTCATGGCTGCGGCGGGGTAAATAACCGCCACACGCCACCCCCCGCGATGGGTGGCGGTGTTGAACCAGCCGCCCAGGCTGCGCAATTGCTCTACGCGTATATCACGGGATGGCGCTTTTTTAGCCGTCCCGCCACCGGCTTCGGCATCGTCGTCCGAGCTTGCCGTTGCCCCTTCTTCCAAAGCCAGCGCTTCCGGACGTATGCGGCGCAGGTCGGGATGGCTGCCGGCATCCAGCCACAGACAGGCGGCACAATGACCACAGGCCAACTGGTCTATGGGCGATTCACACAGCAGGCTGGCTGCTGCGGCCATGGCGAATTGCCGTTTTCCGATGCCGGGCAAGCCGTGTAGCAGCCAGGCGTGCGCAAAACGCTCACGCTGGCCCAGCCACGCCCGAGCCGGCTCGACTTGCCAGGGCAGAAAAGAAACGAGATCGCTCATGACGCGGCCACCGCAGCAGGTCCGTCTCGGTGGCGGCGCAGCAAGGCGTCAATATCTTCGCACAAGCCTTCGCGAATCCGCGCTATGGGCAAGGTGGAGTCAACAATAAGAATGCGTTCTGGATGCTGCGCGACCCTATCGTGATAAGCCTGTCGGGTGCGCTCGAAGAAGGCCGCCCCTTCCTGCTCGAAACGGTCCAGATCGCGAGTGCGCGCCAGGCGTTCACGCGCCACCTCCAGCGGCACATCAAACAGCCAACTGCGGTCGGGCTGCAGGTCCGCATGCACCCAATGCTCCAAAGCGGCAACGGCTGTGGCGCCCAATTGCCGCCCTCCACCCTGGTAAGCGTAGGTGGCATCCGTAAAGCGGTCGCAGACCACCCACTTGCCCGCCGCCAGCGCCGGCTTGATGACGGTTTCCACATGCTCGCAACGCGCCGCGAACATCAGCAAGGTTTCGGACTTCAGGTGCATGGGACGATGCAGCAGCAGCTCACGCAAAGCTTCGCCCAGCGCTGTGCCGCCCGGCTCGCGCGTGGCGATCACGGACAGGCCTCGCTGGCCAAGCTGATCGACCAGCCATTCAATATGGGTGCTTTTACCGGCGCCGTCCAGGCCTTCCAGCGTGATGAAACAGCCGCGCTGCACGTCCATTAACTGCCCCGTCCCAGTATATATTTGGCTACCGCGCGATTGTGGGCTGCGAGGTTATTGGAAAATTCGCTGGTGCCATCGCCCCGCGATACGAAATACAGATGTTTGTGCTGATCGGGATGCAATACCGCCAGCAGCGCCGCGCGCCCGGCGCTGGCAATGGGCGTCGGCGGCAGCCCACCGCGCGTATACGTGTTCCACGGAGTATCGCGGGTCAGGTCCTTGCGTCGAATGCGGCCCTGGTAGGCGTCTCCCATGCCGTAGATGACGGTGGGATCCGTCTGCAAAGGCATGCCGATGCGCAGGCGATTGACGAATACGCCGGCAACCTTGCCGCGGTCGGCACTATGGCCGGTTTCCTTCTCGACAATCGATGCCAGGATAAGCGCCTCGTAAGGTGTCTTCAAGGGCACCTCGGGCGCCCTCTGGGCCCACATTTCATTCAATATGGTCATTTGTGCATGGTAGGCGCGACGCAAGATGTCGAAGTCGCTGGTGCCGGGCACAAAAACGTAAGTGTCGGGGTAAAACAGCCCTTCTGGGCTGGACCACTCGGCGCCGAGCCGCTCCAGCAACTGGGCGTCGCTGGTTTCGCCCAGCGTCTGGCGCACATTCGGGGCCTCGCGCAGCGCCATGCGTATGCGCTGGTAGCTCCAGCCTTCGACCAGGGTCAGGCGGGTCTGCGTCATGTCGCCATTGGCCATGCGATCAAGCAGAATGCGCGGCGTATCGCCCTGCTGGGCTTCGTACGCGCCGGCTTGCAACTGCTTATCCCGCCCGGTGAGGCGCGCCAGCAGCACGAAACCATCTTCGTTGATATGGATGCCCGCCTTGGCCATGGCACGGGCAATTCCCCGAGGGCCGCTACCGGGCTCCACCACATAGTCGATCCGGTCGGCGTCCAGCGTCACGGGGTTGGAAGTCCAATACCATGCGGCACCACTGACAGCAGTGGCGATCAGCGCCATGGCAAGCAGCAAATATAGGAAGATTGATCTGATTTTCTTCATCTTGCAAAGTGTAGCCCAGCAACCCCAGGCCACCGGGCCCTGATACGCAGCGGGCGGCCCGCGTCCGGTCATCACAACAGGTTACCGCGAAGCCCGTTATCATAAACGCTGCCGTAGTCCCTGTCTTTCTTTGTGAGTTGTCTTATGAGTTCTGCCGCCTACCCGTACATGCCTTTGACTGATCTTGCCGTAATCGATATTACCGGCGCGGATGCGGCCGCCTTCCTGCACGGCCAGCTTACCCACGATGTAACCGGCCTGGCTTCAGGCCAGGCAAGACTGTCCGGCTATTGCACCGCCAAGGGGCGGCTATTGGCCACCCTGGTGTTCTGGCACGACAACAGCGGTGGGGAACCGCGCATACGTGCCCTGGTGCCGGACGATGTCGCCGACGCGCTCATCAAGCGCTTGTCGATGTTTGTGCTACGCGCCAAGGTAAGCCTGCAGCGCTCTGCCGCTGCAGTAGGCGGCGCCATGGTCGGGGCCGGGAACGCCGCGCCGGAAGGTACGCTGGCCGACGAGGCAGCCGCCCTTCCTGCCAGCCCGGCGCCATGGGCAACAGCCAACACGCCTTCAGCCACCTGGATAGCCGCGCCCACCTCGCCAGGCGCTGCCGCGCGCTGGTGGGTGGTGGTGGAAGAACCCGACCTGCTGTCACCCTTTGCCTCTTGCAATGCAGACGACTGGCGTGTACAGGATATTTCTGCCGGGCTTCCCTGGATACGCAATGCCACGCAAGACCTCTTCATTCCTCAGACCCTCAACCTCGACCTGATCGACGGCTTGAGCTTCACCAAAGGGTGTTACCCGGGTCAGGAAGTAGTGGCGCGCAGCCATTATCGAGGCGTCGTCAAACGTCGTACCGCGTATGGCACGGTTGCCCAGCCCGGTGATCTGGCCACCGACCAACTGGTTGGAACCGACACTTACGATGCCAGGCAACCCGATAACCCTTGTGGCCGCATCATCAACGCAGCGCAAGCGTCGAACGGCGCCGTGCACGTGCTGATGGAAGTACAACTGGCCGACCTGGGCCAGGCTGATTTCCGGGCGGAAGGCCCCCAGGGGCCGGCCATCTCGGTTCAGCCCCTGCCTTACGAAATCGTCGTAGAGCGCTAAACCTGTTTGGCCTGGTACAACTTCAGTATGCTGGAGAAGTCCAGGCCACCATGCCCTTGGGCGCTGTGTAGCGAATACAGATTGCGCGCCAATTCGCCCAGCGGCACCGAAGCGCGCGCGTGCAACGCCGACTCGGCCGCCAAACCCAGATCCTTCAGCATCAGGTCAACACCAAAGCCGCCTGCGTACTGCTTGGAAGCTGGCGCATGATCCATGACACCAGGCCATGGGTTGTAGAGCTCGGTCGCCCAGTTGCGGCCCGAACTCTTGGCAATGATGTCGGACAACACCTTGGGGTCCAGCCCGTTGGCCGCGCCCAGCGCCAGCGCCTCGGAAGTGCCCGCCATCAGTATGCCCAACAGCATGTTGTTGCAGATCTTGGCAACCTGGCCGGCTCCGGCGCCGCCGGCATGGAAAATATTCTTGCCCATCTTTTCCAGATAGCCACGCGCCGCTTCCAGGTCGGCCGGCTCGCCGCCGACGATAAAAGTCAGCGTGCCGGCCACCGCGCCGCCAGTGCCGCCAGACACTGGGGCATCGATCATGCGCACGCCTTTGTCACGCGCAGCCTGTGCCACCTTGCGCGCGGACTCCGGCGCGATCGTGCTGCATTCCAGCACCAGCGTTCCGGACGCGATATGTTGCAGCAGACCGCTGTCGCCCAGGTATAGGCCCTCCACATGTTTGCTTGCCGGCAGCATGGAGATCACGACATCAACATCTTTAACGGCTTCAAGGGCGGAAGCCGCCGCCTGGGCGCCGGCCTGGGTCAATGTCTGGACGGCGGCCGGCACCAGGTCGAAGACCCGTAGTTCGTGCCCTGCCTTGAGCAGGTTTTGCGCCATGGGGCTGCCCATGTTTCCCAGACCGATAAATGCAATGCGGCTCATGCTAGTCTCCGTTTATTGTTTGATGAATACGATGCTCAGTGCCGGCCCAGGTCGGCCAGCGGATGTTCGGTGCCGACGGGCCAGGGTTGCTCAAAGAAGCGTTGCACCCACGCCTCGGTGGCGTCTTCCAGTCGGGCCGGGTTCCACCGGGGCTGCTTGTCTTTGTCGATAATAAGGGCCCTGATGCCTTCCTGCAGGTCGCCTTGTGCGCCACATTGCAAAGAAACAATGTATTCCTCGCGGAATACATCGGCGAGCGATAGCAGTCGGACGCGCTGCAGCAGCGTGTAGCTAAGCCGGGCCGAGCCGGGCGAGCCAGCGTTAAAGTTACGCGCGGCGCGCTGCAACCATGGATCCGGATGCTGGGCCATGGCCGCTATATTGGCGCAGATCGCATCGAAGTCGCGCCCATCGCAGCTAAGGCGGATAAAGGCTAGCTGCTGCTGCAAGGGCCCCTCTGGAATCGCTTCCGGCCCCTGCATTTCAAGCAGCAATGCGCGTAGCGCGATATGGTCTTCGTTGCGCCGGCCTTGCCATGAGACAGCTAATACGCCTTTCATCAGCGCGTCCCATTGCTCAGCCTTGAGGGCGTAGTCGGCCAGGCCCAGATGCAGGCAGTCGCCAGCGCCCAACTGTGCGCCGGTCAGCGCCAGGAACAAGCCTATGCCCCCGGGCAGTCGCGCCAGCATCCAGGTACCGCCGACATCGGGAAACAGGCCGATGGAGATCTCGGGCATGGCAAAACGCGTGGTATCGGTAACGACCCGATGGCTGGCGCCCATCATGAGGCCCACGCCGCCTCCCATGATGACACCGCTGCCCCAGCACAATATCGGCTTGGCGTAGGTATGAATCTGGTAGTCCAGCCGATATTCCACATCGAAGAACTCGCGGGCGTGCAGATTGCCCCAAGGATCGCGGCTGGTGTTGTCGACCATGCCCTGATACATGTCCTGCAAGTCGCCACCGGCACAGAACGACCTTTCGCCAGCACCGTGCAGCACGACCACAGCGATCTGGTCGTCCTGTTCCCACTGCTCCAGCCGGTCGGCCAGCAAACGGCACATTTCCAGCGACAGCCCATTCAAGGCTCCCGGCTTATTCAGCGTGGCAACGCCCACCTTCTTGCCGCCGGCCGATGCCAACTCGCTAAACAACACAGGTGCAACAGTCATCGGATGTCCGCTCCTTTTTCCAGCAATTGCCGCGCGACGATCACGCGCATGATTTCGTTGGTGCCTTCCAGTATTTGGTGCACCCGCGTATCGCGCACCAGTCGTTCCAGCGGGTAATCTTTCAGGTAGCCATAGCCGCCATGAATCTGCTGGCCATCCAGGCAGGCCTGAAAACATAGATCCGTGGCCAGACGCTTGGCCATGGCGCAGTACGAGGCCGCCTGCGGGTCGCCCTCGTCCAGCTTGGACGCGGCAAGCCGTACCATTTGGCGCGAGGCAATAATATGGGTCAGCATGTCGACCAGCTTGAACTGCAAGGCCTGAAAGCCAGCCAGTGTCTGGCCGAACTGCTTGCGCTCGGTCATGTAGCGCCGCGCGGCATCGTAGGCGCCCTGGGCCGCGCCCACCGAGCAGGTGGCGATATTGATGCGTCCGCCATCCAGGCCCTTCATGGCAAAGGTGAAGCCTTGCCCTTCCTCGCCCAGGAGGTTCTCTGCGGGAATTTCGACATTATCGAAGGTGATGGGGCGGGTGGACTGGCTGTTCCAGCCCATTTTTTCTTCCTTGCGGCCATAGGTGATGCCGGGCGCATCGGCCGGCACGACAAAGGCGGAAATGCCTTTGGCACCGGCCGCGCCAGTGCGCGCCATGACGACCAGGACATCAGTGTCGCCCGCGCCGGAAATGAAAGCCTTGGCACCATTCAATACATAGGCGCTGCCGCGCTTCTCTGCACGCGTGCTTAACGAGGCAGCATCCGAGCCGGAGCCGGGCTCGGTCAGGCAATAGGAGGCCAGCTTCTCACCGCTGACCAGCGCAGGGCCCCACTGCTGGCGTACCGCTGCACTACCCCAGCAACCTATCATCCAGGTTGCCATATTGTGTATGGTCAGGAATGCTGTGGTGGACGGGTCGTACACCGCCATCTCTTCAAAGACCAGCGTCGCATCCAGGCGAGGCAGCCCCAGGCCGCCTATGTCCTCGGGCGCGTAGATGGCGCAGAAGCCCATTTGGCCGGCACGGGCAAAGGCCTCGCGCGGGAATATGGCTTCGGCATCCCAACGGGCTGCGTTGGGCTCGAGTTCGCCGATGGCGAAGTCCCGCGCGGCCTGGGCAAATGCTTGTTGCTCTTCGCTAAGGCGAAAATCCATGCTCTTGTCTCCTTCGATGGCAACCTTGATCGCTGCGGCGTGATCGCTGCGCGGGTGGTTGTCTGTGCACGATGGCACACCATAGCGCGTTACGAACTATTCTTTTGTCGCACACGCGACAATCCTGATCAAGCCGGCGCGTCACTCCGTGGTTTCTTGCGCTGCCTGGGCGCGTTGCGCGGTTTGGTCATGAAGGCCTGCCTGTGCGCCGCGCGCCGACGACGCGATTCCATGGGGTCAAAGTCCAAAGGACGGTAAATTTCCACCCTGTCACCCTGCGCGAGCTCGCGGTCCTGCGAGCACTCCTGGCCGTAGATCCCGACACGCAGCGCCGGTATGGGGCGGTCGGGAAACTGTTGCGCATAACCGCTGGCCAGCAAGGCCTGATAGACCGTGGCACCGGGATGCAACTGCAGATCCGCCCGCCATACGTCTGAGGGCAGTGCAAACACCACCTGCACGGACAGGGTTTCAGTCACCATAGACGGCCAGCGCGCGCTGGGTAAACGAGTCGATGAAACTGGTGGCGATGCGATTGAAGATAGGGCCCACGACCGCCTCCAGCGTACGGCTGGAAAAGGCATACTCCATGGTATAGACGACCTTGCAGGCTTCCTCGGACAGCTCCTGGAATTGCCAGGTGCCGGTCAGCGTGGAGAACGGCCCATCCACCAGATGGAAGGTAATCAGCGACGGATAATCGTGCTCGTTGCGCGTCGTGAAATTTTGCTTGATGCCGGCAATGCTGATGGTAATGGTGGCTTCCATGCCATGCTCGTCATGCCGGTGTACCTTCGTGCCGCCACACCAAGGCATGAACTCGGGATAGCTGCCAACATCGGCGACGAGGTCGAACATCTGGGCGCGGGTGTGGGGGACGAGAACTGAGCGCTGAACTTTATGCATCGAAAGTGGTTCGGATAGAATGTATTGATTTTACAGTCTACAAGACTATTGATTCATGAGCATTGTCGAGAATCGGAAAGCCACCCACGATTACTTCATCGAAGACCGCTACGAAGCGGGCCTCGTGCTGGAGGGTTGGGAGGTCAAAGCCATACGCGCCGGGCATGTGCAGTTGAAGGAAAGCTACGTTATCGTGCGCGACGGCGAAATCTGGATCATCAACATGCATATCAGCCCGCTGCCGACGGCCTCTACACACATCCATCCCAATGCCACCCGTACCCGCAAGCTGCTGCTGAAGGCCGAAGAGATCAGCAAGCTGATCGGCAAGGTCGAGCAGCGCGGCTACACCATGGTGCCGTTAAACCTGCATTACAAGAAAGGCCGCATCAAGCTGGACTTCGGCCTGGGACGCGGCAAGAAGCTGCACGACAAGCGTGATACGGCCCGCGACAAGGACTGGGAACGGGAAAAAGAACGTGTCATGAAGCACGACACCCGCAACAAGGCCAAGGACTGACGCCACCTAACCCAACAGCAAGCCTTCCCGTTGCAACAGGGCGTACTTGCGCTCCAGGCCGCCGGTATAGCCGTTAAGACGGCCGCTGCTGGAAAGCACGCGGTGGCAAGGCACCATGATGGTAATCGGGTTGCGCCCTACCGCCGTACCCACAGGACGGCCATGCCCGGCACCCAGGCCGGCTGCTGCAGCGACATCCGCGTACGAGACGATTTGACCGTAAGGAATGGCCAGCAGCGCTTGCCAGACCTTCTTCTGAAATGCAGTGCCTTCCAAGGCTAATGGAACGGTAAATTGACGTCGCTCGCCCTGGAAATACTCGGCCAGCTCGTCGTGCGCCAATTGGAGCACCCGGCGTGCCGATGCAGGGGTATCGTCTTGCATAAAAACCAAGGGTCCCAGGCTAAGTGCGCGATTCGCATCGTGACTAGCCACAGCGGGTTGATGCAAGTCTTCGGGAGCGAAAAGCTCGCCCCCTGCGGCTTCGCGCCGGCGCACGCGTACGCCTTTCAGGGGGATGCCGCCCATCATGCCCTCGGTAGGATCACTGTCGCGCGATGTCGGCTTGGGCAGGCCAGCCAACGGCGGACTATCCTTCTGACCCACAAAGTAGAGTCCGTTCAAATGTGTCGCGTCGGCACAGAGCAGAATCTGCCCCAGCGACGACGCCATCTGGGCATGAAACGTCATGATGGTAGCCTGGTGCCAGCCCCGCGAATTCGGGACATCAATCGATTTTAGTGCAGCTTGACGCGCGGTGCGCCGCGTTTGGTCAGCAGGCGGCCTATGGCCAGCGTGGCGGTGCGCACGGGGCCCAGCACGGCGAAGTGGTGCATCAGGTGCAAGCTCATGTACATCCACCGGGCCAGCAGGCCTTCGACAAACCAGCTTTTGCCCGAAAGCACGCCCATCAGGCTGCCTACTCCGCGGCTATGGCCCACCGAGACCAGCGAACCATAATCACGAAACCTGAATCCCTTGGCGGGCCGGTCCTCGGCGCCACGAATACGCGCGTCCAGTACATCGATCAGATAGCCGACCTGTTGATGGGCCACTTGCGCTCGGGCCGGCAGCGCCCCTTCCTGCCCTTGCCATGGCGCCTGTGCGCAATCGCCGATAGCATAGATGTCTGGATCGGTGGTGCGCAAGTAGCGATCCACCACAAGCTGGTTGACGCGGTTGGTTTCCAGGCCCAGATCGCGCAGCCACGCCGGCGCCTTGATACCGGCAGCCCATACACAAAGGTCCACCGGGTAGCTTCGGCCTTCGGCATCGGTCAGTTCGTGCTCGCCCACGGCCGCCACACGCACCGACGTTCGGACGGTAACACCCCGATCTTCCAGCAAGCGCTGAGCGGCAGCCGACATCTTGGGCGGCAATGCCGACAGTATGCGGTCTGCGCCTTCCAGCAGCACAATGCGGATGTCACGCTTGGGGTCCAGTTGATTCAAGCCGTAGAACACCGCGTCGTCCAGTGCCTCCAGCAGTTCGGCGGCCAACTCTACCCCAGTGGCACCACCACCCACGATGCCGATGTTCAGTTGCAGGGACGGATCATCGGCTTTGCGACGATTGGCTGCGACCAGAAGATGCAATAGCTTCAAACGGAACCGCTCTGCTTCTGCGGTCGAATCCAGTGCGATCGCATGTTCGGCCGCGCCCGGCGTGCCAAAAAAATTGGATTTGCTGCCTACCGACATGACCAGGGTGTGATACGGCAGTGTTCGGCTGCTGAAGATCTCTTCGCCCGTGTCGGCATACACAGGCTTGATCTGCACCTGCCTGGCCTTGCTGTCCACGGCTTCGACCTCGCCCAGCACGAAGGTAAAGCCGCAATCCTTGGCCAGCATGAAGTACGACAGCCCTTCGCGATGGATATCCAGGGTGCCGGCAGCCACTTCATGCAGCGATGGTTTCCAGATATGCGCATCCGACCTGTCTATCAGCACCACATGCCGCGGGCCAAATTTACGTCCCAGCCGGGCAGCCAGTTCCAGGCCCCCTGCTCCGCCGCCTACGATCACAACTTGGTGGTCTATGGACTTCATGCTTGCTCCTGTTCAGGCAGTGTTCGGCTTGCAGCACCCAAACTGCAAAGCCGTCACGAACCCATGAATACCATAACGAGTGCCGATTCACGCAACAATATGCTACGAAGCCGGGTTTGCGCCGCTGCTGCGCCACCCGCCGCCCAAGGCTTTGTATAGGCTCACATGGTTGCTGTTCTTTTGCAATCGCAGGGTGATCAAATCGTGCTGGGCGGCATACTGCGAGCGTTGTGCATCCAGCACGCCCAGATAGCTGTCCACGCCTCGACGGAAGCGCGCCTGCGACAGTGCCTCGTAATCGCTTGCTGCTCCCACCAGCGCGGTCTGCGCTTGCAACTGCTCGTCCAAAGTACTGCGCTGTGCCAGGGCGTCGGCGACGTCGCGAAACGCGCTCTGTATGGCTTTCTCATACTGAGCAACAGCGATGTCGCGATCAATTTCAGACACCCGCAAGTTGGCGCGGTTACGCCCACCATCGAAGATAGGCAGGTTCAGCTGCGGCAGGAAACTCCAGAAACCGGTACCGCCGTCGAACAGATTGCTTAAGGCTGCAGTGCTGGTCCCGGCAGAGGCGGTCAGCGTAAGGCTCGGAAAGAAGGCAGCACGGGCGGCTCCGATATTGGCGTTGGCGGCCAGCAGCAGGCGCTCGGCCTCGAGCACGTCTGGCCGATTGCGCAAGACCTCGGAGGGCAAGCCCGGCTGTACATCCGCCAGGGTCACGCCGTCATCGTTCTGCTTGTGCGGCAGCAAGCGATCGGGAACGGGCGCGCCCACAAGCAAGGTCAAGGCATTGCCGTCCTGAGCGGCCTGGCTGGTGTAGCGAGCGACATCCACGCGCGCCGATTCCACCAGCGTCTGTGCCTGGCGCAGATCAAGCTGCGAAGCCACACCCAATTCGTGACTACGGCGTATCAGGGCATAGGATTTTTCGCGATTTTCCAGTGTGTTGCGAGCCAGTGCCAGGCGTTCGTGGTCGGCGCCAAGCAACAGGTAGGCATGTGCCACCTCGGCCACCAACGAGATCTGCACCGTCTTACGTGATTCCTGCGTAGCCAGATAACGTTGCAGCGCTTCATCCTTCAGGCTGCGTACGCGACCGAACAGGTCCAGCTCGTAGGCGGACAAGCCCACGCCGGCGCTATATTGGCGGCTAATGCCGGCCTGGCCATTGGGCGCCAGATCGGCCGGCAGACGCTGGCTGCTGGCCGAACCGGCCACCCCTACAGAGGGCAAGGCGTCTGCGCTGCGTATGCGATACATCGCGCGCGAGCGCTCGATATTCAAGGCGGCCACACGCAGGTCGCGATTGTTTTCCAGCGTCATGGCAAGCAGTTCGCGCAGCGCCGGGTCCACAACGAAATCCTGCCAGTGGATGTCGGCGGCAAGAGGCTGCGATTGGCCGGCTGGGTCCGTCGAGCGGCCCTGCCCTGGATTGTCAGGCCACGCTGCCGCTACCGGCATGGCGGGCTGCTGGTAGTCGGGGGCCATGCTGACACACCCTGCCAGCAGCATCGCGGCGGCAATTGCAGTCAATGATAGGCGTTGCATGTCAGACCTCCTTGACGGCTGCGTTTGCCGGCGCATCAGGCGGAATCGGCCTGCGCTTCCTGTGCGACAAACGGAATATCACGATAAAGAACAGCGGAATAAGGAAGATGCCCAGGGCAGTCGCTGCAAAAGTCCCGCCCAGCACGCCCGTACCGATGGCGTTCTGGCTGCCCGAGCCGGCGCCCGTCGAAATTGCCAAAGGCAAGACACCCAGCCCAAAGGCAATGGAGGTCATCAATATCGGGCGCAAGCGCAGCTTGGCGGCTTCCAGCACGGCGTCGACAGCGCTTCTGCCTTGGCCCATAAGCTCCTTCGCGAACTCCACGATCAGGATGGCGTTCTTGGAGGCCAGCCCGATCGTAACCAACAGGCCGACCTGAAAGTACACATCGTTGGACATGCCTCTTGCCCCTGCGGCCAGCAGCGCACCGAATACCCCCAGCGGCACGACTAGCATCACTGCAAGCGGGATCGACCAGCTTTCATACAAGGCAGCCAGGCAAAGAAATACCACCAGCAAAGAGATGGCATACAGCGCCGGCGCCTGCGAGCCGGACATCCGCTCCTGATAGGAAAGGCCAGTCCACTCTATGCCGAAACCTGCGGGCAACTGAGCAACGATCTCTTCGATCGCCAGCATGGCGTCTCCGGAGCTTACGCCCGGGGCTGGCTGGCCCTGGATCTGCACAGCGGGGATGCCGTTATAGCGTTCCAGACGGGGCGACCCATAAGTCCAGTAGGCGCTGGAGAAGGCGGAGAACGGCACCATCTCTCCTTGCGCATTGCGCGCATACCATTTGGCCAGATCCTCGGGCACCATGCGGGCATCGGCCTCGGCCTGCATATAAACCTTCTTGACCCGCCCACCATCAATGAAATCATTCACGTAGCTACCGCCCCAGGCGGAGGACAAGGTGCTGTTTATTTGTGCCATGCTAAGGCCCAGGGCGCCCGCCTTGGCTTGATCGATCTGTATGCGGTACTGCGGCGTGTCGTCCTGGCCATTGGGGCGTACCGCCACCAGCCTGGGATCCTGCGCGGCCAGGCCCAACAACTGATTGCGCGCTTCCACCAGCTTTGCATGACCTTGGCCACTAAGGTCCTGCAGATAAAAATCGAAACCGGTGGCATTACCCAGTTCCATGATGGCAGGCGGCGCAAAGGCAAAAGCCATGGCGTCCTTGAACTGCGACAAGGTGCCCATTGCACGGTCGGCAATCGCCGCCACGCCATTTTCTGCGCCCGGCCTTTCGTCCCAAGGCTTCAGCTTGATAAAGCCCAGGCCCGCATTCTGACCCGCGCCGGCGAAGCTGAACCCGGCAACCGTGAACACGGATTCCACGTTGTCCTGCTCCTCTGTGATGAAGTGGTGCTCCAGTTTGTCCAGGACGGCCACGGTGCGCTCCTGAGTCGCGCCGGCTGGCAGCACGACCTGCGTGAACAACACACCCTGATCTTCATCGGGCAGGAAGGACGTCGGCATTCTGGCAAAAAGCAGTACCGTCACGGCAATAAGCGCGGCGTAGATCAACATGTAGCGCGTGCTGCGCGCCAGGATCCTGCCCACCATGGACTGATACTTGTTCGTGCCGCGATCGAAAGTCCGGTTGAACCAGCTAAAGAATCGGCCGCGAGGCGCATGCCCGCCCTTCGGTATCGGCTTGAGCATGGTCGCGCACATGGCAGGCGTGAGGATCAACGCAACCAGCACGGATAAACCCATGGCCGACACGATAGTGATCGAGAATTGCCGATAGATCACCCCCGTCGAACCGCCGAAGAACGCCATCGGGACCAGCACCGCCGAGATGACCAGGCCGATACCCACCAAAGCCCCGGTGATTTGATCCATGGACTTGCGGGTGGCTTCTACCGGCGACAAGCCCTCTTCGGTCATGAGACGCTCGACGTTCTCGACCACAACAATGGCATCATCGACCAGCAGGCCTATGGACAGCACCACCCCAAAGAGTGTCAGGGTATTGATGGAGAAACCGAAGGCGGCCAGTATGCCGAAAGTTCCCAGCAAGACGACGGGCACGGCCACAGTCGGTATCAGCGTTGCCCGAAAGTTCTGCAGAAACAGATACATCACCAGAAACACCAGGATAATGGCCTCGACCAGCGTCGTTACCACTCCCTTTATGGACACGTCTACAAACGGCGTGGTGTCAAACGCCAGCACCGACTTCATGCCTTGCGGAAACGACGCTTCCAGCTCGCTTATCTTGACCTTGATGGCGTCAGCCGTATCAAGCGCGTTGGCGCCGGTGGCCAGCTTGAACCCCATGCCAGCGGCAGGCTTGCCGTTATACCGCGCAAGTATGTTATAGCCCTCGCTACCCATTTCTACGCGCGCTACATCGCCCAGGCGCACGGTGGCGCCATCGGCCGTACTGCGCAGCAAGATGTCGCGGAACTCCTGCGGCGTCTGCAGCAGCGTCTGCGAAGTAATGGTGGCATTAAGCTGTTGGCCCGGGACTGCCGGCAAGGCACCCAGCTGGCCCGCCGACACTTGCGCGTTCTGCGCCTGAATTGCCGCTGACACATCGGCCGGCACCAAGTTGAAGCTGCGCAGCTTGTCGGGGTCCAGCCAAACACGCATGGCGTACTGGCTGCCGAACACTTCCACTTCGCCAACGCCTTCAACCCGGCTCATCGGGTCGCGCAGATTCGCCACCGCGTAATCGCCCAGGTCGGTCGCCGTCATGCTGCCGTCTTCCGAGATAAAGCTGAGCACCAACAGGAAGTTCATCGTGGACTTGGTCACCTGCACCCCTTGCCGCTGGACCTCCTGCGGCAGCATGGGGGTGGCGCCCGCCAGCTTGTTCTGCACCTGCACCTGCGCAATGTCCGGATCCGTACCCGCATCGAAACTGATGGTGATGTTCATGTTGCCGGTCGAGTCGCTGGTGGACGACATATAGCTCATGCCGTCTATGCCCTTCATCTGCTGCTCGATGACCTGGGTGACGGTGTCCTGCAGCGTTTGGGCCGACGCACCCGGATAAGTGGCGCGGATGGTGATTTGCGGCGGGGCGATATCGGGATACTGCGCCACAGGCAGGCTCAGCACAGAGATGCCACCCGCAAGCATGATGACCAGGGCGATCACCCAGGCAAAGATCGGGCGGTCAATAAAGAAACGCGACATGATATTGTTTCCGAAGACGAATACAGGGTGTCAGGCGGCTGCAACAGCAGCCGCCACGGCAGGAACTGCCAGGGTGCTTAGGAAGCCGCCACGAAAGGAACCGCGCTGGCGGATGCGCCCGGCTTGACCTTCTGTACGCCTTCCACGATCAGCCTTTCCCCCGGCTGGATGCCACTGTCGACCAGCCACTGGTCGCCCACGGTGCGCGAGGTTTCCAGTATCCGGGCCTCGACCTGATCGTCGGCGTTCAGCACCAGGGCAGTGGCTTCGCCTGTCGCGCTGCGCGTGATGCCGCGCTGGGGAAGCAGGATGGCATTGCTTCTTACGCCCTCTTCCAGGGTTGCCCGCACAAACATCCCGGGCAACAAGCGGTGATCGGGGTTGGGGAACACGGCGCGCAGGGCAACCATCCCCGTACCGGGATCCACACTGACATCCGAAAATTGCAGCTCGCCGGTATGCTCATACAGGCTGCCGTCCTCCAGCGTCAACTTCACATTGGCGCTGGCGTCGGCGGACGCTTCCAGCGTACCGGCGGCCAAGGCCTCGCGCAGACGCAGCAGGTCTACGCTGGACTGCGTTACATCGACATAGATGGGGTCCAATTGCTGGATGGTGGCCAACGGCTTGGCCTGGTCGGCAGACAGCAAAGCACCCGGCGTCACGCTGGACCGCCCCACCCGCCCTGAAATGGGCGCAACCACTTCGGTATAGCCAAGGTTGATCTGCGCCATATCCAGGGCGGCTTGCGCCGAGGCGACATCCGCCCGGGCCTGCTGCAGCTCCGCTGCGGCCTGATCGCTCTCCTGCCGGCTGACGGCGTTGATGCTGGCCAATTCCTTGTAGCGCGCAGCGGTCAGCCCTGCCATTTTCAGGTTGGCCTGCGCCTTGGCCAAGGCCGCCTTCGCACTGCTATGCGCTGCCGCGTAAGCCGCAGGATCAATCTCGTATAGCGTCTGGCCGGCCTTGACGTCGCTACCTTCCTCAAACAGCCTTTTCTTCAAAATGCCACCCACCTGCGGGCGTACTTCCGACACCAGATAGGCACTGGTACGACCAGCAAGCTCTGTCGTCAGCGCCAAGGGCTGCGCCACAACAGTGACGACACTGACTTCGGGAACAGCAGGCGCGCCGCCCTGGGCGACCGGCTCGCCACACCCCGCAATGACCAGAATGCTGGCAAACAGGGGAAGAACTCGCCGGAAACGGCGCAAGGAATCGGGTCTCATGTAGCCTCTTTATAACCGTACTGTACGGTACAGTTTACGCTTGACAAAAACCGCCTGTCAAGCAAAACTGTACAGGTTGGTACGCTTAAGGAGGCTGCATTGAGGACAAAAAGTGAAGAGCGCCGCGACATGATCCTGGCCGTCGCGCTAGAGGTGTTTCGCGAAGTCGGCTTCGAGGCAGCCTCCATGTCGCAAATATCGGCGCGTGTAGGCGGTTCCAAGGGCACCCTATATAGCTACTTCCCTTCCAAGGAAGACCTGTTGCTGGAAGCCATACTGCATTCGGCCCGAGAGCACGCTCAGGACGTTATCGAGCTGCTACAAAGAAAAGGCGACTTCCCCGCCCAGCTGCACCGCTTTGTCACCTCGTTACTGAAGCTGGTCAACGCCCCGGAAACCGTCGAGACCCTACGCGTCGCCATCTCCGTAGGCGGCACCACCGACATCGGCCGCCGCTTCTACGAATTTGGCACCCTGGAATGCTGGTTAGCCATCGGCGATGTGCTGCGCAACGAAGTAGAGCAAGGCAAACTGCGCCAGGCCGACCCGGATATGATGGCGTCCCACCTGCGCTGCCTGTGTGAAGCTGACCTGATCCGCAACCTGCTGGGTGCGGGCGATCCGTTAAGTGATGAGGATGCAAAGGCCAAGGCGCAGTGCATCGTGGATACGTTTCTGAAGGTTTATGGGGTGGTGGAGTCTAACGAATAAGCGCAGCGGTTACCGTGGTCAGCAACTTTCTCTTGATTTAATGTATCCCATTTTATACAATTGAGCTAATGAAAACGATCCACACCACCGCTACGTTCGATGATTGGTTCGTTGAGCTACGCGATCGGATGGCTCAGAAGCGAATTGCTGGTGGCGATAAGTCCACGCAAAGTCAGGACATCAAGACTGCACTGAATCTAATGCGACAACTGTAAAGAGAGACCGACATGGGAACCAAAAAACTGCGTAAATGGGATACCGTCGAATACCTCAAGACGGAGGAAGACATGGTGATGTACCTGCAAGCCTGCATGGACGAGGCCGGTGACGATGCCGCCTTCATCGCGGCGGCGCTCGGCGACATTGCCCGAGCCAAAGGCATGACGCAACTTGCAAAGGATACGGGCCTGGGACGCGAAAGCCTTTACAAGGCACTGTCCGGCGAGGGAAATCCCAGCTTCGGCACCATCCTGAAGGTCATGCACGCGCTCGGTATCAAGCTGCACCCCGAAGCCGCTACTCACGCTTGAGCTCCGCAAAGAAAGCGACTGGAGCAGCGGCTTTCGACCCATGATTGCCGGTACTCAGATGGACCGAGCCACATTCCGCTCGGCTTCGTGGATGCTCGGCGCGTCGCTATATCCTCTGCCTGTTTCGTGCTGCCAAGAATAATCCGAGCGAATGTGGAACAATAGCAAGCTTTACTAAACTAGAGAGAGTTCCATGGGCAACAAAATCGTTACTGAAGCCGACCGCAAACGCACTCCCCGTCCCCCCGCTCCCAAAGGCGTGACCTTTACCACACAAGGCGGCGGCCAACGTGTGAGCCTGGAGCGTGGCGCGCATACCCACCACAAGAAAAATCCCGGCAAGCGCGCTCACTCGGGTTGATTTTCCGGGGGCAGTTCGCCACCAACATCTTTCTGCCCGCAGAGTGACGACGCCGACCATGGATCTTCGCGCTTGTAAAACCGGCGGCGTCCAGCATCCCCCGCATTCCGGGGGAACCACGTCGTCCTCCCCGACCATAGCCTATGGCTGCCGCTTGCGCGGTAAGGACGGGGATTCCTAAGCCACAACAGCTTAGCGTTTTACCCTGCGAGGCGTCTACGCCCGGCCGCCAGAATGTTAAGCGCCGCATTCACGTCTCTACCGTGAACAGAGCCGCATGCGTCGCATTTGGCACTCCCTTATTCCAAGACCTGCGATACCTCTGGGTCTCGAGTTGTGGCCGCTGGCCACAATTCGAGCAGGTGTGGGTTGAATACGCTTCGCCGACCTCTATGGGATCCGCTCATGCCGAGTTTTTCAACACAATAGGCCGGAAGCAGCATCAGCGGACGGCCGCTGTCGACCCTGAGCGGACATTCAGACTAAAGATAGAATAGCTGATTCACTGTTCGATATGCCAGTTCTAAGCATCATTGCTCCAAGCTAAGTCCTGATGGGGCGAGTCACTTTCGAGCAATACAAAGTACGCTAGATCGAGATTGGATAATTTATAGCCTGCGAAGCATTGATCAGCGTTTTCTTGCGTTGTAAGACTTCGTTTAGCAAATTTTTTGCTAGTAAGAATTCGATTTGTACATATTCGAGATCACCATAAGCCTGCAAATTGGCTACCGCAGCTTGATAGTTCTTTGTATGACGTTTCAGGTCTGCCATTACGGATGGCAGCTCCCACTCTAACGCTTCTATGAATGACTCTCTGTGATTGAAGTGCCGGAGGAAAACCCCTACATCATAGCGGTACGGATTTTTGGATCGATCCCAATCGTAGTAGTCTGGGTAACCACTTGCCTTAACGTATTTCGTCACCGCTTTGTCATATCCCGGATGCTTTACAAGCATGGGTAGGATATCGCTTTGAGTTGATATCTCACCCAAATGGCGCCGGAGGGCCAGACTACGAGCTTTGCCGAGCCATTGAAAAGTTATTTTCTGCAAAAATTGATTGAAATCATGAGATTCAGCAAACTCGACTTCACTGAGATTTAGCTCGCGCACTGCATTTTCAACTCGATCCAACTGTATCGATCGCGCGAGATCGTTTGGAGAACAGAAATCTGCGTTTGCCACAAGTTTAATACCGGCATTTTCATAGGCTTGAGCAACGAGCCGGGAGCAGAACTGCTTTCCACTTTGAATCTGAATGTTTTTGTTGGATTTGGATATGGCTTTGGAGAGGGCTGCGGCAGGTACTGAGTACAAGGCTCCGACCTGTCCTCGTGCATAATCACAAGCGATGTCAATCATGGTCGGATTCGCTTGTCCGGGAACTATGCGATACGCGGCCAGATGATCGGCCTCATCCCGAATATAGCGCTGGGGATTTTTAGAGTACACGCCGTCGGGCATCGCGTGGATAAACGAATGACCCACATAGAGCATTGCATGGGAAAAATGTCCTTTTGTAGCTCGTGCAATAACCGTACTTGTACGTGTATGGTTTGCAGACAGAAGTACATCACCGACTTTTAGAATGGACAGGTCCAATCCAAACTTAGGATTCTGGGACGCCTGAGAGGGAGATGTTTTTTGCATATGTTCATTATGCACTTAAGCCGGACTTAAGGTCTCGTCCATAAATAACGCGAAGGCGTTATTCACATCGGCTAACACGGCTGGGCGGTATGCACCTAAGTTTGGCATGTTAATGCCTCTTGATATAGGTCACGACTGCTGGATTGAGTATTAGGTAGCGCAGCACAAGATTTGGAGCGTTATTTGATAGTTGCGTCTCGGCTGAATAAGCGAGTCAGGAGCGTGATTCCCGTAAGAAAACTTATATATTAACTGGCCGCTTTTGGCCGTCTGAAGTCTATCATCACGGTCACAAACCGACCCGAAGCAGCCAGTCATGAATGGCTGTGCTCGGCCAAACGAAGACATTAGTTTACGGAAGCGCTTAGCAACCGCCTAGTATCCACCGACGTGCTGTCTTTACTGCGTTTCCAGCTGACCGACTCCGTTTCAAACTTGGCTTGGCTGGCCTCATCCATGGCCTGCTGGTTTTCCTGCTTGAACGGCTCTTCCAGCTTCGTGTATTTATCGGCTTGAGACCGAACGCCTTGCAAGTCGGTAAATAACGCGGACATCTAACTGTCCTGGCTGAAGTCCAACCGCTCGCCGTTATCGCGTGGGTAGAGATGCTGTAAGGCCGTTGCGGCTGAATCGGAACCGTCTACGGGTGGGGCCCGTAATGCCAGAATAGCTCTTGTAGCGCTATGAGCTTAGTAATAAGATTTTCATCACGCATCGATCCGATGCACCTTTAGCTGCTGGCCGCATAGCAGCACGGCCACATCCGCAGCGTGTTTACCCGTATTGGGTTCCTGGGGAAGGCGTTTAAATAGTGATAGTACGAAAATTCTTGCTATGTTTTTTTGACTCTCGCCAAACTTCAACACGAAGATGGCTAGCAGGTGGCGGGCTTGGTGTGCCTGGGGCTCTTGGCGTTCTTGACGTTCTTGGGCGATCATACTTTTGATTGTTTTCAATCTGGGCTACATTTGGGAATACGTCATATTCCTCAAAAGGAAATCCAATCTGTTGATGAAAACGGGGGGTTGTTTTGAATGATTTGGCTAAATCATTCATAAACTCCGGAGATTCTTCTGCATTTTCACCAAGTAACAACTCCGCCTCTTTTGTGGCTTGCTCTGGACTGATTTCTCCGCGTTGAACTTTAACAAATAGACGTTGTAATGAGCCGAGCGTTCCGCCGTATTTTCTCACCTTTGGTGGCCCAGCATCACTCCCAAGTTGTTGTTCTGCTTTTTCCACAAGGTAATCGCTTACAGTAACCACTTGCTCTTTGATGGTTTTTACGCCAGATATAAATGACCCGTAGGTTGCAATTCCAACATATAACGCGGTGAGAGAGGCGGCAACCTTTCCCACTCCCTGTATTGAACCTTCCTCAACTTCAAGAAATAAGGAATAATCAGGGAGAATTAAATTTTTCTCTACACCAGCTTCCCAGCGGTCAAAAAGAAGCAATGAATATTTCTCTAAATCAGGCTTTGAGGGCTGGGGCGCGGCAAAGTAGAAATCTGTAGTTCCAATATCTATCATTTAATTATTCTCTACCCATGACCTTAATTCAGTGGAGTTAAAGCGCCGACACTTTTGGCAACTAGGCCTGCGGACTTGCCTTTTCTTCGAATGACCGTCGCAACGAAATTGAGACGTTAGGCAACCTTGATGTTTTTGACCCCAGCATTTGTCAGAAGCTGATAAAGAGTCGCAATTTTGGTGCGCGTTCCGCGCTGTGCGCAGTATGTGAAAACAACGCGTTGCTTTGCGCGCGTGAACGCCACAAAGAACCCAGCAGTAGCCTCGATCTGATCGTTGGCGAAGCTCCACCATGCACCATCGTCCAACCCAACGAATATGACACTATGGTATTCGAGGCCTTTGCTTTTATGGATCGTCATTAGAGGGATGGCGTGAACGCCTTCATAGGTGTCAAGGGCTGACGACCACTCGATATCATTGTGCGATGAGGCTAGCAGATGTTCTGCTGCCGAATCCAGTACCTTGTCGAGCCAACCGCCCTGTCCGTAAGCGGGATGAGCGGCGATCACTTTCTCACGACCGATGAACTCCAGAATATCGTCTACGACAGAGCGGGATACGGCCTTTGATTTTGGTGAATTGGGATAAGTGGTGTTAAGTTGGGTTACGTATGCGTCCAACTCATTGGCAAGCCTGGCCTGCGCGACCTCATCATCAGGAGCGATTCCCCAAAGAGCGATGAGCGCCTCCTGGCACGCCGTCCAATGTCGTCCGGCCCGAGTAGTCATGGCTAGACGTAGAACGGCCACGATTAGTTCAGACACCGCCTCCACGAGCAAATCCTGGAGCATGATTGATCCGACCATTCCAGCTTCGTTGCGCAGAGGAATCCCCGCGGCTACAAACGCTGGATCAAGAACAGTGGCGTATTCGCTGGCCTTTTGCCGCACTAGCAAGACGAAATCCCGTGGGCCGAGTGCGTGAGCCTTCATCTCGGCCACGACAACGTCGGCCAGACGCGCCGCTTCGGTCTCCGGAGTCGAGAAATCCCAAATGGCGCAACTGGCACCTGCAATAGTGCCGACCGTCTTCGACACCGGCGCTACGGCCTGGGCGTCCAAAGCCTGCGCCAAGATGTGCTGGATACGGACCAACTCAGGCGACGAGCGATAGTTGTTGTAGAGTGGTGTTCGCGTCGCACCAAAGTCTCCATCAAAGGCGGTGAAAGGATCGTCCATCGCCATCGCCCAACGCATGATCTGCTGTTTGTTGTCGCCGACGGCGGTAATCACAGTGTTGGTGCCAAGGAAGATGGTACGAACCAGGTCATATTGAATCTGGGTCGTATCTTGGAACTCGTCCATGAACAGATGTGAATACGTCAATCGAAGCGCGTCCCGTGCCATCGGATTAACCCGCAACAGTAGTTCGGCAAGTCGCCCGATCATGGGGAACGACAAGAAACTCTTTCTACCCTCGTGAAGGAACATTTGCCAGTAGCGCTCCGCAGCCCACTGGGCAGGTGTCGGCTGCGACCAGCCATCCAATGGGAGTGGTGTGCCCACCAAATGACGACGCTCGAACGTTTTTACCGGTATGGCCTGAATGTCAGCGTAGGTACCAACGGGTGCTGGAGGCACCCCGATCTGTCGAGACAGGAACTCACGGTAATCGCGCTCACCGGGAATCATGATTTCGTAGTCGGGTCGCGGCCGCCAGCGCTCGGGCAATGCTTGACCGAAGCGGTCGATCAACCCTTTTGCAAAGGCGTCGAATGTCATCGAGTCGAAGCGTGCGGCATGATTGCGATGGCAGCGCTGGCGAACGCGCGCAGCGAGGTTTGTCGCCGCATCGCGCTTGAAGCTGATCGCGAGGATACGCCTTGGCGCAGGTGCAGCGCCTGTTTGAAGCAGATAGGCAGCGCGTTGCGCGAGCAGCTCTGTCTTGCCCGCGCCGGGGCCAGCAATGATCGAGCGATTGTCTGCCGAGCGGACGACTTGTAACGCATTGACTTCGAGCGCTTTCACGCCCACTGGCTTCCAATCCTCTGAGCGGATCCGTCGCGACAGTACCGCCATGTCTAGTCCCTCCGCAAGGACTTGGCAATATGGTTGAGTACTTCCTTCAACACAGCGGGCATGCCTGCCTTTAAGTCTCTTTTCTCAATATGTGTCAGGGCGGTAAGGTGCGTTGCCGGTTTGCTGTTGGTGAGAAAGTGATAGCGATAGGCAGGAAGAAGCTCGGGACAGGTCTCGAATGGGCCGGTGTAGGACTTGAGCCCTGGTCCCGCAGCCCCGAGCACTACTTCGGCCGCTTTATCGACAGCCATCCTTGGCCCGCCACCTTTGGGAATAATTGCCTGGAACGCATCGGGGAAGGCCTCCAGCATGGCTAGATCAAGATCGAGCGGTGCAGAAAAATAAACACCATGCGGTTTGAGGCTATTGACCCACCCCATGAGGGTTTTATGATCCTCCGCACCTTCCCATGTGTGCATTTTGGCCAAATCTTCGTCTGACATTACACCTCCTATGATCTTCAAAAGCTCGGCTTTCGAGGCGCCAAATTCGATGAGGTTTTCAATCGCCGTTTTCACCCGGCCGAAGCCGCCACCGTCACGGCCTAGATCGAGATCCAGCAGGGTGGCGTGCGGAATTCCTAGCTGCTTAAGCAACCGCCAGAAGTGCTGCACATGTCGTCCGCCCAAGGGAACGATGGCAACGAAAGCGGGGTCGATCAAAAGATCAAGCGCCTCGGCTAGGCGGGGCAGGACAATTCGCTCCGAATCGCCTTCTACGAGTAGGACGAAGCGGGCGAAGTAGAGTTCGGGATAGGCGAGCATCGCGCCACGGACAAATTTGGCCGCTTCGTCAATGCCTGCCGGCAGTTTGAGGTTCTTGACCGTCGAGACGCGCGTCTTCGGATCACAGCGACAGTACCGGACCTCACGCGGATCGACGCGGCTCAGCACTGCCGGCGAATGACTGGTGATGATGGCCTGGGCACTACCGTCATCAGTCAGCGACCGGACCTGGCTGATAATACGGGCGAGGAAGTAAGGCGAGAGATGGTTCTCCGGTTCTTCCAGAGCGAATAGCGTGAGCGCGGGGATACGCAGTGCGTCGTCGCGGAAGCCTCCGACCGTGCCGGCCACTACCTCGCGCTCCAGGTCGAAAATGGCCGCAGCCAGCGCAAAATAGAAAAGCGATTGCTGCCCGTCGCTCAGAGCGTCGAGCTCACGTTCGTGACCGTCCGGCCCTTGCTCAAAAATGACGGCAATCTTGTTGACGACCTCTTCGAATCGGCGACTGACCAGGCTAAGCCTGGGTTTCGTATCGACGACATCATCGTGAAGGCCTGACCAGCGCGCCTGTAAGGCTTCGCCGATCGCAGCAATCGCTGACTCCCCTCGAAAGCTGTCGCCAGACTTTCGGAGGCTTCTTGAACCGCCTCTTGTGCTGAGGAGGACCATTCGATTGCGCGCAGCAGGCGCGCGGCGAGTGCACCGGTCGTTGCCCGAATCTGGGCCGTCGCATCACGGCTGGCGGGTGTGTAATAGAGTTGAATCAGGCCGCGATCCACTGCCGAGACCGGGTGACGTTTATCTTCGCTTGGATCATCTTCGAGCGTATCAATCCAGAAAAGCTCTTGCGAAACCTCGCCCTCAACGGTCCCGTCGTCTTCCCATCGCGCTTCAAGGCGCAGGCGACAGACCGGCGATTCGTCCGCACGTTCAATCTGCATGTGCCGAAATGACGGCGCGATCGTCTCCGGCGTTGCGGTGCCATCGGCCAGTTCGGGCAATCCGATCAACACGTCGATAAATAGATCCTTGGCTTCGCGGTCGTCGGGGTCGTCCTTTACGCCTAAGTGAAAATCCGAACGCTGTACAGTGCGCTGCGCCCGCGAGACGCCGAACATTTTTGACAGTGCCTGCAGAAGTGCGGTTTTGCCCGCTGCATTAGGGCCGACAACAGCCGTTATGTTCGGCGAAATAGGAACGGTAATTGGATTAGGACCAAAACAACGGAAGCCCGACAGCGTTATAGATTCGATACGCACTTAACCCATCTCCCACGCGCAGTAATACGGCAGTTTCTAATATAGAAAATCTTTTCGTATCGTAACAGCTCCTATCAAAATCTATCTGCTGGCGACTTGATCACTGACCGCTTTTGGCCGATTGCAGTCTACGAGCTAAGTCTGAAAGCGGCCCGTTGGCGTGCTCGCTATCAAGAAAGTCTGTATAAACGGTAATCTACTACGGAGCAGCTGCGCTGAGGGCCATCGGCGTGTTGCTGACTACCCCTCGGTAATATCGATAAACCGCATTGAACAGAGACACCACAATGACCGCCGAACGCCTAGAAGATGTCCGTGTACTAGCTTTCGATGTGTTCGGCACCGTGGTCGACTGGTGTAGCTCGATCGCCCAAGAAATAGAACAGCTAAACCCAGAAATCGACGGGCGCACATTCGCAAGAGCATGGCGGGCGGGCTATCAGCCAGCCATGCAGCGAGTCAGGGCTGGCGAATTGCCATGGACACTGATCGACGATCTGCACCGAATGATTCTCGACGACATTCTTATGGAGTTTGGGATGTCCGAACTGGACGAATCGCAGAAGCGTCACTTGAATCAGGCTTGGCACCGGCTACAGGCTTGGCCCGATTCGGCGCAAGGGATTGCGCGTCTGAAAGCGCGCTACATCACCACAACCTTGTCGAACGGCAACATCAATTTGCTGGTCAACATGGCAAAAGCAGCCGGCTTGAACTGGGATTGTGTCTTATCGGCCGAGGTATTCCACGCGTACAAGCCTGATCCCGCAACCTACCTTGGTGTGGCACGTATTTTTGATGTCAGACCCGATCAAGTCATGCTGGTCGCGGCACATCAAGATGATCTGGATGCGGCACGACAATGCGGTTTGCTCACCGCGTATATAGAGCGACCCACCGAATTCGGTGCCGACATGCCCAAGGACGTGAGCCCTCATCCCGCCAACACCCTGCACGCCAGCAGCATCACTGCACTTGCTGACACCCTACTTACCTGACGACAGCTCTCTCAACTCATGGCCGCTTCGTGCCCTACTTTCGCCCAAGTTACGGCCAGCACTACATACGCCGGCCAGCACACGGTTCAATGACTACGAACCCGCGTCGCCGTGGGGTAGCCCCGCATTGGGCGTTTTAGGTCACGCCTTGCGTCAGCGCTGGCGCGGGGAGGCAAGCCTGCGGCTGCCCGAGCAACGCGGGTGTCCGGGCACGCCCGGACGTTGCGAGTTCCGCAGGCGCCCCGCGACGGCGCTGACGCAAGGTCTGCCGAGGCGCAGCCGCGGCCGTGACCGGCTAGCCCAAAGCGGGGCTACCCCACGGCGACGCGCGCCCTAAGCAAACGTGCTGACCAAACCTACTTAACCGCCAGCCGCTGCCAAGTATCCACAACCGTATCCGGATTCAGCGACATCGACAATATCCCCTGATCCCGCAGCCATTCCGCCAGGTCCGGATGATCGCTGGGGCCTTGACCGCAAATGCCCACATACTTCCCGGCATCCAGGCAAGCCTTGATTGCACGGCTAAGCATGAACTTCACAGCCTCGTCGCGCTCATCAAAGTCGGCCGCCAGCAACTCCATGCCAGAATCCCGATCCAGCCCAAGAGTCAGCTGCGTCATATCGTTGGACCCAATCGAGAACCCGTCGAAATACTGCAAGAACTCTTCAGCCAGAATGGCATTGGACGGCACTTCGCACATCATGATCAGGCGCAGGCCATTCTCGCCGCGCGCCAAGCCATTGCGTGCCAACAGATCCACAACCTTCGCCGCCTGCGGCAAGGTCCGCACAAATGGCACCATGATCTCGACATTCGTCAAACCCATGTCGTCGCGCACCTTCTTCAGTGCTTCGCATTCCATGCGGAAGCACTCTTCGAAGTCCGCCGAAAGATAGCGCGACGCGCCCCGGAAGCCCAGCATCGGGTTCTCTTCCTCGGGCTCGTAGCGCGACCCACCCACCAGCTTGCGGTATTCGTTGGACTTAAAGTCAGACAGACGCACAATGACCGGCTTGGGATAGAAAGCTGCAGCCAAGGTGCCTATGCCTTCGGCCAGCTTCTCTACAAAGAAGGCACGTGGGCTGGCATAGCCCCGGGCCGCAGACTCTACCGCCTGCTTCAGTTCTGTATCCACATTCGGATAATCCAGAACCGCCTTCGGGTGCACATTAATGTTGTTGTTGATGATGAACTCCAGGCGTGCCAGGCCCACACCATCATTCGGGATCTGCGAGAAGTCGAAGGCCAATTGCGGGTTGCCGACGTTCATCATCACCTTGAGGCCGATGTCAGGCATTTCGCCCCAGCGCACCTCCTCGATCTCGGTTTCCAGCAAGCCGTCGTAAATGCGGCCCTCGTCGCCTTCGGCGCACGATACTGTCACTTCGCGGCCATCGGCCAGCACGTCTGTGGCATTGGCGCAGCCCACAACGGCCGGGATGCCCAGTTCGCGCGCAATGATGGCAGCGTGGCAGGTGCGACCGCCGCGGTTGGTAACGATGGCGGATGCCAGTTTCATGACGGGCTCCCAGTTGGGGTCCGTCATGTCGGTGACCAGGATGTCGCCTGCCCGCACCTGGTCCATCTGCGAAACATCAGCAACGATGCGCACTTTGCCCGAGCCTATCTTCTGGCCGATAGCGCGGCCGGTGACCAGGATTTCACCGGTGGCTTTCAGGCGATAGCGCTCCTGGACGTCTTGATGGCCTTGTTGCGATTTAACGGTTTCGGGGCGTGCCTGCAAAATATAAATCTTGCCGTCCAGCCCGTCACGGCCCCATTCAATGTCCATGGGGCGCTTGTAGTGCTCTTCGATAATGACGGCGTAGCGCGCCAACTCGATGACCTCTTCATCCGTCAAGGAATAGCGATTGCGCTCGGACACCGGTACATCGACCGTGCACACAGCATGGCCGGATGCCTTCTGGGCGTCGAACTCCATCTTGATAAGCTTGGAGCCTATGCGTCGGCTGATGATGGGGTAATGGCCCGATGCCAGGGTGGGCTTGAATACATAGAACTCGTCGGGGTTGACCGCGCCTTGCACCACCGTTTCGCCCAGGCCGTAAGACGAGGTAATGAACACAACGTCGTTAAAGCCCGACTCCGTATCCAGGGTGAACATGACGCCTGCGCTGCCGCGGTCCGAGCGCACCATGCGTTGCACGCCTGCGGACAAGGCCACGTCGGCATGGGCATAGCCGCGGTGCACGCGGTAAGAGATCGCCCGGTCGTTATACAAGGAGGCGAACACATGGCGGATTTTCTCCAGCACATCGTCGATGCCGACGACGTTCAGGAAGGTTTCCTGTTGTCCTGCAAAAGAGGCATCAGGCAAGTCTTCGGCTGTGGCCGACGAGCGCACGGCAAAGCAGCCCTTGCCGTCGGCGTCAAGCTCGGCAAAAGCGCCGCGTACGGCTTGTTCGAAGTCATCCGGAAACGGCGTCTCGATGATCCACTGGCGTATTTCGGTACCGGCGTTTGCCAGTTCGCGTACGTCTTCAGAATCGAGGCGCTCGAGGCGGTCAGCGATGCGCTGATCAAGATGGGTGGCTTTCAGGAAATTGCGAAACGCGTCGGCTGTGGTCGCAAACCCGCCCGGAACCCGGACGCCTGCGCCTGCCAACTGACTGATCATTTCACCTAATGATGCGTTCTTACCCCCTACCGAGTCGATGTCCGTCATGCGGAGCTGCTCGAAAGACACTACATAAGACATAAAGTCACCTTTAACTATATAAAAGAAAGCTTGTTTGCTTAGCGCACCGGGGTGGCAGGCGGCCCACTGTATGGCCGCGCTACCGGGTGTACTAAGCAAACCAGCCTTGCTTGCTGGCTAGGTGACTGTTAACCTTTCGCGGATTGTACCGTTTCTACGGTCCTGCGGAATTACTGAGTTTTACTTCATGCCCACCACTCTTATCGAACGTACCGTGTTTGTCGTGTCCGACAGCACGGGCATTACCGCTGAAACCTTCAGCAATTCGGTGTTGTCCCAATTCGAGCAAGTTAAATTCGAAGCCATCCGAATACCCTTTATCGACAGCCCCGAAAAGGCTGCCAACGCTGCACGGCGCATCAATCGCTGCGCTGAAGAGCAAAACGAGCCGCCCCTGGTGTTCAGCACCCTGGTGGACCCTCAGGTGGCGCAGACCATACGCGACGCGAACTGCACCTTCCTGGATCTTTTCGGCACCTTTGTGCAGCATATCGAGACGGCACTGGGCATGAAATCCAGCCATTCAGTCGGCCGATCGCACATGGGCGGTTTGTCCAAGCAGTACGCCAATCGGATAGAAGCCATCAACTTCAGCCTGGCACACGACGACGGACAATTCATCCATGGGCTGGAGCAGGCCGACGTGATCCTGGTGGGCGTGTCGCGCTGTGGCAAGACACCAACCAGCCTTTACCTTGCCATGCAGTACGCCGTGAAGGCGGCCAATTTTCCGCTGATTCCCGAAGACTTCGATCGCGGTTCGCTGCCCGCCACGCTGGCGCCCTACCGGAATAAATTGTTCGGGCTGTCCATCCAGCCGGCGCGGCTTGCCGAGGTGCGTAACGAGCGCCGCCCCAACAGCCAGTATTCATCGCTGAAACAATGCCGCCACGAGGTCGCCGAAGCCGAGCGCCTGATGCGGATGGAGAACATTCCCTGGCTATCGACGACAACAAAATCGATCGAAGAAATCTCCACCAAGGTGCTGGACGAGGTCGGTCTGGACCGGCGTATTTACTAAGCCGGCACGCTGGCCGGCATATCGGCTAGCTGGTGCCCGCGTGCTGACGGCGCTGTTCAAACAGACAGACCGCCGCCGCGGCCGCCACATTCAAGGACTCAACATTGGCTGCCTGCGGAATAAATACGCGCCTGTCCGCCTTGGCGAGCAAGCTGGCGGCCACCCCCTGCCCTTCGTTGCCCACCACCCACGCGCACGCTGCAGGCAAAGGTTTGCCATAAAGCGATTCGGCATCCACCAGGCTGGTTGCGACCAGCGGGACCGCCAGCCGCTCGACCACAGCCAGTAAATCCACATGCTCGTAGACCGTCATGACAAAGTGGGCGCCTTGTGCGCTGCGCAACACCTTGGCTGACCAGGCGTGAGCACATGCCGTCGACAAATAGGCGTGACGGACACCTGCCGCAGCTGCGGTGCGCAGCAGAGTCCCGACATTGCCCGGATCCTGGACGCGATCCAGCCAGATGCACAGGTGATCAATACGGTCCGGCACTGCGGGCGCAGGCGCCCTGACCAGAAAATAGACGCCCTGCCCGTGCTCCACCTGCGACAAGCCCTTGGCCAAACGCGGCTCGCAACTGTGGCACACGGCAGCGTAAAGTTCAGTTGCCAGTTGCTCAAGCTCGGGATCGCGTTCCAGTCGCTCGGCATCGAACAGCGCGACCAGTGGCTGACCGCCATATTGCAGCCAGGCCTGGCAGAGATGGATGCCTTCCAAAAGGACAGATGGACCAACCGTGGAGGGGTCGGCATCTTGCATGTCGCGCTTGCCGGCGGCAATACGCATCAGGCGCTTGTACAGGGGATTGTCTCGAGAGCTGATATGTTTCATGGCTGGACCAGCATACCCGACGCCGAAGGGCTCAGGCACAGCCCTACAGGCCCAGCATGCGCCGCACGGGCGCGAAGCTGCGTCGGTGCGCCGGGCACGGACCGTGGGTGTCCAGCATGGTCAGGTGCAGGCTGGTCCCATAACCCTTATGTTGATCGAAGGCATAGGCGGGATAGGCATCGTGCAGGATCAGGCAATCGGCATCGCGGGCCGTCTTGGCCAGGATAGAGGCAGCCGATATCGCTTCCACCAGGGCGTCGCCGCCTATGACTGCTTCAGTCAGGCAGGACAAGCCTCGCGGCATGCAATTGCCATCGATCAAGGCCCTGTCCGGCTGCATGCTCAAACCTTCACAGGCGCGACGCATCGCCAGCATGGTGGCCTGCAGGATGTTCAGTTCGTCGATCTCTTGAACCGTGGCACTGGCTATGCTCCATGCCAATGCCTGTTCGCGGATCTGCATGCTCAATTCCTCGCGGCGCGAGGCTGTGAGTTTTTTGGAATCGTCCAGCCCTTCGATGGGTCGGGACGGGTCCAGGATGACGGCAGCGGCAAAGACCGGGCCGGCCAGCGGGCCACGGCCTGCCTCGTCGATGCCGGCCACACGCAGGCCCGAGAAGTCGCCAAGGCTGAACAGATCAGGCTGCATGGCCAAGCTGCTCGATGATGGCGCGGGTTGCCAGCGCGGGGGTATCGCGATGCAGGCTTTGATGTATGTCGGTAAAGCGGGCCAGCAACTGCTCGACATAAGCCTGGTCCGTCAGGGCCTTCCAGGTGGCTTGTGCTAACGCTTGCGGGCTGGCCTCGTCCTGAAGCAGCTCGGGCACGACGAAGTCGCGTGCCAGCACGTTGGGAAGACCGACCCAGGGCACATAGGGCCGGGCCTGGCCAGATTTCCATTCCATCATGCGTTTCATCATGGGCGAGAGCACGTAAGAGATCACCATGGGCCGCTTGAACAGGGCGGCTTCCAGCGTGGCGGTGCCACTGGCCACCAGCACGGCGTCAGCCGCTTCCATCGCGTTCCATGCGGCCGGGCGGCTATCGTAGGCTGCCTGATTGGTCGGCACGTCGGCAGCGATCGCCGATGGCTTTTCTATGATACGGCAGTTCAGCACCGGAAACTGCGCCAGCAAGGATTCGAATTCTTTCCGACGCTCAGTGTTGACCATGGGCACCACGACCTGCAAGGCGGGGTCTTGCCGCTGCAGGATTTGCACAGCCTGCAGGAAGCGCGGTGCGAGCCACTTGATCTCGGAGGCCCGGCTGCCCGGCATCAGGGCCAGCACGCGCGCATCCGGGGCTATGCCCAGGTAGCGCCGCGCCGCCGCTCTGTCGGGCGCCATCGGGATGACCTCCGCCAGCGGGTGTCCCACATAAGTAACCGGAACGCCCTCTTTCTTATAGAGTTCTTCTTCAAACGGAAACAGCACCAGCATGTGGGATACGGATTCGCGTATCTTGTGGATGCGCTCATAGCGCCAGGCCCAGATCGAGGGTCCCACAAAATGTACCGTTGGCACGCCAGCCTGCTTAAGCTGATGTTCAAGGCGTAGATTGAAGTCAGGGGCGTCGATGCCCACGAACACATCCGGCTTGTTGGCCAGCCAGCGTTTCTTGACATCGAAATAGGTGTTCAACAGGCTGGGCAGTCGCTTGAAGGCATCGACGTAGCCAAAGACCGACAAGGCGTTCATGGGATGCCACATGTCGAAGCCCTGCGCCTGCATGGCGGGCCCGCCTATGCCTTCGCTGCGCTGCTGCGGATCATGGCGTGCAATGCCGCCCAGTACACGCGCCGCCAGCAAGTCGCCCGAAGGTTCGCCCGCGACCATGCCGACGTGCAGCGTCATAGCCGTGCAATGCCCCGGCTGGAGCCAGTCAAGAAATCAATCATCACCTGGACTGCCTCGCGCGCTTCGGGACGCTCGTCCTGCAGATTGCGCATTTGTTCGCAGGCCTCTTCCACCTTCAGGTTGCGTCTATACAGCAACTTGTAGGCTTCCTTCAGGGCCGCTATGGCCTCGGGCGTATAGCCGCGCCGCCCCAATCCTTCCGAATTGACGCCCACCGGCCTGAAGGGGTCGCCTGCCCCGATAAGGTAGGGAGGGATGTCCTGACGTATGGAACTGGTGCCGCCTATCATGGCGTGGGCGCCGATACGTACAAACTGGTGGACCGCTGAAAGGCCACCCAGAATTGCCCAATCGCCAATGTGGATATGGCCGGCCAGCTGGACGCCATTGGCGATCACGGTGTGGCTGCCGATTTGGCAATCGTGCGCCACATGCACATAGGCCATGATCCAGTTGTCGTCGCCCAACCGCGTTACGCCAACGTCTTGCGCGGTGCCGGTATTAAGCGTGACGAACTCGCGCACCATGTTGCCATCGCCGATCTCCAGGCGGGTGGGCTCACCATTGTATTTCTTGTCTTGCGGGATGCCGCCTATGGAGCAGTGACGGTAAAACGTATTCTTGCGGCCGATAGTGGTGTGCCCATCTATGACGCAATGCGGTCCCACGACCGAACCCGCAGCGATGCTGACATGCTCGCCTATGATGCTGTAGGGTCCCACGGAGACATCGTCGGCAAGCTGCGCGCCGGGCGCAACGATTGCCGTCGGGTGTATCAATCCAGCCATGTTCTAGTCTTCCAGTACACGGATCGCGCACATCAGCTTGGCTTCGGCCGCCACCTGTCCGTCCACTGACGCCTGGGCGGTGTACTTGCAAATAGAGCGGCTGATGCGATCGGCGGTAACTTCCAGGCGCAGCTGATCGCCCGGCAAGACCGGCCGCCGAAAGCGCGCGCCGTCTACGCCCACGAGGTAGTAGGCGATCTTCTTGTCGGCGGGGTTGACGCCGCTATCGTCCTCGAACGAAAACAAGGCAGCCGCTTGCGCCAGCGCTTCGATGATCAATACGCCGGGCATGACAGGGTGATGGGGAAAGTGCCCCTGAAAAAAGGGCTCGTTCATCGACACATTCTTGATGGCCACGATGCTTTTGCCCGGAACCATCTCAAGCACGCGATCGACCAGCAGCATCGGCGGGCGATGCGGCAGTCGGTCCATGATTTGTTTAATGTCGAGTTCCATCTTGATATCCTGCATACAGGTGCCCAGCGGCACAAAGGTTAGTGTTGTTAAACGTTATTTTTCGAGCGCACGCAGTCGGCGTCGCAACTGCGCCAACTGCGATACCACGGCTGCATTACGTTGCCATTGAACGTGTTCGGCGTAAGGGTACACGCCAGTGTAGCGGCCCGGCTTGGCGATGCTGGAGGTGATCGCCGTGCCGCCTGAAACGTGCACGTCGTCGGCCAGCGTCAGGTGTCCGGACAGCATGGCGGCGCCACCTATGGTGCATCGCCGTCCTATTACGGTTGATCCGGCCACGCCCACGCACGCGGCCATCGCGGTGTGTTCGCCTATGCGCACGTTGTGCGCGATCATGATCTGGTTGTCCAATTTGACGCCATCGGCCAGCACGGTGTCTTCGAGCGCCCCACGATCCACAGTGGTGTTGGCGCCGATCTCGACATCGTTGCCGATCTGCACGCCGCCCAACTGGGCAATCTTGGCCCAGGCGCCAGGTTGGCTGTGGGGGTCGGGCGCAAAGCCAAAACCATCGGCGCCCAGCACGCAGCCCGAGTGCAGGATGGCGCGGTCCCCCACCCTGACATGGTGATACAGCGTCACCCGGGCATGCAACAGGCAATCCGCGCCCAACACCGAATTGGCGCCGACCACGCAGCCCGGGCCCAGGCGGCTACCGCGACCTATGGTCACCCCGTCCTCGACGACGCAATGGGGACCTATGCTGACCCCCTCGGCGATGCGAGCCGTGGGCGCGATGACTGCAGTGGAATGCACACCGCCTTCCAGTTGCGCGATCCGATGGCGGTCGAACCACTGCGCCAGCAAGGCATACATCAGGTAGGGCTGACTACACAGCACCACCCGGTACGAATAGCTGTCCGCCGGCAGGCTTTCGAATACTTGCGGCGTCATGATGACCGCAGCCGCCTGGCAAGCCGGCAACTGATCTTGCAACTTGGGATTGGACAGAAAACTGATCTCGGACGGCCCCGCCGAAAGCAAGGAACCCAAGCCTTGTATCCGCGGCTCGGGTTCGTGCTTGATGTGTGCCGGTTTGCAGTCCAGGCCGATGGTGTTGGCGCTGTCTAGTAGCTCTTGCAAGGTAGGCGCCTGTTCGGGCGCAAGCAATACCGGCATTTTCCTTTAGCCGCCGAGCGCTTTCATGACCTGATCGGTAATGTCGACTTTGGGGCTGACAGTGACGGCGTCCTGAATGATCAAGTCGTAGCCTTGCTGTTCGGCAATTGTCTTGATGGCAGCGTCGGCTTTCTCGACGATGCCCGAGAACTCTTCATTGCGACGGCGATTGAAGTCTTCCTGGAATTCGCGGCGCTTGCGTTGCAGGTCGGAATCCAGGTCGGCCAACTGGCGTTGACGCTTGATGCGCTCGGATTCGGAGAGCACCGGTGCGTCTTTGTCGAACTTTTGCGCTTCGCTACGCAGGCGATTGGCCAGGTTTTGAAGCTCGTCGTCGCGTTTCTTGAACTCGGCCTCAATCTTGGTTTGGGCCGCCTTGGCGGGCTTGGAATCGCGCAATATGCGTTCCGTGCTGACGAAGCCTATTTTGGTGCCTTGAGCATAGGTCGCAGGTGCTGCCACCATGGCAGTGGCGCCCAACGCAGCAGCCAGCACCAGGGCGCGATTGCCCCGTACAAGGCGCTGGGACAAGGCATTAAGGGATAAAACGAATTTAGACTTCATGGAAAATCTACCTTGCAAATTGCACAGATAAAACAGTTATTGTGCCACTAAACGGCATACATCAGAAACCGGTGCCGATCTGGAATTGGAAGGCTTGTTTGTCGTCGCCTTCCTTGGCATTAAGAGCACGGCCAAAGGACAATTGCAGCGGTCCCATGGGCGATTGCCACGACAGGCCCACACCGGCCGAGAACTTCCAGCCGCAAGGGTCTACAGAGTGGTTATTTATACCACCCGTGCAAGCACCCCCACTGGTGTTGGCAATCTGGCCCGCGTCGGTGAACAGGAACCAGCGCAGCGTACGATCGCGCGAGGCGCCCGGGAAGGGCAGGTACAGCTGAATATTACCAACAATACGGCGTGATCCGCCCAGGTAGTCGTTAGTAAGCGTATCGCGCGGTCCGAGCGATGCGCCCTCGTAGCCACGCACCGAACCGATACCACCGCCGTACACGTTCTTGATGACGGGGAAGCTCTTGCTACCGTAGGTCTTGCCCCAGTCGACCATACCATTGAAGGCGACCGTATAGGCGCGGCCCAGCGGCAAATAATACTGCTGCTGCGCGCTTAGCATGTAATAGCGCAGATCCATGGTGGACAGATCGCCCGACAACCTTGTGTAGCTGCCTTCGGTAGGCGCGATGGCGCTGTCGCGCGTGTCTTTGGACCAACCCAGGTTGAAGATGACCGAATTGGTCGCTTCGCCATACTCGGTAACGAAATCCTGGTAGGCCTGTGGCGTGTACTGAGGACTGAGTTCGCTAAGCTTGTTGTGCTCGAAGCTGACGCCGGTGAAGACACGATCGAACTCGGAAATCGGCACGCCGAAGTTCAAGCCGCCGCCAAAAGCCGTTACGCGGTAATCACCAAACGAATCGCGACTGTCGTAGGGCGTGGTGCGACGATAGTAGATGGACGTGGTCTTGCTGATGCCGTCCTTGGTCCAGTATGGGTCGGTGTGCGAAATAATGGCCGCACGGTTGGTCTTGCTGGTGTTGACCTGTAGCGACAACGTGTTGCCGCTACCAAAAATGTTGTCCTGGCTGATGCCGGCCGACAAGATGAGCTTGTCGGTGGAACCGTAGCCCACGCCCAGGTTGATCAGGCCGGTGGGTTTTTCCTTCACGTCGACATTGACGTCGACCTGGTCGGGCGAGCCGGCAACCGGCGTGGTGTGCACATTGACGTCGTTGAAGTAGCCCAGGCGATCGACGCGGTCGCGCGACGACTTGATGTTGCCGGCGTCGTACCAGGCGGCTTCCTGCTGGCGCATTTCGCGCCGGATGACTTCGTCGCGGGTGCGGGTGTTGCCGCCGATCTGGATCCGGCGCACATAGACTCGGCGGCCCGGATCGACATAAAAGGTAAGGTCGGTTTCGTGCGCGTCGCGATCGAGCACGGGATTGGGATTGACGTTGGCAAACGCGTAGCCCAAGGTACCCAGGTAATCGGTAATGGCCTTGACCGTGGCGTTGGTCTTGGAAGCCGAGAAGGTTTCGCCTTCTTTGACTTCGACCAGGGGCTGGATTTTGTCGTCCAGACCGAGCAGGTCGCCGGCCAGCTTGACGCTGCGCACGTTGTAGGGCTCGCCTTCGTGCAAGGTAAGCGTGACGAAGATATCTTGACGGTCGGGCGAGATCGAAACCTGCGGCGGCTCGGCCGAATATTCCAGATAGCCGCGATCGAGATAGAAGGAGCGTATTCGCTCGACATCGCCCTCGAGCTTCTCGCGCGAATATTTATCCGTGCCGGTGTACCAGGTCATGATGCCGGAGGTGGTGAGCTCCATTTCATCCAGCAAGGTGCCTTGGGAGAAATCTTCGTTGCCGACGATACGAATGTCGCTGATCTTGGCCAGGTCGCCTTCGAAGATATCGAAGCTGACACCAACCCGATTGCGCGGCAGTGGCGTGATGATGGGGTTGATCTCGACCCCGTACTTGCCTTTGGACAGATACTGCTGCTTCAGTTCGAACTCGGCGCGTTCCAGCATGGAACGGTCGAAAACCCGGCCTTGCCCGAAACCGACCTGCCCCAGCGATTTGATGATTTCTTTCGAGTCGAACTCGCGCATGCCGTTGAAGCTGACCGACGCAATCGTGGGTCGCTCTTGTACGGTAACCACCAGCACGTCGTTGACGCTGTCGATCTTGACGTCGCTGAAGAAGCCCGTGGCGTACAAGCGCTGAATCGCCTCGGCGGCCTGAGCATCGGTGAACTGTTCGCCTACCTTGACGGGCAGATACGTAAAGATCGTGCCGGCATCGACACGCTCTATGCCATTGACCTGGATGTCACGTACCACGAAGGGGGTGAAAGCGTTCGCGAAACTGGGCGCCAGCAACAAGGCAACCAATACGGGCAGCACTCGTTTGGCAAAAGGGAATTTCCGGCTAGACGACATCCTGGAGGATCCTTGGGCGATTTAATGGTGGAAGATTGTAAGGCACAACGCTTCTAACTGAAAAGACGCGAAAAATCATTGAAAAAGGCCAGGCTCATTAGCGCGGCTAGCAAGCCCAAGCCTACGCGATGGCCGGTTTCCAACCATTTGTCGGGTACCGGCTTGCCGCGAACGGCTTCCAGTGCGTAGTACATGAGATGGCCACCGTCGAGCATAGGAATCGGCAACAAATTTAACACGCCGATACTAACACTGATTAGTGCCAGAAACCCTATGTAGGCAGCCATGCCGATGCGCGCGGTCTGTCCGGCGTAATCCGCAATGGTCACAGGCCCACTGACATTGCGCAGCGAAACATCGCCTGTGATCATGCGCCCCATCATCTTCAGGGATAGCCAGACTGTATCGACGGTGCGGCTGATGCCGCGGCCCATGCTGTCCAGCGGCCCATAGCGCACCGTTACCATGGGAAAGTCCGCGCCCAGCATCACGCCTATGCGTCCTGCTTGCGAGCCGTCTTCCATGGTGTGGCTTTGCGGCGTGATGTTCAGCGTTAGCGGTGTACCGTCTCGCAATATGGTCAAGGACAGCGTTTGTTCGGCGTGCTGTTGCACCGCCTGGACAACCTCGGCCGCGTCCGGATCTTGCAATTGCCCGATGCTGACGATGACGTCGCCCTCGCGCAGGCCCGCCTGCTGACCCGCACTTCCTTCATTAACGGCATTGACCTTCGGCCGCGGTGTCGCCAATGCCAGGCCAACTTCCGTCATGGGATCAACGCCATCGGGCTCTATGGCTCCGGCCGTCAGATGCAACAGCCGCTCGCGTTGCGCGCCTTCGGAGGTTTGCACTTGCAGCTCAACGCGACCACCACCGGTCACGGCGTCGGTCAGTTGCCAACGCGCCTCACCCCAGGATTGCACCGCCCGACCATTGACGGCCGTGATGCGATCCCCCGCCTGAACGCCTGCCATGGCGGCGGCGGTATCGGCTTGCGGGGCAGCCAGCACAGGCGCGGGCTCGTTGGTGCCCGCCAGATTCAGGAACGTATAGAGAACCGCCGCCAGCAATAGGTTCGCTACCGGCCCTGCCACCACAATGGCGCTGCGCTGCGCGAGGCTTTTGCTGTTGAACGCTTGCGCGGCCTCTTGCGCCGTGGCGCCCGGGCCCGGCTCATCCATCATCTTCACATAGCCGCCCAGCGGGATGGCCGACACCGCCCACTCGGTACCATGGCGGTCCGTGCGGCGCGCCAGCACGCGACCGAAGCCCACTGAAAAGCGCAATACGCGCACGCCGCAGCGCCGCGCCACCCAGTAATGGCCCAGCTCGTGGAAAGTAATCAGGACGCCAAGCGCGACCGCGAAGGCTAATAAGGTAAACAGCATGGATATCCTGGGTAACGGCGGGGTCAGGCCTTCTGGAGGCAGAGTTCGGCAGCTATGCGGCGTGAACGGGCATCGAGTGCCAGTACATCGTCCAGTGAATCGAGGCCGGTACTGGGCATGCCGGTGATGCGATCCAGGCAAGCTTCGATAACCCCGGCGATTTCAGTATAGCGAATGCGGCTGTTCAAGAAGCAGTCGACGGCAATTTCGTTGGCGGCGTTCAAGGCTACACAAGCGGCCTGCCCAGTGGCCAGCGCATCGAATGACAGTCGCAGGCAGGGAAAGCGGTCGAAGTTGGGCTCTTCGAAGTCCAGGCGACCCAAAGCAGTCAAGGCCAACAGGCCCACACCGCTGTCAATGCGCTCGGGAAAGCCCAAGCCATAGGCAATCGGTGTGCGCATGTCGGGCTGGCCCAACTGAGCCAATATGGACCCGTCTTCGTACTCCACCATCGAGTGCACCATGCTTTGCGGATGGATAACGACCTGGATGCGATCCACGGGCATGGCAAACAGCCAATGCGCTTCAATGACCTCCAGGCCCTTGTTAAGCATGGTGGCCGAGTCCACGGAGATCTTGCGGCCCATGGTCCAGTTGGGGTGGGCGCAAGCCTGGTCGGGGGTCACGCTGGCCAGTTGATCGAGAGCGGTGGTGCGGAAAGGTCCGCCCGAGGCCGTCAACAGCAGCCGGCGTACACCGCGCGCGGGTTGCGTGGGCGCGGTAGCCCTGCCCGACTGCGGCATGCATTGAAATATGGCGTTGTGTTCGCTGTCTATGGGCAGCAACTCGGCGCCGCAGTCGCGCACCGTACGCATGAACAAGCTGCCTGCTGCAACCAGGGCTTCTTTGTTGGCCAGCAATACCCGCTTGCCGGCGGCAGCGGCGGCGAGTGCCGACGGCAGCCCGGCTGCGCCGACGATGGCCGCCATGACGGTGGTCACTTCGGCCTCGGCAACCGTATCGCACAGGGCTTGCTGCCCTATTCGGATTTCCGGTACAGGATGCTGGCCGGCCGGCCAGGCGTGCAGAAAGCGCTTGCGCGCGGCCTCATCGGGCACGATGACAACGCGGGCCCCCGTGGCGCTGGCCTGTGCCGCCAACTGCTCGATACGGCTATGCGCGCTGAGCGCATAAATGGAGAGGGTTTCGGGGTGTCGGGCAATGACATCCAGGGTATTGACGCCGATGGAGCCGGTAGAACCCAGGACACATATGCGTTGCTGCAACATCTTGCTCATAGTGTGGTCCCGGTCAGCAGCAAGGCCAGGGGTGCGACGGGTAGCAAGGCATCGATGCGGTCATACACGCCACCATGGCCGGGAAGCAACTGGCTGGAATCTTTCACGCCGGCACGCCGCTTCAGCAAGGACTCGAACAAATCACCCACGATGGACAAGGAGGCAAGGAATATAGCGATCAACACGACCAGCCATACCGGCCAGCGCTCTGCAAGTACCGCGCCGAAACTTCCGGGCCACAACGTGGTTAGCAAAACCCAGATGGTGGCTGCGGCAACGCCGCCAGCGGCGCCTTCCCAGGTTTTCCCGGGGCTGACGCGCGGAGCCAGCTTGCGGCGGCCCAAGGCCTTGCCGGTGAAGTAAGCGGCGATATCGGCAAACCAGATGAGTGCCAGCAGCGACACCAGGAACCATGCGCCGCGCAGCATATACATCTGGACGCTGGCGCCCCACACCGCTACCACGGCCAATACGCCGAACACGCTCAACCATACCTGGCCGCTGCGCTGCTGCGCCTGACCGCGGACCACCATGGCCGTGCCGACAACGATCCAGACCAGGGTAACCAGCGGCAAGAGCCATAGATTCAGATGCGCCTGCATCAGGCTGCTCCAGGCTACCGGCGTGGCGGCAAGCCAGGCATTGCCCAGCCACAGCAGTCCCAGCCCCACCACGGCGGCAATGATGCCGGCGGCTTTCGAGACGCAATTGGGCAGCGTCAGGCGCAGCCACTCCCAGAGGGTGCATGCCGCGATCAGCGACAGCAACGCAACCAGTGGCCACGCGGTCGGGGCGAGCAGCGTACCGAGAAGCACGGCAAGCATGATGATCGCCGTAATGACGCGCTGCTTCAGCATAGGCCCTCCGATGTCTAGTTCTTTCCAGCCACCTGGGCGCTGGTGCGCCCGAAGCGGCGCTCGCGTGTTCTGTACCATTCGAAGGCGGCGTCGAGTTCTTTGGCGCCAAAGTCCGGCCAGTAGTCTTGCGAAAAATACAGTTCAGTATAGGCCAGTTGCCAGACCAGGAAATTCGAGATGCGCTGCTCACCGCCAGTGCGGATGAACAGGTCGGGCTCGGGGGCATAAGCCATCGACAGATAATCGGCCAGCAAGGTTTCGTCGATGCTTTCCGGATCCGTGGCCAGGTCGGGCCGCTCGCGCAGCAGTCGACGCATGGCCTGCAGGATATCCCAGCGACCACCATAATTGGCAGCGATAGTCAGATGCAGCGCCGTATTGTGTTCGGTGCGCTGTTCAGCCTTGCGGATAAGCTCGCGCAACTTGGGTTCGAACGGTGACAGATCGCCCACAATGCGCAGGCGCACGCCCTGCTCTTCCAGCTTGGTGACCTCTTTTTCGAGGGTCTGGATAAACAGACGCATCAACAACGACACTTCGTCAGGCGGACGACGCCAGTTCTCGGAACTGAAGGCAAACAGCGTGAGGTATTCCACCCCACGCCTGCCGCAGGCCTCGACCGCCCGGCGAACCGCCTGCACCCCGCGCACATGGCCGGCAGTTCTGGGCAAGAAGCGCCGAGTTGCCCAACGTCCGTTCCCGTCCATGATGACGGCGATATGGCGTGGCGTATCAGTGCTCGTAGGCACCGCCAGGGTGGAGCTGACAGGCATGTTGTGAAGGTCCGTGGCGAAGCATGACTATACCGTCATGATCTCCGCTTCTTTCTGCGTGACAAGTTTGTCGATTTCGGCCACATGCTTGTCGGTGAGCTTTTGCACCTCTTCCTGCATGCGACGCTCGTCGTCCTCGGAGATTTCCTTGTCCTTGACCAGCTTCTTGAGCGTATCGTTGGAGTCGCGGCGCAGATTGCGCACGGCGATCTTTGCGTCTTCGCCTTCGGTGCGCACGACCTTGGTCAGATCGCGGCGACGTTCTTCGGTAAGAGCCGGCATGGGAACACGGATGCTGTCGCCCATGGAGATGGGGTTCAGGCCCAGGTCGGACTCGCGGATGGCTTTTTCGACCGGGCCCGCCATGTTTTTCTCCCAGACCTGCACATTGATGGTGCGTGCGTCCATGAGATTGACATTGGCGACCTGGCTGACCGGCACGGGCGAGCCATAGTATTCGACCATGACATGGTCCAGTATGCCTGCATGCGCACGACCGGTCCGGATCTTGGACAAGTTGACCTTGAGCGTTTCGATGGACTTGCCCATGCGGGTTTCGGCCGACTTCCTGACCTCTGAAAGACTCATGATGATTCCTTTATCAAACGTGTACCAGTGTGCCTTCGTCTTCACCGCTCACGGCACGCTTGAGCGCACCGGGCTTGTTGATGGAAAAAACCTTGATGGGCAGTTTCTGATCGCGGCACAGCGCAAATGCCGTGGCGTCCATGACTTCCAGCCGGCGCACGATGGCTTCGTCGAAACTGATGCGCGAATAACGGGTGGCACCGGGATCTTTATTGGGGTCGGCGCTGTAGATGCCATCGACCTTGGTTGCCTTCAAGACGATTTCAGCACCGATTTCAGCACCGCGCAACGCGGCGGCCGTATCGGTTGTAAAGAAAGGGTTGCCTGTGCCGGCGGCAAATACCACTACCTTGCCCTCTTCGAGGTAGCGCAAGGCCTTGGGGCGGATGTAGGGCTCGACCACCTGGTCGATGTTCAGGGCGGACTGCACGCGAGTGTCGATGCCGCGGTGCTTGAGCGCGTCTTGCAGCGCCAGAGCGTTCATGACGGTAGCCATCATGCCCATGTAGTCGGCGGTGGCACGGTCCATGCCCTGGGCGCCGGGCGCCACGCCCCGAAAAATATTGCCGCCACCGATCACGATGGCCAGTTCGACGCCCAGGGCGGCGACCTCGGCGATTTCTTCGGTCATGCGCAAGATGGTTGATCGATTGATCCCAAAGGCGTCCTCTCCCATCAGCGCTTCGCCGGACAGTTTGAGGAGAACACGCTTATACGATCGGGTGGTCATAGGTAGTATCCCAGGTAATCAATCCAACGGAAGTGTATGCCAGAGTCGAGCCTGCGTGATCACGCAGGCTCGATTTTGTTGCTGGAACAGTGATCAGGCGTTGCCAGCGGCAGCCGCGGCGACTTCTGCGGCAAAGTCTTCCGACTTCTTCTCGAGGCCTTCGCCTACGACATAGAGTGCGAAGCGCGAGATGGTGGCGCTTTTCTCTTTGAGCATCTGCTCGACGGTTTGCTTGTCGTTCTTGACGAACGGCTGGGACAGCAGGGTGACTTCCTTGAGGAACTTCTGGACAGAACCTTCGACCATCTTGCTGACGATCTCGGCGGGCTTTCCGGATTCGGCAGCCTTTTGTTCGGCGACCGAACGCTCTGCAGCGATATCGGCTGCGGCAACACCGCTGGCGTCCAGCGCCTTGGGCTTGGTGGCAGCAATATGCATGGCCAGATCCTTGCCGGCTTCATCGGGGCCGGAGAAGTCGACCAACACACCGATCTTGCCGCCATGCACGTAGCTGGCCAGCTTGTTCTCGGTCTCGAAGCGTTCGAAGCGGCGCACAGCGACGTTCTCGCCGATCTTTCCGACCAGCGCAGCGCGGGTGGTTTCAACCGTGCCTTCACCGAAAGCCAAGGCGTTCAGCGCTGCCACGTCGGCGGGGTTCTTGTCGGCAACCAGTTCGGCCAGCTTGGCCACGAAGTCGATGAAATCGTCGTTCTTGGCGACAAAGTCGGTTTCGCAGTTGATTTCGATTACGGCGCCATGCTTGCTGTCGGCGGCGATGTGCAGCCCGATCAGGCCTTCGGCGGTGACGCGGCTGGCTGCCTTGCTGGCCTTGCTGCCCAGCTTGACGCGGAGAATCTCTTCAGCGCGAGCCAGATCGCCGTCCGCCTCGGTGAGCGCCTTCTTGCACTCCATCATGGGGGCGTCGGTTTTCTCGCGCAGTTCTTTAACCATGGATGCGGTAATTTGGGCCACTATTTTCTCCAGTTCATTAAAACGCGCCCCGGTCTTACCGGGGCAGTGCGAACGCAATGACGGGCCACCATGGGATGACCATGGCGGCCCCGGCCCGGACTATGCCGGGCGCATAGGCTTATTCGCGCTCTTCTTCGACCTCGACGAACTCTTCGCCTTCGGTGATTTCTTCAACCAGACCGTTCAGGTTCTGTTCGCGGCCTTCCAGCACGGCGTCGGCCATGCCACGGGCATACAAGGCAATGGCCTTGGCCGAGTCGTCGTTACCGGGAATGATGTGTTCCACGCCGTCGGGCGAGTGGTTGGTGTCGACAACCGCGACGACTGGAATACCCAGCGTACGAGCTTCGGCGATGGCAATCTTGTGGTAGCCAACGTCGATGACGAACAGGGCGTCAGGCAAGGTGTTCATGTCTTTGATGCCACCGATAGCCTTGTTGAGCTTTTCGAGTTCGCGATCAAACATGAGCGCTTCTTTTTTGCTCATGCGCTCGGTGGCGCCGTCGGCGATCTGCGCTTCCATTTCTTTCAGGCGCTTGACCGAAGTCTTGACCGTTTTGAAGTTGGTCATCATGCCACCCAGCCAACGGCTGTCTACGTAAGGCATGCCGCAACGTGCAGCTTCGGCGGCCACGAGTTCGCGGGCAGCGCGCTTGGTGCCGACAAACAACACGCTGCCGCCACGTGCGGCGATCTGGCGCACGAACTTGGCTGCTTCCTGGAATTTAACGACCGTCTGTTCGAGGTTGACGATGTGGATCTTGTTACGCTGACCAAAGATGAACGGCGCCATCTTGGGGTTCCAGTAACGGGTCTGGTGGCCAAAGTGCACACCGGCTTCTAGCATTTCGCGCATTAACGACATCATATTCTCCAAGGGTTTGGTCTTGTGGCCGGTTTGTATTCTGGCTGCTAACCCCTGCATGCTGGCCCGTGGGCCAAACAAGTACACTAGTGGCTAGTCGCATCAAAACACCCTTCTGTTACCGGGCACGCGATTTTTTTCGCTTTCCTAAAGGAATTTTAAGAAAGCCTATAATTCTACTATTTTTAGCCGACCAAATTCAAGTTACCATGAGTAGTCTCGTTACCGACCCCGCCGATCTCGACAAAATGCGCGCCGCTTGCCAAGCTGCAGCCTCCACCCTGGACTTCCTGGCGCCTCACGTAAAAGCGGGAATCACCACAGGCGAGCTCGACCGGCTTTGCCTTGAATTCATCACCGATGAGCTCAAGGTCGAGTCCGCCACCGTCGGTTATGCGCCTCCTGGGTATACGCCTTTTCCCGCGTCCATCTGCACGTCGGTCAATCATGTGATCTGCCATGGCATTCCCGGCGAGAAAGTCCTGAAAAACGGCGACATCATGAATATCGACGTTACGGTCATCAAGGATGGCTGGTTTGGCGACACCAGCCGCATGTACTACATCGGTGAGCCATCGATACTTGCCAGGCGTCTTACCGAAACCACGTACGAATGCATGTGGCTGGGCATCGAGCAAGTGCGCCCGGGCGGTTCGCTGGGCGACATCGGGCATGCCATCCAGCAGCACGCCGAAAAGCAGGGCTTCTCCGTTGTGCGCGAGTACTGCGGCCATGGCGTGGGACGCAAATTCCATCAAGACCCGCAGGTGCTGCATTACGGCAAGCCGGGTACCGGCGTGAAACTGCAGCCGGGCATGATCTTCACGATCGAACCCATGATCAACGCCGGGCGCAAAGATATCCGCACCCTGGCAGACGGCTGGACGGTCGTAACGCGCGATCACAGCTTGTCGGCACAATGGGAGCACAGTGTCCTGGTCACCGACACGGGCTACGAGATCCTGACCGTGTCCCCCGACATGCCGGCGCCGCCGCCCTTCGTCGCGGCAGCCTGATGCCCTGACGGGACAGCTTATGAACGCGCAATCCCTTAGCCTGGTGCGCGATCAGCTTGCTGTCCGCCGCGCCGAAGCCATACAGGCGTTTCGCGAGCAACGTCGCCCCGACACCCTCCTGGCCGCCTTGCGACGCAACGCCGACCAGGCCCTGCGCGAACTGGTTCGCCTGCACCCCCTGCCCGTGGGGGCCGTCCTGGTTGCCGTGGGCGGCTATGGTCGCGGCGAACTCTATCCGCATTCCGACGTCGACGTACTGATCCTGCTGCGCCAGCCGCCCACACAGGACGATACCAATGCGATAGAGGCGCTGGTCGCCGCCATGTGGGACTTGGGCATAGAGCCCGGCCATAGCGTACGGACGCTGGAAGACTGCCAACGCGAAGCCGCCAACGACATCACCGTTGAAACCGCCTTGATGGAAGCACGCTGGCTGGTGGGCAGCCGCAACCTGTTTCAGACCTTGCGCACCACCATGCTGGAGCAGCTCGATCCTCAGGCTTTTTTCCAGGCCAAGCGGGCCGAGATGCAGCAGCGCCATGCACGCCATCACGACACCCCGTACTCGCTGGAGCCCAATTGCAAGGAGGCCCCGGGCGGCCTGCGCGACTTGCAGGTGGTGATGTGGATGGCACAGGCTGCCGGACTGGGCCATAGCTGGCGCGAAATTGCCCGCAGCGACCTGCTGACAGCGGCAGAGTTCCGGGCATTGCGCCGGGCCGAGCAAGCCTTCAAGCGCCTGCGCATCGAGCTGCACCTGCTGGCGGGCAGACGTGAAGATCGCGTGCTGTTCGATCTGCAGCCGGCCCTGGCCGCGGTGTACGGATTCGAGGCCACACGCACCCGGCGCCCCAGCGAAATCCTGATGCAGCGCTATTACTGGGCCGCACGCGTGGTCAGTCAGCTGAACATCATTTTGATGCAAAGCCTCGAAGAGAAACTGTTTCCGTTGCCCAACGAGCAGGCAAGCATCATCGATGACGACTTCTTCATGATACGGGGCCGCCTGGGCATACGGCGTGAAGACGGCTTCGAGCGCAACCCGGCACTGATCTTCCGGGCCTTTCTGGTGATGCAGGAAAGGCCTGAGATCACCGGCATGGCGGCGCCCATGCAGCGCGCGATGTGGCATGCGCGTCGCAGCATCGACGCGCAATTTCGGCGCAACCCGGTCAATCGGCGTCAGTTCCTGCAGATTTTGCAGCAGCCTCGCGGCGTGGTCCATGCGTTGCGGCACATGACCATGCTGAACATTCTGCCCCGCTATCTTCCGGTATTTCGGCGCATAGTCGGACAGATGCAGCATGACCTGTTTCATGCCTATACGGTCGACCAGCACATTCTGATGGTGGTGCGCAACCTGCGCCGGTTCACCATGCCCGAACACGCGCAAGAGTACCCGCTGGCCAGCCAGTTGATCGCCGATTTCGACCGTCACTGGCTGCTCTACGTGGCCGCGCTGTTCCATGACATCGCCAAAGGCCGGGGCGGCGATCATTCCGAACTGGGCGCCGTGGACGCACGCCGCTTCTGCAACGAACATGGCATAGACGGCGACGACAAGGCTTTGGTGGAGTTCCTGGTGCGCGAGCATCTGACCATGTCTCTTGTGGCCCAGAAGCGCGACCTGAGCGATCCCGGCGTGGTCCACGACTTTGCCGAGCGCGTAGGCACCGAGCGCCGCCTGACCGCGCTGTATTTGCTGACGGTCGCCGACATACGCGGGACCAGCCCCAAAGTATGGAACTCCTGGAAAGGCAAGCTGCTGGAAGACCTGTTCCGCCAAACCATAGAGGCGCTGGGCGGCGCCCAGCCGGACGCGGGCACGGTGCTCGCGCAGCGCAAGGAAGCCGCCGCCAACGAAATCCGCTTGATCGGCTTGCGCGACGAAAGCCGCGACAACTTCTGGAATCAACTGGACGTGGCCTACTTCCTGCGTCACGAGGCCAGCGAGATCGCGTGGCACACACGGCATCTGTACTATCGGGTCGACACGCCCGAGCCGGTGGTGAAGGCGCGTGTCGTCGGACAGAACGAGGCCCTGCAGGTCATGGTCTACACACCCGATCGTAAAGATTTGTTTGTAAGCATTTGCCGCTACTTCGACAGCCGAGCCTTAAGCGTACAAGACGCCCGCGTGCACACGACGCATCATGGCTGGGCGCTGGACAGCTTTATTGTCTTGCTGCCCGGGCAGGACAAGGACTACCGCTCGAATGCGACGCTGGTCGAACATGAGCTGTGTCGCGCACTGCTAAGCGCCGACGCTCCAGCGCCAGGAACCTTGCCGCGGCGCTCGGGTTCGCGTCGATCGCGTTTTTTTCCGATTATGCCGCATGTCGAATTGCAGCCCGACGAACGCAGCACCTCATGGCGCCTCTCTGTGACGGCAGCCGATCGCCCTGGCTTGCTCTACAACCTCGCACAGGTCTTTGCAGCGCACGGCATCAGCCTTAATATGGCCAAGATACTGACCTTGGGTGATCGCGTGGAAGACGTGTTCATTATCGAAGGCTCCGCACTCGGACACCCTCGCGCCCAGCTACAATTCGAGCGTAAGCTGCTAGCGACGCTCGAACTCGAAGGTTCTCCATGACAAGCTCAACCCGATTGCTCCATTTCATCGCCCTGCTTTGCATCACCGCGGTCGCGATCGCACTGGTGTCCCAGCACGTATTTGGGCTCCAGCCTTGCGCATGGTGCGTGCTGCAACGCCTGGTGTTCATACTGATCGCACTGCTATGTTGGGGCGGACTGCTGGCCGGGCGCGTCACCGCCCTGGCGCGCCGCGCAGCCGGTCTGCTGGTCACACTGCTTAGCGTCGGCGGCGCCATGGCGGCCTGGTATCAGTACACGGTGGCCGCCAAGATGTTTTCCTGCGACATGACCTTTGCCGACCGCTTCATGGTGGGCAGCGGGCTGGACGCCAATGTGCCCTGGCTCTTCGGCATATACGCGACCTGCATGGACGCAAGGGTCAACCTGCTGGGCGTCGAATATGCCTTGTGGTCACTGGGCTTGTTTGTGGTGATCGGCGTGCTGGGGCTAGTGCCGGCATTGCGGCGGCTGGGCTAAGGTCGGCCTTGGCCCAGCGCTATCTAAACGCCTACTCGTCGTTTTCGCGGGTCGCCATCTCGCCCGCCGGTGGGCGAACACCCCGTGTCTGGCTCAGTCGCTCAAGATAAGCCGCATCGATATCCCCGGTAACGTACCGGCCGTTGAAGCAGGACGACTCGAACTGCTTCATGGCGGGATTCAAATCGCGTATGGCTTGCTCCAGATCGTTGAGCTCTTGATAAACCAGGCCGTCTGCGCCGATTTCGCTTGCAATCTGCGCCGTGTCGCGGCCGTTGGCAATCAGTTCCGATTGGCTGGGCATATCGATGCCATACACATTGGGATAGCGGACAGCAGGCGCGGCTGAAGCAAAATAGACCTTGTTGGCACCTGCGGCCCGTGCCATATCGACAATTTCGCGGCTGGTTGTACCCCGGACGATGGAATCATCGACCAACAGCACGTTCTTGCCACGAAACTCCATCCCGATCGCACTCAGCTTCTGGCGCACCGATTTCTTGCGCACAGCCTGACCGGGCATGATGAAAGTCCGCCCGATGTAGCGGTTCTTGATGAAGCCTTCGCGGTAGCTGAGATCCAGCCTGGCCGCCAGTTGCATCGCCGATGGGCGTGAAGAATCGGGTATGGGCATGACGACGTCGATATCTCCCAAGCGCAGCGTCTTGGCCACGTTGTCACCCAGATATTCGCCCATGTTCAGGCGCGCGTCGTAGATCGACACCCCATCCATCAGCGAGTCGGGACGCGCAAAGTACACATACTCGAAAGCACAAGGCGTCAGGGACGGATTCTCAGCGCATTGACGACTGCTAAGCTTGCCGTCCAGGTCGATGAACAAGGCTTCGCCCGGCTCGACATCGCGCACCAGCGTGTAGCCGCAGCCGGTCAGGGCTACCGATTCGGACGCCACCATCCATTCGTCGCCCTTTTCGGTTTCCATGCGACCCAGGCACAGCGGCCGGATGCCATAGGGATCCCTAAAGGCCACCAGCCCATAGCTGGCAATTTGCGCAATGACCGCGTAGGCGCCCCTGGCGCGTCCATGCACCGCCGACACCGCGTTGAAAATGGCGTCCTCATCCAGCGAGCCGCCATTGGCCGCGATGTGCAGCTCGTGTGCAAACACATTGAGCAGGACTTCGGAATCGGAATTGGTGTTGATGTGGCGGCGGTCCACACGGAACAAGGCCTCGCGCAACTCGCGCCAGTTTGTCAGGTTGCCGTTATGGACGAAGGTGATGCCAAACGGCGCATTGACGTAGAACGGTTGCGCCTCGTCCACGCTGTCGCTGGATCCCGCCGTCGGATAGCGCACTTGCCCCAGCCCGCTGTTGCCGGGCAAGGACCGCATGTTGCGCGTACGAAAGACATCACGCACCAGGCCATGAGCCTTGTACATATTGAAAAATTGATCGTGCGACGTGGCGATCCCGGCCGCGTCCTGGCCGCGGTGCTGCAGCAACAGCAAGCTGTCATAAATCAGTTGGTTGACGGGGCCCGAGCCGGCCACCCCCACTATTCCGCACATGGTGATGTTCCTGTGTATCGATCAATAAGGTAACCATGCCGCCAGGGACGGCGGCAACAGCAGTTTGATGTGTTGTATGCCCTGCACTACGGGGCCGGACAAGCGGGCTTCCTGCCACCAGGGCTCGCGAGGCAACTCGGTATAGCCAGCCAGGGAAACCAGCACAACAACGAAGAGCGCTCCGCGCAGCAAGCCGAACACCGCGCCCAGTCCGTGATCGGCAGGCGTCAGGCCAGTTCGTTTGACCAGGCTGCCCAGCGTGACATTGACTAATCCCACCAATAGCAGCACAACGATGAAGACGGCCCCATAGGCTGCGGCCGTACGCAACAGCCCGTTGTCTATCCAGGCAGCCAGCCATACCGACACGATCGGCCCCCACCAGATCGCAGCCAGAAAGGCCACGACGTAAGCAATAAGGGATAAGACTTCCTTGATGAGCCCGCGCAGCAGGCCCAGCAATGCCGACACACAAAGTATGGCCAGCACAAGATAGTCGAAGCTGGTCACTTAGTGGAGATGAAACCGTTGTCGTAACCCAGGGCACGTAAACGAGCTTGCGCAGCTTGCGCCGCATCGCGTGTCGGGAAAGGCCCAACGCGCAAGCGATACGTGGGCTTGCCGCCCGAGACGGCTTCCTGGACATAGGCGTTGGTGACGCCGGCGCCTACCAGTCGATCGCGGCGGCTCTCGGCATCAGAGGCGGTGCCGTAAGCGGCGATCTGCAATATATAACTGCCCTTGTTTTCGGTGGCAGTTGCGGTCTGCGGCGGCAAGCGTCCTTCGAGCAGCGCGATGGCCACCGACCCGTCGTCAGTGCGGGTCTTGGCCGGCGCTTCAGCTTTGGCTTCGGTTTTGGTTTCGGGCTTGTCGGCCGGCTTGGCAGGCGGCGTGGGCTCGGGCTTGGACTCTTCGACTTGCGGCGCAGGCGTTTCGGTTGGCGCATCGGCGGTCGGGGTTTCGCCAGCTGCCGGGGCCGGGGCTGCGGCCGTTGCCTGGCCGTTTGCTGCATCAGTTGGCGGCGCCTCGGTCGCGGCGTCCGGCGTACCGTTCGAGGTGTCATCACCCGTCGTGGAGGCTGGAGGAGTAGCCGGTGCCATGGCGAGATTCTGGCTGGGTTCGGGCGGCACAATAGCCGGCACCACGACAGGCGCGCTGGCCTGCTGCGCAGGATCGGGCGAATCGAACAGCATGGGCACCACGATGACGGCAGCCAACACCAATGCCAGTGCACCGATCAGCCGACGCCGGGCACGCCCGCGCAATTCGGTGGCCTGGGCTTCACTGGAAAGCGAACTACGAGACGCCGAGCGGCGTCCGGATCCCGCTTCGGGTTCTTTACGAGAGAACAATCCCATGGAGCAAAAACCTATCTTGAAAACAAGCCGGCCATGAGGCTTGTTGGAACTATGTGGCCTTGCGTCCGAGATGATCCAGAATCGGACCGACGGTCGCAAACGATCCAAACACGAGAATTCTATCATTCTCGGTGGCCTGATTTTGCGCGGCAACAAACGCCAGCAACGGATCGTCATGAGTGGTAACGCTGACCGCTTCGGCGTTTACCGGGGCGACGGCAGCCGCACGCACACCGGGCTTGCCTGACGGCGCGGCGGGTTCTGGCACGCGCCGCGCTTCCGTGCTGGTTTCTTCCAGGGTGCTCCGCCCCGTGGTCGCGGCGACAGCCTGGCGAACAATGCCGGCCAGTTCGTTGGCAGGTGTACCGCGATGGCCGGGAAGGCCGGCGCAATACCAGCGGTCCACGCGCGTTGCCAGCCGGGCCACCACCCCCGCGATGTCTTTATCGTGCAGCATGCCCACCACCGCGTGGGTATGCGGGAAATAACCCATGCTGTCCAGGTTCTGGCCCAGGGCAGCGGCCGCATGGGGGTTGTGGGCCACGTCCAGAATAATGGTGGGTGTGCCTGGCAATATTTGCAGACGAGCGGGCAAGGCGACTTGCGACAAGCCTATGCGCACGGCCTGCTGCGGCACAATAAGCGTATTGCGCAGGGCCTCAAGGGCGGCGAGTGCGGCAGTGGCATTCAGCAACTGATTGGCGCCCCGCAATGACGGGTAAGCCAGGCCGCTGCGCCGCTGCGCCCGGCCGCCATAGGCCCACTGAAGGCGGTCGCCGGAGTAATTGAAATCTTTGCCGAAGCGCCACAGGTCGGCCCCGATCTGGCTGGCGTACTCGACGAGCGTGTCAGGCGGCACCGGGTCTGCGCATACGGCAGGCTTGCCGGAGCGGAAGATATGCGCCTTCTCCAGGCCGATCTTCTCGCGCGTATCGCCCAGGTATTCGGTGTGGTCGATGTCCACGCTGGTAATAATGGCGCAGTCGGTATCCACCAGATTGACAGCATCCAGCCGCCCGCCCAAGCCGACTTCAAGCACTGCGACATCCATGCTTTGGGCTTCGAACAGCAGCAGCGCGGCCAGGGTGGTGTACTCGAAGTACGTCAAGGTGGTGTCGCCACGCAACTGCTCTATCTTGTGCAACTGGGCCACGATCTGCTCGTCCGTGGCGAAATCGCCGTTCAGGCGTATGCGCTCGTTGAAGTCCACCAGGTGTGGCGAGGTATACAGGCCCACCTTGTAGCCTGCCGCCAGCAAGATCGCCTCCAGCATGGCGCAGGTGGAACCCTTGCCGTTGGTGCCGCCCACGGTGATCTTGACAAATGGCATGGTCATGCCAAGTTTGTCCGCCACAGTGCGTATCCGTTCCAGGCCCAGGTCAATGGACGTACGGTGCAGGGTTTCGAGGTAGTCCAGCCACTGCGGCAAAGTGGCGGATGCGCCAGGCGAAAGAGAAGTCATGAATAAATAGCGTCAAAAAACGTAGCGGCAGGTGCTGATGTTAGCACCTGCCGCTGGGCCGACCGCGTGTAGCCATACGCCTTGCGGCGTTATTTCCGTCGTGGCGGAGGAAGATCGGTGCAAGTGCCTTCGGCCACTTCCGCAGCCATGCCTATGGACTCGCCCAATGTCGGGTGGGGATGTATGGTTTTACCGATATCGACGGCATCTGCGCCCATCTCAATGGCAAGGGCCACCTCGCTGATCAGGTCGCCGGCATGGGTACCCACTATGCCTCCGCCCAGAATCCGCTTGGTTTCGGCATCGAACAAAAGCTTGGTGAAGCCCTCGTCGCGACCATTGGCAATGGCGCGTCCGGACGCTGCCCAGGGGAACAGGCCTTTTTGGATGGCGATGCCTTCCTTGCGGGCTTCGTCCTCGGTCAGGCCGACCCATGCGACTTCCGGGTCTGTGTAGGCCACCGAAGGAATGACCCGGGCGTCAAAGAAGCTTTTTTGTCCGGCTATGACCTCGGCGGCAACATGACCCTCGTGCACAGCCTTGTGCGCCAGCATGGGTTGGCCAACGATGTCGCCGATGGCGTAGATGTGCGCCACGTTGGTGCGCATCTGCTTGTCCACTTCGATATAGCCGCGATCCGTAACCTGCACGCCGGCCTTGTCCGCGGCCAGGGTCTTGCCGTTGGGCGTGCGCCCGACCGCTTGCAGGACCAGATCGTAGCGCTGCGCTTCCTTGGGCGCCTTGGCGCCTTCGAAACGCACCCAGATGCCGTCGTCCTTTGCTTCGGCGCCGACGGTCTTGGTGTCCAGCATGATCTGGTCAAACCGCCGGGCGTTCATTTTCTCCCAAACCTTGACCATGTCGCGATCCGCGCCTTGCATCAGGCCGCTTTGCATCTCGACCACGTCCAGGCGCGAGCCCAGTGCGGAGTACACCGTGCCCATCTCCAGGCCGATGATGCCGCCACCGACGATCAACATTTTCTTGGGGATATTGGCAAGCAACAGCGCGCCGGTTGAATCCACAATGCGGCTGTCTTCAGGGAAGAATGGCAGCTTGACCGACTGGCTGCCCGCCGCGATGATGGCCGACTTGAACTTCACGGTTTGAGCCGATCCGTCGTCCGCCGTGACCGTCAAGTGATAGGGATCGGCAAATTGGCCTTTGCCGGTCACGACCTTGACCTTGCGTGCCTTGGCCATGCCGGCCAGGCCGCCCGTAAGCTTGCCCACGACCTCGTCCTTGTGGGCGCGCAGCGCGTCCAGATCGATCTCGGGCTTGTTGAACTTGATGCCATGCGCCGCCAGCGACTGTGCCTCTTCCAGCACTGCCGCGGTGTGCAGCAAGGCCTTGGAAGGTATGCAACCGACGTTCAGGCAAACGCCGCCCAGCGTGGCGTAGCGTTCGACCAGCACCACCGACAAGCCCAAATCGGCGGCGCGGAATGCAGCGGAATAGCCGCCAGGGCCAGCGCCCAGCACCAGCACGTCGCATTCGGCGTCGGCCGTCCCCGCGTATGACCCGGCAGCAGACGCCGCAGCGGCAGCAGGCGCGGCCGATTTTTCGGCGGTGTCGGTGCTGTGGGCAGCGGCTTTCTGCTCGAGCTTCTGCTCTGTCTTGGGTTCTGGCTTCTGCTCCGCCTTGGGCTCGGGCTGCTTGCCGGCAGACTCGTCCGAAGCAGCACCGTCGCCTTCTGCAGCCGCTTCGAGCCGGACCATGGGGGTGCCTTCAGTGACCTTGTCGCCTACCTTGACCAGGACAGCACTGACGACACCGCCTCTGGCAGCCGGTATCTCCATGGAAGCCTTATCGGATTCCACAGTGATCAGGCTTTGCTCCGGCTTGATGGTGTCGCCTGCCGCCACCAGAACCTCGATGACTTCGACCTCGGAAACATCGCCAATATCCGGTATGTTCAGTTCGTTTGTGCTCATGGGCGGGTCCTATAGCGCAATGCGCCGGAAGTCGGCCAGCAGGCCGCTTAGGTAGGCATTGAAGCGGGCTGCGGACGCGCCATCGATGACGCGGTGGTCGTACGACAAGGACAAGGGCAGCATCAAGCGCGGCTTGAACTTCTTGCCGTCCCAGACGGGCTCGTGGGAGGCGCGCGAAACGCCCAGTATGGCGACTTCGGGCGCGTTGATGATGGGCGTGAACGAGGTGCCGCCTATGCCACCCAAGGATGAGATGGAAAAGCAGCCGCCTTGCATCTGCGCCGGCGACAACTTGCCGTCGCGGGCTGCCTTGGCCAGGACGGCGGTTTCCGATGCGATCTCAAGTATGCCCTTCTTGTCGGCGTCGCGTATGACCGGAACCACCAGGCCATTGGGCGTGTCTGCGGCAAAGCCGATGTGGTAGTACTGCTTGAGAACCAGGTTGTCGCCATCGAGCGAAGCATTGAACTCGGGGAATTTCTTGAGCGCAGCCACCACAGCCTTGATCAGGAAAGCCAGCATGGTGACCTTGATCCCGGCCTTCTCGTTCTCCTGGTTCAGAGTTTGGCGCAATGCCTCCAGGTCCGTGATGTCGGCTTCGTCATTGTTTGTGACGTGCGGAATCATGACCCAATTGCGATGCAGGTTGGCGCCCGAAATTTTCTTGATGCGGGACAGCGGCTTGGTTTCGATCTGGCCAAACTTGGCGAAATCGACCTTGGGCCAGTCCAGCACACTTAGTCCGCCTTGGCCGGCAGCCGCGGCGCCCGCTTTGGTGGTGCCGCCTGCCAAGGCCTGCTTGACGTACTGGCGCACATCATCTTTCGTGATGCGGTTCTTTCGGCCCGAACCTTGTACCGAGGCCAGGTTGACACCCAGCTCGCGTGCGAACTTGCGGACCGAGGGCGATGCATGCGGCAGGTTGCGCGCAGGCACATCAGCTTCAGAAAAAGATTCGGTGGGAGAATGGCGCTCGGGAGGTACGGACGCAAGCTTGGCATCTGTGGAAGGCTGTTCAACTGGCTGCTCAGCCTCTTTTTCCTTGCCATTGCCCTTGTCGCCTGCCGGAGTGGCGGGCGCGGGCGCCGCCGCCTTGGCCGGGGCGGCTGCTGCAGCGGTCTTAAGTTCCAGAATGTTGCTGCCCTGGTTGACCTTGTCGCCCACCTTGACGTTGATGGCTGTTACCACGCCTGCCTGCGACGACGGAACTTCCATGGAAGCCTTGTCGGACTCGACAGTGATCAGGCTTTGCTCCGCAGCGACGGTGTCGCCCACAGCCACCAAAACCTCGATGACTTCCACATCGGTGGCATCACCGATGTCTGGAACAGACACAGTCACCGTGCCGCCTGAACTGGCGGGCTCGGTGTCGGCTGCGTCTGCCGGTTGTGGGGCCGCTGGTGCCGCGGCCTGGTCTTGCGTTGGGGCCTCTTTGGCGGGCGCTGGGGATTTATCACCCTGGCTGTCCGGCGCCTTCTCGGCAACGGCTGCCTGCTCGGGCTCGACCGTCAGGATCACCGAACCTTCCTTGATCTTGTCACCGACCTTGACCTTCAGCGAAGCAATCCGCCCGCCTTGTGGCGCCGGAATCTCCATGGAGGCCTTGTCGGACTCGACAGTGATCAGGCTTTGCTCGGCCTGGATGGCATCGCCTTCAGCGACCAGCACCTCGATGACTTCCACCTCGCTGAAGTCGCCAATGTCGGGGACCTTGATGTCTATGGTATTGCTCATGTGCTGTCCCCCCTTCAGGCGTGATGCGGATTGGCTTTATCAGGATTGATGCCATACTTTTTGATGGCTTCAGTCAGCTTGGCAACCGGCACCTGGCCTTCGTCAGCCAGCGCACGCAAGGCGGTCAGCACAACGAAGTGGCGATCGACTTCAAAGTGCTCGCGAAGCTTGTAGCGGAAGTCGGAACGGCCAAAGCCATCTGTGCCCAGCACGCGGAAGTCGCGCCCCTTGGGGATAAACGGACGTATCTGGTCGCCGAATGCCTTGATGTAGTCCGTTGACACAACGATAGGTCCTGTGGTGTCTTGCAGCTGTTGGGTTACATAGGGCAATTGCGGCTGCTTGTCTTCCGGATGCAGCAGGTTGTAGCGCTCGCAATCGAGGCCGTCGCGGCGCAGTTCGGTAAAGCTGGTCACGCTCCAGACATCCGAGCCCACGCCCCAGTCGTTCTGCAGCAGCTCTTGCGCGGCCAGCACCTCGCGCAAAATGGTGCCAGACCCCATAAGCTGTACCCGCTTCTTGGTGTCTTTTCCGACCGAGCGGAACTTGTACATGCCACGAATAATGCCTTCTTCGTCGCCCTCCTTCAGGCCGGGCTGGGCATAGTTCTCGTTCATTACCGTGATGTAGTAAAAAACGTTCTCTTGGTTTTCGACCATGCGCCGCAGACCATCCTGGATGATGACGGCCAGCTCGTGCCCGAACGTGGGGTCGTACGAGATGCAGTTGGGAATTAGCGCCGACATCATGTGGCTATGGCCGTCTTCGTGCTGCAGACCTTCGCCATTAAGGGTGGTACGGCCGGCCGTGCCGCCCAGCAGGAAGCCGCGAGCCTGCATGTCGCCAGCCGCCCAGGCAAGATCGCCAATGCGCTGGAAGCCAAACATTGAATAATAAATATAGAAGGGGATCATGATGCGGTTGTTCGTCGAGTACGACGTTGCCGCAGCCATCCACGAGCTGAACGCGCCCGCCTCGTTGATGCCTTCCTGCAATAGTTGCCCGCTTTCGATCTCGCGGTAATACATCACCTGGTCTTTATCGACCGGTGTGTACTTTTGCCCTTCGGGAGCGTAAATGCCAATCTGGCGGAACAAGCCTTCCATACCGAAAGTACGCGACTCGTCGGCCAGTATCGGCACCACGCGCGGACTGAGCTCTTTGTCGCGCAAGACCTGATTAAGGATGCGGACGAAAGCCTGAGTGGTGGATATTTCGCGCCCTTCGGACGTGGGTTCCAGCACGGCCTTGAAGGATTCCAGGGCCGGCGCCTTGAAATGCTCGTCTGCCTTGACGCGGCGACGGGGCAGATAGCCGCCCAATGCCTGGCGCCGTTCGTGCAGGTATTTCATTTCGGGCGAGTCGTCTGCCGGCTTGAAATACGGCAGCGATTCGATCTTGTCGTCCGGCACAGGGATATTGAAGCGGTCGCGGAATTCGCGCAGCGCGTCGATATCCAGCTTCTTTTGCTGGTGCGTCGGATTCTTGGCCTGGCCGACATGGCCCATGCCGTAACCCTTGATGGTCTTGGCCAAAATGACTGTGGGCTGACCCTTGTGGTCGGATGCTGCCTTGAATGCCGCGTAGACCTTGTAAGGATCGTGGCCGCCGCGATTCAAGCGCCAGACATCGTCGTCGCTCATGCGGCTGACCATCTCGAGCAACTTGGGATGCTTGCCGAAGAAATGCTCGCGCACAAATGCGCCGTCATGCGCCTTGTAAGCCTGGTACTCGCCGTCGACGGATTCTTCCATCACCCGGCGCAAGATGCCTTCCTTGTCGCGGGCCAACAGTGGATCCCAATAGCCGCCCCAGATCAGTTTGATGACATTCCAGCCGCTGCCGCGGAAATCGCCTTCGAGTTCCTGGATGATCTTGCCATTGCCGCGCACCGGTCCGTCCAGACGCTGCAGGTTGCAGTTGACGACAAAGATCAGGTTGTCCAGTTTCTCGCGCGAGGCGAGGCTGATGGCGCCCAGCGATTCGGGCTCGTCCATCTCGCCGTCGCCGCAAAACACCCAGACCTTGCGCTTGCTGGTATCGGCCAGCCCGCGGGCATGCAAGTACTTCAGGAAGCGGGCCTGGTAGATCGCCATCAGTGGGCCCAGGCCCATGGACACCGTCGGAAACTGCCAGAAGTCAGGCATGAGCTTGGGGTGGGGATACGAGGGCAGGCCCTTGCCGTCGACTTCCTGGCGGAAATGATCCAGCTGCTCTTCTGTCAGGCGGCCTTCCAGATAGGCGCGCCCGTACATGCCCGGCGAGGTATGGCCCTGGAAGTAAACCAGGTCGCCACCGTGATCTTCTGTTTCAGCGTGCCAAAAATGATTCTGGCCGCAACCTATCATGGTTGCCAGCGACGCAAACGAGGCGATGTGGCCGCCCAGGTCGCCGCCGTCGGGCGGATTATGACTGTTGGCCTTGACCACCATGGCCATTGCATTCCAGCGGACATACGAGCGTATGCGTTCTTCCAGGACAATATTGCCCGGATGCGGCGGCTCCAACCCGGGTGGTATCGTGTTGACGTAAGCAGTATTGGGAGAGAAAGGAATGTGCGCACCCGAACGGCGCGCCAGATCAATCAGTCGCTCCAGCAGGAAATGTGCACGTTCAGGTCCTTCGCGATCGAGTACGGCTTCAAGCGCCTCGAGCCATTCTTGCGTTTCAAGCGCATCTTCATCGTTGGCGTTTGCCGCCAGGCTGACTTGATCAAGAGAGGACATCAACTGTCTCCTGTGTGATGGGCCGGCAGCCGTTGTAACGGAGCCTATGACGGGTTTATACCCGATCCCAGTTTATTTAAGCGCGGGCCAGCTGTGGCCGGCCTGCCGAGTAGTTAGGCCCATTCTAGGAAAGACCCGGAATATGTTCAAGCGAAATTTCATTTTATGATATGACTTTTTATAATGTGAAATGTCACTGCGGCTGTTACGGTCTAAAATGCCGGATGCATAGTGATGCACTAATGATAGAACCATGGCGAGCCATTCTAAAAAATCCCTGATCCCGACCACGTTCTACGACCAGGCTAATCATCCCCGTCGCGGTTTCTATTGGTTGACGCCGGTTATCGTCCTGATCCTGTACCTGTGTGTCATGGGCGTCTTCATGTGGCTGCAGCAATTGCACAATGACAGTGTCATGTTCGTAACCATCGACCAGGAGACACGGCAACAGCGCCTGATCATGGTGGTCATCGCCCTATCTTGCGTGATTGTGCTTAGCTTGCTGGCCCTGTGGCGCTATACGCGCTTTCGCACGCGTGCGGAAGCCGCGCTTATTGCCGAGACGGGATTCCGCCGCGCCATGGAAAACTCCATGTCCACCGGCATGCGGGTCTTTGACATGCATGGGCGCATCGCCTACGTAAACCCGGCATTTTGCCGGATGATAGGCTGGAACGAAGCCGATCTTATCGGGCGCACCACCCCCTTCCCCTACTGGCTGCCGGGTCGGCATGCGCAGCACCAGGAGACACTTGACATCCTGTTGTCGGGCCGCACGCCCAGCAGCGGGCTGGAAGTGGAAGCGCAGCGCCGCGATGGGTCGCGATTTACGGCACGCATGTATGTGTCACCCTTGCGCGATCCCAATGGCGAACAGATCGGCTGGATGACGTCCATGACCGACATCACCGAACCAAAGCGGATCCGCGAGGCCCTTACCGCCGCGCACGAACGCTTCATGACGGTACTGGAAGGTCTGGACGATGCCATCTCTGTCGTGGCCGACACCTCCGATGGTCTGGAGCTCTTGTTTGCCAATCGTACGTACCGCCGATTCTTTGGCGCCCAATCGAACGGACACGCCGAGCTGCTGGGCGGGCGTCTGGGCCGCTTCACCGACGAAACGGTAGAGATTTTTTCCGACTCGGCGCAGCGCTGGTTTGAAGTCCATCACCGCATGCTGGCCTGGACAGATGGCCGCCGCGTCAGGTTGCAAGTGGCTCGCGACATCACAGAACGTCGCACGCACGAAGAAGCCTCGCGCCTGCAGCAAGAAAAAATCCAGCTCACCAGCCGCCTGACCACCATGGGCGAAATGGCCTCGTCGCTGGCCCACGAGCTGAACCAGCCACTGACGGCCATATCGAACTACAGCATGGGCGCGGTCGCCATGCTCAAGTCGGGTAACGCCGAGCCCACACGCCTGCTCGAGGCGCTGGAAAAAGCGGCGAAGCAAGCGGAGCGCGCAGGCAAGATCATCAGCCGCATCCGCGAGTTCGTCAAACGCAGCGAACCCAGGCGCCAGCGCGTGCCTGTGACGCGCATCGTCGACAATGCCGTGGGCTTTGCCGACATCGACGCGCGCAAGCGTCAGGTCGACATTCAGTTGCAGGTGCCCGATCCGCTGCCCGATGTGCTTGCCGATCCCATACTGATCGAACAGGTGTTGCTCAATCTGCTCAAGAACGGCGTCGAAGCCATGGAGAAAAGCGACTACCGCGTATTGCATGTCGTGGTCACAGACCAGGGGCCTCTGATAGAAATCGCAGTCATCGACCGCGGCCACGGCTTGCGCGACCCCGAACGCTTGTTCGAGCCGTTTTACAGCACCAAGTCCGAAGGCCTGGGCATGGGGCTTAATATCTGCCGTACTATTATTGAATCTCACCACGGACGGCTATGGGCCGGTCCTAACCCCGACGGCGGCACCATTTTCCGTTTCACCCTGCCATGTGCTCAGCCACAAGCCTCGAGCACGTCAGAAGACACCCAGGAGTTGCATGCATGACCACACCTCAGACGCCCAACACCATATTCATTGTGGATGACGACGAAGCCGTCCGTGATTCACTGCGATGGCTGTTGGAAGCCAACGGCTATCGGGTACGCAGCTTCAGCGGCGCGGAAGAGTTCCTGAACGCCTATGAACCCGACCAGGTCGGCGTACTGATCGCTGACGTGCGCATGCCGGGCATGAGCGGTCTGGAACTCCAGGAAGAACTTCTGGCACGGCAGGCGCCCTTGCCCATCGTCTTCATTACCGGCCACGGCGATGTCCCCATGGCGGTGTCGACCATGAAAAAAGGCGCCATCGATTTTCTCGAGAAGCCCTTCAACGAAACCGATCTGCGCGCCATCGTCGCACGCATGCTCGAGCAGGCGGCCGAAAGAGTCACCCAGGTGCAGGCGCAAAAGAACCATCAGGCGGTGCTCAGCCGCTTGACCGCACGCGAACAGCAAGTGCTCGAGCGCATCGTGGCCGGACGCCTGAACAAGCAAATCGCCGGCGACCTGAACATCAGCATCAAGACGGTAGAGGCGCATCGCGCCAATATCATGGAAAAGCTGGAAGTCACGACAGTTGCCGACCTCATGAAAATCGCGCTGACCAAGGCCGAGGGCACGGCATGACCGCAAGTATTATCGATGGCAAGGCCTTGTCCGACGCCGTCAAGGCAGACGTCGCCAAGCGGGTACAAGAACTAAAGACGACGGGCATCGTGCCTGGCCTGGCCGTGGTGCTGGTGGGGGAAGACCCCGCCTCGCAAGTCTACGTACGCAACAAGGCAGCCGCCTGCGAGAAGGCCGGCTTGCACTCGCGCGTCGTACGACTGGATGCCGATATTTCCGAGCAAGAGCTGCTTGATGTCGTGCATCAGTTAAACGACGACGACGAAATAGACGGAATACTGGTGCAGCTTCCGCTACCGCGCGATATGGACTCAGCGCGTGTCATCGAAACCATTGCCGCCGCAAAGGACGTCGATGGCTTCCACATCAGCAATGCTGGCTTGCTGATGACGGGGCGGCCGCTGTTTCGCCCCTGCACACCATACGGCATCATGAAGATGCTTGAATCTGAAAACGTATCGCTTTGGGGCGCCGAAGCGGTGATCGTGGGCGCCAGCAATATAGTGGGCAAGCCCATGGCCATGCTGATGCTGGCTGCCGGCGCCACCGTAACCTTATGCAATTCCAAAACCCGCGACCTGGGTGCGCAAACGCGCCGAGCCGATGTGCTGGTTGTGGCGACGGGCAAGCCTGGCATGGTTACCGGCGACATGATCAAGCCCGGCGCCGTCGTTATCGATGTCGGCATCAACCGCAATGACGACGGCAAGCTGGTGGGCGATGTCGACTTCGCATCTGCCAGCCAGGTGGCGGGCGCCATCACACCCGTACCTGGCGGTGTCGGTCCCATGACCATCGCCATGCTGCTGGTCAATACGCTGGAAGCCGCCGAACGCCGCGCGGCCCATCACCACCCCGCCCCAGTTGGGCTCTGAATAAAGCAATGAATCAAAATCCCCTGTTGGTCCCTGTAGCCTCCCTTATTGATTACGCCGCCGTGCAGCCCGCTCATATCGAGCCGGCCATTACGCAATTGATCTCGCAAGCGCGGATCGCCATAGAACGTGGTGCCGACCCGGCCCTCCCGGCCACCTGGGACGCCATCATCGAGCCGCTGGAAGATGCGTCCGAGCCGTTGTGGCGCGCCTGGTCTGTGGCTGGCCACCTGAATGCCGTGGTCAACACGCCCGAGCTGCGCGCCGCCTATAACGTCTGCCTGCCTCTTATTACCGAGTTTTCCACCTGGGTAGGCCTGCACACCGGCCTGTACGCCCAGTACAAGCGCTTGCAGGCCTCGTCCGATTTCGCGCAGCTTACGCCCGTGCGCCAACGCGTCATCGAACTGGCCCTGCGCGACTTTCGCCTCAGCGGCGTCGAACTGGAAGGCGAAGACCGCCGTCGCTACGCCGAGGTCTCCGACCAGCAAGCCCAGGCATCGCAAAAATTCTCGGAAAACGTGCTCGACAGTGTGGACCGCTGGTCGCTGCATATTACGGACGCTACCCGGCTGGCGGGGCTCCCGGACGATGTCTTGCAGGCAACGGCAGCCGCCGCTCGCGAGGATGGTCTGGAAGGCTGGAAACTAAGCCTGAAGATGCCCTGCTATCTTCCCGTGATGCAGTCCGCCAGGGATCGCGAACTACGGCGCGAGATGTATCGTGCTTATTCAACCATCGCATCCGAACAAGGCGATCCGGAGCTGGACAACTCGCAACTGATCGAACAGTTGTTGAAGCTGCGTTCCCAGGAGGCCTCCTTGCTTGGCTATGGCAGCTTTGCACAATTGCGACTGCAAACCCGCATGGCCGAAAGCGCGGAACAGGTGGTGGACTTCCTGCGTGAACTGGCAGGCAAGGCCAAGCCTTACGCGCGACGCGATCTGGCCCAACTACAGGATTTTGCCCACAGCACACTCGGGCTGGACGAGCTGCAACCCTGGGACATGGCGTTTGCCTCCGAGCGCCTGCGCGAATCGCGCTACGCGTATTCCGAAGAAGAGATCAAGCAGTACTTCACAGAACCGCGCGTCTTGCAAGGCCTGTTCCATGTCATTGAGACCTTGTTTGGCGTAGCCCTGCGGCCTGCGAAATTGCCCGTCTGGCACGCTCACGCCCAGGCGCTGGAAGTCGTCGCAGACGGCGCAGTGCTGGGTGTTCTTTACCTGGACCTGTATGCACGCCAGGGCAAACAAAGCGGTGCCTGGGTGGATAGCGAGCGCAATCGCCGACGCAGCGCCGCCGGCCTGCAGACACCGGTCGTCTACCTGACCTGCAACTTCTCCGAGCCCCAGAATGGCAAGCCAGCCCTGCTGACTCACGACGACGTCATCACCCTATTCCACGAAAGTGGCCACGCCTTGCATGCCTTGCTGTCCCAGGTGGACGAGCCCGGCGCTTCGCCGTTTGCCAGTGTCGAGTGGGACGCCATAGAACTGCCCTCACAGTTCATGGAGAACTTCTGCTGGGAATGGTCGGTTGTGCAAGCGTTGACATCCCATGTCGAGACCGGCGATCCCCTGCCGCGCGAGCTTTTCGACAAGCTGCTTGCCGCAAAGAATTTCCAGAGCGGCATGCAAATGCTGCGGCAGGTCGAATTCTCTTTATTCGACATGGCCATCCATCATCAGGCACAAGGCTTGTCGATCCAGGATGTGCTCGATGCATTGGAAGAGGTCCGCCGCGAAGTCGCGGTGTTGTTTCCTCCAGCGTGGCACCGCTTTCCCCACAACTTCTCGCACTTGTTTGCCGGAGGCTACGGCGCCGGCTACTACAGCTACAAGTGGGCCGAAGTCTTGTCGGCCGACGCCTACGCCGCTTTCGAAGAGCACGCTGCCCTATCTGGCGAGGTGCCCCCCAACACCTTGCACGCAGCCACCGGCCAGCGCTTCATGAAAGAGATCCTGGCAGTCGGCGGCTCGCGCCCCGCAGCGGCTTCCTTCGAGGCATTCCGCGGTCGCGCACCCGCCATCGACGCCCTGCTGCGCCACAGCGGCCTGGCTGAATCAGACCTATAATCGGGATGGGGTCAGGTCTTGCAATCGTGCACGATTGCAAGACCTGACCCCACTACATGCTTGCTTTTCCAGGACGCCTGATTCGCCATGAAAAACCTGATTCGTCTGCTGGCCTGCCTGGCCAGCGCTTGCCTGTTGTCTGTCGCTGTCGCCGCGCAAGGCGACTCTACGCTGCACAAGGTGCGCGGCTTCTTGCCGGACCTGAAGTTTTCCTTGCAAGGCGCAGGCAACAAGACGGTGACTGAAGAAAACTTCGACGACAAGATCGTACTGATGTTTTTCGGCTATGCCAGTTGCCCTGACGTGTGCCCGACCACCATGGCGCAATTGGCGCAAGTCATGGAAGAGCTGGGTGACGACGCCGCCAAGGTACGCATCCTGTTCGTCAGCGTGGACCCCCACCGCGATACGCCGGACGTCCTGCAATCATACGTGGACGCCTTCGACAGCCACGCCATCGGCCTGACAGGCACGGAGAAACAAGTCGCCGACGTCGCCCGCCGCTATCGGGTAGCCTATCAGATCGAGAAGCCCAAGGGCGACGATACGGCCAACTATGAGGTCTCGCATAGCCGCGGGGTGTATGTGTTTGACGATGCTGGGCGGGCTCGGTATTTGGCGGCAGATACGGATGCTGTGGATGTGTTGCTGGCTGGAGTTAGGGAGTTGTTGGCTGAGGGGTGAGCTAGGCTCTCAGTCTCAGTTAACTTGATTGATCGTTTCTTACACGTGGCGGAAGGTCGGCTCGTAACGTTGTTGGGACGGGTTGGGTGCTTGGCATGCTTATGGCACCCCATCAGGGTTGAAAGAGGTCTGCGGGGCCGCAAAAATGCGCGCCCCTGCGGCGCGCATTTTTGCATTCGGGGTGATCTGGCGTGAGTGTGTTTTGGGTGCTGCGCATGGGTGACTCATGCAATCCTACATGCGGCGCCTAGGCTGAGCGGCTGGTAGGCCTTGCGGTCCGACTTCATTACACTTCTTGGAAATTAACACGGTTTCTCACGTCTTCCGTCGCGCGTCGGGCATGAGGCTTGGTACACCTGCTTATCCCAAGGGGGCAAGAGAGGCAAGATGGCTGACCTTTGCATGGTGTCGGAAAGCGGAACCCAAGCCAATTGCAGGCGCCGGCGCTTGTGCTGGGGTGTATGGGCGTCATGCGTCTTGCTGATGGGATTCCTGTTATGGATGCCTAACGCGACAGCTCAGAACATCAACGACATATTGCGTATTTTGATGCCGCCGTCGCAGCAGCAACAAGCTGTTCCGCCGCCGGTGTATGTACCCCCTCCTACGTATTCGCCGCCAGCTACGCATTCACGGCAGCACGTGCCCAAACCGGGGGTTTCACGGGCTGAAACACAGCAAGCCCAGCACATGCTGAATGAGTTGGGCTACGATGCGGGCCCGGCAGACGGTGCAGCGGGACACCGGACCATAAGTGCGTTGAACGCGTTTCAAAGAGCCAATGGATTGGCCGTTACGGCGTCAATCGAGAAGCAGGGCCTGGCAACGCTTGCAGCCATACACCGGCACATCGTGGCAAGCAATGCGCTGACCATGCAGACCGAGCCATCGGCAGCCGCCGCGTCACCAGCGTCATTACCAGCCGACGCGCTGCCGTCACCTTCAGCATCAGCCATCGTGCGCCCCGATTCCGCCACCCTTGCACACCCTTCTTTTGATTGCACCCGCGCAAGCACACCGACCGAAACCACTTTATGCAGTAACGCGGCATTGGCTATGCTGGACGTCCAGCTTTCCGAGCTTTATTCGCGCCAATTGTCCGGCCAGGGACCTCAAAAAGCCAAGGCCCAACAAGAGCAACGCCATTGGCTCGCCCAACGAAACCGCTGCGGCGCCGACGCTTCATGCCTGTTTAACGCCTATTCCGAACGTATTGCTCAGTTAGGGTCACCCAGCCAAGCTAACGCAAGTCCTGCGGCATCCCAAACAGCCACGCTTTCAACCACAAACCAGGTGGTCCAGGCTAAGCCGTCAACACCAAGCTCCGTGATGACGAAGGCTACGCAAAGCTCGGCCGCATCGCCGGCTGCGTCCATGGACCGCGTTCCCATGATGCTGGTGGTAGGTAAAGGCACCAAAGCCAGAACCTTTAAGGAGTTTGTCGCCGAAGCGAAGGCTAATCCCGGCTCAATCACCTACGCATCGAGCGGGGAAGGCAGCGCCCACCATCTGGCCATGGAAACGCTAAGCCAGCGTGCCGGCCTGAATATCGTGCACATCCCCTTTCGCAGTTCGGCGACCGCCCTGTTCGATGTCGCAGGCGGGCAGGTATCGGCCATGATGGCCAATCTCGACACCAGTAAAGCCCTGATCCAGTCCGGCAAGGTGGTTCCGATAGCGGTTGCCCATGCGACCCGACTGCCGGAATTTCCCAACGTTCCTACATTGACTGAAGAAGGCATAGAGGGCGTGGAAGCCGCTGCACTAGCAGGCACGCGCAAGGCACCAGCAGCGCCAGCTGATCCGGCACTGAACTATTCATCACGGGAAAACCAGCTGATGGCCTCACCCGGACGTTTGCCAGTGATTGTGCCAGAGACCTATTCCGAGCCGGATGAAGAGGAAATACGCTTGGCCATCATGCGTGACATGGCGGCCGGGGGCGGTCGCATGCTGTCGCCCACCGCCGTTGAGATCGGAGCACCTCCGTTCGATCAGCTCATGCCGATTCGCCTGGACGCGACCAAAGTGGAAAAGGAATCCTGCAACCCCATGACCGGTAGACTCGCCTACACATGCGAGTTTCGTCTGTACTTGAAGGTGTCTATGCCCCCGCAATCAATGGGCTTTCTCCGCATGGGCGGCGGCAACGAATTCTTCGAAAACCTTCTCGACAAACAGCTTGCCTCAGTCAACAATGCGACACCGGGCCTAAAAGCCCACGTGTTCGTTTTGACGGATCAGGGATGGCGGTCTCCCTCCATGCGCAAAGAAAGCATCGATGCAACGCTAAAGACCTATTCCGAAACGCTGTCCGACTGGCCCGAGTGCCGGCTGGTGCAAGTGGGCAACGAGCTGAGGTGTGATTAATCGCTCGCAACCGCAGCATCAAGCATTATTCACCAACTGCTCCGACTCCTGCACTTGCGCCATCTTCGCCGCCACACATTGCTTAGCCGCGTCTCTTAACGCCGTACGGAGTCCTTCTTCGATGACGGGATGGTAGTAAGGCATCTGCAGCATCTGATTGATGGTGAGCTTTTGCTGGATGGACCATGCCAGCAAATGGGCGATATGCTCCATTGCCGGCCCGGCCATTTCGGCGCCCAGCAAACGGCCGTTGGCCAAGTCGGCGTACACCCGCAGCTTGCCGCGATTTTTCAGGATCACGCGCGAGCGGCCCTGATTGGCGAAGTTGACCTCGCCGAATGCCACCCCCATTTTGGGCAGCTCCCGGAACCGCAAGCCCGCCTGGGCCAGTTGCGGGTCGGAGAAGACAACCGCCATGGGCGCGCGGCGCTTGCCGGGCTGGACGTCCGGGTAAGCGACGGCGTTCTCGCCGGCGATGTGGCCGTCGTCGGCAGCCTCGTGCAGCAGAGGCAGCGTGCCGTTGACGTCCCCGGCAATGAATATGGGTAAAGCGCCCAGTTGCAAGGTGGAGGGGTCGAATTCGGGCATGCCCTTGTCGTCGCATTGCGCAGCCGTATTGTGCAGGTCTAGCGCCTGCACGTTGGGCCTACGCCCTGCTGCTACCAACAAATAGTCGTAACGCTCGACGGTTTCGGGTTGGCCCTCGACCTGTACGCGCACGATGACTTCCTCGCCCTCGCGGCGCGCTTCAAGTATTTGTGCATTCAATCGCAGATCGAGTTCGGTGTCGAAAGCGGCAAAGGCGCTGTCTCGCACTTCTGGATCGCTGATGCCACCGACGCTGCCGCTACGATTGATGATCGCAACCTGCACCCCCAGCCGGGCCAGAGCCTGGCCGAGTTCAAGCCCGATCACGCCGGCACCAACCACTATAACGCGGCGGGGGAGATCGTCCCATTCGAACACATCGTCGTTAATGACGACACGGTCGCCCAGCGACTGATATTCTTTCGGCACCACGGGCGAAGATCCCGTTGCAATAATCACCCTGGAGGCATGAACCTCGGTGTGATCGTCGACGCGCAGTACGGTGTCGGAGACAAAACGCGCATTGCCGCGCAGTTTTTCCTGCTCGGGGATGTTGTCCACGCTGTCCAGCACGAAGCCAACAAAGCGATCGCGCTCACGCTTGACCCTATCCATGACTTCGCGGCCATCGATACGGACCTGGCCGTCAATATGCACACCGAACTCAGCGGCGTGGTGCGCCCCATGCGCCGCTTCGGCTGCTGCGATCAATAGCTTGGACGGCATGCAGCCCACCCGGGCGCAGGTTGTTCCGTAAGGGCCGCCCTCGATAAGCACCGCAGCCTTGCCCGCCGTCTTGACCGCTCGGTAGGCCGACAGGCCCGCCGTACCGGCGCCGATAATGGCAACATCCGTCTTCAGTTGCTTCATGGCGAGACTCCTTCAGATGCCGTTCCACTCGGTAACGAACTGCTGATAGTCGGGCCGTGGCATGGGTGCGGGGGTGGCGATAGGCGTTCCGATCGACACAAAACCCATGAAACGGTAATCCAGCGCATCGAAGCCCAAGGCGTCGGCAACGTCGTCCAGATAAGTGCCCAGGCCCGTGCTCCAGTAAGCCGCATACCCAAGCATATGAGCAGCGTTCAAGATGTTGGTCACGGCAGCGCCGGTAGCCAGCATGCGCTCGTGCTCCGGAATTTTGGTGTTGGCGTGGTCCAGCCTGCACGCCAGGGCGATCAACAGCGGTACCTTGTCGAGCCAGCGTCGCGTACTGGCTTCTTTCTCGGGTGGGAAGGGCATGCCCGCTTCTTTTACTGCGGCGATCGACAGATCGGTAAGGCGGCCAATGGCCTGTCCGCGTATCAAGGCAAAGCGCCAGGGCTGCAAGCGCCCGTGGTCCGGCGCCGACATGGCTGACTGGAGGATACGCCCCAATTCGTCGTCGGATGGGCCCGGAGCTTGAACAAACTTTACGGATCGGCGTGACAACAGGAAATCAATAGGGGTATCTGACATTATTCATCCTTTTCTGAGCAGGGCCTTCATGTCGCGTACGGCTTTCTCCCAGCCATCGAACACGGCCCGCGCCACAATGGCGTGCCCAATATTGAGTTCGGCAATGCCTGGCATTGCCACGATGGCCTGCACATTATCGTAGTGCAGGCCGTGACCGGCATTCACGCGCAGCCCTTGCGACACGCCCGCTGCCACCCCCGTACGCAAGCGGATCAGTTCCTGGTTGATAGCAGTTGAGTCGGCGGCATCGGAATATGCCCCGGTGTGCAGCTCGATAACGGTTGCCCCGGCGCGTGCGGCGGCGTCTATCTGGGCAGCATCGGGGTCGATGAAGAGCGACACGCGGATGCCCGCATCGTGCAGTTGGGCGACGGCCTGCTGGACAGACGAAAAATTGGACAGTACGTCCAGCCCGCCTTCGGTGGTGAGTTCGCTGCGCTTCTCGGGTACCAGGCAGACGTCCTCTGGGCGTACGCGACAGGCTATGGCCAGCATCTCGGGGGTGACCGCGCATTCGAGATTCATGCGGGTGCGCAGTACGGCCTTTATGGCCGGTACGTCGGCGTCCTGGATGTGACGCCGGTCTTCGCGCAGGTGCAAGGTAATGACGTCGGCCCCGGCATCTTCAGCACGCCTTGCGGCTTCGACGGGATCGGGGTAGCTGGTGAAGCGCTGCTGGCGCAACGTGGCGACGTGATCAATATTAACGCCCAATTCAATCATTTATTGCCGCCCCTTACGCTGCTGGTGAATGCCACCTCCTATTATTACCTTTTATTCCGTTACTGTCCCCGCAGCGCTTCCGGGCACCTGCCCCGCGGCCGCATTGCTGTCGGCAACCGGCAGCCCGGTAGCGGAATCTTCCAGCCATCCGCCACCCAGCGCCTTATAGAGTTCTACCCGATTCATCAGCGATTCCATGCCGGTTTGCAGGAAGGCGCGTTGCGCGGTGTACAGGTTGACCTCGGCATTCTGCACCTGCAGGAAACTGTCGATGCCGGTCTCGTAGCGCAACTGAGCCAGGCGCAGGGTTTCGGCGGCTGAAGCTTCCAGGTCGCGCAAGGCATCGAGTTCGCCGGAATAAGTGGCTTCTCCGGCCAGGGCGTCGGCCACCTCGCGGAAGGCAGTCTGGACGGTCTTCTCGTATTCCGCCACGGCAATGTTCTTGCGCGCTTCGGCGACATCAAGATTGCTGCGTATGCCACCACCCGTGAAAATCGGTACCTGCAACTGAGGCGAGAATTGCCAGTAACGCTGGCCAGAGCCGAACAGGCCGCCCAATTGCGGACTGGCAAAACCCAACAAGCCGGTAATGGAAATATTCGGAAAGAACGCCGCCCGCGCCGCCCCGATGTTGGCATTGGACGCCAGCAAGGCGTTCTCGGCGCCTATGATGTCGGGACGCCGCTCTAGCAGGTCGGATGGCAGGCCTACCGGTATGGCGGCCAGTATCTGATCACGCCCGAAGACCGCGGGCTGGGGTAGATCGGCTGGGGCTTCCGCGCCCAGCAGCAACTGCATGGCGTTCTTGGCCTGGGCCTGAACCCGGATAATGGCGGCGCGGTCGGCGCGCACGGTGTCCAGTTGGCTCTTGGCTTGAGCCAGATCCAGCGACGAAGCCACGCCCACATCAAAGCGTGCCTTGACCAGGTCGTAGGTATTCTGGCGAGAGAGCAGCGTGCTTTCCATCAGGCCGTCCAGCTGCTGGGCAGTACGCAGGCGGAAATAAGCCTCGGCCACCAGGGACACCAAATTGATATGTACGGTACGCCGTGCCTGAGCCGTTGCCAGATACTGCTGGAAAGCAGCCTCGCTAAGGTTTCTCACACGCCCGAAAAAGTCCAGCTCGAAGGCCGTCATGCCCAGCCCGGCCTGATAAAAGCGGCTGACACTGGGCGCGTCCGGCGACATGCGCATGTTCTCGGGATTGCGAGTCATCTGGGCGTTGACGCCTGCGCCTATCGTGGGATAGCGATCGCTATCGGCCACCCCGTACATCGCGCGCGCCTCTTCGACCCTTTGTACAGCAATGCGCATATCGCGATTATTGGCCAAGGCAATGCGGATCAGGGCTTGCAGTTGCGGATCCCGGAAGAATTCGCTCCAGCCCAGGTCCGAACTGGCGGCGACATCAGGCGCAACCGCGCTGGCGCTATTGGCACCCGTATTCTGTACGGCGTTCTGGTCCGGGTATTGTGCAGGCACCGGCGCATCGGGCCGCTCATACTTGGGCGCCAACGAGCACCCTGCCAGCGCCAGTGATATCAGGACCGGCAATGCCGACCGGCGAAACAAGCTTGAACTCATGCTGAGCCCCCATTGTTGTCAGCTCTGTGCTGCGCTGTGGCCGCCGCGTTGGGTTCGGTGTCATGGGCCGTCGTGGCCTCTGCGCCGAGCAGCCGGGGCCGGGTCTTGAACAGACTTAGCACCACCACAAAGAAGGTGGGCACGAACAGCACCGCAAGCGGCGTGGCCGCCAACATGCCACCCAGCACGCCCAGACCCACTGCGTTCTGGCTGGCGGCACCTGCGCCACTGGCCAATGCAAGCGGCAACACGCCCAAAATGAAGGCGAACGACGTCATCAAAATCGGACGGAAGCGCAAGCGTGCTGCCTCGATGGTAGCAGCCTGAATCGTGCCGCCGCGCGCATAGGCGTCCTTCGCGAACTCGACAATAAGAATGGCGTTCTTGGCCGACAGGCCAATAACCGTCACCATACCCACGACGAAATAGACGTCGCTGGACATGCCTTTGAGCGTGATCATGGCCACCGCCCCCAGCATGCCCAAAGGCACCGCCAACATCACCGACAGTGGTATGGCCCAGCTTTCATACAAGGCGGCCAGCACCATGAAGATCACCAAAACCGCCAGGCCCATCAGTACGCCCGTCTGGCCGCCGGCCTCGATCTCCTGATAAGAAAGACCGGTCCACTCGTAACCAAAGCCCGGAGGCAGCTCTCCGACCAGCCTCTCCATCTCGGCCATGGCATCGCCAGTCGAATACCCGGCCCCTGCTCCACCGCCGATACGAATCGATTCGTAGCTGTTGTAGCGCACGACCTGCACCGGTCCTTCCGTCCATGACAGGTTCACGAACGAAGACAGGGGCACCATCTCGCCCTGACCATTCAAGGCGTTCAGCTTGAGAATATCGTCCGGATTCATGCGGTGGGTTTGGTCGGCCTGAACCCATACATTCTGTACCCAGCCCTGGTTGGTGAACTTGCCCACGTAAGCCGAGCCCAGCGCGGTGGAAACCAATTGAGCCGCCTCGGCGAAATCGACGCCGAGCGCCGCGGCCTTGTCGCGGTCTATTTCCACCTGCAATTGCGAACCAGGCCCCAATCCGGTAACCCGCGTCTGCGATAGCACAGGGCTTTGCGATGCCAGTTGCAGCAACTGCTGCGATGCGGCCATCAGCGCGTCATGTCCGAGGCCACCACGGTCTTCCAGCCTCAGGTCAAAGCCGGAGGCATTGCCCAAAGAGGAAATGGCAGGCGGCACTATGGAGAAGACCATGGCGTCGGGCAAGCCAAACAGCAGATTCTGCATGGCCTTGCCGGAGATCGCCTGGGCCGAGTCTTCGGGACCCTTGCGCAGCGAAAAGTCCTTGAGCGGCACAAAGGCAATAGCCGAATTGAGGCCGTTGCCGTTAAAGCTGAAGCCCTGTACGGTAATGATGTTCTCGACCTGGGGTTGTTGCTTGAAATAAGCTTCGACCTGCTCGATGATTTCTATCGTGCGGTTTGCGGTCGCCCCGCCCGGCAGCTCGATATTGGCAATCACGTAGCCTTGGTCTTCCTCTGGAAGAAAGGCGGTGGGCAAGCGCGTGTACATCCAGCCCATGGCAAGCACCAATACCAGATACACCAGCATCATGCGGCCGCCCCGCTTCAAGCTGCGGGCCACCCACCCTTCGTAACCGCGTGTCGTGCGATCAAAGGAACGATTGAACCAGCCGAAAAACCCGCGCTTGGTGGCGTGGTGCCCCTTGGGGATGGGCTTGAGGATGGTTGCGCACAAGGCCGGGGTGAAAGTCAGGGCCAGAAAAGCCGAGAACGCAATGGACACCGACATGGCAATCGAAAACTGCCGGTAGATGACGCCCACCGAGCCGGACATGAAGGCTAGCGGAAGGAATACCGTGGTCAACACCAGCGTGATGCCAACAATGGCCCCGCTGATCTGCGGCATGGCCTTCCTGGTTGCCTCTTTAGGGGACAAGCCCTCTTCGACCATGATGCGTTCGACGTTCTCGATGACCACAATGGCATCGTCGACCAATATCCCGATGGCAAGCACCATGGCAAACATGGTCAGGACGTTGATCGAGAACCCGAATGCCGCCATGACCGCAAAAGCACCCAGGATAGCCACCGGCACGACAAGCGCCGGTATCAGCGTGTAGCGCACGTTCTGCAAGAAAACGAACATGACCACGAACACCAGCACCATGGCTTCGAGCAACGTATGCACAACTTGCTCGATGGACACCTCGACATAAGGCGAGGTGTCGTAGGGTACGGCGTAAGAGATGTTGTCTGGGAAGTAAGCCGCCAGCTCGTCCATCTTGGCCTTTACACCCTTGGCGGTCGACAGCGCATTGGCTTCAGGCGACAGGGAAATGGCAAAGGCTGCGGTCGGCGTGCCATTCAGGCGGGCGCCAAATTGGTAGTTGTCTGCGCCGACTTCGATTCTGGCCACATCACCCAGGCGGACCGATGACCCGTCCTGGTTTGAGCGCAGCACAATGTTCTCGAACTCTTCCACCGTGGACAACTGCCCATTGACGACGATGGGCGCCGCCACGCGTTGCCCGTCGGGATTGGGCGGCGAGCCCAGGATGCCCGCAGAGATCAGGACGTTCTGGCGGCTGATGGCGTCATTGATTTGCGCCATGCTCAGATTCAAGCCCGTAAGTTTGTCCGGATCCACCCACACGCGCATCGCGCGGCCCGAGGCAAATAACTGGAACTTGCCGACGCCGGGAACTCGCGACACGGGATTCTGAATATTGCGGGTAATGTAGTCCGCCAGGGCGGTCTCGCTAAGCGCGCCATCCTTGGATGAAACGGTTACCACCATCAGGAAACCGGTATTCGTCTGCGACACCTTCAGACCTTGCTGCGCCACGGCGGCAGGCAGCTTGGCGGTAATGTTGGACACGCGATTCTGGACATCCACCTGCGCCATGTCCGGGTCGGTACCCGCCGCGAAGGTAACGGTGATCTCCGCCTGACCATAAGAGTCACTGACTGACTCGTAATACAAGAGCCCCTTGGCGCCGTTAAGCTCATTCTCGATGACACTGGCCACCGAGCTGGCCACGTCCTCGGCCGACGCGCCAGGATAGGTGGCATTGATGGTGATGGCAGGCGGGGCAACATCCGGGTACTGCGACACGGGCATGTTCGGGATGGCCAGCAAGCCCGCCAGCGTAATTGCCAGAGCAACCACCCAGGCAAAAATAGGACGTTCAATAAAAAACTGCGGCATGTGTGCTCACTTTATGTGCATGGAGTCCGCGGATCGCCCAAGGCATCCGCGCCGTCGCGGCATGATCAGCCCTTCGGTGTAGCTTCCGGTTCGGGTTGAGCGCCAGCCGGTCCGCCGGGCTGGCTGCCGGGCTTGGCTCCTGCCTGCTTCCAGGGGATGGGCTGCACCGCCGCCCCCGGCCTGATCTTCTGGAAGCCCTCGACAACAACGACGTCGCCAGGATTCAAGCCCTTGTAGACCAGGAAGCTGCCTTTGATCTGCGGGCCGACTGACACCGCCACGGGTTGCACTTTGCCCTCCCGGACGACATAGACGCTATTGAGTCCATCGGAAGTGCGCTGGATGGCCTGCTGCGGCACCAGCAAAGCTTTTTCGTCCATGCCCTGCTGCAAGCGCACGCGGACATACATGCCCGGGAGCAGGATTTGATCCGGATTCTCGAACTCGGCACGCAAGGAGACCTGGCCGGTGCCGGGGTCAACGCTGACACCCGAGAACAGCAGTTTCCCGGGATGCTCGTACTCGGCACCGTCTTCCAGCAGCACGTACGCCAAGGCGTCGCCTTCTGCCGAGCGCGTCAGTACACCCTCGGCCATCGCACGGCGCAACTGCGCCAACTGATTGACTGACCTGGGGATATCGACATACACGCGGTCCAACTGCTGGACGGTCGCCATCTGCGTCGCCGAAGCGGCGCTGACCAATGCGCCCTCGGTGACCATGGACCTTCCAATGCGTCCGTCTATGGGAGACTCTACCCTGGTGTATCCGAGATTGATGTTGGCCGATTGCAACGCTGCCTTGGCCGCTGCCACTGCCGCCTCGGCCTGGCCCGCCTGAGCGACGGCGTTGTCATACTCTTGGCGACTGACGGCATTGGCCTTGATCAGCTTGGCATACCGATCTGCAAACAAGCGGGCGCTGCGTATGTCGGCTTCGGCATTTTTCAGTTGCGCCGCAGCCTGGTCGCGTTGAGCGATATAAGGTGCCGGATCGATGGTGAACAGTAGTTGGCCGCTCTTGACGTCGCTGCCCTGTTCAAAATTGATCTCCTGGACGATGCCATTCACGCGCGCACGGATCTCGGCTTCCTTGATGGCCTCGACCCGGCCGGGGAGTTCCACAAATACTTCAGTAGGCGTGGGTTCGACAGTCACTACGCTGACGGGAACCTTCATTTCGCCGCCAGCCTGTTGCGGCTTTTCGCCGCAGGCGGCAAGCATGACTAGCGAAGATAGAAGTAGAACTCGGACTTGCTGCCGGGCCGGCAGACGAAGGATCGACATCAATAAGCTCCCGTGCAGCACAACGCCCTCATGGGGCCACGCCGCATCCATTCTGATTTTTAGTAAAGCGTGAGTATAAAGGGAAATTGTTGCAAGCCATAGATTTCGCGGCGGCATATCAATTGCTTCGCACTTTCCCGACCCGTTATAGCGGGGCTTCTTCAGATCACACAGGAGTGCTTCATGATCAGAAACAAACTATCGCGTGCCGTCGTCATGGGTGCTGCCGTGCTGGCGCTTGGCGCTTGTGCCGGTGACCCAACGCCGCGGGACACAGCGCAATACACCGAAGATGCCAGTATCAATACCAACGTGCAGGCTGCAGTGGTGGGTGTGCCCGGGGTTCATGCCAACAATATCCAGGTCACCACCTACGAAGGTGTCGTTACCTTACGCGGGACGGTGGACAACAAGCTGGCAGCGCAAAACGCCATCCAGGCCGCGCGGCAGGTGGCTGGAGTCAAGAAGGTCAATTTCGATCTGCAGTTGGCGCAGCGCTAGCCGCCGCGCGCTCGCCAATACACACAACGGCCCGGTTGGTCACCGGGCCGTTGTGTGGCTTGCAGTGCCGTCGCAAGCCTAAAAGTTCTTTTCCAGGGTCGGGCTGACCAAGGGATCGAAGTCTTCCCATTTGCCATTACGCCAGCGCCCTTGCGCCCGCTCGACCTCTTCGCCGCCGGCGTTGCGCAAGATACGTGCAATATCCTTCTCTTGCTCGGGCGAGGTGTGTACTGCCAGCATCACCCCCGATTGACGACCCTCGTTGGCCTTGGCGTGCTGGGCTTCCCTCGCGCTGCGTCGCGGACGCTCGCGTCCCAGCCCAGAAACGCCGCCCGCCAGCGAACCGATATAGGCGCCGACGCCAGCGCCGCCTATGACAGGCAGCAAGCTGTCCGCGACGCTGTAGCCGATAATGCCGCCCACAATCGCCCCAACCAGGCCCGCAACGGCGGCCACGGCGACCGCGCCCAACGGAGCACCCTTCGAGTTTGGATCGGCTGCCCGGTCCCCGCCCAGTGGATAGCGATCATGCCCGCCCGCCGGGTTGACGAAAAACGTGTGCAGCGCATCAGCGCCGACGCCGATGTCCATCAGCGCCTGCGCCGCTGTCTGAGCGGCATCGAAAGTGGTGAAGCGTGCTGCAACGATCAGGGACATGGCGTTCTCCTCGGTCAGCGACGTTTATTCCCCAAGAGGCAGTGACCGACGACGACGCCGACTGCCCCCGCTACCGCCAACATGCGCCAGGGGTGCTCATGCGCGTACTCGTCAACTGCATAGGTGGCGTGCTGCACCTTCTCACGGGCCAGGCCGTTCCAGCGCTGTGCCTGCTCTTTCGCGGAATCCAACTGAGCCCGCAAGCGCTCGCGCGCCACTTCGATCTCCGCCCCGGTATAAGACGCGGTCGCGCGTAACAGCGCTTCAGTACCGGCAACCAGTTCACTCATGTCAAAGGCAACCCGTTCCTTTTGTCTGTCCATTTCCGCACGGTCTTGTTCTGCATTCATACCGACTCCTTGCAATCGCAGTGAAACATGGATGGCAGGTAGTGCCATCCCTAGTACTTTCAGCAACCCGCGTGCCTGCGGGCTACCTGGGAGAGTAATCCGTCGACGGACCCTGGGCTGCGCCCTCGCTGGCGGGCAGGCGCGCTTCGGCCGCCAAATACCAGACACCGGCGATGAAGAAAGGCACGATGTAATACATGGCGCGATACACCAGGATGGCGCCCAGCACTTGAGAGCGCGGCAAGGCTTCGGACGCCAGCAAGGCAATGAATACTGATTCCAGCACGCCCAGACCACCCGGTACGTGCATCAATGCCCCAATGATTGCGCTGACCAGCAGGGTGCCAAGGACAAGGTGATAGGGCACTTGTTGCAGCATCAGCACGTAGATCACGCCACCCATCAGGGCCCAGTTCAGGGCCGCAATACTGATCTGCACCAGGGCTAATTTGAGCGTGGGAAGCTCGATCGTGTGGCCGCGTATGTCCCAAGAACGGGTACGCGAAAACGCGCACAGCAGCAGGTAGGCCACTCCGGCGGCGATCAGCGCCACGCCAATAAGGCGGAACGGACCGTTACCCAGTTCCCAATTAGAGGGAAGCTGCACGCCGCCCAGGGCGAAGATAACCCCGGCCAGAAACGTATAGCCCATCCAGTTCGTAGTCACACTCAAGGCCATCACGCGCATGATCACGCCTTGCGCCAACCCAAACTTGGAGTACAGCCGCATCCGCAGTCCCAGTCCGCCTATGGGTGCGCCCATGTTCATGGTGAACGCATAGCTGATGAAGCCCACCATCATGACGCGCCACCATGCCACCGGATGTTCGGTATACCACTTACCCAAGAGATCAAAAGTGCTGTAGAGCAGATAACTTGCCAATACGATCAGGCCTGCAATCCATAGCGGCCCGGCCGGCAAGGCGCGTATGGCCTTGACGACCTCCGCCCACTCCACCTGGGTCGCGGCGTAGATCAGCAGCGTAATCACCAAGCCGATAAACACGATGCTCGCCACGCGGCTGATGATGGCCCAGTGTGCTCTCACCCACGCCATGGCCCCACTCCACCAATGGTCGATCATGACTTGCCCTCGTAGGTTTTGTCGGCGGGCGCAGGGATGGACATCAACTGCGGCTTGCGTGCCGGCAGCCATCCCGCCCAGGACGGAAAGCGGCGCAGAAAGTGAAAGACGAAGACACCCACGAATACGCGCTGAATCTTGCGGCGCGGACGGGTCTGGCGCTCCATGAGCCTGCAATGATCCTTTACCAGCACGTCCAGCCGCTCGCGCAAATGCGTGCTGAAGGCCCTGTCGTGGATCATGACATTGGCTTCGAGGTTCAGGGCCAGGCTTAGGGGATCAAGGTTGCTCGAGCCCACCGTGGCCCAGGTATCGTCCATGGTCGCCACCTTGCCATGCAGAGGCCGCTCGCAGTATTCGTAGATCTCCACACCGGCGGACAGCAAATAGTCATACAGCATGGTGGCAACAAAGCGCGCGATGGGCATGTCAGGCTCGCCTTGAAGGATCAACCTGACCTTGACGCCGCGCTTGGCGGCATGGCGAAGGTCTCGCAGAAAGCGATAGCCCGGAAAAAAATAGGCGTTGGCCAAAGTGATACTGTGCTTGGCCGCCCGGATCCCGATCCGATAATGCAGCTCTATGTCGTTGCGATGCCTGTCGTTGTCACGCACAACCAGGGCGGCCGAACTATCCCCATGCGCCCCACCCTGCTGGGCCTGACGGCGGCCCAGGCGGCGCCAGGAGAACTTGGGTCGCACCGGCGCCAGGACCTGTGCCTCGAATTTTGCGATCTCGTCGACCAGAGGGCCGCGTATCGATATGGCGTAGTCCTGCTTGGCAGTCGGGCCAAACTTGATGAGGTGGTCCGCACTGTAATTAATACCGCCGATAAAAGCCAGTGCCCCGTCCACCACCACGACCTTGCGATGCATACGGCGGAACAGATTGGTGCGCACCCCCAGACGCCGCGGCTGCGGATCAAAAACATGAAAGCCCACCCCTACGGCGGTCATGGCCGTAATGTAGTCCTCCGTCAGGTCGGCCGAGCCGTAGCCATCCACCGTAATGTCAACTCGCACGCCGCGCGTAGCCGCCTCGATGACGACGCGCTGCAACTCCTTGCCGACTTCGTCCTCGAAAATAATGAAGGTTTCCAGAATGACGCTGCGTTCGGCTTGGCTGATGGCCTCGAAGACGGCGGGAAAGAATTCCTCGCCGTTCTCCAGCAGTTGCAGCGCATTGCCCGATGTCCACCTTACGGTCATAGCGTCAGCTCCACAGCCAGCGGTGCATGATCAGACAAGTGCCGCCAAGGCCTCGAAGCCAGTGCAACCGGCACAAAGTGCGACACGTTTCTAACATAAATACGATCCAGCTTCAGCAGCGGAAAGCGTGCGGGAAAAGTCCTTGAGACACTGCCATGGGTCTCGTTGAATACTTCTTTCAGGCCGCTGGAGCGCATCAGCGTACGCTGGCCCCGCTGCCGCCAGTCATTGAAGTCGCCGGCCACGACCAAAGGCGCGTCGGGCGGAATTTCTTCGTCAATCAGGCGGCACAAATAGCCCAGTTGGCTGCTGCGGTGCTTCTCCTGCAGACCCAGGTGAACGCAGATCGCGTGGATATTGCGATTAAGCGTCGGATGATGCAGTACGCAATGCAGCATGCCCCGCTTCTCGTGCTTGCCTATCGAAACGTCCAGGTTGTTATAACGCTTGATGGGAAACTTGGACAATAGTGCATTGCCATGGTGCCCAGACGGATACACGGCGTTGCGGCCATAAGCGTAGTCACCCCATATGGAATCAGCCAAAAATTCATACTGGCTGGTGGCCGGCCACCGCGCAAGCTTCGAAGCATGGCGATCATGGGCGCCCAGCACCTCTTGAAGGAAAACAATATCCGCGTGCGTCGCCCTGATCGCATCGCGAAGCTCATGCAAGATGAATCGGCGGTTGAATGCCGTGAAGCCCTTGTGAGTATTTACGGTGAGAATTTTTAGAATTATGGCGTCCTCTTGGTTCATGGTTGGCTGGCCGCGATTGTCACACCTCCGCGGTTACAGCAAGCGCCATGCCCAAGAGGCTTTTTAGCTTAGCAACAGCCCGTCGTCCGCCAACGTTTCGCCCCGCACCCGCTCGAACATGTGCAGCAGGTCGGGAACATCCAGTCCTTCACGCTCGCTGCCCGAGACATCCAACACCACGTTGCCCTGGTGCAGCATGACCGTGCGTTCGCCCACATCCAGTGCCTGACGCATGCTGTGCGTAACCATCATGGTCGTAAGCTTGCTTTCCAGCACGATGCGCTCGGTCAGGTCCAGTACGAACTGCGCCGTGCGCGGATCCAGTGCGGCAGTGTGTTCGTCCAGCAGCAAAATGCGGGATGGACGCAAGGCCGCCATCAAGAGGCTGACGGCCTGTCGTTGGCCGCCGGAGAGCAGGCCGATGCGATCACTAAGCCGGTTCTCCAGCCCCAGGCCCAACATGGCCAGGCGCTCGCGGAACTCGTCACGCATGGTGGTCTTTACGGCCCTGCCGAAGCCGCGCCGTTCTCCACGGCTGTAGGCCAAGGCAAGGTTCTCTTCGATGGTAAGGTCTTCGCAGGTGCCTGCCATGGGATCCTGGAACACCCGCGCCACACGGCTGGCGCGATCCCACACGGCCTGGCGCGTGACGTCCTGCTCGTCGATGTGTATGGTGCCGCTGTCGACCGACTGGTCGCCCGACACTGCATTAAGCAAGGTGGACTTCCCGGCACCATTGGAACCAATGACGGTAACGAACTGGCCCGCCGGTATTTCCAGCGACAAGCCCCGCAGCGCCCGTGTTTCTATCGGGGTACCCGGGTTGAAGGTCACACTGAGATTCTTCGCGCTTAACATGTCAACGCCCTCCTTTGCCGCGCAAGCGCTGTTTCAACAGCGGTATGACCAGTGCCACAGTTACCAGCACAGCCGTGACAAGGTTCAGATCTTGAGCCTTCAGTCCGACAAAGTCGGCGTTCAGCGCCAGGGCAATAAAGAAGCGGTAGAGCACGGCGCCCACGATAACGGCCAGCGTGATGATGGCCATGCGCCTCGACGGCATGATGCTTTCGCCGACAATCACCGCCGCCAGGCCGATAACGATCGTGCCTATACCCATGGAAATATCGGCACCGCCTTGCGACTGCGCAAACAGCGCGCCGCCCAGGGCGCACAGCGCATTGGAGATGGCCATGCCGGCCAGTATGCGGCCGCCGGTGGCAACCCCTTGCGAGCGCGCCATGCGGGGATTGGACCCCGTCGCACGCATGGCCAGGCCGGCCTTGGTGGAAAAATACCAATCGAGCGCGAATTTGATGACGATGACCAGGGCAAGCAGGATAAGTGGCCGGCCCACGTAATCGGTGATGCCTTCGGGCTGCAGTATGGTAAATACCGTCGGCTCGGAAATCAGCGGAACGTTAGGGCGCCCCATGATGCGCAAGTTGATGGAATACAGCGCGATCATCATCAGGATGCTGGCAAGCAGATCCATGATCTTCAGCTTCACATTCAGCCAGCCGGTAATCATGCCGGCAATGGCGCCGGCAAAAGTGGCAATCAGCGTCGAGCTGAACGGGTCCATGCCCGCACTGATCAAGGTGGCGGCAACCGCGCCGCCCAACGGGAAGCTGCCATCGACGGTCAGGTCGGGAAACCGCAAGATGCGAAAAGAAATCAGCACGCCCAACGCAACCAGGCCGAAAATCAGGCCGATTTCGAGCGCACCCCACAACGAGTAAATAGACATGGTTTTAGCCGGTGAAACCAAAAAACAAACAGGCGGGCTGTCGACAAACAACCCACCTGCTCTGTTGAGACGTCAAGAACGGGGCCTTGCGCTTACTCGATGACTTGCGTGGCCGACTTGACGAAAGCTTCGTCAAGTTTGACGCCCTGCTTCTGTGCCGCGCCAGTGTTGACGAAGAGCTCGAGCTTGTCGCTGGTTTCGGAAGCAATGTCGCCCGGCTTCTCGCCCTTCAGGATGCGGATGACCATTTTGCCGGTCTGCAAGCCCAGGTCGTGGTAGTTTACGCCCAAGGCGGCGATGGCTCCACGCTTGACGCTGTCGGTATCCGAAGCAATAAGAGGGATCTTGGCGTCAGTGCCAACCTTGACCAATGCCTCGTAGGCCGAGACCACGTTGTTATCGGTATTGGTATAGATGACGTCAACCTTGCCCACAAGGCTGCGGGCCGCCGCGCCAACGTCCACGGTACGCGCGGCCGTTGCTTCGACCAGTGTCATGTCGGCCGCGCGGAGCAGCTCGCGCATTTGCTTGACGACCACGACCGAGTTGGCTTCACCCGGGTTGTACACCATGCCTACCCGCTTGGCTTGCGGCACGACTTTCTTGATCAGTTCCAGTTGCTTCTCGAGCACCAGCGCATCGGACACGCCGGTGACGTTGGTGCCGCTGGGGTCCAGGGATGCAACCAACTGCGCAGCGACCGGATCGGTCACGGCCGAATACACGACGGGTATGGATTTGGTGGCCGCCACAACTGCCTGCGCCGAAGGCGTGGCAATAGCCACGATGATGTCGGGATTGTCGCCCACGAACTTGCGTGCGATCTGGGCGGCTATGGCCGTGTTGCCCTGCGCCGTCTGGAACGCCCACTTCAGGCCTTTGTCTTCGGTGTAGCCGGCGGCGGTAAGCGCCTCTTTGACGCCATCCTTGATTGAATCCAATGCAGGGTGCTCGACGATGGACGTTACTGCCACCGACTGGGCGACAACCGGGGTATGCGCCAATGCGCCAACAACAGCTGCGGCTGCGAACGCCAGTTTGGCGGACTTGCTAAACTTCATATGAAGCTCCTTCACATAGGGAAAAGCGGCGTGGAAAGCCTCGCCGCGGATGGCCGTAAGTCTAACCCGTTAAATGCCGGTTTGCCGCAAGGGATATCCCTGCAAACCGGGCGCTGGCCAGCGATCTACACCACCAGCGTGTCGCGACGGCGCTTACCCGAAAGGATGGCCCTGGCCCAACGCCTGGCTGGTAGCCCGTACTGCGATTCCACCTCTTCGGCGCGCTCCATGAAGCGTCCGGCCGAGACATCAAGCACCGGCCCCTTGAATGCCAGCACAACCCGATTGCCCGCATCGATCTCGGGCAGCTCCAGCATCCGTCCGCCAAATGCCTGGCGGATATTGTCCAGATTGGGGGCAAAGCTTTCGTGGCTTCCAAAAAGATTGACCGTCATGATGCCCGTGTCGGCCAGGGCGCGATAACAGCCCTGATAAAAAGCCAGCGAGTCGCAGACCGGGCCTTGTGCGTGGGCATCGTACAAATCAACCATCAAGGCCGTGTAGCGACCAATATTCTCGTTGTCCTGCGCCCATCGGTCGGCATCCCCATGCCATATCTCGGAGCGCGACGACTCGGGCAGGCGGAAGTACATGCGGCAAATGGCAGTGACGGCCGGATTCCACTCCACGGTTTGCGTGGAAGCGCGCGTGTGCTTCAACACAAAACGCAGCAGCGAACCCGCGCCCAGCCCCAGGATGGCAACCTTGTCTTTACGGCGTGGCTCCAGAAACAGCAGCCAGCCCATCATCTGTTGCGTGTACGCCAGCACCAGCTCGGACGGTTCGGCCACCCGCATGGCGCCTTGTACCCATTCCGTACCAAAATGCAGGTAACGAATGCCGTCATACTCGGACAAGGTCGGATCGTCGTCCAGCGACGGCCCGCGTTCAGACACGTTCGAATACGGCGGCAATGCCCTGCCCTCCACCGATGCACATTGTGACCAGCGCGTAGCGGCCCTGTATGCGGACGAGTTCGTGCAATGCCTTGACGGTGATGATGGCCCCCGTTGCGCCGATGGGATGGCCCAAGCTGATGCCGCTGCCGTTGGGATTGGTCTTGGCGGGGTCAAAGCCCAATTCTTTTGACACGGCACAAGCTTGGGCGGCAAAGGCTTCGTTGGCTTCGATGACATCCAACTGGTCCACGGTGATGCCGGCACGCTCCAGCGCAATGCGCGTCGCCGGTACCGGGCCGATGCCCATGATCTTGGGGTCGACACCCGCATGCCCGTATGAGACCAGGCGCGCCATGGGCTGCAGCCCACGTGCCTTGGCAGCCGAAGCAGTCATCAACATCACCGCGCCGGCGCCGTCGTTCAAACCCGATGCGTTGCCGGCAGTGACCGTACCGTTTTCCTTGAGGAACACGGGACGCAGCTTGTCGAAGTTTTCTGCGGTGGCGCCCAGGCGCACGTGCTCGTCCGTGTCGAACACGACCTCGCCCTTGCGGGTCTTCTGGACCACCGGCACGATCTGGTCCTTGAAATAGCCTTTCGTGATGGCCGCCTCTGCACGCTGATGCGATGACAGCGCAAGCGCATCTTGTTCTTCACGGGTGATGGCGTACTGGCTGGCAACGTTCTCGGCTGTGATGCCCATGTGCACCTTGTCGAAAGGATCGGACAAGGCGCCGGTCATCATGTCCAGCATGGCGCTGTCGCCCATGCGGGCACCCCAGCGATGCGCAGGCGCGATATAGGGTGCGCGGCTCATGCTCTCGGCACCCGCGCCGATGGCCACTTCGGCGTCGCCCAGCTTCAACGCCTGGGCGGCGGAAATAATCGCCTGCAGTCCCGACCCGCATAAACGGTTTACGTTGAATGCTGGCGTGTTGTGGCCAATCCCGGCGTTAACCGACGCCACCCGCGACAAATACATATCGCGCGGCTCGGTATTGATGACATGGCCGAACACCACATGGCCGACATCGGGCGCCGCCACCTTGCTGCGCTCGAGCAAGGCCCGCAATACCGTTGCACCCAAGTCGCAAGGCGCCACATCTTTGAGCGCCCCGCCAAAGTCTCCGATGGCAGTGCGGCACGCACCAACGACAACAACATCTTCCATTATGATCTCCCGGTAGAATGGCCACAGGCAATATTGAATAATAACGCGGCCTTATTGCAGTGCAAAAAAAAAGGCAGGGCGATGCCCTGCCCTGCCATGCGAACGAGAAGAAGTTACTTGGTGCCTTCTTCCGCCGGAGTCGTCTGCTTGGACTCGTCGCTGCCGTCTTCGTTAGCGTCATGCTTCGCAGCGGGAGCCACCCAGTTCAGCGGCTCGATAACAAAAGGCTGCTTGCGTGTCGTTGGTTTGGTTGCCATGCTTGGATCTCCTTGATGATGCATTACAAGGGGCGCACCGTGCGCCCCTGTACTCTTCTAGGGTACCCTATCAGGCTAAATAAAGCCAATTAGCTCAATAACTTACATAGGATGAACTAAGCGTGAAGCTAGCCACCTGGAACATCAATTCTCTAAAAGTACGACTGCCGCAAGTGCTGGACTGGCTCCAGGCGCACCCCGTGGATGCCCTGTGCTTGCAAGAGCTCAAGCTTCCCGACGACAAATTCCCATTGGAAGCGTTCACCGAGATCGGCTACACGGCGCAGTGGGCTGGCCAGAAGACCTACAACGGCGTCGCCATCGTGGCCCGTCAGGAATGCCTGGAAGTGCAGCGCAACATTCCTGACTTCGACGACCATCAGCAACGTATCATTGCCAGCACCCTGGCCTCGCCCATTGGCGACATACGCATCATCAGTGCGTACTGCCCCAACGGCCAGGCCGTCGGTAGCGACAAATACGAGTACAAATTGCGCTGGTACGCGGCGCTACGCGACTGGTTGCAGGGCGAGCTGCAGCGCTATCCACGGCTGGCGATACTGGGCGACTACAACGTCGCGCCCAAGGACGAAGACGTGCACGACCCAGCGAAGTGGGTTGGCGATGTGCTGGTGTCGGAACCCGAGCGGGCTGCCTTCAATGCGGTGCTGGATCTCGGCTTGACCGACGCCTTCCGGCAATTCGAACAACCCGAGAAGTCCTTCTCGTGGTGGGATTACCGCCGCATGGCCTTCCGGCGCAACGCGGGCCTGCGCATCGATCATGTCCTGCTGTCCGACGCCTTGCGCGACTATTGTGTTTCCTGCGTGATCGACAAGACGCCTCGCGCCAACGAACAACCGTCTGATCACACGCCCGTCGTTGCGACCCTGGTACTGCCCCAGGCGTCTTGAAGCGGGCTTACAATTGGACATTCACCGTGCTGGTTCTGCTGTTAACGTAACGCAAACTTCACCGGGACAGTAAAGCATGATGCACAGGGTTCTGAGGCTTGGACGCACCAGGCAGGTATCAGACTATCTAAGAAAAATCGTACCAGGCGTTTTCCTTCAAGAACTCTGCAGCCGCCCTGGCGCCATAGGCGCCATCTGCCCCAGCTCGCCGTTTCTTGCTCGCCAGATGGCACGCCAAATCGATCCGGGCGCCGATGGCCTGGTCATCGAGTTGGGGGCCGGCACGGGGGCCATTACGCAGGCGCTGCTTCGGCGCGGCATCGCACCGCAGCGCCTCCTGGTGGTCGAGCATTGCCCCGCTTTTGTCGCCCGTTTGCGCAAGCGCTATCCGCAACTGAATATCGTGCACGGCAATGCCGCCGACCTTGGTCAGTTTGTTCCACAAGGCCAGCGCGTGGACGCCATCGTCTCTAGCCTGCCCCTGTGTTCGCTGCCCGAGCCCCTGGCGCAGGCCATACTGCAACAATGGCAGCACCTGCTGCACGATCATGGCATTGCTGTGCAGTTCACGTACAATTTGCGTCGACCCAAATGGCGGAACTTCACTGCAGCACGGCAGACAGCCTCGCGCATCGTCTGGGCCAATCTGCCGCCGGCCAGCGTTGGCACGTATTCATTCAAGACAGAAAAATTAGCCGCACCCCTACATGAGCATGCAACCCCATAGTGAAGTCATTGCCAGTCTAGCGACCGGCCTGGTCCTGGCCGTTACCATCGAAGATCTGGAGTTCACTGCTTACATTGCCGTCAGCGAACCCGACATCAACCTCGTGGCCGACCTGGTGCCAGCCGAACGGTTTGAGCAGGGAGGCGATCTGCACGTCACCGCCGTAAGCCAGCCCGGCGAGGCGCGCCAGCAGATCGAAGACATGGCCTTCAATATGAATCCGGGCGACGCCGCGGTCTTTTTATGCGCCGATCCTGCCACTTACCGTCGAGTCCTGGGCGAACTGGGTCAGGACGACATCCGGGCGGACCGGCTTAATTAAGTTTGTTACTATTTCACAATGACGTCGTCTTCCTCCGGCAATATATTCATGGTCGTAGCCCCTAGCGGGGCCGGTAAATCCAGCCTGGTGAATGCCTTGCTGGCCGAAGACCCATCGATGGTTCTGTCGATCTCCTGCACCACCCGTCCCCCACGCCCCGGCGAAGAGGCCAACAAGCACTACCGTTTCGTGACGCCAGAGCAATTTGGGGATCTGCGCACGCAGAACGCGCTGCTGGAATGGGCGGAAGTCCATGGCAACTTCTACGGCACGCCTCGTGATCGCATCGACGAAGCTCTGGAAAAGGGACTGGACGTCTTGCTGGAAATCGATTGGCAAGGCGCCCGCCAGGTTCGCGAACACTTTCCGCAAGCCATAGGCATTTTCATTTTGCCGCCGTCCATCGAAGCGCTCGAATCACGACTGACGCAACGCGGGCAAGATGCGCCACCGGTCATATCGCGTCGTTTATTGGCCGCAGGGAGCGAAATGTCGCATGCCTCAGAATGTCAATATGTTATTATTAATCAAGAATTTAGCACCGCTCTGTTGCAGCTAGGCCAAATTATTGCGGCCGCGCGCTTGCGCTATGGCGTGCAGGCTGTGCGGCACGCCGAACTTTTTTCGCAATTGGGCATCAGCAAAACTGTCGCCTGACACCTCTTTCACCCGCTATATAGGTTAACAATGGCCCGCATCACCGTAGAAGACTGCCTCGACAAGATTCCAAATCGCTTTAACCTTACCCTGGCCGCCACGTATCGTGCGCGCGAATTGGCCCAGGGCCACGAGCCGCGGCTGGAAAGCAAAAACAAGCCCACCGTCACAGCGCTGCGCGAAATCGCCGCAGGTGTCACCGGTCTGGAAATGCTGCGCAAAGTACCGACCTGATCTAAGGGGCGGTCATGGCGTTCTCTGGCTTGCGTGGTGCGTCATCGGGGCTGCTGGCCGTCCTGAAAAAAGGCCCGCGCCTGCGTCGCAACAAAAACGCAAAGCCTGCCGCGCCGCGCCCAGGTACGCCCGAAAACAGCGGCCCCAACACCATCGCGTCGTTGGCGCCGCTTACCAAGATCATCAGTCACTACCTTAGCCCGAAAGATGTAGAACGGGTCAAGGAAGCCTACCGCTTTTCCGACCAGGCCCATCTGGGCCAGTTCCGGGCAAGCGGCGAGCCTTATATATCGCATCCCATCACCGTTACCGAGATCTGCGCCGGCTGGAAGCTGGACGCCGACTCGCTAATGGCCGCCCTGCTGCACGATGTCATCGAAGACCAGGGCGTCACCAAGCAAGAGCTCGCCGAAAAATTCGGCCCCGACGTCGCAGAGATCGTTGATGGCTTGTCCAAGTTGGACCGGCTGGAATTCGCCACCAAGGCAGAGCAACAAGCCGAGAGCTTTCGCAAAATGCTGCTTGCCATGGCGCGCGACGTGCGGGTCATACTTATCAAGCTGGCCGACAGGCTGCACAATATGCGCACGCTTGATGCCGTAACCCCCGAAAAACGCCGTCGCATCGCCCGGGAAACGCTTGAGATCTATACCCCGATTGCGCATCGCCTGGGCCTGAACGCCTTGTTCCGCGAGCTGCAAGACCTGTGCTTTCAGGCTATCCATCCAAATCGCTATCAAGTGTTGCATAAAGCGATGATGGCAGCCCGGGGCAACCGACGTGAAGTGCTCAGCAAGATCACCGATGCCGTCCAGGTGGCCTTGCCGGCAGCCGGCATCGAAGCTGAGGTCAGCGGACGCGAAAAATCGCTATACAGCATCTATACCAAGATGGCCGAGCAAAAGAAATCGTTCTCGGACGTCCTGGACATCTACGGCTTTCGCGTCATTGTGCATACGCTGCCCGAATGCTATTTGGCCCTGGGCACCTTGCATCAGTTATACCGGCCCGTGCCGGGCAAGTTCAAAGATTACATCGCCATTCCCAAGCTGAACGGCTATCAGTCGCTGCACACCACACTGGTCGGGCCTTACGGGACGCCGGTCGAATTTCAGTTCCGCACGCGCGACATGGATCACATCGCCGAAGAAGGCGTGGCCTCGCACTGGCTGTACAAAGAAGACAACGTCACGCTGAACGACCTGCAGAAGCGCACCCACCAGTGGCTGCAATCCTTGCTGGACATCCAAAGCCAAACGGGCGATTCGGGCGAGTTCCTCGAGCACGTCAAGGTAGACCTCTTTCCCGATGCGGTCTATGTGTTTACGCCCCAAGGCAAAATCATTTCCTTGCCGCGCGGTGCAACGCCGGTGGACTTCGCCTATACCATCCACACCGACATCGGCAACCAGGCGGTGGCGTCCAAAATCAACGGCGAGTTCGCCCCGTTGCGCACCGAGCTGAAAAGCGGCGACTCTATCGAGATCATTACCTCTCCGGCTTCGCGGCCCAGCGCGCAATGGCTCAATTACGTGCGTACCGGTCGGGCACGCTCCGAGATTCGCCATTACCTGCGCACTGTCAAATACGAAGAGTCCGTCGCCTTCGGGCAGCGCCTGCTGAACCAGGCCTTCGACCAACTGCACCTGCCGCATCCCGCCGAAGACGACCCCGAATGGGAAAAACTCGCCAAGAGCTCCGGCGCGGCCTCGCGCGAAGAAATCCTGGCCGACATCGGACTGGGCAAACGTCTGGCGGCTGTCGTCGCGCGCCGCTTTGCCCCGGAAAACGCCCTGTTGGCCACTACCGCCGCCGCGGTCGACGAATTCACTTCCAGCGTCAACGCTCCCATACTGATACACGGCAACGAAGGACAGGCGGTGCAACTGGCACCCTGCTGCGGTCCCTTGCCCGGCGACGCCATCATCGGCGGCATTCGCCTGGGCCACGGCCTGGTGGTGCACATGGACGAATGCGCCGTGGCCCAACGCCAGCGGGCACGCGAGCCCGAGCGCTGGATACCGGTCATGTGGGACACCAACACCGCGCGCCACCTGTCCACCCGTCTGGACGTCACGGTCGTTAACGAACGCGGCGTGCTGGGCAGGCTGGCGGCCGAAGTCACAGAAGCCGACTCCAACATCATGCACCTGACCATGCAAGACGATGCGGCTGCAACCGGCGTACTGCACATTACGGTGCAGGTCGACAGCCGCAAGCATCTGGCGCAGGTCATACGCGCCATGCGGCATGTACCTCAGGTACAGAAAATCGTCCGCGTCAAGGGCTGACAGCCATCAGCACCCACACCGCTGCGCCATAAGCCAGCACGCCGGCCAAGGTGGCCCACGCGATCGAACCCAGCACGCGCTTCCCTGCCGCCACACCCAGCAAGCCGACAAGCAGCGGCACGATGCTGTGCGGCGACGGATCCGGTGCGACCATGCTCCAGAACGAGGCCACCAGCAAGGCGACGATGGCCGCAGGCCCGACCGCATCCAGCGCCCTGCGCAGGGTACCGTGGCCTCGGGCCTTATGTGCCGCCCTGTCTTGCCAGAGCATGGGCAGGTAGCGAATCAGGAACGTCCCGGCCGCGCTGAGCGCAATTATCCACACTAGCGTGGTGGTGCTCATTTGCGCACCGCCCATAAGGCACCCGCCAACATCCCCGTGATGATGGCGGCGTACGCTGGAAGGAGCAGCAGTGTAAGCAGCGCGGCTATCGCCGCGGCAGCCAGCACGCCGCGCGACACCAGGTGACGAATCTCGAGCAACAAGGCGAAGAACAAGGCGGGAAGAACAAAGCCCAAGGTTTGGGCAAGCACCTCGGACTCTTGTATCCAGCCCTGCCCGAACCAGGCCCCTATCGCCGTGCCGCCTACCCAGGAGCTGTAAGCGCCCAGTTGCAGCCCCACATACCAGCGTTCGCGCTCATTCTCCGGCTGTTGTTCCAGTTTGCTGATGGAGGTGGCGAACACTTCGTCGGTCAATCCGGCTGCCAATACAAAGGCCGGCATGCGGCGGGTGCGCTGGCCCATCCGGGCCAGTAGTGCGGGACCGTAAAAAAGGTGGCGTAAATTCATCAGCAACAATATGCCAACCACGCCTATGGGCGAGGTGCCCGCCGCGACCAGCGTCACCAGTATGAATTGGCTGGCCCCGGCGTAAATGAAGACTGATGCCATGACCGCCATCAGCGGCGTGAAGTCGGCATGGACGGCGGCCAGCCCAAAAGAGATGGCCACCGGCACATAACCCACCGCGATCGACAGGCTGTCGGCCAGGCCCCGTGCCACAGGAGTACGCATGGCGGCCCGCTATGGCTCGAAGGCGTGGATGAAAATCGCCGGGTCGACGCGTGCGTTGTTCAGGCTGACGTTCCAGTGCAAATGCGGCCCGGTGGCACGCCCGGTGGCGCCCACTTTGCCGATCACCTGGCCACGACTGACTTGCTGGCCCTCTTGCACATTGAACTCGGACAGATGGCAGTACATGGTGACCAGGCCCTGCCCATGATCTATGAATATCGTCTTGCCATTGAAGAAATAGTCGGCCACGATGGTCACGATGCCATCGGAGGGCGCCTTGATCGGTGTGCCGGCCGGCACGGCGAAGTCCAGGCCCGAATGCGGGTTGCGTTCTTCGCCGTTGAAGAAGCGCCGCAGACCAAAGCGACTGGACAAACGGCCTTCCACCGGCTTGTCCAGCACAACGGTCGTCGGCCCCTCTTCGCGGAAGCGGCTATATGCAGCGATCTGCGCCTTGTATTCGCGCTCAAATCGCTGCAGTTGTTTGGGATCCGGGTCTACATGGCGCTGGTTCTTCAGCTTGATGTGCTGCGATTCGTAATTTTTGGTGCCGACCTGGAAAGCCAGCTTCGCTGGGCCGTCTGGGCCTTGTACGCGCAGGTGTTGGGTTCCTGCAGGGGTCTTCAGATCTATGCCCACGACAGCCACCCATTGGCCATCGCTATCTTTCACGACCATGGCCCTGTCGGCCCCGAAATAGGCCTGCGGCGGCACGGCGGCGTTGCCCAGTGCGATCACTGCGACCCCGCCCGGAACGGGCTTGTGCAAGGCCCGCGCCATGTAGCCCTGGGCTGCGGCGATGGCCAGAGAAGGTAAGAAAACTGCCAGAGTCACTATGGCGCGCAAGATCGTCACACTTACTATCCTTGATGTCTAAGGGAAGGATTAAAGCGCAGATTGTCAGCTGGGCGCAAACCCGCGGCGGCCAACACTAGGAATAACCCCTAAATTGCCGACAGGCCAGCGGCGCTCCAGCATTCGCACACTACAATCTAGCCGCTCAACACCACCCACCTACCAAGGATGGGGTCTGGCAAGACCTGGCCCCATCGATTAAAAGGGATGTCTCCGATGAAAAAGACGCCAGCCTTGCTTGCCGCGATAAGCGCCGCAGCCTTTGCCGTGAACGCACACGCCGTTACCAAGTGGGATCTTCCCAGCGCCTATCCGGCCTCCAACCTGCACACCCAAACGCTTGAACAGTTCGTCAAGGACGTCAAGACGCTGTCGGGTGGCGAGCTCGACATTACCCTGCACAGCAATGCCTCGCTGTACAAGGCGCCCGAGATCAAACGCGCCGTCCAGGGTAATCAGGCGCAAATCGGCGAAATCCTGTTGACCAACTATGCCAATGAAGACCCGATCTATGCGCTGGATGGCCTGCCCTTCCTGGCAACCGGCTACGAGGCCTCCTGGAAGCTTTATCAAGCCCAGAAAGAGCTGCTGAACAAGAAACTCGAAGCGCAAGGCATGACGCTGCTGTATACCGTTGCCTGGCCGCCTCAAGGTATTTTTGCCAACAAGGACATCAAGACAGTCGACGACCTCAAGGGCGTCAAATGGCGCGCCTATAGCCCGGTTACCGCCCGCATCGCTGAACTGGTCGGCGCACAGCCCGTTACCATCCAGCAATCCGAACTGGCACAAGCCATGGCCACCGGCGTCGTCGATGCTTTCATGACCTCGGGCTCCACGGGTTGGGACACCAAGACCTACGAGTACATCAAGAAGTTCTACGATACGCAGGCCTGGCTGCCCAAGAACGCCGTCATCATGAACAAGAAGGCTTTTGACAGCCTGGACGAGAAAAGCAAGAAAGCGGTGTTGCAGGCCGGCGCGGATGCTGAGAAACGCGGCTGGGCGCTGTCCGAAGAAAAGACTCAGTGGTATCTGGACAACCTGGCCAAGAACGGTATGGAAATCGTCAAGCCCAGCGCCGAGCTCATGAGCGGTCTGGACAAGGTGGGCGACACCATGCTGACCGAATGGATAGAGCGTTCGGGATCCGACGGTAAGCAAGTCATTGACGCTTACCGAGCCGCCAAGTAAGCATGCGGCGATTTCTTGATAAGCTGTATTTGGTATCCGGCGGCCTGGCCGCCGTTTTCACTGTAGGTGTGCTGATAGCGGTAACGATGTCTATCGTCACGCGTCAGTTGGGCGTGCATATCGGCGGTCTGGACGCCTATGCGGGTTACTCCATGGCTGCGGCCGGCTTCCTGGCGCTGGCGCACACCTTCAAGAGCAGCGAACACATACGCGTCAGCCTGGTGCTTGCCGCCCTGCCCGACAAGGGCCGCATGCGGCTGGACATCTTCGCCTTGCTGGTGGGCTGCCTGATCACGGCTACGTTGTGCTGGTTCAGCATAAAACTGGCAATGGACTCTTACACTTACAACGACGTTTCCACCGGCAACGACGCCACGCCGTTGTGGATACCGCAAATTGCCATGGCGGTGGGTACGGTTATTTTCTTTATCGCGGTGGTGGACGAAACGATACGACGCATCAAAGGGATACCAGAAGCCGGACACGGCGAAGAAGCACGCTATGAATGAAGCACTGGTTATCACGCTGTTGATCGTTTCAATTTTCGGTTTCCTGGCGTCGGGGGTATGGGTGGGCCTGACGCTGGCCGGTACGGCATGGCTGGGCATGGAGCTGTTTTCCAGCCGCCCAGCCGGCGACGCCATGGCCATCACCATATGGGGCGCCTCGTCCAGTTGGACGCTTACCGCGCTGCCCTTGTTCCTATGGATGGGGGAGATTCTATTTCGATCGCGGCTGTCGCAGGATCTGTTCCGGGGACTTGCTCCGTGGCTTAACTGGCTTCCGGGCCGCTTACTGCACACCAACGTGGTGGGCTGCGCCATCTTTGCCGCCGTGTCGGGGTCGTCTGCGGCGACCTGCGCGACCATAGGCAAGATGACCATTCCTGAATTAACGCGTCGCGGCTATCCGGAAGACAAAATCATCGGCACGCTGGCCGGCGCAGGCACCCTGGGCCTGCTGATTCCGCCGTCCATCATCATGATCGTGTACGGGGTGGCCGCCAACGTATCCATCTCGAAGCTGTTCATCGCCGGAATTTTTCCGGGCATGTTGCTGGCCGGTTTGTTCATGGGTTATATCGCGATTTGGGCAATGATGAATCCTCATCAGGTCCCCAAGGCGGACGATCGCATGAGCTTCGCCCAGAAGATCCATCAATCGCGCCACTTGATCCCCGTCGTGGTGCTGATCGCCGTGGTGCTGGGAACCATCTATACCGGCTTTGCTACCGCTACAGAGGCCGCCGCAGTGGGCGTTATCGGTGCGCTGATCCTGTCCGTGATGCAAGGATCTCTTAGCTGGGCGGTCTTCAAAGAATCGCTGATGGGAGCAACGCGGCTCTATTGCATGATTGCCCTGATTCTGGCTGGCGCGCAGTTCCTGACCTTATCCATGGGCTATATCGGTTTGCCCCGCGCACTGGCCGAATGGATAGTGTCCATGGAGCTGTCACAGCTTTCGCTCATCCTGGCGCTGATGGTTTTCTTCGTCATCCTGGGCTGCTTCCTGGACGGGATCTCCATCGTCGTGCTGACCATGGGGGTGCTGTTGCCCACCGTCGAAGCGGCCGGCATCGACTTGATCTGGTTTGGCATTTTCCTGGTGTTCGTCATCGAGATGGCGCAAATCACCCCGCCCATTGGCTTCAATCTTTTCGTGTTGGCGGGCATGACCCGGAAAGAACTCCCTTATCTGGCCAAGGTGTCGTTGCCGATGTTCCTGCTGATGATCGCGGGCGTCATGATCATCTATATGGCACCCGAGATCGCCACCTGGCTGCCAAGCAATATGAAGATGTAAACGGATGGGATCATCAACGATGGGGTCAGGTCTCGCAAGATCTGGCCCCATTTACATTGCGCGCCCTGCCTGCAGGCGAATCTCGTGCTGGCACAGGGCCGCCAGTTGCGGGTCGTGGGTGACCAGCACCAGCGTCGTTTGATGCTCGCGATGCAGTTCGAACATCAGCTCTATGATCTTTTGGCCGTTGCCCGTGTCCAGACTGCCGGTGGGCTCGTCGGCAAACAACACACTGGGGCGAACCACGAAGGCACGTGCCAGCGAGACGCGTTGCTGCTCGCCGCCCGACAGCGTCTTGGGGTAGTGGTGCAGACGGTCCTGCAGGCCCACCCGAACCAACATGTCGGTGGCAAGATCCCGGGCCTGTCGTCCCGATAACTCCAGTGGCAGCATGACGTTCTCGAGCGCCGTCAGGTTGGGCAGCAGTTGGAAGGACTGAAATACGAAACCAACATGGGCGGAGCGGATAGCCGCCCTGGCCTCTTCGTCCAACGAGAACAAGTCGTGCCCGAATAGATGCACACTGCCCGAACTGGGCACATCCAGGCCGGCCATCAGCCCCAGCAGTGTCGATTTGCCGGAACCGGAACTGCCGGTGATGGCGACGGCCTGGCCTGTAGCAACCGTGAAACTGACATTGTCTAAAATGGTCAGAACACCGGAGGAGTCGACCGCCCTCTGGCAAAGCTCTCTAACCTCAATCGATTGGGTATTATTCATGCGCATACACTGGCGTTCTCTTATTATGGCGGTTTTGTGCTGGGTGTCGCTGGGAACAGCATGGGCTGCCTCGGCCGACGCGAAGAACAATGCTGGGCATACGATACTGGTTGTTGGTGATAGCCTGTCGGCAGAATACGGGATAGCGCGCGGGTCCGGCTGGGTCGCCCTGACGGCACAGCGCCTGAAGTCGGACCACCAAGATTACCAGATACGCAATGCCAGCATCAGTGGGGACACGACCAGCGGCGGTCTCGCACGGCTACCGGTTGCCTTGCAAACGCATATGCCGGCCATCGTGATCATCGAATTGGGCAGCAACGATGCCTTGCGGGGTCTATCTCTGGACATGACAGAACAAAACCTTGAAACGATGATTACGCTGTCGCAGCAAGGCGGAGCAAAGGTCTTGCTGGTCGGCATGCAGATCCCGCCCAACTATGGCAAGCAGTACGCCGACCGCTTTCGAGACATGTACGTGGCCCTGGCTCAGCGCACGGGTGTGGCGCTCGTGCCGTTTCTGCTTGAGGGCATGGCCACCGACCCCGCCATGTTCCTGTCGGACGGCATCCATCCCAATGAAGATGCCCAGGCGCTGCTTGCAAAGAATGTATGGCAGCACCTGGCCCCGCTACTGTAGCCGTTTAACTTTCGTCGGCTGCACCCGAAAGTGCATCCTGCGCTTCGGGCAGCAATTGCACCTTGGCCTGCTCGCGCATGGCATCCAGCACGGCTGATTCTTCCGCCCTGCCCCAGGCCTGGTTCAGCTCAGCGCCCAGGCTAGCGAGCATGGGGTTGTCGCCGCCGCCTGCTTCGGCGCCTTCGACACGAATCAGGACATAGCCGCGCGGGCCTTCTATGCCGGCGTACTGCGGCAAGGCATCGGTAGGCACGTCGAATGCCGCATCCGACACCGCTTTGGCGATGCCTTGCGGATCGATGCGGCTGATCGTCAGCGCCGAGCCGAATTCTTCAGGGACGTTGGCCGGATCGGCTTTCAGCGTGGCGAGCATTTCCTGTCCCGCTTTCTCTGCCGCCTCGAGGGCGCGCTGAGCGGTCAGGACCTCGCGGATATGGGGCTCGACCCGCGCCAGTTCGGGCACATGAGCGGGCGTAATGGTGTCGACGCGCGCGACCACGATGGTGTCAGGCGAGATCTCGATCACACCGGTATTTTGCTTCTCGTTGAATACCTGTGGCGCGAACAAGGCGCGTCGCACACGGACGTCGTCCAGCACGGCAGCGTCTTCACTGGCCGAAGCCGCATTGGCGGGGACCTCGTCTGACGACAGCAAACGATCACGCGCAACGCCGGCTGCGGAGCGCAGCTGCAGGCCCAGCGCATCGGCGGCGGGCTGCAGACTGGTGGGATTGTCGTAGACCAGGCCCGTAAGCTGGCTGGCCATGTCGGCGTAGCGGTCGGCGCCCAATTGACGACGGACCTCGCTTTCGACCTTGGCGCGTGCTTCTTCGAAGGATTCGCCCTGCTCTGCCTGAATCTCGTTGACCTGGAATATATGGAAACCGCCCGGTCCGTCGATAGCGTCGGAGACCTCGCCTTCAGACAGCGCGAAGACCGCAGCTTCCAGCGTAGCGGGCCAGGAACCCTTGGTTATCCAGCCCAGCTTGCCGCCGTCCTTGGCCGTACCCGCATCTTCGGATTCGGCGCTGGCAAGCTGTGCGAAAGCCGTTGGCTCGGCCTTGGCCTTCGCTGCCAGGGCCTGGGCCTTCTTGGCGGCTTCTTCGCGCTGCTGTTCAGTAGCGCCCACCGGCACATTGACCTGGATATGGCTGACGTTTACACGGGCAGGCTGCACATAGCGCGCTTTGTTCTGCTCGTAGTATTTTCTAAGGTCTTCTTCAGAGGGCTGGACCACATTGGCCATGGCCACTGCTTCGTTAAGCAGCAGATACTGCACACTGATCTGTTCCGGCAGTTGCAGGCTTTGCTGATTTGCCTCGTACCAAGCCTTGATGTCGGCGTCGGTGATGGTGACATCATCCAGATAGTCGGTGGTCGGAAAGGCCAGCAAGCGGACAGTGCGCTGTGCGGTAAGCGCCTGCTCGAGCTCGTTGATCACCGTGGCCGGAACGCTGGCCGTCGTGGCGATGGGGCCCAACACACGATCCAGCGCCAGCTCGGCGCGCTGGCTTTGCTCGAACTCGCGCGTACTCAGGCCGGCCGATGCCAGCACTTCGTTATAGCGCTCCGGCGAAAAATGACCATTGACCTGCAATTGCGGCATGGATGCGATACGTTGGCGCAACACGGTGTCCGACACGCTGAAGCGCTGCCGCGTTGCGGTGTCTATGATGACTCGGCGGTCGATCAGGGAATCGAGCAAGGCCGTGCGGGCCTGCGGATTATCCAATATGGCGGGATCGAAGCCGCCCTGGCTGTTTTGCTGCATCTGTTGCAACTGATTGCGACGCGCCTGATCGAACTCAAGCTGCGTAATGGCCGAGTCGCCGATCTTTACGATCTCGTGGTCACCGGAAACGTAATTGCTATAGCCGCTGACGCCGATCAGCGCGAACGATGGCAATATCAGAACCAGCAATAAAAATTGCATCAAACGTTGATGCGTACGTATGAAATCGAACATTAATCACCCAATGACGCGCAGCCCGGTACCGGCTGAGGCGACGGTTACGTCGAAAAAATTTTATGCAGTTTACCACCACAGCCGCTCTGGGCAGTAGGGTAAGGTCATGGCTTGGCTATAAAATGAACGCCAGCTTTCCTCCTGATTTTCTTCGGATTTTTTCATGTCAAGCACTGCAGGCCGCTGGCCCTACCCCTCGCTGATCGCCCACCGTGGCGCTGGCCTCTACGCGCCCGAAAACACCCTGGCCGCCGTACGACTGGGCGCGGCACAGGGATTTCGCATGATGGAGTACGACGTCAAGCTGACGCGCGACGGCGTGGCGGTGCTGCTGCACGACGACACGGTGGACCGTACGGCCAACGGACGAGGCCGCGCGGCAGACTTGTCACTGGCCGAGCTGGCATGGCTGGACTTCGGAGCCTGGCATTCGGCGCCCTATGCCGGCGAACCCATCGCCACCTTGCACAGCATCGCCGCCTATACCTTGGCCAATGACATTTGCAGCAATATAGAGATCAAACCCACGACAGGCCAGGAAGACGCCACCGGCGAGCAAGTCGCTTTGCTGGCCAAGGCGCTGTGGGCCTCGGCGGCCACGCCGCCGCTGCTGTCGTCTTTTTCCGAAGCTGCGCTGCGAGCCGCCATGATGGCGGCGCCCGAATTGCCGCGGGCCTTGCTTATTGCGAAAGATATCCCCGCCGATTGGCGCGAACGTGCTGCCGACCTCCAATGCATGGGCCTGAACCTGAACCACCGCTACACCACCAAGCCCATGGTCGATGCCATGCTGGAGGCCGGTTATAGCGTGGCCGTCTGGACGGTAAACGACCCATCGCGCGCGCGCGAGTTGCTAAACTGGGGCTGCCACGCCATTGTGACCGACGAGATTCACGCCGTGTCGCCCATGTTTTTTTCCTGACTTCCGCCATCCAAGGATTATTGCTTGTTCAGCTATCGACACGCCTTTCACGCCGGCAATCACGCCGACGTCCTCAAGCACGCCGTCCTGGTTCAGATCCTGGATCACTTCAACAAGAAAGAAAACCCCTATTGGGTTATCGACACGCATGCGGGTGCCGGCATTTACGATCTGCGCAGTGAGTGGGCGTTGCAGAATGGCGAGTTCGCCGACGGCCTGGATCGGGTACTGGGTGCGCCCGGCATGCCGCCTCTGGTCGAACGCTACCTGGAGGAGGTTCAGCATTTCAACCCGGATAACCTTGCCAATTTCTATCCTGGATCGCCCTGGCTGGCGCTACACGCCTTGCGAGCGCAAGACAAACTTCGCTTGTTCGAGATGCACCCATCCGAAGCGGCAATACTGCGCGAGAACATCGAACGCCAGGGTCGGCTGGCACAACGCCAGACCACCGTCTACGAAGCGGACGGCTTCGACGGCCTGAAAAGCCAATTGCCGCCGACCCCACGCCGGGCCATCACCATCATCGACCCTTCTTACGAAGACAAGCACGACTACCGCCGCACGCTGGCCGCCGTCAATGAGGGCCTGAGGCGCTTTGTGACCGGCACATTTGTCGTTTGGTATCCGTTGGTCCAGCGGCGCGAGGCGCAAGAACTGGTGCGCTCGCTGGAGCGCCTGCAAAACCCCTGGGTGAACGCCTCGCTAACCGTGCGCAAGCCCACAGGCGACGGATTCGGCCTGCACGGCAGCGGCATGTTTGTGATCAATCCACCCTGGACTTTGCACGCCGAACTGGCGCGCGCCATGCCTTGGCTGCGCGACAAGCTCAAGCAGGATGATCGCGCCGACTTCAGCCTGAAGCAACACGGCAAGTAAAGCGCCCCGGCCGCACAAGGCCCAGGGCGCCAGCCTTACAGAAAGCGCTCGGCGTCCTTCAGATAGCGCCATTTGCCCGGAGGCAGGTCGCCCAGCACGATCAAGCCCATGCGCACGCGCTTCAGGCCCACCACTTTCAGGCCCACTTGTTCGCACATGCGCCGGATCTGGCGCTTCTTGCCTTCTTGCAGAATGAAGCGCAATTGGTCTTCGTTTTGCCAGCTGACCTGGGCCGGGCGCAATTGTTTGCCGTCCAGCGACAGGCCGTGGTTTAGCTTGGCCAGTCCGTTGGCACCCAGCTTGCCGGTAACCCGGACGAGATATTCTTTCTCGATGTCGGAGTCTTCGGCGATCAGCTGGCGCGCAATACGGCCGTCCTGCGTCAGGATGAGCAGTCCCTGGGAATCGATATCCAGACGACCCGCCGGCGCCAGCCCCCGCAGATGGCTTGGCTCGAAGCGTTGTGTGGATTTATCGGCCTTGTACTGCGAGGCGGCGGTAATCAGCGACACAGCCGGCCTATAGCCTTGCTCGGCCTGACCCGACACGTAACCAACCGGCTTGTTCAGCAGGATGGTGACGCGCGAGGTCTGACGGCGCTGCGCCATCTTGTCCAGGGTGATGTCCTGACCAGGCCAGGCCTTGCTGCCCAGCTCGGACACCACCTGGCCGTCTACACGCACCCAGCCCCGTTCGATGTAAGCGTCGGCTTCGCGACGCGAACACAATCCGCGTTCGGCCATCAGTTTTGAAATTCGAATTTTTTCCATAGACGGTATTTTATGACTTTAGCGATAATATGATTTATGCAATTGAATCCACCCGATCACAGCAACTGGCTGGCGGCGCCGTCCCCCTCGTTCAGCCATCAACAAAAATACTGGCTTTTTCGCCCCGGCGCCCTCACAGCGGGCCTGCGCAAACTGGGCAAGGTGCAGCTACGGGTGATACGCGAACACGCTGACGGCCTGCACCCGGCCGAGGCATGGATGCTGCAACGGCCACCGCGCCAGGCGATCTGGGTACGTGAAATCATCATGTCCATCGACGGCGTGAACAGTGTTTTCGCACGCAGCTTCACACCCTTGCAGGCCTCGCATGGCCTCTGGCAGGGCATGCGGCGTTTGCGCACACGCCCCTTGGCCGACATGCTGTATCACAACCCCCAAATCACGCGATCCGGCTTTGCAGCCTGCCGCTTGAATGCGCAGCAACCCTTGTATCGATCGGCGCAGCACATTTTGGCAGAAGCATGCCCCACCCCGCAGGCCCTGCTCGCCCGCTGCTCGGTATTTCAGCGTGTCGGCGAGCCCTTGCTGGTAGCGGAGTGCTTTCTGCCCGCCTTCTGGTCGCTGGCGGCGGCGCAATCGGGTTCGATGCCCTAGCGCCAGCGCGCGATCTCTATGGCCAAGCTATCTTTCGCGGAAGCAATCAGCGCGGTTCCTTCCTGGATGGTAACGTGCAGATCCATATTTCTTTCGGCAAAGCTGGCCAGGGCCTGCAGTGCCGTCGGACTGACCGCCAGTACCGTCAGGTCGCGCAGCCGGGCCACCCCTTCCTGCACTCCTTGCCACCACACCTGGCTGGCATGGCCGCCATAGCAGAAGGCCACCACCTTGTCCGATTTGCCGCCCGCCTGCAGCAGGCGACGCTCGTCGGGATGGCCCAGTTCTATCCAGTTCTGCACGGCGCCGGTCAGGTCCTTTTGCCACAGCGCGGGCTCGTCCGTGGTGCTTAGGCCGCGCGTAAAGACCAGCCCCTCATCGGCATAGAGCGCAAAGGCCAGCACGCGCAGCATCATGCGCTCGTCGGTTTCGGAGGGATGACGGGCCAAAGTAAGAACATGGCTGCCATAGTAGCCACGGTCCATGTCTGCCACATGCAGCTCGAGCTTGAATATCGTGGCCCTTAGTGCCATCGATGCCGCCGGCGCGAGGCGCTACAGGGCATCGATGCCGCTCTCGCCGGTACGGATGCGCACCGCTTGCTCGACCGCCGTGACAAATATTTTTCCGTCGCCTATCTTGCCGGTGAAGGCGGCCTTGATGATGGCGTCTATGGCTGCATCGACCATGGCGGCTGGCAGCACGACTTCGACCCGAATCTTGGGTAGGAAATCGACAACGTATTCTGCCCCGCGATACAGCTCGGTGTGGCCCTTCTGACGGCCAAAACCCTTGACCTCGGTGACTGTCAGGCCGCTGACGCCGATGTCGGCCAGTGCTTCGCGCACCTCGTCGAGCTTGAACGGCTTGATAATTGCCGCAACTTGTTTCATTGCTTCTCCCCAGCAGAAAGCGAAATTATCGCACGCCCGTCATGGGCCGTGTGGGCGCGGGCCTGCCTACTCCGGCTGTTCACCGCGTAGCGGCTGCGCAGTGGGCATGGGCGGTTCGGGCAGCCAGGCGCGAGAGAAATCCGCCCCCGAGGGCGCCTGATACAGACGCAGCGACAGCTCGGGCAATATGGCCAGCAGATGATCGAAGATATTGCCCTGTATGCGCTCATATTCGACCCACGCCGTGTTATTGGCAAAGCAGTAGACCTCGACGGGAATACCCTGCGATTCGGGCTCCATCGTGCGTACGATCATCAGCATGTCTTGCCTGAGCTCCGTCTGCTGCTTCAAGTAGGCCAGCGCATACGCCCGGAAGGTACCCAGGTTCGTCAGTCGCCGGCGATTTCCCTCCAGGGTCGCCAGCGGCCCTAGCGCACGATTGCTCTCTTCAAGTTCGCGTTGCTTGCCCGCCAGGTACTCCTGAAGCAATGCAAAACGGCCCAGATCCTGGATCTCGGCCTCTTGCAGAAAACGGACGGTGCTGGCATCGATGCGCATGGTGCGCTTGATGCGCCTGCCGCCCGACTCGAACATATAACGCCAGTTACGGTAGCTTTCCGAAAAGAGCTTGTAGGTCGGGACCGTGGTTACGGTCTTGTCCCAGTTTTGCACCTTGACTGTGTGCAGCGCCATATCAATAACGAAGCCATCGGCGTTCGCCTGCGGCATCTCTATCCAGTCGCCTATACGCAGCATGTCGTTGGATGTCATCTGCGTGCTGGCCACCAAGGACAGCAAGGTGTCCTTGAACACCAGCAGCAGAACAGCCGACAACGCTCCCAAGCCGGACAGCATCAACAGCGGCGAGCGGTCGATAAGAATGGAGATCACCGTGACCAGGCAGACGGCCCAGATGACGATCTTGCCTAGTTCCAGGTAACCCTTGATCGAGCGGGTTTGTGCTCGGGTGGTGTTGGCGTAAGTGTCTTGCCAGGCGGACAGCGCGCCATTGATGGCCATGAACAGAAACACCATCCCTGCCGACAGGAAAATCCGCGCCAACAGCGAGGCAAGCTTCTCGTCTATGGGTAGCAAGCCGATATTGGACATGATGACCAGTAGTGGCACGGCATAGCTGGCGTTGCGAAATACCCGCCTGCGTGCCAGCGCAACCGACCAGTCATTGCGGCCGACGGCGGTAAGCGCCCGCCGGGCCATGGTGGTCAACACGCGCGAAGCAACCCAACTGGCGATCAAGACCAGGGCGGTAAGGACCAGTAAGCCGGCCAGCACCTGTGCCCACGGCGCGTTCGGCAGTTGCTCGCCTATCCAGCTGGCTTGCAGCCACTGCATAATTATTGTGTCTTCTTCTTTCACTACGGGCACCCCTTGTTTCCGCGGCATCTACTATAACGTAGGGCTGCAGCTTGCCGGCCGTCCCTTATAATCCTGCCACTATGCCAAAAAACACCGACTCCGATCTCCAAAGCCAGTTTGCCAACAAGGCGCAAGCCTGGTCTGCCCGTTTCTCCGAACCCGTCTCCGAGCTCGTCAAGCGCTACACCGCGTCAGTCGAGTTCGATCAGCGCATGGCCCAGGTCGACATCCAGGGGTCCCTGGCCCATGCCGACATGCTGGCCTCGATCGGCATCCTGACCACCGCCGACCTTACCTCCATCGAACGAGGCATGGCCCGCATACAAGAGGAAATTGCCAACGGCAGCTTCCAGTGGTCGCTGGACCTTGAAGACGTCCACCTCAATATCGAGAAGCGTCTGGTCGAGCTGGTGGGCGATGCCGGAAAGCGGCTGCACACCGGCCGGTCGCGCAACGATCAGGTTGCCACTGACATCCGCCTGTGGGTGCGCAACGAAATCGACATCGCCATCGAACTGCTGCACGAGCTGCGCCGTAAACTTGCCGGCCTGGCGCTGGAACACGCCGACACCATCATGCCCGGCTTCACCCACTTGCAAGTGGCCCAACCGGTCACCTTTGGCCATCATCTGCTGGCTTATGCCGAAATGTTCGGACGCGATGCCGAACGCCTGGCGGACTGCCGCAAGCGCGTAAATCGACTGCCCCTGGGCGCCGCCGCCCTGGCTGGTACGTCCTACCCCATCGACCGCGAGCGCGTCGCCCGCAGCCTGGGCTTTGATGAAGTCTGCCGCAATTCGCTGGACGCCGTTTCCGATCGTGATTTCGCGATCGAATTCTGCGCCGCCGCGGCCTTGATCATGACGCATGTGTCACGCCTGTCTGAAGAATTGGTGCTGTGGATGAGTCCACGCGTGGGCTTCATCGACCTGGCCGACCGCTATTGCACCGGCAGTTCCATCATGCCGCAAAAGAAAAACCCCGACGTCCCCGAGCTGGCGCGTGGCAAGACCGGCAGGGTCAACGGCAACCTGGTCGCCCTGCTTACGCTGATGAAAGGCCAGCCCCTGGCCTACAACAAAGACAACCAGGAAGACAAGGAAGGCCTGTTCGATTCTGCCGACACCGTACGCGATACCCTGACCATTTTTGTGGACATGGTCGGTGGCATACGGGTCAAGGCGGATGCCATGCGCGCTGCGGCGCTGCAGGGCTTTGCCACCGCAACCGACCTGGCCGACTATCTGGTCAAGAAAGGCGTGCCATTCCGAGATGCCCACGAAACCGTGGCCCATGCCGTGCGCGAATGCGAGCAGCGCGGCTGCGACCTTGCTGATCTGCCCCTGGCCGACCTGCAAGGCTTCCATGCCGACATCAAGGAAGACATCTACCAGGTGCTCACACTTGAAGGTTCCGTCGCCGCACGCAAGCACATCGGCGGCACCGCGCCCGAGCGCGTGCGCATCGAAGCGCAGCGTATCCTAGGCGAAGACAGCGATTGACTCCACGTGCCCCGTATGGGGAAACATATTGATGACGCCCGCGCCGACCAAGGTGTACCCGCCCTCGTTGACCAGTATGCCTGCATCGCGAGCCAGCGTGGCGGGGCTGCAAGATACATAGACGATGCGCTTGGGCCTTTCGGCGGGCGCAAGCAGCGACAAGGCGCGAGCCAGGGCCTCCGCGCCCTCGCGAGGCGGGTCGATCAGCATGCGATCAAAATGGCCCAGTTCACGCAACCATTGCACATCGACCTCGAACAAATTCAGGGTGGTGAAGTGCGTCTTGTGGTGCAGACCATGCTGCTCGGCTGCCTCTTGCCCGCGCGCAGTCAGCGCGGCGCTGCCTTCGATGCCAACAACGCTGGCGGCGCGCGTGGCCAGGGGCAAGGTGAAATTGCCCAGGCCGCAGAACATGTCGGCCACCCGGTCGGACGATTGCACATCCAGCAAGCTCAGCGCCTTTGAGACCAGACTGCGGTTGATCTCGTGGTTGACCTGGGTAAAGTCCGTGGGCCGATAAGGCATGCGCAGGCCAAACTCGGGCAAGGTATAAGCCAGCTTGCCTTCGTCCGCAGCGTCCAGCAGGTGCACGGTTTCCGGTCCTTTGGGCTGCAGCCACCAGGTCACATTATGCTGTTCGCCGAACGCACGCAGCAGGCTGATGTCGTTCGACGTAAGCGGCTCCATGTGGCGCAACAGCAATGCGGTACTGCGGTCACCCACTGCCAGCTCTATCTGGGGTATTCGAGCAGGCTGCGCCAGCGAACCGACCAGGGCCCGCAGCGGCATCAACAAGGCCGAGACGGCCGGCGGCAACACAAGACAGGTTTGCATGTCGGCCACATAGCTGCCTCGACGCTCACGGAAACCCACCAGCACCCCGCCCTTCTTGTGGACCAGGCGCACCGACAGCCGGGCGCGATAGCGGTAGCCAAAGCTGGGGCCGTACATGGGCGGCAACACACTGTTCGGGCGGACTTTGCCGATATGCGCAAGCGCGTCTTCCAGCACACGTTGTTTGACCGCCACCTGGGCGGCGGGATCAAGGTGCTGCATGGCACAGCCGCCACACACGCCAAAATAGGGACAGGGGGGTGTTACGCGCTGCGATGAGGTCTTCAGCAGGCGTTCGACACGCGCGGTGTCGTACGAGGCCTTCTGCCGAACGATCCGTGCCAAAACGCGCTCGCCAGGCAGGGCGCCGTCGATAAAAACGACCTTGCCGTCCCGTCGCGCAACACCACGCGCCTCCAGGTCCAGCGATTCTACGTCCAGCACTTCCAGGGTCATGATCAACATCCAAAGATTCAACCCGGGATTTTACCTGCTGCGCCGAATGGAGAATGGGCCGGTAATCAGCCGGCCCGCACACAACGCTGGAAACAAAGGTTCATGGACCAGCTATGCCGGCCCGCGCCCTCTTACGAAGCGACCTGTTCGCTCGCAGATTTTTGCTTGAGGCGATCCTGACGAAGCTGCTTTTTCTGTTCGATGCGCTTGGCGAACTTGTCGGCGCGCTCGCTTAGATGCGTTGCGACCTTGGTTTGCTGCGTCTTGTCGAGGGAATCCCATACGGCCAACCACTTGGCATCGTGCTGCTGCTTACTGGCCAGGGCCTGCGCGCGGGCCTCTTCAGCCTTCTTGAGTGCAGCTTGGGGCTCGATCTTGCCCGCCTGCAGTTGAGCGAGACGTTCGGCGTGGCTGGATTTGATGGCGGCACGGCGGGCCTTGCGGTCGGCTTGCTGGTCTGCCTTGGCACTGTCGAGCAAGGCGGTTTGTTCTGCAGTCAGGTTCAGCGACTGCACGACTTCCTTGCCCAGCGGACCATAGCCAGGCACCCACATGGCGGCGTCTCGCATCTGGTGGTGATTGCCGGCGCGGTGGCCGCGATGATGACGCGCCTTGTCGCCATGTTGGGCCGTTGCAGCAGGCGCTGCCTGGGCGTCTGTAGCGCTGGTGGCTGGAGTCTGGCCGCCAGCTGCGAAAGCTGCGCTCGACAATGCGATGGCTGCGGTCAGGACGGCAAGCTTGCCGGTGAAGTTCGATGAGGAGATACGCATGAGGAGGCTTCCTTGATGTTGTTACGAGGCCTCATTGTGCGGCGGCACCGATTACGTGTATGTTTCAGCAGTACGCCGCTTCCTTTCAGTCGGTTTCAGGCCGAAGGAATCAGGCCTTGCCGTCCCAGGCCGCCAAATACTCTTTCCAGTGTGGCGCCTGGCTGGCTTGCAAGGTATCGCGTACCAGTTGCACTTCGGCATCGTAAGCGGTCACATCAAGCTCGCCACGCAGGAAACGGAATCGGCAATACACCAGCCAGGTGTTGACGACGTCGGTTTCACAATAGGCGCGAACCTCGTCTGCCTTGCCTTCCTGCCACGCTTTCCACACCTGCCCGCCATCCATGCCCAGCTTGCCGGGAAAGCCGCAGAGCTTGGCCAAGTCATCCAGCGGCGCGTTGGCACGGCCGTTGTACTTGGCAAGCAGATCCATCAGGTCGATGTGCCGATTGTGATAACGGCTGATGTAGTTGTTGTATTTGAAATCGCGGTCGTCTTCGCCGGTATCCCAATAGCGCGGGGCCGGTATGCCGTGAATCAGGCTGCGGTAGTGAAGCACCGGCAGATCGAAGCCCGATCCATTCCAACTGACCAGTCGCGGGGTGTAACGCTCTATGGTTTTGAAGAACCCAGCAAGCAGAACGGGTTCGGGGTCATCCGCCGCACCCAGGGTTTTCACACGGAAGCCCTGGTCGTCACGAAAGACGCAGCCCACCACGGCGACCTTGTGCAGGTGCAGCGGCAGGAAATCCGAGCCATGGGATGCCTGCCGCGCGATCAGGGCGGCTTCGATGACCTCGACGTCCGACATATCGGACCCCCATTGCGGGTTCAGCCGGCGCAGCCCTTGGGCATCGGGTATGGTTTCCAGGTCGAAAACCAGGGTGGGCGTCATCGTGCAGGCAGGTAAGACATCGGGTTAACCGGCGTACCCCGACGGCGAACTTCGAAGTGCAGGCGCGGCGAGGTGGTATCGGTTTGCCCGATAGAGGCAATTTTGGCGCCCTTCTTGATCTGCTCGCCGGTCTTGACCAGCAAAGCCTGGTTATGGGCATAGGCCGTGATGAAGCCGTTGCTGTGGCCCAGCAAGATAAGGTTGCCCAGGCCGCGCACGCCGTTGCCGGCATACATGACTTTGCCGTCGGCTGCGGCATGGACGGGATCACCGACATTCCCGGCGATGTCTATGCCCTTGGTGTTGGCATTGAAGCTCTGAATGATTTTGCCCGAGGCGGGCCATCCCCAACTGATCAGGGCGGCATCACTGGCGCGCGCGACACTGGCCGGTTCGGCAGGTGTAACGGGCGTAACCGGTATGGGTGTGGCGCCGCCTGTGGAGGGCGCGGGCTCGGGACCGGTGGCATCCAGACGCAAGACCTGTCCTATGCGAAGCTGGCTGGGATCGGTAATGTTGTTCAACCGGGTCAGCTCGGCGACCTGGATGTTGTTGGCCTGCGCGATCTTGTACAGCGTATCGCCGGGCTTCACGACATAGGTGCTGCCACCGGACGGTTGCACAACCGTGCCGGACATATCCGTTACCGGGGCTTGCGTGCTTCTGGACGCGCAACCGGCGATGGCTACCGTGGCGACGACGGCTGCCAAAACCAGGTAACGGGAGGCGCGTTCTCGGTGTTCAAATGGCAAAGTTGCGGTAGACCGAAACGTCCCTGCTTGCATGTGGCTCTCCTGAATGCTTAAGACTGTGTACCTGACCGCAGCGGCACAAAGCGCACTGACTCCAGTTCTTCACGGTGCCAGGTCGCGGCGCTGGTGCGCTCGATCAGGATCAGGCGCTGCGCTGTCGTTCCTTCCGGCGCGATCAGGCGACCCCCGATGGTTAACTGTTCCAGCAACGCCTGCGGAATTTTAATACCCGCCGCGGCGATGATAATGGCATCAAAGGGTTCGACGCCGGGCAAGCCCGCCGTGCCGTCCCCGAACGAAAGCCGTACCCGGCCGTTCAGCTTCAATTCTCTTAGATGCCCCCGCGCCAGATCGTACAGGCCGCGGATGCGCTCGATGGCATGAACCTCTTTGATGAACTGTGCCAGTACCGCCGCCTGGTATCCGCAGCCGGCACCGACTTCCAGCACTTTAACCGGAACTCGATTTTCGCACACGGCGGATATCATGCGGGCCACCACCCAAGGCTGGGAAATGGTCTGGTTGTGACCGATAGGCAATGCAGCGTCTTCGTATGCCCGACTGGCCAGGCCTTCGTCGACGAATACGTGGCGCGGCACCGCCATCATGGCGTCCAGCACCCTTTCGTCCTGTATGCCTTGATTGCGTAGCCGTTGAATCATCATGCCACGCGATCGTTCGGAGTTCAAACCCAAATTAACCATTGTTGACGCGCCCGCCGCCACGGGAGCCACTACCGGCCGCAGCGGCGCAACGATGCGCGTATTGCTGTTGGCGGCCGAGACGCCCCCGCCCAGGCTGGATCGGCCAAAGCGGTTGGTGGTGCCAGTGGCAAACGGGAAAGGCGCTACGGGTTTTCGCATAGCGGGCCTGCCCAGTTTCTGACGGTGTCGAGCTGCTGATAATGAGTGAGGTCGAAGCGCAGCGGCGTAATCGATACCGCCTGCTGCGCAATGGCGCCGAAATCTGTGTCGGCAGCGGCATCCGACACCCGACCCACGGGGCCTATCCAGTAGACCGGCTCGCCATAAGGGGTGCTGGTCTTGACCACCGGTTCGGAGGGATGACGCCGGCCCAGCCGTGTGACACGGATTTCAGAGACCGCCTCGCGCGGAGCGGAAGGAATATTGACGTTCAGGAGCACCGGCGCTTGCAGGGGATCGCGCGTTTGCTGTTCTACGATCTTGCGCGCGAACTCGGCGGCCGTATCCAGATGGGCCCAGCCTTTTTCCACCAGAGAAAAAGCGATGGCCGGGATGCCAAAGAGATAGCCTTCTGTGGCGGCGGCTACTGTGCCAGAGTAGAGTGTGTCTTCACCCATATTGGCGCCGTTGTTAATGCCGGACACCACCAGGTCGGGCCGAAAATCCAGCAAGCCGGTAAGCGCAATGTGCACGCAGTCGGATGGCGTGCCATTGACGTAGTAATAACCATTGCTGGCCTGGCGCACCGATAGCGGCCGATCGAGCGTTAACGAGTTGGACGACCCGCTGCAATTGGTTTCGGGGGCCACGACGGTAAGTTCACCCAGGGTTTGTAGTGATTGCACCAACGCTTCCAGCCCCAGGGCGGTGTAGCCGTCGTCGTTGGATACGAGTATGCGCATTGCCTTCCATAAGATTCAACTGAACGTAGCGAATTGTACCTGCTAGAATCGGCGCAAACCTAGGGAGTCACAGCAGCCATGCCATACGCCACGTCCATCGTCATTGCCCTCGGCCTGATCATCGCCGCCTATTTATTGGGATCCGTGTCGTTTGCCGTCGTCGTCAGCCGGCTGATGGGCTTGGCCGATCCGCGCAGCTTTGGCTCACGCAATCCGGGCGCCACCAACGTGTTGCGATCGGGCAACAAAACGGCAGCAGCCCTGACACTATTGGGCGATGCGGCCAAGGGTTGGCTGGCTGTCTTCGCAGCAGGACTGGTGGTCGCGCAGCAAGGGCTGTCTCCCGCCATTACCGCAGCCTGCGCGGTCGCTGTCTTCCTGGGGCATGTCTATCCGGTGTTCCTGCGCTTCAAGGGGGGCAAAGGGGTGGCAACCGCCCTGGGCGTTCTGCTTGCCGTGAGCCCATGGCTGGCCTTGGCCACTGCCGCCACGTGGCTGATCGTTGCCTATGCTATGCGCTACTCATCACTGGCTGCCATTCTGGCGGCGATCTTCGCGCCCTTGTACTACTTGCTGGGTGGCAACGTGGCCTGGGTGCTGGACAAGTCCATGGCCGCGGCCATCATCGTGATCAGCGTGCTGTTGGTCTATCGCCACCAGGCGAACATCAGCCGCCTGATGCAAGGCAAGGAAAGTCGCATCGGCGACAAGAACAAGAACAAGAACAAACGCTAGGCGGTTGCCACACAAACCTCGTGCAGATCCCAGCGCGGTCGGACCGTGAAAGCATGGCTGCTGTCGTGCAGGTCGGCCAGGCCTGCCTTGATACGCATGGCACCCGCATAGGCGATCATGGCGCCGTTGTCGGTACAGAGCTCCAGCGGCGCGAAGAACACTTGGCCGCCCATGGACTTCATGGCGCCCAGCAGCTGGGCACGCAGATGCCGGTTTGCCCCCACACCGCCTGCGACCACCAGGCGTTTCAAGCCGGTTTGGCGCATGGCTTTGAGAGCCTTGGCGCCCAGCACATCGACAATGGCTGCCTCAGTTGCCGCCGCCAGATCGGCACGCTGCTGTTCGCTCAGGCCACCGGAGGCTTTTTCGAGCGAGCGCAGACGCGTCAACACAGCGGTCTTCAGGCCGCTGAAACTGAAATCCAGGTCGCGGCTATGCAGCATGGGGCGCGGCAACTCAAATGCGGCAGCATCGCCCTGCTCGGCCAGGCGCGACAGGGCCGGACCGCCGGGGTAGCCCAGGCCCATCAGCTTGGCTGTTTTGTCGAAAGCTTCTCCGGCCGCATCGTCCAGGGTTTCGCCCAGCAACTCATAAGAGCCCACCCCGTCGACACGCATCAATTGGGTGTGTCCGCCCGACACCAGCAAGGCAACGAACGGAAAGGCCGGCTGTGGCGTGGCCAGCAAGGGCGACAGCAAATGCCCTTCCAGGTGATGAATGGGGATGGCGGGCAGGCCGCGCGCCCAGGCGAACGACTGTGCCACGCTGGCGCCGACCAGCAGCGCGCCAGCCAGCCCCGGGCCGGCGGTGTAGGCCACGGCGTCGATCTGATCCATGCCGATGCCTGCAGTGGCCAGGACTTCACGCGTCAGGGGCAGCACGCGGCGTATGTGGTCGCGCGAAGCCAGTTCGGGCACGACCCCACCATAGGCCTCGTGCATGGCGATCTGGCTATGCAGTGCATGGGCCAGCAAGCCATGTTCGGTACTGACCAGGGCAACGCCTGTTTCGTCGCAAGAGCTTTCAAAACCAATAACTATCATGGGCGCTAGTGTACAACCGGCGGCCAAACCGCCGTAGAATTCAGGCTGCCGGACTGCTCGAGCCGCAGCAGCGTAAATGACCATAAGGGGAAGAATAATGTTCGAACGAATTTTCCGTCTGCAAGAACACGGCACGACCGTGCAGACGGAGATCCTGGCCGGAGTGACAACGTTCCTGACGATGTCCTACATCATTTTCGTCAACCCCGAGATCCTGTCCAGTACGGGCATGGACCGCAATGCGGTTTTTGTTGCCACTTGCCTGGCCGCTGCGCTGGGCACACTAATCATGGCCTTTGTGGCGAACTGGCCCATAGGCATGGCCCCGGGCATGGGCCTTAATGCCTTCTTCGCCTTCACCGTGGTCGGAGCCATGGGCTACACGTGGCAGCAAGCCCTGGGCGCGGTGTTTATTTCCGGGGTGATTTTTGTTTTGCTTACGGTCACCGGCGCGCGGCAATGGCTGATCGATGGCATACCCAAATCGTTGCGGGCCGCAATCGCGGCGGGTATAGGCCTGTTCCTGGCGATCATCGCGCTGGCGGGCTCGGAAATTGTGGTCGCCAACCCCGCCACAAAAATCGCGCTGGGCGATTTGACTGCAGCCCCGGCACTGTTTGCCATATTGGGGTTCTTCATTATTGCCGCCTTGGATGCCCTGAAGGTGCGCGGCGCCATCCTGATCGGTATCCTGGTCGTTTCGCTGCTGTCCATGCTTACCGGAAACAGCCAATTCCAGGGCATATTTTCCGCGCCGCCCAGCCTTGCACCCACCTTCCTGCAACTGGATATCATGGGCGCGCTGCATACCGGCTTCGTTCATGTCATTTTGGTTCTTGTGCTGGTAGAGGTCTTTGATGCCACGGGCACGATGATAGGCGTGGCCACACGCGCCAACCTGGTCCAGGAAGGCAAGCCCACCCGGCTGGGGCGTGCATTGTTGGCCGACAGCACGGCGATTGTCGCTGGCTCGGTTCTGGGCACCAGCAGCACCACCGCCTATGCTGAAAGCGCGGCCGGCGTGCAGGCCGGAGGGCGCACCGGCCTGACTGCCCTGACTGTTGCGGTGCTTTTCCTGTTGTCGCTGTTCCTGGCCCCGCTAGCAAGCGCCGTCCCGGCCTTCGCCACGGCGCCCGCCCTGCTCTATGTGGCCTGCCTGATGCTGCGCGAGATCACCACCATAGACTGGGACGAGATCACCGAGGCAACGCCAGCAGTTCTGACGGCCATCATCATGCCGTTTACCTACTCGATCGCCAATGGCCTGGCATTCGGCTTCATCAGCTATGTCGTGCTCAAGGCGGTTACCGGCAAGTATCGGCAAATCCACATGGCTACGCTGTTGGTGGCCGTATTGTTCGTCATCAAATACGCGTTCTTTCCCGACTGATCCGAGAAGTCGCGCTGGCGAAACAAAGACGCTACACTGGATGTTCACTCATTGAAAAAGCGGCTGCGTTAGCCGCTTTTTCATTTTTACTCAGGAACTGCTATGAGCACCATAGATTTGAACAAAGACACTTTTCAGACGGCCATCCAGGAAGACAAGCCGTTGATAGTGGACTTTTGGGCGCCCTGGTGCGGCCCATGCAGAAGCTTTGCACCGGTCTTCGAACAAGAGGCCACCGAACACGACGACATCACCTTTGCCAAGGTCAACACTGAAGAAGAGCAGGAACTGGCCACCGGGCTGGGCATACGCTCGATTCCCACCTTGATGGTGTTCCGCGAACAGGTGCTCCTGTTCTCGCAAGCCGGGGCGCTGTCGCCGGCACAACTGAAGGAACTGATCGCGCAGGTAAAGGAAGTCGACATGAAACAAGTGCATGCCGAGATCGCCGCGCAACAAGACGGCGCCGCGCCGCAACAGTAACAGCCAGTGGGCAGCCGCGCTACCCTGCCTTGGCTAGACCTCGGGTGCTGCGTCCGGCGGCGTCTCCACCAGCGCCCAGTGGCCGGCACCCCGGGTGAGGTTTATAAAGGTCTCGCGTAGCGTGTCGGCCTGGCTGCGCGGCACCGCGAGGCGCCACCGTACGCCGCGGCCATCGAAGCTTTCGTCCACCACACGGGCGTCAAAAGCGGCCAGGCGGGATTGCACCAACGCCATATCGGAAAACACGCAACGGCAGTCTACTTCGACCTCGTCCACGATCTCGACCTTGGGCGCCAGACGCAGGCACTGGGCTGCAACGCCGCCGTAGGCGCGTATCAGGCCGCCCGGGCCCAGCTTGATGCCGCCGAACCACCGAACCACCAGCACGGCAACTTGATCGCATTGCTGGCCTTCGATCGCTTGCAGTATGGGGCGCCCCGCCGTACCGCCGGGTTCGCCATCGTCGTTGAAGCGATAATCGTCGCCGATCCGGTAGGCCCAACAGTTATGGGTGGCGTCCGCAACGCTGTGATCGGCAAAGAACCGCAAGGCCTGCGCAGGCGTCTTGACGGGCATGGCCACGGCCACAAAGCGGCTCTTGCGGATATCTTCCTGATGCGTGGCCAGGCCGGTCAGCGTGCTTGACATGGCCGGCGGCCGTCAGGCGTCGATAGACCGCGACGCCAGGTAGTCTTCGTAGTTGCCCTGGTAGTCGACGATGCTGCCGTCCGGCATGATCTCGAATATGCGGGTTGCCAGGCCAGATACGAACTCGCGGTCGTGCGACACGAATATCAGCGTGCCCGCATACAGCTCAAGCGCAAACTGCAGCGACTCGATCGATTCCATATCCAGGTGGTTGGTCGGCTCGTCCAGCAGCATCACGTTGTGCCGGCCCAGCATCAGGCGCCCAAAGCTCATGCGGTTTTTTTCGCCGCCCGACAACACACGCACTTCCTTGCCGATATCGTCGCTCGAGAACAACATGCGGCCCATTACCGAACGCAGCGACTGATCGTCGTCGCCGGCTTGCCGGTACTCGGCCAGCCAGTCAAAAAGATTCTTGTCGGACTGAAACTGATCGGAGACATCTTGCGCCATATAGCCCAGGTCGGCGCTATCGGACCACTTGACCGAGCCGCTGTCGGGCGCCAGGTCGCCGGCCAGCATGCGCAGCAGAGTCGTCTTGCCCACGCCGTTGGCACCGATGATGGCCACTTTCTGGCCTGCATCTATCATGGCCGAGAAAGGCTTGATCACAGGATGGTCATAAGCCTTGCTGATGCCATCGACGGTCACGGCCAGGCGATGCAGCACCTTGGTCTGCTCGAAACGGATATACGGGTTCTGGCGCGACGACGGCTTGACCTCGACGGCGCTGGCCTTGATGCGGTCTATCTGCTTCATCCGCGACGTGGCCTGGCGTGCCTTGGACTTGTTGGCGGCGAAGCGCCGCACGAAGTCCTGCAGTTCGGCCACGCGCTCCTTGGCTTTGGCGTTGGCGTTGGACTGACGCTCGCGGGCCTGCGTGGAGGCCAGCATGTAGTCGTCGTAGTTGCCCGGATACACGCGCAACTCGCGGTAATCCAGGTCGGCCATGTGGGTACACACCTGATTCAGGAAGTGCCGGTCGTGGCTGATGATGATCATGGTGCTTTGATAGCCGTTCAATACGTCTTCCAGCCACCTGATGGTGTTGATGTCCAGGTTGTTGGTCGGCTCGTCCAGCAGCAATACGTCGGGGTTCGAAAACAGCGCCTGGGCCAGCAGCACGCGCAGCTTCCAGCCGGGAGCGATCTCGCGCATGGGCAGCTCATGTTGCTCTACCGGAATATCCAGCCCCAGCAGCAGCTCGCCAGCCCGCGCTTCGGCGGTATAGCCGTCGTACTCGGCAAACTTGGCTTCCAAGTTGGCCGCATGCATGTAGTCTTCTTCGTTGGCATCCGGATTGGCATAGATGGCGTCGCGCTCGGCCATCACCTGCCACATTTCCTCGTGGCCCATCAAGACGACGTCCAGCACCCGGATGTCTTCGTAGGCGAACTGGTCCTGGCGCAGCTTGCCCAGCCGCACCCCCGGCTCCAGCGACACATTACCGGCACTGGGCTCCAGGTCTCCACCTATGATCTTCATGAAAGTGGATTTGCCCGAACCGTTGGCGCCAATCAGGCCATAGCGGTGGCCTTCGCCAAACTTGACGCTGACATTTTCAAATAAAGGTTTGGGGCCGAACTGGATAGTAAGATTTGCAGTGGATATCACAGGGTGGTTTTCGCAGTAAAGAGATCGAAACAACCCACTAGTTTACCAATTCGCCTTCAATGATGCTCTTGCAGCACCAGATGGGCCATGCCGTCTTCTGTGGCAATGCCGATCTTGCGACCCACGGGCAAAGTGGCCTTCAGGCGTACATGCCCATAGGGCAAACCTGTAATCACAGGTACCTTTACCACCGATCGTAGCCAAGCCACGACCGATGGCAGGTCGTAACCCTGGTCGTTCGGCGCGAGCTTATAGTCGGTAAAGCGACCCAGCACGATGGCCTTCTGGCGTGCCAGCACCCCGGAATGCAGCAATTGCGTCAGCATGCGCTCGATACGGAAAGGGTGCTCGTTGACGTCTTCCAGGAAAAGTATGCCGCTACGCAGCTTGGGCAAATATGGCGTGCCCACCAACGAGGCAACCATGGCGAGATTCCCGCCCCACAATACGCCGCGGGCATCCACCGCATCGGCGTCGGGCGCTTCGAAGCTCAGGACCTCCAGCTCGCCGCTCAGGGCTTCGACAAAGAGCGCAGCGGTCAAGTCGTCCATCTTGCTGGCGCCGAAATCGAACACCGCCGTTGGACCGGCATAGCTTTCGGCGCCAGTCTGGGCAAGCAGTGCCAGATTGAAGGCCGTGAAGTCGCTCTGGCCAATAAAGGTCTTGCCGCTTTCGGCCACCGCTTTCCAGTCGATATGGGGCAGCAGGCGGTTAAGCCCGTAACCGCCCCGCGTTGCCATGACCACCGGATGCTTCTGCTTCAATGAACGGGCAATGGCGGCCAGCCGCTGCTTGTCGGTGCCGGCAAATCGCTCGTGCACGGCCAATGCCGTGCGATCCACCGCGGTCTTGAAGCCCAGCTCGCCCAGGCGCACCCGCGCCAGGTCTATGGCCTCTGGCTTGGCCACGGCGCCCGAAGGCGAAATCAAATAGATGCCTGTAGGCCGTGCGTGGGTATGGTCGTGATGATGGTGGTGATCATCCGGCGACTGCGTCATGGTTTAGCCTTCCAGCAAAAGAATCGGCGATTATAGTAATCGATCACGGCGCCGCTCTCGAAAGAAATCCCGCAACAAGGCACCACATTCGTCGGCCAGCAAACCGCCCACGACGGACGTCTGGTGATTAAGCTGCCGGAGGGCGGGTAGATCAAGGACGCTGCCGCAAGCGCCCGTCTTGGGGTCTGTTGCGCCATACACCACGCGGTCCAGCCGGGCATGCAGCATGGCACCCATGCACATGGCACAAGGCTCCAGCGTCACAAACAAGCTTGCACCCGGTAGACGGTAATTTTGCAGGTGAGCGGCGGCCTGCCTCAAGGCGACGATTTCGGCATGGGCGCTGGGGTCGTGGTCGCTGATCGTACGGTTGAAACCCGCGCCTATCACGGCGCCCTTCGCATCGACCACGATCGCACCCACGGGCACCTCGCCCGCAGCGCCGGCAACTTGGGCTTGCGCCAGCGCCAAGCGCATGGCGGCCTCGTCCGCGGCATCGAAGCCGAGTTGGTGCTCTTCGGCGGGTGCCGAGTCGGCAAGCGGGCCGTTCAGCTTAGCCACGGTAGATCCGGTTGTTCAGGGTGATACGCCCTGCCAGGCTTTCGACGGCCTCTTCCAGCCATTGATACAGCTCGGCATGCTCGTCGTATCGGGCCTGGTTCAGGTTGGATACCCGCCCTTCCTGGATGAAGCCCCATGCACGGCTGCGCTTGTCACGGTGCTTGGGATCCCACACGCCAAATGCCACGCCACCCGACCGGCGTATGAGGGAGAAGCAAGGAATATCGGTATAGCCATCGCCCACAAATATCATCTGCTCGAAGGGTACGCGCAGCCTGTCCTCAGGGACCTTTTTGTTGACCTCAAATGGCTTGCTGCGCGATGCCGGGCCCACGATGCCTTTCTGGATATGGAAAAGATAACGCGTCTTGTCGGTAAAACTGACGATGCGTTTGGGAAAATGGATGGCGCCCTGTTCGTCGTAGACAAAGTCCGATGACCAGATATCGGTGAATTCCTCAGCGATGGATGTGTGCCTGACGACGTCGCCAATGCCGCTGGAAATAAGATAGAACTCCAGTTGCACCTGGGGATGTTCGCTTTTCACCATGGCCCGCAGTCGGGAAAACAAGGTTTCCACGCCGGTATGCAGCGGCAGCCGTCGGCCCCAGTCGGCCAGGCGCTCGCGCGTAATCGGGCCATGGGTGCCGGAACGCGACAAGGCAATCATCTGGTAAAGATAGGCCGGCACAGGGTCCCAGTCTTGCTCGAACAGCAATGGCCCAACCTGGTCCTTCCAGAAGTTCTCTACGTCCACCCCCATGTCGGCCAGCAAGCCTGACGTACTGTCGGGCGCGAGGGTATCGTCAAAGTCGAAAACCAGGGCAATCACGTCGGACATGGTTTGATCTCGCGGCACGGTGTGCCTGTGCAAAAGTAAAGCAGTGTACCGCGCACGGCTAGGCGCTGCGAGCTTCCGCCCTACGGCGCAGGCGGCGCAATACCCGCGGAATGGCGGGCGGCAAGTCTTCAGAAACCAGGCCCGGCCCGAACAGGCGCGCCGCCTCGCCGTGTATCCAGACGGCGGTGCAGCCTGCGTCGTAAGGGCTCAAGCCTTGCGCCATCAGCCCGGCAATCAAGCCGGCCAGCACGTCGCCGGTACCGCCCGTGGCCAAGTCCGGCGGCGCATTGGTATTGATGACACAGCGCCCATCGGGAGCGGCCACGACGGTATCGGCGCCCTTCAGCACAATGACCGCGCCGCTAAGCCTTGCCGCCTGGCTCGCCCGTTGCAGTTTGCTGCCTTGCACGGAGAATAAGCGACCGAACTCCCCGTCGTGAGGCGTCAGGACGCAAGGCCCGTCTATAAGGCGGAACAGCGCCTGCGGCTCGGCGGCAAAGACACTGATGGCATCAGCATCGAGCACGACGGCGCGCTGGGTGGCCAGCGCCTGCTCGACATGGCGGCGGGTCGTCTGCCCCAGGCCAGCCCCTGGCCCGACGACAATGGCGTTCTTGCGTGCATCGGAAAGAATGTCGGCCAAGCCATCGGGATCGGCCATGGGTTGCACCATGATGCTGGTCAAGGCGCCGGCATAGATGGGCCAGACATCCTGGGGCGCTGCCAGGGTGACCAAGCCTGCCCCGATACGCGCGCAAGCCATGGCGGCAAGGCGCGATGCGCCTGCCATGATGCTGCCGCCCACCACAACAGCATGGCCACGCTGGTATTTGTGCGCATCCAGCGTGGGCCAGGGATAGCGGTCCAGCCACAGGGCGGGATGGTTCTCGGATACCTGCGCGTCCATGGTGTCGAGCACGGTCGCCGGTATGCCGATATCGGCAAGCACCACCTTGCCGCACAATTGCCGGCCGGGCATCAGCAGATGGCCCGGTTTCTTGCGAAAGAAAGTGACTGTGAGTTCGGCCGGCGCTACCACGCCCATGGGCTGCCCGCTGGCGCCATCCAACCCGGTGGGGACGTCAACGGCACAAATCGGCAACTTGCTGTCGGCCAGCGCTTGCACCAGCGCAGCCAGCGAACCTTCCAGTCCACGGGACAAACCGGCACCCAGCAAGGCATCGATCACCAGTTCAGCGCCGGCCAGGGTAGCAGGCGTGGCCGCTTCTATCTGGCCCGTCCAGCGCTCGGCGAAATAGGCGGCATCACCGGTGATGGTTGTAGGGTCTCCCCAGTAAGCCAGGCGCAGTGGCCAGCCGGCATCGCGCAAGTGCCGGGCGGCCACGAAACCGTCACCGCCGTTGTTACCCGGGCCGCACAACACCACGATAGGACATCGGCGATAGTGAGCCGCCACGGCATTGGCGACAGCAGCGCCCGCCGCTTCCATCAAGGCCAGGCCGCTGACACCTGCATTGATGGCGGCCCGATCAGCCGCCTGCATCTGGGCAGGTGTCAGCAATGTGGTGCAGGATGGGGAAGAAACCATGGCGTTGGCAGGCCGAATTTGATGGCGCTGCGCGCCTGATGAGGGGGTGGATCTTTATGGTATTGTGCCTCAGTGAAGCAGGAATATCATCATGCAACCCATCATTTCCGTATCAAGCCTGGGCAAAACCTATGCCTCAGGCTTTCAAGCGTTAAAACATATCAACCTGGACATAGAGCGGGGCGAAATCTTTGCCTTGCTCGGCCCTAACGGGGCCGGAAAAACCACGCTTATCAGTATCATTTGCGGGCTGGTGCGCCCCAGTACGGGCACAGTCAAGGCCAACGGCTACGACATCGTCACCCAGTACCGCCAGGCGCGCGCAACCATAGGCCTGGTGCCGCAAGAGCTCACCACCGATGCCTTCGAGACGGTCTGGGACACGGTCAGCTTCAGTCGGGGCCTGTTCGGCAAACCGAAGAATCCCGCTCATATCGAAAAAGTGCTGCGCGCGCTGTCGCTCTGGAATAAAAAAGACAACAAGCTCATCACGCTGTCAGGCGGCATGAAGCGCCGTGTCCTGATTGCCAAAGCCTTGTCTCACGAGCCCCAAATCCTGTTCCTGGATGAACCCACGGCGGGCGTGGACGTTTCCTTGCGCAAAGAGATGTGGGACGTCGTGCGTTCCTTGCGAGACACAGGCGTGACGGTGATTCTTACCACCCACTATATTGAAGAAGCCGAGGAGATGGCAGACCGCGTAGGGGTGATCAACCATGGCGAGATCGTTCTTGTTGAAGAAAAAAAGGCCTTGATGAACAAGCTGGGCAAGAAGCAGCTTACCTTGCAGTTGCATCAGCCGCTGCAGGGCCTGCCCCCGGCACTGGCCGCTTATCAACTCGATGTATCGGGTGACGGTTGCGAGCTGGTGTACACCTACGATACCCAGCGTCAGCACAACGACATCACTACCCTGTTCCACCAGCTGGATCGCGCGGGCATCAGCTTCAAGGACCTGCACACCACGCAGAGCTCTTTGGAAGAAATTTTTGTGCAATTGGTAAAGGAAGGCTCATGAACCTGCATGCCATGCGCGCTATCTATATGTTCGAAATGGCCAGAACCTGGCGTACCCTGCTGCAGAGCATTATTGCGCCGGTCATTTCGACTTCGCTTTATTTTGTGGTGTTCGGCGCCGCCATCGGCAACCGCATCACCGAGATCGACGGCATCAGCTATGGCGCCTTCATTGTGCCCGGCCTGATCATGTTGTCTTTGCTGACCCAAAGCATTTCCAACGCCTCTTTCGGGATTTATTTTCCGAAATTTTCAGGAACCATCTACGAACTGCTGTCGGCGCCGGTATCCTACGTCGAGATCACCATCAGCTACGTCGGGGCGGCGGCGACCAAGTCCATCATCCTGGCCATTATCATCCTGATCACGGCCGAGTTTTTCGTGCCCTTGCAGATTGATCACCCGATCTGGATGGTGAGCTTCCTGGTGTTGACGGCGGTAACCTTCAGTCTGTTTGGCTTCATTATCGGGATCTGGGCCGACGGCTTCGAAAAACTGCAGCTGGTACCGCTATTGATCGTTACGCCCTTGACCTTCCTGGGCGGAAGCTTTTATTCCATTAATATGCTGCCGCCCTTCTGGCAGACCGTAACGCTGTTCAATCCAGTGGTTTACCTGGTAAGCGGCTTTCGCTGGAGCTTCTACGGAATTGCCGACGTCAACGTGTGGGTAAGCCTGGCCATGACATTGCTGTTTCTGGCCATGTGTCTGGCATTGGTCGCGTGGATCTTCCGTACGGGCTACAGGCTGAAGAATTAATCGCGAAAGTTGTCGAACTGCAGGGGTAGCTCGACTTCGGACTTGCGCATCAGCGCCATGGCCGCCTGCAGGTCATCGCGCTTCTTGCCGCTGATGCGCAGTTTTTCGCCGTTGATCTGGGCTTCCACCTTCAGTTTGGCTGTTTTCAGTTCGGCAATAAGCTTTTTGGAGATGGCCTGCTCGATACCTTGCTTGATGGTGATCTTGCGACGCGCCCCCCCCAGGTTTTCCAGTGGATCGCCCACTTCCATACAGCGTATATCGATACTGCGCGCGGCCAGGCGGCCGCGCAAGATGTCGAGCATCTGATTTAGCTGGAAGACACTGGGCGCCGTCTGTGTGACCACATAGCCCTCGAGTTCGAACTTCGCATCGCTGCCCTTGAAGTCGAACCGTGTGGCGAGTTCGCGGTTAGCCTGGTCGACCGCATTGCTTAGCTCGTGCTTGTCGACTTCGGAAACAACATCAAAGGAAGGCATGCAAAAAATCCTGTAAGTGAAAAATGATAGAAATGTTCAACTTGCGACAGCGGTGCTTTCGAGCGCTTCGGCTTGCTTGCGCAGGGCGAATTTCTGGATTTTGCCCGTAGATGTCTTGGGCAGTTCGCAGAACACGACCATGCGCGGCACTTTGAAACTGGCCATATGCTTCTTGCAATGATCGATGATGGATTCCGTGGTCGCCTGGGCGCCCTCTTTCAGCTCGATAAAAGCGCAAGGCGTTTCGCCCCACCGCGTATCCGGCCTGGCAACAACGGCCGCCGCCAGTACGTCGGGATGCCGGTACAGCACGTCTTCGACCTCGATCGAAGAGATGTTTTCGCCGCCCGAAATAATGATGTCTTTATTGCGGTCCTTGATCTTGACGTAGCCGTCCGGGTCCATCACGGCCAGGTCACCACTATGGAACCAGCCACCGGCCAAGGCCTCTTGAGTCGCCTTGGGGTTTTTTAAATAACCCTTCATGACAATATTGCCGCGGAACATGATTTCGCCCATGGCTTCGCCATCGGCCGGCATCTCTTGCATGGTGGCCCCGTCCATGACACTGATGCCACGCTCGAGGTGATACGCCACGCCTTGCCGGGCATTCAGGCGGGCGCGCTCGCCGATGTCCAGGTCGTCCCAGGCTTCGTGCTTGGCGCAGACCGTGGCCGGCCCGTAAGTTTCGGTCAAGCCATAAACGTGCAAGAGATCAAAGCCCATGCGTTCCATGCCTTCGATCATGGAGGCGGGTGGCGCGGCGCCGGCGACCATGGCCTTGATCCCCTTGGGGATGCCGGTCTTCATGGACTCTGGGGCGTTGACCAGCATGCTTTGCACTATCGGTGCACCGCAATAGTGATCCACGCCATGTTCGCGTATGGCATCAAAGATGGCCTGCGCTTCGACACGGCGCAAACACACGTTGACACCGGCGCGAGCCGCAACCGCCCAAGGGAAGCACCAGCCATTGCAATGGAACATGGGCAGCGTCCAGAGGTAGACAGCATGCTTGGGCATATCCCATTCGAGAATATTGGAGATGGCCGCCGCTGCCGCGCCGCGATGGTGGTAGACCACGCCTTTGGGATTGCCCGTGGTGCCGCTGGTGTAGTTAAGGGCGATGGCGTCCCACTCGTTGGCGGGCAGATCCCAGGCAAAGGCTGGGTCGCCACCGGCGACGAAAGCGTCGTAATCGACTTCGCCTATGGGCTGGTTGCTGCCCGTATACAAGGCATCGGCTGCGTCGATTACGTAAATAGGTGCGGTGGATTTTCGCAGTTTCAGAGCCTGGCTTACGACCGGCGCGAATTCGGTGTCTACGATAATGACCTTGGCCTCGCCGTGATCCAGCATGAAGGCCACCGTTTGAGGATCCAGGCGGGTATTGATGGCGTTAAGCACAGCGCCGGCCATGGGTACACCAAAATGCGCTTCAACCATGGGCGGCGTATTGGGCAGCATGGCTGCCACGGTATCGCCCTTGCCGATGCCGCGCTGCGCCAGCGCGCTAGCCAGTTGGCGGCACCGCGCATACAGCTCGGACCACGTTCGGCGCAGGGCAGTGCTGCCACTGCCATGCACTACCGCCAGGCGTTGCGGATAGACCGTCGCCGAGCGTTCAAGGAATGATAGGGGCGAGATCGCCGCGTAGTTGGCCGGCGTCTGGGGCAGGTCTTGGTCGAAAATGCTTTGCATGGTGGTCTCCTGATTTACAAAATGATAGCCGCGAGCCGATAAAAGCGCCAGCGCTCCGCTATGGGAGCCGGTATCATTGCGCAAAAACCAGGGAGCGAGATGAGGATAGACAGACGCATAACGACAGTCAGCAGTCTGGGCATCACACAGACCCTGGCATGGGCGTCTTCCTACTACCTTCCGGCGATGCTGGCCGCATCGATGGCGGGCGACCTGGGGCTGTCCGTGCAAGCCGTCTTTGGCGCGTTCTCGGCCGCGTTGGTATTGGCCGCCCTGCTGGGGCCGCTGGCGGGACGCTGCATCGATCGCTATGGTGGTCGACCTGTGCTCGTAGTCACCAACCTGATATTCGCAGCAGGCCTGATAGGCTTGGCGTCCGCCCAGAATTGGCTGATGTTTCTTGGCGCCTGGCTGCTGATAGGGGCAGGCATGGGCGCCGGCCTCTACGAAGCGGCGTTCTCTACCGTGGTGCGGCTGTACGGCGAGGCGGCGCGCAACGCCATTACCGGGATCACGCTTTTTGCGGGCTTTGCCAGTACAGTGGGCTGGCCGCTGTCGGCCTGGCTCGAGCTGGAGTACGGCTGGCGCACGGCCTGCCTCGTCTGGGCGGCTTTACATCTGTTTGTGGGCGTGCCGCTGAATGCCTCCGTGCCTCAGGCGCCCACGCCCAGCGATGATCCGGCGACGCAGGGCCCGGAATTGCCCGCCGAAGGCGATATGCACGGCACGCCGCCCGCATCGCCTCGGCATACGCCCGCGCATGCCAGCTTCCTGCTGGCGCTGGTGTTCGCCATTACCTGGTTTATCAGCACCGCCATGGCCGCCCATCTGCCCCACCTGCTGCAGGCCAGCGGCCTGACATTGGCCGCCGCTGTTGCCGTCTCGGCACTGGTCGGGCCGGCGCAAGTGGTGGCCCGCCTTATGGAGTTCGGCCTGCGGCGGCACATGCATCCCCTGCTGTCCGCGCAAATGGCCGCCCTGGGGCATCCGATGGGCGCCGCGCTGCTGATGATTATTGGCGGCCCAGCCGCCATTGCCTTCACTGTCCTGCACGCAGCGGGCAATGGCATCCTGACGATTGCCAAAGGCACGCTGCCGCTGGTGATCTTCGGTCCCTTGGGCTACGGGTTGCGGCAGGGGTTGCTGATGGTGCCGGCGCGCATTGCACAAGCTTCGGCGCCTTTTCTATTCGGCTTGCTGATAGACCGATGGGGCGCGGCGTCCTTGTGGGCCTCCAGCTTCCTGGGCCTGGTCGCTTTTGCAGCCCTGCTGTGGCTGGCTCATGGCATGAGATCGCGGGGGTCAAGCACTTGATTGGGGACCGGCCGCTCGGCGCGCCAGCGGTGCCCACCCCTGCTGCATGGCAGCGGCCGCCAACAGTATGGCCGCCACGCCCATCCATTGCGTCCACTGCAGCCGATAACCAAAGGCGACCCAGTCCACCATGATGGCGACGATGGGGTAAATGAAAGACAGTGCGCCGGTTATCGCGGTAGGCAGGCGCTGTATGGCGCCGTACAAGAGCACGTACATCAGTCCGGTGTGCACGATCCCGAGTACGCCCAGGTAAGCCCATACACCGGCGGGTTGTGCAGCGACAGTTCCGAAATGAATGAAAGGCGCCAGCATCAACGTACCGGTACATACCTGTATCAGCGCGATCAGATGGGGCGGCGTCCCGGTAAGCCGCTTGACGAGAATGGCTGCAACGGCATACAGAAAGGCTGCACCCAGCGCCAGGGCGACACCCACCAGATAGGCGCCGGCACCATAAGATGGCGTGCCCTCGTGCTGGGTAATGACCAGCATGCCGGCAAAGGCGATGACCAGCCACAACATCTTGTCCAACGTAAGCCGTTCGCCAAGAAACAACGCGCCCAACCCCACCAGCATGAAGGGCTGGGTGTTATAGACTGCGGTGGCGATGCCTATGGAAGCGCGCGAGTAAGCCGCAAACAGCAGCAGCCAGTTACCCACGATCGCAGCACCACTGATGACCGCCCAGGCAAGTATCGTCCAGCGCAAGACGCCACGGCGCAGCAGGCCCATGGCTCCGCAGATCAGGAACAAGGTCAGTGCGCCTATGGCACAGCGCCAGAAAACGACATCAAGCACGGGCAAGCCCGACATCAGGACGAACCAGCCTATGGTTCCCGAAATAAGCATGGCGACCGACATCTCTATCGAGCCGCGTTTGATTGGATCCAGCATCGCGTGAACTCCGAAATTTGATAGGTGCAAGTCTGACGGTTTTTGCTATGATCCTCCATAGGCGTCGCTAGGCAGATCGGCGCATTTTCCTTTTTTATCAAGGCAAATCGCCTACATCGCCTTACGGAACCGCTATGCCGGACGAAATCGACCGTATCCTCATTGTGGCCCTTATGGAAGACTCGCGTCTGTCGCTCAAGGCGCTTGCCGGCCTTAGCGGGCTGTCGTCGCCCAGTGTGGCCGAACGGCTGCGACGACTGGAAGAGCGCGGCATCCTGACGGGCTATACCGTCAACGTCGACCCCAAAGCGTTTGGCTATATGCTGCAGGCCATTGTTCGAGTGCGGCCGCTGCCTGGACAGATGCGCGCCATTGAACGCCACATCCAATCCATCCCCGAGTTCACTGAGTGCGACAAAGTCACTGGCGAAGACTGCTTCGTTGCGCGACTTAGCGTGCGATCCATGGAGCAGCTTGATGCCATCCTGGACAAGCTGTCCGATCGGGCCGAGACCAACACTTCCATCGTCAAGGCCAGCCCCGTCAAACGTCGGCTGCCGCCGCTTTCCATCGTTCGCTCATGAACGCCAGAATCGGCCTGGCCTGTGTGGGCATCGCATTCTGCGCCTGGTTGAGCGGCTGCTCGATGGGCAGTGCCGCAGCCGGCGGCAAGGGGCCCCAGAGCGAAGGCATGTCTTTTGACCAGCTCGCACAGACGGACTTCAACCGCACGGTGTCCATCGCCATGCGCGACAACCTGGACAGTCTGTCGCGATTGCTGGAGAAGCTCTACCGGCGCAACCCGGCCGAATGGCGCAAAACTGGCGCAGTAGACCTGGACGCCGCATTGGTGATCGGTCGCCAGGCCATACAAACCGGCGCGCCGCCGCCCGAACTCGCGTCGCTGCACGATGTCGAGATCCTCGCGGTCGCGCTGGACCCTGCCTACCAGGGAGACCGGGTAGGCGCTTTTATCTTTGGTATGGCCAACATGATTATCGGGGCTCACAACGGCAAGACACGGTTCTACGTGGCCGATGGGCTGGAAGCCCAGCATGTTTATAACGCCGCCCGTAATGTCGAAGTGGCGGCATGGCTGCTGGCCAGCCGCCGCAATGCCGCCAACCAGCCACTGCTGCTGGCCAACGAGATGTCGGCCACCGCCAACAACCTGAGTTTTGAGCGCGAGTTCGGCCAGTTGGTTGGGCGGCTGGATCTGGTCGCCAATTTGCTGGACGAGAATCTACGGCGCGTGGGCATCAACTACATGCAAGGCCTGTTGTTCTTCAACTTCTTGCCGGTGCGCTAGCGAGCCATAACGGGCGCGCCGCCTCGAACGCTAGGCGGCCGGTGCGCCTACCTGAACATGCAGCTCGCCCAGCCCAGCTACCGCGCCCACCATGAGATCGCCCGGCACGACCGGCCCCACCCCTTCCGGCGTGCCGGTAAAGATGATGTCGCCAGCCTTGAGCTCGAACAGCGTGGACAAATACGCGAGCGACTCGGCGACACTCCAGATCATTTTCGATAGATCGCTGGACTGCTGAACGGCGCCATTGACGCTAAGCGTGATGGCGCCGGCTTGCAGCGTACCGACACGTTCGCGAGGATACAAGGGGCCGACAGGCGCCGAATGATCAAAGGCCTTGCCGACTTCCCAGGGTCGCCCCAGCTTCTTGGCTTCGCCCTGCAGATCGCGGCGTGTCATGTCCAGGCCGACTGCATAGCCCCACACGCACTTCTCCGCTTGCTCGGGGCTTAGATCGCGCCCGCCCTTGTCCAGCGCAACCACCAGCTCGATCTCGTAATGCAGATTGCTGGTGCGTGGCGGGTACGGCATGACGCCTGTCTGGCCATCGGCCACATTAAGCAAGGCGTCGGCCGGCTTGTTGAAGAAGAAAGGATCTTCCCGGCCGGTGAAACCCATTTCTTTGGCATGCTCGGCATAGTTGCGGCCTACGCAGTACACCCGGCGCACCGGGAAGCTATCGGCTGAGCCGGCCACGGCAAGCGCGGCCGTGGGGATAGCGGGTATGACCGTTGCCATGTCAGTCCGATTGTTTGGCGTAGCGGTCGACGCTGTCGCGGATTTCTTTCATGGCGGCGTCCACACCGTCCCAACCCTTGACCTTGACCCATTTGCCATTCTCGAGGTCTTTGTAGTGCTCGAAGAAATGCTGGATGCGGGCGAGCTCTTCGCTGGGAAGATCTTCCGGTTTCTTGATGTCGCGGTAAGGCGGGTAAATTTTGTCGATTGGGACCGCCAACAGCTTGGCATCGCCGCCGGCTTCGTCATCCATGTGCAATACACCAATGGCACGAGCACGAATCACGGCACCGACCTGGATCGGGAAGGGAGCAAGCACGAGCACATCGACAGGATCGCCATCGTCGGAAATCGTCTGGGGAATGTAGCCATAGTTGCAGGGGTAATGCATGGCAGTCAGCATGAAGCGATCCACAAACACCGCACCGGAGTCTTTGTCGACTTCGTATTTCACGGGGTTGGCATTCATGGGGATTTCGATGATGACATTGAATTCATCCGGCAGTTTGGGGCCGGCAGATACGCGCTCTAAGCTCATGCTAGGTTAAACCTCTGAATTGATAGGTAGGAAAAAAATTAGTCGTGTCCGGAGCGGCGTGCCGGTCGGTCGGAAGTCTGGGACAAATCAACACCAGGAATGGGAGCGCTATCGAAATATTCATCCATGGTGCTATCGGATGCCTCGGCCAGAGGGACGTTCGTGCCGGGCGCGGGATGGTGTGCCGATGGTGCCGGTGAACCCCCGGCCAGAAAGTCGTCATCGCCGAAGTCGGCGGCACTGGCCGCTACCGGAGCCGGCGCGGATGGCAGTACCTGCGCAGTCGGCATGTGCTCGACATCGATAAGCGTAGGATCGCCGCGCGTGTCGGCGGCAGGCAAGGCTCGGCTGGTCGCCAGCACCGGCAGCACCCCTGCCACGCCGGAAGCCAGGCGCCAATGCTGCATGGCGTCCGCGCTGCGACCCAGGCGATCGTACAAATTACCCAGCAAGGCGTGTATGCGCATATCGCTGCGCAGCTTCATGCTGCGCAGAAGATAGTATTCGCCCTGCCCCCACAACTGACCGGTAAGGCATAGATTGCCCAAGGCGGCCAACAAGGCCGAATCTTCAGGATGAGACTTGAGCCAGTCTTCAGCCTTGCTGAGCCGCCTGGCAACATGCTCGGGCGGACACTGCGAATAGGCATTGATCAGCCGGGGCTCCATCCGGACATTGAGGGCCGCCTCGAGTATGCGCGAGGCCTCATCGATATTGCCTTGTTCCTGCTGCACGGAAGCTGCGGCGAGGGCAATGTCGGGCAGTACACGCTCATCGGCCTTAAGGTCGCTCCAGATGGCCTTGAAGCCTTCGGGGCCCGCTTCGGCCAGTCGGGCCGATGCGGAAGTTTCGATAAGCTGCAGAGCCTCGGCCTTGTCCATGACGCCCCGGCGCAACAACAGACGGGTCAGTTCGTAGACGCGGTCATGGTTGCGCAACTGGCGGTGTGCGCGCAAGAGCAGGCGCGTGGCATGAAAATAACGCGTGCTGGCATCCTGCAGCGGTTGCAGCAACACCAGAGCGTCTTGCGGTCGATTCTGATCCAGATACATTTCTGCTGCGACCGTGGCGGTCGCTTCACGCAGTCGGGGATCGTTGGCGGCGCTTTCGCGGGCCAAGGCCAGCGCTTCGTCGCGGCGGGCATACTCGCCCAGGTGATGCGAGGCGCGCGCCGACGCGAGGCCGGCCAAGACCTTGCGGCTGCTGGAGCGGGTGCGGCCCAGCAGCTTGGTCAGGTCTTTCTCGGCCTCGACGTAACGGCCTTCCAACACATTGATCCAGCCCTTTTCCAGCAGTTCGTGATCGCGCTTCTGAAAGCGCAGGCCGCGCCAGGAGCGGAATCGCTCGGGGCCGTGGCCTATCCAGCCCAGCACGCGAAGCACCACATGAAAGATCACAAAAGAAGCAATGATCAGCAGGACGGCCAGCGTCAGTGAGAGCTCGATGCGCCACGGCTGGGCAACGATCAGGACGTTACCGCTGTGGTCGCGCAATACCAACGCCAGGCCGACAGCGGCCACGAACACCAGCAAAGTCCACAAGGAAGTTCTCATGGCTTACCCCTGCGCCGGCGCGTCGGACGCCGCTCCGGGTGGTTCGGGCGCTTCAGGAGTTGCGGGGGCTTCCGGTTCTGCGGGAGCTTCGGGTTCTGCGGGAGCTTCGGGTTCTGCCGGCGTTGCCGGGGCGTCAGGCGCTTGCGGTGCAGCGGGCGCCTGGCCGGCGTTGCCTTCGCTTGCCGGATCGGTCGATTGTTGAGCCTGTCCGGCCTTGGCCTCGCGCAGCGCCTCGATAGCCCGCAAGCTGTTGTCCACCGTGGGCAACTGCACGTCGATGTCAGTGTCGGCCGCCTGGCGTGCAATCTTGAGTGCGCGCCGGACCTGCTCGGACTTATTGTCGTAACGCGTCTCGACAGCCTTGACCAAGGCATCGGTTTCAGAGGACCAGATCTCGGGCTGATGCATCATCAGGGCCAACTGGGCCGTCATCACGCGCAAGCGCAGGGTCTCGCGGAAGCGGGTTGCCTGGTCGGGCGACATCAGCAAGGCAGTGGGATCGTCCACCCGACGAACGGTAATGAACTGACCGAGGTCCTCTCGCACAGCATGCCAGGCAGAGCTGCCCCAGTCGCGTGCGGAAGCAAGGCCTTGTTCCCACCATGGGGCATCGGGCGACAAGCCGTCCGCTGCATCGGCCGCGCGATTATTGGCGGCGCGCGATGAACCCGGGGGCGGGCTGAGGACGGGTTCGGGCGCGGCATCGTCGGGCACCAGCAAGGGCGCGGTGCTGATCAGCACGCCCAGCTCGTCCAACTGCGAGGACAGCATGGCGATGTCGATGGTGGTAGCGGCGCGCAGGCGATCGAGATCGCCATTGATGGTTTCCTGCAAAGACGCAAGCATGGGGCGGTTGGCGCGAGCCAACTGGGCCTGCGCGGTCTCAAGCGAGATAATCGCATTGGCGACATTACCGCCCAACTGCAGTTGCTGCTGAGCGATGGTTACCAGATGGTCGACGTCGTTGATCAGCACCAGATCGGAGCCGCTATCGGTCAAGGTCTGGAAGGCTTGCTCGAGGCTGGCGGCCTGCTCGCGCGATTCGCGCAGGGCAGCGTCCAGGGCAGCGATTTGACGCGACTGCTCTTGCAAGGCTGACTGTGCTTGCTGTGCCTGTTCGAGCGCCTGGTTGGCCGCACTTACGCTGCCTTGCACCCGGCTGGCCAGATCGGCTTGTGTTTGTTGGAAGGTTTGATGCTGATACCAGACGGCAGCGGCCAGAGCAGCGGCAATCAACAGGACAATAACAAAGGCCCATGCCAATAGAGGACGCCTGCTGCGAGCGGCGGGATCCGCCTTTTTAGGGGGCGTGCTGGATGGGCCCGGCGATGTCGAGGCCGCAGGCGCAGTTTGCTGCGCAGCGTTCGTGCTTTCGGGATTTTTGTCTGTCATGGCAAGATTGTAATCCAGTGTTCCGTCTGGCACCCAGATGGGGCACTGAGTGCTTTCTTCAGGAGAGGGCTATCTGCACGATGGCATCGAATATGGCGTCGTCGTTGGGCTGGCATATTTTTACCATTGGGGCATCCACCTTACCAGTAGCCGGAAGCAACGATTGTAAGCGCGATGCCACTCGCTCGTGTATGGCAATGAAACGTGCGCGCGTCCATAGTGGTGCCAGACCCAGGCGTGACAGGTTCGAATGCACCGCGTCGACGCCTTCTCCGCTGGTCAGCAAGAACACGCAAGGGCGCGCTTCGTCTCGCAGCACACCTTCCAGGCGCTCGCCCTCTTGCGCTTTCCATTGCGCCGGCTCGCGTTCGTAGACCGCCAGTCGATCCACCTGCAAGCCCGCCTCCAACAAGCGCCGGCCCAACCACTCGCGACCCGAATGCCCGCGTACGATCAGCACCTTGCGGGTCGTCGGCAGATGCTGCTGGAGTATGGGCCAGAGGCTTTCGGAATCTTGGCTGGCAAGCGACGCATCGGGATGCAATATATTGGCCTCGGGCAGCAAGCCCGATTCGTACAACAGTGTGGCGCTGCTTGCGCCTACGGTCGCGGCGCGCGTTGTGGCGGGCCAGGCGCCGTCCAGGCCGTGCGTGGCAAGCAGCTCCAGGTAGTAATGGACGGCATTGCCACTGACGAAAACAATAAGATCGTAATCAGCCGGCTTGGGCAGCACGGGGCCGGTGGCCAGCGGCCCGATACAAAGCGCCGGCAACAGCAAGGTGGAAAATCCGGCAGCTTGCAATCGAGACGCCAACGCCTCGTTCTTGCCTTTGGGCCGCGTCAGTACAACGCTGGCCTGGGAGTTGGCTGGCAGCGGCACCGTGGCGCCCGTCAGGCGTCGGTGCCGGCCGAAAGCAACTTGGCAAGTATCGCCTGAGCGCCTTGGTCCAGCAGTTGTTGCGCCGCGCCTTCGCCCAATTGCTCGGCATGGCTGACATTGCCCGCAACCTCGGCATGCAGCATGCGCGATCCATCGGGCTCGCCCACCAGGGCACGGATGCGGATGGTGTCGCCCTGCACCTGTGCAAAGGCGGCCAGGGGCACCTGACACGACCCACCCAGCACCCGCGAAACCGCGCGCTCTGCCAAGGCACAAGCAGCGGTGTCAGCATGCTGTAACGGCGCGAGCCACTGATGCATCTCGGGACGGGATTCAAGGATCTCGATACCCAAAGCCCCCTGCCCCGCTGCTGGCAGGCTTTGCTCTACTTCGAGAAACGATCGGATGCGCGATGCGAGACCCAGGCGCCGCAAGCCGGCAGCAGCCAGAATGATGGCCGCATACTCGCCACGGTCCAGCTTGCCCAACCGGGTGTCCAGGTTGCCGCGCAATGGCTGCACCACAAGCTGGGGAAACTGCTGTCGTATCTGTGCTTCGCGGCGCAAGCTGGACGTGCCCACCACCGAACCGGCGGGCAAATCGGTCAGGGAAGCGAAGTCGTTCGACACAAAAGCGTCGCGCGGATCGTCCCGTTCGAGTATGGCCGACAACAGGAACGGACTTTGCATGTCGACCGGAACATCCTTGAGCGAATGCACCGCCAAGTCGGCTCGGCCGTCCAGCAAGGCGGTTTCGAGTTCCTTGATGAACAAGCCCTTGCCGCCGACCTTGGACAGCGAACGATCCAGAATCTGGTCGCCGCGGGTGGTCATCTCAAGCAATACGACCTCGCAGCCCGGATACAGCGATTGCAGGCGGTCGCGCACATGTTCGGCCTGCCACAAGGCCAGCCGGCTGGCACGCGTTGCGATGACCAGCCTGGTAGGAGAAGCAAGCATGCCCACCCTATGAAATGAAGTGAAGCAGAACAGCCAGCCCGATACCGATCAGGGCGAGTATCCCCAAGCCCTGCAGCAGTGAAAGACCAGCTTCGTCGGGCCGCTTGCGACCCGAAGATTTAAACAGACCCATGAGTAGTATTCCTTGAGGCGCGCTTGCGGCTGGCAAACCATTTGCCCACTGCCACAACCAATATGGCGCCTATGACTTCAGCGGCTATTTTAAACGTCGTTGTCGTCGGACCGAATTGATCTACGACAAAGACATCGGTTACCAGCATGCCGCCGGCAATCCAGCCCAACAATGCCGCACCGAAGGTGACAACAAGCGGGAAGCGATCGATAAGCTTAAGTACCAGCGTGCTTCCCCAGATGATGATGGGTACGCTGACGATCAGGCCAAAAATCACGTAGTAGATCTGGTGATCGAGGTGCGTGGCTTGCGCCGCGCCGGCAATCGCAATGACGTTGTCCAGGCTCATGACGAAGTCGGCTATCAGTATGGTCTTGACCGCGCTGAGCACAGAGCTGCCGCCCGAGATATTGCCATGCTCGTCCTCGTCGGGGATCAAAAGCTTGATACCGATCCACAGCAACAGCAAGGCGCCGACTATCTTGAGGAAGGGGATGCCAAGCAAAGTAAGCGCAAAGGCGATCAGCAGCACGCGTAAAATAATTGCGCCGGCCGTGCCCCACAAGATGCCTTGCATGCGCTGCTTGGGCTCGAGATTGCGACAAGCCAGGGCAATAACGACGGCATTGTCGCCGCCCAGCAGGATGTCGATCAGGATTATCTGGAAAACTGCTCCCCAATGGAGCGTTTGAAAGAATTCGACCATCTTTTATTTCCGTTGTGACCGGGTCGTGTACACAAAGCTAAAAAAGGCTCGCAGCGCGAGCCTTTTGTTAACTTACACTAAAACAGACTTAAGCAGTTTACCCATTTCGGATGGATCCCGTGTGGTCCGTATGCCGCAAGCTTCCATGACTTCGAGCTTGGCGTCAGCCGTGTCGGCGCCGCCGGATATCAGGGCGCCTGCGTGGCCCATGCGCTTGCCAGCAGGAGCTGTCACGCCGGCAATAAAGCCTACGATAGGCTTGGTCATGTTGTCTTTGGCCCATTGTGCGGCTTCGACTTCGTCCGGTCCGCCGATTTCGCCGATCATGACGACCGCGTCAGTGTCGGGATCGTCGTTGAACATGCGCAGGATGTCGATGTGCTTCAAGCCGTTGATGGGGTCGCCACCAATACCGACTGCCGTGGACTGGCCCATGCCAAGCTCGGTCAATTGAGCAACCGCTTCGTACGTAAGCGTACCAGAGCGGCTGACCACGCCTATGCGTCCCTTGCGCGAGATATGACCCGGCATGATGCCGATCTTGATCTCGTCCGGCGTGATCAGGCCGGGGCAGTTGGGTCCGAGCAGCAGCGTCTTCTTGTTCTGGTCGCGCATGCGGTTGCGTACTTCCAGCATGTCGCGCACCGGAATGCCTTCGGTAATGCAGATGACCAGGTCCAGGTCGGCGTCCACCGCTTCCCAGATGGCAGCGGCTGCGCCTGCCGGCGGCACATAAATGACGGAAACCGTTGCACCGGTTTGTGCCTTGGCATCCTTGACGCTACCGAAAATAGGCACGCCTTCGAAATCCTGGCCAGCCTTCTTGGGATGCACGCCAGCCACAAAGGCATTCTTGCCATTGGCGTACTCGCGGCACATATGAGTATGGAACTGTCCGGTTTTACCGGTGATTCCCTGGGTGATGACTTTGGTGTCTTTGTTGATCAAGATCGACATTTACAAATCCTTGGCAGTATTTCTTATTTCGCGGCGGCAACGACTTTAGTCGCGGCTTCGGCCATGGTGTCAGCGCTGATAATGGGCAGGCCCGATTCGGCCAGCAGCTTCTTGCCGAGTTCTTCGTTGGTGCCCTTCATGCGCACAACCAGCGGCACGCTAAGGTTGACGGCCTTGCAGGCAGCAATGACGCCTTCCGCAATGATGTCGCAGCGCATGATGCCGCCGAAGATATTGACCAGAATGGCCTTGACGCCCTTGTTCTGGAGCATGATCTTGAAGGCTTCGGTGACTTTCTCGGCCGTGGCGCCACCGCCTACGTCCAGGAAGTTGGCCGGCTCGCCGCCAAAAAGCTTGATGGTGTCCATGGTAGCCATGGCCAGGCCTGCGCCATTGACCAGGCAGCCGATGTTGCCGTCCAGTTGAATATAAGCAAGGTCGTACTTGCTGGCTTCGATCTCGGCCGGGTCTTCTTCAGCCAGATCGCGATACTCGACGATATCGGCCTGGCGGAACAAGGCGTTGGTGTCAAAGTTGAACTTGGCATCAAGCGCGATGATGTCGCCCGAGCCGGTGAGTATCAGCGGGTTGATTTCAGCCAGCGAGGCATCGGTGTCCCAATAAGCCTTGTACAGCTTCTGGAATTCGGCAGCGGCCTTGGCCAGCGAGGCGTCAGGTACGCCAATGCCGCGCGCCAGCTTGGTGGCATCTTCGTCGGTCAGACCCGTTTTGGGGTCGACGAATACCTTCAGGATCTTCTCGGGCGTCTTCTCGGCGACTTCCTCGACGTCCATGCCACCTTCGCTGGATGCCATGACGCATACCCGTTGCGTGCCGCGATCGGTAACGATGCCCACGTAGTATTCTTTTTTGATGTCGGCGCCCTCTTCGATCAGCAGGCGTCCAACTTTCTGGCCTTCAGGGCCGGTCTGGTGCGTGACCAATTGCATGCCCAGGATCTCTGAGGACAACTGGCGCACTTCATCGAGTGATCGGGCAAGCTTCACGCCGCCGCCCTTGCCGCGCCCACCAGCGTGGATCTGCGCCTTGACGACCCACACCGGGCCGCCGAGTTTTTCGGCAGCCGCCATGGCTTCGTCGACGGAAAAAGCAGGGAAACCGCGCGGCACAGTCACGCCAAACTTCTTCAGCAGTTCCTTGCCTTGATACTCGTGAATTTTCATTTGTTACCTGTCAGTACGTAAAGATGGGTTAATAGGTGCCGCATACCATTCCGGGTAGTATTCTCGAACCACTTCGCTGTCCAGGCTTAAGGCGTGGCAGCCCTCCAGTTGAAACGGACGCTTGGGGCGACCGCCCGCCTTGACTTGTTCCTGTTCTTTGCGGCGTCGATTGGCCATGGTCTGTACAGCAACCGTGGGCAGGACAAAAGCCAGTTCGGACATGTGGGTGCACCCCGCCGTACGGGCATAGCGGTCTTTGACCGCTTGACGGAAGTTGCGCAAGAGATTCATGCCAACCAGATCGCGGTAGTCCGGAGCGATCTGCATGCAGTGCTCGCCGTAAGGCGCGGCATCGTAATCGGCCACGGCGGCTGTAATGGTGAACTGATCGTTGATCGTCACCCGCAGATGCATGTGATGGATGGGAGAGCCGGCCTGCTTGATCTGGCCATGCCGGGTGGGAAAGTCGTAAGCCTTGACATCGACAAGCTCGGCTTCGAGGTCCCACTGCCCGTCCTCCCGTGCAAACGAGTCCACACGTATCGTGCGCGTGTGTAGCGGTTCGCGCGGTTGATCAGGAGGCGGTAAGGGCATGTCCGGCAGAAAAGAAAATGGCGGTAAACCGGCTAAGTATAACGCAGAGCCCTCGCTGCTTCGACCATCGCGACCAGGGCCGCTTCAGTCTCGGGCCAGCCGCGGGTCTTGAGCCCGCAGTCGGGATTCACCCATAGCCTCTCGCGCGGCAGCCGTGCGCCGGCCTTCTTCATCAGGTCCACCATCCATTCCCGCTGCGGCACATTGGGCGAGTGGATGTCGTACACCCCGGGCCCGATGTCATTGGGATAGTGAAAGCTTTCGAATGCTTCCAGCAGCTCCATATTGGAGCGGGAAGTTTCGATGGTGATGACGTCGGCATCCATGGCGGCGATGGATTCTATGATGTCATTGAACTCGGAATAACACATATGAGTATGTATTTGCGTGGCGTCGGCCACACCGCTGGTCGACAGGCGGAAGCAATCGACCGCCCAGTCCAGATAGCGCTGCCAATCGGCGCGCCGTAGCGGCAAACCCTCGCGAAACGCCGGCTCGTCTATCTGGATGACCCGGATACCTGCCGCTTCCAGATCGTTGACCTCATCGCGCAAGGCCAGCGCCAACTGGCGGCAGGTGGTTTCGCGAGCTTGGTCGTCGCGCACGAAAGACCACTGCAAGATGGTTACCGGCCCGGTCAACATGCCTTTGACCGGCTTGTCGGTCAAAGACTGCGCGTAGGCCGACCATGCCACTGTCATGGGTGCGGGCCGGGCGACGTCGCCATAGATAATAGGCGGCTTCACGCAACGCGAGCCATAGCTTTGCACCCATCCGTTCTGCGTGAAAGCGAAGCCGGCCAGCAGCTCACCAAAGTATTCCACCATGTCGTTGCGCTCGGGCTCGCCATGCACCAACACGTCCAGCCCGACTTTCTCCTGGAAGCGGATGACGTGCTCGATTTCTTGGCGCATGGCTTTTTCGTAGGCGGCATCACCCAGGGCACCCCGCTTCCAGTCACGCCGCAACACACGGATCTCATCGGTCTGTGGAAAAGAGCCTATGGTGGTGGTCGGATAAGAAGGCAGGCTTAACTGCGCCTGTTGATGCGCTATCCGCTCTGCGAAAGGCCTGCGGTCACGCGTTAATGCGCCGGCCGCAGCCATGCGCGCACCAACGTCGGCCCGGTGTATGCGCGTGGAATTCCGGCGGGCAAGCAATGCATCACGCTGCGCTTGCAGTGCCTGCTGGGTGGCTTGGTCGTCGGGCGTGTCCAGGCTGGCGGCCAGCAAGCGCAACTCGTCGAGCTTCTGCGTGGCGAAAGACAGCCAGGCCTTCAATTCAGCATCCAGCTCTTGCTCGGCTTCCAGATCGACCGGCACATGAAGCAGCGAGCATGATGGTGCAAGCCATAGCTTGTCGCCGCGCCTTGCCGCGGGCTGCGACACGGTGTGGCGGGCCTGGTCCAGGTCGGTGCGCCAGATGTTGCGCCCGTCGATCAAGCCCAGCGACAGGACTTGATCGTCATTCAGTGCGCCCGCAACGCGCTCCAATTGCTCGGGCCCGCGCACCAGGTCAATATGCACGCCCTGAACCGGCAAGCCTTTCAGGACGGCGGTGTTGTCCTGGAGATCAGCGAAGTAGGTGGCGAGCAGAATCGAGACATCGGCTGTCGCCAGTGTCCGGTAGACCTCCGCGTATGCCTGTTGCCACGCCAAGGGCAAGTCCAGGCCCAGTATCGGCTCGTCAATTTGCACCCATTGCACGCCCAGTGCCTTGATGGTCTGCAGCACCTGGACATATACGGGAAGCAGCCGTTCCAGCAGGGCCAGCTTGTTCACATCGGCGGCGCCCTGCACAAAAGCGTCGCCCTTGCCCAGCCATAGCCAGGTCAAGGGTCCCGGGATAACCGGCTTGACGCGATGCCCCAAGGCCTGCGCCTCGCGAATCTGGTCAAACAGATGGCTGCGGGCCACCCGGTAATCTTGCTGCGGAACTAGCTCGGGCACAATATAGTGATAGTTGGTGTCGAACCACTTGGTCATCTCGCAGGCTGCCGTGGGAGTACCCGTAGGAGCTCGACCGCGCCCCATCCGGAACAAGGTATCCAGCGCCACAGGCTGACCGGACGCCTGCCCGAAGCGGGCCGGCACGGCGCCCAACAGCGTCGTCCATTCCAATATATGGTCATACCAGGCAAAGTCGCCGACCGGAATCAGCGACAAGCCGGCATCTGCCTGCACACGCCAGTGCCGTGCGCGCAGTTCGCGGCCAACGGCTTCCAGTTCGTCCTGCGTGATCTTCCCCGCCCAGTAGGACTCTTGCGCCCGCTTCAGTTCACGTTCGACGCCGATACGCGGAAAACCTATATTATGAGTAATTGTCATGTTAAATTGCAATTAAATGAGAAAACCAATTAATGGCTATTGTGGCCGCTGTGGTCGCAAGAACCAAATCAAAGTGGACATGCTTAATATGAGTAAAACTCATGGTGCTTGAAATCCGCCACATGGAAACGCTAAGCGCAATACGCGATGCGGGCAGCTTGCAGGAAGCTGCCGAGCGCCTGCATGTCACGCAGTCCGCACTGTCGCATCAGTTGCGCGATCTGGAGGTCCGCCTCAAGACACCCTTACTTAACCGCAAGACGCGGCCGGCGCGGCTGACAACCGCCGGTTTGCGCATCGTTGCGCTGGCCGATGCGGTATTGCCGCAAGTCAAGACAACCGAGAGAGAACTGCAACGCCTGGCGGCCGGACGCACCGGCAGGCTGCACCTGGCCATAGACTGCCATTCCTGCTTTCAGTGGTTGATGCCGGCACTGGACGCCTTCCGCCACGAATGGCCGGATGTCGAACTGGACTTGTCGGCGGCATTTTCGTTTGCGCCCTTGCCCGCGCTAGTCCGGGGCGACCTGGACGTGGTGATTACGTCCGATCCGCAAGCCCTGGAAGGGGTGGAGTATCTACCCCTATTCCGCTACGAACTGGTGCTGGCGCTGGCTGCCGCCAACCCCTTGTCCCAATACAAATACATAGAGCCGGAGCAGCTGGCTGACCAGGTCTTGATTACCTATCCCGTGGAGCGGCAGCGCCTGGATGTATTCACCACCTTTCTGGACCCAGCCGACGTAGAGCCGGCGGCCATACGTAAAGCCGAGCTGACACCGGTGATTGTTCAATTGGTGGTCAGCCAGCGCGGTGTTGCCGCACTGCCCAACTGGGCCCTGACGGAATACCAGCAGCACAAGGGCTTGCGCGTGTCGCATCTGGGGGCAAAAGGGATATGGCGTACCCTTTACGCCGCGCTACGTACCGAAGACGTGCAAGCGGACTACATACAGGGCTTCGTGACGCAGGCACGAGATATCTGCTTTAAAACGCTGGAAGGCATCAAGGCCGTGCGCGGCAGCCCTACCCAGGGTCAATCGGCATCGTAAGGAATGCTGCCCAGTATGCGGCGCACGGATTCAGTGGCAAAGCCGCGTGAAGCCAGGAAGCGGAATTGGCGCGCATAGTCTTTGGCATTGATGGGAGAGGCGCCGAATTTTTTTTCCCAAACAGCGTAGGCACGGTCGTATTCGGTGTCGTGCAACTGGCGCCCCAATTGATTGACTGTGGTTTCGGACAACCCGTGGCGGCGCAGTTCCTGCATGACGAGGTTGGCGCCCTGACGGGGCGCCCGACGGTGCACCAGGCTTTGCGCATACCGTTCGTTGGACAGCCAGTTTTCGCGCTCGAGGTCGTTTAGCAGTTGTTCAAGCTGGTCTGGGTCTGTAGCGTGAGGCGCAAGCTTGCGTTGCAGTTCGAAGCGGGAGTGTTCGCGCCTGGATAGATAGCCTATGGCGCGCGCCTTCAGGCTGGGGCCTGGCCGGCCGCGCCCGCGCTTGGTGTCGGGCGCATCGGCCAGGGTTTCGAAATCGTCGTCATTGGATTGCACGACAAAGGCCCGTTATAAGGATTACCCGGCGTCAGCCGGCGCTTCTTCTGCCGGCTTGGCAGGCTTGTTGCTGTTTTTTGCCGCCACTTGCGCCACCACACCCAGCTTTTCGCGGACGCGGTTTTCGATCTCGAACGCCATCTCGGGGTGTTCCTTGAGGTATTCGCGCGAATTGTCCTTGCCCTGACCAATACGCGTGCCGCCATAGCTGAACCAGGCGCCGGCCTTGTCGACGATGCCTGCTTCGACGCCCAGATCGATGATTTCGCCCTCGCGCGAGATGCCGGCACCGTACATGATGTCGAATTCGGCCTGCTTGAAGGGCGGAGCCACCTTGTTCTTGACGACCTTGACGCGGGTTTCGTTACCCACGACCTCGTCGCCCTTCTTGATGGCACCGATACGCCGGATGTCCAGACGCACCGAGGAATAGAACTTGAGCGCATTACCGCCGGTGGTGGTTTCGGGGTTGCCGAACATGACGCCGATTTTCATGCGGATTTGGTTAATGAAGATAACCATGCAGTTGGCACGCTTGATGGTGGCCGTGAGCTTGCGCAGCGCCTGGCTCATGAGGCGGGCCTGAAGACCAGGCAGGGAATCGCCCATATCGCCTTCGATTTCGGCCTTGGGCGTGAGCGCCGCGACCGAGTCGATGACGATAAGGTCAACCGAGCCCGAACGCACCAATGCGTCGGTGATTTCGAGTGCTTGTTCGCCAGTGTCGGGCTGGGAAATAAGCAGGTCGTTCAGGTTGACGCCCAGCTTGGAGGCGTATTGCACATCCAGGGCGTGCTCGGCGTCGATAAAGGCGCAGGTGCCGCCGATTTTTTGCATCTCGGCGATGACTTGCAGCGTCAGTGTGGTTTTGCCGGAGGACTCGGGGCCATAGACTTCGATGACGCGCCCGCGCGGCAGACCACCCACGCCCAAGGCGATATCCAGCCCAAGCGAGCCCGTAGAGCAGACTTGAATGTCGTGCTCTACCTTGTCGTCGCCGTACCGCATGACCGAGCCTTTACCAAACTGCTTTTCGATCTGGGATAAGGCGGCGGCGAGCGCCTTGCTGCGTTCGCCGGCGGCTTTGCTGCTGTTTTTATCGTCCATGTAGGGATCCTTGACTGAAAGCTAATGAGGACTGAGCGCACCGGTTGCGAACAAGGCCCAAGCCGGCGCATGAAGATTGTTTTGTGGATTATTGCATTTAATTGTACTGTATATAAACACAGATAACCAGGAAATCCCATCGTAAACCCGGACTTTCCAAGCACAGCTGCGGGTGTCAGAATAAGGATTCCCGGATTTCCACTAAGTCGACCTACCAGTCATGCGCATTTTGATCGCAGAGGACGACAGTATTCTTGCCGATGGACTTTCCCGTTCGCTGCGTTACGACGGCTACGCTGTCGATGTGGTCAACGACGGATCCAGTGCAGATTCTGCCTTGCAGCTGCAAAGCTTCGACCTACTTATTCTAGACCTTGACCTGCCCCGGATGCATGGCCTTGCAGTCTTGCGGCTATTGCGCCAGCGCCACGCGCCGCTACCGGTACTTATTTTAACGGCAGCCGACACCGTCGAACAACGGGTCATGGGGCTGGATCTGGGCGCAGACGACTACATGGCCAAGCCTTTTTCGCTGTCCGAGCTCGAGGCCCGGGTCCGCGCCCTGACGCGACGCAGCGCCGGCGTCAGTACGACGGTACTGACTTACAAACGGCTGTCGTTCGACCTGAACGGGCGCATCGCCCGAATCGACGACCAGCCGCTGGAGCTGTCCGCTCGCGAAACCAGCCTGCTCGAAATCTTCCTGTCGCGCTGCGGCCGCATGATCAGCAAAAACCAATTTGTGGATTTGCTTTGCGAATGGGGCGAAGAAGTCACCCCCAATGCCATCGAGGTGTACATACACAGGCTGCGCAAGAAGATCGAACCCAGCGGTGCCAAGATCGTGACGGTGCGCGGCCTGGGTTATTGCCTGGAGCCCGATAAGACTGACGACTCCGCGGCCGCGTGAGTCAGGTCGAAACTCTAGCCTCAATGCTCATAGACCCCCAGGTCCTGCGCGATACCAAAGAACAAGCTGCCAGCAGCAGCTCGATATTCAGCCGATTTCGTCGCAAGCGCAATAATCGTGCGTTGCTGAACAAGATCATGATCTGGATGTTCGGGCCCTTGTTCCTGTTATGGACGATAGGCCTGGTCATCACCTACTTCATCGCCCAGAACATTGCCAACGCGCCCTACGATAGAACGCTGGCGGACCACCTGCGTTTGCTGGAGCACGAGGTCGCGCAGCAGACCATCCTGGAGGGCATCCAGCTTACCCCATCGGCCATCACCATCCTGCAGGGCGACACCAGCCACATGATCTATTGGGAGATCCGCGACGCCAACGGAAACTCCATCGGCGGCAATGCCAGCATACCGCTGGCCGACACCTGGACCTACGACGAGGGCAAACTGCGCTTTCGCAACGAAACCCTTAACAACCGCAGCGTACGTATCGCTTATATGTGGGGAGGCAGGGACCAAAGCGGCATGCCCTTCCTGACCATCGTCGCTCAATCCAACGAGATGCGCGCCACGCTGCAGCAAGAGATTTTGACCGGCATGCTTACGCCCCAGCTTATTGTGCTGCCGCTGGCTGCCCTGCTGGCCGGACTCGGCCTGACTCAGGGCCTGGAGCCGCTTAGCCTGCTGCAAGAGCGAATACGGGCGCGGCGTGCCAATGACATGTCGCCCATCAGCGCCGAACTCGCGCCAGCGGAGATCGTGCCGCTCATTGCGGCGATGAACAGCTTGCTGGTCAGACTGGCCGCCACCAGCGAGACGCAAAGACGCTTCGTGGCCAATGCTGCTCATCAGTTGAAGACGCCACTGGCGGGGATGCGTACGCAAGCCGAGCTTGCGCTGCGAGAGCGCAGCCCCGAGAAGATGAACGAGAGCCTGGAGCAACTGGTGCGCGGCTCGGACCGCGCTACGCGGCTGGTCAATCAGTTGCTGGCCCTGGCGCGCGCTGAAAGCGCCGACCGGCCCAATCAGCATTTCACCGACGACCTGGACCTGAACCAACTGGCCGAGATGCAGACCTTGCGATGGGTGGATGTGGCACTCGGCAAGAACATAGACCTGGGTTTCGAGCGCTCCACCGGACCGATGAAGATTTCCGCGGACAGCCTGATGCTGGCCGAAATGCTGAACAACCTGCTGGAAAATGCGCTGCTGTACACGCCGAATGGCGGATGGGTGACCGTCCGCGTGGGCGGCGACCCGCTATCGGCCTACCTGGAAGTGGAAGACTCCGGCCCCGGGATTGCTCCCGACGATCGCGACCGTATCTTTGATCGCTTCTACCGGGTGTTGGGCAGCAACACCGACGGCAGTGGGCTGGGCTTGTCCATCGTCAAGGAAATCGCCGACCAGCACAACGCCAGCGTCACGTTCATGCCCCCCGGCAACCGCGCAGGCATCCCCGGAGGCACCTGTTTGCGTATTACCTTCAGCCGCATCAAGAACGCCACGCAGCATCACACATGACGACGCCAGGCTATGCAGGCCGGGTGCCGCGCAGCTTGTAAGCCTGGTGTCAGATTAAGGCTGTATTTTGACTCCGCGGACAACGCGCCCAGGCAGGCAAAGCTATCAAAACACCAATATGCCGCCAAGGACAGGAGACAACATGAACACGACGAGCGCAGCTGTGCCGCCCGGTTCCGTTCACATCGGCGCCCCTGCGGCTACCAATCGCCCCATGACGCCCGAAGAAAGGCGTGTGATTTTTGCGTCCTCGCTAGGCACGGTATTCGAGTGGTATGACTTTTACCTGTATGGGTCGCTGGCTGCCGTCGTGGCGGCGCATTTCTTCTCGGGCGTCAATCCCACCGCAGGCTTCATTTTCGCCCTGTTGGCATTTGCGGCCGGCTTTGCCGTACGTCCCTTCGGTGCCTTGGTGTTCGGCCGCTTGGGCGACATGGTGGGCCGCAAGTACACCTTCCTGATCACCATATTGATCATGGGCCTGTCGACCTTCCTGGTCGGCGTACTGCCCTCTTATGCTTCCATCGGCATGGCAGCCCCCGTGATCCTGATCGTGCTGCGCATGCTGCAGGGCCTGGCGCTGGGCGGCGAATACGGCGGCGCCGCCACCTACGTCGCAGAGCACGCGCCACAGAACCGCCGCGGCTTTTACACCAGTTGGATACAAACCACCGCAACCATGGGCCTGTTCCTGTCCTTGCTTGTGGTGCTGGGCATACGCACTTCGCTGGGCGAGGAAGCCTTCCTGGAATGGGGATGGCGCATTCCTTTTCTGATTTCCGTCGTGCTGCTGGGCATCTCCGTATGGATACGGATGCGCCTGAACGAGTCGCCGGCCTTTCGCAAGATGCAGGCCGAAGGGACGGGATCCAAGGCACCCATCAGGGATTCGTTTGGCCGCTGGAGTAATTTGAAAATCGTGCTGCTGGCCTTGTTCGGCCTGGCGGCCGGCCAGGCCGTCGTCTGGTATACGGGCCAGTTCTATGCCTTGTTTTTCCTAACCAAGAACCTGGGCATCGAAGCCAACACGGCCAACATCATGTTGGCCATGGGCCTGTTGCTGGGCACGCCCTTTTTTGTCGTCTTCGGCGCGCTGTCTGACCGCATCGGACGCAAGCCCATCATCATGGCAGGCTGCCTGGTGGCGGCGCTGGCCTACTTTCCGGTATTCAAGGCCATCACGCACTTTGCCAATCCGGCGCTCGAAAGGGCCTTGGCCAATGCGCCCGTCACGGTGGTCGCCGACCCGGCTACCTGCTCATTCCAGTTCAATCCTGTGGGGGTGTCGTCTTTTCGCAGCTCTTGCGACATCCTGAAGGCCTTTATGGCGAGCAATGCCGTCAACTACACCAACGAGGCAGCCCCGCCCGGCTCGCTTGCCAAGGCACGGATAGGCGACGATCATTTCAACTCGTTCGAGGGCAGCGGCCTGAACAAGGCGGACTTTGCAGCGCGATCGGCCGAGCTGAAAAAGTCGCTGACCGAGGCCATCCGCACCCACGGCTACCCGGCCAAGGCAGACCCCTCGGAGATTAACTACATCATGGTGGTGGTGCTGCTGACCTTCCTGGTCATACTGGTAACCATGGTTTATGGCCCCATCGCGGCCATGCTGGTAGAGATGTTCCCCACGCGCATACGCTATACATCCATGAGCCTGCCCTACCATATCGGCAATGGCTGGTTCGGCGGGTTCCTGCCGCCCGTGGCCTTTGCCGTCGTTGCCGCCACGGGCAATATCTATGACGGCCTGTGGTATCCCATCATTATTGCCAGTATCACGCTGGTTATTGGCACCTTGTTCGTCAAGGAAACCCGGGGCAACGATATCAACGCCTGAGCTCTTGCCGGTTCAGGCAAACGTCAGCCGCGCGCCGGTAGAATCGACTGCATAGAGGGAACCGCTCATTTCAGCTGCCAGGCGTCTGATCCCCCGGTTTGGCAGTCGGGCGGTACGTTCTATCACCTGCGTTACGCCCCCCGCGAGCCTTATCGCGTAACACAGTGTGCTTTCCAGATGGCCCGGTGCCCAGGCATGTCGGGCCATTTTTTTGACCCCACAAACCCTCGCAGCGATTGGCTTACAATCGTCCCTCCCCTCATTTTCGCGCACAGACAACGGGTGCCTGCGCGCCGCTTACGGAAGAAGACATCAACTTATGTGGTTCAAGAATCTCAGGATATTTCGTCTCGCCCCAACGTGGTCGTGCACCGCAGACACGCTGGAAGCCGCTCTCGAGAAACAGGCCTTCCAGCCGGGTGGCAACCGCGACATGCAAAGCCTGGGATGGATCGCCCCCCGCGAAGACTCCGGCCTGGTCTATGCGGCCGATGGCCAGTATTTGCTTAGCCTGCGCGCCGACAAGAAGTTGTTGCCCACTACCGTCATCAATCAGTTCGCCAAGGCCAAGGCGCAAGATATCGAAGAACAACAGGGCTACAAGCCCGGCCGCAAGCAGATGAAGGAAATCAAGGAGCAAGTCACCGACGAGTTGTTGCCGCGGGCCTTCAGCGTCTATCGCGACACCCGCGTGTGGATAGACACCCGCAATCACTGGCTGGTGATCGATGCCGCGGCCGCAGCCAAAAGCGACGAAGTCCTGGGCACGCTGGCCAAGGCGCTGGAAGCCCTGCCCGTCACGCCGCTGTTCGTCGAGCAGTCTCCCGCCGCCGCGATGACCAACTGGCTGATCAGCGATGAAGCGCCATCAGGCTTCACGATAGACCAGGACACCGAACTGCGCTCCACCAGCGAAAATGGCGCCGCCGTCCGCTATGTGAAGCAAAGCATCGAAATCGACGACGTACGCAAGCATGTGCAGGCCGGCAAGCAGTGCACTCGCCTGGCGCTTACTTGGGCCGATCGCGTGTCTTTCATGCTGACGGAAAGCCTGGACGTGAAGCGCGTCAGCCCACTGGATGTGCTGAAGGAAGGCCAGGATGGCTCGGCACATAACGAAGCCGAGCAGTTCGACTCGGACTTCGCGCTGATGACGGGCGAACTGAACAAGTTGATGACCGCCCTGGTGGAAGCCCTGGGCGGCGAACGCAAGCAGTAGAAAGCCGGGCCTCAGTCCATGCCGTGGAACAGGCTGTCATCCGGCCCGATGTGTGTGGGCGGGCTCCAGGTCACGTCGCGCAACGAATGCTGTACCAGCCCTTCCACACCCAGCAGTACTGCAAAGATTGCCATTCGCACAGGAATGCCGTTATCGGTCTGGCGGAAGATGGCCAGACGAGAGTCGTGGTTTAGATCCACGCTTAAATCATTGGCGCCTTCGCGGCTGTCGCGCGGCAAGGGGTGCATGACGATGACGTCCGGTCCGCAGCACTTGTCGATGATGGCCTTGTTGACCTGAAAGTCGGGCGTGTAGCCTTCCAGCTCTTCCGCCGCGAAGCGCTCTTTCTGCACCCGGGTGGCGTAGATCACATCGGCCCCGACCAGACCCTCTTCCAGCGAATTGCTTTGTTCTATGACATGGCCGCGGGTGCCCGTCTGCTCCAATATATAGTCGGGCATTTCCAGCCCCTTGGGGGAGATCAGGGTGAACTTCAGTCCGCGATACAGCGACAGCAGCTTGATCAGCGAATGCACGGTGCGCCCATACTTCAGGTCGCCGACCAGCGCGATGTGCGCGCCGTCCAGCAATTTCCCCAGTCGGGAAAACTCCGTCAGGATAGTGTAAAGATCCAGCAAGGCCTGGCTGGGATGTTCGCCGGGGCCGTCGCCGCCGTTGACCACCGGAATATTGGTCGCTCGGGCAAACTCGGCCACCGAACCCTTCTCGGGATGCCGGATCACCATGGCGTCAACATAACCGCTCATGACGCGGCTGGTATCGTAAATGGATTCGCCCTTGGCCATCGACGAAAAAGTAAAGCCCGTGGTGTCGCACACCGAGCCGCCCAGGCGGCAAAAGGCGGCGCCGAAACTGACGCGGGTACGCGTACTGGCTTCAAAAAATAAATTTCCCAGGACGGCACCCTCCAGCACCCGCGACACCTTCTGGCGCCGCGCGATGGGCTGCATCTGATCGGCAATACGGAAGAACTCTTCAACGGACTCGCGCGAAAACTGGTCGACCGAGAGTAATTGCGGCTTGCCTTCGAAGGCTATGCGATTGCGCAGCGGACCGGACTGCGCGCTTTGGGCGTATTTTTGCAGCAAGGCTTCGTTCTCGACAATTTCGGTCACGAAGCGATTGACCACTTCAGGCATTGCCCGGAACTCCTGCGAGCCCTCGGGCAACAGCCAGGTGTCCAGCGCACGACGCTTTACGCCGATGCGACCGGCGAAGACATCACGGGTCAAGTTAAGACGCCGCATGGCATCCCGAAGAAAGACTTGTTGCGAGACGGCCATGGTTGTTCCCAATAAAATATACGCACTGCGTATATTTTATTGGCAGCTAACGAGCTTGACGAGCACAATCGGCCCCGGAAAGACAAAATACAACGTTTGTCTATACGCAGCCTAAAAGGCGAGCATGCCTTGCGTCATCCACGAACTGAACACGAATGCCAGCAGACTGAGCGTGTAGGCGATCAACACGCAGGCCAAGGGCAGCCAGTGGCTGCGGCGCGGCCGCCCCGCCGCCAACTGCGATAGCAGGCTGGTCTGGACGGGATAAACCCACAGCAGACCCAAGGCCACCAAAGACAGTCCTGCCAGGAAGCCCGCCAAGGGCATGCGTAGCCAGCCTGGATCCAGGCTGACTTCGATAATCCCGGCTGAGCATGCCAGCACCAGCAGGATGCCCAGGCCATTGAGCCACGCGAGGAAACGAAAGCCCAGCATCAGGCTGTTCGACAGCATTCTTGTTCCTGCCATCGCGAAGGCTTCGTCGGAGTTCAATTTGCCGGGGCAGTCGTACTGGTGTCAGGCGTGGCGGTGGCGTCGCCGGATCCATCTTGAGGCACACCTGCAATGGCCCGCGCCGCGGCGGTTGCGTTTTGCTCGGTGCCGACCGCAAAGATCAGGTGCCCGGTAGTGACCGGCTCTGTATAGCCAGGCGCAGCCAGCATGGTGCGCCCCACCACCAACGCCAGGCGATGGTTGGGATTCTGGGTGGTGATGTCTATGACTTTGCGTTTGCCCTCTTCGTTGAGCTCGAGCGCCAGCAGGCCATCGCCCGCCTTGTTGGACCCAGCTTGAATTCCCGTAAGGTCGGCCCGTGTGATGATCGGCTGCGGATTGACATACAAGGTACCGGTATCAAGATTGACGGGGGTCCATCCCGAGCGCAGCGTCGTGTCGGCAAGGAATACAGCAACCGGGGCGCCCTGGCGTTCTGCCTGGATACTGGTTTCGGGCTGCGGCTGTTGGGCCGTCGTGGTGTCGGCGGCTGCGGTCGCAGGCGACTGCGACGCCGTTGTCTGCTGGCCTGGCGTTGTCTGGCATGCAGCCAGCGCGACCAGGCTGAGCGGCAAAAGGAAGCGGCCCAGCGTACGTACAAATTTCATGGAAAATTCCCTTAACCGAGATAATGAAGATGGATGTGAAAAGTTTAACAGGTGGGGACGCAAAACTGCGTCAAAGATCATCAAGATGTTCTAGCAAGTATCGTGCCGCCGCCTAGCGACGTGCCGCGCCCCGCACTTCGATATGGATGCGGTCAATGGGACTGCCCTCGCTATCGAGCAATTCAATAACATGCTTGCCCAGGCGGGGGTGCCAACGCAGGTGCGCCCCCTGGCCCATTATCATGCCATCAATGCGCCAGTTGGCCGGGACGGGTACGCCGCTGGCATCGGCCGCCGTAAACCGCGCAAGCTGCACGGCAGACGGAATATCGGGATCCAGGGCCAGGATGGTGCCATCCGCCGGCGTGCGTATGCGTGCCGGTCCGGGCACGCGCTGCGGCTGGTTTTGCGCCAGGCGCACACGCTCTACACGCGTATCGGCCAGGAAGGCCTCCCGCCTGGCGGGCTCTATATCACCTTCATAACTGACCCTGCCTTGTTCGACGCCGGGCGGGGGCGCCGGCTGCGCGCTGGGCATATTGCGATGCAGATAGCTCATGATGTCGTGCCACATGGGCCCGGCGCCCGATACGCCCGAAACCTCGCGCATGCTGGCGCCTCCGCTATTGCCTACCCACACGCCTACGGTATAGGCGGCCGACCAACCCAGGCACCAGTTGTCGCGCATGTCTTTGCTGGTACCTGTTTTAACTGCCGTCCAGAACGGCGTAGACAAGGGACTATCCAGGCCAAAAGTGCGTGCTCGGGCATGGCGATCGGCCAGGATGTCGCCCACGATCCACGCAGCGGCGGGGTCCATGATGGACCTTGCGCCTGATGGCGCAGCAGCTTCAAAAAATTGCGGCCTGGAAAACTCGCCCAGATTCGCCAGGGCGCGATAAGCATTGGTCAGGCTCAGTAGCGTAAGGTCGGCACTGCCCAGAGCCAGGCTGTATCCATAATAGTCACCGTCATGCTTCAGGGGCAGGCCCAAGTCACGCAGGCGCTGCGCGAATGCGTCAGGCGTCACCATGGCAATCGCGCGGACCGCCGGAATATTAAGCGAGGACGCCAGCGCCGTACGCACGCTGACCCAGCCGGCATAGGCCTCATCGTAATTGCGAGGCATGTACAAGCCATTGCCTGTCGGTAAATCCAGCTCGGCATCGTGCAGTAAAGAGGCCGCAGTCAGGCGTTGCTGGGCCAATGCCTGCTCATACAGGAAGGGCTTGAGTGTCGAGCCCGCTTGCCGCAGGGCCCGTGCGTGGTCAACCCGGGCCGCCGGCGACAAGGAGCCCGAAGACCCGGCATACGCCAGCACGGCGCCACTGCGGTTATCCATCACCACAATGGCGGCATCACGCACATTGGCCATGTCCAGGTCATGCAAGCGGCGGCGCAAGGTCTGCAAGGTAAAGGCTTGCAAGGAGGCGTCCAGTGAACTGACCACCACATCGGGCAAGTCATCACCCGCCGCACGTAACTTTCCAAGCACAAACTGCGCATAGTGCGGCGCCGCGTGAGGCGCACCCGCCCACGGCCATGCCGCCCGCTTCAAGGCGATATGGACGAACTCGTCCAGGCGCTTGCACTCTTGGGACGAGCCCAATTCGACCAGCAAGGCGCAAGCGCGTTGCACCAGCAAAGGTCTGGCCGCGTTAGGCCCACGCAGCAATACCGCCGCCAGCGCGGCTTCGCGCGCATTAAGCCCGCTGGCGTGTTTCTGGAACAGGACACGCGCAAGGGCATCGACCCCTACGATCTCGCCCCGGAATGGCGCGAGATTCAGGTAGGCCTCAAGGATCTGAGCCTTGGACCATTCCGCTTCCAGCCGCCGCGCTGCCATCGCCTGATCGAACTTTTGCGTCAAACTGCGACCACCCGGACCACGACGGTATTGCGTGTCGATGATGCCGACCAGTTGCATGCTTAAGGTAGAAGCCCCGCGATGATGCCCTAGCGCCACCTTGCCCCAGGCGGCAGCCAAGGCGGCACGCCAATCAACGCCATCGTGCCCATAGAAGCGCTGATCTTCCGACAAGATGACGGCGCGCTGCAAGGCGACCGACACCTCATCCAGCGGCAGCCACTGCCCCCGCCTGTCGTGGAAGTCCGTGCGGACCCCGTCCAGCGGCACGCCCGAACGGTCCAGCAACAGCACACTGGACGGACGATGCCGCTGCCTGACTTCGTCGTAGGACGGCAAGGCATGGGCACTGCCGCACAAGCCCGCCAGCAATGCGACGGCGATTGCACAATGACCCTGCCATCCGACCCACGCAAGGCCGAGACGCTTACGGTTGCGGGCCAACGACAAAACGTTCGGCTTGCGGAAGATCGGCATAGACATCGGGTTGATACAGGGCTTCGGCATGGGTGGGCGGCAACTGGAAGTCGCCCGCCGTGTTCAGCCTTACGGTGTATTGCACGGTGGTCTCTCCTTTGGGCAGATACTCGAAGTAAGCACGATAGCTGTCCGCATTGCGTTCGATAAAAGTAGGATCGACAGCCTGGTCATCCATGGCACCGCTTTCGGTGGCAATGACCGAGTCGCGGGCCAATCCGCTACCCAGTATGGCGGCACCCGCCGGCAACGGATCGGTGATGACGGCCCAGGTCGTGGCGGCTCGCGAGTTTACCGTCAGCGTTACTCGGTAGACGTCGCCTTGCGCCCAGGCGCCGGGCACCGCCTGGCTGACCGGCGTGATCTCGCGCTGCAAGGCGTAGCCGGCATTAACGGCCTGGGTGATGGGCACTGCGGCCACTGCCCGCAATTGCGCCCATGCCGTGCCCTGCCCCTTTTGCTGCAAGGTCAATTGGTCGACTTCAGTCGTCGCCCATGCCAGTGCAATATCGGCTTGCTTCACGCCGTCGACTTCAACGGCCTGTGCCCAATCCCGGGTCTGGGCCTGTGTTGCAGATGCCAAGGCAAGTTCGACGCCACCCGAGACCGGCGTGGTTTCGCCTAGCCGAGCAAACTTTTCGACCGCCAGGCTGCCCAGCAGATTTCCTGTCGTTGTGCGCCAGGCTCCCTGCCGCTGCGTCGACAACAGGCCTTGCACCAGGCGGGGCAACTGAGGCTGCCAGGCCGGGTCGTCCGCCGCAAGCAGTATCAGCCTGGCCATATTGGTCTCTGATCCCAGCATCAACCACCACGCTTCCTCGCCCTCATCGGCAAACACGGTAAGCGTGCCACGATCCAGCATGCGTGCGGTCAGTATCTGCCGCGCCTGCGACAGATGAGCGTTGCGATCCGATATGGCCGGCATGCGTTGCAACACGCCCAGCCATGAGATCACTGCGGAAGTCGGCCAGCGATCCGGCGCAATGGCGATGCTGTCCAGCATGCGCGGCTGGGCATGCCCGCTGCGCGACAAAGCATCCAGCACCAGTAGCTTGCGCATATCGAGATCCGGCCGTGGCGACCATCGATTCCGTTGCAGCCTTCCTTCGGCAAAAGCGACCAGCCCGGCGACCATGGCATCGCGCTGCTCGGCCGGCAAGGCAAAGGGCTGGTCCTGCGACAGCGCAATATCGCTGACCGTTAGCAGATACGCTGTCAGCACTTCATTGCCGATACCGCCCGGAAAATAACTGACCAGGCCATCTTCATCGACATAGCCGGGCAACCTGCGCATCAAGTCGGCCCATAGCTCGCTATTGCGCAAGCCCATCGCCCGCGACGCCAGTTGCTCTACGCAGGTATACGGGTAGTCCTGGAACCAATCTCGCACGCCCGCCAAGCCGCCGGCCAGCGACGAACGCAACTGCACATCCAGGCCGCCACGCGGCACGCCGTTGCCATCCAGCAAGGAACCGGGTGGCGGCGAAACAGGCAAGCTGACAGGCGGCTGGCCGGCATCCAGCTGCAGCAAAGTCGCTGCCTGGGTTTGCAGCGGTACAGCAGGTTTCAAGACTTGCGTGAAGCTTAGTTGGTCTGTCGCAGGCTTGGTGGCGGCATCTGCTTGATTCGATTGTTCGCGCGCGGACAAGGTCCAGCGTAGTGGCACTTGATCGTCCGGCGTGTTGGCTTCCGGGGCGGTAAGGTCCCAGCTAGCTACGGCCGCCGAGCCTGGCTCCAGTTGCAGTGCCTGGAAAGGCAGCGTGGCCTCGGGCACGCCCTTGCCTTCATAACGCGCCTCCAGCTGCACCTGCATGGCGCGCTGTGTGGTGTTGCGTGCCGTCAGGCTGGCAACATAGCGGTCACCCTCGCGCACTACCGTGGGCAGCCCGGGAATAATCTGCAGGTCTTGCGTGCTGACTATGGTCGTGCTGGCGGTACCGAAACGTTGGGTGCCATGGTCGGCCACCGCCACCAGCCGGAACTGCGTCAGCGCATCGTTAAGCGGAACGGTAACGCTGGCCTCGCCGTTCTCGTTTAGTTGAACATTGGGCTGCCACAGCAACAAGGTGTCGAGCAGTTCGCGCGTCGGGCTGGTACCGCCCCCGCCCCCTGCCGGCAAGGCTTTGCGGCCATAGTGTCGACGGCCCACGACTTCCATTTGCGCCGTCGCCGTCTCGACCCCATAGCTACGCAGTTGGCGCAAGGCCGAGAGCAAGTCCCAACTTTCATTCGGCGCTAGCTCCAACAGCGCCTGGTCGACCGCCGCGAAAGCAACCGTCCCGTGCGCCGCGGGGCTGCCATCCGGCAAGCTGACCTTGATCTTTACCGTGGCCTGCTCCCGGATCTGGTAGCGCTCGCGATCGGCCAGCACCGACACCTTCAACTCGTCGTGCTGATCCGAAACGCGAAGTTCGGTCAGCCCGAAACGGAAGGCGGGCTTGGCCAGATCGATGAAGGCCGAAGGCGCCGTATAACCCTGCCTGGAATCAGCGTAGGCCTTGTACCAACTGCTCGGCTCGCGCCAACCCCAATCCAGGAAGGAATGCCAGGGCACATCGTGCAGGCGCCCGCGCAAAACCAACAAGGACACATAGACATTGGGCCCCCATTGCGGCTCTATCTCTACGTTGACAGTCGGGTCAGTGCCCGACAATTCGAGTACGCGTGTTGCCAACACGCCTTCGCGCTCGATGGCCAGCAAGGCCGTGGCATGGCGAAACGGCATGCGTACCTGCAAGCTGGCCGTCTCGCCCGGCTGATACGTCTTGCGCTCGGCGATGATATCGATGCGGTCGTCGTTCTCGCCGCCAAACCACAGTTCGCCGGCGCCCGTCACCCATACTGTCGTTGCCGAAACCGACATCCTTCCTTGCTCGTCCCGCGCTTGCGCGATCAGCTCAACAGAGCCTGACGCGTCCAGCGTCAGCTCGCAATCCAAAGCGCCGTTTGCTGCCGTCTTGCCCTCGCACAAGGTGCCCAAGTCGCGAGTCTCGGTATGGTGGTCATAGGCGTAAAAGCCCCCAACCATACGCTTGCGCGTAGAGTAGGTAATGCGCTGAACCGCGCGCACTGCTGTGTCGACATCCGCTTTTGGTTCGCCGTCAGGCGCAATAGCCAACGCGCTTACCTGCAGCGGCTTGCCCGCCGCTATCCAGCCTTGCGCCCGGATTCCCGTCTGTATGGCTGCCGGCCATACCGGCACCGTCTGCGCCAGGGTCTGGATCTGTCCATTCGGATCCGCAAAGCTGGCTTCAAACAGCAGGGCCTTGGGCCGGTCGATGGAAGGCATGGGTATTGATGGCACGCGAGCGTTGCCATGGCTATCAAGCTGCACCGGCTTCTTGTCCAGGAACAGAATACGCGAAGAGCCACCAGACGCGTTGACAACTTCCGCCTGATCATCGACTGGCGATGGGGGGTTGAAGGAGTAATCATCGTATTGTTCGTAGCGCAGTTGACGGTCCTGCAGCACGCCAGACAACTGTACCGGCAACGCTCGGGCCGGCCCGCCAGACAGATAAGAAATCTGCAAGTCGGCGGTAATGCTGGGCGGTGCCACCAGACTGGTGTCCCCGGCCTGGCCAGTGATCTGCAGCTGGCCGCCCAACAAAGGCAGCCTGAACGCCTCCACGCGGAACACGTCCTGGCCATACCAGCTTTGATTCTCGTCGGTCAGGCGTACCGAATAGCTGCCCAGCCTGGCCTCCTGCGGGATGGCAAACGTACTGTCTGCGGACAAGCCACCGGATGGCGTAGCTTCCCAACTGACCGGCAAGGTATAACGCTGGCCCGAGCCTTCGTGCTCGATCAACAAGGTGTCGGGCCGGGCCGATGCTCCTGGAATACCGAGTCCATCGCGGGTCTGGGTGCGCACAAAATGCTTCATGGATACGGTTTCACCGGCCCGCAGCAGACTGCGATCGAACACCGTATGCGTCACCACCGTGGGCTGCTCGCTGGTGTCGGTAGGCACATTGAAGCGCCAGGATTCTATTCCGCGATTCCACGTGGACAAGGCAAAGGAAAAATCCGCCTGGCCGTAGGCCTGCGGATGATCGGCGCCTATACGCGCCGAAACGTAGACCCCTGAAAGATCGGTATCCTGGCAGTAATCCTCTGCTTGCAAAGCCTGCTGGTGATGCCACAGGCCATGCGCATCCGTCTTGCCTTGCGCCAGCAAATTGCCCGAACAATCCAGAACCGTAATGTCGGCATCCGGAACCACCTTGCCATCATCCAGCGTAGTGACCCACGCCAGCATGTCATCCCTGCCTGTCTTGATATGCACGGCCAGGTTGGTCAGCAACACTCCAGTGCGCACATACATCGGCTTTTTCGTTGCCAGCAAGGCCTCGCCCAAACGGGCGGATTCCACCTCCAGCACATGAAAGCCCGGCTCTTGCAGCGGAATGCCCAACACCTCGAACGGCCGCGGGTCTTCCGCCTGCACGCCTGGCAAAGTCAGTTGTCGAACACCCTGCTCTCTATCCAACACCTGCATGCCGCGCGTATCTTGCATCGGCATATCTTCAGAACGCGGCTGGCGATCCGCCATGATGTCTTTCAGTTGATTGGCCGTCCAGCTACGCTCATCCAAGCGCTGCAGGCGTGCATACCAACGCAACACCTGCACATCCTCGCGCACGACATGATCACCTACCTGGCCCGCCGACAGCGTCAGCTCTTTAGTACGCAAGGCCGCCTCGACCCGGCGTACCGTGATCGGCACGCTGGCGCTTGCGCTGTCCACCCCGGCGCTTGCTCTGGCCGGCGCATCGGCAAACCGCTCGATCACACCAAAGGGCGAGGCCGCAAACTTCACCAGCGGCGGGTAGGCCGCCGTCGTAAAGCGCAAGGGAAACTGCCCCGCGTTGACCAGCGGCCTGTCCGCTTCGTCCGTCAGATCCGCCGGGATGGAGAGCACCAGCTCGGCATCCGCGGGAAACGGCCCATCGAAACGCACCCGCTCCAAGGGTCCCAGATACGTATCGTCTTGCGCTATGGAGGGCTTAAGCTCCTTGCCCGCGATCGTCAGCCGGATGGCCTGGGCAGCATCGCGCGCTATCGGCGCTGAAAACTCCAGCGCCAGAGGCGACACCGGCGTGCACGGCATCGCCGCATTCTCGCGCAGACAAGTAAAGCTGGCCTTGAACGGTTTGCGCACCACATAGTCATAGACCTGTGCCGTGGTATTGGCGACCGCCGGCCGCCCCTCTGCCGCAACTGTCGCTACCCCGGGCCCCACCCGCAACTGCACTGCGGCTTCTGCTGGCAAGCGGCGCTGACACTGCAGCAACTGCGTGGCCGCCGTATCCCTAGCCTGGCTATCGCTATAGAACACCGATTCCAGAATCTGTGTACGCACATCACCGGTGATCGTCCGGACAGGCACTACTTCGCCCAGGCCTTCGACCACACACTCTGTGCTGGCGAGCAGGCTGTCGGTATCGACTGCGCCATTGAAGCTCAATACGAAAACCTGGTCCTCGGCGATGGTCTTGCCATAAGGAGCATGATGGGTGGCGATAGGGCCACCGGTATGAAAGCTGAACTGCTGCTTGCCCGACACGGCTGCGTTCGTCAAGGTACGAAAGTCGGGTTTGATTTGAGCGGTACATTGCACGCCGGCACCGGGCGGCTGGGTGAAGACGAAGGTCCAGCGGCGCGCATCCAGCCATCGGCCCTCGCCGCTTACGGCAGGATCGCTGCAGCTTACGTCGACGGGCGCAGCGGCCTGATCATCGCCGAAAGCGATAACGTCCGTATCAAACGACAGCTTGATGCTTTCGACCTTGGCGACTTCGCCCTGGGGAGAAAACTGCGTAACGCTCGCGCCCCAAACAGGGGATAGGACGAAGACAGATGCCAGAACCGCAATACGTACGCCGTGCAATTTACGCCCCTTCCCTCTGATTTTCGGCAACCATACCACTGTTTGGGCTGCCTTCGGCGGCGGTAGGCAAGCAGCTTTCGTTTATGTAATAATTGCGGGCTATCGTCAGTCGGATCAACATCCGGTTGCGGTACGCCCCTCTAGCTCATGCTTGGTTAGAGCAGCGGACTCATAATCCGTTGGTGCGCAGTTCGACTCTGCGGGGGGGCACCAGTGTTTACGAGGCCTCCGAGAGATCGGGGGCCTTTTTGTTGCTTCGGAAAAACGAGCCCGCTCCGCAAAAGGCAACCTGACCGCCCGGCCTTCGGGCTGCTTCTCCTTTTGAAGGGCTGTATTGGCCCCGAACCATACGCCGACGAGCAGTGTCAGGCCTAACGCCGACGCGGGCGCGTTAATATGAAGCCGGATCATTTCGGAGACTGAAATGTGTGGTCGCATTAGGCAAGCCGGTGATGGCGAACAGTACATGGAGACGATGAACTGGGACCCGAGGGCGCTGTTCGATGACGAAAAACGGCTTAGGCATAACGTGCCGCCCGGAACGCGGCCATTAAGTTTTCATCGACTGGGCGACGGCGCCCAGCATGCCGACAATCTCTTCTGGGGATACAAGCCGCCTTGGTACAAACGCGGTCCTGCCAGGAATGCGCGCCTCGACACGGTCTTGAAAGGCTCGCCATTCTGGAAGCCGTTGCTTGCGCGCCGTATCATCGTTCCGGCGGACGGATGGTATGAGTGGACCGGCGAAAAGGGAGACAAACAGCCCTGGTACATCAGTCCAAAAGACGGCCAGCCAATTCTGTTGCCGGGCCTGACTGCGTGGCTGCCCGGTCGAGAAGTTCTGGCCGAGACAGGCTTCGCCATCGTGACCGATGATTCGGCTGGCGGAGTGGTCGACATACATGACCGGCGCCCCGTTACATTGACGCCTGATGATGCACTGGAGTGGGTTGATCCTGAAACGCCCATAGTTGAAGCGCTTGAGCTGCTATCTACGGCCAGGCCCGAGTCAGCGTTTCAATGGTGGCAGGTTACGCGGGCTGTGGGAAATAGCCGGTATCAGGTACCGGATGCGATTGAACCACTATGGCTTGGGCTTAAATGACCGCCTTACCTTACCGCTTGGCTTTGAGCTCGCCTGCCCACATGTGTTATAAAATGTGACACGCTTGAACCAGCGGCTAGGAGTCAGATAACAGTCTCTACCTTTAGACGATAAGCTAGAGCGTATCGTCCCATCGCCGTCCGACCCTTAGATCTTAGATCATGTCGATGGAGTTCCGGGGCTCCAGGCTTAATATCCCGACTTATCGCTGGGGTTGTGTGCGTCGGGGTCGGCGCGTATGTTGCTAACGATTGAAACTTTACCGGGCTAGTGAGCAATTCCACGGAGTGGATTGCCGCGACCTGCCTTCTAGTCGGGTATCTGGTATTGGGTGAGAGAATCGGTTTCATCGTTCTAGGCATTCTGATCGACCGGCTGTTCTTCTTGAGCCCAAACCATATGACCAACCCGCCGCGAAAAGCCGACCTAGAGAATTTCGGGGAGCTATTTCCCAGTAGCCCTGTTTAGGACGTACGGGCGTTGCCTGAAGCCAGCCGAGCGTTCATCGAGCAATGGAACGGACTCGACATATTTATTTAACCGGGACTAATTTAAATAACAGCAGTTGCACAGCGGTTACCTTGCTGTCAAGAGGTAAGGCGCAAAAAAAATCGCTCCAATCTAATAATAATTATGGAGGTAGGAATGGATAATGATGCACGGCTACTCGCACTCTCAAGAGCATTCAGCCCGAGCGCGCCCATTGATCAGCGTTCGCTTTTCTCTGGAAGAATTTCTCAACTGATGGACGTAATGAATGCTGTTGCCCAAAAGGGGCAGCACGCCATCCTGTTCGGCGAGCGGGGCGTGGGGAAAACATCGCTGGCGCGCGTTATTTCTACAATCAGCCAAGGCAGCGAAACTACCGTAGCGTCGGTCAATTGCGACCCCACCACCACGTTTGATTCGCTATGGAGAAAAATTGCTCGAGAAATCCCAATCGCTACGAGTAAAGGCGGAATTGGATTTACAGCAGGAACGAGTCATCAAGTCAGCAGTCTAGCAAATCACTTGCCAGAAACGGTGACTCCTGATGATATTCGTCATCTATTCTCGCGTCTGCGCAAGATACTAATCGTGATCGACGAGTTTGACAGAATCACAGATGGTGAAACATCGACTCTTATGGCTGATACTGTCAAGACTCTATCGGATCACGCAGTTGACACTACCCTGCTGTTGGTCGGTGTTGCAGACTCCGTTGAAGTGCTGATAAGCGAACATCAATCCGTTGAAAGGGCATTAATCCAAATTAGAATGCCAAGAATGTCACGCGTAGAACTAAATGACATCGTCGAGGGCGGATTAAAAAAAGCAAACATGACAATTTCCGTCGAAGCACGCCAGAAGATCGCCGCGCTTTCTCAGGGGCTCCCTCATTACACCCATTTACTGGCTCAAAATGCAGCCCAACGCGCTGCTATTACCGGCAGGTCAGAAGTAAACGCTGCAGACGTCCGTGCGGCTATTGACAACGCATTAGCTAAAGCACAGCAAAGCACTATCGGCATTTATCACAAGGCAACCAATAGCCCCAGAGAAAACCTATATCCGCAAGTGCTATTGGCGTGCGCAATGGCTGAGCAGGACAACCTGGGCTACTTTGCTGCCGTAGATATTCGTGCCCCGCTAAGCAAGATCATGGGGAAAGCTTATGACATACCAGCCTTTTCACAACACCTTAACGCATTTTGCGATCCTGGCAGGGGGCCGGTTTTGCAACGAACCGGAAGCGCCCGCCGGTATCGCTTTCGTTTCATTAACCCCCTGCTCCAGCCGTACGTTTTGATGAATGGAATAAAGAGACAGCTCATTAAAGAGACTGACATCCCTGTTTGAGTCCGCCTCAGATTTAACGTAGAGCGCTAATCGCATTAGTACACCTCTGCAGTTTGTTCACTTGATCGGCCCGCCTATAACATCAGTAGCCGAGCGCTTATATTTCCTGTTGCACGCTGCGAAACTTCCGATCCAGTCGGGACCAGTGGTATTAGATCAGGGCCGTATTCGCGGGGTGACGACCGTGCGTCCTGCGCGACCCATAACGGTCGTGACACATACAAGCCAGCTTACGTAGCGCAGCATTGCCAGTAAGAACTGCACGCCGATGTTTGGTGTTCGCATTACCGGAGTCGACCTCTTAGAGCTGGACTCACTTCGCCGGGGTGTGGGCCGAACAGCCAATCTTGGGCACAATGGACTGCACGCTGCCTACTTATGAGGGGTGCTCACGGCAATGTTCCTGCACCAGTCGCACGGCGCGCTCACGGACTTCAGGAAAAACCTGTTCTTCGTACGCATGGCTTCATGCTCTCAAGAAATGAAGCCTCCTCAAACCTCGATTGATTCATCGAGATCGGTACGGCGCTGAACCGCCCGTACACAGCGTCGAATCAATTTGTTGACAGTCGGACCAAAACGACAACCAAGGGCCTCGCAACAGGCCGCCTTGGCAAGCACCCGCGTCGGGAATTTACTGAAGCGCTTAACCTAGGATTACGACGACACTCGACTAACTGAATTTTTTTTGGGCCGGGCGCCACCTAATTTGACACAAGCAGTGCTTACCAAGCGCACAAATTCACGGGCATCTGAAAAATAGTTTCGGAATGCTAGGCGCACGTCCTCGCTGGAATCGGCCCGCACAAGAACGATGTCATTTTCCGGCATTTGCTTTTCTAGATCGAATAGTGCGCGAAGCGCATCTGGAGCGTCGTCATAACTCCTAATGTCCAGCTTCCCTTCTTTAGAGAAGATCAAAATGGCATTCTTTTTGGTCGAAATGTCGCTTTTTGCCTGATTAAGTCCCCTAAGGGTTTGAAGCAATGAAAGCTCGGCATCTAGCTTCAAAAAATCTTGCAAGGCCTCACGGTCGCCCATCGACGGGAATGGTCCAGATCGATTTTCGTGCGCTCGAGCAAGTAGCTCGCTCGCCAACGCCATTGCGTGCTGATAACGATCATCTCCCTGCTGAAACTTCGGTTGGCTCTCGGTGACGAAGCCGATTACTTCAACTGCAGTCGCCCAGGCGTGCTGAACAAGAGTGCGGTATTGGATCTCAATGAACAGGCCTGTCAGGCGTTTCCCCGCTTCCGAATTGACATCGTATTCGTACACATCATGGATGCCCCTGTATCCAGTTGATTTTGGCATCTTTATATAGTTGTACTTATCCTCTTCGTTGCGCCTTCGATGCTTGAATCTCGCATTATGGAATCGTGAACGAAATGCCTCCAGCTCCTTAATCGATTTAAAAATAAGTCGACATCCAGCCACATCGTCCATCCTGGCAAGCTTCATATCCGGAAGTCTGTCTAACTTTCCGAAAATCGTATTTTTTCTCTTGTGGCGCTGGGCAACAGTAATGCCAGCGCCCTTGGTCCGAGTCCTAAGAATGGCTTGAAATGTATTTAGTACCCCGCGATGGGCTGCTCGCCACTTCTCGATGACTTCCATGTCCTCTGCTGTAGCCGAACCGTTGCGAATGTTTTCGCCCGCTTTACTAACTCGTTTTCTAGATCCGCCGGGGTATGGGTAATCGCTCATAGGGGCTCATGTGGAAAGACGTAACTATTTTATACCACTGAAAAATGTCTGATGGGTTGATGTCTCCGCAGGCGTTGCGGGCGTTGTACTATATCGTGGACATGGTCACGACGCCCGGTCTGGACAGGTAGAGCGCAAATGCTAGCTGTTATGACGGCCCCCGCGCCGAGCGGTTGCAGGATATCAGCGACGAAGATGAATACCGGACTTACCAAGTCAAACAATTCGACCTATTGTCGTTTCAAGCCAGTGCAGAGAATGATCACCAACGGCGAAGCTTCCTCCGGTTCACATCCATGCTTTTCAACCAACGAAGATAAAGTTCCATCTGTCGCTTGTAGGCCGAACTCGCCAATCTTCAATTCCATCGCGACCAGCCGCGGCAGCTTACGGTTGTAGAACAACAGATCAAGGTGAAATCTTCGTAATCGATTTGGATGCGCTTCTGCCGGACGAGGAAGGAGGAACCTGCGCCCAACTCCAGCAAGAAAGATTCCATTTCGCGAATGATGGCCGTTCGGAGATCGCTTCCCTGCGTGCCCCGTATTGCCGTAGCGCTGTCGGACGGCGTTGATCAATTCTTTACGCGTAGCCATGCTAAGTTGCCTCGTCATGATGGGCTCCCGTCGGCCCATCCGACGGGTAACACATTACATGAGGCAACAGATCATCATAGGTAGCAAATATGACGAGTCAACGCGGTGTGGCGACAATTGACTCATCCGGGAAAGCGATGGTGAACTTGACCATCCGGCGCAGGTTTTTCTCTCCGAATCGACGCCCATAGTCCAGAGAAAGTTTCGCGGCCAACGCCGGTAGGATTTCTTCACCGTACCTGGCCCACTGCCACGGCATCCGGTACGCGGAAGATCACCTTATGCCGGTTTGCCCCCATTCAGTCGCCTTTCGCACTGGCGCATCCTGGGGATGAACATAACGCATGAACATCGCCACGGTCTTGTGCGCTGTGAGCATCATGTCCATCTTGACAGCTAGAGCACAGCACTCATGAACATGAACCTATCATCCACGCCTCGGTTAGAATATAGCCACGCAAGCGGAAACCGTGGCTCTGCACGAGATGGCCTCCATCTCACCATCAAGTAATCACCGGGACGGGCCGGCTCTTCACAAGAGTCAGAAGGCTCTTTTACTGGAGTTACTTTGTTTTATCTATCCCCGATCAAACGGCGCATTACCTACGTCGTGCTTTTCGAGATTTTTGCTGTCCTGTTCTCAACCATCATATTGATGATCCTGAGCGGCGGAAATGCTCAAGGATCACTGCCTATTGCGATCGCCGTCTCCGCGCTGGCAGTTGCTTGGAACTATATCTACAACACGCTCTTCGAATCATGGGAGAGGCGTAGCGGTGTCTTCGCGCGCACCGTTAAAATCCGGTGCATACATGCTGCGGGATTTGAGGCGGGGCTGCTGGCGGCCACCCTGCCGCTATACATGCTTTGGTACAACATCGGCGTGTACAAGGCCTTCACGATGGTAGCCGCGCTACTCGTGTTTTTCCTCATTTACACGTTTATCTTTACCCTGCTTTTTGATACCGTCTTTGAGCTTCCGAATCAGCGCGAGCCTCAAAGCGCATGAGGGCCCCTTAGCTGGGGCCCCGTTATCGCGTCTGCGATCACTTCGCTGGTTTGAATGCAGCCACGGTCAGCTGAGCCGCAATCTCATCGAGATCGTCGATCTCGCCCGCGTCGGCCTCGGCTTTTTTCAAGCTGTCTCTTATGGCGAGGAACTGCCCGACGACTCTTTCAGCTCTGGCCCGGTGCTTCCGGCTGGATCGACTTTCTTTTAACTTAATTGATTCATCTGACATACAAGCTCCATTGGGTGAACGGCTTTAGTATGCCACAGGCAAAAGCTCGGCCAGTTCTTTGGACGCGCTAAGCGCTAACTATAAACCCCAATGGTGACTGCAGCCCATGCGCAGTAAAAGTAACTAAGTTTATCTACGCATGTAGGGCACTGGAGAGTCAACCATGATGGAAATTCTTGGGCAAAAGGCACCGGTCATCGTTGCGCTTATAGCCCTGCTAATCGCCATCCTATGGATCGCCCTGCCATTCGCTGTGTTCGGCATCAAAAGCAGACTGGATAGAATCATTCAATTGTTGGAACAACAACGAAGCGAGAAGTAGTGCGCGCTTCCCTGCTCTTCATTGCATTGCTCTTCTACTGTAGAGCCTTCTATAAAGTCGTGTTGACAGCTGTGTTCGTCATGACGCTTGTCTCCATGCTAGTACCCGCCTATGCGCAGAACCAACCGTGCTCGGGTAAGAAAGGCGGCATCTCACACTGTGCCAGTGGAAAGTTCGTCTGCAATGACGGCTCGATTAGTGCGAGCAAGAGGACTTGCACCGCGCCAGGAAATCAGCGCGAAGCCCAACTGGCAGAACAAAAGGCTAGCTCGGAAGCTACTTGCGACTGTGCCACCGGAACGTTCTGCACGGGCCCGAGGGCGGCGTGTATTGCTATGCCAAAAGTGGAAAGAAGAGCTATGTTCGGAAATGACACCCCTATGCAACCGTGGCGAATGAGGACCGACTTATCCACCGATTCTGTGAATAACTCCAGGGATAACTTCGGGGCAACGTCTGGTGAGCCAGCGGCTATGCGCTCTGGGGTTACGTGGTCAACGAGCAAGCAAAGAGCTGCTGGTAATATCGGATAACTGTATCCGCCGACCACCCAGCAAAGCAAGGAATTATTAAATTGAGCCAACCTTTACGCATCCTGCTGGCTATTGCTATCGGATTTGCCATCTACAAGATGGGCCAGCAGAGCCCAAGCGCATCGGACGCACCATCGACCACTACAGAGCAATCAGAACCATAGGCATACGCCTTGCCCATTGCACACAGCAATGCTGGATGACGACTCAGCCGAGACTGCCCAGGCATCGCAACAGGAGGCCTACATGCAACAGTCCGCTAGCCATAACAGACCTGACCGCCCGCGGGACACGGACATCAACGTACCACCAAAGCCGGGACAACCGCTGCCGAATCCGGAGAATCCGGACCTACCGGGCACTACGCCATCCGATCCGGAAGATCCTGGTCAAGGTCAGCCCATCCCACCCGAGATGGACACCACCAAGCCCAGGCTTTAAGCAGCGCGGATGCCGAAAGAGGACCCATACGCTACCATGGGCGACTACAGCCAAATCCATGGAGCCTCATCGCAGTGACCGATTCCCCCGCAACGTCCGACGACATCGACCTGGATCACGAGCCAGCCACCCGTGCCCACGAAGCCCGGCTATGGCGTGATGACGGCTGGACCGCCAAAGTCATCAAGAACGGGGACGACGATGGCTGGGCAGTCGAAATGACTCAGGAAGGCGAAGACGAGCCAGCCCTGGTCGGGCCCTGGACCATGGGGCGCGACAAGAAGAACCCCAAGCCGCTGGATTCAGCCGCTTTCATCACGCTGGTAAAGACGGCATCCGAAGTGCTGCGCAGGCACGAGCAGCAACGTCACGCTCTGCTGCACAAGAACGTGACGATAGACTCCGGCTCTGACCGCTTGCGCATTGATCTGGATATCATTCCTGACGAGTACGAACCGTATGCCGAGCTAAGCGCACACAACGGGTTCGGTGAGGAACTTGCAAGAGTCCGGGTACAACCCGGCTTCAAGCTAAGTCGCGAAAGCGCAGCCGACTGGGTCGCCAACAACTTCGCTCGGCCGTCGTGATCGCGGCATAGCGGAAGCCGCAGAGGTTTTACAACATAATCGCGCCTGCCCTCATTTGTTGCTGCGTTTGTTTGTCAGATAAGGCCATAATTCGTCTCATCTGAGCTTCCACAGGAAGCATCGCCCCACGACGAAGGACCTCATGCCCAACAAGCCACCCGACGACAAATCCGCCGAAGCTGGCCAGCCCGGCATGCCGCCCGCGCATGGCACGTCACCCCCACCACCCCGCCCCCACATAGAACGCAGCAAGTTCGGCGGCACGCACGCCGACCTGATCGCGCCTTCGACGACGATGCCCCTGTATCGCGCAGTGACCTCAGCAAAGGCCCGCAGGAGCTCCTCGAACACCGCAAATCCCGCATCAACTGGGGCGTGCTGCTGATTTCATCGGCAGTGATTCTTGCTTTCTCGATCTGGGTCATGCTGGTGCCGGATGCGGGCGATGGCAACACAGCGGCTGCGATGCAAGATGCCGTGGTCTGGACGCTGGTCGGCACGGTGTTCGGCGTTGCCACGTCCATGGGCATCGGCGTGGTATTGCTCAACGTGGGCTTCTCCTTGATTTTCGGGCTCGAGCAAGGCCTCGCGCTGCAGATCGCGCTGGTCCTCGGTGCAGTGGTGCTGACCATTGCGGCCACAACGTCCGGCGTCGACCGCGGCATACGCTGGATATCGGAGCTCAACCTGTGGAGCGCCGTGGCGATGATGGTCTACATCCTGGTCACAGGTCAGACGGCATTCCTTCTTAACGCCCTTACCGAAAACATAGGCCGTTTCATTCTTACGTTTCCTGCGCGCACGCTGCAGACTTTTGCCTATGAGCCCGGCGGCTCGGAATGGATGGGCGGCTGGACCTCTTCTTCTGGGCCTTCTGGCTTGCGTGGGGACCGTTCGTGGGTGTGTTCCTTGCCCGCATTTCGCGCGGGCGCACGCTGCGCGAGTTCGTGATTGCAGCCATCACCGCCCCCGTCTTGTGTGACTTTGTCATTGTCTCGCTGTTCGGCAATTCAGCGCTGTTCCATGTCATTCAGGGCAACACGGCGTTTGCCGAGCTGGCGGTGCAAAGCCCCGAACGCGGCTGGTACGCGCTGCTGGAGATGTTCCCGGGCGCAATGTTCCTGATCCGGCTGGCGACGCTGTCCGGCTTGCTGTTCTACCTGACCAGCGCCAACTCGGGCGCGATGGTGATGTCGAACTTCTCGGCCTCCATTCCGGACCCCTCGCAAGATGGGCCGAAATGGTTGCGCATCTTCTGGGCTGTACTGACGGCCGTGCTGACCGTGGCGATGTTGCTGGCAGGCGGCGTAACGACCATGGAGTACGCAACGCTAATCTTCGCCTTGCCAGTGACTATCATCGCTTACCTCACGATGGCATCCTTCTATAAGGTGTTGCGCATGGAGCGGGCCGAGCGCGAGGGTCAGGTCTTGCGCCGGCCAACCATGGCGCCGATGGGCGGCCAGGTACCAGAGCGCTCCTGGAAGCAGCGACTGGAGCAGTTGCGTGCCTTCCCATCGCTGCGGCAGGCTACGCAGTTCCTGGATCGCACTGTGCGGCCCGCGCTCGACGATGTGGCGGCCGAGTTCCAGAAACAGGGCTACGAGATGGAACGTACCGCCATGCCCAACGCACATGGCATCGAAGAGCCCTGCTGCGGGTCTCGATGGATACCTTCCGGGCCTTTCACTACCAGGTTGCCATCGTCGAGGCGCCCGTGCCGATGTTCAGTGGTCGAATGACCCGCGAAACCGACGTCTACTACCGGCTGGAAGTCTTTACCCAGACGGGCTCGGGGGGATACGACCTGATGGGCCTGACCAGGCAGCAGATTATCGACGATGTGCTGGAGCGATACGAGGCCCACCTGGCCTTCCTGACCGTCTCTACCGAGACCGATACTGCCTCCGTGTTGACGCCGGCAGTAACACCAAAAGACGAACCACCCATGGTGCCGAAAGATGCTGGAGATCTCCAAAACCTTCAAAACAATAAGGAATGACCGTCGTTTAGCGGATTGACATGGAGCCCGGGCACGGAACTTGCTACGAGACGTCTCTGAATATAAGCGTTTACCAAACGGAGGGTCACATGTCGTATGAAAGCGTTCCGCTAATGCTCTACACACTGGGAATCTTCCTGGCCGTCGCCGTCATCTACATCAACTGGCGTGAACAAAGTGAAGACAACAGGTCGAGCACCGGGAACGGGCCGGAAACCGCTCATTAATCCGTTCCCTTGAGCCCTGGAAAGAGATCAGCGGCCCATGGGCCGCTGATCTCTTTTCCACGTCAGGATCTTCTTGGCTGCTGAAAATGCGGGCTATTGCGCACTCGGGATGGCATAGGCGATCACATCGTCACCGGCCTTGGTTCCCAGCGATCCATGGCCACCGGCCACCACCAGCAAGTACTGCCTGCCATCCTTGCCGGTATAGGTCATGGGGGTTGCCTGACCGCCTGCCGGTAAACGGGCCTTCCACAGTTCTTCACCGGTCGTGACGTCGTAGCCCCGCACGTAGTAATCCAGCGTGCTTGTCAGGAAGGCGACACCGCCAGCCGTCATGATGGGGCCTCCCAGGTTGGGTACGCCCATCTTGAAGGGCAAGGGTATGGGAGAGCTGTCGCGCACTGTGCCGTTCTTGTGCAGCCAGGCGACTTTGCCTGTCGTCAGGTCAGCCCCTGCAATGAAGCCCCAAGGTGGCTCCTGGCATGGCAGGCCCAACGCGGAAGTGAACGCACTAAGCTGCACTGCGAAGGGCGCGCCAAAGTTTTCGTTCAAGGCTGGCAGGCTATCCTGCGGTCGGTCCTCGTCCTGCACATACAGGGTGGTGTCGTCTTCGCGTGGAATCAGTTTGGCGATAAAGGCGAGATAAGTAGGCGTGGCGAATGCCACTTGCCTTTCCGGGTCGACTGCGATGCCACCCCAGTTAAATACACCGAAGTTACCCGGGTATACCAAGGTTCCCTCCGTGGACGGCGGCGTGTAGCGTCCTTCGTAACGCAGCTTCTGAAACTCGATGCGGCAGGCCAGTTGGTCGAACATTGTGGCCCCCCACATGGAGGCGCCGGTCAGCGGTACCGGGTCGAATGACAGCGCCGACACCGGCTGCGTGGGCGCCGTTCGGTCCCCAGCGGCCGCACCTTGCGGATAAGCGACCTCCTTTACCGGCAAGATCGGTTCGCCGTTGCGTCTATCGAGCACGAACAGCTCGCCCTGCTTGGTGGGTTGGACCAGCGCGGGGACTGTCTGACCATTGACAGTCAGGTCGATCAGGCTCGGCTGAGCGGGTACGTCGTAGTCCCAGAGATCGTGATGCACGGTCTGGAAGTGCCATCGCACCTTCCCTGTGGCGAGATCCAGCGCCACCACGGCCGAGGCGTAGTCATCCGCTGCCTCGCCCCGCTCTCCACCCCATTGGTCCGGTGGCGCATTGCCCATAGGTACGTAGACCATGCCCAAGGCTTCGTCCACGCTGGAGATGGACCAGCTGTTGGGCGTCGTAGGTACGTAGGTCTCTCCGGGTGCCAGCGGCTCGGTCTCATTGGGCTTGGCCGGATCCCAGTTCCATACCAGTTGGCCGCTGTTGACATCAAAGGCGCGGATGACGCCGGATGGTTCGGTGGTCGAGACGTTGTCCAGCACCGTACCGCCCACAATAATCAATGATTGTGTCACGACTACCGGCGATGTTGAGTAATAGCCACCCGGATCAGCATGAGGCATGTTGGCCCACAGATTGATCTGACCGGTGCCGCCTCCGAAGTTTGCACATACCGTGCCGTCGTCCGGGTTCAGGGCAATGATGCGACCATCGGCGGTGGGCATGAAGAGCTTCGCGTCGCATTGCGCCGTGGTGGAGCTGTCTTCGGCCGCAATGGGCAGATCAAGCTCTTCCAGGGTTGTCGCGGCTGCTCCGGCTTGATCCGTAGGAGCCTGAGCACCCGTATCGCCGGTGCCGTTGTCGCCCTCTCGGCCTACGTTTTCGTTGTCTGAACCTTCCCTCGAGCCATCAACATCCAGCCCCGTTGCGGCTTCCGGCGCTTCTACGGACGGTGTCTCAGCGGTGGGCGCTTCCGCCGGTTGGGCGCCGTCCGGCGCGGCAGGGTCGACCGCGGCTGACGGCTCGGCGGAGGCAGCGTCCGGCTGGCTGGTCGCGCCTTGGCCCGCCGTGGCAGCAGCAGCAGCAGCAGCTACAGCGGGCGCGGCAGCCACCTTGCTCGGGTCGTAATAAGAAAGGCCACGGCAGGTCAGATGCTGCAAGGCCAGCTCGCCCTTGATCTGCGGATCGTAGCGCCATACCTGCTCACCTGTCGTGGCATCCAGCGCAATGACAGACTGATGGGGCGTGCAAAGGTACAGCCGCTCGCCGATCTTCAATGGCGTCACCTCGAAGGTCGTTTCCACGGGATCGCCCTCTTGACCGCGCATATCGCCCGTTTCGTAATGCCAGGCGACTTCCAGTTGCGCAACATTGTCGGGCGTGATCTGGCTTAACGGCGAATACCGCTGTCCGTGCCCGGTCCGGCCATAGGCATGCCACTCGCCGGGAGGCACGCCCAACGCATCGGCTGCCACTTGCGCCCTGGCAGTCGGTAGACTGCCTTCGACGCGATGGGGGTCGACAAACCAGGAAGCAATTCCAACCACCAGAAACAGGAGCAAGGACGCCATCAATGGCAGACTGGCGCGTCGCACGGCCGGAGCATACTGCCTGCGTGCTTCGTCTGTATTGCGCAGGCGATGAACCAGCGGCCGCGTTACCCACGGCGTCAGCATGAACAAACCCAGCAGAAAAAGCACATCGCCGCGCGCTGCCAGCGGCCACCAATCGAGCCCGGCTTCCCACAATGCCCACAGCAGCGTCGCGAAGACCAGCGCGGCATACACCCACAAGCCAGTACTCTGCCGCCGATGCAGCAACACGGCGGTCAGCAACAGGGCAAGCCCTGCTAAAGCGTAGTACCACGAGCCGCCCACCGTAATAAGCCAGACACCGCCAACCGTTAGCACAATTCCAAAAATGGCATTCAGACACACCGCCACCAACAAGGCGGTATTTCGCTGCATTTTCTGCATGAGGTCTCCTTGGGTCCGATTCAGTTAGATGAAAGCTTCGATCTTGTTGTGCGCAGCAAATCGAATGCCTGCCCCCGAGACAGTGCTAGCATAGCCACCTTGCATTGCCGCCTCTTTTGCTCACCCAAGAACAACAATCAGGCCGTCCGTGAAAAACTGGTTCAGAGTCTCTCATCTTGCCGCCGGCTTCATTGCCGTACTCGTGGGCTACACGAGCTCCGTGGCCATTATTTTCCAGGCGGCCAACGCAGCAGGTGCGACCGCCGCCCAGCTCGATTCCTGGATGTGGGCGCTGGGGATAGGCATGGGAGCCAGTTGCATCGGCTTGTCCCTGCGCTATCGCACGCCCGTTTTGACGGCCTGGTCCACGCCCGGTGCTGCCTTGCTGGTAACCAGCCTGTCCGGGCTTTCCATGAACCAGGCCATCGGCGCCTTCCTGTTTTCGTCTTTGCTGATCACGATCTGCGGTGTGACGGGCTGGTTCCAGAAGTTGATGCAACTCATGCCGCGCCATATTGCCGCCGCGATGCTGGCCGGGATACTGATGCGCTTCGGCATGGATTTGTTCATCGCCATGCAAACCCAATGGCTGATGGTGGGGCTGATGTTTGCGGCTTTCTTGTTGGGCCGCATCTGGATGCCGCGCTATACGGTTCCGCTGGCTCTGGTGGTGGGCATTGCCAGCGCCGGCATGCTGGGCTTATTGCAGCTTGATTCCCTAAACTGGACGCCCGCACGGCCCACCCTGATGCTGCCCGACTTTTCCTTGTCGGCGCTGATCGGCGTGGGGATACCCCTGTTCATCGTGACCATGACATCGCAGAACGTCCCTGGCCTGGCGGTGTTGCGTGCCAATGGTTACCAGACGCCGGCGTCTCCCATCATTACCGCCACGGGCGTCACAGGTCTCGTCCTGGGGCCCTTCGGTGGCTTCTCATTCAATCTGGCTGCCATCACGGCTGCCATCTGCATGAGCCGCGATGCCGATCCTGATCCGGACCGCCGCTACCTGGCATCGGTCTGGGCTGGCGTGTTCTATTTGATGACCGGCATCTTTGGCGCCACCGTGGTGGGCTTGTTCGCCGCTTTTCCGCAGGAACTGATTGCGGCAATCGCCGGCCTGGCGTTGCTGGGCACCATAGGCAGTAGCCTGGCAGGTGCGCTGGCCGACGAAGGCGGACGCGATGCCGCCTTGGTGACCTTCATATGCACTGCGTCAGGTATGAGCTTCCTGGGAATAGGCAGTGCCTTCTGGGGCCTGGTATTGGGCCTATGCGTGCATGCCGCCCTGGGAAGCTGGGGTCAGGCCTTGCAGTCGCGCGTGCGACGATGACCCTGGAGCTTGCAAGCCCGAGTTCGCTCCGTCTATATGGCTCGCACCTGCACACCGTTTTCACCCAGCGCTTTGCGTATCGCCTGGGCGAAAACGACGGCGTCCGGCTGATCGCCATGTATGCATAGCGTATCGGCACGCACATTGACGTCGGAACCCTGCTGCGTAGCAACCTTGCCCTCTTGCACCATGCGCAGTACTTGCTTGATGGAGATGGCCGGGTCTTCGATCATGGCGCCAGCCTGCTTGCGTGGCGTCAAGGATCCGTCGCTTTGATAGCTGCGATCGGCAAAGACTTCCTGGGCTACGGCCAGGCCCATATCTTCGGCCGCCTTGACTTGCACACTGCCGGCCAAGGCATACAGCAACAAGGTGCTGTCTATGTCGTGCACCGCCTTGGCGATGGCCGTTGCCAGTTCGCCATTGCGGGCAGCCATGTTGTAAAGGGCGCCATGCGCCTTCACGTGATGCAGCTTGCCGCCCTGGCTGGCTGCAACCGCTGCCAGCGCACCCACCTGGATAATGACGATGTCGTAAACATCTTGTGCGCTGACATCCATGTTGCGCCGGCCAAAACCCACCAGATCCGGCAAACCGGGATGCGCGCCCAGCGCAACACCGTGACGCAGTGCGGCGGCCACGGTCTTGCGCATCGTGGCCGCGTCGCCGGCATGAAACCCGCAAGCAATATTGGCTGAAGTGACATAGGGCAGGATGTCTTCATCCTGCCCCATTTTCCAGGCGCCAAAGCTCTCGCCCATGTCGCAGTTCAAGTCGATAGCCAAACCCATGATGCACTCCGCTGGATTACGAGTGGGGAAGTGGGGTCAGGTCTTGCAATCATGCATGCGATCACAGACCTCTGAATTTCTGTGGGCGCATCGGCGCATGCGTGATTGCAAGACCTGACCCCATCAACCCCACCAAAAGCATCATCATAAAACAGAAGAGACCAAATACGGCTATCCGTGCACGGCCTTAGAAGAACCCAAGCGCGTCCGGGCTGTAGCTAACCAGCAGGCACTTGGTCTGTTGATACGCGCTCAGCGCCATCTTGTGGTTCTCGCGCCCAATGCCAGACTTCTTGTAGCCCCCAAACGCGGCATGGGCCGGGTACAGGTTATAGCAGTTGGTCCAGACGCGGCCCGCCTTGATTTGGCGGCCCATCCGATAGGCACGGGTGCCATCGCGCGTCCACACGCCGGCGCCCAGACCGTAGTCGGTATCGTTGGCCAACTCGGCTGCATGGTCTTCGTCCTTGAAGGTCATGACTGAAGCCACCGGCCCGAAGATCTCCTCCTGGAACACGCGCATGCTGTTGTCGCCAAAGAGCAGCGTCGGCTTGATGTAGAAGCCGCCGTCCAAGCCATCGCCCGGTGCGTTGCGAGCGCCGCCCGTCAGGCACTTTGCGCCTTCCTGACGTCCGATGTCGATGTAGGACAGGATTTTGTCCATTTGCGCCTGCGAGACCTGAGCGCCGACCATCGTGTTGCTGTCCAGTGGATTGCCGGCCTTGATGGCTTCCACGCGCTTCACGGCACGCTCGATGAACTTGTCGTAGATGGATTCCTGTATAAGCACGCGGGACGGGCAGGTGCAGATTTCGCCTTGATTCAAGGAGAACATGGCCAGCCCTTCGAGCGCCTTGTCGAAGAAGGCGTCGTCATGGTCCATGACATCGGCGAAGAAGATGTTGGGGCTTTTACCGCCCAGTTCTACCGTCGAGGGGATGAGGTTCTCGGCCGCGGCATGCAAGATGTGCTTGCCCGTGGCCGTAGAGCCCGTGAATGCCAGCTTGGCAATACGGTCGCTGCTTGCCAGCGCCTGGCCGGCTTCCTTGCCATAACCGTTGACGATATTCAGCACGCCTGCCGGCAGCAGGTCGCCGATGATTTCCATCAACACCAGTATCGAAGCGGGCGTCTGCTCGGCCGGCTTCATCACTACGCAGTTGCCCGCTGCCAAGGCGGGCGCCAGTTTCCAGGCGGCCATCAGCAGCGGAAAATTCCAGGGAATGATCTGACCGACTACGCCGAGAGGCTCATTGAAATGGTAGGCAACCGTGTCGTCATCGATTTCGGATATCCCGCCTTCTTGCGCCCGTATACATCCGGCAAAATAACGGAAGTGGTCGATCGCCAATGGCAGGTCGGCCGCCATGGTCTCGCGCAGCGGCTTGCCGTTGTCGATGGAATCGGCAACCGCCAGGGTTTTAAGGTTCTTCTCCATCTTGTCGGCGATGCGCAGCAGCGTGTTCGACCGCTCTGTGGCCGAGGTACGGCCCCACTGCTTGCTGGCGGCATGGGCGGCATCCAGTGCCAGATCGACATCTGCGGCGTCAGAACGGGGCACCTCGCAGAACACTTCACCGGTAATAGGCGAAACGTTGTCGAAATAATTGCCCGATACCGGCGGCACCCACTTGCCACCGATAAAATTCTCGTAATGGCGCTTGTAGGGGTATTCCACATCGATGCCGAAATACTTCAGTTGAGTCAAATCCATGGCGGTCTCCGTAAGTTGTGGACAGGCGTCTTGGATCGCGCCTGCAAGCTTAAAGACGCAACATCCGTGCCAACGTCGCACGGCCGCCCACGGGATAGGCAGGACGGCGGCGAAGGTGTATGGTGAGCTGTATATCTGTCGCAGAACCCGACATGTCGCGACGCACTTCGCGACAGCCGTGACGCACAACGCGACACCACGGAGACTTCGAAATGAATTTCCTTAGGCCCACTGCATCTCATGCACGACCTGAACGACTCGTCACCCAGTCGTCCTCCATCAAGCGTTCCTGGGAGCGCTGCGCCGACGTCAGCTACGACCTGCATACCGACCCCGATCCCATGCTGTTGGCCGATCTGCAACTGCGCCGCGAACAGCACGCTCACTTGCTCGAGCTTGCGCAGCCCGAACTGGAAACCCTGGCCGGCCTGGTCGCCAGCGCAAAAAGCGTGGTGCTGCTGGCCGATGCAGCCGGTGTGATCTTGCAAGAGGCAGGCAGTACCGAATTTCTGCACAAAGCCGAGCGTGTCGCGCTACGCCCCGGTGTCAGTTGGGCCGAGTCGCTGCGCGGTACCAACGCCATCGGTACGGCTTTGTTTGAGGGCGCGCCCATACGCGTACACGGCAGCGAACACTTCCTGTCATGCAACCGCATCCTCAGTTGCCATGCAGCCCCTATCCGATCGCCCCGCGGCGACGTGATCGGCGTGCTGGATATCTCCGGAGACGCCGCCACCCTGCATGCTTATGCACTCGGATTGGCCAGCCTGTGCGCCACGCAGATAGCGAACCGGCTGCTGGACTACACCGACCATCGCCTGCATCGCCTGGTGTTCCAGCGCCAGACCTCTTTGCTGGACTCGGCCGAACGCGCCATTGTGCTTATCGAGCATGATCGCATCGTGGGTGCCAACGAAGCAGCCCTGCATTTGCTGGACACCGATTGGCGTCTGCTCGATAGCCCTGTGGATGACTGGGTGGATGGCTGGTCGTCATTGGCAGGCCGTACGGATGGCATACGGACGCGCTCCGGCCAAGCTTTGGTGGGGCAGTTGCACCGCGGACAGGAAAGCTTAACCGCCCAAGCCAGCCCCCAGCATGCGCGGCCTCGGGCCACACCATTGCCCGTTGCCCCGCAACACATCAGGACAGCATCCGCCCCGCTGCCCGAGCTCGAGGACACCGCGAAGCAGGCCCTGCTCCAGGCCGTTGCGGCCATGGATGGCGGCATGGCGGTGCTGCTGCAGGGCGAAACAGGGGCGGGCAAAGAGATATTTGCGCGGCATCTGCACGCCAACAGCGCCTGGCATCGCGGGCCATTTGTGGCGATCAATTGTGGCGCACTGCCCGAAAGCTTGATCGAGTCCGAGCTGTTCGGATACGAAGGCGGTGCCTTCACAGGCGCCCGTCGCGAGGGGGCACAGGGCCGGCTACGCGAAGCGCAAGGTGGCATGCTGTTCCTGGACGAAATCGGCGACATGCCGCTGGCCTTGCAAACCCGGTTGTTGCGGGCATTGCAAGAGCGCGAAGTGCAACCGCTGGGATCCGACAAACGCGTACCCGTGCACTTCGGCCTGACCAGTGCCAGCAACCGCGATCTGTCGACGCTGATCACGCAAGGGCTGTTTCGAGCCGACCTGTACTACCGGCTGCAAGACTACACCATCACGCTATCACCGCTGCGCGAACGCCCGCGCCTGCGCGAGTTCCTGTGCGCCGAATTCAAAAGACTGGGCGGCACCGAGCGCGGCATGACGCTCAGCGATGCGGCACTTGATGCGCTGGAAGCTTATGGATGGCCGGGCAATTACCGACAGATGCAAAGCCTGCTGCGCAGTCTGGTCGTATTGCAGCCGGCGGGCAGCCTGATACGCCGGGAAGACCTGCCCTTGGCGCAAACAGACTCTGTCCGCGCGCCTATCGCTTCAGAGGCCGACAGCGCCATGGCGGTGGTGCCCAGCGGCGACGTCCCGGCGGCCACCCTGCGCGATATGACCGAGCGCACCATAGAACAAGTCGTGCGCGAGTGCGGCTACAACGTCAGCCAGGCTGCCACAGTACTGGGCGTGCATCGCAGCACACTGTATCGACACCTGGCGCGCCTGAAATCCAGGGATTCCGGGCCCGGCTAGAAGCGGGCCACCCATTCGGCATACGCGTCAATGAAACGCTTCAGAAGCGCCCTGCCCGTCTCGGTGACTGCACCTGCCGGATCATAGAGCTTATCGGCCTGGCTGAGATAGGTTTCTGGATTGGCCATGCAATAGATGTTCAAGCCGGCCAACGAGGCGCGCAAATGCTGCGTGGCACCGTATGCGCCCTGCAACGATGGCGATGCACTGATGATGGCGCCGGGCTTGCCATCCCAAACGCTTTTCGAGTACGGCCGGGAACCGATGTCGACGGCATTTTTCATGGCAGCCGGCATCGAGCGATTATGCTCGGGCGTGGCAAACAATACCCCATCAGCCGCCGCGATTTTCTGGCGGAACTGGACATACTGCTGCGGGGAATCTTCGTCGTAGTCCTGGTTGTACAGGGGTAGCTGGCTGATATCGACAATCTCGAGGGCCAGCGTGTCTGGCGCAAGCTCGACCAGGCTTTGCGCAACTTTGCGATTGATGGATTCGCGACGCAGGCTCCCAACAATAACGGCAATATTCTTTGGCTGCATGACTGTCCTTTGTTGAACTGAACGGGGTTGGTAAATGGGGTCGGGCCTCGCAAGACCAGACCCCATCATAATGACGCATCATGGAAAACGGCGGCATAAGCCGCCGTTATTCAGACCACTAAACGCGCTTACTGCCCTTCGAGGAAGCTTTTCAGCTTGTCAGCCCGGCTGGGATGACGCAGTTTACGCAGGGCCTTGGCTTCGATCTGGCGTATGCGCTCGCGCGTTACGTCAAATTGCTTGCCCACTTCTTCTAGCGTTTGGTCGGTGCTCATTTCGATGCCGAAGCGCATGCGCAGGACCTTGGCTTCACGCGGCGTAAGGGAGTCGAGGACTTCCTTGACCACATCGCGCATAGAGCCGTGCAAGGCCCATTCGGACGGCGACAGCGTGCCGGTATCTTCGATGAAATCGCCCAGGTGGGAATCATCGTCGTCACCGATAGGCGTTTCCATGGAGATCGGCTCTTTGGCGATCTTCAGGATCTTGCGCACCTTCTCTTCGGGCATGTCCATCTTCTGCGCCAGCGTGGCGGGATCTGGCTCGGCGCCGGTCTCTTGCAGAATTTGGCGATTGATGCGATTCATCTTGTTGATGGTTTCGATCATGTGCACCGGAATACGAATGGTGCGCGCCTGGTCTGCAATAGAGCGCGTGATGGCCTGGCGTATCCACCACGTGGCGTACGTTGAAAACTTGTAGCCACGGCGATACTCGAACTTGTCCACTGCCTTCATCAAGCCGATATTGCCTTCCTGGATAAGGTCCAGGAATTGCAAGCCACGGTTGGTGTACTTCTTGGCGATGGAAATGACCAGACGCAAGTTGGCTTCGGTCATTTCGCGCTTGGCCTTGCGTGCCTTGGCTTCGCCGGTGGCCATCCGCTTGTTGACGTCCTTGAGGTCCTTTAGCGGCAACACGACACTGGACTGCAGGTCGATGAGCTTCTGCTGGATCTCTTGCACGGCAGGAATATGCCGCTCGAGAGTCTCGGAGTAAGGATGGTTGGCAGCGACCTCTTCGAGTACCCACGACAGGTTGGTTTCGTTGCCGGGGAATGCCTTGATGAAATAGGCGCGTGGCATGCCGGCGCGGTCCACGCAGGTATGCAGTACGGCGCGTTCAAGCTTGCGTACCTCTGCCACCTGTTCGCGCAGCGTATCGGCCAGCTTCTCGACCATCTTGGCGGTGAATCGCACGCCCATCAGTTCGCTCAGGATGGCTTCCTGGGCGGTGATGTATTCCTGCGCCTGATAGCCGTCGCGCTCGAAGGCCTTGCGCATTTTGTCGAACCACTCGTTGATGATCTCGAACTTCTTGAGGGCCTTGGTGCGCAGGTACTCGAGCTGCTTGCTGCTCATGCCGCCTGCGGGGCCGTCTTCGTTCTCGTCGTCGTCGACCGACACGCCAGCGCCGGCGTACTCTTCGCCTTCCTGGTCGACCAGGCCGTCAACGACCTCATCGATCTGGGCGGCGCCGTCGCGCACGCGCTGGATGTGCTGCAGGATCTCGTTGACGGTGGTTGGGCAGGCAGCAATTGCCATGACCATGTGCTTCAGGCCGTCTTCGATGCGTTTGGCTATTTCGATCTCGCCTTCGCGAGTCAGCAGCTCGACCGTGCCCATCTCGCGCATATACATGCGCACCGGGTCGGTCGTGCGGCCGAAATCGGAATCTACTGTGGTGAGCGCAGCCTCGGCTTCGTCTTCGACGTCGTCGTCGCTGGTCGCAACCGGTGCGTTGTCGCTCATGAGCAGCGTTTCGGCGTCGGGCGCCTGGTCGTAGACCGATATGCCCATATCGCTGAAGGTGCTGATGATGCCGTCGATGGCTTCAGCGTCGACCAGATCGTCGGGCAGGTGATCGTTGATTTCGCCGTACGTCAGGTAGCCGCGATCTTTACCCAGCTTGATGAGCACTTTCAGGCGGTTGCGCCGGGCTTCCTGCTCTTCAGGCGTCATCTGGCTGCGTGCGGGTACATCTTTGTCGGCCTTGCCGCGCTTGCCGCCACGCTTGGGCAGCGGCTTGAGCTCGGGGATGACTTCGGCGTCGCCGTTGTCGTCATCGCTGTAATCGGCAGAGTCGTTATTGGCGTTCTTGGCGGGGCGTCCGGGACGTCGGCCTGTAGGCGCAGGGCGCGAAGCTGCCTTGGTCGCACCCTTGGCGGCCTTCTTGGCATCAGTGGCGCCGGCTGCCTTGGCTGCCGTCTTGGCGGTTTTAGCGGCGGTCTTGCTGGCGGTTTTAGCTGTCTTGGCTGCCGTCTTGGTCGCCTTCTTGGCGGGCGCCGCAGCCTCTGTACCTTCCGCCATCTTGACCGCGGTCTTGGCGGCGGCCTTCTTGGCAGGTGCCTTCTTGGCAGGCGCCTTTTTGGCGGCAGGCTTGGCGTCAGCAGCCTTCACTGCCTTGACGCTGGCCCCGGCTTTCACTGCTGTCTTGTCGACACTTTTCGTCGCCGCAACAGTCTTCGCTTTTTTAACAGCGTCGTCAGGTGTCAGGGGGGTCTTACCAGTAACTTGGGTCATAGTCGCTTCCGTAGGCGCAAAAACACTCGGCCAGCCAAATGACCGACGAGTGTTGCAGGGCAGAACTTACTTTATGTATCGCGTAACCTGTGCAACACCGTGCAGTCACGTAGATGTGAGCTCATGCCGCCCAAAACAAGGTATGCTTGACGCGTCGTGGCGTTGCAAGGCAATAAGGGGCAAGCTGGCCGGCATCCCGGTCGTGCATCTTGATGTAACAGATTTCGCGAAAACTCTCTATTTTACCGCACTTGACGCGAAGAAGCACTACTTAACAGTGCTATCCTGCGCGTCAATTCCTGATACCGCCGGCGTGAAAAATCGTCCTTCAGACCACCCTGAACCAGGGCAGATTGCTCGGCCTTGATGGCTTCGAGCTCGATACGTCCCAAGGCGTCATTCCACTCTGCCTGCGGATCGGGCAGTTCTTCTCCGGCCAACAGCTCTGGCGTCAATGACGCCAGCACGCCTTCAAGGTCGGAACCCGGTTCGGCGGCTTGCAACAGGGCACCTGCATGGCGCGCCCCACTGCTGTTGGCCAAGGTGATCAGGTCTCGTACTAAAACCAGATGGGGGCCATGATGCAAAATTTCAAGCTGCTGATCGCCCAGCTGTCCTACCAATTCGGGATGCGCCAGCAATAAACGCAGCAAGCGCTTTGCCAAGGGCGTGACCGAACGCGTCTTGCCTGGCGCGCGAGCGCTGCGCTTACCCGCCCGGGCGACCGGCTCATGCATCGGCGCCTGGTGAACCTGATGGCCCTGGTCTTCGTACGAGGCACCATCCATGAACCCCGGCGGCTCGTCATACGCACCATAGTCGCTGGCCTGCGGACCGCCGTAAGGCGGCGGCGCGTTGTGCTCGGGCGATGGCTCGGCATTGGACGGCGGCGGTGCATCGCGCATCATCCCGGACAACTCTTCCGGGGTAAGCTGCACGCGCTTGGCAAACTCGCGCTCGATTTGCAGTCGGAGGGTGCCTTCGGGCAGCATGGCCAGCAAAGGCAAGGCCTCGTGTACGCACGCTGCACGCCCCTCGGCTTCATGCATGGCGTGCCGTGAAGCCAGCTCGTCCATCATGAAACGGGACAAGGGCATGGCTTCGGACACCGTGGCGCGAAACGCCTCGGCGCCATACGCCTGGATATAGGAATCCGGGTCGTGCTCCGTAGGCAGGAACAGAAACCGCATGGCCACATCGTCGCGCACCAATGGCAGGCAAGCATTCAGCGCCCGCCATGCGGCGCGTCGCCCCGCCGTATCGCCATCAAAGCTGAACACAATGGTGTGACTGGCACGCAGCAGCTTCTCGATATGAAAAGCCGTCGTCGCCGTACCCAGCGTGGCCACGGCGTTCTCGACGCCATGTTGGGCCAGGCCCACGACATCCATATAGCCTTCAACCACCAGCACATGGCCAGCACTGCGTATGCCCGCTCGAGCCTCCCATAGGCCGTAAAGCTCGTGGCCCTTGGAAAATAAGCTGGTTTCCGGCGAGTTCAGGTACTTGGGCTCGCCTTTGCCAATAATGCGGCCGCCAAAGCCGATCAACTTGCCGCGCGTATTACGGATCGGGAACATGATCCGCTCGCGGAAGCGATCGTAGCGCCGGCCGTCGTCGGCTTCGATTACCAGACCCGACTCCACCAGCAGGGGGTCTTCGTACTGCGGAAATATTGCCGCAAGCCCGCGTCGGTCAGTGCCGGCCCACCCCAGCCCGAAACGCGCCGCGATGGCGCCGGACAAGCCGCGCTGCTTCAAATAGCGAATGGCCGGCTGTGCCAGCTTAAGCTGCGCCACATAGTGCGCTTGCGCCATATCCAGTATTTGCTGGTGGCGCGAGACTTCTTCCTTGCGGCGTTTGTCGGCGGCCCGTTGCACGGGGCTGCGAGAAGCTTCCGGTACGGTCATGCCGGCATTGCTGGCCAGCGAACGTACGGCTTCCGGGAAGCTGGCCCCGGTGTGCTCCATTAAAAAAGTAATGGCGCTGCCATGCGCTCCGCAACCAAAACAGTGATAGAACTGTTTGGTGGGGCTTACGGTAAAAGATGGGCTTTTTTCGTTGTGGAAGGGGCAAAGGCCAAGTAGATTGGCCCCGCCCTTGCGCAACTGTACGTATCGCCCGACTACATCAACTACATCTACACGGGCGAGAAGTTCCTGAACAAATGATTCAGGAATCAATCAATACAGACGCGGAGGCAGTTGTTGGCTGCGGATGCGTTTGTAGTGGCGCTTGACGGCTGCAGCATGCTTGCGTTTACGTTCGGCCGTGGGCTTTTCGTAAAATTCGCGCGAACGCAGCTCGGTCAAGAGGCCAATTTTTTCAATAGTGCGTTTGAAGCGGCGAAGCGCGGCTTCAAAGGGCTCGTTTTCTTTCAGACGAACGATAGGCATGTAATCTAGAGCCTTCTCTTTAAAAGGAAATTAGTAAATAAAACGACAACCTAGAATTCTACCATGAAGCTACTTGCTGCGCACACCCTTGCGCACCCAAGCTTCCAACTGATGCGGTCTGATGCTGTCGTAATCTTCAAACGGCTGATGGATCCAGGGATTTGTCGGCAATTTGTCGACGTAATAGTCGGGCGTCGCCTGCGAATGACCTTTCCACCACAATACTGCTGTTTTCATTTCGGTAATGGCGGGAAACTGCGACAGCAGGTGGTCGCGCACGCGATTGAATGTCATGCCGGTATCGACCATGTCGTCAACCAGCAACACTCGCCCGTCCAGCGTACCGCGCGTGATGGTGATGAACTGGGCAATGTCCAGCTGCCCCTGCTGCGTACCGGCAGCTTCGCGATAACTGCTGGTGGCCAGTATGCCCAGCGGCATATCGTAGATGCGTGACAGCACATCGCCGACACGCACGCCGCCACGGGCAAGGCACACTATCTTGTCGAACTTCCAGCCCGACTCGTGTACGGCCAGCGCCAATCGCTCGATGAGGCTGTGGTATTCATCCCAACTGATCCAAAGATCTCTATCGGTGCTAGGCGGCAGGCTCATGAACTGTACTTTCCGGGTCTTGACTCAAAGGATCATTATCATAAACGGAACACCAGCCAAGGGGAAAGCCGCAAACGGAAAAACCCCCGAATCGAGAGGAATTCGGGGGTTTTCTGTTGCGCAATGAATGCAGTGCCGGGTGTATCAGCCGCTGAAGGGGTCGCGCAACACAATAGTTTCCAGGCGATCCGGACCTGTCGAAACCATGTCGATCGCCACATCGCATACCTCGGCAATGCGCTCGACATAGCGGCGTGCATTCACCGGGAGCTTGTCGTACTCGGTAATGCCCACCGTGGACTCTGTCCAGCCCGCCATCTCTTCGAGGACAGGCTCGGCTTCGGCTACAGCGTGCGCACCGTAGGGCAGCACATCAAGGAACTGGCCCTTATAGCGGTAACCTACTCCGATCTTCAGTTGCTCGACGCCGTCCAGCACATCCAGCTTGGTAATGCACAAGCCGGAGATGCCGTTGATCATGACCGAGCGCTTCATCGCTGCGGCGTCAAACCAGCCGCAACGGCGAGGCCGCCCGGTGACCGAACCGAATTCCTTGCCCACCGTGGCCAACCGTACGCCGGTATCGTCCAGCAGTTCGGTTGGGAATGGGCCGGAACCCACGCGAGTGGTGTAAGCCTTGGCAATACCCAGCACATAGCTAAGCGCCTGGGGGCCTATGCCGGCACCGGCCGAAGCCGCACCGGCCACGCAGTTGCTGCTGGTCACGAAGGGATAGGTGCCGTGGTCGATGTCCAGCAAAGTGCCCTGGGCGCCTTCAAACAAGAGCTTGTGGCCAGCCTTGCGCGCAAGGTGCAAATTAGCGGAAACGTCAGCCACCATGGGCTCAAGCTGAGGGGCAAACGCCATCGCCTGATCGGTTACCTCTTGGGCCGATACTGCCTTGCCGCCCAGATACTGAGTCAGGACGAAGTTGTGGTAATCCAGCGCTTCGGCCAGTTTTTCTTCGAAGATGGCAGGATCGTAAAGGTCTTGCACACGCAAGGCCCGCCGACCTATCTTGTCTTCGTAGGCCGGGCCTATGCCCCGCCCCGTGGTGCCGATCTTGCCTTCGCCCTTGCGCGCTTCGCGTGCCTGGTCGACAGCAACGTGGTAAGGCAGGATAAGCGGGCATGCGGGCGAGATCTGCAAGCGCGCACGCACGTCCAGGCCGGCCTGTTCGAGCTCGCCGATTTCTTTCAGCAGCGCCTCGGGCGACAGCACCACGCCGTTGCCGATGTAGCAGGTAACGTGCGGATGCATGATGCCCGAGGGTATCAGGCGAAGAATGGTTTTATTGCCATTGATCCACAGTGTGTGGCCCGCGTTATGGCCACCCTGGAAACGCACGACACCCTGCGCCGACTCGGCCAGCCAGTCAACGATCTTGCCCTTGCCTTCGTCACCCCACTGGGTGCCGATCACCACAATATTCTTGCTCATGTCACGTATCGATTAATAGGTTCAAGTCATACGATAAATCAGTCCGCAGACGGATTGCTTATCGCTCTTACTTTCCAGGTTCCATCGTCCAGGACAAGCTCGCGGTCTACCGAGAACTCGTCCATCCTTTGCGCCTGGCCCGGCAGCATCTGCACAACGATTTCGCCCGCCAACCGCAGCTTGCGCAGTGCATTGACCAGCGCCGCATCGGTGCCCCACGGTGCGCGTATGGCGCGGGCCCGTGCTGCCGGCGGCAGGCCGGAGGAAAGCTTGCGCAGGTCCAGGCTGAAGCCGGTGGCCGGCCGCGAGCGTCCGAATGCGCTGCCCACTCCGTCGTACCGGCCGCCCCGCACCAGCGCATCGTGCCAACCGTGGGCGTAGATAGAAAACACGACCCCCGTGTGATAGCCATAGCCGCTGCCCATATCGGCCAGGTCGACGCTGAACTGGTAGTCGGGCAATGCCCGGATCAGCGTTTCGAGGTCGTTCAGCGCGGCCTGGATCGCAGGCAGTGCTGGCAGGCTGAGGCGAGCCTTGGCGATAACTTCGGTGCCGCCATACAAGCTTGCCAATACGCGCAAGGACTCAATACTGTCGGCCCGTACACCGGTAAGCTGCCCGTGCAGCGCATCCAGACCTGGAACATCTTTGGTGTCCAGCAAACGATGGATCTCGTCGGACGCAACGGCCAAGGCGGGATCGGCATCAACGATAGCGCGCAACACCGCCGGATGATTCAGGTCCAGCCTGGCCTCTCGTACCCCTGCCCGCTTTACGCTCTCGAGCGCCAGCTCGATGATCTCGATGTCGGCCTCGAAGCCGGCATGGCCGTAGATTTCGGCGCCGATCTGCAGCAGCTCTCGGTCGGAAAGCAGACCCGTGGGCCGCGCATGCAGCACCGAACCGCAGTAGCAAAGACGAGTAACGCCTTCGCGATTGAGCAAGTGCGCATCAATGCGCGAGACCTGCGGTGTCATGTCGGCCCGTACGCCCAGCGTGCGGCCGGAAAGCTGGTCCACCAGCTTGCAGGTGCGCAGGTTCAGGTCGGCGCCGCTGCCCGACAGCAAGGAATCAAGGTACTCCACCAGGGGCGGGGCAACCAGTTCGAAGCCGTAGGTGCGATACAGATCGAGCAGGTCGCGGCGCAGTTCTTCGATGCGGCGCGCCTCGGCAGGCAATATATCGGCCAGGCTTTCCGGCAACAACCATTTGGACATCTTGTAGCCTTAAGCTAGGATCCAGAAAAAGAAAACCAAACAAAAAGCGACCTGGGGCGTAAGCCCGCCAAGTCGCTTGCGGTAAAGGTAAACAAAACTTACGCGCTAGTATAAACGATAGATTTCAATAAGTGAAACGGGCCACGGCCATGGGCCGGGCCCTTTTGTATCGCTAGGGCTGAGCGGGCAACGCGGGCGCTGCGCCCTGCGCCGAGTTCCAGAAACGGAAGAAATCGGAATCGGGGCTTAGCACAATGGCGCTGTTGCTGCCGGCAAAAGCTGCGCGGTAGCCTTCCAGGCTTTTGTACAGGCTGAAGAAGGCGGGGTTCTTCGTATAGGCTTCCGCATAAATAGCGGCGGCCTTGGCTTCGCCCTCGCCCTTGATCTGCTGTGCCTCGGCATAGGCCTTGGCCAGGAGCTCTTGGCGTTCGCGATCGGCTTGTGCACGGATGCGCTCGCTGTCGGCCATACCGGTAGCACGCAGGCGGTTGGCTTCTTGCTTGCGCTCGGCTTCCATGCGTCGGTACACCGACTCGGAGATCTCTGGTGCGAAGTCGATACGACGCAGGCGGACGTCCACGACGCTGACACCCAACGGCTTGGCACGCGCCTCGACGTTGTTCAGGACTTCCTTCATGATGGTGTCGCGCTCGTTGGCGATCACTTCCTTGACAGTACGCACGTTGACCGAGGCGTTCAGGGCATCGCGGATTTGCGCCTGCAGGCGCTCTACCGCAGCGCGGTCATTGGCACCGAAAGTTACGTAGAACAGGCGCGGATCTGCAATACGCCACTTCACGAACGAATCGATCAGCAGGTTCTTTTTCTCGGCGGTCTGGATACGTTCCGGGTCGTTGGACTCGATGGTTTGCAGGCGTTTGTCCAGGCGGACTACGTTCTCGAACGGTGGCGGCAGCTTGAAGTACAAGCCGGGTTCGGTGACGGTGTCGCGAACTTCACCCAAGGCAAATACCAGCACGGCATCGCGCTCGCGCACGACAAAGACGCAGGAGGAGAGGATGGCCAGGAAAATAACCAGGCCGATCAGGACAGGGAAAAAACGTTGCATCATGGCCTCCTAGCGTGAATACGGGTTCGCCAACGCCGGCGAGGTCGATGACCCCGCTGCATCAGTCGAGCGGGTGGAGGGACGGGACGGTGTCGAGTTGCTGGCTTGCGTGACCGCTGCTGCGGCCGCTGCGGCGGCGGTCTCGAACGAACTGCTTGCACCGGACGGATTGGAGGCCGTTTGCTGCATGATTTTGTCCAGCGGCAGGTACAGCATGTTGTTGCTGGCTTCGGTATCGATCATGATCTTGCTGCTGTTTTGCAGGATGTCTTTCATGGTCGACAAATACAGACGCTCGCGGGTAATGGCGGGTGCCTTGGCGTATTCTTGCTCGACGCTGGTAAACAACGCGGTGTCACCCAGTGCATCGCCCACAACCGTGGCGCGATAACCTTCGGCATCCTGCATCATGCGCGCCACCTGACCCTGCGCTTCCGGCAGGACCTTGTTGGCGTACGCATTACCTTCGTTGATCTGGCGTTCGCGGTCTTGACCGGCCTTGACGGCGTCGTCAAAAGCGGCCTGAACCTGCTCGGGCGGCTGCACGTTCTGGATGGCCACCGTGCTGATCTGTATGCCCGTGCGGTAGACGTCCAGTATGCTTTGCGCCAGTGCCTGTACTTCGGTGGCGACTTCAGTACGACCGGAATACAGCACGAAGTCCATGGGCTTCTTGCCGACGATTTCGCGCATGGCGGTCTCGGCGGCCTGGCGTACGGACTCGTCGGGCTGACTGGTGTTGAACAGGTAGTCGGGCGCCCCGGTGGGCAGCAAGCGATACTGCACGACAAATTGCATGTCCACAATGGCTTCGTCGGTGGTCAGCATGAGCGACTCGGGCAAGACCTTGTTGCGCGCCGTGCCACGGAATCCGACTTCGAAGGTACGCAGTTGCGAGATATTGACCGTTTGATGCGCTTCGATCGGGTAAGGCAAGCGCCACTGCAGGCCCGGAGCGAGCGTTTTGGTGTATTTACCGAACTTGGTAACGACGGCAACCTGCCCTTCCTGGACGATCAGGAAACCGCTGGCCAACCAAAGGCCAATGATGATGACCGCAATAACGCCTATGGTTTTAGGCGAACCCTTCGGAAACTGGAACTGGCCGCCGCCGGAATCGTTGCCGCCACCGCCGGAACGATTGCCGCCGCGACGCGGACTGCGCCCGAACAAGGAGCCCAGCCGATTATTGAAATCGCGCCACACTTCGTCGAGATCAGGAGGGCCATCGCCCTTGCTCGGCCGACGAGGCGGTTCGGAACCATTATTATTGCCGCGACCCCAACCGGGATCGTTAAGATTGAACATTTTCGATAGTAAACGCATTATTTCCCGCGATTTGACCGGATTCGACAATTGCCCCACGCAAACCGTCTAGCCCCAAGCGCCCCAGGGCACTGACAAAAACTCGTGCAATCGTACCATGTTCGTTACGTTCGACTCGAGGTTCGTAACCGGCTGCATCGATTTTGTTATAGACAAGAATATGAGGGATGTCGTCGGCCCCGATATCAGCAAGCACCTTGTTGACTTCAGCGATTTGCTCATCGCGCTGAGGGCTGGAGGCATCGACAACATGCAGCAGCAAATCGGCCTGTACCGTCTCTTCAAGCGTGGCCCGGAAAGCCGCAATCAGGGTCGGCGGCAGATCGCGGATAAAGCCCACTGTATCGGACACCACCACTTGCCCGGCACCCTCTATCCAGACGCGACGCGTCGTGGTGTCCAAGGTGGCGAACAACTGATCGGCCGCATAGGCGTCTGCCCGCGTCAGGGCATTGAACAATGTCGATTTGCCGGCGTTGGTATAGCCCACCAGCGAGACAGACAGCGTGCTGCTGCGCGAACGCGAGCGCCGCTGCGTGGTGCGCTGGCGTTGCACCCTTGCCAGGCGCTCGCGCAGCAACCTGACCTTGTCGCCTATCATGCGCCGGTCCATTTCAAGCTGCGCCTCGCCTGGGCCGCGCATGCCGATACCGCCGCGTTGCCGCTCCAGGTGGGACCACATGCGGGTCAGGCGCGTGGATAGGTGCTGCAACTGAGCCAGCTCGACCTGCAACTTGCCCTCGTGGCTTTTCGCACGTAGTGCAAAAATGTCCAGTATGAGGGCGACGCGGTCGACCACGCGGCGCTCGAAACCTCTTTCAAGGTTGCGTTGCTGCGCTGGCGTGAGCGGCTGATCGAACAGCACGATTTCCGCGCCCGCCTCGTCAGCCACCAATATGGCCTCTTCCAGTTTGCCCGAACCAATGAAATGAGCGGCGTCCGGGCGGGCCCGGCGCGCGACGATGGACGCCACAATCTCTGCCCCGGCGCCTTTTGCCAACATGACGAATTCGTCGGCATGCGCCTGGTAGTCGGGCTCGCCCAGGTCGACGCTGATAATAAGTGTCTTCATGAGCGGACTCCAAACGAAATACCCGCCGGCGCGAGGCGCGCGGCGGGTGTCTCGGTGTTGGGCTGGTATGGCTGGATAGACTGCTTATTCAGAAGGCTCATCCACTTGGAAATTGACAGGCCGGGCCGGTACGACGGTAGAAATGGCGTGCTTGTAGACCATTTGAGTTACGGTGTTGCGCAACAGCACGACGTATTGGTCAAAGGATTCAACCTGCCCCTGCAGCTTGATACCGTTAACCAGATAAATGGATACGGGGACGTGGTCCTTACGAAGGGCGTTTAGAAATGGATCTTGTAGTGTTTGCCCTTTATTGCTCATCGGCTAGGCTCCAATTATGTTGTTATGTGAAATGTCTGGCGTAGACGTATACTTTACAGGGTTTTCCCGCATAACGCACGGCCCGGAAAGTTGTGTTCGGAGTATGCGCGTAAATTTAATGTTGATTGGTTAGGATTTTGGCCAAGGTATTACATAGACGCTCGCACTGCTCGGGAGTTCCCACCGTAATACGCAAAAATTGATGGACTCTCTCGATATTGAAATGCCGCACCAATACCCCCTCCGCCCGTAGGGCTTGCTGCAGCGTCGCACCCTCATGATCGGGATGTCGGGCAAACACAAAATTGGCCCGGCTCGGTAATACCTCGAATCCAAGCGTAGCCAATTGTTGCGTTAACGCCTCGCGCGCCTGTATGACGGCACTACGCATCTGATCGAAATAGGCGGTGTCGTTAATGGCGGCCATTGCACCAGCCTGAGCCAGCGCATCCAGCGGATACGAGTTGAAGCTGTCCTTGACGCGGTTCAGGCCGGCGACTATGTCCTTGCTGGCCATGGCGTAGCCAACGCGCAAGCCCGCCAGGGCACGCGACTTGGATAAGGTGTGTATCACCACGATGTTGTCGTGCCGCCCCAGCAATGCCGTTGCCGAATCCGCACCGAAATCAACGTAGGCCTCGTCGACCACCACCGGGGCGTCGGGATGGGCCGACGCGATCTGCGCAATGGCCTCCAGCGACATGGCAATGCCGGTGGGTGCATTGGGGTTGGCGAATATGACGCCTGCAACTGGCGTTTGCCGCTCCTGGGTGTAATCGCTGACCGTCAGGGTGTAGTCATCGGCCAAGGGCAGCAGCTGGGCCGGTACATCAAACAGTTTGCAATAGGTCTTGTAAAAGCTATAGGTGATGTCGGGCATCAGCAGCGGGCGGCCGGCCCTGCGAAACAAACCATTGAAAACATGGGCCAGCACTTCGTCCGAGCCGTTGCCGACAAAGACCTGATCCGGCTGCAAGCCGTGCAAGCTTGCGATGGCTACACGCAGCGCCGTGCTTTGGTTGTCGGGATACAGCCGCAATTGATCGGTGGCCGCGGCCTGGATGGCCCGCAGCGCCAAGGGCGACGGGCCATAAGGATGTTCGTTGGTGTTCAGCTTGAGCAGCTTGGTCACTTTGGGCTGTTCGCCCGCAACATAAGGCGCCAGGCCGGCAACATGGTCGCTCCAGTAACGGCTCACGGTGTCCCCTGAATATACGGGTTATGGGAAGATTTGAACTCGATGCGTAGCGGCGTTCCGTCCAGCTTGAATTCCGTGCGGAATCGCGTTTCGAGATAACGGCGGTAAGAGTCCGGAATGGCGTCCAGCGCATTGCCGTGAATGACTATCAGCGGCGGATTCTGGCCGCCCTGGTGCGCATAACGCATCTTGGGGCGGAAGATGCCCTTGCGCGGTGGCTGCTGCTGCTCGACCGCGGCGTGCAGCACGCGGGTCAAACGCGGCGTGGACAGCTTGGCGAAAGCGGCCGCATGCGCGGCAATGACGGACTTGAGCAAGGCATTGACGCCCTGCCCGTTCAGGGCCGAAGTGGTATGCATCTTGGCGAACGACAAAAAACGCAATTTGCGCTCGAACTCGCGCAAGATACGGTCGCGGTGTTCGCCGTCCAGGCCGTCCCATTTGTTGATGGCCACCACCAGCGCCCGACCCGTCTCAAGCACAAAACCGGCAATGTGCGCGTCCTGGTCGGATATTTCGTTCTGGGCATCCAGCATCAGGACCACCACGTTGCTGGCCTCGATGGCTTGCAGGGTCTTGATGACCGAAAACTTTTCGACCGCCTCGAATACCTTGCCCCGGCGCCGCAGTCCGGCGGTATCGATCAGCGTATAACCCACGCCGCCTCGATCGAACTCGATTTCGATGGCGTCGCGCGTGGTGCCGGGCATATCGAATGCAATGACGCGCTCTTCGCCCAGCAGTGTATTGATCAAGGTTGACTTGCCGACATTGGGCCGCCCGACAATGGCAAGCTTGATGCGATGGTCGGGCGCGGCCTCTGCGGCCTCTGCCGCAATGTCGTCCTGGGCCGACTCGTCGGTAGGCTCGCTGGTATCAAAAGCGATGTCTTCTTCGTCGTGCTCCGCAACAGCCGCGCCTTCTTCGTCCAGGTAAGACAGCGCCAGTTCGATCAGATCGACCACGCCGTCACCATGCGATGCGGAAATTGGATGCGGTTCGCCCAGGCCCAGTTCGTGGAACTCGGCCGTGGCCGACCCGTAGCGCATTCCTTCGGCCTTGTTGACAGCCAGCATGACGCGCTGTCCGGTCTTGCGCAACAGTGTCGCGATTTCGTGGTCGTGCGCGTTCACGCCGGCACGGGCATCCACCAGGAAAATAACGACATCGGACTCGGCTATGGCTTGCTGGGTCTGGCGTGCCATCTCCAGCAATATGCCGTCTTTTGCTACAGGCTCGAACCCGCCGGTATCGACCGCAATGAAGGGGCGATCACCGACCCGCCCCTCGCCATAGTGGCGATCGCGGGTGAGTCCGGAAAAGTCGGCCACCAGCGCTGCCCGAGACCGGGTGATCCGGTTGAACAAGGTGGATTTACCGACGTTGGCGCGGCCCACCAGGGCCACGACCGGTTTAAAAGCAATACTGTTCAATTCACACCAACCAAAACCAGGTTCCCGCTACCGTTTTGCACCAACACGCCGCGGTTCGTGGCAACCAAGGGAGATAGGACGGCGCCGCCGCCTACCTGTACGCGACCGAGCAGTTGCCCGTCGGAACGCGAAAGAAAATGCACATAGCCTTCAAAGTCGCCAAAGGCCAGGGCCTGCGGCACAACGGCCGGACCGGACAGGCGGCGGTTCTTCAGGCCTTCCTGCTTCCATACCTCGTGCCCGTCGACCAACGCGAAGGCGTAGATCACATCGGAGCCATTGGCGGCATAAGCATGTTGACCGTCGGTCGCCATGCCGGTTTTACTGGAGAAGTTCTGCTCCCAGATTGGCCGGCCGCCTTGCGAGACGTCGAAGCACACCATGCGGCCCTGGTAAGTCACACCGCAAAGCAGCGGCCCCTGGATTTGAGGTGCGCCGACAACATCGCTGATACGTTCCAGATCGGTCGCGCCGCGCGATACCGACACGGTGCCTTCCCATTGCACACTGCCGCTACGGGCGTCGATAGCCATCAGGCGGCCATTGGGCAAGCCGGTAAGCACGAGTCCGTCGACGATCAGCATCTGCATGCTGGTCTTGAGCGCCAGCGCTGGTCCGGGCCGCTGCAGGCTCCAGATCAGCTCGCCATTGGCGGCGTCGAAGGCCTGGATGCGGTAGTCGCTGCTGCGCACCGCTACGATCCCTGCGCCCACAGCGGGTGGCACATTGACTGCGCTGGTTGCACGGGTACGCCATTTTTCGGCACCGGCATCGTCAAACGCAATGACGGTGCCATCGTCGGCGGCAACGGCAGTCGTGCTGCCGTCCGAGCCCACACCGGCCGTCAGGTCGGCGTCCAGGCTGGCGCGCCACACGACGCCCCCAGAGGCGAGATCCAGCTTGCTGACATTGCCGTTGGGCGCTGCCGCATAAACAGCGTTGCCTACCACCGCGGGTACGAAGCCGTAGCCACTGCCGCTGCCTATCGATGTGGACCAGGCAACACTGGCCGAAATACCGGGTGCGTACTCGGTAAGCTCGGCAGGCTGGTAGCGCGGATTGTCGCCGGCGAACATGGAACAACCTGCCAAGGCGACGACCCCCAGGGCCAGCACGGTGCTACGCATAATGCGACTAAGGGCTATCTGCATGGTTTCAGGCTCCACCTAAAGCATCGATTTTCAATTGGACAATCTGGGCGACCGGATCGCCGTCCAGTGCTTTCAAAGCAACTTCCCAAGCGGCACGCGCTTCATCCGTTTTGCCCTGGGCAGCCAAGATATCGCCCTGGCGATCGGCATACAGTCCGGCAAACGATGCCGGCGCGTCGGACAACTGGGCCAGGGCCTGGTCGTATTGCTTCTGCTCCAGCAGAACACCCGCCAACCTGAGGCGCGCCAAGGGTATCAGTGCCGCATCGGAACTATTCTTTACCAGCCACTCCAGTTGCTCGCGCGCGCCATCCAGGTCGTTGCGGGCCTGCAAGGCTTGTGCAGCCAGCAAGACGCCTCGTGGCGTGTAGCCGGACTCGGCAAACTCAGACCGCAAGGTGGTGCTGGCGGCCTTGATGCGGGCGACGGCGTCTTCGCCCTGCTGTCCTGCAGCGCCCTCCAGCGCTTCGAAGTAGCCCATGGCCTGGCTGGCCTGATGGCCTTGATACCACTGCCAGCCGCGCCAACCGACGATGGCCGCGACCACCACGAAAATCAGTATGGCGCATAAAGTGCCGTAGCGATCCCACCATGCACGCAGCGCGTCCAGCTTTTCCTGTTCTTCTAAATCGTATGCCATGCGTTAAACCTTTAGTTTCAATTCGGTAATCAGACGGACTAGCGGTACGGTCTGCTGTTGTGGCTGCTGGTCAGCCACCTCTGCGCGCAACCACTTGATGCTGGCGGACTCCGTGGCGAGCTCGTCAGCACCCAGTATCACGGCCGCTTTCGCGCCACTGGCGTCGGCGCGCTTGAACTGCGACTTGAACCCTGCCGAGCCGGCGTGAACAATAACGCGTAAACCGGCATCGCGCAGTGTTTCAGCAATCGCGGCGGCCCGCCGTGATGCTTCATCGCCCTGATGGATCATGTAGATATCGCATTCCGGCGGCGCCGCGCCGTCGGAAGATTGCGAACACAGATCCAGCAAACGTTCCATGCCTATGGCAAAGCCTACCGCCGGGGCCGGCTTGCCGCCCAGCAACTCGATCAGGCCATCGTAGCGCCCGCCACCGCAAACCGTACCCTGGGCACCGAGACGATCGGTGACCCACTCGAAAACCGTCAGATTGTAATAGTCCAGCCCCCGGACCAGGCGTGGGTTAAGGCGGTACTCGATGCCGGCGTCTTGCAGGCGGGTGCAGACGGCGTCGAAATGCGCCAGGGACTCTGCGCCCAGGAAGTCAAACAACCGCGGCGCATTGTTGGCCATTTCCTGCATCGCCGGGTTCTTGGTGTCCAGGACCCGCAAGGGGTTGGTATGCATGCGCCGCTTTGCTTCCTCGTCCAACACGGCCGTGTGCTGCTCCAGGTATTGGATAAGCGCATTGCGATGAGCGGCGCGCTCGTCTGCCTGGCCCAGCGAATTGAGCTCTAGGCGGATATCGGTCAGGCCCAGCATTTTCCACAGCCGCCCCAGCATGATGATGAGCTCGGCATCGACATCGGGGCCGGCAAAACCGAGGGCCTCGACGTCGATCTGGTGAAACTGGCGGTAGCGACCGCGCTGGGGCTTCTCGTGCCGAAACACCGGCCCCATCGTGTAGACCCGATGCGGCCGGTCGTACAGCATGTTGTGCTCGATGCTGGCGCGGACCATGCCGGCGGTGAACTCGGGGCGCATCGTCAGATGCTCATCGTTTAGCGCATCGGTGAACGAGTACATCTCTTTTTCGACGATATCGGTGACTTCGCCGATGCCGCGTGTAAACAGCCTGGTGTGCTCGAGCACCGGTGTGCGCATATTGCGATAGCCATAGGCGGCCAACCATACGCGGACGGTGTCTTCCAGCGCTTCCCACTGGGCGCCGAACTCGGGTAATACGTCTTTCATGCCGGTAAGGGCACGAACCTTCTGGAACGACTGGGTCATAAGTAGCGTGTCATGGCGCGGTCGGGCCGCGTCCGTTGTTGTTATCGTGATTTGCGTGGCCATAGCGGCGCTGGACATACTGCTCGACGATGGCCTGGAACTCTTGGGCGATGTGATCGCCTTTCAGGGTGACCGTGCGTTCGCCGTCGACATATACCGGGGCGGACGGCACCTCGCCGGTGCCGGGCAGGCTGATGCCGATATCGGCGTGGCGGCTTTCGCCCGGGCCGTTGACGACACAACCCATGACAGCGACGTTCATGGACTCCACGCCGGGATAGCGGTTTTTCCAGACCGGCATCTGGTCGCGCAAATAGCCTTGAATACTGTTGGCGAGCTCTTGAAACACCGTGCTGCTGGTGCGCCCGCATCCTGGGCAGGCCACCACCATGGGAGTGAAGGCGCGCAGCCCCATGCTTTGCAGGATCTCTTGTGCAACCTGCACCTCGCGACGCCTATCGCCGCCGGGCTCTGGTGTAAGCGAAATACGAATGGTGTCGCCTATGCCTTGCTGCAGCAGGACCGACAAGGCTGCGGTGGAAGCCACAATGCCCTTGCTGCCCATGCCGGCTTCGGTCAAGCCCAGATGCAAGGGGTAGTCGCAGCGTGCGGACAGGTCCTGGTAGACGGTAATGAGGTCCTGCACATGACTTACCTTGCAGGACAACACAATGGCATTGGGCGACAGGCCGAGTTCTTCGGCACGCTGCGCATTGCTGATGGCAGATACCACCAGGGCATCGCGCATGACCGCCTGCGCAGTCCAGGGCTGCGCCCGCTTGCCGTTTTCGTCCATCATGCGGGCCATGAGCTCGTGATCCAGGCTGCCCCAGTTCACGCCGATGCGCACGGGCTTGTCGTAGCGACAAGCCACCTCGATCATTTGCGCGAAGTTATCGTCGCGCTTCTTGCCGCCGCCCATATTGCCGGGGTTGATGCGGTACTTGGACAGCGCTTGCGCACATTCGGGAAACTGCGCCAACAGCTTGTGGCCGTTGTAGTGAAAGTCGCCAACCAGCGGGACCGAAATATTCATGCGGTCAAGTTGCTCGCGTATGGCGGGGACTTCGCGCGCCGCCTCGGGCGTGTTGACCGTAATGCGCACCAGCTCGGAACCCGCTTGGGCGAGCTCTTTGACCTGCACCGCCGTGGCAATGGCATCGGCGGTATCGGTATTGGTCATGGACTGCACCACTACGGGTGCGTCGCCGCCGACTCGCACGACGTGATCGCCCCAGCGCACAATGGCCGGCCTGGTGGGCCGCCGCAAAGCGGCGCCTACAGGCAATGGGCTGTTGGCCGGCATGCGGTCTGGTGTGTTGCTCATTTTTTCAGGGATTTGAGCCAGTCGAACACCAGCCAGGAGTCAGGCACCCAGCCACGCTCGACGGCGTAAAAGCCGGCCACGAACAAGAGAATCAAAATAATGACGAACCAGCCCCAGGGCCGGTGAGTGGGCTCGCCCTGCAGGGGAAGGTCGGAGGGCCCGAGCGATGCCGCATTGCTGACGGCAACCCTGGGCATTGATGTGGGGCCTACCTGGTTGTCCAGCATGATCAACAAGGCGTCGACATCGGCCTCGAGGTAGCGGCCGTAGTTCTTGACGAAACCGCGCAGCGACACGCCGCTGGGCAAGCGATCCCATTGTTCGGTTTCCAGTGCGTCCAGTTGGCGGTTGGTGAACTTCAGCCGCGCCGATACCTCGGCGGGAGAAAGCCGTTTGGCCTCGCGCAAGCTGCGCAAGGTGGCGCCGACACCCGTGGGGGCCGATTGGGCATCGACTTCTGGCCGAGCTTCTTTTAATAGGGGTTGATTCATCCACGCTCCTGTTTGATAGCGATGACCGCACGATCTGGCAGCCGCTCGTTGATGCGGGTGCGGTCTATTACATCGCCCGCCAATTGCCCGCAAGCGGCGGCGATGTCGTCGCCTCGCGTCTTGCGTACTGTTGTAATGACCCCGGCGTCCATCAGACGCTGAGCGAACAGGCGCACGCGCGCGGCTGGCGAACGCTTAAGGCCTGATTGCGGGAACGGATTGAACGGAATCAGATTGAACTTGCAGCGCACTTGCTTCGCAATAGTAATCAATTCGCGTGCATGTTGGTCAGTGTCGTTGACACCATCGAGCATGATGTATTCGAAAGTGATGAAATCGCGCGGGGCATGCTCGAGGTAGCGATTGCACGCGGCCAGTAATTCGGCCAGCGGATGCTTGCGATTGAGCGGCACCAGCCGGTCGCGCAGGGCATCGTTGGGAGCGTGCAGCGACACGGCAAGCGCAACGGGACAATCGCGGCCCAGCCGGTCCATCATGGGCACAACACCGGATGTCGACACCGTAACGCGTCGCCGCGACAGGCCATAGGCATTGTCGTCCAGCATGAGTTGCAGGGCGCCCAGGACCTGATCGTAATTAAGGAGGGGTTCGCCCATGCCCATCATGACCACGTTGCTGATAACGCGGGTGGGCTCGGGCGACGCCTGCCCTTCGGCGCCTATGCGCGCGCTGGCAATGTCGTCCTGCAGCACGCGCCGGGCATGCCACAGCTGGCCGATGATCTCGGCCGTTGTCAGGTTGCGGTTGAAACCTTGATAGCCGGTGGAGCAGAACGGGCAGGCAACCGTGCAGCCAGCCTGGCTGGAAATACACAGCGTGCCCCGGTCGTCTTCCGGGATAAAAACGGTTTCGACAGCGTTATTCTTGCCCACATCGAACAGCCACTTGCGCGTGCCGTCGGTAGAGCGGTGTTCCAGCGTTACCGCCGGCGCCTGTATGGAACAGTGCTCGGTAAGCTGTTGGCGGAAGTCGCGCGCCAGGTCGGTCATCTGATCGAACGAATCTGCCCCGCGCTGATGCATCCAGCGTTGCAGCTGGCGGGCGCGAAAGGGCTTGCCGCCCCACTGCGCGACCAGATCGGTCAGCGCCTGAGTAGGCAAGCCAAGAAGATTTACGGATTCGGTAGAGGACATGGTCTTGACGCGCGCTTGCGCGGTCTTGCTGATTAACGGCTGTGGATGGTGCTTTCGGCAAAGAAGAAGCCGATTTCGACCGCCGCGGTTTCTGGAGCGTCGGAACCATGCACGGCATTGGCGTCGATGCTGTCGGCGAAATCAGCGCGTATGGTGCCGGCCTCGGCTTTCTTGGGGTCGGTGGCGCCCATCAGGTCGCGGTTCTTTTGGATGGCGTTTTCGCCTTCAAGCACCTGGACAAAAACCGGACCCGAGATCATGAAGTCGACGAGGTCCTTGAAAAAAGGACGCGCAGCGTGAACGGCATAAAAACGCTCGGCGTCGGCACGCGACAATTGCTGCAGGCGGGCGGCGATGACCTTCAGGCCGGCTTGCTCGAAGCGGGCAACGATCTGGCCAATTGCGTTTTTAGCGACGGCATCAGGCTTGATGATGGAAAGGGTGCGTTCGATAGCCATGTAGAATCCAGAAAATTAAGCGGGTTTGCGATAAGGGTTTGCAGCCATGGGTTGCTCGCCCGGCGAAACCGTGGTTTCGCCAATGAAAACAACAACTTTTGCAAAGTTTATGTTAACCGGGCATTTTACCACGCAGCAGCTCGCCAGCCGCGTCGTCGTAGAATAGAGACTTCAGATATCGTCAATTTTTTGCCGCTCTGCGGCCAGCCGTATTTTTTTCTTCCCGCCATGACTTCAAATCCCGCACAGAACGACCCGCAGCAACTCTCCAAAAGCTTCGAACCCCAAGATATTGAATCGCGTTGGTACGCGCAATGGGAACGACGCGGATACTTCAAGGGCGGGCAACATGTAGCGCCAGTCGAGCCGAACGGCGGCCAGCCCTTTGCCATCCAGTTCCCGCCACCCAACGTCACCGGCACTCTGCACATGGGTCACGCCTTCAACCAGACTGTCATGGACGGGCTGGTCCGCTACCATCGCATGCGCGGTGACGACACTGTCTTCATTCCGGGCACCGACCACGCCGGCATCGCCACCCAGATCGTTGTCGAGCGCCAGCTTGATGCGCAGAAGGTGTCGCGCCATGACCTGGGCCGCGAAAAATTCGTCGAAAAGGTCTGGGAATGGAAGCAGAAGTCGGGCAATGCCATTACCGAGCAGTTTCGCCGCCTGGGCTCTTCCTGCGACTGGGACCGCGAATACTTCACCATGGACGACAAGCTCTCGGTGGGCGTGGTCGAAACTTTCGTGCGGCTGCACGAGCAAGGCCTGATCTATCGCGGCAAGCGGCTGGTCAACTGGGATCCCGTCCTGGGCACGGCAGTGTCCGACCTGGAAGTGGTCAGCGAGGAAGAAGACGGCTTCATGTGGGAGATCCGCTATCCGCTGGTCAACCCCCTGCCCGGCCTATCGCACCTGGTGGTCGCAACGACACGGCCAGAAACCATGCTGGGCGACGTCGCCCTGATGGTGCACCCCGAAGACGAGCGTTACGCGCACCTGATCGGCGCGCATGTGGTGCTGCCCCTGGTGGGCCGGCATATACCGGTAATTGCCGACGACTATGTCGATCGCGAGTTCGGTACCGGCGTGGTCAAGGTTACCCCCGCGCACGACTTCAACGACTACGCGGTCGGACAGCGGCACGGCCTGGACATGATCAGCGTATTGACGCTGGACGCCCACATTTCAGAAAACGCGCCGACGGCCTACCAGGGCATGGAGCGCTTTGCGGCACGCAAGCAAATCGTCGAAGACCTGAAGGCGCAAGATGCGCTGCAAAGCGTCAAGCCCCACAAGCTGATGGTGCCGCGCGGCGATCGCACCAACACGGTTATTGAGCCCATGCTGACCGACCAATGGTTTGTGGCCATGAGCAAACCGGCGCCCGAAGGCACTTTGCACCCCGGCAAGAGCATTACCGATGTCGCGTTGGAGGTCGTTGCCGACGGACGCATTGCGTTCTACCCCGAGAACTGGACCACCACCTACAACCAGTGGTTGGAAAAAATCCAGGACTGGTGCATCTCGCGGCAATTGTGGTGGGGCCATCAGATCCCTGCCTGGTATGCCGAGGACGGCCAGATATTCGTGGCCCGCAACGAGGCCGAGGCGCGCAAGCAGGCGGACGCGGCTGGCGTAAAAGGCCCGCTGACGCGCGACCCCGACGTACTTGATACCTGGTTTTCCTCTGCGCTGGTGCCGTTTACCGATCTGGGCTGGCCCGAGCAAACACCGGATCTGGACCGCTATCTGCCTTCCAGCGTATTGGTTACGGGCTTCGATATTATTTTCTTCTGGGTTGCGCGCATGGTGATGATGAGCATGCACATGACCGGCAAAGTGCCCTTCCGCACCGTCTATGTACACGGCCTGGTCTGCGACATGGACGGCAAGAAGATGAGTAAATCCAAGGGCAATACCATCGATCCGGTTGACCTGATCGATGGCATCGCCCTGGAAGACTTGCTTGAGAAACGCAGCACCGGGCTGATGAATCCCAAGCAAGCGGCCAGCATACGCAAGAAGACCAGCAAGGATTATCCAAACGGCTTTCCGGCTTACGGCACGGACGCCTTGCGTTTCACCATGGCAGCCTATGCCACGCTGGGCCGCAATATCAATTTTGACTTGAAGCGCTGCGAAGGCTATCGCAACTTCTGCAACAAGCTCTGGAACGCCACCCGTTTTGTGCTGATGAACACCGAAGGCCATGACTTGGCCAGCGACACCGTGGGCTCGGGCAGCGATGCCCTTACGGCCGAGCTGTCATTTGCCGACCGCTGGATCACCAGCCAGTTGCAGCGCCTTGAAGCCGACGTGGCCCGGGGCTTTGCCGATTACCGCTTCGACAACATTGCCAATGCCATCTATCACTTCGTCTGGGATGAGTACTGCGACTGGTATGTCGAGCTGGCCAAGGTCCAGATACAGAACGGCAGCGCGGCACAGCAGTTGGGCACCCGGCGCACGCTGATACGCGTGCTGGAAACCGTGCTGCGCCTGGCCCATCCCATCATTCCCTACATTACTGAAGAGCTGTGGCAGAAAGTGGCCGTCGTTGCCGGCAAACGCCGTATCGACGAAGAGGCCAGCGTTTCCATCCAGCCCTACCCGGTCGCTGACGCCGGGCGCATCGACGAACAGGCGGAAGCGCAAGTTGCCGTACTGAAGGCACAAGTGGAAGCGGTGCGCGCGCTGCGTGGCGAGATGAGCCTGTCGCCTGCTCAGCGCGTGCCGCTGATCGCACAGGGCGACAGCGCTGTGCTGAATGCCAATGCCCCGTATCTGGCCGCTTTGGCCAAACTGGAAGGCGTAGACGTCGTAGACCAGTTGCCCGATGTGGGCGCGCCCGTGCAGGTAGTCGGCACGACGCAATTGATGCTGCATGTGGAAATCGACGTCGACGCCGAGCGCGCCCGCCTGGGTAAAGAGATCGAACGCCTGGAGCGCGAGATCGCCAAGGCACACGCCAAGCTGTCAAACGCCAGCTTTGTTGAGCGTGCGCCGGCGGCAGTGGTCGAGCAGGAAAAAATCCGTGTTGGACAATTCGGCGAAACGCTGGACAAGGTAAAGGGCCAGCTGGAAAAGCTGGCCTAAGGCTGTATTACGCTGGCGTCGAGGCTCTTGAGAAAGGCCTCGTCCGCCTTGGACAGCAGGCCGTCCCGGCGGGCAGCAACAATCAGGTCGGGCCGGCGCCGGGCGGTCAGTGCCAGCGACTGCCGCCGGCGCCACTGTGCAATGTTTACATGGTGGCCCGACATCAGTTCCGGCGGAACGGCCAGGCCCTGATAGGTGTCCGGACGGGTGTAGTGCGGGCTGTCCAGCAGGCCGGTCAGCGTGGCATTGAAGGAGTCCTGCAGTGCAGAATCCGCATCATTCAGTGCTCCGGGCAGCAGCCTGACCACACTGTCGATAATCGCCAGGGCGGCGATCTCGCCGCCAGACAACACATAGTCGCCCAGCGATAGCTCATGGGTTACACAGCGATCGATAAAGCGCTGGTCGACTCCCTCGTAGCGACCACAAATCAGAATGGCGCCGGTACTGTCGGCCAATTGCTGCGCCACGCCTTGATCGTAGCGCTTGCCTGTAGGGCTCATCAATACAACCGGTGCCGGTTCGGCGTCGCTACGGCTGGCCCTGGCGGCGTCGACGGCCTGCTCCAGCGGCTCGGCCATCATGACCATGCCGGGGCCGCCGCCGTATGGCCGGTCATCCACCGTGCGATGTATGTCGTGAGTGAAATCGCGCGGGTTCCACAAGCCCAGGGACCATAGCTGTTGCTTATAGGCGCGGCCAGTCACACCCAGGTCGCGCACGACCGAGAACATGTCCGGAAAAAGAGAAATTACATCAAAGCGCATCGCGCGGCCCGCCCCGTTATGGCTGGCGTTCAGAACGCAACCGGCCAGTTGCTGTCCAGCCGTTTAGCCTCGAGATCGACGCCGTGCACATGCGCGGCGACAAACGGAACCAGTACTTCCAGCGGCTTGTCCTTGTCGTTGAGCACGGGCGATAGTTCGCCCTGTTCTGACTCGGTCTTGCGCTGTACGCGCAGCACCGCATGCGCGCCGTTGTCGATGACGTCTTGCACGACACCGATCAGGGCACTCTGCCCTTCCAGGTCGCCATACAAACGGCACCCTATCAGGTCTACCCAGTAATACTCATCGCTATCGGCCGGCGGAAAATCGGCACGGGGAACCCACACCGTGTGGCCTTTCATGGCTTCAGCCTGGTCGCGGTCCGCAACCACGTCGATCTCGGCCACCACCGTCGTGCCTTGCGGCCGGCTTTGCTTGACCTGCACAGGAAACGCCAACGGCAAAGCGCCCGATTCTCCACGAGGAGCGGGCGCTTTCAGCCACCAGGTTTGCGCCGCCAACAGCCCATCTTTTGAAGAGTGCGGCTGGATCTTGATCCAGCCCCGCACGCCATAAGCCGATACCACACGGCCCAGTTCGACGAGATCTGCAGGCGCTTGAGCGGGCGCAGCGGCGGACGTACTCACCTGGAGGTCAGCGATTGCGTAACGTTGGCAATATGCCTACGTTCAGGCAGCTGCTTTGGCCGAGAATTCTTTTACGAGGCGGGTAACGGCCGGCGACAATTGCGCACCGTTGTCTTGCCAGTACTGAACGCGATCCATCGCCAGGCGCAAAGCTTCTTGGCCTTCGTTGGCAACAGGGTTGTAAAAACCAAGACGCTCAATAAAACGGCCATCGCGGCGATTACGCGGGTCGGCTGCTACAACGTTGTAAAACGGACGCTTCTTCGAGCCACCGCGGGCTAGACGAATCACAACCATTGGTAATCCTTTGAAAATTCTGTGAAAAACAAAAGATTCTAGCACTTTTCCGAAGGCTTTCGCAATTGGAATCGTGAAGAACCGCTTAATAATAAAGAAAACTGCAACTAGCGCCGCCGCAGGAAATGCAGGGCGCCGGATTCGGTATCGATCTGCGCCTCGAGCTTGTTTCCGGTTTGCCGGGCAAAGGCTTGAAAGTCGCTGATGGCATGCGGATCGGTGGTCACCACCTTAAGCATCTGGCCGCTTTCCAGTTGGGCCAAGGCTTTCTTGGCGCGCAAAATAGGCAAAGGGCACTTCAGGCCCGAGGCGTCGACTTCCAGGTCGGCGTCGGGCAAGGCAGAAGATGGCGTAGTCATGATGATAACCCGCGATCAGACCAGACGTTCGCGGACCCAGGCTTCAACCTTGGCCGTAGCGGCTGGCAGTGCTGCGACATCGCTGCCGCCGCCCATGGCCATGTCGGGTCGACCGCCGCCCTTGCCACCCACCTGCGCAGCCACCATGCCGACCAGGTCGCCCGCCTTGATCTGACCGGCCAGGTCGGACGTTACGCCTGCCACCAGACTGATCTTGTCGTCGGCAACCGTCGTAAGCAATACGACGGCCGACTTCAGTTTGTCTTTAAGCTGATCCACCATGCCGCGCAGGGCCTTGGGATCGGTGCCGCTGATATTGGCCACCAGCAATTTGGCCTTGCCGTCCAGGACGATGGCATTGCCGGCCAGGTCATTGCCAGCGGCAGATGCCAGCTTGCTCTTGATTTGATCAAGCTCGCGTTCCAGCGATTTAATTTGCCCCTGCATCAGGGCGATGCGGTCTGCAAGTTCGGCGGGCTGTGTCTTTAACAGGCCTGCGGCCCGCAGCAAGGTGTCTTGCGTTTGCTGTACCCATAGTACGGCGTTGTCTCCGGTAATGGCTTCGATGCGCCGCACACCGGCCGCCACGCCGCCTTCCGAAATGATCTTGAACAGACCGATGTCACCGGTACGGTCTACGTGGGTGCCACCGCACAGTTCACGCGAAAAGCCGATATCAAGCACACGCACGGTATCGCCGTATTTCTCGCCGAACAAGGCCATGGCACCGCCCTGCACTGCCTCGTCGTAAGGCATGACTTGCGCCGTAGCCGGATGATTGGCCAGGACTTCGGCGTTGACAATGCGTTCGACCTCGGCGATCTGTGCATGCGTCATGGGTGCATCGTGGGCGAAGTCAAAGCGCGTCTTGTCGGCATCCACCAAGGAACCGCGCTGCTGCACATGGCCGCCCAGCACCTCACGCAATGCTTTATGCATCAGGTGCGTAGCCGAGTGATTGCGTACCGTGCGCGCCCGACGCTCGACGTCGACTTGCGCCTCAGCGCTGTCGCCCACGGCCAGCTTGCCGCTTTTCAGCGTGCCATGGTGGCCGAACACGCCGCTTTGGATTTTCTGGGTGTCGGCAACCTCGAAACATGCCTCGCCCGAGCGCAGCACGCCGGCGTCGCCAACCTGACCGCCGGACTCGGCGTAAAACGGCGTGGCATCCAGCACAACAATGGCGTCCTGGCCAGCTTCGACCGCTGCCACTGCCGTCCCATCGACATACAGTGCGATAACGGTGCCCTGCCCCTGCAGGCTTTCGTAGCCTTCGAAGCGGGTTTCGGCGCCGCTGTACGACAAGCCTTCGACGGCCTTGAACTTGCCCGCTGCACGCGCTTGTTCGCGCTGATGCGTCATGGCGACTTCGAAGCCGTCAAGATCAACCTGCACGTTGCGTTCGCGGCAGATGTCAGCCGTAAGGTCCACCGGAAAACCATAAGTGTCGTACAGGGTGAACAGCGTCTGGCCGTCCAGCACACCATCCTTGGGGACGGCAGCCAGCGCGGCGTCAAGGATCTTCATGCCGTTTTCGAGGGTTTCGCTGAAGCGTTCCTCTTCCTGGCGCAAGACCTGCTCGACGCGCGATTGCTGGGCGGTAAGCTCAGGATAGGCGTCGCCCATCTCGGCCACCAGATCCGCCACCAGCTTATGGAAAAACAAGCCCGACTGACCCAGCTTGTGGCCATGGCGCAAAGCACGGCGAACGATGCGGCGCAATACATAGCCACGGCCTTCGTTGCTGGGAATGACGCCGTCTATGACCAGAAAGCTGCAGGCGCGTATATGGTCGGCAATCACCTTGAGGGAATTGTTGTCCAGATCCGTTACACGGGTTTCGCGCGCCGCCGCCTTGATGAGCGACTGGAATAGATCGATTTCGTAGTTGGAATGCACATGCTGCAATACGGCGGCAATGCGTTCCAGGCCCATGCCGGTATCCACACAGGGGCGCGGCAGCGGCGTCATGTTGCCGGCGGCATCGCGCTCGAACTGCATGAACACTAGGTTCCAGATTTCGATATAGCGGTCACCGTCTTCTTCGGCTGACCCAGGAGGCCCGCCCCAGATGCCGGGACCATGATCGTAGAAGACTTCCGAGCAAGGACCACAAGGGCCGGTGTCTGCCATCTGCCAGAAGTTGTCGGATGCATAGCGCGCACCCTTGTTGTCGCCAATGCGAATGATGCGCTCGGGCGGCACGCCGATTTCGGTGGCCCAGATGTCGTAGGCTTCGTCGTCTTCCTGATAGACCGTGACCCACAGTTTCTCGGCGGGCAGCTTGTAGACAGTGGTTAACAAGGTCCAGGCATGCTGGATGGCCTCGCGTTTGAAATAGTCGCCGAAGCTGAAGTTGCCCAACATCTCGAAGAAGGTATGGTGACGCGCGGTATAGCCGACATTCTCGAGGTCGTTATGCTTGCCGCCGGCGCGCACACAGCGCTGCGAGCTGGTTGCCCGGCTGTACGGCCGTGTTTCCTTGCCCGTAAACACGTCCTTGAACTGCACCATCCCCGAATTGGTAAACAGCAGCGTGGGGTCATTGCCCGGCACCAACGAGGACGATGGCACGACCTGATGGCCCTTCGATTCGAAGAAGGACAAAAACTTTTGACGTATTTCGGAGGTCTTCATTGCAGAAAAGCACGAGTAGATGGGTAACCGTTGATTATAGAGGAGGTTTTAACGAAGCGTTACGCCTGCATCAGCGCCAGCAACTGAGCAGCCACCGAAACCGCAATGATCGCCGGTTCCTTGCTGGACGTGGACACCAGCCCAATGGGGCACTGAATGCGCGCCACTTGTTCGGCCGGGTAGCGACCTCGCAGCCGTGACACGAAACGCGCCTTCTTGGTCCGGGAGCCGATCAGGCCAAGAAATTTGAAGGACCGGTGCTTCAACACCGCCTCGATGATCTCAAGGTCCAGTGCGTGGCTGTGCGTCAAGACCAGCCAGTAGGCATCGTTGGGTAAATCAGGAACCTCGTCGGCATCGCCCTGCACGATGCGCACCTGCGGGGGGACGCTTTCCGGCCAGCAGTCGCTGCGCGGGTCCAGCCAGGTAATGCGCAAGGGCAGGTCGGACAACACCTTGAGCAAGGCGTGGCCGATGTGGCCGGCGCCGCAAACAATGACATCCGCCAGGACCATGCCTATGGTTTCGGTAAAGGCGTTGGCGGCCTCGTCCCACTGGCAGGCCTCGCCCGAGCTGCTATTTGATGCGGGCGTGATCCGCGGCTCGCCCTCTTGAAGAGGAACATGGCGCAGCACGGCTTGATCCTTGCCAAGCGCGTCATGCACGGCCATGCACCAGGGCAGATCGCGCTGATCGAGGTGTTCAAACGCCAGCCAGACAACGCCGCCACAGCATTGCCCCAGGCTTGGCCCCAAGGGGTAGCGGCGGACCTCGCGCCTGGGTTGGCTGGCCTCCAGCATCTGCCGCGCGTGCGCCAGTGCCTGCCATTCCAGGTTGCCGCCGCCGACGGTGTCGAGCTGATTGTGCGCGCCGACCCACATGCGGGTGCCGGCGTCGCGAGGCGCCGAGCCTTGGGTGCGCAGCACCGTAACCAGCACCAGACACCGACCCGACTGCAAAGCCGTGATGGCGCGGCCATAGGCGGTAGACGCGTAATGACCTGGTTCAGTCATACCCTATCTCGGCGGGCGGAGCCTCGGCCAAGGTATCGTCGTCTGGCAGTATCGTGGGCAACGGCGCCTGGACCGAGGCCAGTGCATCCAGTATGCGTTCGGGGGTGGCTGGCGCATTGAGCACCGGCAGTGCGCCCTGGCCCGTGGCGGCGACCGCATCACGGATGGCAAGCAAGACCGATACGGCTGTTGGCAAGGGTGGCTCGCCCACCGCCTTGGACTGGTAGATGTTGTTCTCGGCATTGCCATTGTCGAAAAACGCCACATTAAGCACGGCTGGGCAATCGGAGATGGAAGGAATCTTGTAGGTGGACGGCGCATGCGTCATCAGCCGGCCGGCGTCGTTCCACCACAGTTCTTCTGTGGTGAGCCAACCCATGCCCTGTATGAAGCCGCCCTCGATCTGCCCCAGGTCGACCGCCGGATTCAGCGAGCGCCCGGCATCGTAAAGAATATCGGCGCGCAGCAAACGGCTTTCGCCCGTGAGAGTATCGATGACAACCTCGGCACAGGCCGCACAATACACAAAGTAGTAGAAGGGCCGCCCCGTAAGCGTCTTGAAGTCGTAATGGATTTTGGGCGTGCGATAAAACCCGGAGGACCACAGCGGCACACGCGCCTTGTAGGCGCTTTGGACAAAGATGTCGAAAGGAATGGGGGGATGGTCGCCACACATCACGTGGTTGCCGGCAAACACAATCTGCGACTCGTCGCAGCCATGGTGATCGGCTGCGTAGCGGCACAAGGCAGCCTTGATCTTGCGAGCGGCGTCTTGCGCGGCCTTGCCATTCAGGTCGGTTCCGGTGGATGCTGCGGTCGCCGAGGTGTTGGACACCTTGGAGGTATCTGTGCCCGACACGCGCACCCGGCCTATGTCCAGGCCCAGCTCTTCGGCCACCACCTGGGCAACCTTGGTGTTCAGGCCCTGGCCCATTTCCGTGCCGCCATGGTTGATCAGTACCGAACCATCGGTGTAGATGTGCAGCAGCGCCCCCGCCTGGTTCATGTGGGTGGCCGTGAACGAAATGCCAAACTTGACCGGCACCAGCGCCAAGCCTTTCTTCAGGATAGTGCTGCCGGCATTGAAGCGGCGAATCTGTTCGCGCCGAGCCCGATAGTCGCTGGTGGTTTCAAGCTGATCGACCAGTTCGTGTATGACGTTGTCTTCGACCGTCATGCCATAGGGAGTCAGATTGCGATCCTCGCGGCCATAGAAGTTGATCTTGCGCACATCCAGCGCGTCCTTGCCCAGCCTCATGGCGATATCGTCCATGACATACTCGATGGCCAGTATGCCTTGCGGCCCGCCAAAGCCGCGAAAAGCCGTGTTGGACTGCGTGTTGGTCCGCACACGCAAGGAGCGGATATCGAAGGTATCCAGGAAATAAGTATTGTCGGTGTGAAAGACCTGCCGGTCAGCCACCGCACCCGACAGGTCGGCCGAGTAGCCGCAGCGCAGCTGGTGCTCGAACTTGATGCCGGTAATCAGGCCGTCGTCGGTATAAGCGACATCGTAGCGAGTGCGGAAATCATGACGCTTGCCGGTGATGAGGAAGTCGTCATCGCGGTCTGCGCGCATTTTTACCGGCTTGCCGCTGCGTTGTGCCAGCACGGCCGCCACGGTGGCGAATTGCCACGATTGGGTCTCCTTGCCGCCGAAGCCGCCGCCCATGCGCCGGCACTCGACCCGTATCGTGTGCGCCGGCTGGCCCAACACATGGGCCACCATGGACTGCATCTCGGACGGATGCTGCGTAGAACAGTACACCTGCATTTCGGCATTCTCGCCAGGCAAGGCGTAGGCCACCTGCCCTTCCAGATAAAACTGCTCTTGTCCGCCGCAAGTCAGCTCGGCACTGTGGCGCCGGGGACCCCGTGCCAGGGCCGCTTCGATATCGCCGCGCGATATCCGCACCGGCGGCAATACATAAGAGGCTTGCTCTGCGCCCTGCTGGGCAGTAAGCGTAATGGGAAGGTCTTCGTACTGGACCTTGGCCAGCCGTGCCGCGCGCCGCGCCATATGGTGCGTGGCGGCAGCAACCGCAAACAGCGGCTGCCCCACGTAATGCACGAACTCATCGGCCAGCACAGGTTCGTCGGCGACCACCGGGCCCAAATAGCGATGACCGGGGATGTTGTCCAGGCAGATGACATCCACCACACCCGGCGCGCTGCGCACCGCCTCCAGGTCGATAGCCAACACACGTGCATGCGCCCGGTCCGACAAGCCGAATGCAGCGTGCAGCGTGCCATGCCGCTCGGGCAAGTCGTCGGTGTACAGCGCACTGCCTGCCACATGCAGGCGCGCACTTTCGTGCGGCAGCGGTTGGCCAACAGTTTGATAAGTACTTGCTTGCATGGCGAACTCCTTTACACGCGGGTGCCGTCTACGCCCGTGCTTTCCAGATAGAAGCGGTACAGCAAATTGCGTGCAGCCTTCAGGCGGTAGTCGCTGCTGGCCCGCATATCGGTCATGGGTTGATAATCGTCTTCCAGCGCCTGCATGGCTTGCCGAACGTTGCCTTCGTTCCAGCTGCGGCCAAGCAGGGCCTGTTCGGCGCGAGGCGCGCGACGCGAAGTGGGCGCCATCCCGCCATGGGCAATGCTGATGGCCTTTACCCGGTTGTTATCCAGCGTAAGCGCATAGGCACTGCAAACCGCCGAAATATCTTGATCGAAACGCTTGGACAGCTTGTAGGTGGCGACCTTTACGCCTGGCTTGCGCCGGGGCACCCAGACCTCTTCGAGAAACTCGCCGGGGTCGCGTTGCTGCTTGCGATAATCCAGATACAAGGCGTCCAGATTCAGGCTACGCCGCTGCGCGCCCTTGCGCAAGACCACCTTCGCGCCCAGGGCAATCAGTAGCGGCGCGGTGTCGCCTATGGGCGAACCATTGGCCAGATTGCCGACCAGCGTGCCGGCATTGCGGATAGGCATGGAGGCAAACCGCTTCCATAGCTCGGTGGCTTCGGGGTACTCGGCCACGACGGCCTCGTAGCCCTCCTCGAGCAACACGCCGGCGCCGATACGAAGCCCGTCGTCATCCAGCGTGATCTCGTGCAGCGCTTGCACGGCGCCTACGGAAATAATATTGGGCAAGGTCTTCAGTTGCTTGGTCACCCACAGGCCCACGTCGGTTCCGCCGGCCAGAACCACGGCGTCCGGATCCTGCCGAACGGCCTCGGCCAGCTCGCTGGTGGTGGTGGGCGCGATATAGCGGCTACCTCCTGCCACTATCACCAGCGTCGCCGCGCAGCGCTCGCGCAGCTGTGCAAGCTGGCCATGCACAAGATCGTCATCGGGCACGACGGGCTCGTAGGCGTGCATGTCGAGCGCAGCGTCGATAATGGGCCGGTAGCCGGTACAGCGGCAAAGATTGCCGGACAGATGATCCAGGACTTGCTCGCGATCGGGACGGACCAGGCCCTTGCGGTACATCGTGTACAACGACATCACAAAACCCGGCGTGCAAAATCCGCACTGCGAGCCATGATGATCCACCATGGCCTGCTGGACGGGGTGCAGTTGGCCCGCAGCATCGCCCAGCGCCTCGACCGTCCACAAGACCTTGCCGTCGACCATGGGCAGAAAGCGGATACAGGCGTTGACGGCGCGATACGCCAACGAGCCATCCGGCTGCAAGGCCGCTTCGGTAACCGTGCACGCACCGCAGTCGCCTTCGGCGCAGCCCTCTTTGGTTCCGATCAGGCGCAAGTCTTCGCGCAGATACTGCAGCAGCGTCTGTGTCGGCGACGCCGGTTTCACACTGTACGCCTTGCCGTTCAGGTAAAAATGAACGGTGTCTCTGTGCTGCATGCTGTTCTCCTAGGCTTGCACCATCTGGCTACCGGCATAAGACCCGTCGACCACATAACTTTTGCTCAGCTCGTGTTCATCGCAGTTTTCGCCCTCGCCTACGCGATCCACCACGATGAAATCGCCCTGTTGGCCCAACGTCATAAGCGGATGGTGCCAGGTGCCCCGGTGATAGTTCACCCCCTGGTTGCCCTGGACATAGAAGGCACGCAGCCCCGATTCGTCCGGCGTGTCGTTCGGCCCATTGGGCGCGACGATAGCAACAAAGGGCGTCTGATTACATGGGATCCAGGCCTGGCTACCCAAAGGATGGCGCTCGAGCATGGTGATGGACAAGGGGTAGTTGAAGGCATTGCCCCGCGCCAGGCTGATGCCGGCCCGACCCTGCGCGTCGGCTATCTGCACCGAGGCCAAATCATGAAAGCGCTGAGTCGTGCCCTTATTGATGGGGTAGCTTTCGCGGCCCTCGGTTTCGATCACATCGCCAAAGGGGGCAAACGCTACACGTGTCAGTATTTCCAGCTTCAGTATGCTCATGATTGCGTCCCTTGCGCGGCCAGCTTGCCCCATACCCGCAGCCTGCTGACGCCGCCGTCGGGGATGATATTGAGCTTGACGTGGGTGACCGGGCCCAGGGCCTTGATGGTCGATTCTTCGTAAAAATGTTGGGCATCCATGCCGGTGGCCTGCTCCTCCAGCAAGTAGGGCCAGAACATGGCCTGTGTCACCAGGGACTGGTCGGTGGCCTGGCTGACGTGCGCCGCTTGCAGCGAGATGCGGTCCGGGTAATTGCCCTTGAAATGCGCGGTGTCGACTTCGATCTTGTCCACCGTGACGGCGTGCCCCAGTTCGACGATGCACCAGTCATTGCCCGGTTCGCGACGGCGGCGAGTTTCCCAGCCGTCGCCCATATTGACGCCGCGCCCTTCCATCAGGACGCGAAACGGCGTCCCGTAATGGGCGTCGCTATAGGCCACGATGCGCCCGCCATTGGCCAGCGCGGAGACCTCGTGAGAAACGCTGTGGTCGCGCGCCGCCCAATCGCAAGCCGGCTGCCCATAAACGCGCAGCCGTGCAACGCCCCCATCGGGGTAGATGGACAGGCGCAGATGCGTGTAGGTTCGCTGTTCGCGTGCCATGTCGATGAAATGGTGGGCGTTGCCCTTTAGCGATATCGGCGCCACGATCGGCGTCCACACCGTGTCTTCATCGGGGTCGCCTGCGCAATAGCAGGCATCCAGCGACGCGGCTGGTGGAAAGTTGCCGGTGAAGTGGCTGGTGTCGATATCCACGCCATGAATGACACCCGGCATGCCGAGGCGCACCACGGCCGTGTCGTGACCGGCAACGCGCTTGCGGCGGGTTTCCCAACCGTCCATCCATTTGCCATGGTCGTCGAATTTACCGACGATGAACACCGGCTCGGACGACTGCAGCATGCGGTCAGCCGACGCGAAGAACTCGTCGGAGCATTTCAGTACCTTGGCGCCAAAATCGGCGGACGCCAGATTGACATAGCGCCGAGCAAATTCGGGAAAGTCCGCGGCCGCTGCATTGACAATGGTGCCTACCGGTAAATTATCGACTGCCATAAATCACTCCAGATCACTAAAAATATCGTCCAGCCTGTAGCGCGCAATCTGGTAGATTTGGCGCAGGCTTTCGTTTTGCTCCTGATCGACATCGTTGGCCAGGCGACGCTGCATCTGTGCAATGATGCCCGCCCTGTCGTAGCCACGTACGGCCAGGATGAAGGGGAAACCGAACTTGTCCAGATATTGGCGATTCAGTTGCGTCAGTGCCTTGTATTCCTGTTCAGAGCATTGATCCAGCCCTGCGCCGGCCTGTTCGCGCGTCGAATGCTCGGTTAGCTCGCCGCGTACGGCGGCCTTGCCGGCCAGTTCGGGATGGGCGCGTATCAGTTGCAGTTGGGCCTGCGGGCTTGCGGTCTGCACGCAGACTGTCATGGCCTGGTGCAGCGCGTCGATACTGTCAAAGGGCCGCTGGCTTGCCACGCCCTGGGCCACCCAGGCCGAATGCTCGAATACCCCACCCAGCCTGGCAACGAATTCCGCAGCCGGCAAGGCGTTAAGTTGCCTCAGCGTCAGGCTGCTCATGTTGCAACCCCGCTTGCCACATAGGGATGACGCTGCGCCCAATGGCGTGCGATATCGGCACGCCTTGCGATCCAGACGCGATCATGCTGCTGTACGTAATCCAGGAAGCGCTGCAGCGCGGCGAAGCGCCCCGGCCGACCGACTATGCGGCAATGCAAGCCGATGGACATCATGCGTGGCGATGTGGCGCCTTCGGCGTACAGCACGTCAAAGGCGTCCTTTAAATAGCTGAAGAACTGGTCGCCCGCATTGAACCCTTGCGGCGTGGCAAAGCGCATGTCGTTGGCGTCCAACGTATACGGAACGATAAGCTGCGGCCGCAACGAGCCATCGCGCATGCGCACTTGCTGCCACAGCGGCAGGTCGTCACCGTAGTAATCGGCGTCGTATAAAAAGCCGCCCTCTTCCATGACCAGGCGTCGGGTATTGGGGCTGTCGCGACCGGTGTACCAGCCCTCGGGATGGGTGCCCGTAAAGCCTTCGATAACCTCGACACAGCGTTGCATGTGCTCGCGTTCCAGCGCTTCGGGCACCGATTGATAATGGATCCAGCGATAGCCGTGGCAAGCGATCTCGTGGCCGGCCTCGACCAGGGCATGGCCGACGTCCGGATTACGCTCGAGCGCCATGCCCACGGCGAAGGCCGTCAAGGACAGTCGACGCCGCTCGAATTCGCGCAGGACGCGCCATACGCCGGCCCGCGAACCATACTCGTACAAAGACTCCATCGACAGATGGCGGTCGTCAAAGGCAGGCGCGCCTATGATGTCGGACAGAAATTGTTCGGACTGCGGGTCACCGTGCAGCACGCAGTTTTCGCCGCCCTCTTCGTAATTCAGTACGAACTGCACGGCGATGCGCGCCCCGCCGGGCCAATCGGCGTGCGGAGGATTACGGCCGTAACCGATCAGGTCACGTGGGTAGTCGGCGGGCATCATGTTGTCTGGCATATTTTCTGTGTCCTTATAAGCCTGCGCCGAATGCCAACCACGGATCGGGCTGGCGCCCATCGGTCTCTTGCATGCGGTGTTCGCAATCTTGCAAATGATGATGCATGGCATCCAGGGCGGCGTCGCGCTGGCGGGCTGCCAGTAAATCCAGAATATGCCGGTGCTCGACATACGAACAGGTTTGCTCGGCCGGCGTGTCGTGATGCGCGATGATGATGGTGCTGCGTGCGCACAGGCTATGCATCAGCTCGGTCAGCACATCGTTGCCGGCCACGGCTGCCATGCGCACATGGAAGGCATTGGACAAGCGTATCCAGCTTACGCGATCGCCATGTTCGAAAGCCGCCTTCTCGTGCTCGACCATGGCATACAAGGGTTCAAGATGGGCGTCCAGATCGGGCATGCTTAATAATTTATCCACCACCACGCATTCGATGGCGCGGCGCAGCTCGAAAACATCTTGCGTCTCCTTGCGGTCGGGCCGCCAGACAAACGCCCCACGATGGGGTTGCAGGGTCACGATCTTGTCGTGGGCCAGCCGCGCCAAGGCGCCCCGCACGGTGGCCCGCGAGCACAGGAATATCCGGCACAACCGGGCTTCGGTCAGTTTTGCACCGGGCATCAGCCGCCTATCCATCACGGCATCGAAAATCTCGTTGTACACGCGATCGATATCCGTATCGGTATCGTGCCCGTTCAGCAGCGACGAGGGACGAGGCGCAATGATTTCTGATGAAGCTGGAGGACGCTGCAGGTGTAGCATGGCGAAGTCATCAAGTGAGTGGCCCGCTTGACAATAAACATGCTGGGCCAGAGAATCGTCAACATAAATTGTTAACAATCCAAGCCTAACGCTAACGCGGAGACAAATCAATGGGGAAACTCTCTACCCATGTCCTGGATACTATGCACGGCGTACCGGCAAACGACGTACTGATAGAGCTGTATGCCGTAGACGAAAACTCGCGCAGCCTGAAAGCCTCTGTGCGCAGCAACGCCGACGGGCGCTGCCCCGGCCCCTTGCTGGAGGGCGAGGCGCTGCAGCGCGGCACTTACGAACTGGTCTTCCATGCCGGCGACTATTTCGCGGCACGCGGCGTGGCTCTGCCAGAGCCGCGGTTTGTCGATAAGGTCAGTGTCTGCTTTGGCGTTGCACAGGCTGACGAGAACTACCATGTCCCCCTCCTGGTCAGCCCCTGGGCCTGGTCCACTTACCGTGGCAGCTAAGGGGCGCTGGGCATGACAGCTTATGCAATGGAGTTTGGCAACCTGCTGCTGCGTTGGCTGCACGTGATCGCCGCCATCGCCTGGATAGGCGAATCCATTTATTTCGTGATGCTGGACAACAGCCTTCGGCCGCCGCGCCATGCTTCTGCAAAAAGCAGCGGCGTATACGGAGAAATGTGGGCCGTACATGGCGGCGGCTTCTATCACAACCAAAAATACCTGACCAGCCCACCGCAATTGCCCGCCGACTTGCACTGGTCGTTCTGGAAAGCCTATTCCACCTGGCTGTCAGGCTTTGCGCTGTTCAGCATTATGTATTTGATCAAGCCCGAGTTCTATCTGGTAAACCCGGGCAGCGATTGGGCATGGGTTGCGGCGCTGGATGGTTGGCAAGCCAGTGCGCTTGCCGTTGCCCTGCTCGCAATAGGCTGGATCGTCTACGACCAGCTATGCCGCCGGATCAGCCCCAACATGGAAAGAGACGGCGTCCTGAGCTTGGCGGTGGCCGTGATGATGGTTGCACTGGCTTGGCTTAGCACCGAGCTGTTCCAGGGCCGGGCTGCCTTTCTGATTACCGGCGCCGTCATGGCCACCTGCATGTCGGCCAATGTGTTCTTCTGGATTATCCCCGGGCAGCGGCGTATGGTGGCGGCCCTGAAGGCCGGCACGGCACCCGATCCATTGGACGGCAAGCGCGGCAAGCAACGCTCGGTACACAACACCTACTTCACCTTGCCGGTGGTGTTCCTGATGTTGAGCAACCACTACTCGTTTACCTACACCAGCCCGCATGCCTGGGTGATCATGGCCTTGTTCATCTTTGCCGGGGCGCTGATACGCCAGTATTTTGTATTGCGCCACAGCGGCATCCATCAGCCGGCGTATCCGCTGGCCGGGGTGGCACTGCTGGCGCTTGCCGCCTGGCTGGCCCAGCCTGGCGGCATCGCGCCGGCGTCAGGTTCGGCGGCGCGGGCCGACGGCGCATCGATGGCCGACGCTGGCACGGCACTGGCAAGCAAGGAGGCAGACATGCAAATCGTGCGAGCCATCGTGCAGGCGCGCTGCGTTCAATGCCATGCCGAGCAACCCACCCAGGCCGGCTTCCCCACCGCGCCGTTGGGCATTTCGCTGACCAGCGATGCACAACTTGCGCTGCATGCCGCCCAGATCAAGCAAACCGTGGCCAGCAAATACATGCCGCTGGGCAATCTTACCGGCATGACAGAAGACGAACGCGCCGTCATTGCTGCCTGGCAACTGCCCTAGCCTATACACAGAAAGCCCACCGTGCGACCGTGCGGAAAGGCCAATGGACCGCTGTCGGAGATCTGCACCATGGATGCACTAAATGGGCGAGCTAGATGTAAAGGAAAATCCTTCTGAATTTCCCGTTGAGATTCCGGAAGGCTATAACGGGAAACGATTGGTACGAGGGTCAAATTTCGGCCAAGAGCGGCCGCTTGGTGCTGCGATCTGCTCTCCTCCTGGAGGGGGACTTGCCCTCCTCCCTCTTGTCAGCACGCAACTGTCGCCGCCGACGTCCAAAGAGAGCATAGTAAAATCGCCACTACCAAATATAAGGAAGGTTTGTGCCCGATCCTACTCGTCCGTTTCTCGTGGTCTACGTGGCGTGGCACCCCGGTTTTGACCAAGGGCCCATGATCGCGGAAGCGATTCGCGGCCACTTCCGGCGTGAGCTGTATGAGAACGTCGCGGGCGGAGCGGGTCTCAGCGTCATTTTTCGCTCATTACCGCCTCCGGGAGGTGCGGTGCCGCTCGAAATTGACGTTAACGAGGCGCACACGACGACCATCGTCATCCTGGCCGACAACGTACTTGCTGCAGACCCTCAGTGGGTCGCATACGCACGCAAGCTCGGAGAACAAGCTGAGGCGGCTGGGCTGCACGTTAGGACATTTCCAGCGTCTGTAGACCGAGCGGTTCTCGCGCCGCTTAACATGACGGAGCAGGCACTGCGATGGGACTTGTGGGACGGCGACTCGGCAACGCGTACTAAGCGGCTCCTCAGCGAACTGACCTATGAGTTCTGCCGAATGCTTCGGCACTTCCTAGAGCACCTGCAGCGGCCTGATGAGGATGAGGCCGCACTTGAGGCGTATCTCCGAAAAGTTCAGATCTTCCTGAGCCACTCAAAGCATGACGATACGGGCGAGCGAACTGCCAGGCTGATACGGGATCGCCTCCAGGCTGGGCACGGCCTCGCAAGCTTCTTCGACGTACATGATATCCCGGCCGGGTTACGCTTTCACAAGGTATTGCTGTTACAGGTTCGGGTTAGCGCGATGGTTGCAGTACATACCGATACCTACTCGTCCCGGGAGTGGTGCCGTAAAGAAATCATCGAGGCGAAGCGCCATAACGTTCCTCTGGTCGTCGCAGACTGCATCAGCGATCTCGATGAGCGCGGGTTCCCGTATATGGGTAACGTTCCAGTGGTCCGCCTCGATCCCGAAGGGCCAGATCGAATCGACGTGGTGATCGCTCGGCTTCTTGACGAGGTTCTGAAAGACTTTCTCTGGCGCTGTCGGATCGCCATCTCGACCGAGGCTGCGGGTCCCGCAGTCGTCTTCATCCCGAGACCGCCCGAACTAATCACGTTGGCTACGCTGCCTTCCGAGGCCGATGTGCCCGCCCCAATCATCGTCTATCCCGATCCACCCCTGAGCAAGGAGGAGGAGCGCCTCTTTTTCGAGATCGCGCCACGCGTTCAGCTTCGCAGTCTGACGGAGTGGCTATCGGGGGCCGTGCGATGAGCTATCAAGAAGCTTTACGGGAACACGTGATCGCGATCTCCGCGTCGGAGAGCCCTGACATGGCCTACCTCGGACTAAGCGCAGAGCACTTGTGGGACGCGATGACAGAGCTTGCGCGACATCTCCTCGCGCTTGGCGCACGGCTCAGCTACGGTGGCGATCTTCGAAAGGGTGGTTTCAGCGAGCTTCTCTTCGAGCTCGTACAGCGGCATAGACGAGATGTTGTCGACGAAGACTCGCCAGTGGGCATATCCAACTTCTTGGCATGGCCCGTGCACCTTCGTATGCCGTTTGCAGACGTGAATCGAGTTGCGGACGATCTGGCGGGCATTGCCGAACTTGTTTGCCTCGATGAGAAAGGCGTGCGCATGTCCCTGCCGCTTCGTCATCAGGTCCAGGAACGAGAGCCTTCCGCTGCAGAATGGGCCGACGGCCTTACTGCAATGCGGCACACTGTTCAAACCGAAAGTCACGCACGCATCGTCCTGGGTGGACGTGTCGAGAGCTTCAAGGGTTCGATGCCCGGTATTGCCGAGGAATCCCTCCTCTCGCTTAATTTGGGCGCTCCGCTGTTCGTGCTCGGAGGCTTTGGTGGGTGCGCCCGTGATATCGCTGAGACATTGGGGTTGGTGGCCCCATGGGCGTCTTCTAACCGAGATTGGGCCGAGCGTGCACATTTTTCTCAGTTTGGCCCTGATAGCCTCAAGAACGGCCTCACCGAAGTTGAGAACCGAATCCTGGCCAAGACTCCCCACATCGACCAGGCAATCATTTTGATCTTGAAGGGCCTCATGAACATTGACAATTAGATACAATTAGCGCTATGGTTTCCACACGTCCATTGACGGCGTAAGGGAGAGTACATGGCGCAAGACACCAAGAACGTCTTCATTTCCCACATCCATGAAGATGATGCGGGCCTCGGGAAACTAAAATCGCTCCTCGAAAAGAATGGCTTGACCATCCGCGACTCCTCGATCAACTCCTCCAACCCAAACAACGCAAGGGATCCAGACTATATCAAGTCGTCAATCCTCGCACCGCAAATTGACTGGGCTGGAACGCTGCTTGTTTATGTTTCTCCTAACACCAAAGACAGCGAGTGGGTGAATTGGGAAATCGAATATGCAGCTAAGAATGACAAGCGCATCATCGGCGTTTGGGAACATGGAACAAAAGACTGTGAGCTTCCTTCTGCGCTAGAGGAATATGCCGACGCAGTGGTCGGGTGGCACGGCAATTCAATCATTGATGCCATCAATGGCAAAGACAGTTGGGAAAAGCCCGATGGGGGGCCTTGCGATCCAATGTCAATTAAGCGTCACCGCTGCTGAGGTGGTGCTTGAGACTGTATTCATACGTAGTCCGCTACGACAGCGGCTTTGCTCCAAATCCATTTGGCGGTTACTGCACGCTCGCCACCTGCAAGCCGCCAATTCGTAGAAGCGCTGCAATTGGTGACTGGGTGGTTGGTTGCGGCAGTAACGACAGGACTGTGCGCCGAGGTGGGTATCTGGTCTACGCGATGCGCGTCACCGAAGCATTGGACTTTCGAGCGTATAGCGCTGACCCTAGATTCGCCAAAAAGATTCCGTACCGCCGGGGCAGTAGAAAACAGAGTTGCGGAGACAACATCTATTTTCGCAACGCTGATGATTCCGAATGGTTTCAGCGGGATTCATTTCACAGCCACGAGGACGGAAGCCTTCATCCTCAGCATGTGAACCGTGACACCGGTGTCGACCGCGTTCTAGTCAGCGAGGACTATGTCTATTTCGGTGGGTATGGCCCAGCAATTCCAGAGTATCTACGTGATTTTCACGGTTTGGACCTTTGCAAGTCAGGCAGAGGTGTCTCTGCCTTTCGCGATCCGGACCTTATTACCCAGTTTGTCCATTGGATACGTTCCCTCGGCGTAAGCGGCTATCAGTCCGCGCCGTTTGAATGGAGAATGCTTCGTGGCTAAAGACACAGATTACCCTAGCGGCTCAGTCGTCCTAACGAAATATGCGGCTGATGTGCTCCCTACAGATATCCTGCAGCCAGATGACATCAATCGCGCACTGATGGGCCTCTACGGCGAAGTTGGCGGGATCATGTCGTCGGCCAAGAAACACGTCAGGGAGGGCGACGCGTACCCAGGATTCAGGCGAGCGGCCGAAGAAGAGTTTGGCGATACTCTATGGTACTTCAATGCAGTGTGTAGACGGGCCAATGCACCTCTAGAGCAGATCTTTGCAGAGGCTGCGACCGGACCCTCATTCGCGACGACTTGTGCGGCCAGCGGTGCTACGCCAGGTAGTGTGGCCCACGTCGCGACTCCAATCGACGCCGGGCACATTGACGAGTCCTTGTTTAATCTAGGCTTACGCGCTGCCGAACTACTACGACAGCCTCAAAGGTTGCGGGATGAAGGACGGCCAAAGCTTGTTGAGTTTGCCCGCACCTACCTCAGGGCGCTTCATTCCTCCAACCTAGTATTCGCGGACGTTGTACGGAGAAATATATCGAAGACGCGTGGTGCATTCATCGAACCGAACCCGAATGAGCTTCCAACTTTCGATGATGAATTCAATGAGGAGGAACGCCTGCCGAATGATTTCAGAATAAGGATAAGCCAAAGGAATGCCGGTAGAAGTTACCTCCAATGGAATGACGTCTTCATAGGGGACCCTCTGACCGACAATGTTGGCGATCCCGATGGCTATCGCTTTCATGATGTTTTTCACTTGGCACATGCAGCCATACTTCATTGGTCGCCGGTGTTTCGAGCCTTAATAAAGCAAAAACGTAAGAGCAAGGGTCGCTTCGATGAGGAGCAAGACAGTGGCCGTGCAATCGTTGTAGAGGAAGGTTTGACCGCGTGGATTTTCATGAGGGCCAAGGAGCTCAACTATTTCGAAGGTCAGAAAAAAGTGTCTTTCGACATTCTGAAGACGATCGAGGAATTCACGTCCGGCTATGAAGTTTCTCGATGCCCAGTGAAGTTGTGGGAGCGAGCTATACTCGATGGTTATGCGGTGTTTCGCCAAATCCGTGACGCCAAGGGTGGCTGGGTTATTGGAAACCGTACAACAAGAACGATTTGTTTTGAGCCCCTATGATTGAAGCCAAACTCCATGCATTTGTTGAGCAAGTTGCGGCTGAGCAATTCGAACACTGCTTCAATCCATATGCTGACAGGTGCCCTGTTCACGATTCTGAAGATGCCCCAACAGAGAGGGCAAATACCCTTTCTCGGTTGATCCAGCGCGCTGAAGCCTGCGAGGTCGATGCCATCTGGATAGGTCGTGATCTTGGTTATCGGGGTGGGCGCCGTACGGGGCTGGCGCTTACGGACGATGTTCACATAGCCCCGCATCTCGCAAGATGGGGGCTGATGGCTAAGAGGCCAACTGTCGGTGCAGCAGTAGCCGAGCGTACCGCGGCTGTGATCTGGCAGATGCTGAGTCAGACGCAGTCAAACGTCTTCTTGTGGAACGTATTTCCGCTTCATCCTCATGAGCCTGGCAACCCGTTCAGCAATCGTCAACACAACGCTTTGGAACGGCGGTTCGGGGAGGAGGCTCTTGCCGCTCTCATTGGGCTTCTGCGTCCTAAACGCATTGTTTGCATCGGCAACAATGCATACGACGCGCTTGGCCGGTTCCAAGGCGCGATTCCGACCGTAGCCGTTCGGCATCCCAGTTACGGTGGCCAAAAACAGTTCGTTGCGCAAATCAGTGCGCTCTATGGGATCGAGGCGCGCGGCCAACGCACGCTCTTGTAGGCTGCGGGATGGGCTATTGTCTGTCTATTGCCCTTGTTGGCAAAGGCCTACTCCCGCTTCAGCCGAGCGGCCGTTCAGGGTCGAAATCGGACGATCACTGGTGATTGGCCTCGCTGGTGGGCCAGCTGTTCGGCTGCGGGTGAATCAGTCCCATCGACATCCACCTTTACCGAGCTCAATTAGCCTCTCGAACTTGTCCGAGCTGCGCGATGGATGATGAGCGACGATTACAGATGCCTCGCTCGCAGTAGCGGATGGCCCTCCAGTCGCGAAACGACTTGACTATGTACCTAGGGACGACGTATCGATCGCACAGACCTGGGCGGCTGCGTCCGGATGTGAAAGCACATCCTCGACCGTCCCAGCTGCCTTCTCGCAGGTCGCGAAGATCATGCGTAGGGCTGCCTGCGCCTCATGGGGCCCCGCTTCCAGCCCAATCTGTGCATGAATGGAAACGGTGCGTAGCGCCGACTCATATTCATCCAGAGCGATCAGTAGCGGCACGACCACTCCTCCAGCAGCTTTATCATCGCGTGCATTATCCACTCCAGCTAAATAGCGGTGAAATCCGGTTCGCCGCTGTGTACCTTACCCTTGACGCCTCCCCGTATGCGCGTGATATCGAATTCTGGCCACTGAGTTAGTGGACGCGGGAGACGGCGTTGCGAGGGCTTGGACTGTAAGGACGACAGCCTTGTTGCTAGCCACAGGCTAAAGGATTTGGAGTGCGGAGGAAATGAGGGTTAGCACCCGCGTAGGTCGCTAGAGAGGTGCTATCAACTCCATTAGCAATTAATGTCGACGGGATGCAATACACAAAGAAACTCGATCGTTAGCTACGCTTGAATGGCAGCAGCACGTCCGCATCAGCACTGGGCCAGCTGCCTATGTTTTGAGAATAGATGCCTGGCAAAAGAGCGGTTGGAACGCTTGCTAACGGACATTTGAAGCCCGCTCTAGCGTAGGCAGGGCCCAACCTACAATGAGGACACCAGCGTCGACATCACAGTGGTCTGGCTGGAGGGTCTAGCCAACCAAGCCGGCGCGGCACGCGAGGAAAGGGGACCGGGCTGGCCACCGCGCAGGACCAGCGCCCGCCCTCGTCAAAGACTTGCAAAGGCGCGGCAGCGGCCACGCGGCCCAGCCGGCGCAGCCTTGCAGCAGTATCAGCGTGAGGGTTATCAGTGAGCTTGTAGGCATGAAGACATCCAAAAACAAACCGCAATCGCCCCCCTGGGGACGTTGCGGCTTATCTTGGATGGCTTGGGCCTGCTGCGCCAGACCGAGTTGTACGGACGGAAAGTTTTGTCGTCCAGGCCCCGGTCCGGGCTGACTTCGCGCTACTTCTTCATCATTGCGCTGGCTTGCGTGGCGGCGGTTTTCAGCGCCGTCACGGCGGGCTGGTTGCCGCTAAGGGCGGCTTGCAACGTTTGCTGAAACATGGCCCGGATTTCCGGATAATTGTCTATGCGAAAGCCACGACTGTTGGCTGCAGGCGCGGCCTGATTGACCGCAACCAGTTGCTTCCACTCGCCCAGGTTCTTGTAGTAGCCGTCTTGGGTCTGCTCGAAAGCCTGCTTGGTCAAGGGCAAGAAGCCGGTTTCCTGATACCACTTCGAGGCGCGTTGAGGCTGTGCCAAAAAGGACAGGAAACGCGCGCTGGCGGCGTCGCTATCCTTGGAGTGACCGGCGGTTACCCACAAGGCCGATCCACCTACAAAAGGATTGCCCGGCTTGTCGGTAACCTGTGGGTAATACGGCAGGCCGCTGATCGCGAAATCAAGTTTTTTATCGTTCTTGAACCAGCCCAGGTTGCCCGAAGTGGACAGCAACACGGCGCATTCGCCCCTGGCAAAACGCTGGCCGGCCACGGAGTCGAACTCTGGCTTGACCATGAGCTCGCTGCGCACCCAACTGATCATCAGCGACAAATGCCGGATGTACATCACGTCGAACATGAAGGCCGGCTTGCCCTTGCCGGTCAGGCCGTTGCCCTGGCTGGCATACAGTTGGTTATTGACGGCGGCCAGGTTCTCCAGGTTGATGGACACGGGCTGGTCGGTGGTCAAGGGGCAGCGGCGCGATCCATTGTTGGCCAGCGTTACCAATTGGTCCTGCAGGCCGTTCCAGGCACGCTGGGGCACCGTGGGTTTCAGGTTCGCTTTCTTGAAAGCGTCCAGGTTGTAGAACATCACCGGCACATCGACCATATACGGAAACGCCACCAGGCGTCCCTTGCTGTCGCGCGCAAAGGTATTGCGCTCGGACAGGAACCACTTGGCATCCTTGATCGGGTGGTGGGCCAGCAATGCATGCAAGGGCTGGATATACGAGCGCCCCGCAATTTCTTCGGGTGAGCGGTCGTCGTCCAGTTGCACCAAATGCGGGCGGTCGTCGCGCTTCTTTGCTGCGGCCAGCGCCGCCTCGATGGCCTCTTCGGACTCGAAGGACTTGAGCTTTACCTTGACGTCTTTTTGATCCTTGTTGAAATCATCAACCAGGTCTTCGAACACTTCAGCGTTATAGGAACTTAGCGAATGCCAGATCCGTACTTCAGTGGCAGCCGTAGCGGCCAGGGACGACAGCAGCAGACCGCCCGCCGTCATCCACGCAAGCTTGCGTGCCGACACGCCGACGCCGCAATAGCGATTTGATTTCATAGAAATTAGCCCAGAAAAGGAAATTCGACATCAGGCCGGCGGCCGCAAATCAAGTCTGCCAGCGCGCGTCCGGAGCCCGCGCCCATGGTCCAGCCCAGTGTGCCGTGGCCGGTGTTCAGGTAAAGGTTTTGAATTCGGGTCCCGCCGATAAGCGGAACATTGGACGGCGTTGTAGGACGCAGCCCAGACCAGTAGCGTACATTATCAAAATCAAGGGCGCTTGGGAACAACTCTCGGGCCTGTTGGGCCATATATTCGCAACGGATTGTATTCAGGCCTCGGGAATAGCCGGATAGCTCGGCAGTGCCGGCCATGCGCAACTGATTGCCCAGTCGGGTATAGACGACCTTGTGGGCGCTGTCGGTCAAGCTTACCGTAGGTGCTGCGGTCGGGTCGACGATATCAAACGTGGCCGAATAACCCTTGGCGGGGTAAACATGGCAGGGAACGCCCAGCGGGGTCACCAGTTGCGGCGTGAATGAACCCAGCGCCGCCACGTAGACATCCGCCTTCAGCGTTTCGTAAAGCCCGTCAGGGCCGATAAGTTCGGCCGCCTGTATGCGACCGCCTGCAGAAATCAGCCGGCTGACGCGGGTGGAAAAGCGAAACTCCACGCCCGCCGCCTTGGCTTTCTCAGCCAGCGCGGTGGTAAACAAATAAATATCGCCGGTTTCGTCTTCAGCGGTGTAGTCGCCCCCCACAATATGGTGGCGCGACGCCGCCAAGGCCGGTTCAATCTGTACGACTTCGTCGGTGCTGACAATGCGCCTGTCCACCCCGAAATCGCGCATGACGCCCGCCATGCGTTGAGAGTCTTCGAACTCGGCCTGGTCGCGGTAAAAGTTCAGGATGCCGCGCTCGAGATGATGGTATTGAATACCCAGTTCGGTACGCATCTGTCGCAGGGTGCGGCGGCTGTATTCGGACATGCGCACCATGGCGCGTATGTTGGGCGCCAGCCGGCCCGGCATGCATTCGCGCAGGAACAGCATGCCCCACCACCATTGCTTGGGATCGAGCTGCGGCCGGAACAACAGCGGCGAGTTCTCTTTGAACAGCCAGCGGGCCAGCTTCAGCGGCGCTTGCGGATTGGCCCAGGGTTCGGAATACGACACGGAAATCTGGCAGCCGTTGGCGCGGCTGGTCTCTTGTGCGGGGCCGGTTTGCCGGTCAACAACCACGACGTCGTGCCCGGCCTGGCGCAACCACCATGCTGTAGAGGTGCCGATAATACCGCTGCCAAGTACCGCAATCTTCATTGTCGTTTCCTTTAACCGCTATAAGGTATCGGCCTCGGTCGTGAACGCATCAGCAAAGAAGTCGTCCTCCGGCAGGCCGGCCAACTGGATGAAATCGCGCCTCGCGCTTTCCACCATGATGGGCGCGCCGCAGGCATAGACTTGATGGCCGGACAGATCGGGATAGTCTTGCAGCACGGCCTGATGAACAAACCCGGTACGGCCTGTCCAGCCGTCACCCGATTGCGCATCCGACACGACCGGCACATAGCTGAAGCCGGGCAACTGCTGTTCCCATTCGCGCGCCGTATCGTGCTGATAAAGGTCGGCCGGCCGGCGACCGCCCCAATAAAGCACTGCCTTGCGCGGATCTTTGTTGGCAATCATGCGTTCGACGATGGCCTTGATGGGCGCAAACCCCGTCCCGCTGGCCAGCAAAACGATGGGCTTGTCGCCCTCTTCGCGCAGGAAAAACGAGCCGAACGGCCCTTCCACGCGCAGGATCTCGCGCACTTTCATTTGCGTTTCGCCGGCTCCGAAGACGTGATCGGTGAAGGCGCCCCCCGGGGTATGGCGGATGTGCAGCTCTACCAGATTGTTGTCCGCTGGCGGTGTTGCCATGGAATAACTGCGGCGGCGGCCGTCACGCAGGATGAATTCCAGATACTGGCCGGCGTAATACCGGAAAGGATCGGCGGCGGGCAACTGCAGCTTCACGATCATGACGTCGGGAGCCGCCTGGTGCAACTCCATGACGCGCGAGGGCATCTTGCGGATCTGGATATCCGTCGCCATGCGGATTTCGTGCGCCTCGATCAACATATCCGAGCTGGGCCGCGCCTGGCAGAACAAGGTATAGCCCTGTTCCAAGTCTTCCGGAGAGAGAATCTGGGCAGGCGCAGCACCGGCGTCGAACTCGCCCGCCAGCACTTTGCCCTTGCAGGTGGAACAAGCGCCATTACGGCAGCTATAGGGCAGCACGATACCGGCCGCCAGCGCGCCATCCAGCACGGTTTGCCCATCTTGAACCTCAAACTCATGATTGCTGGGTTGAACGATAACCTTGAAACTCATAGCACCTGACTTAAAGTAATAGTGAGATAAAGCCGACCATTTTAGACGCACCCGGCCATCAGGCCGGTGCGAGCACGGGCTGCTTGACCTTGACCGACAAGGCCTTGCCTTTGCGGGCGCGCTTGCCTATGTACTCTGCCAGCTCGTCCGGCCCCAGGGCCACTGTGGTGCTCTTGTTGCGATAGACGCCCGTAGCCAGTATGCCGTCCGGGCCGACGGGCACCCATTGATCCAGGGCATCGCCATCGTCCAGGCCCATCAGGATGGTACCGCGCCCCCCGCCGGACAGCTTCTTGATTTCGGACAGCTCTACAAGAAGGAAGCGTCCTTTACGGGCCAACATGGCCAGGTATTGGTCGGTCGCACGCATGCGCAGCGGCTTCATCAGCACGTCGCCCTGCTCCAGCGACACGAATTGTTTACCGGCACGCTGGCGGGTGGTCAGATCCTTGAAGGTCGCCATGAAGCCGTAACCTGACTGGGTTCCTATCATATAGCGCTGCTGGGCCGGCCCGGCGATCATGTGCACTATCCGTGCCCCAGGCTCGGTCTCTATCATGGACGTAATAGGCTGACCATCGCCGCGAGCCGAAGGCAGGCTGGCTACCGCTACGGTATAGACACGGCCGGTATTGGAAAAAGCCACCAGATCGTCAGTGCTCTGGCATTCGATGACGTCATAAGCCGCGTCGCCGCTCTTGAAATTGAACTGCGCGGGGTCGTGGCCATGCCCTTGCCGGGATCGTAGCCACCCTTTTGCCGAAATAATGACCGTGACGGGTTCCTGGACCACCTTGGTTTCCAGCACCGCCCGCTCTGCCACTTCGATCAAGGTACGCCTGTCGTCGCCATACTGCTTCGCATCGGCCTCGATCTCGCGGATCATCAAGCGCTTGAAGGCGCCTGGGTTGTCCAGCAGCTCGCGCAATTGTTCCTGTTCTTGCTTCTGGGCGGCCAGCTCTTTTTCGATCTTGAACCCTTCCAGCCTGGCCAATTGGCGCAAGCGCATTTCCAGGATGTCTTCTGCTTGCCGCTCGGACAGATCGAAGCGTTCCATCAATGCCGCACGCGGTTCGTCCGCCTCGCGTATGGTCTGGATGACCTCGTCGACGTTCAAATAGACGACCATGCGCCCTTCGAGCACATGGATGCGGTCCGTTACCTTGTCCAGGCGGAACTGGGTGCGCCGCGTCATGGTGTGCGCACGGAAGCCCAGCCAATCCACCAGCACCTGGCGCAGGCCCCGCTGGCCCGGCCGACCATCCGTGCCTATGCAGACCAGATTCATGGACACGCTGGTTTCCATGCTGGTCTGGGCCAGCAAGGTGTTGACGAATTCGTCCCGGGGAATGCGACTGGTCTTGGGCTCGAACACCAGGCGCACCGCGGCATCTTTGCCCGATTCGTCCCGGACGGTGTCCAGCAAGCCCAGAAGCAGCGCCCGGGTTTGCTGTTGCTCGGCGGTCAGGCTTTTCTTGCCGGCCTTCACCTTCGGATTGGTACGGTCTTCGATTTCTTCCAGGATCCGCTGGGTCGACGTGCCGGGCGGCAGTTCAGTGATCACCAACTGCCACTGGCCGCGCGCCATCTCTTCGAACTCCCAACGGGCACGTGCCTTGATGGAGCCACGTCCGCTGGCATAGACATGGGCAATGTCTTCCGGCGAGGAAATGATCTGGCCGCCGCCTGCAAAGTCCGGCCCGGGCACGATCTCGTACAGCTCTTCATCGGGCAGCTTGGGGTTGCGGATCAGGGCCACGCAGGCACGCGCGATCTCGCGCAAATTGTGCGAGGCGATCTCGGTCGCCATGCCCACGGCGATCCCGGATGCCCCATTAAGCAGCATGACGGGCAAGCGCGCAGGCAGCAGCAGCGGCTCGCGCTGACTACCGTCATAGTTGGCGACGAAATCCACCGTGCCTTCATCCAGCTCGTCCAGCAAAATGCGGGCAAACGGCGTCAAACGCGCCTCGGTATAACGCATGGCCGCCGCATTGTCGCCGTCGCGCGAACCAAAGTTGCCGTGGCCATCTACCAGTGGGTAGCGCAAGCTGAAGCTTTGCGCCATGCGCACCATGGCATCGTAGGCGGCCTGGTCGCCATGCGGGTGATATTTGCCCAATACATCGCCCACCACACGGGCAGACTTCACGGGCTTGGCGCCAGCGGCCAGCCCCATGGCCTGCATCGCATACAAAATGCGGCGCTGCACCGGCTTCTGGCCGTCAGTGACATCGGGCAAGGCTCGGCCCCGCACTACCGATACCGCGTAATCCAGATAGGCCTGTTCGGCATAGTGGCCCAGGGTAATGGCGTCGCCCCCCTGTCCATCATCGAACAAACCGGCTTGTGTACTATCCATTTGTTTTTCTCGAACTTGCGTTTAAACGTCTACTTCGGCGAGATTGCCTTTTTCTTCGAGCCAGCTGCGCCGCTGCGCGGATTCGCCCTTGCCCATCAGCATGTCGAACATCTGCGTGGTCGCCTCCACCCCCAGGGCTCCATAGCTGATCGGCATCAGGCGCCGCGTGTCCGGGTTCATGGTGGTGTCCCATAACTGCTCCGCACTCATTTCGCCCAGGCCCTTGAAGCGGCTGATGCTCCACGATCCTTCGCGTACGCCTTCCTTGCGCAGCTTGTCCTGGACGGCTTCCAGCTCGCCCTGGTCCAGGCAATAAACCTTGCGTGCCGGCCGCTTCCCGGCCGCGGGCACGTCGACGCGAAACAGCGGCGGCCTGGCGACAAACACGTGGCCCGCCTCGACCAGTTTCGGAAAATGGCGGAAGAACAAGGTCAGCAGCAGCACCTGTATGTGCGAACCGTCCACATCGGCATCCGACAATATGCAGACGCGGCCGTAACGCAGGCCGGACAGGTCCACGGTGTCGGTGGGCCCGTGCGGATCCACTCCTATCGCCACGGCAATGTCGTGGATCTCGTTATTGGCAAAGAGCCGGTCTCTATCGACTTCCCACGAGTTAAGCACCTTGCCCCGTAGCGGCAAGATGGCCTGGAATTCTTTGTCGCGTCCCATCTTGGCCGATCCGCCGGCCGAATCGCCTTCGACCAGGAAAATCTCGGTGCGCGAAGCATCGCTGGATTCGCAATCGGTAAGCTTGCCCGGCAACACCGCCACCCCGGAACTCTTGCGCTTTTCCACTTTCTGGGACGAGCGGGCACGGGCTTGCGCCTGACGGATGGCGATCTCGGCAAGCTTGCGGCCGTAGTCCACGTTGGCGTGCAGCCAGAGATCCAGAGCGTTCCTGACGAATCCGCCGACCAGGCGCACGGCGTCGCGGCTATTGAGCCTTTCCTTGATTTGTCCCTGAAACTGCGGATCGAGCACTTTTGCCGACAACACAAAACTGGCACGGGCAAATACGTCTTCGGGTAGCAACTTTACGCCCTTGGGCACGAGGGAATGCAGCTCGGCAAAGGTTTTGACCGCCGTGAACAGGCCGTCGCGCAATCCAGCCTCATGGGTACCGCCGGCCGTTGTCGAAATGAGATTGACATAGGACTCGCGCACGACGGCGCCGTCAGCCGTCCAGACCACCACCCACTGCGCGCCCTCGCCCAACGCAAACGACTCGTCGTCGTCCGCCGCATACTGCTTGCCTTCAAACGCGGGAACAATACGTTCGGCGTCGCCCAGCGCCTCATCCAGATAACCGCGCAAGCCCTCTTCATACTGCCATTCGCGGGTTTCTCCGGTTTTCTCGACAATCAGGCTGACTTTGGTCCCATTGAGCAATACGGCCTTGCTGCGCAACGCGTGGACCAACTCGGGCATCGGTATGGTGGCCGTATCGAAATACTTGGGGTCGGGCCAGACACGCACCCGGGTACCGGTCTTGCGGCGCCCCACGGGTTCCAGCTCTTGCAAGGGCGTCAATACATCGCCGTTGGCGAAAATCAGCTCATGAGTGGCGCCGTCGCGCCATACGCGCACTTCAAGGCGGGTCGACAAAGCGTTGGTCACCGACACGCCCACGCCATGCAGGCCGCCCGAAAACGCATAGGCGCCGCCGGCCTTCTTGTCGAACTTTCCGCCGGCGTGCAAGCGCGTGAACACCAGCTCGACCACCGGCGCATGTTCGTCCGGGTGCATGCCCACGGGGATACCGCGTCCGTCGTCCTCGATGGATACGCTGCCATCAGTGTGCAAGGTAAGCTTGATGTGTTTGCCAAAGCCCGCCAGGGCCTCGTCGGCGGCATTGTCGATAACCTCCTGCAGGATGTGCAGTGGATTGTCAGTTCGGGTATACATGCCGGGCCGTTGACGGACCGGTTCAAGTCCCTTCAATACCCGGATTGAAGCTTCGTCGTAGCGTGGTATTGCCAATGTCGTTCCAAGTTCTTGCTGAAAAAGTTGCGCTATTTTACGGAAACTGCCGGGTAGGGCACGCAATCGGTGGTCTCTATACAGTATGCGCGCGTCGCCGACAGTGGTATGCTTGTCGAAATCCGGCAACGTCTGCACACCACTAATAGAATACATGGTGTGGGCTGCATGCCTTCTCGTATGCCTTTCTGATTCCCGCAGCTTCTTTTTCTTTTTATCATGAGCGAATCCATCAAACACGTGAGCGATGCCTCATTCGAGGCCGACGTCATTCAATCCGACGTCCCCGTCCTGGTCGACTACTGGGCCCCCTGGTGCGGCCCCTGCAAAATGATTGCGCCCCTACTCGAGGACGCCGCCAAGCAGTATGAAGGCCGTGTTATCATCGCCAAGGTCAACGTCGACGAAAACCCCGATACGGCAGCCAAGTACGGCATCCGCGGCATACCCACCCTTATGCTGTTCAAGAACGGCGCAGCCGCAGCCACCAAAGTGGGCGCATTGTCCAAATCGCAACTGGGCTCCTTTCTCGACGAATCCCTTTAACACCGACTTTTCCGCGCGAGCCCCCTCTGGGCTCGCCGCCTGGCAAATACCCCCTCTCCTCACATGCACCTCACAGAATTAAAAACGCAGCACGTCTCGAAGCTGCTGGAAATGGCCGCCGCGCTCGAAATCGACAACGCCGGCCGCCTGCGCAAACAAGAACTGATGTTCGCCATCATGAAGCGGCACGCCAAACAAGGCGAGCAGATCTTCGGCGACGGCGTACTTGAAGTGCTTCCCGACGGCTTCGGCTTCCTGCGTTCGCCCGACACCTCGTATCTGGCGAGCACCGACGATATCTACATATCGCCCTCGCAGATCCGACGTTTCAATCTGCATACCGGCGACTCCATCGAAGGAGAGGTCCGCACGCCGAAGGATGGCGAGCGTTACTTTGCGCTGGTCAAGGTGGATAAAGTCAATGGCATGCAACCGGAAGCGATCAAGCACCGGATCATGTTCGAAAACCTCACGCCGCTGCACCCCGATGAGGTCATGACGCTCGAGCGCGACATCAAAAGCGAAGAAAACATCACCGGACGCATCCTGGACATTTTTGCCCCCATAGGCAAAGGCCAGCGCGCCCTTATCGTCGCCAGCCCGAAATCCGGTAAAACCGTCATGATGCAGCACATGGCACACGCCATCAGCGCCAATTATCCTGACGCCATCATGATCGTGCTGCTGGTGGACGAGCGCCCTGAAGAAGTCACCGAAATGCAACGCACGGTGCGCGGCGAAGTCGTCGCATCGACCTTCGACGAACCCGCCACCCGCCATGTGCAGGTGGCCGAGATGGTCATCGAGAAAGCCAAGCGCCTGGTCGAACTTAAAAAAGACGTCGTCATCCTGCTCGATTCCATCACCCGTCTGGCTCGTGCCTACAACACCGTTGTGCCCGCCTCCGGCAAGGTACTTACCGGTGGTGTCGATGCCAATGCCCTGCAGCGCCCCAAGCGCTTCTTCGGCGCGGCGCGCAATGTGGAAGAAGGCGGTTCGCTGACCATCATCGGCACAGCGCTGGTCGAGACCGGCAGCCGCATGGACGAAGTCATCTACGAAGAATTCAAAGGCACCGGCAACTCCGAGGTTCACCTCGAACGCCGCCTCGCCGAAAAGCGGGTCTATCCGTCAATCAACCTGAACAAATCGGGTACGCGGCGCGAAGAACTGCTCATCAAACCAGAGCTTCTACAAAAGATCTGGGTGCTTCGCAAGTTCATACACGACATGGACGAAATCGAAGCCATGGAGTTCATCATGGACAAGATCCGGGCAACGAAGAACAACTCCGAATTCTTCGACATGATGAAGAAGTAAGCGGATAAGCACACCTGTAAGCCTCTCGCCCGAGAGGCTTACTTGCGATGTGCGCCCGCATTGCGTGCGCAGACCCGCTGCATCGCCAAGAGCTTACATTTTTCAATCTTCGCTGAGTCTTGCTTACTCAGTACTACAACAGAGCATTCCTTGATGAACCTACCAACACTAGATCAGTTTCTTGACCAAATCCGCGCGCGCGACCCGCATCAGCCCGAGTTCATGCAGGCAGTCAAAGAAGTGATGAATAGTTTGTGGCCCTTCATTGAACGCAATCCCCGCTATGCCGCTCACGGCATACTGGAACGACTGGTAGAGCCCGAAAGAGCCTTCCAGTTTCGCATTTCCTGGGTCGATGACCAGGGACGCGTCCAGGTCAACCGCGGCTTCCGCATCCAGCACAGCTCGGCGATAGGCCCTTACAAGGGCGGTATGCGTTTTCACCCTTCGGTCAATTTGTCCATACTGAAATTTCTGGCCTTTGAACAGACCTTCAAGAACGCCTTGACGACCTTGCCCATGGGCGGCGGCAAAGGCGGCTCGGACTTCGACCCCAAAGGCAAGTCGGACGGTGAGGTCATGCGCTTCTGCCAGGCGCTCATCGCCGAACTCTACCGCCACCTGGGGCCGGACACCGATGTGCCGGCTGGCGACATTGGTGTCGGCGCCCGTGAAGTCGGATTCATGACGGGCATGATGAAGAAGTTGTCCAACTCGTCGGCCAGCGTGTTCACCGGCAAGGGGCTGACCTACGGCGGCAGCCTGATCCGTCCCGAGGCCACCGGCTATGGCACGGTTTACTTTGCCGAAGAAATGCTCAAGCACGCCCGCCAGTCCATCGAAGGCCTGACGGTATCGGTGTCCGGGTCCGGCAATGTGGCGCAATACGCCATCGAAAAATGCATGCAGTTGGGCGCGCGTGTGGTCACGGTATCCGACTCGCACGGCACCGTCGTCGACAAGGCCGGCTTCACGCCGGAAAAGCTGGCCGAACTGATACGCCTGAAGAACGAAGAGCGTGGCCGGGTCGAAACTTATGCCAACAAGTTCAAGCTGGACTACCAGGCCGGCAAACGTCCCTGGCATGTGCCCGTGGACGTGGCCCTGCCCTGCGCCACGCAAAACGAGCTGGAGTTGGAAGACGCACAAACTCTCATCAAGAACGGCGTGCGCTGTGTCGCAGAAGGCGCCAACATGCCCACCAGCCTGGCGGCCGTCGATGCCTTTGTGCAGGCGCGCATTCTGTATGCGCCGGGCAAGGCCAGCAATGCCGGCGGCGTGGCGGTGTCGGGCCTGGAAATGAGCCAGAATGCGCAGCGCCTGCACTGGACGCGCGATCAGGTTGACAATAAGCTGCACGCCATCATGCGCGACATCCACGACAACTGCGTGCTGCACGGCGCGGAAGGCAAGACGGTCAACTACGTCAACGGCGCCAACATTGCCGGTTTCGTGAAAGTGGCCGACGCCATGCTGCACCAGGGCGTTTATTGATGCGTCAAGGCTTTGGACGCGGGTGAGACTTCTTCTATTTGGGGGTCGTCCCACGTTCCGCTGACGCGGTATTCCACTGTCATGGCTTTGGCCAGTGGCTGCTGTAGCAGCCACTGCGTCAGGAAAGCGCCCACCCCCACGATAGGGTTGATCGCAATACCGGCCGCAATGGCAGCGCCGCTGACATCCAGGTTCGGGATGACCACCGCCCGAAGATCCACGGTCTCGTGGATCAGATTAGACTTGCCCCCGATCACGATGGTGCCCACCGGACCGGTCACGCGATAGTTGTCCGTTGTGGTCACGCCCTTGGACACGGCTATGGTGCCTTTCAAGTTGTCATAGGGGTAGCCTTCCTTGGCCAGCCCGGCCGGCTTGAATTCCAGCTTGGCCAGGCGCTTTACCGATTGCAGCGACAAGAGCTCCAGCAGGCGCGCGGAACCCGAATTGGGCGTCGAGAACCTGCCGTCCTGCAAGGCGATTTCCACCTGCCCTTCAAGATCGGCCTTGCTGAAGGTCCAGGGCAAGTTGCGCCACTCTATGTTTCCTTTCAAGGTACCCGAACCACCTTTGGTCATGTCCTTGAAACCGGCTTCATCCAGGTAAGCACCCAGATCGTGCACCTGCGCTTCGGCGTCCAGCGTCAGGCCACGCTGCGGGCCGCTCAGGCGCCAGGTTCCGGTTCCGCTCAGCACAGCGGCGGGGCTGGAAAGCGTCAATTGATCCAGGCGCCATAAGTGTCCGCGCGCCTGATTGACCCCCACGACCGACAGCTCCCCGACCTCATGCCCATAAAGCCTAAGCTTCTTGACATGCAGGTTGACGCCGGGAATATCCAGGTCATCCGTAAACTGCATGGCCGGGTCGCTGTCGGACGAGGCTGGCGTACTGGCTTCAGCGCCCAGCGATAGCCTGTCGAAGTTCGCGTCTACCCTGCCCGCAATTCGGCCCTTAGATTCGCGCCAGAACAGCGTGCCTGCGGTCTGCGAAGAACTGATATCGACCCGCCATTGGGCAGGCTGCGGCTGACGGGCGGTAAAGGTCAGTTGGTCCAGATCGACGCCCCATACCCGTGCCTGTCCCGCTTGCAAGCGGACTTGGCTCACATCAGGCAAGATTGCCGGCTTGCCTGGCGCAGCGTCGTTTGCAGCAATTTCTGAAAACCCATCAAGGACGGCATCCCAGGCATCCAGATCGATGTCGGGATACTGAATGTCCAGACTCAAGCCTTGCGCAGGCAGTTTCGCAGGCTGATTCAGCCCGATGGCCCCCGCCTGAAAAAAGCTTGCTGACTTTCGACCCGGGCGATGCACCAGGCTGGCGCGCAGCGCGTCGTCCAGGCTGGCTTCGAAGCGCATGGCTTTGGCGTCCGCCTGTGGCTTCCAGGATAGCCGCAGCTTGCGGGCGCTATCAGGCGCTTTCCCCACCGGTGCGGGGAAGTCCAGGCCCAGCCCTTTCAGATCAGACTCGGCCGACAGCGAAAAGCCGCCGCTCTTGTCGCGCTGCAGCGTCGCCCTGTAGGGCAATTGCCCCGAAAGCCGGCTCATGCCGGGCAGGCCGACATAGGCGTTCAGTGCGCCAGCATCGGCTCGACCGCGCATCGTCAAGCCTTTGGTTCCCACGCCCACGCCGCCTTCCATATTCAGCGGTCCCCCCAGCAACTGCCCGCTTAAACCCGTAGCCTCGATATGATTGTCGGTAAAGGCGAGCACGCCTTTTACCTTCGTGAATTCTGGCATACCGGGCGCAAGCCTGACAGTACTGCCGGCAAACTCGATGGCCCCCTTCACGGTGGTGTCTTCGGGGCGCGCCAGCGGTATGGTCAGTGACAAGGGCACCTGCCACATTCCGTCGGCACTACTTTGCGCGAAGATGCCGTCAAGCAGGTCGCCCAACGGCGAATGACTCATCAAGGCAAGATAAGCTTCGGCCCGGGCCGACGTCAGCCCGTCGATCTCCAGGATGGACTCCATCTCGATATCGGGAATGTCGGCGCGCACCTCGTGCAAACGTATGGGCATGTCAGGCGTGGGCAGCATCAAAGCCTCATCCGCCGTTACCCGCAAGCTGGATCGATGCATGGCGACCGTACCGCGCATGTCTGTCAGGCGCGGCCAGCCCAGAGAGCCATCGTCTGGCGGCAGATAGTCGATCACCCCGCCCGAGTACCGCCCCTGCAAGGAAAAATCGCCGGCGGTCGGATGCTCTCCGAACGGAAAGTGCATCAGGTCGCCTCGCACGGCGACCGTGGCGTCGGCAATCTCGCCGTCCATCAGGCTGGCAGCCATCCACTCGCGCGCGTCCAGATCAACGGTGCTTGGCAAGTAGTCATCAATGGCGTCCACCGTGGCGCGCCGAAAAACGCCTTGGACGTCGACCATTCCCGCTACGCCCGATCCGCCCTCCTTCCAATTCCCTTGAAAGGCGGCGTCCATATCGAGATTAACCACAGCCAGGCGCGCTGACCGCAATGCCAGGGCGCCGTCATCCTCGTGCCCCACGCTGCCATCCGCATCGATAAGATCAAATGACAAGGTGTGCTGGAATAGTTCGGGAGCCTCGACCGTCAGATGCTTCGCAGCCAGACTGAAAGCCAGGCCCGGATCCGGATTACCGGCGGCCAGTTTGCCGTAAGCGCTACCGGGGCCGTCCAGATAAAGACGGAAGGAGCCAACGCTGGCGGCGACCTGCTCTGGAAACTCCCAGCGGGCATCAGCCACATGCGCATCCAGCACTACCCGGGCAAGCGAACCGGATTGGAACTCAAGCCAGGACTGCATGGAGACCTGACCGGATTGCAGCCCGGGGGGCAAGGGCAGCCATGGGTCCCACGCCAGCGGGGCCATGTTGGGCATACGCACATACAAGCGGCCCTCCGCGGAGCGCAGGCGCGAGCTGCTCGCCGCCTCTGCGCCGTCCGTCCGAATATGGCCACGCGCTTCCAGTTGGTCGCCCAGGCCGGCAGGCGGCGTTGCTATCAATGAAAAGTCGTGATTGCCGGACCGGCCGGTAACTGTCAGCGTAACGCCCTCCAACACCAGGGGCGGCGCCTGGCGCAAGGCATCGGTCCAGCGTACCGTGGCATCGCGCAACACAATATGCCGTTGAGCCGCCAGCCAGATCAGGAAGCCATCGCCGCGGTCCGCAGGCTGTTGCGCTGCCTCGGCCAGATCGATCGGTAGGCCCATCAGCCGCCACTGGTCGTTCGCATCGCGGCTCACGTCCAAGGTCATCCCGCGCACACTGAGGCTGAGAAACTGCGGCGAAAGCGAGAACAGGCTGCGCCAGCTAAGGCGGGCATCCACTTGGGGCACTTCCAGCACTGCCGGCTGGCCGGGACGGGCCAGTTGGACATTGCGCAGACGCAGGCTGGGGTTCAGGCCCTTCCATTCGGCCTGTATGGCACCCAGGGTGACATCGAGGTCGAGACGGGACGATAGTTGCGCGGCGATTTGAGGACGCCACTGGTCGATATTGGGCAAAACCAGATAGCGGACGCCCAGCACCAGCAGGGCCAGCGCAAAATACGCGGCCAGTGCGATCTTCAAGAGTCGGCACCCCTTATACTTCATCTTTTCACCCTCGTGCGACCCTATGTCTGCAGGCATTATATTAGAGCGAGCTTTGCGCTGGTCGGGCGCGCTGCGCCGCAAGACCAGCGCTTATGCCCCCTTCGCCGAATGGCTGACGGCCGCCGCCCAGCAGCCGCTTACCCGCAAGACCCTGCATGGCTGGTACGACGAGCTTCGCGGGGGGGAAGGCGATGCCACGCTGCCGGTGGCCGATGTGCGCCGTGCGCTGCGCCTATTGCGTGAACGTACCTTTTACACGCTGATGCTGCGCGACATCAATGGCCTTGCCCCGCTGGAAGAAGTCGTGACGGCCATGTCGGCCCTGGCAGACCTGGCCGTGGCGGAAGCCTACAAGAGCGTTGCGGGCGCACTGGCGGATATCCATGGCGTACCGGTAGACCCCAATACCGGGCGCCCGCAAGAGCTGCTTATCGTCGGCATGGGCAAGCTGGGAGGCCGCGAACTGAACGTCTCGTCAGACATCGACTTGATCATGCTGTACGGTGAAGAAGGAGAAACCACCGGACGCCGAAAGATCAGCCACCACGAGTTCTATGGCCGGGTAACGCAACGCATGATGCCGGTGCTGTCCGAGATGGATGGCGATGGGCAGGTATTCCGCACTGACCTGCGGCTGCGGCCCGATGGCGACTCTGGCCCGCTGGCCTGGAGCCTTGACGCCCTGGAGAACTATCTGGTGACGCAAGGTCGGGAATGGGAACGCTACGCCTGGCTGAAAGGCCGGATCATTCCTTGCCGGGCCTTCGAGGGTAGCGACTCATCCGAGCAGGTCAGGCAACTGGCATCGCTGCGCACCCCCTTCGTGTACCGCAAGTACTTCGACTTCGACGCCCTGGCTGCCATGCGCGGGCTGCGCGAAAGAATCCGGCTCGACTGGCAACGCCGCGCACTGGCCCGCAATGGTGTCGACACCATCCATAACATCAAGCTGGGTGAAGGCGGCATACGCGAGATCGAATTTGTCGTGCAGCTGAATCAGTTGATACGCGGCGGTCGGATGCCGTCATTGCAACAACGAGGCTTGCTTGCCGCCCTGCAGGCGCAGGCCAATGCCGGCGTGATCGCCAACGAGGTCGCCGAGCGCCTGGCCATCGCTTACGAATTTTTGCGGCGGGTGGAGCATCTGTTGCAGTACCGCGAAGACGAGCAGACCCACTTGCTGCCGCGCGACCCGGCCCTGTGCACCGCTCTGGCTGATGCCATGGGCATGGAGCAGGCGGCGTTTGAAACCACGTTGACCGAACATCGCGCCTTCGTGACCCAAACCTTCCGCGACGCTTTCCGTATTGCCGGCATGGGTGAAACCGACCATGGCGAGGACACCCCTGCGGCCCGGACCACCGATACGCCATACAGCGACCTGAATGAGCAGATCGAGCAACTGCTGGGCGACCACGCCGACACCATACGCCAACGCGTCGAGTCACTGCTCGATAGCCATCGCATCCGCAGCTTGCCCGCAAGCAGCCGGCGACGCGTCAAGACCTTGCTGCCTGCCATCATCGACATGGCAGCCAAGAGCGCAACGCCGCCCACCACGGCCATACGCTTGCTTGAGCTGGTCGAACACATCGTCCAGCGCAGTGCCTATCTGGCGCTGCTGGCCGAGTATCCCGAGACACTTGCACGGGTTGCCCGCATCGTTGGCGCCAGCCCCTGGGCATCGCAGTACCTGGCCCGCTACCCTATTTTGCTGGATAGCCTGATCGAGTGGCATTCGCTGCTCGAGCCGCCAGACTTCGACGAGCTACGGCGCCAATTGCGCAGCGAGCTCGATGCCTGCGTGCTGCCTGACGGCCGACCCGACGTCGAACAACAAATGAACCTGATGCGCGACACCCAGCACCAGGTGACTTTTCAGTTGCTGGCCCAGGATCTGGAAGGCGTGCTTACGGTGGAACACCTGGCGGATCGGCTCTCGGCGCTGGCTGACCTGCTGCTGGCTGAGACCATCGATCGTGTATGGCCGCTGGTGCAGCCGCGCGGCCAGGCAGGCCCCCTTCCCGCCCCGCACTTCGCCATCATTGCCTATGGCAAGCTGGGCGGCAAGGAAATCGGCTACGCGTCCGACCTGGATTTGGTTTTCCTTTACGACGACCCCACCGACGAAGCCAGCGAGCTCTATGCCAAGCTGGGCCGACGCATGGCCTCGTGGCTATCGACCATGACGTCGTCCGGGCGCCTGTACGAGATCGACCTGCGCCTGCGGCCGGATGGCGACGCCGGCCTGTTGGCCGTTTCGATCGACGCCTTCGAGCAATACCAGACGCAGCACGCCTGGGCCTGGGAGCATCAAGCCATCACACGCGCCCGTTTCGTTGCGGGTGACGCCGCGATTGGCCAGCGCTTCGAGGCCATACGCCGCCAAGTGCTGCTGCTGCCGCGTGATCCTGTTGCGCTACGCAACGAAGTGCGTGGCATGCGCGAGAAGATCAGCGCAGGGCATCCCAATCGCAGCGACGACTTCGACCTGAAGCACGACCGTGGCGGCATGGTGGATGTGGAGTTCGTGACGCAATACCTGGTGCTGTGCCACGCAGCGACCTATCCGGTGCTGCTGGATAACCTCGGAAATATCGCCCTGCTGGGGCTGGCTGCCCAGGTCGGCCTCATCCCCAGGCATCTGGCCATAGACGTCGCCGACGCCTATCGCGAATATCGTCGCCGCCAACATGCCTTGCGTCTGCAGGGTGCCGAGAAGGCCCGCGTACCCAGCGATCAATTGATTCTTCAACGCCGGGCGGTGGGCACACTTTGGAATACCGTCATAGGCGACTAAAATACGCCCATGAGCCATATCTTTACTGCGCCGCAAGGCTGCAATCGTCTGCCATGACCCTGACCGAACGCCCCATACTTCAGTTGCCCGACAACCGGCGCAAGGTGCTGCTGCATTCCTGCTGTGCGCCGTGTTCCGGCGAAGTCATGGAAGCCATGACCGCATCGGGCATCGAATACGCCATTTATTTTTACAACCCAAATATCCACCCGGACCGCGAGTACGAGATCCGCAAGAACGAGAACATTCGTTTTGCAGAGCAGCACGGCATCGAATTCATCGACGCCGACTACGACCGGGACAACTGGTTCGAGCGCGTACGCGGCCTGGAAGACGAGCCCGAGCGCGGACAACGCTGTACGGTCTGTTTCGACATGCGCTTCGAGCGCACCGCGCTATACGCTCACGAGCACGGCTTTGACACCATTACCAGCTCATTGGGTATTTCGCGCTGGAAGGACATGAACCAGATCAACGGTTCGGGCGAGCGCGCCGCTGCGCGCTACCCCGAACTGATCTACTGGACCTACAACTGGCGCAAAGGTGGCGGGTCAGCACGCATGATCGAAATCAGCAAGCGCGAAACCTTCTACCAGCAAGAGTACTGCGGCTGTGTCTATTCGCTGCGCGATACCAATCGGCATCGTCGCGAACAAGGCCGCGAACGTATCAAGATAGGCATCAAGTTCTACGGCAAGGACGAACTGGAATTCAACCCGCCGCCGGGCGCCGACGCGTAAGGCCGACGCCCCAGCAGACGTTTACTGCAAGGTGCGCGAAAACACAAACTGATCGTCCTGCCAGTCCACCGGCACGACATCCTTGGGCCCAAATTTGCCCTCCAGTATCAGTCGCGCGACCGGGTTCTCTACATGCTGCTGGATGGCGCGTTTAAGCGGGCGTGCCCCAAACACCGGGTCAAAGCCGCTACGGGCCAATTGTGCCAGGGCAGCATCTGTGACTTCCAGGCGCATGTCCATCTGGACGAGGCGTTCGGCCAGGCGCTGTATCTGCAAGCGCGCAATCGACTCGATATGGCTGGCGTCCAGACCATGGAACACCACGACTTCGTCGATACGGTTCAGGAACTCGGGGCGGAATGCCTGTTTAAGCTCTTCCCAGATTACTTCCTTGACCACCTCGTAGGGCTGGTCGGTCATGCTTTGTATATGCTGCGAGCCCAGGTTGGACGTCATGACAATGACAGTGTTGCGGAAATCCACCGTACGGCCCTGGCCATCGGTCAGGCGGCCGTCATCCAGCACTTGCAACAGCACGTTGAATACGTCGGGGTGCGCTTTCTCGATCTCGTCCAGCAAAATGACGCTGTAAGGCTTGCGGCGCACCACTTCGGTCAGATAGCCGCCCTCTTCGTAGCCCACGTAACCGGGAGGCGCTCCGATAAGACGCGCCACCGAGTGCTTCTCCATGAACTCGCTCATGTCGATGCGTATCAGGTGGTCGTCCGAATCGAACAGGAAGCCGGCCAGCGCCTTGGTAAGTTCGGTCTTGCCTACCCCAGTGGGGCCGAGAAACAAGAAGGAACCATAAGGGCGCGATGGGTCCGACAAGCCGGCCCGTGAACGGCGAATCGCATCAGCCACCAGGGTTACGGCCTCGTCCTGACCGACGACCCGCTGATGCAGATAGCTTTCCATTTGCAGCAGCTTGTCGCGCTCTCCTTGCATCATCTTGGACACCGGAATGCCGGTAGCCCGGGACACGACCTCGGCGATCTCTTCCGCACCCACCCGGGTACGCAACAAGCGCGGCTTGTCGGCGTCGGCGGCCTCTTGTTGGCCGGCTTCGGCTGCTTGCAGGCGGCCCTCCAGCTCGGGCAACTTGCCGTACTGCAGCTCCGCAAGCTTGTCGAACTGACCCTTGCGCTGCAGCTCGGCCATCTCGGCGCGCGTGCGCTCGATCTCTTCCTTGATCGACTGCGAGCCCTGGACAGCGGCCTTCTCGGATTTCCAGATTTCCTCGAAATCGTTGTACTCGCGCTGCAGCTTCAGCAGTTCGTCCTCGATAGCCTTGAGACGACGCTGTGAGCCCTCGTCCGTGTCTTTATTGACCGCTTCGCGCTCGATCTTCAACTGGATGATGCGTCGATCCAACTTGTCCATGACCTCGGGCTTGGAGTCGATCTCCATTCGTATGCGCGCAGCCGCCTCGTCGATAAGGTCGATGGCCTTATCTGGCAGGAAGCGATCAGTGATGTAGCGATTGGACAGCTCGGCAGCCGCCACAATGGCCGGGTCGGTAATGGCCACGCCGTGATGCAGTTCGTAGCGCTCCTGCAAGCCGCGCAAGATCGCGATGGTCGACTCGACGTCGGGCTCGTTGATAAGGACTTTCTGGAAGCGCCGCTCCAGCGCGGCATCTTTCTCGATGTATTTGCGGTATTCGTCCAGCGTGGTCGCGCCTATGCAATGCAGTTCGCCGCGCGACAAGGCCGGTTTGAGCATATTGCCCGCGTCCATTGCGCCCTCGGCCTTGCCTGCGCCCACCATGGTGTGCAGCTCGTCGATGAAAACAATGGTCTGGCCGTCGTCGTGGGAAAGCTCTTTAAGAACCGCCTTCAGGCGTTCTTCGAACTCGCCGCGATACTTGGCACCGGCCAGCAAAGCCGCCATATCCAGCGACAGCACCCGCTTGCCCTTGAGGGTCTCGGGCACCTCGTTATTGATAATCCGCTGCGCCAGTCCTTCGACGATCGCCGTCTTGCCCACGCCGGGCTCACCGATCAACACCGGATTATTCTTGGTGCGACGTTGCAAGATCTGGATGGATCGACGGATCTCGTCGTCGCGGCCTATGACCGGATCCAACTTGCCCTGGCGTGCGAGATCGGTCAGGTCGGTAGTGTATTTGGATAGGGCCTCGCGGTTGGATTCGCCCTCGGAGTCGGCAACGCTGGCACCCCCGCGCACGGCTTCGATGGCGGCTTCCAGGGGCTTGCGTTGCAAGCCCGCCTCGCGTAGCAGGCGGCCCGTCTCGCCTTTATCGTCGGCCAGTGCCAGCAGGAAAAGCTCGCTGGCGATGTAAGAGTCGCCGCGTTTGCTGGCTTCTTTGTCGGTACGCGCCAATACCGCTTGCAACTCGCGGCTGACCTGTATGTTGCCTTCGGCCCCCTGAACTTGCGGCAAGGCTTCGATCTGCGCGGTCAAAGCCTGGCTCAGGCGATTGACCGCCACGCCGGCACGCGCCAGCAGGCTGCCCGCGCCGCTGTCGCTATCGGCCAATAGCGCCGCCAACACATGGGCCGGCTCGATATAAGGATTATCATGCTGAACAGCCAGGCTTTGCGCATCGGCAATGGCCTGCTGAAATTTGGTGGTAAGTTTGTCGAATCGCATAGTGTTCTTTGAAAGTGGAGAGAGCCATGGGCTCGAATAATGAATATGTGCGGCCTAACGGCCCTATTTCAAGGTAGAGCCCTCGCCGCCCCTATGGATAAATTCAAACAACTGGAAAGTTTCGTGGCCGTTGCGACGCTGGGCAGCCTGACTGCGGCGGCACGCGCCGAAGGCGTGGCGCCCGCCATGATGAGCCGACGCCTTACCGCGCTGGAGGGCCGCCTGGGCGTGAAACTGCTGCTGCGCTCGACCCGCCGCCTGTCGCTTACCTCCGAGGGCACCGCACTGCTGGAGGAAGCGCAGCGCATCCTGCGCGACCTGAACGACACCGAAGCCCGTATCACGCAGGGTAGCGTGAAGCCCGGCGGCCATTTGCGCGTCAGCGCGCCGGCCGGCTTTGGGCGCAGGCATGTTGCTCCCCTGCTGCCCGAGTTCACCGCCACTTACCCGGACGTCTCGGTCACCCTGGATCTGTCCGATCGCCTGGTCGACCTGATCGAAGAGCGCTACGATTGCGCCATACGCCTGGGCGAACTGGACGACTCGCAGATCGTGGGCTTGCGTCTGGCCGATAACCAGCGCGTTATCGTCGCCGCCCCTTCTTATCTGGAACGGCACGGACGCCCCGCAACACCAGACGACCTGGCACGACACAACTGCCTGTCCTTCGGCAACCAGGGCAACCAGGCCAGGGGCTGGCTGCTGCGGCAAAATGGGCAATTGCGTGCGATCCGGGCAAAAGGCAGTCTCGCCTGCAGCGATGGATCGGTACTGCATCAATGGACGCTGGCCGGCATCGGGCTGTCGTGGCGATCACTCTGGGAGGTCCGCGACGATCTGGCAGCAGGTCGGCTGCTTACCGTGCTGGACGACTACGCAGCGCCGCCCAATGGCATATTTGCCATGCTGCCCGAGCGCAAACACCTGCCCTTGCGTGTGCGGCTATTCGTTGACATGCTCAAAGAACGCTATGCCACGCCGTCGTATTGGGCGGCAACTGACGAAAAAACCACACTCGCGACATGACTTATCCGCCGAGAAGCCTATACTGACAGCCAACTGAAACCCAGATCTGTCCTGCATGCCTAAACGTATCCCGGTCGCACCCGAATCCACCCGCTGTTCCACCTGTATGCTAAGCGAACTGTGCCTGCCACTGGGCATGGCACGCGATGACGTGGCCAAGCTTGACGAGCTCATCAAGGAACGAATCCGCATCCCCAAGGGAAGCGCGCTATTCCATCTGGGCGAGAAGACGGAAGCGGTTTATGGCATCCGTTCCGGTTCGTTGAAGACGCAACTGGAAGATGCGTCGGGCCAGATCCAGATCACCAGCTTTCTGCTGCCGGGTGAAATCGTCGGCATGGACGGCCTGCTGGACAACGTCCATCTATCGCATGCCATCGCGCTGGAAGACTCCGAAGTATGCATCATCCGCATCGACGAGATGGACGAACTGGCCAGGCACCTGCCGGTGCTGCAACAACAGTTGCGCCGCCTCATGAGCAAGGAAATCGGCCGCTCTCACCAACTGGTCATGGCATTGGGCGCACTGCGCTCAGAACAGCGACTCGCCGCTTTTCTGGTCAACCTGTCGCAGCGGCTTTCCGCGCTGGGCTATTCTGCCAGCGAATTCATCCTGCGCATGAGCCGAGAAGAGATCGGCAACTACCTGGGCCTTACCCTGGAAACCGTCAGTCGGCTGTTCTCGCGATTTGCGCGCGAGAACCTGATACGCGTGCGACAGCGCGAAGTGCATATACTGGATATGCACGGCTTGCAGGCGCTGGCTGGGACCGACTGCGGTTGAGCCGCCTAGTCGGGCACCGGGTCGCCAAATTCGTCTTCAAGGCGACCGCGCGGCGCCAAATGCAGCGTTAACGCGCTAGATAGCGCTGCCATCACCCAGAACAAGAAAAAGCCCCCCGCATAGACAGCTTGTCGCTCTGCCTGGAAGAAGCCAAAGAAAGAAATATCCAGCGGGTCGATTGCCGCGAACACGGCGGCGCTGGTCGCCCCGGCGATCAAGAAAGACGGCCATAAAATCCACATCAATGAACGTCTACGCATAGTTGTCTCCTGATTATTCTTGGAATTATTCGCGCGCTTGCGCCTTCGGCGGCTGCGGAGCCGCCGGTACTTCATCCTGACGAGTGACCTTCAGCCCGCGCTTGATGCCACCATCAGTAATTGCCTGATCGCCGTAGTGCTCCACGGCGAGAAAAATCGTAATAATACAGCCCACCATCGCCGCGAAGGGGCCCGCCATCAGCAGCCAGGGCCAGGGCTCGCGCCACCAAGGCTTGCTGGGCCCTACAAGCTGCTCTGCGGGGTCGGGAAATTGTGACATCTACTGGCCTCTGGGTTATCGGGGAACAAAAAAGCTGGATCGCTCAACGACGGTGACCTCGCGGTCCGATCCGTAATTGCCCACAGTGGTCAATTCGATTTCATGCAAGCCAGGTGTGAGGGTGCCAGCCGGGGCACGTACCACGACGGGAACCAATCGGTTCGAGGCGGCATCCACCTGTACGGTATCTGTGCCCTCGTCGGCAGTCAGGATCGCAAGCTCGGGCACCCCGGTGGCGCTAAGTTTAAGCGTCAGCGGAGACTCGGAGGTGTTGATCATTTGCAGGCGATACACGTTCTCTATCATGCCACCGGCTACTTCACGGCCCAGCACCCCGCGATCACGTATGACATCCACCCGCAAAGGGTTGCGTGTAGCCAGGGAAAAAACAAAGCCTGCCACGATGATGGCCAACAGGCTCGTGTACACCAGCACGCGGGGACGCAGCAACCGCTTGCGAACCTGGGATTGCGACAGCCCATCGGTAATGGCGCGCCCCGACGTATAGCGGATCAGGCCCCTGTCGTAGTCCATTTTGTCCATGACGGTATCGCAGACATCGACGCAGGCGCCGCAGCCTATGCACATGTATTGCAGACCGTCGCGGATATCGATACCGGTTGGGCAGACCTGCACGCACAGACTGCAGTCCACGCAATCGCCCATGCCGGCTTCCTTGTGATCGATGCGACGCGAACGCCCGCCGCGCGGTTCGCCCCGGACGTGATCATAGGTAACGACAAAGGTGTCGTCATCGACCATAACGCTCTGGAAGCGGGCATACGGGCACATGTACTTGCACACCGCTTCGCGCATGAAGCCGGCGTTGCCCCAGGTGGCAAACGCATAGAACACCATCCAGAACCACTGCCATGGCCCCAGGCTAAGCGTAAGCAGGCCCATGCCCAGCTCGCGTATCGGCGAGAAATACCCGATGAAGGTAGACCCGGTCCACCATGCGATCAGGATCCAGACAAAATGCTTGGAGGCCTTGATACGCAGCTTGCGCAGCGACCAGGGCTGTTCGTCCAGGCGAATACGGGCCAGGCGGTCGCCTTCGATACGGCGCTCGACCCACATGAAGATCTCGGTGTAGACGGTCTGTGGGCAGGCATAGCCGCAGAACAACCGCCCTGCCATGGCCGTGAACAGGAACAATGCAAAAGCCGAGATGACCAGCAAAACAGCCAGATAAATGACATCTTGCGGCCACAGCACCATGCCGAATATATAGAACTTGCGTGCCGCCAGATCAAACAGCACGGCCTGACGGTCATTCCATTGCAGCCACGGCAAACCGTAGAAAATCAGTTGGGTGATGACCACCATGGCGACGCGCCAGCGCGCGAACAGTCCGGATACCGAACGCGGATAAATCTTGCCGCGCACATCGGACAGCGCTTTCTCGACATGAGGAGACTTACCGCCCGCGGGCGTGACCCGCGGGGGTTGCCAGGCCGGCACAGCGGCGGCTGGTACCGGGTTCAGGTCGACGGGCGGTTCGCTGCTCATGCTGTGCTTCTATCGGGCAGCCATCCGGCTGCCTGGGTTGGACAAGCCCCATACCCATGCGGTAAGCATGCGGATCTGATCTTCCGTAAGGATGCCTTCCTGAGCAGGCATGCGGTTTTCGCGGCCATTCAGTATGGTTTCCACGATCGAGGCTTCGGAACTGCCATAGAGCCAGATGTTATCGCTAAGATTGGGCGCGCCCAGCGCGGTATTGCCCTTGCCTTCGGCGCCATGGCAGGCGGCGCAGAACATATCGAAGCCACGTTTGCCCGGCACGATGCGCAATGCATCGCTGGCCAGCCCGGACAAGGAACGTACGTATTGTGCAATGTCGGCTGCCTCGGCCGGCTTGATCTGTGCGCCCCAGGCCGGCATCATGCCGTGCCGTCCCTTGGTAATGGAGTGCATGATCTGCTCCGGCTCGCCGCCATACAACCAGTCGCCGTCCACCAGGTTGGGAAAGTTGCCACTGCCTCGGGCGTCCGAGCCATGGCACTGCGCACAGTTGTTCAGGAACAGGCGCTGGCCGATTTCGCGCGCATCCGGGTCGCCGGCCACTTCAGTGATCGACATCTTGCCAAAGCGCTCATACACCGGCTGGATCTGCGCATTCAGGGCTTCGCGCTGCGACTTCACCTCGTTGGCAGAGGTGAATTTCAGGGTGCCCTCGTAGCTGCCCAAGCCCGGATACAAGACCAGAATGGCAACGGCGACTATGCAAAGCCCCAGATAGAACACTGTCCACCACCGCGGCACAGGATTGTTCAGCTCGGTAAGATCGCCGTCCCATACATGGCCGGTGTCCTCGGTATGCTCGACGGTTTTCTTCAGCCAGGCACGTTGCGAGAACAGCAGCCACACACAGAACACAATGCCGGCGATGGCTATCGCCCCGATGTAGTAGCTCCAGAAGCCGCTGACGAAATCACTCATGGGTTTCCTCTTTTTTCTTGTCCATCAAACGCTCGTCCGGCACGGCGAACGGGAGCATGGAGGCCTCGCGATTGGCGTCGGCCCGGCCCTTGGAGAACGCCCAGACCACGATGCCCAGGAAAGTAAGCATGGCAATAATGGTTGCCAAACCATTCAACAAGCCCATTACAGTGCTCCCTCGGCAACGGCCTTAGCGGCGGCGGCGCGCCCGGCCACGCCCAGATCCTGCAGATAGGCGATCAGGGCGTCTTCTTCGGTTTTGCCTTTCAGTTGTTCCGGCGCCTGCTCGATCTGTTCGTCGGTATACGGAACCCCCAACCTGCGCAATACGCGCATGCGGGTCTGAACGTTCTCGTTCTCGACCGAGTTGCGCGCCAACCATCCATACGCGGGCATGTTCGATTCCGGCACGACATCGCGCGGGTTGCGCAGGTGTACGCGGTGCCAGTCGTCGGAATAGCGGCCACCCACCCTAGCCAGGTCAGGACCGGTGCGCTTGGAACCCCACAGGAAGGGATAGTCGTAGGTCGACTCGCCGGCCAGGGAATAAGGGCCGTAGCGCTGCACCTCGGAGCTAAGCATGCGTATCTGCTGGGAATGGCAGCCCACGCAGCCTTCCCGTATGTATACGTCGCGCCCGACGAGATTCAGCGGCTCGTAGGGCATGACGCCCGGGGTGGGCGTGGTGGTTGAGTGTTGGAAAAACAGCGGAACGATCTGCACCAGACCCGCAAACGATATGACGGCGATCGACAGGATGATGAGCAGCCCGACGTTCTGCTCGATCAGCTTGTGACTGAATCCGGACTTCTTCTTGGCCATGTTGTATCTCCTTAAGCCGTGGCCGTGGCCGGTTGGCGCATCGCGGGGTCGCGCGCATCCGGGTTGAACTGCGGAATGACCGGATTGCTATGGGTCTGGCCCCGCACGGTAATGAAGGTGTTCCATGCCATGACGCACATGCCGCCCAGGAAGCACAGGCCTCCCACCAGGCGTATGACGTAGAAGGGATAGGTAGCCTTCACGGCTTCCACAAAGCTGTAGGTCAGCGTGCCGTCCGCACCCGTCGCGCGCCACATCAGGCCCTGCATCACGCCGGCAATCCACATCGAGCTGATATACAGCACGACGCCCAGCGTGGCCAACCAGAAATGCAGGGAAACCAGCCCCATGTTGGCCATGGCGCTGCGGCCGTACAAACGGGGAATCATGTAATAGAAGGAGCCAAAGGTAATCATGGCAACCCAGCCCAGTGCGCCGGCGTGCACGTGCCCGACTGTCCAGTCGGTGTAATGCGACAGGGCGTTGACCGTGCGGATGGACATCATCGAGCCCTCGAAGGTTGCCATGCCGTAGAAAGATAAGGCCACCACCAGGAACTTCAGTATGGGATCGGTACGCAGCTTGTGCCAGGCGCCCGACAAGGTCATGATGCCGTTGATCATCCCGCCCCAGGAAGGAGCAAGCAGTATCAGCGACAGGGCCATGCCCAGCGATTGCGTCCAGTCAGGCAACGAGGTATACAGCAGATGGTGCGGACCGGCCCACATGTAAGTGAAGGCCAGTGCCCAGAAGTGCACGATGGACAAGCGATACGAATAAATGGGACGCCCGGCCTGCTTGGGCACGAAGTAATACATCATGCCCAGGAAACTGGTGGTCAGGAAGAAACCGACCGCATTGTGCCCGTACCACCACTGCACCATTGCATCCTGCACCCCGGCAAAGGCCGAGTACGACTTCCACATCGATACGGGAAGCTCCAGGTTGTTGAAGATGTGCAGCACGGCGATGGTCAGTATGTAAGATCCAAAGAACCAGTTGGCCACATAGATGTGACGCATCTTGCGCTTGGCGATGGTGCCGAAGAACACCACGGCATAGGCGATCCAGACCAGGGCGATCAGGATATCCAGCGGCCATTCGAGTTCGGCGTATTCTTTGGTGGACGTGTAGCCCATCGGCAAGGTAATTACAGCACCCACCAGCACCGCCTGCCATCCCCAGAAAGTGAAGGCGGCCAGCTTGTCGCTGAACAAGCGCGCCTGACAGGTACGCTGCACCACGTAATACGAGGTGGCGAACAGCGCGCTGCCGCCAAAGGCGAAGATCACGCCGTTGGTATGCAAGGGACGCAAGCGGCCGTAGCTCAGCCACGGGGTATTGAAGTTCAACTCCGGCCAGATCAGCTGTGCGGCGATCAGAACCCCCACCGCCATGCCGACCACGCCCCAAACTATGGTGGCTATCGTGAACTGACGCACGACCCCATAGTTGAAGACTTCGGCCTGTGTTCCGACAGTATCGGACGTACCCATCGAGCTTCCCCTAAATCAAGTAAAACAAATCAATCAAAATCTTTGTCGTTCCCGGCATTGGCCGGGGTATCGTCATCAAGCAGTATCGACTGCGCCGCATGCGACGTGTCGTCGAACTGCCCTGCAAAAATAGCCCACCAAAACGCCGCGCCTATGACAATGACCAGCAACAGCGATATGGGCAGCAGCAAATACAATGAGGGCATGGTCAGGCCTGTACCGCCGCTGCTTGCAGCCTGCCGGTGCGCGGGACGGTCTGTCGCCGATAGAAGCGCCACGAGTTCCCGGCCACCGCCAAGGACGACAACAGCATGGTCAGGGCAGCCACCCAGGGTGCGACCAGCCCTGCAGCGGCCAGCGGCGTCATCAACAGATGCCAGGCAACCGAACCATATAAATTCTGGCGAGCCAGCCGACCAGTAGCTTGAGTCAGCCGCAGCACATCGACTTCGGTGCTCGATGATCGAACCGACAGGCTGGCATGTGCAGCTGCAACGGCAGTCGGGACCGCCATGGCCATTGCACAGGGGCAGCTCATGACCAGTAGCGCCACCATCACGCCGATGGCACGATCGGGTGCATACAGATACCAGGCGGCTCCCGCGAGGAAAGCCAGGGCAAGCTGCACCACCACGAACCAGAAAGCAATGTGATCGGCGCGCCTGGACACTGCCTCGCGAAACTGCTCGATGAACTGATGAGCCGGCGCACCGCCCGCTACGGATTGTCGGGCACAAAGCTCCAGGTATCGGGCCGTCAGCAGGAAAGCCACGAACATGGCGACGGAATCGAAATAAACCTCGCCGCGCGCCATCCAGGTCGTCCAGACGCTAGGGATAAAAGCGGCCACGATGCCCAGGGCCACCGGAAGATCCATGCCTACCCTGCCCTGCAACAGGCGTCGCAGGGCGCCGCCCCATACCGGCCAGGCGCAATACAACACTACCGGCACGGTAATGACCAGGCTGATCCAGTTCATCAACACAATGGCCTCGTCCAACGTACGCAGGTTCTCTGCCCCCATGCTGGCGGACCGCAAGTAACCGGGGAAGGCAAACATCATGACCTGCATCATGCCCAGCCAGGCCAGGCCCATGCGTGCAAGCATATGGCGTCGCTTTTGGCGATCATGGTCGGCAAGCTGTACAGGAATGGAGAATATCGAGAAGGCGCGCATTACGGAGCACTATAGGCCAGCTAGTGGCCTCCAGTCTTGATATAAATCAACAGGCTTCCCCGATAGTGCAAAAAAAAGACGGCGCCACGAGGGCGCCGCAAAAATACTGCTGTACAAGACGACGCCAGGTAAGCCGTCTCGTACGGGGGCTGGCCGTCAGGCCACCTTCAGGCCGTCTTTGGGCGACCCTTCAAATTGTGCTTCCTCGGTAGAGCCGGTCAGTGCCGTGGTGGACGAGCGACCGCCTTCAATAGCTTGCGTGACGGCATCGAAGTAGCCGGTACCCACCTCGCGTTGGTGCTTCACGGCCGTGAAGCCAAGGTCGGCCGCCGCGAATTCCTTCTGCTGCAACTCAACGAAGGCACTCATCTGGTTGCGGGCATAACCGTGCGCCAGCTCGAACATGCCGTAGTTCAGGGCGTGGAAGCCGGCCAGCGTGATGAACTGGAACTTGTAGCCCATGGCGCCCAGCTCGCGCTGGAACTTGGCGATGGTGGTGTCGTCCAGGTTCTTTTTCCAATTGAACGATGGCGAGCAGTTATAGGCCAGCATCTTGCCCGGGAACTGCTTATGGATGGACTCGGCAAACTTGCGGGCATATTCCAGGTTGGGTGTGGAAGTTTCGCACCACAGCAGATCGGCATAAGGTGCATAGGCCAGCCCACGCGAAATAGCCTGATCGATACCGGCACGTGTGCGGAAGAAGCCTTCCACGGTGCGCTCGCCGGTAATGAAGGCGTGATCGTTCTCGTCGATGTCGCTGGTTACCAGGTCGGCAGCATCGGCGTCAGTACGAGCCAGCAACAAGGTAGGAACGCCCAGTACGTCGGCGGCCAGACGTGCCGACACCAACTTGGCGACGGCTTCGCGAGTGGGCACCAGCACCTTCCCGCCCATGTGCCCGCACTTCTTGACCGAAGCCAACTGGTCTTCAAAGTGAACGCCGGCTGCACCCGCCTCGATCATGGACTTCATGAGTTCGAAGGCATTCAGTACGCCGCCAAACCCGGCTTCCGCGTCCGCCACGATGGGGGCGAAGTAGTCGAGGTAATCTTCGTCTTTGGGGTTTTTGCCTTCCATCCACTGGATCTGGTCGCAACGGGTCAAGGCATTATTGATGCGCTTGACCACCAGGGGCACCGAGTTGGCCGGATACAGCGACTGATCGGGGTACATTTCGCCCGCGCCATTGGCATCGCCGGCGACCTGCCAACCGGACAGATATATGGCCTTGAGCCCCGCCTTCACCTGTTGCATGGCCTGGTTGCCTGTCAGGGCGCCCAGCGCATTGATGAAAGGCTCTTCATGCAGCAAGCCCCACAGTTTTTCAGCGCCGCGACGAGCCAGCGTGTGCTCCACCGTGACCGAGCCGCGCAGCCGCACGACCTCTTCGGCCCCATAACCGCGCTTGATACCCTGCCAGCGGGCATCTTCTGCCCATGTTCGTTGAAGGTCGCGAATTTCGGTTTCTCGTGTGCTCATGATGTGTCCCTGCAAAGTAAGAAAAAGTGGTAAACCCGATGACTAAAGTCTACGGGCTTGCTGCAAGGCAAACCACACTTATGTCTTATATAAGACAAAAAATATTGCGCTTAAATTTCAAGATGATACGAATTTCATTTCAGGATGCGGAACAACTTTCTTCCGTATGAAAAGCAAGATCATGCAACGCAGCATCGCAATTTCACGATGCGAAATGGCAATTTCATGATATGAAACGGTACGGTCCAGACGGTACAATGGCTTAACCTGATGCGGGCCTACTGGTCCGCAGCACCAACTTTCGCTACCCACCATGCAAGATACTCACCTCGCTCACGCCCCTTTGGGCCAGGATGTCGTTTATCCCGTTACCTACGATGCCGGCCTGCTGTTCCCCATAGAACGCGCGCGGAATCGCCAGCAACTGAACATCCCTTCCGTGTGGCACGGCGCCGATATCTGGAATGCCTACGAGCTTTCCTGGCTGGACGCGCGCGGCAAGCCAGTTGTGGCGATAGGACGGTTCGTCTTTGACCACAGTAGCCCGCGACTGATCGAGTCCAAGTCGTTCAAGCTGTACCTGAACTCCTTCAACGAAGAACGCCAGCAGGACGAGGCCACTGTGCGCGGCACGCTCCAGCGCGATCTCGAACGCGCTTGCGGCGGGCCGGTAGAAGTCAGCTTGCAAAGGCTGGGCGACGGGCAGGCGCTGCAGTGTGCACCCATGGACGGAATCAGCATTGACGGTGCCGACATCGAGATCAGTGCTTATGAGCCCACGCCGGGATTGCTGCAGTGCGTGGCTGACGCCCCGCAGGTCACCGAAACCCTGACCTCAGATCTGCTCAAATCGAACTGTCCCGTTACCGGTCAGCCCGACTGGGGCAGTGTGCAGGTACGCTATACAGGCCCCCGTATAGATCGGGATGCCCTGCTGCGTTATATCGTCTCACTGCGCCGCCACACCGAGTTCCACGAGCACTGCGTCGAGAAGATGTATTGCGATATCTGGCAGGCTTGCCAGCCCGAATCGCTATTCGTGTATGCGCGCTATACGCGACGCGGCGGACTGGACATCAATCCATGGCGCAGCAGTGCAGCCACCACCGTGGTCGATGCGCGCACACCCCGCCAGTAAGTCCTAGGCTCGCGCGGTACTGACCGCCGCCACGCTGCGCCCGGCCCAGCGGGCCACCCATACTGCCAACACGGCGGCAATGGCAAAAGCGGTCGCTGCGCCAAACCACGGTCCGCGCCCCAGGCCGGCATCCAGCATCAAGCCAAAGCCCACGGGCGCGAGCGATGAGCCCACATCCATGCCGGAGTAAACCAGGCCGTACACCGTGCCCGTCGCGCCCTTGGGCGTTACCCGCCGTATGAGCATATCGCGCGAGGGTGCCGCCACGCCCGAGAAGAAACCGGCCAGCGCTACCAGGCCCATGGCGACCACAGGCGGCACCGTACCCAGGGCCAATACCGCAAGCAGGGCACCGGCCAGCAATAGCGATACGAAGACGGTGCGTTCGGTGTTGGGCGTCGTGCCCACCAGGAAGCCGCCCGCCAGCATGCCAACCGCCGCCGCGATCATATAGGCCGACAAGGTGCCGCCAGCCAGCACCTTGTCGATGGCGTAGATGTCACCCAACATCGGTATGGTGTAGTTTTGTACCGCCGACAGGGCCACCGAGGTGAACATGAAGAAAAGGAAAGCGCCCCACAAGGCCGGCTGCACGAGCAGTGTTGCGAGCGTCTGGCCGACCGACTGACGGGACAGATCCACCTGCGAACCCGATGAGGCGCCCGGCGCAGCGGATGCCGCGACCGCCTGCTGATTGGTGCCCGCAAGCAGGCTGCGGCCCAGCCAAGTCAGCACCAGAACGAAGGCAACCAGCCCTGCCGCACTGAAAGCGGCCACGCGCCAGTTGGACAAATGAATAATGGTTGCCATGAAAACGGGAGTCAGCGCCCACCCAAGATTGCCGGTAAGGCCATGCGTACTGAAAGCGTGACCCAGACGAGCGGGGCTGACCCGGTGATTCATGATGGAGTAATCGACGGGATGGAAAACCGAATTTCCCATGCCTCCTATTACAGCCGCCAGCACCAGCATGGCATAGCCGTTGGCGCTCCCGATCAACACGCCCGACACCACAAAACTGGCCAGGCCGAACCGCAACACCGGCGCTGGCCCTATGCGGTCGACAACAAACCCGGACGATGCCTGCCCAAGGCAAGACACCAGAAAGAAAATTGACGCCAGCAGACCCAGCTTGACGAAGTCGTAGCCGAACTCGTGAGCCAGCGACAAGTACAAAGTGGGAAAGACCAGCTGAAAAAAATGGGATGCTGAATGCGCCGAGCCAATCAGTCCGATGATGGTCCAGTCTTTGCGACGTATCTGTCGAAAATCGACGGCTTCAGTATCAGGTATGGCGCTCATGGTGATTTTGCATTGCGGTTGTCAGCCCTGCCGACCGGACTTGTCGCGGATCTCGGGCCAGGCACGTTGCAGGTAATAGCACATGGACCATACCGTCAGGACGGCAGCCAGCACGATCAGCACCTCGCCCAGCAACTCGAGCGACACGCCATATAGTGGGCGCCAATAAAGCAGGCAGGGAATGGCCACCATTTGCGCCACCGTCTTGAACTTGCCCAGCCGGTGCACCGCCACGCTGCCACTGGCGCCTATCTTGGCCATCCATTCGCGCAGCGCCGAGATGGTGATCTCGCGGCCGATGATGATCAGCGCAATAAAGGTGTCGACACGATTCAGGTCCAGCAGCACCAGCAGCGCCGCGCAGACCATCAGCTTGTCGGCCACCGGGTCCAGGAAAGCGCCGAAGGAGGAAGTCTGGTTCCAGCGCCTGGCCAGCCAACCATCAAACCAGTCGGTGAGCGCAGCCACAATGAAGGCGAATGCCGCCACGGTATCGCGCACGGGAACCGAGATCCAGTCCGACGGCACATAAAACAGCGCCACGACCAGCGGAATCATGGCAATGCGCAGCCAGGTCAGGGCAATAGGCAGATTAATTGGCATAAGATCAATACTACCTTATCGGAGCGCCAGATAGATGCGTTCTGCCAATTGGGCGGAAATCCCGTCCACGGAGCGCAAATCGTCGATGCTGGCGTCCACCACACCGGAAAATCCGCCGAAGCGGGCCAGCAGCTTTTGCCGCGTGCGTGCACCCACCCCCTCTATTTCTTCCAGGCGCGACACATTGCGCGCCTTGGCCCGTTGCGCCCGCATGCCGGTAATCGCAAACCGATGCGCCTCGTCCCGGATCTGTGCCACCAGCATCAGCGCGGCAGACTCGATGCCCAGGGCGACGGGAGGCCGTCCATCGACGAACACCAGGGTTTCCAGCCCCACCTTGCGGCCCTCCCCCTTGGCAACGCCAACAATGCTGCGCGTATCCAATCCCAATTCAACGAATACCTGGCGGGCAACTTCAACCTGCCCCTTGCCGCCATCGATCAGCACCACCGAGGGCATATCGGCCAGCCCGTCTGCAACACGGGCAAAGCGCCGCGTCAATACCTGGCGCATGGCGGCATAGTCGTCGCCAGGCGTGATGCCGGCAATGTTGTAGCGCCGATACAGCGAAGGCTGCATCGCATGATGCTGATAGACCACACAAGACGCCTGGGTGGCCTCGCCCGAGGTGTGGCTGATGTCAAAGCACTCGATATGCAGGGCGTCCAGTGCCGCTTCGTCAGTATCCAGCTCCAGCGCGGTGGCCAGCGCCAGGGTGCGCGCAGCGCGGGCACTGGACTCGCTCAATAGCCGGGCCAAGGCGAGCTCCGCGTTCTTGGTGGCCTGTTCCAGCCAGGTCTTGCGCACACCTTGCGGTTTGATCAGCACGCGGGCCTTCACGCCGGTTTGCTCGGCCAGCAGCCCTATCAGGTCCGGATCGGGCAAGGGATGGGAACACACCAGTACTGGCGGCATGCCGGTATCCAGGTAGTGCTGGGCAACAAATGCAGCCAGCACGTCGCCGGCGCTATCGTCGTGCGTGTGTGTGGGAAAGAAAGGCTTGTCGCCCAGATGGCGACCACCCCGTATCATGGCCAGGTTCACGCAGACACGCCCGCCGGCCGACGCAACGGCAATCACGTCCACATCGTCGTTGCCGACCTTCTCCATGGATTGCTGCTGCAACACCTTGGCCAACGCACCCATCTGATCACGCAGGGCCGCCGCCTGCTCGAAGTCCAGCGCTGCCGAAGCATCGTGCATGCGCTGCTCGATGTCGCGCAGCACCTGGGTGGCCTGCCCATCCAGAAAACGCACTGCCCTGTCCACATCCGCCTGATAGGCCTCTGCGGAGATCAAGTCCACGCAAGGCGCCGAACAGCGTCCGATCTGATACAGCAGGCACGGACGCGAGCGATTGGCATAGACGCTGTCTTCGCAGGTGCGCAGGCGAAATACGCGCTGCAGTATCTGTATGGTTTCGCGCACGGCCCATGCATTGGGGTAGGGACCGAAATAACGCCCCTTCCCGCTCGTGCTGCCACGGTAATAAGCAATGCGCGGGGTCTCGTGACCGCTGAGCATCAGATACGGATACGACTTGTCGTCGCGGAAGATGATGTTGTAGCGCGGCTTGAGCCGCTTGATCAGGTTGTTTTCCAGCAGCAGCGCTTCGGCTTCTGAGCGCGTGACCGTCACTTCCAGGCGCACCACGCGAGCCACCATATGGGTGATACGCGGGCTACTGTGCGTTTTCTGGAAGTACGAGGCAACACGGCGCTTAAGGTCGCGCGCCTTGCCGACATAAAGCACCTCGCCCTGCGCATCGATATGTCGATAGACGCCCGGGAGATTCGGCAGCTCAGCCAGAAACGATTTGAGATTGAAGTCGTCGGGCATATTGATAACGTTCATCGGCCTGCAGCGCATCCCAGCCGGGTGCCGCCTGTTGTGGCAGCAACCGGCGGATACGCGCCACGGACGCCGCATCATGATCGAAGGCGAGACGCGCCAGCAAATCGTCGGCAAGATCGGGCCGATTGCATACCAGGACCATATCGCAGCCAGCGCCCAGCGCAGCTTGCGCACGCGCCAGGATGTCGCCGGCCACCGTCGCGCCTTCCATTGTCAGGTCGTCCGAAAACACCACCCCGTCATAGCCGAGGTCCTGGCGCAGCACTTTCTGTATCCAGTGGCGTGAGAAGCCGGCAGGATGTGGGTCGACCTCGGGGTAAACAACATGAGCCGGCATTACGGATGGCAGCACCATGTCGCCTAGCCAGCCATACGGAGCCGCGTCTTCCTGCATGATGGTTTCAAAATCACGGGGGTCCACCGGAATTTCATGATGCGAGTCGGCCTCCACCGCACCGTGGCCGGGAAAATGCTTACCGCAAGCCGCCATCCCGGCCAGCATCAAGCCCTGGATCAAGGCGCGCGCCAGCATGGTGACGACACGCGGATCGCGATGAAAGGCGCGATTGCCGATAACCTTGCTGACGCCGTAGTCCAGATCCAGGACCGGTGTGAAGCTCAGGTCCACCCCGCAGGCGCGCAATTCGGCTCCCAGTACATAACCGGCTTCCGATGCCAGACGCATGGCTGCCAGCGAGTCTTCCGACCATAGTTCGCCAAAGACGCTCATGGCTGGAATTGGGGTGAAACCATCGGTGCGAAAACGCTGCACCCGCCCCCCTTCATGATCCACCGCGATCAGCAGCGGCTCGTCCCGCTCTTGATGAATCGCGCGGCACAAGCGATCCAGTTGTTCGCGGTCCTCGAAGTTGCGCGCAAACAAGATGACGCCGCCTACCAAGGGATCGCGCAGGCGCTTGCGTTCGTGGTCGGTCAGCACAGTGCCTTCCACGTCGACCATAACGGGACCGGGCGGCAGGCGGCCCGACGTGCTGTTCGCTGTCATAGAGTTTTCCGTTAAACCTTGCGGGATGAGTTCAGGGCTTCGACCACGACAAATGCCGCGACCATATCGCTCTCGTCGGTAATTGAAACATGAGCTGCGCCAAAGCGCTGCGCATACCAGCCAGCCAGGGGTTCGGTCAGCTGTACCCGCGGCTTGCCGCTGGGTTCGTTAAGCGTCTGCATGCGGGACCAGGTCATGGGACTGCGCATGCCCAGGCCTATGGCTTTGGAGAAGGCTTCCTTGGCGGCAAATCGGGAGGCCAGGAAGCGCAGGCCGCGGGCTGGGTCGCGCCCGTGGCGCAGCAGGAATTTTTCAAACTCTTGCGGGCCCAGTATGCGCCGGGCGAAACGGTCACCGTGGCGGGCATATACCTGCCCGATGCGGTCAACCCGCAGTAAATCCACGCCTATCCCACCCAACGCAGCAGCTACACCTTCCCGCGCATCCATTCGTCCGTCCGTAAGCCTGATCGAACGTTAAATGATACCTTGTTCGCTACGCTGGCGCCGGGCCTGCCGTACTAGCGCTGGCGCTTGTCGACCACGCGCCTGGCCTTGCCGGTCAGCGTACGCTCTACCAGTCCGGCCGACTGCACCGTAACGCGGGCCGAAACCCCGATATAGGTCTTGATGGCGTGCTTGAGCTTGCCGGCGACGACATCGCGATCGGCCACACTAAGGTGATCGAACTCGGGCCGCACCTCGGTAAGGATCTCCAGTTCGTCCATATTGCCGCTGCGCGTCAGCACCAACTGATACTGTGCAGCGAGCTCGGGCGTTTTCAGAACGATCTCTTCGACCTGGGTGGGAAACAAATTAACCCCGCGTACGATGAGCATGTCGTCGCTGCGACCGGTGATCTTGCCGATGCGGCGCATGCTGCGTGATGTGGGCGGCAGCAAGCGCGTGAGATCGCGGGTGCGATAGCGGATCACGGGCATGGCTTCCTTGGTCAAGGACGTGAACACCAGCTCGCCTTCCTCGCCATCGGGCACCACCTCGCCCGTGTTCGGGTTGATGATCTCTGGATAAAAGTGGTCTTCCCACACGACCGGGCCATCCTTGGATTCGACACACTCCATTGCCACACCCGGCCCCATGACTTCAGACAGGCCATAAATGTCGACCGCATCTATGCCGCCGCGCTGCTCAATGTCCTGGCGCATCTGCCCGGTCCACGGCTCGGCACCAAATATGCCAATACGCAAGGAACTGCTGCTCGGATCTATGCCCTGCCGTTCCATCTCTTCGATAATATTGCAGAAGTAGGAAGGCGTGACCATGATGATGTCTGGCTGGAAGTCGGTGATCAGTTGCACCTGCTTCTCGGTCTGTCCGCCGGACATGGGCACGACTGAACAACCGAGGCGCTCGGCTCCGTAATGCGCCCCCAAGCCGCCTGTGAACAGTCCATAGCCATAGGCCACGTGGACGATGTCTCCCGGCCGACCGCCGCCGGCCCAAATCGAGCGCGCGACCAGGTCGGCCCAGACGCTGATGTCCTTGGCCGTGTAGCCCACCACCGTGGGCTTGCCTGTGGTGCCACTGGATGCATGAATACGCAGCACCTGCTCGCGCGGGACGGCAAACATCTTGAAGGGATAGTTATCGCGCAGGTCTTGCTTGGTCGTGAACGGAAAGCGTGAAAGATCGGATAGCTGTTTCAAATCGTCCGGATGTACGCCTGCCTGATCGAACGCCTGTCGATAATGCGGCACATTATCGTAAGCATGCTTCAAGGACCACTTCATGCGCTCCAGCTGAAGGTTCTGCAACTCGTCTTTACTGGCATGCTCTATGGCGTCGCGACCGGCGCCCGACGATTCGGATTCAGACATTTTCCACTCCTACCCTTTGCTGTTTAAATTAGTTGCACGGAATTCAGTCGGCCACGACCTGGCCCTTGATGCGGTACGAACGGCCACGAAAAATGGCAATTCGCTTGCCGTCCTGATTGGTCACTTGTACATCGTAGACACCCGTACGGCCTGCCAGTGAGTACTCGCTGGCCGTTGCCGTCAATACATCGTCCTGGAAGGCGGGTGCCAGAAAATCGATGGTGCAGCCCGATGCCACCGTGGTGGCATTGCGCGAGTTACAGGCAAAGGCAAAGGTGCTGTCGGCCAAGGCAAATATGAAGCCGCCATGACAGGTCTTGTGACCGTTAAGCATATCGGTGCGTACGGTCATGCTCATGGATGCGGCGCCAGGCGCCACGGACACCACCTTGGCCCCCAGTGCCTTTGAGGCGGCATCGCCGTCATACATGGTTCTGGCAGTAAGCTCGGCCAGTGCCTGGGGATCATCGGGCAAGGTCGACGCGCCGGCAGCGGCGGCGACGGAAGAAGGCAAGCTCATTATTTACCCTTGAACACAGGCTGGCGTTTACCAAGAAAAGCCGATACGCCTTCGGCGTAGTCGGCCGTTGCGCCCAGTTCGCGCATCAGGTCGCGCTCCAGATCAAGTTGCTGATCCAGGGTGTTGGCCAGGCTTTGATTGAGCGCGCGCTTGGTATAGGCCAGGCCCTTGGTAGGCGCCGCGGCAAAATGCTGGGCTAGCTCATCCAGGCGTGCGCTCAGTTGATCGTCTGTCACACATTCCCAGATCAGCCCCCATTGTTCGGCCTTGCGGGCGCTGAGCTTGTCGCCAAGCAAAGCCAACCCGGCCGCGCGCGCCTGCCCGACCAGCCTGGGCAAGACATAGGTGCCGCCGGTATCGGGCAGCAAGCCCAGGCGGCAGAACGGCTGGATGAAGCTGGCCGACTCACACGCAATGACGATATCGCCAGCCAGGGCCAAATTGGCACCTGCACCCGCCGCCACGCCATTGATGCCCACCACCACTGGCAGCGGCAAGGCGCGCAAACGACGGACCATGGGTGCATAGTATTTTTCTATCGTGCTTCCCAAGTCGACGGGCGCGGCGCCCGCGCTCATTTGTCGCTCGGACAGATCCTGCCCGGCACAAAAGCCGCGACCGTTGCCGGTGATGACCAGCACGCGTGCCCCTTCGCTTTCTACCCGGCCAACAGCATCGGACAGCTCGCCATGCATGGCGGCCGTGAAGCTGTTCAGTTTCTCTGGCCGGTTCAGCGTGATGCGTGCAATGCCGTCCTTCAGTTCAAACAAGATACTTTCGTAGCTCATGATGTCTCCGTGTTGTCGTTTTATTTATACGTGCCAGCGAGTTTGCACCACGCGGAAACGATTGGCCACATAAGCCGTATCGGACAAGGAAGCATTGGCTGCCGGGTTGGCGCCCGTACCGTGGAAGTCACTGAAGGCGGCGGTCTGGTTCACGAATACGGCGCCGGTAAGGTTCAGCGACAGCGACACCCCTGCCCGCTCGGCGGCTTTCTCTGCTTGCTTGGCCACGGACTGGTCAGTGGTGTAGGCAGCCAGCGTCAAGGCGCCATGCTCGATGACAGTGCGCTGAGCCAGTTGCAGGCTGTGTTCCGTGGAGTCGGTAGCCACGACGAACACGATAGGACCGAACCATTCGCGCATGATCACATCGTTGTCGGCGTCGGCCTGCAGTACCAGCGGTGTCTGCACCTTGGCGCCTTCGAATTGCGGGTGCGTGAGCGACTGGCTATCTGCCAATATTGGCAAACCCAGCTTGCGCGCCGTCTCGATGCGTTCCAGCGTACCGGCGTTCTGTATGGCGCCAGTGATCTCGACCGCCCTGGCTGGATCCGCAACCAGCTTGGCAACCGCCTGGGCCAAGCCCGCCGCCACCTCGTCAAAGCTCATGCGGCCGTCGGCAGTCGCAATACCGTCGCGCGGCACATAAATGTTCTGCGGCGCGGTACACATCTGGCCGGAATACAGTGAAAAGGAAAACGCCAGATTGCGCGCCACGCTCTTGAAATCGTCGACGGAGTCGATAATGACCTGGTTGACGCCGGCCTTCTCCGTATAGACCTGCGCCTGGCTGGCTTCGGCTTCAAGCCAGTTGCCATTGGCACTGCTACCAGTGAAATCGATAATCTTGACGGCGGGATCCAATGCCAGCGTCTGGGCGGTGTCGTCGCCGGCATCATGCACGGCCAACAAGACAACATTAGGATCAAAGCCGGCTTCGGTTAGTACATCGCGCGCAATGGACACCGTGATGGCCAGGGGCAGAATCGCGCCGGGGTGGGGTTTGACGATAACCGCATTGCCCGTCGCCAGGCTGGCAAAGAAACCGGGGTAGCCATTCCAGGTGGGGAAGGTCGAGCAACCGATCACCAGCGCTACGCCGCGCGGCACGATGGTAAAGCGCTTCTGCATGCGGATAGGATCGTGCTTGCCTTGCGGCTTCTCCCAGGTGACTTCACCGGGTATGCGCGCCATCTCATTCCAGGCGTATGCCACCGCTTCCAGACCGCGGTCCTGAGCGTGTGGGCCACCGGCCTGAAAGGCCATCATGAAACCCTGGCCCGTGGTGTGTTGCACGGCGTAGGCCATTTCAAAACTGCGCTGGTTCACACGCTTCAAGATTTCAACGCTGACGCCGGCCCAGGCCTGCGGACCCGCCTCACGCCACGTTTCCAGCGCGGCCTGCGACTGGGCAATCAGCGTGGCGGCAGGAACCTGGGGATAGCGGATGCCCAGCTCGATACCGAAGGGCGAGACCTCCTTGCCAAACTGACCGGTGGCGCCGTCCAGCTGCAGCGGAAAATCCTTGCCGTGATAGGCCTCGAATGCCGCACGGCCCTCCTCGTTCGCTGTTTCGCCATAGACCCGTGGGCTGGGAGACTCGGGATATGGGCTCCAGTAGTCGCGCGTCGCTGCCGCGGCAACAGCCTGCTCGAGAACCTCCTGGTGAACTTTGAAAAAATCGGTGGACACAGTGCACTCCTGTTGTAAGGCCGACAGCAGTCAGCGACGGCCTTGAAATGAATAACGGACGGGCCGATGCGCTCGGCCCGTCCGGCAAAATGCGATCAGGTTTCTTGGTCGAAATCGATCACCAGCTTATCGGTAACCGGAAAACTCTGGCAACTTAGGACGAACCCGCGTGCGACTTCGTAGTCTTCAAGCGCAAAGTTGGCATCCATGTCGACTTCGCCCTCTGTCACCTTGCAGCGGCAGGTGGAACAGACACCACCCTTGCAAGAATAGGGCAGTTCTATACCCTGGGCCAGCGCCGAATCCAGCACGCTGTCTTTGTTTTTTTCGATGGTCAGTGTGCGCGTCAGGCCGTCTTGCACCACGGTCAGCTCGCACAGCTCGGCACCTGGTGCCTTGCGGGCTTCCTGGCCGGTGCGCAAGGCACGCGGCCCTTTGGGTGAACCAAAGAGCTCGAATTTAATGCGGGACTTGTCCAGTCCCTTGCCCTGGAGCGCCTCGATAACCGATTCGGTCATATCCTGAGGACCGCAGACAAAGGCATAGTCGATAAGGGTGGGATCCATCCAGGCACTCAACAACTGATCGACCTTGTCGCCATCCAGTCGTCCATTGAACAGCTCAATGTCCTGATGCTCGCGACTCATGACATACACCAGCGAAAAACGCTCCATATAGCGATTCTTGAGGTCTTCGATCTCTTCGCGGAACAGCACGGCCGACGAGGCACGATTGCCATAGAACAAGGTAAAACTGCTGCGCGGTTCGGTATCCAGCGCCGACTTTATCAGAGACAGAATCGGCGTTATGCCGCTGCCAACGGCAAAGGCAACATAGCGGCGTTGCTTGGCCGAGTCAAATTCCACCGTGAAGTGGCCATCGGGCGGCATGACATCCAGCGACAGGCCTGGCGCGAGCGTTTCGTTTGCCCAAGTGGAAAACGCCCCGTCATTCAGGCGCTTGATGGCAACCCGCAGTTGGCGGTCATGCGGCGCGGCACAGATGGAATAGGAGCGTCGCAGTTCCTCGCCCTGAACCTGCGTGCGCAAGGTCAGGTATTGGCCCGGACGGAAGGAAAAGGCGTCGTGCAGCTCCTGGGGAACATCGAAGGTCACGACCACGGCGTCGCGCGTGTTCTTCGCTACCGATGCCACTTTCAATGGATAGAACTGACTCATGAATCTAATGCGCCTTAAAATAATCAAAGGGTTCGCCGCAACCGTTGCAGCGGTACAGAGCCTTGCATGCAGTCGAACCGAAATGGCTGATCAGCCGCGTATGGCCGGAGCCACATAAGGGACAAGGCACGACCACCTCGGGGTTGCGCCGTGTCAGACCCGAAATGTCGATCGCCTTCTGGCCGGGCGGCGCAATGCCATAACCTCGTAGCGCCTCATGGCCTTTCTCGGTCATCCAGTCTGTTGTCCATGCCGGCGACAAGCGGCTTTCCACACGAACCGACGAAATGCCGCGGGCTTGCAATACACCGCGGATATCGGACTCAATGACTTCCATCGCGGGACAGCCCGAATACGTCGGGGTAATGGTGACCACGCAGGTGTCGCCGTCCCAGGCGATCTCGCGGATCAAGCCCAGGTCGACGATGGACAACACCGGGATTTCCGGATCGGCCACCTCGGTCAACCAACTGCGGACCTGTTCGATGGCTACGGGGGTGGTAGCGGTGGTCACCATACGGCTCCGGGATACGCGCGCTGAAGATGCTGCATCTCGGCCAGCATCAGGCTCAAGGCCTCGGTATGGCGACCATGAATGCCGCCACGGTATGCGAGATGATTGGCTTCGTCGGGCGCCGGCATGTTCAGTGTGGCCTCGGCAAGTGTCTGGGACACATGCGCCAGCCAATCGGGCCACAAGCTGGCATGGCTGGGCACCACGCCCGCATCGACCAAGGCCAGTGTGATGTCGTCGTCGACGAACAGCTCGCCGGCAAAGCGCCACGCGTTGTCCAGCGCCGCCTGCATGCGGCGGTGGCTCTCGGCTGTGCCGTCACCCAGGCGCACCATGATGTCGCCGGACCGACGCACATGGTAGGTAACTTCCTTGAGTGATTTCTCGGCGATTGCCGCCACGCGCTCATCGCTGGAACGCTCCAGCTTCTCGAGCAGAAAGTAATGCCAGACATCAAAAAGGAATTGACGCACGATGGTATCGCCGTAATGGCCGTTGTCCCGCTCGACTAGCAAGTAATTGCGGTAGTCGGGCGCATCGCGCAAATAGGCCAGTTGGTCCTCATCGCGTCCTTGGGCTTCGACTTCACCGGCCAAGGTCAACCACATGCGCGCCTGCCCCAGCAGGTCGAGCGCGATGTTGGTCATGGCAAGATCTTCTTCCAGGGCCGGTCCATGACCGGTCCATTCGGACAGCCGGTGCGACAGCACGAGGTTGCTGTCACCCAGACGTAGCAGATACTGAAACAGGGCTGGCTCCATACGGCCTCCTACATGTGCTTGATTTCTTCGGGCATGGGGAAGAAGGTGGGATGCCGATATATCTTGCTGTTGGCAGGCTCGAACAAAGGTTCCTTGTCGCCCGGACTGCTGGCGACCACATCGGCGGCTCGCACCACCCAGATGCTTAGACCCTCGTTGCGCCGCGTATAGACATCGCGTGCATTGTTGATTGCCATTTCGGCGTCGGGCGCATGCAAACTGCCTACATGCTTGTGGGCCAACCCATGCTGGCTGCGAATAAAGACCTCCCAAAGAGGCCATCCGTTCTGGCTCATGACTTGTATCCTTGCTGCCGCGCACTATGCCGGCATTGAAAAAAAGCGATCAGGCAACTGCCTTGCGTTGCGCCTGCTTGTCGGCATGCGCCATGAATGCATCCCGCACCCAGGCACCGTTCTCGTGAGCATCGACCCGCATCTGCAGACGCTCGCGGTTGCAAGGGCCGTGACCCTTGATGACTGCGTAAAACTCGGACCAGTCGATTTCGCCGAAATCGTAATGGCCGCGCTCTTCGTTCCATTTGAGGTCGGGGTCGGGCACGGTCAGGCCCAGGTACTCGGCCTGAGGCACGGTCTGGTCCACCATCTTCTGACGGAGCTCGTCATTTGAAAACAGCTTGATGCGCCATTGCATGGACTGTGCGCTGTTGGGGGAATCGGCATCCGACGGCCCGAACATCATCAGGGCGGGCCACCACCAGCGGTTGAACGCTTCCTGGCACATGTCCTTTTGCGCTTGCGTACCGTGCAGGCACATCTGGATCAGCAGGTCGTAGCCCTGACGTTGATGGAAAGACTCTTCCTTGCAGACGCGCACCATGGCCCGGGCGTAAGGACCATAAGAACAACGGCATAGCGGTATCTGGTTAATGATGGCCGAGCCGTCAACCAGCCATCCAATCATGCCGATGTCGGCCCAGGTAAGCGTCGGATAATTAAAGATACTTGAGTATTTGGCCTTGCCCGAATGCAGGTCGGCGACCAGGTCGTCGCGCGACACGCCCAGGGTCTCGGCAGCGCTGTACAAATACAAGCCATGCCCACACTCGTCCTGCACCTTGGCCAGCAAAATGGCCTTGCGCTTCAGTGAGGGCGCGCGGGTTATCCAGTTGCCCTCGGGCAGCATGCCGACGATTTCCGAATGCGCATGCTGCGAAATCTGACGGACCAGGGTTTTGCGATAAGCCTCGGGCATCCAGTCTTTGGCCTCGATGCGCACGCCTTCGTCCACACGTTCCTGAAATGAGCGTTCCAGCCCTGTCAGTTCGTCTACGGAACGAACGCTCTTGACACCGGTTTCGACTAATTGCGCGTACATGAATGTCTCCTTGACGGCCGGAGGGCCTTATCCATACCCTTGATTATTTAATACAAAAATATTGCTGTCAATCAATATTTAGTATCAAATAGGGTTTTCAAGGCTTTCGGATAAGATGGCCTGCCAGTAAAAGGATAAGGATGTCATGCAGGACACGCCCACCCCCTTGCAACGCCTGATACATGCTTTGCTCGAGCGCGACCCGCCGCGGGCCAAGTCTTTGTGCGTCACGCTGCTGGGTGACGCCATTGAACCGCATGGCGGCAGCATATGGCTTAGCGACCTGATCGAGCTGGTCACGCCCCTGGGTATCAACGAGCGTTTGCTGCGCACCAGCGTATTTCGGCTGGTTGCCCAACACTGGCTGCAATCAGAACGCCACGGGCGGCGCAGCCTTTACCGCCTGAGCGACCAGGGGCTGGAACTGACCCGCCAGGCATCGGGACGCATCTATGACGGTTCGTCAGAGCAGTGGGACGGTGATTGGACACTGGTGATATTGCCCCGCTTCGGCAATGGCAGCATGGACCGCCGCGGCGAATTGCGGCGCGAACTGATCTGGGCCGGCTTCGGGGCCATCGCCCCCGGCGTCTTCGCCCTGCCCCGCGATCAAACCACCGTCGCCAGAAAAGTGCTGGACAAGCTCAAGCTGAACGATCATGCGCTGATGTTGGGCGCCCACGAGCTGAACCACAGCAAGGGTCTGCAGATCAGTATGCTGATCTCACAATGCTGGGATCTTGACGGGGTGGCGCAGCAGTACGAGTCGTTTTGCACCACCTTTGGCCCGATGCTGGCATCCGCCACTGCGCAGATGCGGCCATCGCAGGCCTTCGCCCTCAGGGCGCTGACGCTGCACGAATGGCGCCGCATCGTGCTGCATGACCCGCAACTGCCCACGCAGATGTTGCCGACAAACTGGCCGGGCCACAAGGCGCGTGAGCTATGCGGCGAACTGTATTGGACGGTCTTCGAATTGGCCGAAGAGCATCTGGATCAGGTACTGGGGCAAGACCCGGTTCGATACCAGCCTCTCAAGCCGTATGTACTGCAGCGCTTCGGCGGCCGGCCTGACACCACGCCGGCTGCGATGGCTACAGCTTGATGAAGTGCTCGCGGTAGTGCTTGAGCTCTTCGATGGACTCGTAGATATCGGCCAGCGCCTCGTGTCGGCTTTGCTTCACAAAGCTCTTGTACACTTCAGGCTTCCAGCGCAAAGACAGCTCTTTCAAGGTACTGACGTCCAGATTACGATAGTGAAAATAGGCCTCGAGACGGGGCATATACTTGACCATGAAGCGGCGATCCTGGCCGATGGTATTGCCGCACATCGGCGACTTTCCGGAAGGCACATGCTGGGCCAGAAAGGCCAGCAACTGGTCTTCGGCCTCGGCTTCCGTCAGCGTCGAAGCCTTGACCTTGTCGATCAAGCCGCTTTTTCCATGGGTGGACTGGTTCCATTTATCCATGGCATCAAGCAGCGCATCGCTTTGGTGTATAACCAGTACCGGGCCTTCCGCGACAAACGACAGATCGGGCTCGGTGACCACCACGGCGACTTCAATAATGCGTTCTTTTTCAGGGTCCAGCCCGGTCATTTCCATATCGAGCCACACTAAACGCTGATCATTCGTCGCCATATCAATTTTTCCTTAAAACACTGATTTTCGCATACGCCCCCGGATCCTATGTTTACTCTGCTGTTCGTTGCCCTCCTTCTTACCGACCTTGCGGTCCGGTTCTGGCTGGCCGCCCGCCAGATACGTCATGTTCAGACGCATCGCGGGCAAGTGCCAGCCGAGTTCTCGGATCGCATCGGCTTGCACAGCCATCAGCGGGCGGCCGACTACACCGCTGCCAAGATGCAGTTCGGCATGCTGGAGCGCGTGGTGGAAGCTGCCGCCCTGGTGGGCTTTACCTTGCTGGGCGGCTTGCAGTTCCTGGATGCACAACTGGGGCTGCTTATCGACAACGAGATGCTGCGTCAATTGGCATTGCTGGGGGCCGTGCTGGCCATCATGGGCGTTATTGGCCTGCCATTTTCGGCCTGGCGCAAGTTTCGTCTGGAGGCCCGGTTTGGCTTTAACCGCATGACGCCGCGTCTGTTCATCATCGACTCCGCCAAGGCCCTCTTCCTTACCCTACTGTTTGGCACACCACTGGCCGCAGGCGTGCTGTGGATTATGGGCAATGCAGGCGAAAACTGGATATGGTGGGCCTGGGGCATTTGGGTGGCGTTCAATATCCTGATGCTATGGCTTTTTCCGACCGTGATCGCGCCCATGTTCAATCGCTTCACGCCATTGGACAACCCCGAAATGGCGCAACGCATCCAGGCCCTGGCCAAGCGCTGCGGTTTCTCGCTGCGGGGGCTGTTCGTGATGGACGGCTCAACACGATCTGCCCATGGCAATGCTTATTTCACGGGCTTCGGCAAAAGCCGTCGCATTGTCTTCTTCGATACCCTGCTCAACCGCCTGAACGTCGACGAGGTCGAAGCGGTGCTTGCGCACGAGCTGGGCCACTTCAAGCACAAGCACATCATCAAGCGCATGATCGTAACCTTCAGCGTGGCCCTGGGTTTCTTCGTCTTGCTGGGCTGGCTATCGAATCAGGTGTGGTTCTATACCGGGTTGGGCGTGGTGCCGCAACTGGGCCGGCCCAACGACGCGCTCGCGCTGATTTTGCTGTTTTTGGTCATACCTGTTTTCACGTTCTGGGTCACGCCTGTGGCCAGTTGGCTATCGCGGCGCGACGAATTCCAGGCCGATCGCTATGCGGCGCATCAGTGCTCGCCGGACTGGCTGGTATCGGCCCTGGTGAAGCTTTACGACGATAACGCCGCAACGCTTACACCCGACCCGGTCCACTCGGCCTTTTACGACAGTCATCCACCGGCTGTGATACGCATCCAGCATCTGAAACATGGATAAGGCCACTGCGCTGCGCGGCCGCATTATTGCTGCGCACGGGCGACATTACACCGTGGAACTGACGGACGGCAGCGTCCGAAAATGCTTTCCGCGTGGCAAAAAGGCCGGCGCAACGGTCGGCGACCAGGTTCTCATCTCGCCCCAGGGAGAGCGCGAAGGCGCAATCGATGAAGTGCTGCCGCGACGCAACCTGCTGTACCGCTCGGACGACATGCGCACCAAGCAGTTCGCGGCCAATGTCGATCAGCTGCTTATCGTGGTGGCGCCAGAGCCGCTGTTTTCCGATGATCTTCTTGGCCGCGCACTGGTGGCCGCGCGCAGTGCCGACATCGAGCCTGTCATCCTCTTGAACAAGGTCGACTTGCAGGACGCATTGCCGCGCGCTCGTCAGCGGCTGGACAAGCTGGCCAATGCCGGCATCCCGATTATCGAACTCAGCGCTTATGCGCCCGATGAACTGCGCGCCATTCTGCACCCCCTGCTGAAGGACCGCTGCAGCCTTTTGCTGGGACAAAGCGGAATGGGAAAATCCACCTTGCTGAATGTGCTGGTGCCCGATGCCGGTGCGCACACGCAGGCGCACTCGGAAGCCCTGGGGGCCGGAAAACACACCACCACCAGTACACGGCTTTACCATCTTCCGGACGGCTCGGGCGACATCATCGATTCACCGGGCTTCCAGGCCTTTGGTCTGTATCACCTTAATGCGACCGATATCGAGCGCGGCTTTCCAGAATTCGTAGATGGCATCGCGCATTGCCGTTACTACAATTGCACGCACAGGCATGAGCCGGGATGCGGCGTGCTGGCGGCCCTGGAACGCGGCGACATTCCGGTAGAACGCCACGAGCTTTACAAACGCATACTGGCCGAAAACGAGGCCCAAGGCCGGTACTGACAGACCAGATCGCTACGCGGGTGCTGGCGTTCAGCGCCCCAGCCTGGCCTGCGCCGCTGCGAGATAATGATAGAAGTTGCGGATCAGCGCGGCCGTGGCGCCCCAGATGAAGTACGTTTGCCAGTTGATGGAAAAATACAAGCGATGGCCGCCGCCCGGCAGTTGCGCCTCGTGCAGCTGATGCAAGCGGGTGTCCATCAGTACAGACAAAGGCACCTCGAATACGTCAGCCACTTCGGTGAGGTCGGGTGTAATCGTGAACCCGGGGCGTATCAGCCCTATCACGGGCTTCATCGTAAAGCAGGTCGAGGTCAGAAAGCCGGGTTGTGTGCCGATCAGTTGTATGAATTCAGGATCAACCCCGATTTCTTCTTGCGTTTCGCGCAAGGCGGCCGCTATGGCGTCAGCGTCGCTCGGCTCGATGCGGCCACCCGGGAAGCATATCTGCCCCGCATGATCGTATAGATGCGAAGCCCGGCGGGTAAACAACACATGCAGGCCGGAAGGACGTTGAATCAACGGGAAGAATACGGCGGCCTGAGTGATATCGGGGCGTCGATAGACGTCCTCGCTGAAGGCATCCGAAAAAATGGGTTCTACCTGCCACGACACCGGGGTTTGGAAAGCGGTCCGTATGAAGTCCAGCTCGATGCTGGAGGTGGATAGCGGCGGCAGGGATTTGCTGGGCACGACAGGCTGGACTTGCGGGTCAAAACCCGCCGGTACAGCGATGCGTCGGGGTCGAGAAGGTACAGGGGTTTCAGCCATAGACTCAAAAAACCAAAGGCACCCGTGCGGGTGCCTTTGCAGTGTATCGGGAGCGGGCAGCTTATTGAACAGCAGCCTTCTTGGCCGACTTGCGGACCAGTTTTTCCTTGATACGTGCAGCCTTACCCGAACGGCTACGCAGGTAATAAAGTTTAGCACGACGGACGTCGCCGCGGCGCTTGACTTCGATGCTGGCAATTTGGGGCGAGTAAAGCTGGAAGGTACGCTCTACGGCAACGTTGGAAGAAATTTTGCGCACGATAAATGACGAGTTAAGGCCACGATTGCGGCGACCAATAACAACGCCTTCGTAGGCCTGAACGCGCTTGCGCGTGCCTTCGACTACGTTCACGTTAACAATAACGGTGTCGCCGGGGCCAAACTGTGGCCGGGCTTCGCCGCCGGTAAGGCGCGCGATTTCTTCTTGTTCGATGGTTTCGATAAGGTTCACAATGAACACTCCAGGTTTCATCTTGATGCGGCTGCGGTTTTTTTCGCGGGGTTTACGACCGGTGCTGCTGTGCTGCCATACTGGCAATACTACGCTAGCCGTCAGAGGATGAGTTAGCAAAGCCTGCTATTGTACAAGTAAATGGGCCGGTTTAAAAGCCGCTTGCCACACCCAGCCACATCAGCCCCGGAATGCTGGCACCCCATACCGCCACAAGACAGATATCGGCCACCATGGCGCCGCGCGTAAGATTGGCCGGGCGGCCATTGCCCTGACGGGCTGGGAAAGGCCATTTGGAAGGTGTGTTGTCTGTTTTTAGTGTTTTCATAGTGGTCTCGGATAACTGTTGTTAAACACAGTACTTCTATAAATGTACTGTATAAAAAAACAGCATCGAATGCAAGCACTATTTTCAAGCGGCGTGCAGGCCCTGTCATCACCCAATAAAAAACCCGCCGGCTTCCTAGCGGGCGGGTCTGTGTGGCAAGCAAGCAAAAAGGCCGCGAGGGCCTGAGGCTGGCCTTACTTATTGGGCTGCGGCGTAACGCGCAAGTAAGGACGCACTTCCGTATAGCCCTTGGGGAATTTTTCTTTCAGCACGGCTTCGTCTTTCAGTGAAGGAACGATGATGACGTCGTCGCCGTCTTCCCAGTTGACCGGCGTGGCCACGCTGTGGCTGTCTGTCAGTTGCAGCGAATCGAGCACACGCAAGATCTCGTTGAAATTGCGGCCGGTACTTGCCGGGTAGGTCAGCGTCAGGCGTATCTTCTTGTTGGGGTCGATGATGAACACCGAACGCACAGTTGCCGTGGTACTGGCATTAGGGTGGATCATGTCGTACAAGGTCGACACCTTGCGGTCCTCGTCGGCCAGAATGGGGTACTCGACCTTGGTCTTCTGGGTGTCGTTGATGTCTTCGATCCATTTGCGGTGCGATTCGGCATCGTCCACCGACACCGCGATGACCTTGGCATTACGCTTGGCAAACTCGCCGGACACAATGGCCGTGTAACCCAGCTCGGTCGTGCACACAGGTGTGAAATCGGCCGGGTGCGAAAACAGAACGCCCCAGCTGTCGCCCAAGAACTCGTAAAAACGAATCTTGCCAATGGAGGAATCCTGTTCGAAATCGGGGGCGGTATCGCCCAAACGCAGTGTCGTCATGGCAGCTCTCTTGAAAATAAAACAACAAGGAAATCGTATCCCTTATATTGTGGCAGCATAAGCAAACCAAAGGAAATACGTTTTTTGTATAACTTTATATGCCGATGGTTGTAGCAGCGTACCGATTCGCCACCACGCCTTCGGTGATGCCTTGGGCGCAGGCCTGGGCACGCGGCAGGATGTGAGCGGCATAAAATACACTGGTTGCGAGCTTTTGCCGGCAGAACTCCGGCGCCTGCTGCTGTACCGAAGGCTGACTGCAAACCAGCGCCGCCCTGGCCAATTGCCAGCCGGCATGCACCACGCCAGCAAGCATCAAGTAAGGCACGCTGCCCAGGAACACTGCGGGCAAGGATGCCTGGCTATTTTTCAAAGCGAATTCGGTTGCTTGCTCGTAGGCAGTCACCGCAGCATCCAGCCGCCGACCTATCAAGGCCAGGCCATCGGAGTGATCTGTAGATGCGCTGGCCGCGGCCTGCAACTCGGACACCGTAGCGCGCATCTCGGCTGCCAGATGCCTTGCGACCTGGCCACCGTTGCGCAGAATCTTGCGGCCGACAAAATCATTGGCCTGTATGGCCGTGGTGCCTTCGTAAATCGGCAAGATGCGGGCATCGCGGTAGTACTGCGCGGCGCCGGTCTCTTCGATAAAGCCCATGCCGCCATGGACTTGCACGCCCAGCGAGGCGACCTCTACCGAGGCTTCAGTGGAAAAGCCCTTGACGACAGGCACCAGGTACTCGTACAGCGCCTTGTTGCGTTCCTGCTCGGCAGGATCCGGATGACGGCGCGATTTATCGCAAGCCGCCGCCGCCACATAAGCCAGTGCGCGGGCACCTTCGGTAAGACCGCGCATGGTAAGCAGCATGCGTTGTACATCGGGATGATGGGCGATCGTGACAGGCCCCGCCGAACCTTCCAGCGCCTGCCCTTGCACGCGCTCGTTTGCATAGGCCGTGGCCTGCTGCAAGGCACGTTCGGACAAGGCCACGCCCTGAACACCCACCGCATAGCGGGCGGCGTTCATCATGATGAACATGTATTCCAGCCCGCGGTTCTCTTCGCCGACCAGATAACCGGTGGCGCCTTCGCCACCGTTCGAGCCGTACATCAGCACTGCTGTCGGGCTGCCATGTATGCCCAACTTGTGCTCTAGCGAGGCGCACACGACATCGTTGCGTTCGCCCAGCGAGCCATCGGCATCGACCAAAAACTTGGGCACGATGAACAGCGAAATGCCCTTCACCCCTTTGGGCGCGTCGGGCGTGCGGGCCAGCACCAGATGGACGATGTTCTCGGCCATGTCGTGCTCGCCATAAGTGATGAAGATCTTCTGGCCGAAAAGCCCGTAGACGCCCTCGCCACGCGGCACGGCCTTGGTTGCCACCTGTGCCAGATCAGAGCCTGCCTGCGGCTCGGTCAGGTTCATGGTGCCTGTCCAGCGGCCCTCCAGCATGGGTGGGATGAACAAGGACTGCTGGGCCTTGCTGCCTACCGCCGTCAGGGCTTCGATCACCCCGTCCGTCAACAAGGGACACAGGGAAAAAGCGAGATTGGCCGCGTTGATGTTCTCGCTGGCCGGAGCGCCGACCAGCTTGGGCAGACCCTGGCCGCCCCATTCGACGTCGTGTTGCAGACCTTGCCAACCGCCTTGCGCAAAGGCCTCGAAGGCTTCCTTGAAGCCGGGTGAGGTCGTGACCTTGCCGTCGGACCATGTGGCTGGCGCAGTGTCGCCGCTGCGATTCAGTGGCGCAATCGCCTGCTCGACAAAGCGGGCGTTCTCGTCGAGCACCGCATCCACGAGATCTTCTGACAACTCTTCAAAACCCGGCAGGGCCAGTACGCCTTGCAGGTCAGCCAAGTGCCTGAGATTGAAACGGATATCCTGGATGGGTGCGCGATAGCTCATGGTGTCTCCGAATATTTACAGTGCGTCAACCAGTTCCGGTACCGCCTGGAACAAATCGGCGACCAGCCCATAGTCGGCGACACCAAAAATAGGCGCCTCGGCATCCTTGTTGATGGCAACGATGACTTTGGAATCTTTCATGCCGGCCAAATGCTGTATGGCACCGGAAATACCCACCGCTACGTACAACTGCGGCGCTACGATTTTGCCGGTCTGGCCGACCTGCCAATCGTTGGGTGCGTAACCGGCGTCAACCGCCGCGCGCGAGGCGCCCAGTGCTGCCCCGAGCTTGTCGGCCAGCGGATCCAGTATCTTGAAGTTCTCGGCGCTGCCCATGCCGCGGCCGCCGGACACAACAACGGGCGCTCCGGCCAGCTCGGGCCGATCGCTCTTGGCCACCTCGCGGCCCACAAACGAAGACACGCCCGCATCACCGACAGCGGTAATGGGCTCGACCGTTGCGCTGCCACCCTGTGCCGCCACGGCATCAAAAGCGGTCGTACGGACGGTGATGACCTTGACGGTATCCAAAGCCTGCACGGTGGCAATGGCGTTGCCTGCATAAATGGGTCGGGTGTAAGTGTCGGGGGATTCGACGGAAATAATGTCGGAGACCTGGCCGACATCGAGCTTGGCTGCAACGCGAGGCGCCACATTCTTGCCAGCCGCAGTCGCCGGGAAAAAGATATGGCTGTACGAGCCAGCCACCGCCAGCACCTGCGCGGCAACGTTCTCGGCCAGGCCGTCGGCCAGTGCCGGTCCGTCAGCCAGCAGCACCTTGGCAACACCCGTTGCCTGGGCGGCCTGGTCGGCTACGGCCTGGATGCCTTGCCCTGCCACCAGCACATGAATGTCGCCGCCAACCTTCGCTGCTGCGGCGATGGTGTTCAGCGTAGCGCCCTTGAGTTCGGCGTTATCGTGTTCTGCAATTACCAATATTGTCATTTAAACCACCTTTGCTTCATTCTTTAGTTTGTCCACGAGCGTCGCCACATCAGGCACCATGATGCCGGCCGAGCGGGCGGGCGGCTCTGTGACCTTGAGCGTTTTCAGGCGTGGCGTGACGTCAACGCCAAGCTCTTCCGGCGTAAGGGTGTCCAGTGTCTTCTTCTTGGCCTTCATGATGTTGGGCAAGGTGACGTAACGCGGTTCGTTCAAGCGCAGGTCGGTCGTGATGACGGCAGGCAGTTTCAGGGACAGCGTTTCCAGGCCACCGTCCACTTCGCGTGTGACCGTAACCGAATCGCCCGAGACCTCAACCTTGCTGGCAAAAGTCGCTTGCGGCCAGTCGAGCAATGCCGCCAGCATCTGGCCGGTCTGATTGGCGTCGTCGTCAATAGCCTGCTTGCCCAGAACAACCAGTTGCGGCTGTTCTTTGTCGACCAGCGCCTTCAGCAGCTTGGCAACCGCCAATGGCTGCAGCTCGACGTCGGTCTGCAACAGCACGGCGCGATCGGCGCCAATTGCCATGGCGGTACGCAAAGTTTCCTGGCATTGGGCAGTACCGCAAGACACAGCCACAACTTCAGTGACGACGCCCTTTTCTTTCAGACGGGTCGCTTCTTCGACCGCGATCTCGTCAAACGGATTCATGGACATTTTGACATTGGCGATGTCCACGCCTGTTTGATCGGATTTGACGCGCACTTTGACGTTGTAATCAACCACACGCTTGACAGGTACCAGAACCTTCATCGAGCCTTCTCCAGAAAAACTAAAAAGCAAAATTCGTACAGAACAAAGTCTCTTATTCTACAGCTTTGCCAGAGCCCTGATGTGAGCGGTCACGCTGCGCCCAAGAGCTGACAAACTGTAGCCGCCTTCAAGAAAGCTGACGATCCGGCCCGAGGCAGTTTCGTCCGCAAGCGCGACCAACTGGCTGGTCATCCAGGCATAGTCGGCCTCAACCAAACCCAGTTGCCCCATTTCGTCTTCCCGGTGCCCGTCGAAGCCGGCCGAAATCAAGATCAGTTGCGGGCGAAAGGCCTGTAGGCGGGGCAACAGCACGTCGCTGAACAGCATGCGGATGTCATCGCCCTTGCTGTAGGCATCGATCGGGATATTGAGCATATTGGCCGCGGCCGGCTGCTGATGGCTGTTCGGAAAGAGCGGATGCTGGAAAAAGCTGCACATCAGGACGCGCTCATCGCCGGCGAACATTTCTTCGGTGCCGTTACCGTGATGCACATCGAAATCGACCACAGCCACGCGCTCCAGCCCATGCTGTTCCAGAGCATAAGCTGCCGCAACGGCAATATTATTCAGAAAGCAGAAGCCCATCGCCTGAGCATGGCGCGCATGGTGGCCGGGTGGGCGTACCGCGCAAAAGGCCTTGCGGTGCGTATTGCCCATTACGGCATCCACTCCGGTAATACCCGCACCGGCGGCCGCCCATGCTGCTTCGATCGTGTGCGTATTCATGGCGGTGTCCTCATCTACCGCAAAATAGCCACTGGCCGGCGCGTGCCGACGCAGGTACGCCAGATGCTCGGCAGCGTGCACACGCAGCAAGTCGGCATCGGATGCGGGCTCGGCCTGGCATTGATCGACAAAGTCCAAGATGCCGCTGGCCACCAGTTGGTCGTTCAGCGCGTCCAGGCGCTCGGGGCATTCGGGATGGCCGCTGCCCATTTCATGCAGCCGACATGCGGGATGAGTAATATATAGAGTCTCCATAAGGATGATTATGTTCAAACCGGTCCGTAGTTTGCAAGTCGGCTGTATAGCAGTGCTTCTCGCGGGTTGTGCCGCCAATCAAACAGCAGCAGTAGCCCCCGCTCCAATGCAAGTCGTGCCCGCCACCGCGGTCACACAAAATACCGCTCAACCGCTTTCCCTTCCAGCACCAGCGCCGTCCATCCAGGCCGGGATCTCCACACCGGGCTCTGCAGTTTTTCGTCAGGCCAACGGCGACCTTACCCCCAACTTGCAGGCTTATGCGCGCGAAGTCGCGAACGCTCGCGGTGTCCCGCTGTCGCACGTAGAGGCGTTACTGCGCACGGCCAACTATGACGCGGCCGCCGTCAAGTTGATGACGCCTTCGGGCAATCGCATACGGCGCAGTTGGGTCACTTACCGCAATCGCTTCGTCGAACCCATACGCATCAACGCCGGCGAACGCTTCTGGAGCGAAAACCGCAGCACTCTCGATAGCGTCGCCACGACCTACGGCGTGCCACCGTCCATCATCGTGGCCATCATCGGCATCGAAACCGTTTATGGCCGCAACACCGGTAGCTTCCGAGTGCTGGATGTCTTGACGACGCTGGGCTTTCGCTATCCCGACCCCAGTCGGCCGGAACGCAGCCAGTTATTTCGAGATCAACTGGCAGACCTGATCGAGCTGGACTACAAAAAACAGTTGAACGCCCTGGAGGTCAGCGGATCGTTTGCCGGCGCAATGGGCTTGCCGCAATTCATGCCGGGCAGCCTGATGCGCTATGCCGCCGACGGCGACCGCGACGGCCGCATCGATTTGCTTTACAGCGTCGACGATGCCATTGCCTCGGTCGCGCGATTCTTGCGGCTGCATGGCTGGGTACCAGGGCTGCCGGTATTTGCGCCGGCCGCGGCGGGGCCCAATGCGGCCTCTTTGGTCGCAGGTGGCCTGATACCCACCTACGATTGGGCGCAACTGGAAGCGGCCGGAGCCACGCTGCGCACTCCAACAGCCGCCAGCACGGCGGCGCTGCGCCCTGTAAGCCATGCGTCGGAAGCTGGCGCGGCTGCGCCCTGGCAGCAGCATAAGCTGGGCGTGGTCGACCTGGTGGACGAACCGCGCAAGCTGGCCGAGTACCGTATCGGCACACCCAACTTCTTTGCCATCACGCACTACAACCGTAGCTACTTCTATGCAAGCTCAGTTGCGGATCTGGCCCACGCCCTGGCCGATCGCATGGGCTACGGCTGGCCTAATTGAAAACGCCCGTAGAAAGATAGCGGTCGCCACGATCGCATACGATGAAGACGATGGTGGCGTTTTCTACCCTTGCAGCGACGCGCAAGGCGGCGATCAGGGCTCCGGCGGACGATATACCGCCGAATATGCCTTCCTCGGCTGCCAGCCGGCGCGCCATTTGCTCGGCGTCTGCTTGGGCGATCAGTTCGAAACTGTCGACCTTGCTGGGCTGATAGATGCGCGGCTGATAGGCCTCGGGCCATTTGCGGATGCCGGGTATCTGAGAGCCTTCGGCAGGCTGCGCGCCGACGATCTGGATATTTTCATTGCGTGAGCGCAAATACGAACCCACACCCATGATGGTGCCCGTGGTGCCCATCGCGCTGACGAAATGGGTGATCTGGCCGTCCGTCTGTTGCCACAGTTCGGGCCCCGTGGTTTCGATATGGGCCCGCACGTTGTCTTCGTTGGCGAATTGGTCCAGCACCTTGCCCTTGCCTTCGGCCTGCATGCTTGCGGCCAGATCGCGGGCGTATTCCATGCCGCCCTGGCTGGCGGGTGTCAGGATCAATTCGGCGCCATACGCCGTCATGGAAGCGCGACGCTCGACCGACAGATTATCGGGCATGATGAGGACCATCTTGTAGCCGCGGATAGCCGCCGTCATGGCCAGGGCAATGCCGGTATTGCCGCTGGTGGCCTCGATGAGCGTGTCGCCGGGTTTGATCTCGCCGCGCTCTTCGGCGTGGCGGATCATGGCGCTGGCGGCCCTGTCCTTGACCGAGCCGGCGGGGTTGTTTCCCTCCAGCTTGGCCAGGATGACGTTGCCTCGCTTTTGTCCGACATCGCCGGGAATGCGTTGCAGGCTTACCAGTGGCGTAGCACCGATGGTGTCTTGGATAGTCATGTACTTTTTCATGCCAGAAATCATACACCTTAGTGCCCGCCCTGTTCAGGATGCCGACGCGCCGGCTACTTGGCCTTGGCTCGGGGCGCCCCTGCGGCGGGATGCACGGCGGCTGCCGGCGGGCCGGCAGTCAGGCCGGCGGATTGCAGTGCCGCCGCTTTTTTGGGGCCGATACCCTTGACGCGATCGGAGAGGTCTTCGATGGATTCGTATCGACCGCCACGCTTGCGCTCGTCGATGATGATTTGAGCGGTCTTGGGGCCTATGCCCCGCAAACTGCGCAGTTGTTCGAGGGTGGCCTGATTGACGTCGATGCCGCGGGCCAGGCCGGGTAGTGCCACCCCGGCAATCACGCCCAGCGCCATGCGAAAAAGCGCGCGCCGCCCTGGCCGGCGTGCAGGCACGGCTGCATCGGCGTAGCGGGAACAAGAGTCGTGGGCCAAGGGCCGCGCAACAGTGGATTCAGTAAACGGGTTCATGAGCTGCCTCCGAGTAAAGGAAACAACATCATGGCGCCATCGGCCTGGCACCGCTACGCAGCGCTCCTGCAACTGTCCATGCGTAAAGCTACCGCGTGGCGTCAAGACGCTAGATGCGGCCCTGTTCAAGCAGTACGCGCACGTACTGTGCAACCCCGGTTTGCACGTCGCGGAACGGCCGGTCATACCCGGCATCGCGCAGCAAGGTCAGGTCGGCCTGGGTATGGCTCTGGTAGCGGCCTTTCAGGTCTTCCGGAAAGTCGATATAACGAAGCAGGCCCTGCTCTACTTGCTGCTGCAAGCCGAGAACGGGTTCGCCCTGCTCTTCGCGCAGCGTATTGACCACCGCGCTTGCCACGTCGTTGAACGGCTGGGCACGCCCGGTGCCGCAATTGAACACGCCGGATTTCGCGGGCTTGTCCAAAAAGAAAAGATTGACATCCACCACGTCGTCCACATGGATGAAGTCACGCATCTGACCGCCGTCGGCATAGCCGTCCCAACCACCGAAGAGACGAACGTGCCCGACAGTGCGAAACTGATTCATATTATGAAAGGCGACCGAGGCCATGCGTGCCTTGTGCTGCTCGTTGGGCCCATACACGTTGAAATAACGCAAGCCCACGACGGGCGCGGTCAAGGTGTCCAGATGGCGGCGCAGCACCTGGTCGAACAAGAACTTCGAGTATCCATAGACGTTCAGCGGGCGTTCGTTGGCGAGGTCTTCTGCGTATACCGGCCCCGCCCCATACACCGCCGCCGACGAGGCATATATAAACGGAATTTTGCGTCCCTGACAGAACTGGAACAGTTCCAGTGTGACGCGATAGTTGTTGTCCAGCATGTACTGCCCGTTGCGTTCGGTGGTGTCCGAGCATGCCCCCTGATGAAAGACTGCCTCGATGTCACCGAGTTGGCCCGAAGCAAGCCGACGTCGGAAATCGTCCTTGTGCATGTAATCGGCAATCCGTCCGTCCACGAGGTTCACGAACTTGTCGCCCTCGGTCAGGTCGTCAACCACCAAAATATCGGTAAGGCCGCGTCGGTTCAGTCCCAGTACGAGGTTGCTGCCGATAAAGCCGGCGCCTCCGGTCACTACGATCATGCCAGTTCTCCTGCCGTTACGGTAGATGTACCCAATTTGCCGACCACTACGCCGCCGGCCCGGTTGGCCCACAATACCGCGTCGTACCAGTCCAAGCCAGCGGCGCGGGTGACGGCCAGCGCTGCCAGCACCGTATCGCCGGCACCCGACACGTCGAATACCTCGTGCGTGTAGGCATCGGTGTGCTCGCGGCCTCGTTCAGAGAACAAGGTCATGCCTTGCTCGGAACGCGTAACCAACAGCGCTTCAAGCTCGAGTTCCTTGCGCAGTTTTTGCGCGCGTTGCTGCAAGTCGTCTTCGTCTGACCAGCGGCCCACGGCGTCTTGCATTTCTGCGCGGTTGGGCGTGATCATGGTGGCACCACGGTACCGCTGATACGACTGCCCTTTGGGATCGACCAATACGGGCACGCCGGCAACACGGGCGGCACTGATCAGTACGTCTACCTGCGCCAGCGCACCCTTGGCATAGTCGGACAACACCAGCATATCGTGCTCCGCCATCAGTTGCCGTGCCTGGGCCTCCAGCTTGTCCAGGCAAGCCAAGCCGGGGGTTTCTTCGAAGTCGACTCGCAGCAATTGCTGCTGGCGCCCCATCACACGCATTTTCAGAGTGGTGGGGGTTTCCGGATCGGCAACCAGGCAGGAATTGATGCCCGCCTCGCGCGCCAGCTCGCGCACGCGCGTGCCTGGCTCATCGCTGCCCACTACACCCAACAAACTGGCTTGCGCACCCAGCGCGACGATATTGCGGGCGACGTTGGCGGCTCCGCCCAGACGGTCTTCGCGCCGCGCAACCCGAACCACGGGTACGGGTGCCTCCGGCGATATACGCTCGACCTCGCCGAACCAATATCGGTCCAGCATGATGTCGCCCACGACCAAAACTTTCACGCGGCTGACCGCCTCCAGGGGGTAAGCCATCATTTAATTTCCTCCAATCGACGCGGTTCATAGGTTTCCCAGGAATTGCAGCCTGGGCACTGCCAATAGAAGTGGCGCGCCTCGAAGCCGCAAATCCGGCAGGAATAACGATCCAGCCGCTGTGTGTGTTTATGAATCAGCGAACGCAGCAGGCTTAGGTCGGCACCGGCCGCAAGATTGACCGACGCCGAGTCGCCGGTAGCCAGCTCGGCTTCCAGCAGGCGATCCAGCCCCAGGAGCGAAGGGTGGGCACGCAAGGCCTCGCGAGCAAAAGCCCAGGCCGGCTGATAGCCCTCTTGGGCGCGTAGCTCGCGAAACACGACATTGAAGGTATCCAGGGACGGAAACCGCAAATAATGCGCCTTCAACACTGCCAGCCCCTCCGCCTGTTGTCCGACGCTGCGGTAGCTTTCCAGCAGGTCGGCGGCGATCAGGCTGGCGTACTCGGGCGCCGCATCCAGTACCGAGGCGAGGTAGGCTCTTTCGCGTTCCGGGTGATTGGCCGCGCGCGCCAATTGCGCCCGCAATATGGCAATCCGCGCTTCGGACGCCTGCCCCCTGCCCTCTTTACGCAGCGCAACGGCCGCGTTGTCGGCTGCGTCCAGCGCAGCACTGGCCGCATCAATATCGGGTGGACGCAAGGCAAGGGCCGCCACGGCCCGTTCGCATTGATAATGCACCAATTGCGGCACCGGCTCGTCGACCAGCGCGCGCAGGCGTTTGACCGCCTCGATGGCGCGTGGCCAATCGTGTTCGGACTCATAAATGCGTATCAGGGCGCGTACGGCAGGGACGGCAAAACGGGTATCAAGGACGCGCTCGAACGCTTGCTCGGCACGATCCAGCATGCCTGCCTTGAGAAAGTCCTGGGCAAGTTCGTGCTGGGCGCTTTCGCGATCCGCGGCCTGTAGATCGGCGCGCGACAACAGGCTTTGATGCACGCGTATGGCCCGTTCCATCTCGCCGCGACGACGAAACAGGCTGCCCAGCGCAAAGTGCAGTTCGGTCGTTTCCGGATCGAGCTTGGCGACTTCCACAAAGGCATCGATAGCCCGGTCGGGCTCTTCGTTGAGCAGGAAGTTCAGGCCCTTGAAATACGAATTGGGCAGGCTACGTGTTTCGGAAAGCATCTGCCGCAAATCCACTTTTGCCGCGATCCAGCCCAGCGCAAAAAGCAGGGGCAGGAAAATCAACCACCAGGGTTCAAAATCCACTGTCGTTATACCTTGTGAATGTTACAGGGGGGCCAGTGGAGCGACCGTTTCCGGCGCAACGGTGTCGGCCGAAAGCTCGGGACGCGTGCGTGCCTCTTGAAGCCGTGCAATTTCGCGCTTCAACCTGGCACTTTCGCGACGGCGGCGCATGATGGAGGGCGCGGCGATCAGCAAGCCCAACACGACCCCCAGAACAAACACCGTCAGCATCACCACAATAAGCGGCACGCCCGTAATCACGTGATCGGCAAAGAAATTAACGTCCACAGGGCCGGTATTTTTCAGCGCGAACATCAGCACAACAACAAACACCACGAGCCTCAGTATCCAAACCAGGTATCGCATGACGGGTACTCCAAATGAATCGGGATCGCATAATTGTAAGGGGTATACCTCTTGTATCCCTGCCCGACGCCAAAAAGAAAGCAGGCCCTTGCTGGAAGGGCCTGCTTATACTGCCTGTCGCGGCAAACACGGAACCAGAATACCGGTTAGCCGTGCATGATGCGGGTGTCGAAGTGACCTAGCGTAAAGACGGACTCGGGTTCCGCCGTCTCGGCTTCTTTATCGAAGGCTGAATCGACCCGCTCGCGCAACTCTTTGCCGGGCTTGAAGTGCGGCACCTGTTTACCAGGCACCATTACTTTCTCGCCCGACTTGGGGTTGCGACCGATGCGCGGCGCCCTTTCCGACAAGGAAAAACTGCCGAATCCACGGATCTCGATGCGTTGGCCGTTGGCCAGGGCCTGGGTCATTGCATCGAGTACCGTCTTGACAGCGTAGTCCGTGTCACGGGCCGCCAGCTGCGGGTAGCGACTCGCGAGAATCGCTATCAGTTCCGACTTGGTCACACCAATTAACCGTCGTCGCGCTGCTGATCCAGCTTGGCTTTCAGCAGAGCACCCAGGTTAGTGGTGCCCGACGAAGCGCTGGCGTCAGACATACGCTGAATGGAATCGGCTGTTTCGGCGTTATCGCGTGCCTTGATCGACAACTGGATCGAGCGCGTCTTGCGATCGATGTTGACGATCATGGCGTCGACGTTCTCGCCCACGTTCAGGACAGCGGTGGCATCTTCCACACGGCCGGCCGAGATTTCGGAGGCACGCAAGTAGCCCTCGACATCGACCGACAGGGTAACGACAGCACCCTTGGCTTCGACAGACTTGATGACGCCGGGAACGACTGCACCCTTGTCGTAGGTCGCGACAAAGTTGTTGAAGGGATCGCCTTCAAGCTGTTTGATACCCAACGAGATGCGTTCCTTGTCGGTGTCGATACCCAGAACCACTGCGTCGATTTCGTCGCCCTTCTTGAAGTTGCGTACGGCTTCTTCGCCGGTTTCGGTCCAGGACAGGTCGGACAAGTGCACGAGGCCGTCGATACCGCCAGGCAGGCCGACGAACACGCCGAAGTCAGTGATGGACTTGATGGCGCCACGGACTTTGTCGCCGCGCTTGAAGTTGATGGAGAACTCTTCCCATGGATTCGCACGGCACTGCTTCATGCCCAGCGAAATACGACGACGGTCTTCGTCGATTTCCAGAACCATGACTTCGACTTCTTCGCCCAAGGTAACAACCTTGCGCGGGTCGACGTTCTTGTTGGTCCAGTCCATTTCGGAAACGTGTACCAGGCCTTCGATACCGGCTTCGACTTCAACGAACGCACCGTAGTCGGTCAGGTTGGTAACCTTGCCGAACAGGCGGGTGCCTTGCGGGTAGCGACGTGCCAAACCAACCCATGGGTCTTCGCCCAGTTGCTTGACGCCCAGCGAGACACGGCTCTTTTCCTGGTCGAACTTCAGGACCTTGGCTTCGACTTCCTGGCCTACTTGCAGGACTTCGGATGGGTGACGCACACGACGCCATGCCATGTCGGTGATGTGCAGCAGACCGTCGATACCGCCCAGGTCGACGAACGCACCGTAATCGGTGATGTTCTTGACGACGCCCTTGACCACGGCGCCTTCGCTGAGCGTTTCGAGCAGTTTCTGGCGCTCTTCGCCCATGCTGGCTTCAAGCACCGAGCGACGCGACAGCACAACGTTGTTGCGCTTGCGGTCCAGCTTGATGACCTTGAACTCCATGGTCTTGCCCTCGTAGGGCGTGGTGTCTTTCACGGGGCGCAGATCCACCAGCGAACCGGGCAGGAAGGCGCGGATGCCGTTGGTCATGACAGTCAGGCCGCCCTTGACCTTGCCGGTGATGGTGCCGGTTACCATTTCGCCGGATTCCAGTGCTTGCTCAAGCTGCAGCCAGGCCGACAGGCGCTTGGCGCGGTCACGCGACAATATGGTGTCGCCATAGCCGTTCTCGAGCGAGTCGATGGCAACGGATACGAAATCACCAGGCTCAACTTCGAGTTCGCCCTGGTCGTTCAGGAATTCTTCTAGGGGGATCAGCGCCTCGGACTTGAGGCCGGCATTGACAACGACAAAATTGTGGTCGATGCGCACGACTTCAGCTGAAATGACCTCACCGGACTTCATGTCCTGGTCTTTGATACTTTCAGCAAAAAGGTCGGCAAAACTTTCACCGCCGAAGGCGGCAGGGGTCGGAATGGTGGACATTAAGTTAAATCCAAAAGCCGGAAGTGGCTGTTAAAAACACACCAGGAAGGGCTAGCCCCCCAGTGGAGTCAGAAATAATCCCGAACCGTGAAAATCCTACTTGGCTCGGAACCCCAAGCTCGACCAATGGTCGAGTACAACATTCACTGTTTCATCGATGCTCAGACTGGACGAATCGATGATGTGGGCATCGGGCGCAGCAACAAGCGGCGCGCTTGCCCGGCTGCGGTCACGCTCATCGCGTAAGCGCATATCTTCTAATAGGCCCGGTAGATTAGCAGAAAAGCCCTTTTCCTTCAACTGCTTACAACGCCTTTCCGCCCTCGCCTGCACATCGGCGACTAAAAATATTTTCAGAGGCGCATCAGGAAACACCACCGTGCCCATATCGCGCCCGTCCGCAACCAGCCCTGGCAAGCGGCGAAAAGCCCGTTGACGTTCAAGCAGCGCATGCCGCAGCGGCGGATAAGCGGCGACTTTGGAAGCCAGATTTCCGATCTCTTCCTGCCGGATCAGCGCCGCCACATCGACGTCAGACAGCAACACCAAATCGCCCTGGAAGGCGACGTCGAGCTCGGCGGCGACCTGGGCGACGGCCAATTCGTCATCGGCGTCCACCCCCAACTGGCGCACGGCCAGCGCCGTCAGGCGGTACAAGGCCCCACTGTCCAGGACATCCCACCCCAGCGCGCTTGCGACGCGATGCGCGATCGTACCCTTGCCTGAAGCCGTAGGACCGTCGATAGTGATGACAGGTGGGGCGAAAGAAGCACTCATGGCTGGACCAGGTCGGAAAAAACGGAAAAATAATCGGGGAAGGTTTTACTGACGCAGTCCGGATCCAGGATGGTGACCGGCTCCGGCCCGAAAGCGGCCAAGGAAAAACACATGGCCATGCGATGATCGTCGTAGGTCTTGATAGCCGCCGCGCGCCACTGACCATCGGCAATGGGGTGCACCCGTATCCAGTCCGGGCCGGATTCCACCTTCGCGCCCAGCTTTTCCAGCTCGGCGTGCATGGCATCGATGCGATCGGTTTCCTTCACTCGCCAACTGGCTATGTTGCGCAAGGTGCAAGGCCCGTCCGCAAACATCGCCATGGCCGCTGCCGTCATGGCGGCATCGGGAATCAGATTGAAATCGCGGTCGAAGGCGCGCAGGCGTTCCCCGCGGGCCACATGTACGCCGCTTACCTGCACGGAATCAGCGTGGCGGACTACCGTGGCGCCCATGTCTTGGACCACATCGGCGAAAGCCATGTCGCCCTGTATGCTGTTCGAACCCGCGCCCAAAATATGGACGGGGCCGCCACCCAGGGCGCCAAGCGCCATGAAATACGAGGCGGTCGATGCATCGCCTTCGATCGCATAACGCCCGGGTGAGCGGTAGCGCGCCCCAGCCGGGATCACAAAACGCTGCCAGTCTTCGTGCTCGACCGCCACGCCAAACCGCGCCATCAGGTTCAAGGTGATAAGAATATAAGGTTGCGAGATCAGTTCACCGTCGACTTCTATGATGATATCGCGGCTGGCAGTACCGGCAGGTATCACGGCGGCCATCAGCAGCGCGGTCAGAAACTGACTGGAAACCGAGCCCTTTACCTTGACGGGGTGGTCGGTGCGTATGCTGCCCTGCCCTATGGCAAGCGGCGGATAGCCGCTGTTGCCCAAATAACGAATCGCGCTTCCCATCGCCTGCAAGGCATCCACCAGATCGCCGATAGGCCGCTCATGCATGCGCGGCACGCCGGACAGCTCGTAGTCACCGCCCATCATGGCCAGGGCCGCAGTCAGCGGACGGAAGGCGGTACCGGCGTTACCGAGCAGCAGTTTTGCTTGCCGAACGGGATACGGGCAGGCGCCCTGCAGCGTAATGGTGCCTGCGCCGCCGCTTTCGATATGCAAGCCAAGCTGACGCAAGGCAGCCAGCATCACACGCGTGTCGTCCGAGTCGAGCACACCCTCCAGCGTCGTGCTGCCTTCAGCCAGCGAGGCCAACAGCAAGGCACGATTGGAAATGCTTTTCGAGCCCGGCAAATGTATTTGTCCGGTCGCGGTGTTGGCCGAAGCCAGACGCAAGCTCGATGTCTTAGTCATGCCAATCCACTCCTGCTTCCCCATAGTCGCCGTGCCAGCGCGGCCCGTTCGAGAAAATCTTCCAGCGCCGCGCCGTCGCCGTCAATCAGGGCTTGCTCTGCGCGGGCCAAAGCCGCTTTCACTTCCTGAAGCTCAGCAAGCACCGCCGGGCGATTACTTAAGAAGATGTCGCGCCAGACTTCCGCTGATCCTGCCGAGATACGCGTGAAGTCGCGAAACCCGGTACCCGCCAATGCCATGCGCAGATCGGAATCCTGCGCTGTGGCGACCTGCCACATGTAGATCGACGACAGCAGATGCGGCACATGGCTGACCGATGCCAGGACCGTATCGTGCGTATCGGGCTCCATGCAAACGACCCGCGCCCCGCAGGCTTCCCATAAGCGTGTCAGCAAGGCTTTGCTGGCGTTCGAGTTTTCTGCCAAGGGCGTCAGCACAACGCTGCGCCCCTGAAAAAGCTGGGCATCGGCTGCTTCGGGACCGGTCGCCTCGGCGCCGGCAATGGGGTGGCCGGGTATGAACTGGCCTACTTGATCGCCCAGGACTTGCCGGGCGGCAGTCACCACATCGGCCTTGGTGCTGCCGGCATCGGTGACTATGGTCTCGGGCCGCAGTGACGGTTGCAGTGTTGCCAGTATCTCGGTGGTTGCGCCCACCGGTGCGGCTATCAGGATCAGGTCGGCGGTCTGTGCCGCTTGCTGCAAGCTTACGATCTCGTCGATCAAACCCAGTGCCTGCGCCCGCGCCAGCGTGCCGCCTTGGCGCCCCGCGCCGACTATCCGTGTCACCAGGCCGCTTTGGCGCACTGCCGCTGCGAACGAGCCGCCTATCAGGCCTACACCCACAATAGCGAGGACTGGCACCAGGGGCTCGGCGCTGGTCCTGGGCAAGGGCGGCGCGCTCATGCGGCGCCGACAATAGCCGTCAGAGCCTCGATGAAACGGGCGTTTTCCTGAGGCAGGCCGATGCTTACACGCAACCACTCCGGCAGCCCATCAGCGCCCACCGGGCGCACAATAATGCCGCGCTTGAGCAAGGCCAGATTCACGCCTGCCGCGTCACCCACCCTAACCAGCACGAAGTTGCCGTAGCTGGGCACGAACTGCAGATTCAACTTCTGGAAAGCGGCGCAAAGTGCCTGCTTGCCGTCCCGGTTCAAGGCATAAGAGCGTTGCAGAAAGTCGGCGTCGTCCAGGGCCGCGATGGCGGCGGCCTGAGCCGGGCTATTGACATTGAATGGCTGACGAACGCGATTCAGCAAATCTGTCAGGCGCGGCTGCGCAAGAGCGAAGCCGACACGCAAGCCTGCCAGCCCGTATGCCTTGGAGAAGGTGCGGCTGACAATAAGGTTGGAGAACTGCTCTACCCAACGAGCGCTGTCGAATCGGAGCTCGGGATCCAGATACTCGTTGTACGCTTCATCGAGCAACACGGTCACCTTGTCGCCCCAGCGCTCGTGCACCTGCTGCAGAAACGCCACGACATCGGCGGCGGGCAGGAAAGTACCGGTAGGGTTATTGGGGTTGGCAATAAACACCAGCCGGGTGTCTTGGTCGATGGCAGCCAGCATGGCGTTCAGGTCATGGCCGTACTCGCGTGCGGGCACGACGATATGGCGGGCGCCGCGCGCCTGCGTTGCCAGGCGATACACGGCAAAGGCGTGCTGCGCATAAACCGCCGACAAGCCCGGCCCCAGCAAGGCCAGCGACGCCAGCTCGAGCAGATCGTTAGACCCGTTGCCCAAGGTCACCCACGCCGCAGGCACACCATACCGGGCGGCAAGGGCCGCCTTCAGCTCGAAGCCATTGGGATCGGGATAACGCCCCAACGTCGTCACCGCTTTCATCATGGCCGATTTTGCCGAATCGGGCATGCCCAGCGGGTTCTCATTGGAAGCCAGCTTGATGATGTTGGCTGGGTCCAGCTTGAACTCGCGCGCAAGCTCTTCGATGGGCTTGCCAGGCTGATACGGCGCGATCGCCAGGATATGGTCAGGGGCGCCTGCCGCCATGACAGCGCTTTTGATATCTTCGGAATTCATGCAAGCTGTCCCTACTGCCTTGGGTACGAACCCAGGACTTTGAAAAAAGCCACCTGTTTCTTCAGGTCGGCCAGCGCCTGGGCCACGGATGGTTCCTTGTGATGGCCCAACAAATCGACATAAAAATAGTATTCCCACTGGCCCGTGCGGGCCGGGCGGGATTCCAGCCGGCTCATTGAAACGCCGTTTGCCGCCAGTGGCGCCAGCATTTCGTAGACGGCTCCCGCCCGATTGGGCACGGCCAGGATAATGCTGGTCTTGTCATTATCCGTGGGCAGGGTCTCGATGGCTCCGACGGCCAGAAAACGTGTGCGGTTCTGCGGGTCGTCCTGTATGCCGGAGGCGACCACCTGCAAGTCCCAGGCTTGTGCGGCCATCGTGCCGGCAATAGCAGCCACAGTGGGATCCTGCGCCGCAATCCGAGCCGCCTCGCCGTTGCTGGACGCTGCATCGCGCGGCAAGCCGGGATGATGCTGTGTCAGCCAGGCCTGGCATTGAGCCAGCGCCTGCGGGTGAGCCATGACGCGCGTCACGCCGTCCAGCGTGCCAGAACGTGTCATTAAATTATGATGAATCTTGATGGATCGCTCGCCCAGCACCTTCAGCGGAGAACTCAACAGCAAATCCAAGGTGCGATTGACCGCACCCTCGGTGGAGTTCTCGACAGGGACCATGCCGACATCGGCTTGCCCGGCTTCTACCGCCCGGAACACCTCGTCGAAAGAATCGCAACGTAGGCGCGTAATGGCATGTCCGAAGTGATCCAGCGCGGCCTGCTCGGAAAACGAACCCTGCGGGCCCAAATAGGCCACCGTCAAGACGCTTTCCAGCCCGCGGCAGGTGGAAATTATTTGCGACCACACAGCGTCAATAGCCTGGTCGGTAAAGGGTCCGGCGTTCAGGCTCTGCAGCCGACGAATCACCATGGCCTCGCGTTCGGGCTTCAGGATGGGCCCATCCAGGTCGAGTTCTTGCTTGATCTTGCCGACGTCCTGCGCAGCCTTCGCGCGTTGGTTCAACAAGTCGAGGATCTGTTCGTCCAGCGCGTCAATACGCTCACGCAGTGGCAACAAACGGGCTTGTAATTGATTATCCATGTCGACGTTCGAAGTCCTGCATGTACGAAATAAGCGCCTGCACCGCTTCGAGCGGCAAGGCATTGTAGATGGAGGCCCGCATGCCGCCCACGCTTTTATGGCCTCTTAGTTGCCGCAAGTCGGCCGCGTCGGCGCCTTCAAGAAAGGCCGCGTTCAGCGACTCGTCCTTCAGGAAAAACGGCACATTCATGCGCGAACGATAGGACGGGTGCACCGTGCTGACATAAAAAGACGAACCATCCAGATAGTCGTACAGCGCGCGCGCCTTGGCGATATTGGCCGCCTCCATGCTGGCGATCCCGCCCTGCTTTTTCAACCATTTGAACACCAGCCCGGCCATATACATCGCATAAGTGGGCGGCGTATTGAACATGGAGCCTGCGGCAGACACGTTGGCGTAATCGAAGGCGGACGGACAGATCGGCAAGGCATGACCGATGAGTTCCTTGCGCACGATGACCATGGTCACCCCGGCCGGACCGGCGTTCTTCTGGGCGCCGGCGTACACCATGCCGACTTTGGAAAAGTCGATGGAGCGCGACAGAAAATGCGAAGACACATCAACAACCAGCGGGACTTCAGGTGCGCCCAGCGACTTCATATCGGGCCAGTCGGGAAACTCGACGCCGCCTATGGTTTCGTTACTGCATATATGCAGGTAGGACGCGTCAGCCCGCACGGACCAGTCGGCCGGCTTGGGAAACCACGTCCAGGGTGCCTGTGTACGCCCGTCAACATCAGCCTGCGCGCCGCTGCTCGCCGCCACGGCAATATCGCCATAGCGCTGGGCTTCCTTGTGCGACTTGTTGGACCAGATGCCGGCCAGGACATAATCGGCCTTCCTTGCATCGCGCCGACCAATAAGATTCAAAGGCACGATGGCATTCTGGGCCGAAGCCCCGCCCTGCATGAATAGCACGTCGAATTCTTCCGGCACCTGCAGCAGTTCGCGCAGATCGGCCAAGGCCTCTTCGTATATCTGCGTAAACTGCTTGCCCCGATGGCTCATTTCCATGACCGACATACCGCTGCCGTGCCAATCGGTCATCTCGGCCGCAGCGTGTTGCAGCACTTCCAACGGCAAGGCCGACGGCCCCGCCGAAAAATTCCAGGGGCGCATGCTTAGTCTTCCTTGCTGTCGTCCGTATCCGGTTGCTCTGGTATTTCGGTGTCTTGCGTACCCTCCGGCGTATCGAGGATTTCTTCCTCGTCATCCAGATCGTCGGCATCGCTTTCCACAACACGGCGCACGCCCGAAAGCATGCTGTCGTCATCCACGTTGATCAATGTGACGCCCTGCGTGGCACGACCCATCTCGCGGATCTCGGACACCCGGGTGCGAACCAGCACACCACTGGTGGTGATCAGCATGATTTCGTCTTCGGGCTCGACCAGCACTGCGCCAACAACCTTGCCATTGCGAGCAGATGTCTGGATGGCAATCATGCCCTTGGTGCCTCGGCCATGACGGGTATATTCGACAATGGAGGTACGCTTGCCAAAGCCGTTCTCGGTGGCGGTCAACACGCTTTGCGATTCGTCGCCGGCCACCAGCATGGCAATCACCGACTGGCCTTCTTCAAGGTTCATGCCGCGCACGCCCCGTGCGGTGCGACCCATGGGGCGCACGTCGTTCTCGTCAAAGCGCACGGCCTTGCCTGCGTCGGAGAACAGCATGACATCATGCTTGCCGTCGGTAAGGTCGGCACCGATAAGGAAATCGGCCTCATCCAGAGCAACCGCAATAATGCCGGCCTTGCGCGGATTGGAGAAGTCGGACAATGGCGTCTTCTTGACGGTGCCTCGCGAGGTCGCCATGAAGACATAATGATCTTCGCTGAATTCCTTGACCGCCAGGACCACCGTGATCTTTTCGCCATCGACCAGCGGGAACATATTGACTATAGGACGACCGCGGGAGTTGCGCGAACCCTGCGGAACCTCCCAGACCTTCAGCCAGTAAACCCGCCCGTGATCGGAGAAGCACAGCAGGTAGTCGTGGGTATTGGCGATAAACAACTGGTCGATCCAGTCGTTTTCCTTCATGGTGGTGGCCTGCTTGCCGCGGCCGCCGCGCTTCTGCGCACGGTATTCCGATAAAGGCTGGCTCTTGATGTAGCCGCTTTGCGACAGCGTAACCACCATATCCATGGGGGTAATGAGATCTTCGGTATCGAGTTCCGTGGCGTTGTGTTCGATCTCGGAGCGCCGTTCGTCCTTGGTATTGGTCGAGAACTCGGTCTTGATGGCCAGCAGCTCGTCGGAAATGATGGTAGTGACGCGTTCAGGACGCGCCAGGATATCCAGCAGATCGGCGATGGTCGCCATGACGTCCTTGTACTCGCCGACAATTTTGTCTTGCTCGAGGCCAGTCAGGCGTTGCAGCCGCATGTTCAGGATTTCCTGAGCCTGCGTGTCGCTAAGCCGATACTGGCCGTCTTCCTGCAAGCCGAACATATCGGGCAGCGCTTCGGGACGATAGGCTGCGCGCCCACCGGGTGTGGCGCCATCGTCGGCGCGTGTAAGCATTTCGCGAACCAGCGACGAATCCCAGGTGCGTGCCATCAAATCCTGGCGTGCCACGGGCGGCGTGGGCGCCGCCTTGATAATCGCAATGAAATCGTCGATGTTCGCCAGCGCCACGGCCAGGCCTTCGAGCACATGGCCGCGTTCGCGAGCCTTGCGTAACTGGAATACCGTACGGCGCGTGACGACCTCGCGGCGGTGGGAAAGGAAGTACTCCACCATTTGCTTCAGGTTCAGCAGGCGCGGCTGGCCGTCGACCAGCGCCACCATATTCATGCCGAAGGTGTCTTGCAACTGCGTATTCTTGTACAGGTTGTTAAGTATGACTTCAGGTACTTCGCCGCGCTTGAGCTCAATAACCAGGCGCATGCCGTCTTTGTCGGATTCGTCGCGTATGTCGGAAATACCTTCGATACGCTTCTCGTTGACGAGCTCCGCGATCTTCTCCTGCAAGGTCTTCTTGTTTACCTGATAGGGGATGGCGTCGATGACGATGGCCTGACGATGGCCCTTCTCCATGTCTTCAAAGTGCGTCTTTGCACGCATGATGACTCTGCCGCGCCCGGTACGGTAGCCTTCGCGCACACCCGACATGCCGTAGATGATGCCCCCTGTGGGGAAGTCAGGTGCGGGTATCAGCTCGATCAGTTCGTCTATGGTGCATTCGGGGTTGCGCAGCAAATACAGGCAACCATCAATGACCTCGGCCAGGTTATGCGGCGGTATATTTGTTGCCATGCCCACGGCAATGCCCGAGCTGCCGTTCACCAGCAAGTTGGGAAGCCTGGCCGGCAGCAGCAGGGGTTCGTTCTCGCTACCGTCGTAGTTAGGACCGAAATCGACCGTTTCCTGATCGATATCGGCCAACAGCTCGTGCGCAATCTTGGACAGGCGGATTTCGGTGTACCGCATGGCGGCGGCACTGTCGCCGTCCACGGAGCCGAAGTTACCCTGACCGTCCACCAACATATAGCGCAGCGAAAAGTCCTGCGCCATGCGTACGATGGTGTCGTAGACCGCGGAATCGCCATGCGGGTGATATTTACCGATAACGTCCCCGACAATACGCGCCGACTTCTTATAGGCGCGGTTCCAGTCGTTATTCAGTTCGTGCATGGCGAACAATACGCGTCGGTGCACCGGCTTGAGCCCGTCCCGAACGTCCGGCAAAGCGCGCCCTACGATTACGCTCATGGCGTAATCCAGATAGCTGCGACGCATTTCCTCTTCCAACGATATGGGGAGGGTCTCCTTGGCGAAGGAATCCATAGAGTGTCTTAAACGTTAAATCGTGAAGTCGGGCCGAAGTCGGGCGAATGGGAAATTCTAGCACTTCCCCTTCTGGAGCCTGCCCGCAAGCAAGGTTCGGGGCCCCAGTAAATGAAAGAGGTGCAAGAACGCTTCGTTTCCCTCTTGCAGTTCATAAAGCACTTTAAGGCGACTGCCCGTTGCTTAAAACCAACAATAATGCTGGAGATAGGGTACAAATGCCACTATCTGATCGATATGTATCATTCGGGCTTAACTAACCGGCCAGAAATGCCGTAAGATTCGCCCTAACACGCATGAAACCCAGCGCAATTCTTTGATTCAATCATGGCGTTGCTATACTGGCTCCGTTTTCTTGATATGCGGCGGGGGTTCGCTGCGGTCACTTACCAGCATTAAGCTCAACGAGGAGAAACATGAATAAACCCTCCAAAATCGCACTTGCACTCGCCCTTGCAGCCGCCACGGCTTCTGGTGCAGTATCTGCGCAAACTGTCGATAACTGGCGCAACCCATTTGGCGACGTTTGGAAAAACGGCACCAACGAACTGTGCTGGCGTGATAACTTCTGGACCCCAGCTACCGGCATCCCCGGTTGCGACGGCGTACCAGTTGCTCAGGCCGAAGCACCAGTGGTTGCTCCTACCGCCACTAAAGTAGTCCTGAATGCCGACACCTTCTTCGACTTCGACAAATCGAATCTGAAGCCTGAAGGCCGTCAAATCCTGGATCAAGTAGCCGCACAGGCCAACACGATCAATCTGGAAACCCTGATTGCTACCGGCCACACCGACTCGATCGGTACCGAACAGTACAACATGGGCTTGTCCCAGCGTCGTGCTAACTCGGTCAAGGAATACCTGATCAGCAAGGGTATGGCTGCTGATCGCATCTACGTCGAAGGCAAGGGCGAAACCAGCCCTGTCGCGTCCAACGCTACTCGCGAAGGCCGTGCTCAAAACCGTCGTGTAGAGATCGAAATCGTTGGCACACGCAAGTAATACCCCAGGGTAATATTTGCTGCGTTAAACGCTACAATAAGGGCTCCGCATTGCGGGGCCCTTATTTATTTCCGGACAGGCCATGAACGCAACAGCCCATTCAGCAACCGACACCCTTAACGTTGACCAGGCCGAACTCGAAAAGTTCAGCAAGCTGGCTTCCAAATGGTGGGACCCTGAAAGCGAATTCAAGCCCTTGCATGCCATCAACCCGCTGCGCTTGGGCTGGATACTCGATCAAGCCGGTGCGCTATCAGGCAAAAATGTACTGGATGTCGGCTGCGGCGGCGGCATCCTTGCCGAAAGCATGGCAGCCCAAGGCGCCACGGTTACCGGTATCGACCTGGCCGAAAAATCCCTTAAGGTAGCCAAGCTGCATGGCTTGGAGTCCGGCATTGCGGTCACTTACGAAACGGTCAGCGCCGAAGACCACGCGGCGCAGCATCCCGGCACCTACGACATCGTCACCTGCATGGAAATGCTGGAGCACGTGCCCGATCCCTCCTCTATCGTCCAGGCCTGCGCCACACTGGTAAAGCCGGGCGGCTGGGTGTTTTTCTCGACCCTCAATCGCAACCCCAAGTCTTTTCTGTTTGCGATAGTCGGCGCCGAATACCTGTTGCGTATGCTGCCCAAGGGCACACACAGCTACGAAAGCTTCATCAAACCCAGCGAACTTTCCGCTGCGGCACGCGCTGCCGGGCTGCTTACCACGCGCCTGAACGGCATGGAATACAACCCCATTACCGATCGCTACAAGCTTAGTGGCGATACCTCGGTCAATTATCTGCTGGCTACGCGCCGCGAGGCCTGATATCCATGCGTAAACTGGTTCTCTTTGATTTCGACGGCACCCTGGCCGATACCGCGCCCGACTTGGCCGCCGCTGCCAATAAGCAGCGCGCCCGCCGTGGGCTGGCTCCCCTACCCTACGAAACTCTGCGGCCCTATGCTTCGCACGGCGCACGCGGCTTGCTCAAGGCCGGCCTCGATATGGGCACCGACCATCCCGACTACGAAGACTGCAAGCAGCAGTTCCTTGCCGATTACGAGCAAGACATGACCACTCACACCCGGCTGTTCCCGGGGGTGGACGAACTGCTGGCCAAACTCAAGCAACACGGCTACGCCTGGGGCATAGTCACCAACAAGATGGAATACCTGGCCATTCCGTTGGTGGTGCACCTGGGCCTATATACCGACTGCGCCATTACTGTGGGCGGCGACACCACCGATCACCCGAAGCCGCACCCAGCTCCTTTGCTGCATGCTGCAGAAAAAACCGGGTTCGAACCGTCTGAGTGCATATACGTAGGCGACGACGAGCGGGACATCGTGGCTGGCAAAGCGGCGGGCATGGCAACCGTCGTAGCGGCTTATGGCTATTGCGGCACCGAAACCGCCATGTTGCAAGCCTGGCAGGCCGATGCCATCGCCGATACCCCCCAGGCGGTTTGGCCGGCCATCGAACAATGGGCCAGCCTGTCGGCCTGAGCAGACCACACCGAAAACCCGCTTAACTTGCCTGGGCAGCCGCTTCCACTGCGGCTGCATCGGCTGTTGCCGCATACGTGCCCGCCGCAGTAAACAATACATCGGTGGATGAATTCAGCGCGGTTTCGGTGGAATCTTGCAGAACCCCGATCACAAACCCCACGCCCACTACCTGAATGGCGAGCTCGTTCGGGATGCCAAACAGGCTGCATGCCAGCGGAATCAACAGCAATGAGCCGCCGGCCACACCCGATGCGCCGCAAGCCGCGATGGCCGCCACCAGGCTGAGCAGCAAAGCAGTCGGCAGATCCACCACAATTCCCAAGGTATTGACCGCCGCGAGCGTGAGCACCGTGATCGTCACCGCCGCACCTGCCATATTGATGGTGGCCCCCAAGGGTATGGATATCGAATAGGTGTCTTCGGGCAGGCCCAGGCGCTTGCATAAGGCCATATTGACGGGAATATTGGCGGCCGAGCTGCGTGTAAAGAATGCGGTAAGACCGCTTTCTCGAAGGCATGTAAAGACCAGTGGGTAAGGATTATGACGAATTTTCAGGAAGACGATCAGCGGGTTCATTACCAGCGCCACGAAAACCATGCAGCCCAACAGCACTGCAAGCAGCCGCGCATAGCCAAGTAGCGCGGTCACGCCCGTTTCGGCAATCATTGCCGCTACCAATCCGAATATGCCGATGGGTGCAAGACGAATGATCATCTTCACGATAAACGACACCGCGCCCGACAGGTCGCCAATCACGTTCTTGGTGGCTCCGTGCGCGCGGCGCATGGCCAGGCCCAAACCGAGAGCCCAGGCCAGGATGCCGATATAGTTACCACTAGCCAAGGCGTTAATGGGATTGTCGACCACACTCATCAACAAAGTTTTTAGCACCTCGAGGATGCCGCCTGGAGGGTTTAGTGCCTGGGGCACGGCCTGCAACTGGATGGTCAGCGGAAACATGAAGCTGGCTAGCACCGCGACAAGCGCTGCTAAAAAGGTGCCAAGCAAATACAGTACCAGGATGGGCCCCATGCTGGTTTCCTGGCCGTGCTTGTGATTGGCTATGGACGCCATCACTAATACAAATACCAGGATAGGCGCGACCGCCTTCAGTGCATTGACGAACAAGTCGCCCAACAGGCCGACCTGCGCCGCCCACTCAGGTGCCGCAAAAGCCAGCGCCACGCCAGCCACAAGGCCAATCACGATCTGAACCACCAGGCTGCCATGGCAGACAAACTGCAAGAGTGGATTTTGTTTTACCGCGCTAGACATAGGAACTCCGGGAAGACGAGGATTTTACCACCCCCAAAGCTGTCTAAAAAACCAGGAATGCGCTATAATCAATGCACTGGGGTCGATCCGGCTTCGACGTGGGTCGCGACGCAGTGTAGGGCATGCCGAGCACCAGTAAGCTCGTAAATCCACTGGAAAAAACACAAACGCCAACGACGAGCGTTTCGCTTTAGCCGCCTAGTGCGGTAAGCCGCTGCACTAATTTGTCTTTGGGTTAGGTAGGGTAAAACCTACAGCAGCGTCATTTACAAAGAATCGGATCTTGCTGGGTCACTCGGCCTGATCTTAAATTGACGTGAATCGCCAAGGAAGGGCCTGTCGGTTGGCACGCTCCAAGGTTAAAAAATTAAAATTAACCGAATAAGCATGTAGAACTGCCTGTAGAGGGCTTGCGGACGCGGGTTCAATTCCCGCCGACTCCACCAGTATATTCAGCCTCCCGGCCTCCAAGCCGGGAGGCTTTTTCTTTTCCTGATCTCTCGTATAGCTTGCCGGGGCAACGCCACACAACAAAAAGGCCAAACCCCCTAAAGGATTTGGCCTCATCCAAACACTCTATCTACCCGCCAATTAAAGCGGGTGGAGCGTTTAGATTATCTGTATGTTCGAAGCTTGTGGGCCTTTTTGGCCTTCGGATGCGACGAAGGAAACGCGTTGGTTCTCTTCGAGGCTTTTATGGCCGGAGCCTTGAATTTCGCTGTAATGCGCAAAGAGATCCTTGCCGCCGGATTCGGGCATGATAAAGCCAAACCCTTTGTCGTTGTTGAACCACTTCACGATGCCAATTTCTGTTTTCAATGTAAATCCTAAGTAGAAGGGAAATATATCCCCACCGCCACTATGGGCATCTATGCCCTATAAAGCCAGCAGTGTTACCACATGATACCTTTGCGTTGCTACGCGGCGGGCCAAGCCGCCAAGGCAGCAAGAGCGATAATGTGCCGTGTCCCTCTTGGCGTCTTACTGCCACCACCAGCATGACTCGCATAAATTGCATACCTGTTCAGGAGCTCAGCGGCCCCCATTTGGTGGCCGAGTACCGCGAATTGCCGCGGGTGTTTGCCTTGGCGCAGAAAGCGTCAGCGCGCGGCGGCTTTATACAGACTACGGCGTATACCTTGGGTAAAGGCCACCTGCTTTTCTTTTACACGCGGCTGGGATACCTCGCGCGGCGACATGCCGAATTGATTGAAGAGATGAAGCGCCGCGGCTACAAGCCTTCATACGCTGGCATACAGCGCGACGACTTTCCGTCCATCCCGGCTGAATACTGGGGTGATTGGCAGCCAACGCCGGAAGCCCTCGCCCTTAACCGCCAACGGATACAAGAGCGCGGCAGGAAAAACCAGGACTAGCCCAGGCCATTACGCTGAGCCGCCCGGCGGAATAAGGCTTCGGCGCAGGCTGCCCTGACTGCCGACCTGCTGGTGTTGATAGAGCGGCTGAATCGTTCGGGGGACTCCGGCATGGTGGTGCCCGGCGAGTATCTTGAAATTGTCGTGACCCGCCGCTAACCCAGCATGGACCCGTGCCCGGTGCAGAAGCTATGTGCAAAGTGCGACAAAAACTGCCGCGCCTGCCTCTTGAAAACTGCTGAGCCAGCACCTATATCACAGACTAAGAAAGCGGCATTCGTACGTTTTCCTGTTTTCATGCGGTTGCGCAAACGCCCGGCAAGCGCTTGCGTCTGGCCGCTCTTACGGAGGCCATAAAATGAGCAATTCCTACTTCCAAAGCGATCTGTTAAGCGAGTTTGATCGCTTGCATCAGCAAGTGGCATCGCTGTTCGGCGGGTTTCCCTATAGCGTGCGGTCCGACCGCTATGGTGCCTTTCCTCAACTGAACGTCGGGAGCACCGATGATACCGTCGAGATCGTCGCATTCGTTCCCGGCGTACAAGCGGACCAACTGAACGTATCTATCGATAAGGGTGTCCTGACGATCAGCGGCGAGCGGGCACCCGCCTTTGGTAAAGACGAAGGTGACGAGAGTCGCCGCTACAGGCAGGAGCGCTTTACGGGAGCATTTCGACGCATTATTGAACTGCCGGCCGCCGCCGACCCCGACAAAGTCAGCGCCCGTTACGTGAATGGATGCCTGACCATCAGCGTGGGCAAGGCGGAAGCGTCCAAGCCCCGCGCCATCACGGTTCAGTAACTACGGAGGATACGATGAACGACATTACCAGGACTGCAGGGCGAAACCAGAGCGAAGTGGCGCGTCGGCAAGACGACAGCGCAACCCAGCCGCTGACACGCACGCCGCCAGTCGATATAGAAGAGAACAGCCACGGCATCACGCTATGGATGGATTTGCCCGGTGTTTCGAGGGATCAGGTCAATATCGAAGTTCACGATCACAACCTGCGCATAGAGGGACAGGCAGTGGTACCCACGCCCGGCAACTTGCAAGTGCATTACGTCGAGCGTCCAGAGTCGCGCTTCAGTCGCAGCTTCACGCTAGGCGTGGATCTGGATGTATCGCAGATCGACGCCAATCTGGAAGATGGCGTGTTGCGCTTGAGAATACCGCGGCTCGAAGAGGCCCGGCCCCGCCGTATCGAAATACAGGCGGGCTGACCGGTCACTTGGAAGTAGCAGCCGGGCAACCGGCTGCTTTTCTTTGTCGGCTAGTTTGCCTTGCGGCACGGATAGAGTAGCGTGACGCCGCCATCCGTGGGCATGATGGCCGACAAGGGTTTGCATGACCCGTTCTCGCACCATTCGTAATCAGCGGTGTAAGCCGAGCGGGTCAGGCGCAACTGGTCGGGCAATTGCCTTTGTGGTTGATATTCGTACCAGCCGCCTTTGAAAGTCGCGTCGGGCGGGGGCTCCATGCCAGCCCCGGAACCCCTTATACGTGCTTTGCCTGCCACCAACACGGGCTTGCCGCCGCCGGTACGTGGGGGCATGACAACGTAGTCTTCTTCCCAGCGCAGCTTCTCGATGGAATGCGTCCAGGCCAGTGTGAAATCGCGCACCGGCACGAACCTTGGCGCCACGTCGGGCGCGGCAGCCAGCACCATGCACACGCCCAACACTGACCCAGCCAAGGTCATGACGATAGACTTGCCTTACGGTGCTCGTCCGACCGCACGCGCCACCAGTGCCACAGCACAAACACGATACACAAGCCAAAGCCCAACTGGTCCGTGATAGGCGCAGCGGCTACCAGCAGCCCAGCCGCCGTGATAGCCAACAGACGCCCGAACCAGTTCATTGGACCAATCAGGAACCCGGTCGCGCCGGCGCCCCATAGCCCAATGGCAAGCAGCGCCTTGAGCACGATGTAGATCACGTCCATGAAACTGCCGCCCTGCAACATCAATGCAGGCGAATACACGGCCATGTACGGCACCACAAAGCCGGCAATGGCCACGCGCAGCGCCTGTATGCTTATCTTCAGACCGTCTTCGCGCGCAATGGGCGCTGCAGCGAAGGCTGCAAGAGCGACCGGCGGCGTCAGGTCGGCCATGATCCCAAAGTAAAAAACAAACATGTGCGAAATAATCAGCGGCACATCCAGTTGCAACAGCACCGGCGCGGCCAAGGAACTGGTGATGATGTAGTTGGGAATGGTCGGGATGCCCATGCCCAGTATCAGGCAGGTGATCATCGTGAGGAAAAGGGCCAGGAACAGGCTTTTTTCGCCCAGAGCAATGATATGGCCGCCAAACTCGGCTGCCACACCAGTGAGGTTGATGATCCCGATAATGACGCCCACCAGTGCGCAGGCAATCGCCACAGGCAGCGCATGGCGGGCACCGTCAGCCAGCGCCTGCATGGCCAGGCGCAGCGAGGCCTGTCCCTTGCGCAAGATTCTTAGCGTGGCGATCAGGACCGCCGTAATCGCGAAGAAAGTAATAACGCCGTACTCGACGAATCCGGCACATGCGAAGGCCAGAAGAATCCAGAATAAATAACGCAGGGCCAAACTGCCCACACCGGACATGGCCGCAGCACCAAATATCAATATAACGGTCAGCCCCAGACCTACCGTACCTGAGAACAGCGGCGTATAACCCGAAAACAACAAGGCCACCAGCCCGATCAGTGGCAGCAACAAATACCAGTGCAAGCGCATGGCCGCCCAGGGATTGGGGCACTGGTCTTTGGGAAGGCCGTGCAAGCCAAGGCGACCCGCCTCGAGATGGACTGTCCAGAAGGCCGTAACGAAGTAAAGCAACGCTGGAATAATGGCAGCCTTGCACACTTCTATGTACGGAATGTTAAGCGTCTCGGCCATAATAAAGGCCACGGCACCCATGACCGGGGGCATGATCTGCCCGCCCATGCTGGATGTGGCTTCAACGCCCCCCGCGAAGGCCGGCGAATAACCAAAGCGCTTCATCAATGGAATCGTGAACTGCCCCGTTGTCACCACATTGGCCACACCGGAACCATTGATCGTCCCCATCAGGCCGGAACTGATGACGGAAACCTTTGCCGGTCCGCCACGGGTATGGCCGACCGTACCCATCGCGAAATCAGTGAACAGAGTGATCATTCCTGCCTGCTCCAGGAAGGCGCCAAACAGGATGAACAGAAAGATATAAGTGGAGGAGACGTAAGTCGGCGTTCCGTAGATGCCTTCGGTGCCGAAACTCATGGTGCTGATGATTTGATCGAAACCATAGCCACGATGTGCCAGCAAGCCCGGCAAATACTCGCCGAAGAGCCCATACAGCAGGAACAGGCCGCAAATAATCGGCAAGGCCCATCCCATTACGCGGCGCGCAGCCTCGAAGACCAAAACCAGCGTGACTATGCCTATGACCATATCGGTATCGGTCATCTGGCCCGCACGCTGGGTAAGATCGGCTTCGAAAATCCAGTGATAAAAGCTGAAAGTGAACCCAAGCACCCCAAGCGCCCAGCTTACATACCGTCCGGATCTTCCTTTGAAGCCAGGCATCAGTGCGAAAACCATTAACAACACGAAACCTACGTGTATGGCTCGTACCACCTGACTGGATAACGGACTGAAAGCTGCCGTATAAACCTGGAAAGCCGAGAAGGCCACGGCGATCCAGAAAACAACTCGCGGCAAGGCCGGAGTAACGTGCTCGGGGCTTGAGTTCATCTAAATACTATCGCAATTATTTAACAATGCCGGCTTCGCGGTAATAACGCTCTGCGCCAGGATGGAGGGGAACCGGCATGCCTTTGACGGCGTTCTCCAGTTTGATTGCCTTGGCCGCATTGTGGGCGGCGTATAGCGTATCAAGGTTATCGTACAGCGCCTTGGTCATCTGGTAGGCCAGTTCTTCCGGTACATCCGAATGTGTAACGAGGAAGTTGGGTATGGCGGCAGTGGGAATGTCTTCGCTTTGACCTTCGTAAGTATTGGCCGGGATCTTCGATGGCTGGTAGGCAGCATCGCCGATCTTCTCGATGACGTCAGCCGGTACCGGTATAACAACGATATCTACTGAGGTTGCGAGATCACGAATCGATGACACACCCAGGCCGGCGGACTGCAGCGTGGCATCAAGCTGGCGGTTCTTCATCAGTTCAACCGATTCGCCAAACGGCAGGTATTCCACCTTGGCCAGATCGTCGTACGTGATGCCGGCAGCCTTGAACACTGCGCGAGCGTTCAGCTCAGTACCGGAGCGCGCTGCGCCAACCGAAATACGCTTGCCTTTCAGATCGGCCAGGCTGCGTATGCCAGAATCTGCGTTAGCCACGATCTGCACATAATTATTGTATGTGGCCGACAAGCCGCGCAATTTGTCGAGCTTCTTGGGGAAACCCGCAGCTTCGGAACCCTTCCAAGCGTCGGAAACGGTGTCCGCCAGAGCCAGCGCAAGCTCGCCGCGACCAGCCTGCAGCAAGTTCATGTTCTCGGCAGACGCCTTAGTCACCTGGGCGGTTGCCTTGACGTTCGGAATACTCTTGGCATAGACCTGCGACAAGGCCACGCCCAAGGGGTAATACACCCCGCTCTGTCCACCAGTGAGAATATTGACGAATTGTTGTTTCTGGGCTGCCGCCGGACCGGCAGCAACTGTGGCCACGGCTAACGCTGCCGTGGCAATCCATTTGATGGCTCGCATTGTTGACTCCAAGAATAGTTATTTAGGGGCAGGAAGATTGAAGCTTGCCCACCATGAACCCCTGGAAAACGCGTGTAGTACAACCGCCACGTTTTGTTCAGGCAAGTGGAGCAATATACCCAAATCAAACACAAGGAGTAACTAGGTATTAACCGCAGGACAAAAAAGGCGAAGCCTGTGCTCCGCCTTTCTGCAATGCATGTGAAGATCAGGCCATGGTTGCAGCCATGGCCACATGGTTAATGCCCGGACGAATGATCGACAGGCTCGTCAGAATGAAAGATGGAAGGGTCGGGCTTGCCGCTTACGGACAGAATGCCGGACAGCCCCTTCTCGACACGCGACAGGGCATGATCGACAAGGATGTAGTTGCCGGGAACGTCTACCTTGAACTCCACCATGGTTGCGCCGCCCGGGGGCACCAGCGTGGTCTGTACGTCGGTCAAGGGCTTGGATGTCAGCGAAGCGTGCGAATAAACCCGGTCGAATACTTCACCGATCACGTGGAAACTGGACACCAGGTTGGGGCCGCCCACACCGAAGAATATGCGGATCTGCTCACCCACCACTGCCTGCAGCTTGTGCTTGCCCGACAAGGCATCCATGGTGCCGTTGAACATCAGGTGCTCGGGGTTCTCGTCCAGCAATTTCTCCAGCGAGAATTCCTGCAGCCCCTGCGAGCCGTGCTTTTGCGCGGTATAGAGCTCGCCCTGCATCACGTAGAACTCGCGATCCACGGGCGACAAGCCGCCTTCGGGCTCGACCAGGATCATGCCGTACATGCCGTTGGTAATGTGCTGTGCCACCATAGGCGTTGCGCAGTGGTAGACAAACAGGCCGGGATGGAGCGCCTTGAAGGTGAAGCTTTTGGTTTGCCCCGGCGCAGCCTGCGTTACCGCCGCCCCACCGCCTGGGCCCGTCACCGCGTGGAAGTCAACCGAGTGGATGTGCGAGGCCTCCTTGGCATTGGTCAGGTTTACCGTAACAGTGTCGCCCACCCGTACGCGTACGAAAGGACCCGGCACTTTATTATTGAAGGTCCAGTACTTGTAGGTGCTGCCGCTGGCCAGTTGCCCAATCACTTCAGTGGTTTCAAGATCGATGGTGACCTTCTGCGGTCCACGCTTGCCAACCGGTTGGCCCACCGCGGTGGGGTCCTGGGCAATATCAAGCGCGTCGCTTTGTACCTGCTCTTGCGGCTCGCCGACGATCAGCTTGCCAAACATGCCAGCCGCCTTGTGGCCAGGCAGCGTGCACAGATACTCGAATGTTCCGTCCTTATTGGCGCGGAAAACAATGGCAGTGGACGAGCCCTTGCCTGTGAAGGTGTCTGATTTTGCAGAGAACTCCGGGACGGCAATATCGTGGATCGCACCGTCGCCGTTGATGACGTTGATCTGCACGACTGCATTGGCCGGCACCTTGAGGTCGGGGTTGACCTGTCCCGCGATCGTTCCCGCATCGCCCATGAACACCAGCTTGCCCTCGGCAATGGCCGTACGCAAAGTAAAGGTGATGTCCGGCGTATAGGTGACCGTGCCCGCCGGCGCCCCCTGCGCCGCAAAACTCGGCGCCCCGCCGGCCAGCGTCATACACATGGCAAATAACATCAACAGCCTTTTCATTCCATTTCCCCTTCAGGTTCAATACTCCCGCGGCGCAACGAGCGACGCCGGGAATTTCGGCACAACATTACGTTCTATGCCTACAATTTGCCCTGTTTGGCACGCCAGCTCATTGATCGGGATCAATAAGCGCACTAATAAAAATTCAGCACTACAACAAGGTCGACCACTTCATGAACCGCCGTTCTCCCGTCTGCCCGCCTTTTTCGAGCATGTCTTCCCCTGCCGACGCGTCCAATTGGCGTGTACTGGCGTTTCTGGCCGGCATGGTGGCGCTATGGACCATCCTGTGCGCCGTCAGTCACCGGGCGCCAGACCTGGACGGCATGGAAGAGCTGGTCTGGGCGTCCAGCCTGGAACTGGGTTACTACAAGCACCCGCCCTTGCCGTCCTGGTTCATGTACGGGCTGACCCAATTTTTTGGGCGCCCCGTATGGCTGACTTTCCTGGGTGCGCAGTTGTTCTCCGCCCTGGCCCTATGGTTTATCTGGCTGCTAGGGCGGGAATTCACCACGCCGCGCCTGGCCTTCATGGTCATGTTGATAACGTCCACATGCATCTACTTTTCCTTGCGCGGCACCATCTACAACCACAACACCGTACAGCTATGGTCGATTGCAGCGGCGACATGGCTGTTCTATCGAGCGCTGCGCTATCGCAAGCCGACAACCTGGGTGTGGCTGGGTGCGGTCAGTGCCTTGGCCGTCCTGACCAAGTACAGCGCCGTGATTCAGTTCGCGGCGTTTTTCCTGTTCATGCTGCGCCAGGGCAGCCTGCGCGATACGCGTAACCTACGCGGCATCGCGTGGGCGCTAGCCGCCTTTGCGGTCGTCATCGCTCCACACATCTATTGGTTGGCTATCCATTCATTCCAACCCCTGCGCTATGCCGACAGTTCCCTGGCTGCCAGCGGCTACGCCGATGCGTACCGGCACATACTGGCCTTTACCCTGGACCAGTTGGCGCGCATATCGCCAATGCTGGTGGTATGGATGGGCTGGGCGCTTTGGCACCGTCGCCGTCCAACAACAGATCGGTCGAACGAGAATAAGGGCACGCGGCCGTCCAGCTATGCCGGGGCGCTGTCACCTTGGGACCGCTCCTTCCTGATCTGGGTAGGCCTGGCACCTTTCCTGTCCACGGTGCTGGTGTCCGCAGCGATGGGTACGCGCCTGGTCGCCTCCTGGGGCACGACCTTCTTTATTCTGTTTGGCTTCTATGCCTTGTGGAAGATGCGCGGTGACGAGCGCGAGAATTTGCGGCGGATCGCTGTGCTTGTTATTGCGGTGCAGGTTTTAATGGCCGTCGGCTACGCCGTGGGACGCGGGCCGCTGGCCTGGTATACGGGGCGCGATACCCGCTCGATGTTTCCAGGCGCGCTGATAGCGCAGGAAATGAACGCCGTCTGGCAAAAGCATGTGCCGCAGCTACCCTTGCGTTTGATTGTTTCCGATACCTGGTTGGGCGGCAATATTGCCATTCACACACATGACGATGCGCAAGTGCTGATTGATGGCCGCTACGAAGAGTCGCCATGGCTAAGCAAAGAGACCGCCCTGGACTGCGGCGCCTTGGTGGTCTACAGCAGGAAAACGAAGGGAGATCCCAGCCCGGCGTTGCAAGCCCTGTATCAGAGTGGACAATGGCAAGGGCTGGCCGCCCTGCCCTGGTCTAGGCCGTCCAGCCCCATGATAGACCTGCACTGGGCGGTCATCCCGCCGACGGAGTCATGCCGGGGAAGATGAAGCCGGCCCCAGATGCTCGCCCAGAAAGTCCAGGAAGGAGCGCACCGCGGGTGTCAGCCCCCGCCGCGATCCAAAAACCGCGTGAACAATACCAGGCGGTGGCCGCCAGCCCGGCAAGGCCAGCTCCATTCGGCCATCTGCGAGTTCGTCGCGGCATAGGTAGTCTGGCAAGAGTCCGATGCCGCTGCCGCCCAGCACCGCCAATTTCAGCGTGAGCAGATCGTCAGCAACGAAGCGCGGCGTGTGCATGACGACCTGCTGAGCGCCGTGAGGTCCGAACAAGGTCCAGGGCGTACGTCCATCGGTGGTCGACATGGCCATCGTTGGTAGACGCAGCAGATCGTCGGGGTTTTGCGGCCTACCGTACTCGTCCAATAGGTCGCGGCTTGCCACCAGTAGTGCTTCCGAGTACCCCAAGTGCTTGACGACCAGACTGCCGCTGTCGGCAAGCGAGGCGCGCACGCGCAGCGCCACATCAACGCCCTCCTCCACCAGATCGACCACACGATTGTTGACCTGCATATTGATCTGAACCTGCGGATGCTTGCGGATGTAGTCGGGCAAGAGCTCACCCACGACAGTTTGCGCCAAGGTTACCGGGCACACCACCCGTATCATGCCGCGAGGCTCGGACTGCACCTGCGCAATGGCAGCGTCTGCGGCTTGTGCCTCGTCGCGCATGGCAGAGCAATGTCGATAATAGATTTCCCCGGCAGTGGTCAACGACAACTTGCGAGTCGTCCGTTGAAGCAAACGAGTACCCAGATGCTCTTCCAGACGCGCCACCCGACGAGAGAGGCGCGATTTCGGTACGCCCAGGGATCGTCCGGCGGCCGCAAAGCTGCCTTGGCTGACCACCTCAGCGAAATACAACATGTCGTTCAGATCCTGCATAAGACACCTACTAGGTACATCAATAGAACAATCTATCGCGTTTCCGCCGGCTTATCAATAAAAACAGGCCAATGCATAATGACTACATACGAACAAACCCTAGGACCACCCATGAAACTCCTGCATATCGATTCCAGCATCAATGGCGCCAACTCCGTTTCGCGCAAGCTCACAGCCGACATCGTCGCGCAGTGGACGGCAGACCATCCCGATACCGTGGTCGACTACCTGGATCTGGCGGTACAGACGCCCACACACTTCTCGCGGGACGCGATGGGCTTTCGTCTGCCGCCCAGCGACGCGGCGCTGACCGAATCCCAACAGCGTGAAAATCGCCTTTCCGAAGCGCTGGTGTCTCAGTTCCTGGATGCTGATGTCGTGGTCATCGGTGCGCCGCTCTACAACTTCTCCATTCCCAGCCAATTGAAGGCCTGGATAGATCGCCTGGCCCAAGCCGGCCGAACATTCAAATACACCGAAAACGGCGTGGTTGGCCTGGCAGCAGACAAGATCGTCATCGCCGGACTTAGCCGGGGCGGCATTTACTCCACCAGCGAAGCCGGCCAAGCCATGGAGCATCAGGAAACCTATCTGAAAACCGTCTTCGGTTTCTTCGGCATCACCGACTTTCGCACGGTGCGCGCTGAAGGAACAGACTTAGGGCCGGACAGCCGGGCACAGGCCCTGGAATCGGCGGCCGAAGGCATACGTACATTGGTAGCCCTGGAGCAACAGGTCGCCTGACAGGCAGTACAATCGGGGTAGCCGTGTGCGCCCCGATCCAATCCCGGGTCCGGCGTGCCACACATGCGCACCGGGCCTATCTGTGACCTCCCCTCTTTTTTCCCTACTGCCGCTCGGGCAGCCTGTACTTGATAATCTGGACGCCATGCAGTATCACAGCATGACGCCCATACAGGCAGCCAGCCTGCCGCTTATTCTTGAGGGCCGCGATATCGTCGCACAAGCCAAGACGGGCAGCGGCAAGACTGCGGCCTTTGGCTTGGGCATCGTTCACAGGCTGGAACCGACCGCCTACCATACCCAGGCCCTGGTGCTGTGCCCAACGCGCGAATTGGCAGAACAAGTCGCCAACGAATTGCGCCGGCTGGCACGCGCACTGGGCAACATCAAAATACTGACGCTATGCGGCGGCACGCCGATACGGCCGCAGGTCGAGTCGCTTAAGTTCGGTGCCCATGTGCTGGTCGGCACGCCCGGCCGCATCATGGACCATATAGACCGGCAGACCGTCGATCTGGGCGCTATCCACACCCTGGTGCTGGACGAGGCCGATCGCATGCTGGACATGGGTTTCTTCGATGACGTGGCCAAAATCGTTCGCAACTGCCCCGCTACACGACAAACACTGCTGTTCTCGGCGACATATGCCGACGACATCCGCAAGGCAAGTGCGCGTTTTCTGAAGCAGCCAGCCCAGGTGAAGGTCGAGTCGGTACACGACGCGGGCCAGATCGTGCAGTATTTTTATGAGGTTGAGGGCGACAAGCGCCTTGCGGCCGTGGCTCAGTTGCTCGAGCACTTCCGTCCCGGCTCCACGCTGGCATTTTGCAATACCAAAGCCCAGTGCCGCGACCTGGCCCAGTTCCTGCAAGCACGCGGGTTTAGCGCCCTGGCGCTGCACGGCGACCTGGAGCAGCGTGATCGTGAAGACGTGCTGGTGCAGTTTGCCAATCGCAGCTGCTCGGTGCTGGTTGCAACTGACGTCGCTGCGCGCGGCCTGGATATCGACTCGCTCGATGCCGTCATCAATGCCGAGATCACCCCCGACCCCGAGGTTCACATACATCGCATAGGACGCACGGGCCGCGGCGATGCCAGCGGCTTGGCGCTAAGCCTGTGTGCGCCCCACGAGTTGCGCTGGGCCAACCAGATAGAGCAATACCAGGGTCAGCCCATACAGTGGGCCGCCTTGCGCGCCCTCAAGCCGGCAGCTGGTGGCCGATTGCGCGCGCCCATGGTGACGCTGTGCATACAGGGCGGCAAAAAAGACAAGCTGCGACCGGGAGATCTGCTGGGTGCGCTGACCAAAGACGCCGGCTTTGAAGCCGCCCAGATCGGGAAAATCAATATCCTGGATCAGGTCAGCTTCGTTGCCCTGGAGCGCCATATCGCGCGACAAGCGCACGACAAGCTAAGCAGCGGCAACATTAAAGGACGGCGCTTCAAGATGCGTTTCATGGCCGAGGTCTGACCCGCCCGGCTACAGGCGTTCCTTCAGCCAATGCCCCAATTTGGCGGCCTTGGTGCTTAGGTAGTTTTCGTTGTAGGCATTGCGGTTGACCTGCAGGGGCAGCCGCTCTGCTACCTCTATGCCCAGGTTTTCCATGGCGGCAACCTTGCGCGGGTTGTTGGTCATCAGCTTTAGCGCCGTAATGCCAAAACGATCCAGCATAGGTTTGCACAGATCGTAGCGCCGCATATCGGCCGGGAAGCCCAGCTGCTCGTTGGCCTCTACGGTATCGGCCCCCGCATCCTGCAGCTGATAGGCTCGTATCTTGTTCACCAGCCCGATGCCGCGCCCTTCCTGGCGCAGATAAAGCAGCGCCCCCCGCCCTTCTGCAGCAATAATTTGCATGGCGGACTCGAGTTGCGCACCGCAATCGCAGCGCTGGCTGAACAAGGCATCGCCGGTCAGGCACTCGGAATGGACTCTTGCCAGCACCGGCGCGCCGTCGCCCAGCTCGCCCAGCGTCAGCATCAGATGCTCTTTGGCGGTGGCGCGGTCGATGAAGATGTGAATCTCGAAGGTGGCCCACGGCGTAGGGAGCTTACTGGACGCGATGTAATCCAGCTTATAACTGACCGGGCGTGCCGCCGCGGAATTGGACTGCATAACAACCTCTGTGGAATAAAGCACATCGCTATGATACTTCTGTAGGCCGCCTTGCGTACGAAACTGCGCCAGGACGGACTGTTGCAGAATACAGAGGGCGCTTGAACAAAATGGGCGACCATCGCGGTCGCCCATTTTGCTGCTTGCCTGGAGCCTTACACCTTGACGCCCAGATACTTCTGAATCACAGAATTGTCTTCGTGCAACTGGGCTGGCGTGCCCTCAAAGACCATGTGCCCGTTATTGATCAGATAGCAACGATCGGCCAACGATAAGGCCGCACGTACGTTCTGCTCGACAATAACGATGGTATGGCCGCTCTTTGCCAGCTTGCGACACACTTCGATCAAGTCCTTCACGATCAGCGGGGCCAAGCCTTCGAAAGGCTCGTCCAGCAGAATGATGTTGGCGTTGCGTATCATCGCGCGGGCAACCGCAAGCATTTGCTGCTCGCCACCCGATAACTGCTTGCCGCGATTGCGCTTGCGCTCAGCCAAGCGTGGAAAGGTTTCGTAGATTTCCTCCAGCGTCCGCGCCTTTTCTGCAGTCATGGCCGCAAGTTGCAGGTTTTCCTGCACGGTTATCTGCCCGAAGATACGTCGCTCTTCGGGCACCAACTGGATGCCCCGCCTGGCCAGTTCGTACGGTGGAAGCTTTTGAACCTCAACGCCGTTATGGCGAATGATGCCGCTTTTAGGCTGCACCAATCCCATCAGGGATTTGAGTGTGGTGCTCTTGCCGGCGCCGTTACGCCCCAGCAAGGCCACCACTTCATTTTCTTCCACGCGCATAGACACGTCGAACAGGATATGGGAATCCCCGTAGAAACTATTGATATTGTCGACCTCAAGCAGACTCATGCTCGTCCATCCCTCCGAGGTATGCTGCCTGGACTGCCGGATCAAGCCGGATCTCGTCCGGTGTGCCTTCCGCCAGCTTGCGGCCTTCATAAAGTACGGTAATCCGCTCAGCCAATTCAAACATGGCATCCATGTCGTGCTCGACGACCACCATGCTGCGGCCCTTGCGGATCGATTTAAGTAATCCCACTACGTGTACGCGCTCTTCTGGGCCCAGGCCTGCCAAGGGCTCATCGAACAGCAGTACATTGGCGCCGGTAGCCAGGGCCAGACCAATTTCCAGGCGCCGCTTCTCGCCATAAGGCAGCTCGGACACCACCGTATCGGCCTGGTGCGTCAAGCCCACCAGTTCGATCGCGGCGTTCACCTGCTCGTCCAGCGCGCTGGAGTAATGCAAATTACGCAGCATATCGGCGCGGAACTTGCCGCGGCTGCGGGCCAGCACCGGAATAATGACGTTCTGCCGAACGGTCAGGCGCTCAAAAAGCTGATTGATCTGATAGCTTTTGCTCATGCCCAATTGGCAGACCGCCGTGACGCCAATACCGGTGATCTCTTGACCGCGGAAAAATACCTGGCCCGATGTCGTCGCCAGTTCGCCCGCCAACATGGCAAAGAATGTCGACTTACCGGCGCCATTGGGTCCTATCACGCCCCGCAGCTCGCCTTCCGCGAGCGAGAAGGTAACGTCGCTTACCGCCGTCAACCCGCCATACTGTTTGGTGATACCGCGCGCTTCCAGTACGGGTGCGCCAGGACGATTGCTGGCTATCGGATCGACGATATCCAGTGGCGCAATGGCCTCGGTCCTGGCTTCCCGATCGACGACCTTGGTGGTCCGACTGCGACGCCTGATGTAGTCCAGTATGCCGCCCGCCACGCCGTGCCGCAAAGCCGTGACCAGTATGACGAAGACAATGCCCAGGATGAGTTTCCAGTGCGCGCCCACGCTTGCCACTTGCTGCAGCCCGTCATAGAGATACAGCCAGATGGTGGCACCCAACAGCGGCCCCAGCAGCGTACCCGCTCCGCCCATGACCGTTTGGATAACCAGTTGTGCGGACGTATCGAGCGAGAAAGCATCCGGTGGCATGTACGACTGAAACACACCGAGCAGGCCCCCGGCCAGGCCACCATAGGCGGCGGCGATGACGAACACCGTCAGCTTGTATCCCTGTATGGAATGGCCCAGGGCCAGCGCCCGCTTGGGGTTGCCGCGTATCGCCTTCAGGACGGCCCCAAATGGCGACCGCACTATCCTGCGCGCAATCAGGAAACCGATGAAGAAAAATGCCGCAACAAACCAATACATCGGCCAGCCACTGGAAATATTGATGGTCGTGAAACCCAGTGCTATTTCGGGTGGAGGAACACCGGCGATGCCGTTCTCGCCGCCTGTGTACTCCTTGAACAAAGAGTTTTCCAGGAAGTAGAACATCTCGCCAAAGGCCAGTGTGCTCATGGCAAAGTAGATGCCGGTGCGCCGCAAGGTGAGGTAGCCTATGGCCAGGCCCGCGATGGCCGCAACGATGACGCCTACCAGCAGGGCAAGCAACATGTGCGGCACGATGCCTGAGGTCAACAGGTAAGCGGCAACGAATCCACCGGTGCCATAGAATGCCGACTGGCCAAAAGACAGCAGCCCGGTATAGCCGAACAGCAGGTCAAAGCCCAGACCGAACAAGCCCCAGATCAGTATGCGGGTCAGCAGGTCGGCGCTCATGCCCAGGTGCGGCAACACGAAGGGGCAGCCAGCAAACAGATACCAACAACAATTTCGCCCAGTTGCCGGCGTACGAATGGTTGATTGTGCGTGCTCATTCCCGACCCTCCTGACCCATCAGGCCTTGCGGACGGAAGATAAGAACCAGCGCCATCACCACGAAAAGCATCACGTGTGAATATGCAGGATTGAACATAGAGGTAAGGCTGAGAATTTCGCCGGCGATAATGCCGCCGACAATGGCGCCAGGGAAAGAACCCACGCCACCAATCACGACGACCACGAACGAATCGACAAGTATTCGGTGGCCCATGTCGGGAGATAAGGTAACGATCGGCGAGTCAATGACGCCGGCATAGCCTGCCGCCATCGCTCCGATCCCGAATACCAGCAAAAAGGTACGCTTGACATTGATGCCCAGCGCATTGACCATTTGCGCGTCTTCAATGCCGGCGCGCACGATCAAACCCAGGCTGGTCCGATAAAGGACGTAATACAACACTGCCAGCGTACCGGCCGCGATAGCCAGCGCCTGCAAGCGATAAAGCGGGTAAATGAGCGAGCCAATATGTGCTACGCCCTGACCCCACTCCGGTGTCGGCACCGACAAACTGATGCCGCCATAAATCGAACGCACCAGTTCGACCAGGATGATCCCGATACCGAAAGTGACCAGAATCTGGTCCTCCGGCGGCCTGCCGTAATACATGCGCATCAGGCCGCGCTCGACGATCAGGCCCACCACCAGCGTAAAAATAGCGCCGGCGGCGATTGCTATCAGAAACGAGTCGGTCATCCCATATGCGGTAAAACCGGCATAGGCCCCTACAACGAATAGGGCCCCATGCGCGAAGTTAACAACGCCGAGCGTGCCGTAGATAATGGTCAGGCCTGTACTGATAAGCGCCAGCAACAGGCCTGTCGCAAGCCCGTTGAATAGCTGTGATAAGAACAACGACATGCTCGGCATTCCATCTCCTCCTTCTTTGGTTATATGCCTATACGACTATCGTCGATCACACGTACTCGCCCAGTTTGCAACCCAGCACACCAAGCTCGGGCAAGTTCGCCCGGCCGTCCACGACTTCCACAACTTCGAAGTAATCGTCCGGATTCTTCATGTCCGCCGGCTTCTTGCCACGCACGATCGGGAAGTTGATGACGCCCTGGTGGTCTTCGGCGCGGAAGGTCACATCACCCACCGGGCCTTGACGCACTTCGCCTGCTTCGTATGCCTTGATGACATCGGGCGGGTAGAAGGAACCCGCGCGCTCGCACGCATCGGCCCACAAAACTGTCGTGAGGTAGGCGATGTAGGCGGAGTCTCGTGGCTTGGCGTTGAACTTCTTCTCGAACGCAGTAACGAAGTCCTTCGCAACGGGGTATTGGTCTTGCAAGGTCCACCAGAAACCGGTAGCGCCGTATACGCCCTGCATGATTTCCTCGCCGATTTCCTTCTCCAGGAACGCCGACATGTAAGGCACGACGATGTTCATCCGCTCGAGCAAGCCAAACTGCTTGGCCTGTTTGATCGAGTTCGCGGCATCGGCGCCATACGCAATAACGACCAGTGTGTCGGCGTCGCTGTTGGCGATGTTGATCAGGAAAGAGCTGTAGTCCTTGGCGCCCAGCGGATGCACCTGCGAGCCCACCGTCTTCCAGCCCTGCTTCTCTGTAAACTCGACCATCGAATCGTAGGTGGTGTGACCGTAGGTGTAGTCAGGAACCAGGTAGATGGCCTTGCGGTCCTTGCCCAGGTTCTTGGCCAGTACGGGGGCAATGGCCTGGCAGGCCGTATAAGCGAAGTAGCACAGACGGAAACCATAACGCTGACAATCCACACCCGTCGTTTCGTTCGAACCGCTGATGGCAGGCAGGTAGATCGTGCGTTCGCGATCGCAGACTTTCTGCAGGGCGATTGCAACGGCGCTACTGGTGCTGCCGGAAATCATCATGGCCTTGTTGTTGTGAATGAAACGCGTAGCGGCCTGAACAGCGGTATTGGGCTTGGTCTCTGCATCGGCCACACCGAACTCCACCTTCTTGCCCAACACGCCTTTCTTGGTCAATGGTGAAATCTTCTTGACCTCTTCGGCGCCCGCGTTCAATTGCTCTACAGCAAGCTCATAGCCTTTTTGCTGGTCGGCCCCTTGCGCCGAATAAGGACCGGTAATGTCCAGGGTCAGACCGATGAACACGGTATCGCCCTCCACGCCAGCCGGATAATTGCCGACAGGTTTCTTCTCTTCGGCAGCGACGGCCACACCGGACATGCCAGGCAACAACATGCTGCCTGCAGCGCCGGCGGCGCCCAGCTTGAGCATGGACCGGCGGTCCACACCTTGCTTGATTGATTTTTTGTCTTCCATCCTGAATCTCCTTGTTGAGGTGCCAAAAAAAATATTGACTTCTGGCCGCTCTGCGTCGGCTTCAATGAACTGAACTCGGCCCGCCGCCAGGCGCCGCACCGTCGATGCCCCCGTTATCACCGACGCATTCGAGGCATCGGTGTATAACCGTTGATACTTTGTCCGTGCTACGGATCGGCGTGATCTTGTCTCGATGGCCTGCGGCGTTTTGCGCTTTCCGGCTTTAATAATTCACTTGGTATTTTTTGATCCGTTCAAGCGCAGCTTTCGCGCTCAGTATTAGAAATACAATTTGAAACTTACACAAAACTTACATAACAGCGGCACGCGCATTCATTACAATGCGGCCATGAAAGTGTGGTTCATACTCCTGAGCGTCCTGGCAGCCGTTGCTACCTGGTGTTGGCATACACGGCCCAACTCGCCGGCGAAGGCAGGCTTTGGGCAGCGAGTTCGGCTGATCTCCAGAAGTTTCCTTACTGGCATCGCCGTGTACTTCTGCCTGATGGGGATCGCCCTGATTTACATGACAATTGCGGCTGCTTAGGGCCCGATGGTCGCTCGGCGACAAGACGCTACAATCCGCTTGCATACGCGACAAAAATGAAATGTAATAGTCCTTACATTGCACTCAAGAGCCGCACGGTTTGTAACGTTTCAGGACTCCCACCATGCCCGTTACGCCCTTCCAATTTCTGGCTGCCCTGACGCTGGCGGCGGTCAATATGGTTGCCGCGGCCAACTCGCCGCCCACCTGGCCGGTCAGCCCTTCTCGCCTGGCATTCGACACGCCCTACGGAAAGCTGCAGGTAGCCACCAGCGAATACGTCTACGAGTCCCGGCTGCAGATCGACGGCGCGGACATTACGCCCGAAGTGCGCGGCATCTTGAACATCACCTACGCCTTCAGCTTGCCCAAGGCCCAAGTGGCGCTGGTTTCGGTAAGCACCGGAAACAACATCTGTCCGGTCGCCTACCGATGGGTTACGCTTAAACAGTCGGGCTACACGGTGTCGTCCGAATTCGGCTCATGCTCCGAACAAATTCAGGTGTCTGCCAAAGGGCGCGTCTTTACCATGCGCACGCCCAACAGTCAGAAGCCGGATAAAATCGACATCTACACCTACGACGGGAAAACCATCAAACGCCGCATAGCGGCCCAACCTTGAAGACACAGATTTGAATACAGCAAACAATCAGTCCTGGGGCTTTCTGCACCCGGAATGCCATGGTCAGAATGCCTTGACGTTCTTTAGCTGGGATCTCGCAAAGACGATAGAGCAGCAGTTCGAACTGCATGTCGATTCGTCGCTGGCTGTTCAGTTGCATGAAGCGCAAAAAGCCGTAGATCGGCTACTGAACCAATACGTGCAAATTCAGGCCAACCCCCCCGCCTTCGAGGGTCAGTCCATCAAACTGAAGCTTGAGCACGACGACGACAGTCCCGAAACGCCAGTGCTGGCATTGCAGACTTCGCCTCATCTCGAGTCGCTGATACTTGCGTCGCAGGCGCAGCAGCAGGCGTCGCGCAGCATCAACTGATACGGCGATCGCCCTGGCGGTTTACTTAGCCGCAGGCGCCCAGCGCCCCGCACACGGTGCAGAACTCGCAGCCGTCCTTCTTGATGACGGCAAGGTTGCCGCATTCGGCGCAACGGCTGCCCGCCATGGTCGGGCTTGTTGTTGCCTTGTGCGCCGGCTCGCCAGCCACCACGCCCATCGCGTTGATGGGCATGCCCTCTTCGGTCAGTATGCCCAGCATGGCATAGCGGTGTATGACCAGTTGTGCAACATAGGCCACCGTAGATGGATAATTGGCTTGCCTGTCGTTGCCGGGCACCTGGGCCAGGAAATCGCCGCGCGGTTCTGCGTAGTTCAGCAGCTTGCGCAGCTTCATGCCTATCCATGCGGGATCAATAACCCGCATGTCCAGGCTAAGCAACTTACATAGGCCGTCCAATGCGCGCGGGTGTGCACCTGTCAGCCACATGCTGTACGGACGTCTGCTGCCGTCGGGCATCTGCAGCTCTTTCAGCATCAGCACAAAATCGTCTGCGGTCGCCGGATTGCGTACATCGGCGACCCAGGCCAGAGTGCCGTCTGTGCCGGTGCGCGGCTCGCGAGGCGCGAACAGCGCGTTCAAGACGGGCGACGGATCGTCATCCGTGGGTGTTAGCGCATGAAGATCGTTGTAGCGCCACTCGACCAGCCTAGCCAACGCGGCAGTCGCACTGGGCACCGTGGTCAGCTTACCTGTTGGCGGCATAGGCATCTGGAAGCTGTCGCCATAAGCATGGGCCAGCACTGACAGCTTTTTGCGCAGCCAGCCCTTATCGTTGGCGCGCATGTCGGTCGACAAGGTCTTGGCAATGGCGTCCAGCCCACGGGGCGGCTGGCCACCCAATACCCAAACCTCGAATGGCACCTTGTCATGGTCGGCGACCGCGATGGCGAATTCGCCTTGCGGCGTGACGATGGTTTCGCTGACCCAGCCTGATGCGCCGGCTGGTAAGTCGGGGCGCGATGGCCAGCGCAAGGACGCCAGAGGCGGGCTCATGGCGACCTCGGTCAGCACCAGGCGCTTATCTTGTTCGGAAAGGGTAATAGGCTGCGGCGTGCCGGCCTGGTCTGCTGCAGCCGTGGGTACGGACAGGACGGCCCCCAGTATGGTATTGGGCCGGTATGTGGTGATGCCCTTCAAGCCTTTGTGCCAGGCCTGCATGTATAAGTCTTTGAAGTTGTCGTAGGGATAATCGACGGGCACATTGACCGTCTTGGAGATAGCAGCGTCGACATAGGGTGCGACCGCAGCAACCATCAGCATGTGGTCAATGGCCGAGATTTCCAGTGCCGACACAAATGCATCGGGCAAGGCGTCGGTGTCGCCACCCAGGGCGCGGAAGACCCGGTAAGCGTGATCCTCAACAGTGTAATTCTTGCGACTGCCATCGGCCATGCGCTTGCTGCGTTGGTAGGTCCAGGAAAATGCCGGCTCGATGCCATTGGAGGCGTTGTCGGCGAAGGCCAACGATATCGTCCCCGTAGGAGCAATCGAAATCAGGTGGGAGTTGCGCAAGCCATGCTGGCGTATCTGGGCCTTGATGGCCTCAGGCAACCGTGAAGCGAAACCGGCCTGAAGATACTTCTCGGCGTCAAACAGGGGGAAGGCGCCCCGTTCCTGGGCCAGCTCGATCGATGTCTGGTAAGCGGCATCCCGTAGTTGCTCTGCAAGTTCGGCAGCCAATGCGCGGCCCTGCTCAGAGTCGTAACGTATGCCGAGCATGATCAGGGCGTCGCCCAGCCCGGTGAAACCCAGCCCCAGACGTCGCTTGGCGTCGGCTTCGAGCTGTTGTTCTTCCAGTGGCCATTTGGTGACGATAAGCACGTTGTCCAACATGCGCACGGCAAGCCGGGCCACCTTTTTCATGGTGTCAAAGTCGAAACGGGCGCTCTTGGTAAACGGATCGACCACATAAGAAGTCAGATTAAGGCTGCCCAGGCAGCAGCAGCCATGATCGGGCAGCGGTTGCTCGCCGCAGGGGTTCGTAGCCTCGATGATTTCGCAATACGACAGGTTGTTGTCGGCGTTGATGCGATCCATGAAAAGCACGCCCGGCTCTGCTGCCGCGTAGGTACTTTGCATGATGGCGTCCCAGACGTCTCGGGCCCGGACCGATCGATAAACCCACAAGCCGTCGTCCCGCAGGTAGGCTCCTTCGTCCTTCAGCTTGGCATTCGGTTCAGCGGCATGAGCGAGCTCAAAGTCGGCATCGGCTTCCACCGCCTTCATGAAAGCATCAGTCACGCCGACCGAGACATTGAAGTTATTCAGTTCGCCGGCTTGCCGCTTGGCCCCGATAAATGCCATGACGTCCGGATGCGTGACGTCAAGTACGGCCATCTGTGCACCGCGGCGCGCACCCGCTGATTCGACCGTCTCGCACGAGCGGTCGAAAACGCGCATGTAAGACAGTGGACCCGAAGCGCTGCTGCCTGTGCCTTTTACCAAGGCGCCCTGCGGCCGTATCGCCGAAAAGTTATAGCCCACGCCACCGCCGCGCCGCATGGTTTCAGCTGCCTGCGCCAGTGCCTTATAGATGCCCGGCTTGCCTTGCACCGTTTCGGTGATGGAGTCGCCCACGGGCTGTACGAAGCAGTTGATGAGGGTGCTGTCCAACCGGGTGCCGGCGGCGCTGTTGATTCGGCCGGCCGGCACAAAGCCATGCTGCATGGCCCATAGGTATTCGCTGGTGTACTTCTTGCGATGCTCGGGTGCCTCGGCCCGGGCCAGCGCCGTCGCTACGCGTGTACGCACTTGATCTATGCTGGTTTCGCCGTCCTTGGCGTATTTTTCCAGCAGGACTTCGGTGGAAATGGTTTGCGATTGTGCAAGTGTAATGGCGGGGTTTTCCAGCTGTTTCATGATGGCTTCCTAGCCGCCCGCGGCACGGAAAATCGCGTAGCCGAATCAGCGGCCCTGATCCATTTAACGATAGCACAAGGAAGCGACAAGATCAGGCAGTCAGCCCCAGATGATCCACCAGTATCATCGTACCAATCCCGATCAGTATCGCGCCGCCGACTACCTCCGCCCGGCGTCCTGCCAAGCTGCCGAGCAGCCTTCCCAGCATGACACCCACCACCACCATCAACAGCGTGGTGCAGCCTATCGCCACCGAGGTGGAAACAATATTGACATCGATGAAAGCCAGGCCAACGCCCACCGCCATGGCGTCTATGCTGGTTGCAAAACCGGTAGCCGCCAGCAGCCAGAACGAATGCTTGATGCGCTTGTCCTGGGATACCGCTTGCGGCTTGCAACCGTTGCGGATCATCACCAGACCCAGCCCGCCCAATAGCGCGAATGCGATCCAGTGGTCCCAAGCCGATACAAACGGCGCGGCCACCAAGCCCAGGGCCCACCCGATCACCGGCGTGATCCCTTCGATCACGCCAAAAATCAAGCCAGTGCGCAGCGCCTCGGCAAACCGGGGCTTATGGAGTGCCGCGCCTTTTCCGATGGCGGCGGCGAACGCATCCGCCGACATGGCGAGCGCAAGCAGCGCCGTCGTTGCGAAGTTCACGACTTAGCGACGGCCACTTAGGGCTTTGGCGATTTTCTGATCTGTCTTGTATTGGCTCAGGGCGTAGACTGCCCAGATGGTGGCGGGTATCCAACCTATAAGCGTGAGCTGCAGAATCAGACAGATGATTCCAGCAATCGGACGGCCTATCGTGAAGAAAGTAAGCCAGGGAAGCAGCAGTGCTATGAGTAGGCGCATGATCCTGAAGTTGCTGTTAAAAAGAGGGCTAAGTTTACCTGATGACCGCGCCTGGGGTCGCGCCGTTGGCAGACGTGAGACCCTGAAATTGGCGTAGCCCGGCCATAGGCGTAAAATTTGTGAAGAATAAACCAACAAGGACCCGAAATTGTTTCCAGCAAGACTGACTGATGGCTATCAATGTTTTCTCAATGGACGCTTGGCCCGCGAGAGACAACGTTACGAAGAACTCGAAAAATCCGGACAACATCCAGAGATCATGGTCATAGGCTGTGGAGACTCGCGCGTGGCACCGGAAACCATCTTCGACGCCAACCCCGGTGAGATATTCGTTGTCCGCAACATCGCCAACCTTGTGCCGCCCTGCGAACCCGATACCGAAAGGTCATTTCACGGTACCAGCGCTGCGATCGAGTTCGGCGTCAACGCATTAAAAGTCAAACACATCGTGGTGCTGGGTCACGCAAGCTGCGGCGGCGTATCGGCCTTCGCCAACCAGGCCGCTCCCCTTAGCAAAAGAGACTTTATCGGCAAGTGGATGTCGCAGATTGCCCCCGTCGCCGAGCGGCTGGGACCGCCGGACGGTGATCGGCAAAGCTGGATACAGCGGCTGGAATGGGCGGTGGTCGAATACAGCCTCGAAAATCTGATGACCTTCCCTGCCGTTATCGAAGCGGTCGAAGAAGGCTCGCTGCAGTTGCATGGCGCGTATTTCGGCGTTGGCACGGGCGTGCTCTTCATACGAGACCCTTCCACCGGCAAGTTTGCGCCGTACTGCGAACCGGATCTCACCGAAGCGACTACAATATAGGCCCCCTCCTGTGTAGTTGCTTGATTCCCCAATGATTATCCTCAAGAACGTGACCTTGCGTCGCGGCAGCAAAGTATTGCTGGACAAAACGTCTGTCACGCTCAACCCCGGTGAAAAAGTAGGCTTGGTCGGTCGCAACGGCGCCGGCAAATCCTCACTTTTTGCAGTGCTCAACGGCACCTTGCATGAAGACGGCGGCGAGTTTTCCATTCCCGCCCAGTGGCGCATGTCTCAAGTAGCCCAAGACATGCCTGAAACATCGCAAAGCGCCACCGACTTCGTTGTCGAAGGCGACACCTCCTTGCTGGCTGCGCAGACCGAAGTTACGGCCGCCGAAGACAGCGAGGACGGCATGCGCATGGCCCATGCCTACATGGCTCTGCATGACGCAGGCGCCCACGACGCACCGGCGCGCGCACAAGCGCTTATCCTGGGTTTGGGATTCAGCGTGGCTGAGCTGGATCAGCCCGTCAACAGCTTCTCGGGTGGGTGGCGCATGCGTCTTCAGTTGGCACGCGCCCTGATGTGCCCATCAGATCTGCTTCTGCTCGATGAGCCCACCAACCACCTGGATCTTGATGCCTTGGTATGGCTGGAGGCTTGGTTGAAGCATTATGCCGGCACCATAGTCGTGATCAGCCATGATCGGGAATTCCTGGATGCGGTCACCGACGTCACCTTGCATATCGATCAAGGCAAGCTCGTGCGCTACGGCGGCAATTACAGCAAGTTCGAAGACATGCGCAGCGAGCAAATGCTGCTGCAGCAGGCGGCGCATGCCAAACAGCAAGAGAAAGCCGCCCACCTTCAAAAGTTCATTGATCGCTTCAAGGCCAAGGCCAGCAAGGCCAAGCAAGCGCAAAGCCGGGTCAAGGCATTGGAGCGCATGGAGAAGATCGCGCCTATGCTGGCCGATGCCGAATTCCAATTCCAGTTCAAAGAGCCAGCCAGCCTGCCTAATCCAATGCTGTCCATGTCAGGTGCCAGCTTCGGCTATCCCGCAGCGCCGGACGCACCCGCCGGAACCCCGCCATCGGTCATCGTGCAAAATATCAATCGTTCGGTATTGGCCGGCCAGCGTATCGGCATACTGGGCGCCAATGGGCAAGGGAAATCCACGCTGGTGAAAACCATAGCCGGTGCACTACAAGCGACGGCGGGCGAAATCATCACCGGCAAGGGACTGAACATCGGCTACTTCTCGCAACAGGAGCTGGACGTCGTTCGGCCGGAAGAAACACCCCTGGAACACATGATCAGGCTGGTACGCGACACACCCGCGGCCACCCGTCCCAGCGCAATGGACTGCCGCGAGCAAGGCTTGCGCAACTTCCTGGGTACCTTCAATTTCAACGGCGACATGGTCAAGCAGAAAGTGGGCAGCATGAGTGGCGGCGAGAAAGCACGCCTGGTGTTGTGCATGATTGTGTGGCAGCGGCCCAATCTATTGTTGCTGGATGAGCCCACCAACCACCTGGATTTGGCCACGCGCGAGGCGCTGAGCGTAGCCTTGAACGAGTTCGAAGGGTCCGTGATGCTGGTAAGCCATGATCGCGCACTGCTGCGCTCGGTATGCGATGAGTTCTGGCTGGTATCACGCGGCGGCATGTCCGACTTCGACGGGGATCTGGACGATTATCAGGTTTACTTGCTGGACGAAGCGAAGCGACAGCGGGAAACTGCAGCGTCGGCTCGCAAGGCGGCCTGATTCATTTCCCAGTCGCGCACTTGGTCCCGGGCCCACCCGGGCGGGGCCGAGCCGACCTGCTAGCCTTTAATTAGCGCTGCGACGCAGCTTGGCGGCCGCAGCCCGGTTCAGACGCCTGGCCTCTTCCTCGGCATAGGCCTCTTCCCCTGGCTCGTACCTGCCTTCGTACATGCAGCTGCTACGGTTCCATGTGCACGGGTTAAACAAGCCCGGACTACGGCTTGATGCGCTGGGGCCAGCCTCGGGGCTCCCCGTAGAGCAGCCGGATATGACCGCGGCGAGAAACAATACTGCGCCACATCGGCTCAATGTCTGGATGAACATGCTTGCTGGCCCCACGGTGATGCTATTGCTGGTTTTATAGCACCACTTGAAGGTCACTGTTGGTAGCAAGCAATCACATTTGCTCGCCTGGCAGTTTGCGGGCTTGCGTTTACCCAAGCGAAAAACTGTTGATTATATTTAGCCAGATAAAATAGCGAAACCATCAACTGCATGAGTTCGCCCATGATCCACCACTTAGACCACTTGGTGCTTACAACAACAGACGAGAAGGCATGCATCGACTTTTATGTCGGCCTCCTGGGTATGACTTTGGTAAGTTTTGGCGAGGGGCGAAAAGCGTTGAGCTTCGGACAGCAAAAAATAAACCTCCATGTCAAAGGTTCAGAATTCGAGCCCAAGGCGCATCTGCCGGTGCCCGGCGCACTGGACTTATGCTTTATTGCAGATCGGCCATTGGACGATGTGATCTCCACGCTGCAGACGAAAGGCGCCAATATCATTGAAGGTCCGGTATACCGGACGGGGGCCATGGGATCCATACGCTCGATCTACTTGCGGGATCCCGACCTGAACCTGATCGAGATATCCGAGCAAAGCGTTGGCTGATTATCGAGGCCGCATCCGCTTTCCCCGCCAGAATACGAACAGCCCGAAAACGAACACTACCCAATAGAACAAGCCTACGCTGGAAGTCATCATCTCAAAGAAGGCGATCACGCCGCCCTGCTCGCACCCTCCGGTGCGGGCATCCACTGCACATTGCAATGCCGATCGCCAAAACGCCACCGCGATCGAACCTACCGCAATGTTCGCTCCTACGATCATCAGGAGCGCTCCCAGTCTACGCATCCCAATCTCCTTAGAAAAAGAAGCCACTGCTGCCGACCAGCCAGTTGCGTGCCTACGTAGGAACATCCTGGGCATAGCGCTTGCTTGGTACTTCCGTAGACCGCGTGACGGCAGTTCGGCCAGAACTACCCACGCGGTACGCAAGAGAGCCTTAATGGGCAATCAAACGTTTAGGAGCTTTATCCATGAACAAAGACCAAGTAAAAGGCGTAGCCAAAGAAATCAAGGGCGGCGTCAAGGAAACAGTGGGCAACGTGGCCAACGATCCCGAAACGGAGCTTGAAGGAAAAGTCGAAAAAAACGTAGGCACAGCACAACGCAAAGTCGGCGACACCAAGGAAGCAATCAAGGACGCCACCAAACCTCGCTAAGACAGATAGCGTCGTTCGCTAGAACGTTAGCGGCTCAGCCCCTCCTTGCGAGGGGCTGTTGTTTATGGCGATACGTTTACTGGCGCAATCAACTCGTTTCAGCGGGTTTGGCAAGCTCTAGCTTTGCGCGCTCGGATGCCTGCCCGTCGCTATGGTAGTACAGCAAATATGCAATCCACATCAGCGCCACGACGCCTAGGCCAACCAGGGCCCGCTTGCTGATACCGGCTACCGGGTCAGTTTTATCGGCTGCCGGTCGCGCGGTCACCAGGCAAAAACCCAGAACACATGCGGACACGACGACTAGCAGGGTGAACATGCGGGCCCCTCCTCGGCAATGTAAGCAAAGGCTACCACATTAGGTATTATTCGGGCTACTGACTCAGGGCCCTCCTTCGAGCTGGGCCGGACACAATGAACCGAGTTCACGCCCGACACCGTCTCTACGCCCATTGATGGCTCAGATACGCCGCTTGATTCCATCAAGATCATCGCCGGTCGTCAGGCAGTCGCCCGACGCAAGCCACTCAAGTACGCGCACGCCCGCTTTCCCATTGCGTTCGTTCAGTACATAGCCCGAGCACACCAGCCGTCCCTGCTCGTCCTCTCTGGCCGATTCCAGGAACGCAATATGTCCCGAAGCCGTAAGATACAGATCAATATCGAAGATGGTGCCTCCCGCAGCTCTTAGCCTGGCGTTGGTGTCGCTGTGGTCGGGCTTGCGTCGAGACATCGGAAATCGGGAAGGACTGCCGCCTTCAAGGCGGGCAGTGACATCCCGCATGATAAGCACCAATTGATCGCCCGCCGCTCCGGGGTCGGATAGCCGCAGCGTATCAACTTCCATCCAGATGTAGTCGCCCGTTTTCCTGCGCATCCGAAGCATGGTGGGCGTACGATGCTCACTGGGCTCCCCGGTTTCCCTATAGGCCTCGGCGGCGGTCGGAAGATCCTGCGGATGGATAAATGAATCAGGCCTTCTTCCCACCATCTGCTCTGGGTCCCACCCGAGCAAGGCAGTGCACGAGCGCGCAACGTAAGTCATGACATGGTCCGGACCGACCACACAAATCAAATCATGAGAATGCTCTGCCAGGAAGTGGAATGGTGGTTCATTCATGGGCGCCCCGTATATTCCCGATAATCCAGCAAATATACGCACCCTTGTGGCGAAAAATACGGCACTAACTGTCAAAGAATGCAAAGAACCATTGAGGATATACCCGTGCTGCGCCAGTCCCGAACCCCTAAAAAAACAAAAAGGCCAACCCCGAAGAATTGGCCTAAGTGTTTGATTTTACTGGTGGGCTGTGACAGGCTCGAACTGTCGACCTACGGATTAAGAGTCCGCTGCTCTACCAACTGAGCTAACAGCCCGTCGCTGCAAAGAAAAAGATTCTAACTCGAAAACGGACCTCGCGCCAAGCAAAACCCGTCTTAATTTCTTGTGCTGGTCTAAATTTTCTTTGCAAGCTCTGCTGCCAAGCCGATATAACTGCGCGGCGTCATGGCTTGCAGCCTTGCCTTGGGTTCAGCCGGCAAATCCAGCCCCGCGATAAAGCCGGCCAGCGCTTCCTGGTCGATGCCCTTGCCGCGGGTCAAGGCTTTGAGCTGCTCGTAGGGCTGTGGCAGGCCGTAGCGCCGCATGACGGTTTGCACCGGCTCGGCCAGCACTTCCCAGCACGCGTCAATGTCGGCGTCGATGGCGGGGCGATTGATCTCCAGCTTGTGCAGCCCGCGCAAGCAAGAGTCGTAGGCCACCGCACAATAACCGAAGGCCACACCCAGATTGCGCAAGACCGTGGAATCGGTAAGGTCTCGCTGCCAGCGTGATAGCGGCAACTTTTCAGACAGGTGGCGCAGGACGGCATTGGCCAGGCCCAGGTTGCCTTCGGAGTTTTCGAAATCTATGGGGTTGACCTTATGCGGCATGGTCGACGAGCCCACCTCGCCCTCTTTCAGCCGCTGCTTGAAGTAGCCCAGCGATATATAGCCCCAGATGTCGCGATCCAAATCGAGGATGATGGTGTTGGCACGGGCGACGGCATCGAACAGGGCGGCCATCCAGTCATGTGGCTCTATCTGTATGGAATACGGGTTCTGTACCAGGCCTAGGCCGTCCAGGACCTTCGCGCTGAACGCGGGCCAGTCGATCTCGGGATAAGCGGCCATGTGGGCGTTGTAGTTGCCTGTGGCTCCGTTCATCTTGGCCAGGGGCTGTACTGCCTCGATCGCCGCAATGGCTCGTTCGAGCCGCGCCGCGACGTTGGCGAACTCTTTGCCCATGGTGGTCGGGCTGGCCGGTTGACCGTGGGTGCGCGACAGTAGCGGCTGATCGGCAAACTGACGCGCCAGCGTCTTAAGGTGATCGCAAAGCTCCGCCAGACGCGGGACAATAAATTCCGAACGTGCACGCGTCAACATCAGGGCGTGCGAGGTGTTGTTGATGTCTTCGGACGTGCAGGCAAAATGGATGAACTCTGCCGCGGCAGCCAGCTGGGCGTTGTCGGCAACGCGCTCTTTCAGCCAGTACTCGACCGCCTTGACGTCATGATTGGTGGTTTTCTCGATCTCTTTGATGCGTCCGGCATCCTGTTCGGAGAATTCGTCCACAATTGCCTTGAGCGCCGCCTTGGACTCTGCCGAAAAAGCCGGCAGCTCGGGCAAACCCGCTTCGGCCAGGCCAAGCAGCCAGGCCACTTCGACTTCCACCCGATGCGCCATGAAACCGGCTTCAGACAAGGTGGACCGGAGCCCCTGCGCCTTGGCGGCGTACCGGCCATCCAGTGGCGACAAGGCGTTGAGATAAGTGGGTTGCTGGACGAGTTGCATTGCTGTTCACATAGAGAAAAGTCAACCTCGGATTCTACCATTCGGGCAGGTATGGAGGGCCTAACCGGTCTGGGCCGAAAAGTCACACCGCAAAGCAGCGAATCAGCATTAAAACGACACATTGTCTGGCTTTCCTGTAACACCACGGCTTTGTCCGGCTACCCCGCCAATAAAGCGCCGGTATGCTGCTATACTTTTTTCGCCTGCAACTTCCGAACTTTGCCATGAAACTTATTGGTTCTCTCACTAGTCCTTACGTGCGCAAAGTGCGCGTCGTGATGGCCGAGAAGAAACTCGAGTACGAACTCGTACTCGAAGACGTGTGGGCTGATGACACCCAGATACAAGCCCACAATCCCTTGGGCAAAGTACCCTGCCTGCTCATGGACGACAACGGCAGCTTGTTCGACTCGCGAGTCATCGTCGAGTACCTGGATACCCTTTCACCGGTAGGCAGGCTTATCCCGCAGCAAGGCCGCGACCGCGCCGCCACCAAGTGCTGGGAAGCTATCGCCGATGGTGTGCTCGACGCTGCCGTGACCATACACATCGAGACGCACCGCCGCGAAGCCCATCAACGCAGCCAAAGCTGGATAGACCGGCAGTACAAGAAGATTGAAGTCGCGCTCGACTCCATGGACAAAAGCCTGGATGACCAGCCCTTTTGCATGGGCGTCAACTTAAGCCTGGCCGACATCGCCGTAGGCTGTGCCTTGGGTTATCTGGACCTGCGCTTTGCACATCTGGAATGGCGCTCGCGCTTCGCGAACCTGAAACGGCTGGAAGACAAGCTGCAGACGCGCCCTTCGTTCACATCGACGTTGCCGCCGCAATCCTGACTGACACACGGGCGGTCACGCCGCCCCATATAGCAAAAAGCCGGGTTGTTGCCCGGCTTTTTCTTTAGCTGGTATAGCCGATATAAGCTTCGTACAGCATGTAGACCGCCAGACCGAACAGCAGGCAGGCGAACACCCGCTTTAGCGTCGCAACCGGCAGGCGGTGCGCACATCGGGCGCCATAGGGCGCCGTCAGCATGCTCATGGCGGACAACACCACCAACGCCGGCCAATAAATGTAACCCAACATGCCCTCCTGGCCCCCTACTTCGTTGAAGCCCGAATAGATATAGCCGGCACTATTGGCTACCGCAATGAAGAAGCCCAGGGCGGCCGAGGTGGCGACCGCGTTATGCACCGAGATATTGCTGCGCGTCATGAACGGTACAGAAAGGAAGCCGCCGCCCGCACCCAGCAGGCCGGATGCAAAGCCGATGCCCACGCCTACGCCAGCCGTAACCGGCGTACCGGGCATCCGGCGGGAAGCTGCAGGAGGCTTGCCATTGAGCATGCGAAACCCCGAATAACCGACGAACACGGCAAAAATAATGGACAGCCAGACACCACTTAAATAGGAAAACACCGCCCCACCGGAAAGCAAGCCGCCAACTATCATGCCGGGCGCCATCACGAGGACGATATTCCATAGTATGGCGCCCCGCTTGTGATGTGCGCGCATGCTGGACACGGAGGTAAACACGATAGTGGCCATGGAAGTCGCGATTGCGGCATGAACCACCAGTTCGCGCGGGATGCCATAGATGGGAAACAGTATCGTCAGGAAAGGCACCAACAGCATGCCCCCGCCTATGCCCAGCAGCCCCGCAGCAAAACCGACCACACTACCCAGACACGCCAGGCTAACAATAAATGCCGGATCCATAAAACCTTGTTGGTAAGAAAAGAAATGAGAGAGGATCCGGGCTGGCCGAATGCAGCTTGATACTAAACAATGATGCCCCCACCCAGGCACACGTCGCCCTCATACAAGACGGCAGATTGGCCAGGGGTGACTGCCCATTGCGCTTCGTCGAACGACAAGGAAAACCCGTCGGCGTCAACTGTACCGAGCATGGCTACCGAATCAGTCTGCCGGTAGCGGGTCTTGGCGCCATAGCGCCCGCTGGCTGGCGGCTGTCCGGCGACCCAACTGGCGTCCTGCGCCTGCAACTGCTGTGCAAGCAACCAGGGGTGCTCATGGCCCTGCACCACGTAGAGGGTATTGGTTTCGAGGTCTTTGCGCGCCGTATACCAGGCGTCGGCCGTGCCGTCGTCTCGCTGTTGCCCTTTCACGCCGCCTATCCCCAGCCCTTTACGCTGGCCGAGCGTATAAAACGACAGGCCCTGATGTTGACCAATTACCCGTCCGTCCGGGGTTTTGATGGGACCGGGCTGTGTTGGCAGGTAGCGATTCAAGAACTCACGGAATGGCCGCTCGCCGATGAAGCAGATGCCGGTGGAATCCTTCTTGGTGGCATTGGGAAGACCCAGTTGGGCCGCAATGCGCCGCACTTCGGTTTTGTTGATTTCGCCCAGAGGAAAGATCGTGCGGGATAACTGCGCCTGGTTCAGCCGGTGCAGGAAATAGCTTTGGTCCTTGCTCGCATCGACGGCCTTCAATAATTCAAACTGCGGCCCGGCCGGCGTCTGTACTGAGCGCACGCGCGCATAGTGGCCCGTGGCAATATGGTCGGCGCCCAGGGCCATTGCGTGGTCCAGGAAAGCCTTGAACTTGATTTCGGCGTTGCACAGGACGTCGGGGTTGGGCGTGCGCCCGGCGGAGTACTCTCGCAGAAAGTCGGCGAAGACGCGGTCCTTGTACTCGGCCGCAAAATTTACCGCCTCGATGTCTATACCGATAAGGTCGGCTACGCTAGCGGCATCCAGCCAGTCTTGCCGTGTCGAGCAGTACTCTGAATCGTCGTCATCTTCCCAGTTTTTCATGAACAGGCCGAGCACCTCGTAACCTTGTTCCTTGAGCAGCCATGCCGTCACCGAAGAGTCCACGCCCCCCGACATGCCGACGACCACTCGCCTCTTTGATGCATTGGAATTAATCATGCGGTCATTTTAGCCGCCTGGCCGGGCCAGGGCTTCGTCCACGACTTCGATCCAGTGGCGTACCGGTGTCGCCGTGCCGCTTTGCAGGTGAGTGATACACCCGATATTGGAAGATACGATGTATTCCGGTTCGGCGGCGCCGATATGGCGTAGCTTGCGGTCGCGCAAAGACTGGGAAAGCTCGGGTTGCGTTACCGAGTACGTGCCGGCCGAACCGCAACACAGGTGAGCCTCGCCAAATTGCTGCAGCTCAAAGCCCAGATCGGTCAGCAGCCGTTCGCTGACGCCGCGCAGGCCTTGCCAATGCTGCAACGTACAGGGCGGATGAAACGCCGTACGGCCCGGCAAGCCGGTCAGCCGGCCGGCCAGCTCCTGCGCATGCGGCGCAAGCACCTCTGCCACGTCGCGCACCTTGTCGACCAGGCGCAAGGCATTGGCGACATAGGCGGGGTCGTCGCGCAAATGGTGCGCGTATTCTTTGACCATGGCCCCGCAACCGGAGGCGTTCATGATGATGCATTCGGCCTCGCCGCTGTCCAACAAAGGTAGCCACGCATCGATGTTGGCCCGCATTTGATCAAGTGCAGCCTCTTGCGCATCCAAATGAAAGTTGATCGCCCCGCAACACCCGGCCCCCGCGACTATGCGAGTACCTATGCCTACCGCATCGAGCACGCGTATGGTGGCCGCGTCGATGGAAGGCATCATGGCTGGTTGCACGCAACCGGCAAGCATGATCACCTGCCGCGGGTGACGCGAGGTATCAGGCAGCCTGCCCGCTGGCCGAGCCGCAGGAACCTTGTTGCGCAACACCTCGGGCAGTACGGGACGGAACAGACGGCCCAGCTTTAAAGCCGGGCCGAATGCCGGCGAGTTCAACATGCGGCGCAACACCCCTCGGAGCAGACGCTGTGACGCCGGGCGCTGCACACGCTCTTCCACCAGCTTGCGGCCAATATCGACCAGGGCGCCGTACTGCACGCCCGACGGACAGGTGGTCTCGCAATTGCGGCAAGTGAGGCAACGATCCAGGTGGGTCTGGGTCGATTGCGTAGGCTCAACACCTTCCAGAACCTGTTTGATCAGGTATATGCGGCCGCGCGGGCTATCGAGCTCGTCGCCGAGCTCTTGATATGTGGGGCAAGTGGCCAGGCAGAAACCGCAATGCACACAACGGCGCAGAATGTCGTCGGCTTCTTGACCCAGTTGGGAGTCACGCGCCCAGGATGCTAGATTTGTTTGCACGATTTAGCTCTTAAAAATCAGGAAACAAGCGTTTCGGATTAAAAATCCCCACGGGATCTAGCTCTTGCTTCAGACGTTGATTGATATTTCGAAGTGCGGACGGCAAAGGATGGAATACGGGTATGTCGGCCGGCCGGTTATCGTATCGGTAAAGCGTGGCATGCCCGCCCCGTTGCGTCACATCGCGGCGCAAGTCAGCCGGCGAGACTTCGGTGGACAACCACCGCAAGCCGCCATTCCATTCGATCAGTGTGGGTCCCGCCTCCAACGGCGGGCTATCCGGCGGCAAGGCAACGCGCCATAACGGCCGGGCCTGGAAAAACGGGTGAGTCTGGTCCCGCATGGTGGTCCAGAACACTTTGACCTGGTCAGCCGGCATGACCTGCCCACCTACGCGGGCCATGCCCATTGCCACGGCCGGTTCACTGCCCGAAACCCGCACATACAGTTTGCCCGCCCGCTGCGTATCGTCTGCCACCCAAGCCGTAGCGCTGATCGGAACGGGCAAGCCGCGCCACTCTGTAAACTGCTGCAGAGCGCCGGCCTCGTCCGTCTCCAGAACCAGAGTCTCTTCATGAAACGGCTTGGGAGCAACCTTGATGGAGACCTCCATGAGCGCGCCGAAGATCCCCATGGAGCCGGCCAGCAGCCGCGACACGTCGTAACCCGCCACGTTCTTCATGACCTCTCCGCCAAAGTTCAGTACCTTGCCCGTGGAGTCGAGCAACTTGGCGCCCAGCATGAAGTCGCGCAAGCTGCCGGCGGCCATGCGGCGCGGTCCGGATAGCCCGCTGGCAACGCAACCGCCTATCGTGGATGTCGGGCCAAAGCGTGGTGGCTCGAATGCCAGCATCTGGTTTTCGTGATCCAGCGTCTCTTCGATTTCGGAAAGCAAGGTGCCGGCGCGGGCGGTGATAACCAGCTCGGACGGCTGGTAGTTCACCACGCCCCGATAGCCCGAAACGTCCAGGACCGCGATATCGGGCACCGCAATGCCGTCTACCTGCTCGCCGTAAAATTCCTTGGTTCCGCCCCCGCGTATATAGACGGGGCGCTCGGAACCGCGCGCTGCCATGACCTGCTGGCTTAGTTGAGATAAGGCGAATTCCATGCTTGGCTCTTAAAAACGGGGCAGATCGGGAAAGCGGATCTCGCCGCCATGAACGTGCATCTTGCCGTACTCGGCACAACGCGCCAAAGTGGGGATGAGCTTTTCCGGGTTAAGCAGCCCGTAGGGATCAAAGGCGCTTTTCAGGGCGTAGAAAAAGTCGAGCTCTTCGCGCGTAAATTGCACGCACATCTGGTTGATCTTCTCGATACCTACGCCATGCTCGCCAGTTATCGTGCCACCCACCTGCACGCAAAGTTCCAGAATGGCGGCGCCGAACTTCTCGGCGCACTCCACCTCGTTGACCTTGTTGGAGTCGAACAGAATAAGAGGATGCAAATTCCCGTCGCCTGCATGAAAGACATTGGCGCAACGCAAGCCGAACTCGTCTTCCATTTGTTCGATGGCGCCAAGCACCCGGCCCAGGTGGCGCCGCGGTATCGTGCCATCCATACAGTAGTAGTCCGGCGATACCCGCCCTGCCGCCGGAAAGGCATTCTTGCGTCCCGCCCAGAACAGCAGGCGCTCGTCTTCGGAGCGCGACACTTGCAATTTGGTTGCTCCGGCGTGCTGGAACACTGCCTCCATGCGGGCCACCTCGTCGTCCACCTCTTCTTCCGTGCCATCGGATTCGCACAGCAAAATGGCCGCCGCGTCCAGATCGTAGCCGGCGTTCACGAAGGGCTCCACCATATGCACTGCCCGCTTGTCCATCATTTCGAGGCCAGCCGGAATAATGCCGCCTGCAATGATATTGGTGACTGCGAGGCTGGCTGCTTCGACACTGTCGAAACTTGCCATGATGACGCGCGCACAACTGGGCGATGGAATGAGCTTTACGGTGACCTCGGTCACGATGCCCAGCATGCCCTCCGAGCCGATGAACGCCGCCAGCAAGTCGGCCCCGGGTGAGTCAGGGGCGTGTGAACCCAGTTCGATGATGTCGCCGTCTATGGTGACCACCCGGATCCGCAGCACATTATGTACGGTCAGGCCGTATTTCAGGCAATGCACGCCGCCTGAGTTTTCGGCAATATTGCCGCCGATCGAACAGGCGATCTGACTGGAGGGGTCGGGCGCGTAATACAAGCCATAGGCCGATGCCGCCTCGGAGATTGCCAGGTTTCTTACCCCGGGCTCGACGATGGCGGTAGCTGTGGCAAGGTCGATTTTTTTTATGCGATTCAGTTTCGCCAAGCCCAGCAAGATGCCTTGCGTATGCGGCATGGCGCCGCCCGACAGCCCCGTACCCGCACCGCGTGCCACGATAGGGATATTGAAGGCCTTGCAGCCTTGCAATACGGCAACGACCTGCTCTTCGTTTTCGGGAAGAATGACCACCGGCGGCAAGGCCCGATACAGCGACAGCCCGTCGCATTCGTAGGGCCGGGTATCTTCGACCTTGGTCAAGATGCAATGTGCTGGCACAGTGCCAGCCAGCCTGGCGATGAAGCCCGCAAAATCCGGCCCGGTGTCTGGCGCCGAACTCAGTGATGATTCGTTCATGGTACTTGTTCGCTTGTTATCGTCGCCCGCCCGGGGGCGGGCTCTTATCGCCTAGTGCTGCGGAATAATTTTGCCTGGATTCAAAATATTATGAGGGTCGAAGGCAGCCTTCAGGCTGGACATGAGATCCAGGGCGTCTTGCCCATGTTCGGCCAGCATGAATTCCATCTTGTGCAAACCCACGCCGTGTTCGCCCGTGCAGGTCCCCTCCATATCGAGGGCACGCTGCACCAAACGCTGGTTAAGTTGCTCGGACTCTTCCCACTCTTGCGGGCTGTCCGGGTCAAGCAGCATCAGTACGTGGAAGTTGCCATCGCCTACGTGCCCCACGATGGTGTACGGGAAGCTGGCCTGATCGAGCTCGGCAGCGGTCTGACCCACGCACTCGGCCAGCCGCGAGATCGGTACGCAGACGTCAGTCGTACTGGAGCGGCATCCGGGGCGCAGCTGCAGACCGGCAAAATAGGCGTTGTGCCGGGCCGTCCAGAGACGGCTGCGGTCTTCCGGCTGCTCGGCCCACTGGAAATCCATGCCACCGTTGTCGCGGGTGATCTCCTGGACGACCTGAGCCTGCTCCTTGACGCCAGCGGGGCTGCCATGGAACTCAAACAGCAGCAACGGAGACTCTTGCAGGTCGAGCTTGCTGTAGGCGTTGGTAGCCTTTACCGCCCAGGTGTCCATGAACTCGACCCGAGCCACGGGCACGCCCATCTGTATGACTTCGATCACACTCTGGACCGCGGCCTGCAGGCTGGGAAAGTTGCAAATGGCCGCCGAGATGGCCTCTGGCTGAGGAAACAGACGCACCGTCACTTCGGTAATGATGCCCAGCGTGCCTTCGCTCCCGACAAAGATACGGGTCAGGTCGTAGCCGGCAGACGACTTGCGTGCCCGATTGGCGGTTTCAATGACACGGCCGTCGGCGGTCACCACCTTCAGGGACATCACGTTTTCGCGCATGGTGCCATAGCGGACCGCGTTGGTACCCGAAGCACGCGTAGCGGCCATGCCGCCCAGGCTGGCGTCCGCACCGGGGTCGATAGGAAAAAACAAGCCGGTATCGCGGATTTCTTCGTTAAGCTGCTTGCGTGTCACGCCGGCCTGCACAGTGGCAGTGAAGTCTTCGGCGTGCACCGCCACCAGCTTGTTCATGCCCGAAAGGTCGACGCTGATGCCGCCCTGGACGGCCAGCAGGTGGCCCTCCAGGGACGAGCCCACGCCGAAAGGAATCAGGGGTACGCGATGCTCATGACACTGCTTGGCCAACCACGCGACTTCTTCGGTGCTCTCGGCAAAAACCACGCCGTCGGGAAGCATGGGCGGATAAGGAGACTCGTCGCGACCATGGTGCTCGCGTACGGCCTGCGCGTTGGAAAATCGCGCACCGAAATACGCCTTCAGCGCATCCAGGAAGCCCGCAGGCACAGGACGACGCAAACTGTTGGGGACCACAGGGGCGTTCATGCCAATGACTCCTAAGACCGATCCAAGATTAAGCCCAATCCCATACTAACGGTTTTCAGGCATGGCTGCCGATCAGGGCATTTGCTGATTGCGTGACGGCAAGCCGCCGGTTCCGTACTGCCAGCGCCAAGCGCTCGAGCACCTGAACAGAGGTGTCCCAATCGATGCAGCCATCGGTAATGCTCTGCCCGTAAGTCAGCGACTGCCCAGGCACCAGATCCTGACGCCCCCCGACCAGGTTGCTTTCGATCATGACGCCAAAAATACGCGCATCGCCCGCTTCCACCTGGTTGGCAACATCTTCCAATACCAGCGGCTGATTGGTGTAGTCCTTGTTGCTGTTCGCGTGGCTGGAGTCCACCATGATGCGGGCCTGCAGACCGGATTTGCTCATGGCCTGACCAGCAGCCTCGACATTCGCGGCGTCATAATTGGGCACTTTACCGCCGCGCAAGATCATATGGCAATCCTTGTTGCCCACGGTGGAAACGATGGCCGAATGACCGCCCTTGGTGACGGACAGGAAGTGGTGCGGCTGCGACGCGGCCTTGATGGCGTCGATGGCGATCTTGATGTTGCCATCCGTCCCGTTCTTGAAACCGACGGGGCACGACAGGCCCGAAGCCAGCTCGCGATGCACCTGACTTTCGGTCGTGCGCGCACCGATGGCGCCCCACGAGACCAGGTCGGCAATATATTGAGGTGTAATCATGTCCAGAAATTCGCATCCGGCAGGCAAACCCAATTGGTTCACGTCGATCAGCAGTTCGCGTGCTGTGCGCAAGCCCTGATTGATATTGAAGCTGCCGTCCAGGCCCGGGTCGTTGATCAGACCCTTCCAGCCAACCGTGGTGCGGGGCTTTTCAAAATAAACGCGCATGACGATTTCCAGATCAGCCTGGAAATGCTTGCGCTGCTCGAGCAAGCGCTTGGCGTACTCCATGGCGGCAACGGGGTTGTGTATGGAACACGGCCCGATCACCACCACGAGTCTATCGTCGGTACCTTCCAGAATGTCGTGTATGGCGTGGCGCGCGTCATAAACCGTGGCGGAGATGGCGGTCGTGCACGGGAACTCCCGCATGACGTGGGCTGGCGGGCTAAGTTCCTTGATTTCCCGGATTCGTAAATCATCTGTATTGTGCGACACGGTCTTACTCCAGTTATTGCCACTTAAGCCAGGAACAAAAAAGCCGCCTAGCTGAAGCTGGCGGCTTTTTGGGAATGTTTGCTTTTCTTTACTGCGTACAACGCTTCCCTTCCTCCACCAGCGGCTTTGGAAAAGAAAAAAAATAAAAGAAAAAAATGCTGAAAGTGCGTTGCATAGTCGTTGATGTTAGCACGCAGCTTCGGCTATGCCAACCACTAATTGCATGGCGGCGAGGACCGTAACTTGCTGACCACCACGCAAACGCCTCCTATGCTGATCATTCGCTCCAGAATGTTAACACCCATATTAATTTGAGTTCAAATCATTTTGTGGTGTATGATTTTTGCGTCTTAGCGATTTCGGACCAACGCTGCGGGGCGTCTTCGTCTTGCCAATCAGAATAAGGATATGCAATGAAAACCACCCATAAAGCCTGCTCACTGCTTGCAAGCGCTGCACTGCTGATCGGAAGCATGGCCGCCGCGCCCGCCATGTCAGCCACGCTGCAGCAAGTAAAGGACCGCGGTATGGTACGCATAGCGGTTGCCAACGAGATTCCCTACGGCTACATGGACCTGGACGGTCAAGCCAAGGGTATGGGCCCAGACGTAGCCAAGCACGTGATAGAGCAACTTGGCATACACAAGATCGAATGGGTGACGACCAACTTCGGCTCTCTGATACCCGGCCTGCGAGCCAACCGCTTCGATATGGTCGCCGCCGAGATGGCGGTTTTGCCGCAGCGCTGTAAAGAGGTGCTGTTTTCCGAGCCCAACAGCTCGTACGGCGAAGGCCTGCTGGTCGCCGCAGGCAATCCAGACAACGTCCACACGTATGAGGACTTCGCCGGCAATGACAAGAAGGTCGCAATCATGGCGGGCGCCGACCAGTTGGAAATGATGCAAGCACTGGGTGTTCCCGGCGAGCGCATGGTGACGATTTCCAATAATGCCGACGCTATTTCGACGGTATCCACAGGACGGGCATCCGCGTATGCGGCCACCAGTCTTACCGTCAGCGAACTGGCTAAAAAGAGCGACAAAGTCGAAGCGGCCCAGAACTTCACCGACCCGGTCATCAATGGCGAACCGGCCCGAAGCTGGGGAGCGTTCACCTTCAGTGAGAACTCCGCCGACTTTCGCGACGCCTTTAACGTAGAACTGGCCAAATTCAAACAGACCGAGGGCTGGAAGAAAACCATGGCTCACTACGGTTTCAGCGAAACTGACGCCACGGAATCCTTCGCCCGAACGACAGAACAATTGTGCGCTGAGTAAGGCCAGGCCACGCCATGGAATGGCTTAGCTACAGCACGCCGCTGCTGCAAGGCGCCTGGGTAACCATCCAGCTGACGGTTTATTCAACCATCCTGGGCGCCATTTTCGCCTTCGCGTGGGGCGTGGGCAAGCTGTCACACAACTGGGCCGTCAAAAGCATCTCGGTCTTCTTCATTGAAGTATTCCGGGGCACCTCGCTGCTGGTTCAACTATTTTGGCTGTACTTTGCCTTGCCCATTCTTGGGCAGGCGATCGGCATCGACCTGCGCCTGCCGCCAGTCGTCGCCGGCACGCTTGCCCTGGCATTGAATATCGGCGCCTACGGGGCCGAGGTCGTGCGTGGTGCCATACAGGCCGTGCCCGGCTCGCAACATGAGGCCGCTCAAGCGCTGGATTTCACGCCGCGACAAACCTTGTGGCGTATTTCTTTGCCGCAGGCGATCCCTGAAATGATGCCCAGCTTTGGCAATCTGGCCGTACAGAACCTGAAGGATACGGCGCTGGTTTCCCTCATCAGCTTGGGTGACCTGGCCTTCCGGGCCGAGCAGATCCGCAATTTCACGCAGGACAGCGTCACGGTCTATACCCTGCTGCTGTTCATGTACTTTGGCATGGCCCTGGTGCTTACCGCCATCATGAAGCTGCTGGAGCGCTCGGTTGGGCGCTGGCGCGCGGGGAGGACCTGACCATGCTGTTTGGCATAGAGTGGGACACCACCAACGACTGGCTTTTCGCTGGTTCCATTTTGCCCATATTGCTCAAGGGCATGGTGGTAACCATCCAGGCCACGGTACTGGGCTTTTTTGTTGCCGCGGTGTTGGGTCTGGTGCTGGCCGCCTTGAAGTCGTCTTCCATACGGTTGATCTCGTGGCCGGCCCGGTTCATTACCGAGTTCATCCGCGACACCCCCCTGCTGGTGCAGTTGTTCTTCCTGTATTACGTATTACCCGAATACGGCATCGTGCTGCCCGCTTTCCTGACGGGCGCTCTGGCCTTGGGTGTGCAATACAGCGCCTATACCTCCGAGGTGTATCGCGCCGGTATCGAATCCATAGTGCGCGGTCAAACGGAAGCCGCACACGCGCTTGATCTATCGCCGCTACGCACTTTCAGCATCATTATTGTGCCCCAGGCCATACCGCGCATCATCCCGGCCCTGGGCAATTATCTGGTTTCGATCATGAAAGACGTGCCGGTGCTGTCGGTAGTCTCGGTGCTGGAAATGCTTAACGTGGCCAAGATCATCGGCGACCGGACTTTCAATTATCTGATTCCGCTCTCGATGGTGGGGGGCCTGTACCTGATCATGACGCTGCTGGCGTCTGCGGGTGTGCGCTATCTGGATAACCGCCTGCCCAAAGAAGGACTGCCCTTGCGATGAACGAGCCCATTATCAAATTCGAAAAAGTCATCAAGCGTTTCGGCGAAGTTACCGTACTGGACGAACTCGATTTCAACGTACGCAAAGGCGAGAAGGTCACCATCATCGGGCCGTCGGGATCCGGCAAATCGACGGTGTTGCGCATTTTGATGACCCTGGAAACCATTAACGATGGCGTCATCCATGTGGCCGGCAAGCCGCTGTGGCATCAATATAAGGACGATCAGCTTGTGCCGGCCAGCGAGGCGCACCTGCGCGAGATGCGCAAGGAAATGGGCATGGTCTTCCAGCAGTTCAATTTGTTCCCGCACATGACGGTCAGGCGCAATATCACTGAAGCACCGGTCCATGTACTGGGCCTATCGAAAGAAAAAGCGAACCAGCGTGCCGAAGAGTACCTGGATCTGGTGGGACTGGCTGATCAGGCCGACAAGTTTCCGAGCCAACTTTCCGGCGGACAACAGCAACGCGTGGCGATCGCCCGCGCCCTTGCCATGAAGCCCAACATCATGCTGTTTGACGAACCCACCTCGGCGCTGGATCCGGAGCTGGTGGGTGAAGTATTGAACGTCATACAGCGGCTGGCTGGCGAACAAGACTTGACCATGCTGCTGGTAACGCACGAAATGCAGTTTGCCAAGCAGATTTCGGATCGCGTCTGCTTCTTCGACAAAGGCCGTATCGTTGAAGAAGGCCCACCCGAGCAGGTATTCAAAGAGCCCAGAGAAGAGCGTACACAGGAGTTCCTGAAGGGTTTCATCAACCCGGATTAGCGGGAGACGTCGGATGCCCGGACGGATTAGTATCTATTAACAAACAGGCTGGGGTGGAGCAAGGCCATTCTGGCTTGATCCCCTGCGATCCCGGCTGAAGCCGGGATTTCCCGTTTAGCGGTCCCGGGCCGGGGGACGGGCGCGAACTTGAAAAAAACAGTCCCCCGGACTGTTTTTCCCTTCGGACAGCGCGCCCTCTTAGGCCCCCGTCCCGAAACCGCTAAACGGCGCGGCATAAGCGCCAGAATGGCCTTGCACCACCCCCGCCGGTACGATTGATTCACTACTCCTTCGGAGGCGTCTGGAGCTCTGCTGCGGCGAGAAACGAAGGCCCCCCTATCGCGCGTATGCTCATAACGCCAAGGCCTGGGGCGGGTGGGGCTGATTGGGCGTTTTAGGGCACGCCGGCGTCTGCGTCATGACGGGGAGGCAAGCCCGCGGCTGTTGGAGCAACGCGGGTGTCGGGGCGCTGCCCCGACGTTGCGACTTCCGCGGGCGCCCCGTCATGGCGCAGACGCCGGGAAGTTACGGCAAAGCCGTAACCGTGACCGTCTAGCCCAATCAGCCCCACCCGCCTCAGGCCGGTTTAGAACACAACAAACAAAAACACGGCACGCGATAAAAAACGCGTGCCGCCCTTTTTTACGTCAGACTGATGTCGTGGCGTTGGCCTCTTCAGGCACCAGAGCCTCAAAGCTGCTGCGCGTGGCGATATGCTCGGGACGCGGCGTCAGGCCATAGCGAGGCGCCTCCAGCGTGTTCTCGACGCTGTTGTAGACCATGAATACATTGGCACGAGGCCATGGCGAGATATTGCCGTTTGAACCGTGCATGGTATTGCAGTCAAAGAATACGACCGATCCGGCCTTGGCGGTCATGGCCTGTATCCCGCCCTGCTCCACCAACAGCTGCAAGCTCAGCGGGTCCGGCACGCCGTACTCCTGCTTCTTGAGCGACTTCTTGTAGTTCTCGTCGGGCGTCTCGCCCTGGCACGATATGAACTGCTGGTGTGAACCGGGCACCAGCATCAGCGGCCCGTTGCAGGCGTTGTTATCGGTCAACAGCACCGAGCAACTTAAGGCGCGCATGGCCGGCATGCCGTCCTCGACGTGCCAGGTTTCGAAGTCCGAGTGCCAGTAGAATTCTTTGCCCTTGAAGCCGGGCTTCATGTTGGCGCGGGACTGATGCATATAGACTTCCGAGCCCAGAATCTGTCGCGCGACGTTCAGCAGCCGCGGATCGCGCGCCAGCCTGGCGATGCGCTCGTTAAGCTGATGCACACGAAAGATGGACCTGACCGCATCACTGCCCGGTTCGGTGATGGCTTCTTCCATGGAAACAATCTGGGGATCGGCGCTCATGCGCTTGACCTCATCCATAAGCTCCTGGACTTCCTGCTCGGAAAATACATCTTCCAGCATCACGAAACCATTGCGTTCGTAGGAAGCCAGTTGCTGCGCCGGCAAGGCGTCAGCGTAATTGCCCCCGCCGTACACTACCGGATCGCGACGAGCGATGATCGCCGCCATCCGATCGGTACGAGATACGTAAGGGTCTTTCATTGAAATATTCATTACTACTCCTCAAGAACTCAGGCGGTATCCGTTACCAGCGGATAAACGCCCTTGTCATCGTGTACTTCCAGGCCTGTCAGGGGAGGATTGAAGACGCAGATGACACGTAGCGGCTTTGTGCCGCCCCGCAGCCAGTGTTCGTCGTTCTCATCCAAGGCATAAACCACGCCTGGGCCCAATGCATATTTTTTGCCATCGGCGATGGTTTCGATCTCGCCATCGCCTTCGACGCACCACACCGCTTCCAGATGGTTCTGGTAATGGATGTGTGTTTCCGTTCCCGGAAAAATGACCGTCTCATGGAACGAGAAGCCCATGCCGTCTTTTTTAAGCAGTACCCGGCGACTTAGCCATGTTTCGGTTCGGACCTCCTGGTCCGTCCCGATAATGTCATTAACGTTTCTGACGATCATCCTGCACGTCCTCCAAATTTGAGAATATGGGCGCTTGCCCCTTTACCCGACACAACTTCCGAGACGCTGCGTTCAATGGCCTCCAGGCCCTTGATCAGCAATTCGTCTTCGATAGTTAGTGCCGGAAGAATTTTAAGTACTTCGTCGTTCGCGCCCGATGTCTCGATCACGATGCCGTGCTCAAATGCCTTCTTGGCAATGCGGTTTGCCGTATCGTCATCACCACGCGTAACGAGGCCTTGTATCAGGCCTCGACCGCGCACGCTAAGCCCTGCCTGGGGAAAGCTATGCGCCAGGTTCTCAAGCCAGTCCCGCACCAGACGCTCCTTGCGTCGCGTTTCCTTGGCAAAGCTGTCGGTAGCCCAGTAGCTGTCCAGTGCTTGCGCGGCGGTAACGAAAGCCAGATTGTGGCCGCGGAAGGTACCGCTATGCGCACCCGGTTGCCATATATCGAGCTCCGGCTTCATCAGCACGAGAGACATGGGCAGGCCAAATCCTGACAAGGACTTGGACAGCGTGATGATGTCTGGCTGGATGCCGGCAGTTTCGAAGCTGAAGAAGCTGCCTGTTCGACCGCAGCCAACCTGTATGTCGTCAACGATCAACAGCATGTCGTGCTGTCGGCACAGACGCTCGAGCTCTCTTAGCCAGCGATGCGAGGCCACATTGACGCCACCCTCGCCCTGTACCGTCTCGACAATGACGGCGGCGGGATGGTCGACACCGCTGGACGAGTCTTCCAGGATGCGTTCCAAATATGCCATGGTATTGACGTCGGGACCCATATAGCCATCGAAGGGCATGAAGGTCGTATTGCTCAGCGCCACGCCCGCAGCCTTGCGGAACTTGGCGTTGGCGGTGACGGCGAGCGAGCCGCCGCTGACGCCATGAAAGCCATGCGTAAAGGAGATAACGTTTTGGCGTCCCTTGACCTGCCGAGCGAGCTTGAGCGCTGCTTCAACCGCATTCGTACCGGTGGGGCCCGTGAACTGCAAAGTATATTTTCGACCAGTAGGCTTGAACAGCACCCGCTCCACGGTTTCCATGAAGTATTTCTTGGCGCTCGTAGCCATGTCCAGGCCGTGCACCAATCCGTCAGACTCCAGATACTCGATCAGCTTGCTCTTCAGTTCCGGATTGTTATGGCCATAATTCAGCGTGCCGGCTCCGCTGAAAAAGTCGATATATTCACGATTATTTTCGTCGATCAGTACGGAGCCTCTGGCTTGTTTGAATATCACGGGAAACGACCGGACGTAGCCCCGCACTTCCGACTCCATCCGGTCAAATATTTTCAAATCCATCATTGTTCTTCCTCTCTTGGTTATGGGGTGCGCAATATAAAATGCCTGCAGCGCACATCGTGCGCGACGCCCCTGACTGTTGATCGGCCGATACGGCCGGAAGACTACGTAGCCCGAAACGGACCAATGCGCAGCAAGGGTTCACTTTCGTGATTCTGTTCACCAAATAGCGTCGGCTCGAACAGCGGTAGTTCGATTAGCGGAGCCGACAGCGAATGTGCGATTGAGTTGAACGTTTTGCGTGATGCCTGGTTGTCCTGCCCGACCGTCGTTTCCAGGTATCTAGCGCCCGCCGTGGCCGGCCGGCGCAACAGCGCGTCGAGCATGCGGCGTGCGAGTGCCCGGCCTCGGGCGCGCGGATGCACGGCGACCTGCCATACAAACAACACGTCGGGGCGCTCTGGAACAAAATAGGCGGAGATGAATCCGTCGAGGAACTCGCCGGAGCCTGCTGCAATGCAGGTATGAGAATGATGTTCGGTAAGCAGCAGATAAGCGTAGAGCGAATTCAGGTCCAGGGGAGGACACTCTGCAATCAAACGATGGATGGATGCGGCGTCGCTATTAACCGGAGCGCGCATCCATTCCGGAGGGCGTTCGCCCGAACTGGGGCTGGCGTGGCGCTTGGCTGGCGCTGGAGGGGAGATAGTATTTGAACAATCTGTCACACCACCAATCCCGATTCTGGCAACGCGCCAGCTATGGGCACGTCCAATATGGGCGAAGCCGGTTCGCCAGGCGCCTCTTCTACAGGCGCCACGCCGTCGGACTCCATGAGGTCGACGATGCGCTCAAGCGACATCGTGATTGTGGCCTGCTCCAGCTCGGGCAAAGCGTTCAGTGCGTCGGACAGCTTTTTTTGCAGAGGCGACGGTGTACTGGCTGCCAGTTGGATGCCAGCCTCGGTGGCAGTCACGAACACAATGCGGCGATCCTGGCGGCCCCGTTCACGCTGGATGAGGCCTTTGTCTTCCAGGCGGTCAAGAATACCCACCACCGTGCTGGCGCTGACGTGGATCTCGCGGCTGATGGCCGTGGCAGTCAGCGCCCCGCGCTCGATGACGGCGCGCAAGCAGATAAGCTGGGGCGCCGTGATGTTGCTGCAGGCGGCCAACTGTCGGGAATGCAAAGCCACAGAACGGGTAATGCGGCGCAACGCACGCAGTATGCGCAGGTCGTATTCCTGACTTGAAAGAGTGGTGTTGGTCATAGTCTCACAAAGGTTCAACCCAATTGATTTCTACTGAAATGATAAGCTCGCGAACGACTTATGTCAAACCTGAAGACGAAAAAAAAGGCCGCAAGCGGCCTTTCCTGACGGCACAGCTGGACGATGTTCAGCCAGTGCCACCCACCGTCAGTCCATCCATGCGTACCGTGGGCATGCCCACGCCTACAGGGACGCTTTGACCTTCCTTGCCGCAAGTACCGACCCCCGAATCCAGCCGCAAATCGTCGCCGATCATGCTGATGCGATTCATGGCTTCGGGGCCGCTACCGATCAGGGTGGCGCCCTTGACCGGGTGCGTGATCTTGCCGTTCTTGATCAGATAGGCTTCGGAAGCCGAAAAGACGAACTTGCCACTGGTGATATCGACCTGACCACCGCCGAAATTGGCCGCGTATAGTCCGTTCTTGACCGAAGCGATGATTTCCGCCGGCGGCACACCGCCGGCCAACATATAAGTGTTGGTCATGCGGGGCATAGGCAAATGGGCATAGGACTCGCGTCGGCCGTTGCCGGTAACCGGCATTTTCATCAAGCGGGCATTCAGGGAATCTTGCATATAACCCTTCAAGATGCCGTCTTCGATCAATACATTGCGCTGCGTCGGATTGCCCTCATCGTCAATATTGAGCGAACCGCGGCGATCGGCGATCGTGCCGTCATCGATCACCGTGACGCCCGGTGAAGCCACACGCTCGCCGATACGACCGGAGAAAACGCTGGAGCCCTTGCGATTGAAGTCGCCCTCCAGGCCATGGCCGACGGCCTCGTGCAACAAGATGCCCGGCCACCCGGAGCCCAGAACGACGGTCATCTCGCCAGCCGGCGCCGGGCGGGCCTGCAGGTTGGTCAAGGCCTCATGGGTCGCACGTTCGACATAAGACAGCAGGATATCGTCGGTAAAGTAATCCAGGCCCGTACGACCGCCACCGCCCCCGTGGCCCATTTCGCGCCGGCCTTCATGTTCGGCAATAACCGTCAGGGATAAACGAACCAGCGGGCGGACATCGGCGGCAAGGCGCCCGTCGCTGCCGGCAACCAGAATAACGTCGTATTCCGCCCCCAGGCCGGCCATCACTTGAATAATGCGTGGATCGGCGGCGCGGGCCATGCTTTCGATGCGCCCCAACAAAGTGACCTTGTCGGGCGCCGACAGTGTATTAAGAGGATCGACAGCCGGATAAAGCATGTGTCCGGGCGGCGGGTGGCCGCTAACTACCTTTTGCTTTCCGGCGCCCTGGCGTGCGATGGTGCGCACCGCATGGGCGGAGGACAGCAGGGCTTCCGGCGACAAGGTATCCGAATAAGCGAATGCGGTTTTCTCGCCGCTTAGAGCACGCACGCCCACGCCTTGTTCGATCGAAAAACTGCCGGTTTTGACTATACCCTCTTCGAGGCTCCAGCTTTCGCTGCGAGTATATTGGAAATACAAGTCGGCATAATCGACCCGATGGGTGAATATTTCGCCCAGCGCACGCGCCATATCAGATTCTGTAAGCCCCCAAGGGTCTAACAAAACCGATTTGGCCGTGGCCAGAGCATTAACTGCGGGATCAACAACTTTCATTAGTAGCGTACCGGTACAAGGTTACATCGTGCGATGTTTCAGCGCGGGCAAGGACGCCCGCACTTCGGAAATTCGTTCGGGGTTGATATCGCCAATAGCAAAGCCCGGGCCTTCTGCAATGCAATCGACAATATCGCCCCATGGATCTATCAGCATGGAATGACCCCAGGTGCGTCGACCATTCTCGTGCTTGCCACCCTGCGCCGCGGCAAGAACATAACACTGATTCTCGATGGCCCGCGTACGCAACAGCAGTTCCCAGTGTGCCGAACCCGTCGTATAAGTAAAGGCCGAGGGCACGATAATCAAGTTTATGTCGCCCATCGCCCGATATAACTCGGGGAAACGCAGGTCGTAGCAAATGGACAAGCCCACGGCACCACAAGGAGCATCGAAGGTTTTTGCATTCAGGGTGCCAGCCTTGATGGAAACCGACTCGTCGTAGGATTCTTCTCCGCGGCGAAAGCCGAACAAATGGATTTTGTCATAACGGGCGATTTGTTTCCCGGCCGGATCGTAAACCAGGGTGGCATTATAAATGCGTTGTGCATCATCAGTGGTCAATGGCAGGGTTCCGCCGACCAGCCATATGGCGTGCCGGCGGGCCTGTTCTGCCAGAAACTCTTGTATGGGGCCACTGCCCAGCTCTTCCTTGATCAATAGCTTGTCTTGATCGTGGCGCCCCATAAGGCAGAAGTATTCGGGCAAGGCTATTAATTGGGCGCCAGCCCTTGCGGCTTTCCCGATCAGTTCGCCAGCTTCCCGCAGGTTGCGCTGCAGATCGGTGCTGCTGACCGTTTGTACGGCGGCGACGCGAAACTTATTGGTCGGGACGTCCATTAATAATCCTGATAATGCAAATTTGTCCACTCTTCAATATGAATTGATTCAAACGCAACACAAAATACGATAGAATCACTAGCTGCCGTGAGGCGGATGATTATCGCTGGCCCAAACCTGCACCGTTATATACAGGAATACCCAAATGACTCGCGACTCTTACACTGCCCAGAAACAGAAAATCGAAAAAGAAATACAAAAGCTTCAAAAACAAGCCCTCGCGCTGCAAACCAAACGCCGGGGGCCGGTGGTTACATCCATTCTTCGGTCCATGCGCGAGTACGATATCACGCCCGACGACATCGCAAGCGCCTACAACCGAAAAACTTCCCACGTTGCCAAGAAAGCTGCTGCAGCTGGGGCTCCAAAGCGCACTGTGCCGCCCAAATACCGCAATCCGAAAACCGGTGATACCTGGACAGGCCGTGGCAAGGCACCACGCTGGATAACCGCGGCAGAATCCGAAGGCCAGCAACGCGACAGCTTCCTGATCAAGCCATAAAGCCAACTACCGCTACACCAGTGCCGGCATCCGTGGCCGGCACCGGCGGCTTTTCCGGCTAGGGCTACCGGCCACGATCGTATTCAACCTCGCGCACCTGGCCGTTATTGCCCGGGAAACCGTCGAACACCGCTTGGGCCAAATAGGGCATGACTTCCTGCAGGTTATCGCTTGAGCTCATATTGACAGCGCTGGACCGATATACCTCGGCGTCATTATTCTGATTATCCCGAATAATGACGGTAAGCGTATTTTTATATACGTCCACCGGCACGCTGGACGTGCCCGAGCTCATGAAGACCCCGCCCCCCCAGCCACCATAGCCGCCATAGTGCCCGAATGCGGGCCCAAAGCCCCAACCATCGCGCACATAGGGGTCATGGTAGCGCTGCGTCCAGGCGCGGCTCATGGCACTGTCGTATTCGATATGCACATCGAACCGCGGCGACACGCCTGCCCTGGCCTCGACCAGGCCGGTGGGCCCGATGGAGGAACGTATCATGTCGGAGACCGCCTGGAATTCAAGATTATTTACTTGCGTGGGTGCGGGCACGATCCGGTAGCTGGCGCCAGAGGCATCCGCCGGCCATTGCTGATAGCTGGTCACCCTGGCCGAAAGCGTAGAGGCGCATCCGGCCACCAGCACCGCAGTGGCAAGCAATACACAGCAGCGCCATACCGCTTGCTGATAGTTAACTGTTTTCTTCCACATATGTCCCTCTGCTTCGTCCAGTTATAAGGCATGCCGGCATGGTTATGCATTGCTGCCACGACATTGCCATAAGACCACTAAAAACATCCAAAGGTTGCATCATCAGCCCAAAAACCGCAGAGAGCCGCAAACACTACAATACGAACATTCGCAATTTCTCGGGACAGCTGTCATGCGCACCGATATCGCTCCTTCCATTTCACGTCACGACTACCAGCCGTATCCATACAGCCTGGTCAGCGTAGAGCTCGCCTTCGACCTTCAGGCGGAACAAACCCGGGTTGTCAGCCGACTGGTATTCGAACGCATCGGCACCGACATCCATCCGCTGGTACTGGACGGACAAGCCCTGCAATTGGAATGCCTGACCATTGATGGCGCAAGGGTGCCAGAAGACAATTTCAAGATCGAAAATGACACCCTGGTCATCTCGAAGGTTCCCGCAAGCTTTACGCTGGAAATTACCAGTCTTTGTCGGCCTGCGGACAACTCCACCCTAATGGGTCTGTATGTATCCGGAGACAAGCTGTTCACACAGTGCGAGGCTGAAGGCTTTCGCCGCATTACGTGGTTTCCGGATCGCCCTGACGTCATGTCCCGCTATCGGGTCACCTTGCGGGCCGAGAAGCAGCGCTACCCCTTGTTGCTGTCCAATGGCAATTTGCTGCACGAACGCGATTTGCCTGACGGCCGCCACGAAGCCTTATGGGAAGACCCTCACCCCAAGCCCAGCTATTTGTTTGCCCTGGTCGCGGGCGACTTTGCATGCCGCGAACTCACCACACAAACACGCAGCGGCCAAGACGCCTTGCTACAGGTATATAGCGACAAAGATTCGGAAAACAAGACGGGCTGGGCGCTGGACTGCCTGCTGCGGTCACTGAAGTGGGACGAGCAGCGGTTTGGACTCGAGCTGGATCTGGACCGCTTCATGATCGTGGCGGCGCGCGACTTCAATATGGGCGCCATGGAAAACAAGGGGCTCAACGTCTTCAATTCAGCCTACGTCCTGGCCGACCAAGACACCGCTACCGATGCCGCTTACCGGGCTATCGAAGCCGTTATTGGCCACGAATACTTTCACAACTGGACAGGTAACCGGGTTACCTGCCGCGATTGGTTCCAGTTATCGCTCAAGGAAGGCTTGACGGTATTTCGCGATCAGGAATTTTCGGCCGACATGCTGGCGCAGGACCTTTCAGGGGCGGAGGCAGCCAGCGCCCGCGCCGTCAAGCGCATCGATGACGTCAGCACCCTTCGCATTGCCCAGTTTCCCGAAGACGCCGGCCCCATGGCTCATCCGATACGGCCCGAAAGCTACCAGGAAATCGGCAACTTCTATACGGCTACCATCTACGAGAAAGGGGCGGAAGTTATACGCATGCAGCATACCTTGCTCGGCGAAGACGGATTTCGCGAGGGGCTCGAAGAATATTTTCGCCGACACGATGGCCAGGCCGTCACCTGCGACGACTTTGTCAGCGCCATGGACTCCGTCTACAGCGCTCGCAATCCCGGCAAAAGCCTCGACGTCTTCCGGCGCTGGTATTCGCAAGCCGGCACGCCGCGGGTTAGGGTCCGGCTCGATTGGGACGAAGCCGGCCAGTACTGCACCGTGACCTTGCGCCAGCGCTGTGATCCCGTGGGTATCGAGAAACTGCAGCAGCCACCCTTGCATAAGCCGCCGCTGCATATTCCGTTTGCCATGGGCTTGCTGGGCCGCGACGGCCAAGCCCTAGCGATCCGGCACGAGGGCAAGGTGCTCGATACCGTGCTGCTCGAGCTGCGGGAGCAAGAGCAAACATGGACCTTCCACGATATCCCCTCCATGCCCGTGCCGTCTTTGCTGCGCAACTTTTCGGCCCCCGTCATTGTGGAATTCGACCGTCCGGACGAAGACTTGGTCTTGCTGGCCCAGCACGACACCGATCCGTTTGCCCGTTGGGAAGCCGGGCAAGAGCTTGCCACCCGCCAACTGCTCGCCTTGGTCGATGCCTACGCGCAAGGCAAGACACCCACGGTACTGGACTCGTTCGTCGAGGCATGGCGCAGCCTGCTGCTGGACCAGCAATTGTCTCCCGCTTACCAGGCTCGCATTCTGACCCTGCCGAGCGACCGCGAATTGCTCGAGAAGACGCAGCCGATGGATCCGCTCCATACCGTGCAAGCCAGCCGTCATCTGCGTGCGGCCCTGGGTGGCGCGATGGCCGATCTTTGGCAACAAACCTATGAAGCAGTTCACGACGCGGCTGAACCCTACCAGCCGGACCCCTTGTCTGCTGGGCGACGCAGTCTCAAGAACCTGGCGCTGGCTTATTTGGTGGCGGCCAAGCAGCCACAAGCGGAAGCGATGGCAATCCAGCAATACCGGACCGCCGGCAACATGACCGACCGCATGGGCGCCCTCTCGGCGCTGGTGCACTATTCGGACAGCCCGCAAGCCAGCGATGCGCTGGCCCACTTCTATGACCAATGGCAGCACGATCCCTTGGTCATGGACAAATGGTTCTCGCTGCAGGCAACCGCTGCAGATGCCTCCGTAGATACCATCAGGGCATTGATGTTGCATCCGGCGTTCTCCTTGCGCAATCCCAACCGGGCCCGGGCACTGATTTTTCAGTTCTGCATGAACAACCTAAGCGGGATCCACAGCGCCGAGGGTTACGCGTACTGGGCCGAGCAGGTGCTGGCCCTGGATAAGCTCAATCCGGAGATCGCCGCCCGCCTGGCTCGCGCTTTCGACAATTGGGCGCGTTATGCCGAACCGGCACGTAGCGGCATGCGTGTAGCGCTTGAGCGCATACGCCAGCAAACGGATCTGTCGCGCAACGTCGCGGAAATCGTCACGAAAGCCTTGAACATCTAAACGCGGAGCACACATGAAACGCAAAACATTGACGCAGTACCTGGTCGAACAACAACGAAAAGAACAAGCCGTTTCGGCGGAAGTGCGGCTACTGATCGAGATCGTGGCGCGAGCCTGCAAGGCTATCGGTCATGCGGTCAGCAAAGGGGCGCTGGGCGGTGTGTTGGGCAGCCTGGAAAGCGAGAACGTCCAGGGCGAGGTCCAAAAGAAGCTGGACGTCCTGTCCAATGAGATCTTGCTGGAGGCGAACGAGTGGGGTGGACACCTGGCAGCAATGGCATCCGAAGAAATGGAGACCATCCATCTTATTCCCAACCGCTATCCCAAGGGCGAACACCTGCTGTTGTTCGATCCCCTGGATGGCTCTTCCAACATCGACGTCAACGTCTCTATCGGCACGATCTTCTCGGTCCTGCACGCCCCGCACCACGCGTCGGGCCGCGAAGTCGATGAAGACGACTTTCTGCAAGCGGGCGCCACACAGGTGGCTGCCGGCTATGCGGTGTACGGTCCGCAAACCATGCTGGTGCTGACGGTAGGATCGGGAGTTGTCGGCTTTACACTGGACCGCGAGATGGGATCATGGGTACTGACCGAGGAAGACATACGAATTCCGGAAGAAACCACGGAATTCGCCATCAATATGTCCAATATGCGTCATTGGGAACCACCCGTAAAACGCTACATCGGCGATTGCCTGGCCGGCAAGACCGGACCCTTGGGCAAGGATTACAACATGCGCTGGATCGCATCCATGGTGGCCGATGTGCACCGCATACTGACCCGTGGTGGCATCTTCATGTACCCGCGCGACGAGCGGCCATCCGGCAAGGCCGGGAAACTACGGCTGATGTATGAAGCCAACCCCATGAGCATGATCGTTGAGCAGGCCGGGGGTGCCGCCATTGACGGCACCCATCGAATCCTGGATGTGCAGCCCAACGCCCTGCATCAGCGTATCGGAGTCATCCTGGGCTCGAAGCAGGAAGTCGAGCGCGTCCGGCAGTACCACCTGGACGCGGCCAGCCAAGAAGCTTAGTCCAGAGTAAACACCGTGGCGCCGGTCGTCTTGCGGGCGGCCAGTGCCTCTTGGGCGTCGCCGGCGGCCTCCAGCGGAAACCGCTGGCCGATGGCAACCTTGATCTTCTTCTTGCCGACCAGGCTGAAGAGCTCATCGGCCGCTGACTGCATTTTTTCCAGTGTTGCCACGTGGGTGCCCAAGGTTGGACGGGTGACAAACAAGGAGCCCTTGCTGGCCAGTACACCCAGGTTGACGCCTTCAACCGAACCGGAGGCGTTTCCGAAACTGACCATCAGGCCGCGCGGTTCCAGGCAGTCGAGCGAGGTGAGCCAGGTATCTTTACCCACCCCATCGTAGACCACGGGGACCTTCTTGCCGTTGGTCAGTTCCTTGACGCGTTCCACCACATCTTCGCGCGAATAATCGATGACTTCCCAGGCGCCGTGTTGCTTGGCCAAGGCGGCTTTCTCGGGTGTGGACGCCGTGCCGATCAGCTTGACGCCCAGCGCCTTGGCCCATTGACAAGCGATCAGGCCGACGCCACCCGCAGCCGCATGGAACAAGATGGTTTCCCCGCCTTGCAGGCGATAGGTCTGGCGAAACAGGTATTGGACGGTAAGACCCTTGAGCATAATGGCTGCGGCTTCGTCGAAAGCAACACCCTTGGGGATCTTGACGACACGGTCGGCTGGCACGTTGCGCGCTTCGGCGTATGCGCCGATGGGGCTTTGCCCGTAGGCGACGCGATCGCCCACCTTCAGGTGGCGGACATCCTGGCCGACGGCCTCTACGACACCGGACGCCTCGAAGCCCAAGCCATGGGGCAGCGGGTGCGAATAAAGGCCCGTGCGAAAATAGATATCGATGTAATTAAGGCCTATGGCTTTTTGCCGTATAGTTACCTCGCCTTTTTCGGGCGGCGGGACCTGAAGCGTTACCAACTTCAAGACTTCGGGACCACCGTTCTTCTCTATGCGTATTGCTTTTACCTGGTTTTCCAAGACGGACTCCTTACGGGAAACGTTGCGGTACGATGACTGCGCATAGTGTAAATCCTTCCACGAGTTTTCAGCTTAAAAAATATGAGTCGTCAGCGCGCCCTTTTTTCGATTCATATCGCGGCTGTCCTGTTTGGCCTGACGGGCATCTTCGGCGAGTTGATACAGGCCGATGCCATTGCCATTACGGCGGGGCGAGCCTGCTTTGCCGTGGTGGCCTTGTATGCGGTGATGCGCATGATGGGAAGCTCGCCGATCCAGGGCATCACCCGCCGCAACATTGGCGTGCTGGCACTGGCGGGCGCCATGCTGGCCATACACTGGATCACCTTCTTCATTGCCGTGAAGATCAGCGGCGTTGCGATCGCCACATTGGGCTTTGCCAGCTTTCCGGCCTTCATTACGCTGTGCGAGTGGCTGGTCTTCAAAGAGAAGGTCAGCACGCACGAGTGGCTGATCCTGCTGCTGGTCAGCCTGGGGCTGGTGCTGGTGACGCCCTCTTTCGATTTTCGCGACGACGCCACCATCGGCCTGGCATGGGCGATCGCGTCGGGTCTGTCCTTCGCCTTGTTTACCTTGATCAATCGGCGAGCCGCCGCACGCATACCCGCGCAGCAAGTCGCTTGTTGGGAGAACGCCTTTGTTGCGCTGCTTACCCTGCCCTTCTCGCTGCCGGCCATGGCGCAACTGGATGCGCTGAACTGGCTATGGATGGCCATGCTGGGCGTCCTGTGCACGGCGCTGTCCCATTATTTACTGGTATCCAGCCTGATGACGCTTAAAGCCCGCAGCGCCGGCATTGTCATCGCGCTGGAACCTGTCTATGCGATCTTCTTTGCCGCCGTCCTGTTTGCACAATACCCCAGTCTGCGTGCGCTGATCGGTGGCGCCTTGATGGTAGGCGCCATCATCTGGTCGGGCTTGCGCAAGGCGGACAAACAAGCCGGCTGAAGCCGGCCAGTCAGGCGGTCGCCACGAGGGCAGCCACCGCCTTGCCGACATCCGCGGTGCTTGCAGTGCCGCCCATGTCGGGCGTTCGAGGCCCGTCTTCCAGCACGGTTTCAATGGCCTTGACCACATCTTGTGCCGCCAGCGTGTGGCCCAGGAAGTCCAGCATCATTGCCCCGCTCCAGATCTGTCCGATGGGATTGGCGATATTCCTGCCGAAAATGTCGGGCGCCGAGCCATGCACCGGCTCGAAAAGCGACGGAAAGTGGCGCTCGGGATTCAGGTTTGCCGACGGGGCTATGCCTATCGTGCCGGTACATGCAGGCCCCAGGTCGGACAAGATGTCCCCAAAAAGGTTGGAGGCCACCACCACATCGAACCTGTCCGGGTGCTGTACGAAATGAGCGCAAAGGATGTCGATATGGAATTTGTCCCAGCGCACATCGGGGTATTGGCTTGCCATCTCGGCAACCCGCTCATCCCACCAGGGCATGGAAATGGAAATGCCGTTGGACTTGGTGGCGGCGGTAAGGTGCTTGCCACGCTTGCGCGCCAGTTCGAACGCAAACTTCAGCACACGGTTGGCACCGATGCGGGTGAAGACACTTTCCTGGATGACGACTTCGCGCTCGGTTCCTTCGAAAAGGCGACCTCCGCTGTTGGAGTATTCCCCCTCGGTATTCTCGCGCACGATAAAAAAATCAATATCGCCTGGCTTGCGCCCGGCCAGTGGAGACGGCACGCCGGGCATCAGGCGCACCGGACGCAGATTGATGTACTGATCGAACTCGCGCCGGAACTTGAACAGGGATTCCCACAAGGCGATATGGTCGGGCACGGCCTCGGGCCAACCTATGGCGCCAAAGAAGATCGCTTCGTGTCCGCCGATGCGGTCTTTCCAGTCTTCGGGCATCATGCGTCCATGGCGGGCATAGTAATCGCAACTCCAGTCCAGCTCATCCCACTGCCAGACTATGCCATGGCGGCCTGCCACGGCCTCCAACACGCGTATACCTTCGGGCATAACTTCCTTGCCTATTCCGTCCCCGGCAATAACGGCGATCTTGTGATGTGCGGACACGTAAGCCTCTTTCAGTGCATTAAATGGGATCAATAACCCTGGTTCCTGGCCACCACGCCGCTAATCGGCAGGCCTTGTTCCAGCGAATGGATCTTGTCAATGATCTGTTCCAGCGTCTCTTCATAGCGGGTGATCGCAGAAATATGCGGCGTAATGCGGACCCGCGGATGCGTCCAATACGGGTGATCAGCAGGCAGCGGCTCGGTGCGAAAGACGTCCAGCAAAGCGCCCTGTACATGACCGGCATCGATCGCGGACAACAGGTCTTCGTCCACCACATGATGGCCCCGCGCCACATTGATGACGTAGGCATCGGGCAGCAATGCCTGCAAGGTGGACTGGTTAATGATGTTTTCAGTGCTTGGGGTCAGGGGCAGCACATTGACCAGCACGCGCGTGCGCGCAAGGAAGTCCCGGAACCCTGTGTCGGCATGAAAAGTCCGGACGCCGGTTACCGTCTTGGGACTGCGCGACCAGCCGGCCACGGGATAACCTGCCCTTGCCAGGGTTTCTGCGACCTGCTTGCCGATTGCGCCCAGGCCCATCACCCCCACGGGCCATGCCTCGTACGATATGGCCGGCAGCTTCAGCCACTGGCCCCGCGCCTGGTTCTCCGCATAACGGTCGAATTGCCGCGATGCATGAATCAGGCCGTGCAGGACATACTCTGCCATCTGGCTGCCCATGCCGGCGTCCTCTACCCGCACCACCGGTAGGCTGGCTGGCAGGTCCGGCATCGTCATCAGGCGATCCACCCCCGCGCCCAGGTTGAATACTGCTTTCAGGCCAGGCGACGCGGCAAAGAACCCCTCTGGCGGCTGCCATACCACGGCATAGTCGGCAGCCGGAGGGTCGGCTTCCCCATGCCAGGCTATAACCTGCATATCCGGGCAGGCCTGGGCAAACCGCGCGCGCCATTCTTCCGTATAGTCGGCCGTACCGCCTGCCACCATAATCTTGACCTTCACATGCTCTCCTATCGACGGCGCCCGGTCAGCGAACCCAGCACGCCTCGGATTAACTGCGTGGCCGTGCTTCGAACCGCGCTCTTGACTGCCGATTGCACCACACCATCTCTGCGACCGCCACGCGGCCCGGTGGAACCGAAAAGAAAATCGCTGACTGCGCCCATGACGCCATCGTTCTGCTCAGCGTCGGCACCCTTGCCGCTTGCCTTGTCCAGCACTTGCGTGCGCTGTTGCAGCCTTTCGTAGGCGGATTCCCGATCAACCACCTGATCATACTTGCCGCCCAACAAGGAGCTTGCCCGCAAGACCTGCAGTTCGGCGCCGCTAGCCGGACCAATACGGCTGCCCGGAGCGTACATCCAGACTCGTTGGGTAATGCTCGGTTGGCCTTTGTCGTTCAGCATCGACACCAGAGCCTCGCCCACGCCCAGCTCGGTGATCGCCGCCTCGATATCAAGGGCCGGATTGGGCCGCATGGTTTCCGCCGCTGTCTTGACGGCCTTCTGGTCGCGCGGCGTAAATGCTCGCAGCGCATGTTGCACGCGATTGCCCAGTTGCCCCAGCACACTGTCCGGAATGTCGAGCGGATTCTGGGTCACGAAATACACGCCGACCCCTTTCGAGCGCACCAGGCGCACCACCTGTTCGACCTTCTCCAGCAATGCCTTGGGCGCGTCGTTGAACAGCAAGTGCGCTTCATCGAAGAAAAATACAAACTTGGGCTTGTCGAGGTCGCCGACTTCCGGCAGGCCCTCGTACAGGTCGGCCAGCATCCATAATAGAAAGACCGCGTACAGCCGGGGCGCCTGCATCAGTTTGTTCGCAGCCAGAATATTGACGACACCCTGGCCTTTCTCGTCGACCCGTATCCAATCGAAGATGTCCAGCATGGGTTCGCCAAAGAACTGGGTGGCGCCTTGCGACTCCAGGCGCAACAGACTGCGCTGGATGGCGCCTATGGACGCGGTCGACACGTTGCCGTAGCGGGTACGCAATTCGGCGGCGCGGTCTCCCACGTTTTGCAGCATGGCCCGCAGATCTTTCAGGTCCAGCAGCAATTCGCCTTCGTCATCGGCCACCCGGAAGACCAGATGCAGCACCCCTTCCTGGGTATCGTTCAGTTCCAGCATGCGAGCAAGCAGCAATGGGCCCATGTCGGAAACCGTAGCCCGCACCGGATGCCCCTGCTCGCCGAATATATCCCACAGCACGGTTGGGCAGGCGCCCCAGACGGGCTCGGGCAAACCGAGCTTGGTCAGCCTGTCGGCCAGCTTGGGGTTGCTGGACGCTGCTTGCGAGATGCCGCTAAGGTCCCCCTTGACGTCGGCCATGAACACCGGCGTGCCCATGCGGGAAAAGGCCTGGGCCAACAATTGCAGGGTCACAGTTTTGCCTGTGCCCGTGGCGCCGGTTATACAGCCATGCCGATTGGCAAACGAGGGAAGCAACACACACTCTGTGTCGGTGTTTCTTGCAATCGGGACGGGTGCTGGCATTTTTAATGGCCTATAGACGCTGGCGTTAAGGAAGCCCAAGTGTAATTCGGACCCCTTGCTTCTGCACGGGGTAAAATGGGCTTCTTTTACAGCGATTTAACGACACACTATATATGGCCGGTCACAGTAAATGGGCGAACATCCAGCACCGAAAAGGTCGCCAAGATGCCAAGCGAGGCAAGCTCTGGACAAAAATCATCCGTGAAATCACCGTCGCCGCACGCGCAGGCGGCGCCGACCCAGACTCCAACCCGCGCCTGCGCCTGGCCTGGGACAAAGCCACAGCCGCCAACATGCCCAAAGAGAACGTCCAGCGCGCCATCCAGCGCGGGGCTGGCGGTGCTGACGGCGCCAACTACGAAGAAGTTCGCTACGAAGGCTACGGCGTAGGCGGCGCGGCAGTCATTGTCGACTGCATGACCGACAATCGCATCCGTACAGTGGCCGAAGTACGCCATGCCTTCAGCAAGAATGGGGGCAACCTGGGCCAGGAAGGCTCGGTCGCCTTTATGTTCCAGCATTGCGGGCAATTTCTTTTTGCGCCCGGCACGTCGGAAGAATCCGTCATGGAAGCCGCCCTCGAGGCCGGCGCCGACGACATCCAGACCGACGAAGAAGGCGTGATCGAGGTCACTTGCCCGCCTGCCGACTATGCCGCCGTCAAAATAGCCTTCGAGCAATCGGAGCTAGTCCCCGAGGTGCAGGGCATTGTCATGAAGGCCCTGAACGAAACCGAGCTGACCGGCGACGACGCGGCCCGGATGCAAAAGATGCTTGATGCGCTCGAGTCGCTGGACGACGTACAAGACGTGTATTCCACCGCCGTATTCGATGAAGCAGACTGACACCCTGCAAACCCCATCGTCCCCCTTCACTACACTGCTTCTGGCACCTAACAAATGAAAATACTCGTAATCGGGAGCGGCGGCCGCGAACACGCGCTGTCATGGCAGCTGGCACAGTCGCCCCGTGTACAAACGGTGTACGTTGCACCGGGCAATGGCGGCACCGCCCTGTCGGATCAACTGAAAAACGTCCCCTTGACCGACACGGACGCCCTCATCGCCTTTGCCCGCGACGAAAAAATCGCCTACACCATTGTGGGGCCGGAAGCGCCCCTGGCCGCCGGCATCGTTGACGCCTTCCAAAGTGCGGGCCTGAAGATTTTCGGGCCCACGCAGGCCGCCGCCCAGCTGGAAAGCTCCAAAGACTATGCCAAGGAGTTCCTGGTTCGGCACAACATCCCTACGGCGGCTTACCAAACCTTTACCGACCCGGCGCAAGCCAAGGCGCATATTACGGCTGAAGGCGCGCCCATCGTAGTCAAGGCCGACGGTCTGGCCGCCGGCAAGGGCGTGGTCGTTGCCAGCAGTGTGCAAGAGGCTTGCGACGCCGTGGATCAAATGCTGGGCGACGGTTCCCTTGGTGCCGCTGGCGCCCGGGTGGTCATTGAAGAATGTCTGCTGGGCGAAGAGGCCAGCTTCATCGTCATGTGCGACGGACAGCATGTGCTGCCGCTGGCCACCAGCCAGGACCACAAGCGATTGAACGATAACGATGAAGGGCCGAACACCGGCGGCATGGGCGCATATTCGCCTGCGCCGGTCATCACGCCGGCACTGCACAATCGCATCATGCGCGAGATCATCAACCCGACAATGGCGGGCATGACGCGCGATGGCATCCCCTATGCCGGGTTCTTGTATGCGGGCCTCATGATAGGCGAGGGCCCCGACGCCACGCGCTCCCTGAAAGTGCTGGAGTTCAACTGCCGGATGGGCGACCCGGAAACCCAACCCATCATGATGCGCATCAAAAGCGATCTCACCGAAGTCTTCGACCTGGCCATCGCTGGCCGGCTGGACGAGGCCGACATCGAATGGGACAGGCGCACCGCACTGGGTGTCGTCATGGCAGCCAGTGGCTATCCGGCACAGGCACGTACCGGCGACGTCATCAGCCGGCTTCCCGACAATACCGACGAATGCGTCATATTCCATGCCGGCACCAAGCTGGAAGACGGCATCCTGAAAACATCGGGCGGGCGCGTACTGTGCGTCACGGTGCTTGCCGACTCGGTCAAGCGCGCGCAGGCGGCCGCCTATAGTGCCATTTCGCAAACCCACTTTGACGGCCAGCAGTATCGCCGCGATATCGGGTGGCGCGCCGTGGCGGGAAAAACCTCATGACCGTACCTATTTCAACCGCCCACGACTATTTTTTAGGCTTGCAATCGCGTATTGTCCAGGCGCTCGAGGATGCTGAAGGCGGATCATTCAACACCGACCAATGGACCCGTGATGAAGGCGGCGGCGGCTTGTCGCGCTACATCGAAGGCGGCAAGCTGCTGGAAAGGGGCGGTGTACTGTTTAGCCATGTACAGGGCAAGACTCTGCCGCCATCGGCCAGCGCCCACCGTAAGGAACTGGCCGGGCGCTCCTGGGAAGCCATGGGGGTTTCCATGGTGTTGCACCCGCGCAACCCTTATGTCCCGACCGTCCACATGAATGTCCGATTGTTTGTCGCCCATGCGCCGCAGGGCAGCGACGACGATAACGTGTTCTGGTTCGGTGGCGGCCTGGACCTGACACCCTACTACCCCTTCGAAGAAGACGCTCGCCATTTCCACCAGGTATGTCACGACGCCGTACAACCCTTTGGCGACGACAAATACCCCGCTTACAAGAAATGGTGCGACGAATACTTCTACTTGAAACACCGCCGCGAAACCCGTGGTGTCGGCGGCCTGTTCTTCGATGACGTGAACGAGCAAGGGTTCGACCATAGCTTTGCGCTCACTCGTTCGGTTGGCGACTGCTTCCTGGACGCCTACATGCCCATCGTCGAGGCACGCCGGCACACCGAATACGCTGAAAGAGAGCGCGAATTCCAGGCATACCGACGCGGACGCTATGTTGAGTTCAACCTGGTGTTCGACCGTGGCACGCTGTTTGGCCTGCAATCAGACGGGCGCACCGAATCCATTTTGCTGTCGATGCCGCCCACGGCAACGTGGCGCTACAACTGGCAGCCCGAGCCAGACACCCCCGAGGCCAGGCTAGCGGCCTTCCTGCATCCCAGGCAATGGTTATAAAAACCGGCCTTCTTGGGGGCAGCTTTGACCCGGTCCATTTGGCCCATGTGGCCTTGGCTCGTGTCGCCCTGCAGGCCCTGGATCTGGCCGAGGTGCAATTCATCCCCGCCGGCACTCCCTGGCAGCGCGATCCGCTGGGGGCGCCGGCGCAAGACCGGGTAGCCATGCTGGAACTCGCGGTGGGTGACCAGCCCGGCATGCGCATCAACCCCATTGAGGTGCTACGGGGCGGCAACACCTACACCATCGATACGCTGCGCGAATTGCCGCCGGCGGACTACTATTGGATATTGGGTACAGACCAGTTGCAAAACTTCTGTACCTGGGAGTACTGGCAGGAAATCACCAGCCTGGTGCACTTGGCCGTCGCGTTAAGGCCGGGCTCCGCCTTGGTGGCCCCGGAACCACTGCAAAGGCACCTGAAAAAGCTGGGCAAGCAGCTGTTGCAGCTGCCCTTCACTCCCATGCCTGTCTCTTCCACGCAAATTCGCGACCATCTGGCCGCCGATCAGCCCACCGACGGAATGCTGGATCCCGCCGTGGCGAAGTATATTAAACAAAAAGGGCTTTATCGGGCCCCTGCCGCCTGATCTCTCACGGTATAGTGACTTAATGGATATTCAAAAACTGCAACGCCTGGTCATTGACGCGCTCGAAGACGTCAAGGCCCAGGACATCAAGATCTTCAACACCACCCACATTACGGGGCTGTTCGACCGCGTGGTCATTGCCAGTGGCACCTCCAACCGCCAGACGCGAGCCCTGGCTTCCAGCGTGGCGGACAAAGCTCGCGAGCACAAGATTCCCATCGTCGCCTACGAAGGCGAAGACACCGGCGAATGGGTGTTGGTCGATCTGGGCGACATCGTCGTGCACTGCATGCAGCCGGTCGTACGCCAGTACTACAACCTGGAAGAAATCTGGGGAGACAAACCTGTGCGCGCGCGCCTGTTGCCACAATCCACCCTGCCCAGCATCCCGCAATCGTACGACTACGACGGAAACTGATCCGGGAGCGACCCGATGAAACTGATCGTCGTCGCCGTCGGTGTACGCATGCCCGACTGGGTTGAAACGGCCTGGCGCGAGTACGCCCGGCGGCTGCCCGCGGATTGCCCATTGGAAATCAGGGAAATCAAGCCGGAGGCCCGCACGTCGGGCAAGACTCCTGGGCAGATGATGCACGCGGAGGCACGACGTATCGAAGCCGCCATCCCTGCGCACGCCTATCGCATCGCCCTGGATGAGCGAGGCAAGGACATGACCACCATGGCGCTGGCGCAAGACCTGGAACGATGGCGCGGCAGTGGCCAGGACATCGTCTTCCTGATCGGCGGCCCGGACGGTCTGGACCCCCAGCTCAAGCTAAGCTGCCCCGGACGCTTGCGACTTTCGTCACTGACGCTGCCCCATCCCATGGTGCGTGTGGTACTGGCCGAACAGCTGTACCGCGCCTGGGCTATCATGACCGGCCACCCTTATCACCGCGCTTGATGCGCTTTTTGCGAGCACTGCCCCACCATGACTCGACGCCGTACAAAAATCGTTGCAACACTGGGGCCGGCCAGCTCCACCCCGGAGAAAATCGAACAACTGATATTGGCTGGCATGGATGTGGCGCGCCTGAATTTCTCGCACGGCGAGCCCGACGATCATCGGCAGCGCGCCGAACTGGTGCGCGCGCTTTCAAAGAAACACGATAGATTCGTTGCCATCATGGGCGACCTGCAAGGTCCCAAGATCCGCATCGCCAGGTTTACGGACAGCAAAGTACAGCTTGCCGTCGGCCAGCCTTTCACGCTTTCCAATAATCACCCTTCGGAAGCAGGGGACGAGACCATCGTCGGCATCGACTACCCGTCCTTGGTCCAGGACTGCCACCCCGGAGACGAGCTCTTGCTGGATGACGGCCGCGTCGTGCTACTGGTCGAAAGTGTGGACGAGCATGCCGTGCACACCGTCGTCACCGTAGGCGGGCCGCTGTCCAATAACAAGGGGATCAACCGCCGTGGCGGCGGTATATCGGCGCCCAGCCTGACCGACAAGGACCGCGAAGACATCAAACTGGCGGCCGAACTGGAAATGGACTATGTGGCCGTCTCCTTCCCGCGTTATGGCAGCGACATCGAGGAAGCGCGCAAGCTGGTGCAAGAGGCGGGCAGCCAAGCCTGGATTATCGCCAAGATAGAACGTGCCGAGGCAGTCGCCGACGACGCTGCGCTGGATGCCATCATCCAGGTCAGCGACGGCGTCATGGTGGCGCGCGGCGACCTGGGCGTGGAAGTGGGCGACGCCCGTCTGGTAGGCATACAGAAGCGCATCATCCAGCATGCCCGCACGCGCAACAAGCTGGTGATCACGGCAACGCAGATGATGGAGTCCATGATCAGCAGCCCCATGCCAACAAGGGCCGAAGTATCGGATGTGGCAAACGCTGTGCTGGATCATACCGATGCGGTGATGCTGTCGGCCGAAAGCGCCTCGGGGCAATTTCCCGTAGAGGCCGTGACGGCCATGGCGCGTGTATGCCTGGGCGCCGAACAAGAGCCCACCACCACGAAATCACAGCACCGGCTGGGCGAAACCTTCATGCGCTGCGACGAGACCATTGCGCTGGCGACCATGTATGCCGCCAATCATTTTCCGGGAATCAAGGCCATCATCAGCCTGACGGAAAGCGGCCACACGCCGCTGATCATGTCGCGCATCCGGTCTGGCGTGCCCATTTACTGCTACACCCGACACCCCAATACACAGCGCCGCGCAGCCATGTTCCGCGGTGTTTACACCGTACCGTTCGACGCCGCGCAAATCGACCCCGCACTGGTCAGTGAAAAAGCCATCGACAAATTGAAAGAGCAGTCTTTGCTGAGCCCGGGCGACTGGATCATCCTGACCAAGGGCGACTTCTACAGCGACAGCGGCGGCACCAACGGCATGAAAATACTTAAGGTCAGCTAAGCGTCAGCCATGAAGTCATTGCCTATTTATCTGGCCTCGGCCAGCCCGCGCCGGCACGAGCTGTTGCTACAGATGGGTGTTCCCCATCAGGTACTGGCTGTTCCCGCGCCCGACGGCGAAGACGAGCCGCAGCTTCCCGGCGAGGCACCCGAAGTCTACGTACGCCGCACGGCACGCGACAAGGCGATACGTGCGCGCGAATGGGTCGCCAGGCAGCACCGCGCGCTGGAAGCCGGCGCCTTGTCATTAAGCACACCCATACTGTCCGCCGATACCACTGTCATTCTGGGCGGCGATATTCTGGGCAAGCCGCTCGATATCGAAGATGCGCGCACCATGTTGCAGCGGCTGTCCGGCCGTACGCATGCCGTGCATACGGCCATCGTGATCGCGCACGCCGGGGTATTGCTGGAAGATGTATCCATCACAGAAGTTCGCTTCAAGGCACTGACTGCGTCCGAAATCGACAGCTACTGCCATAGCGGAGAACCCTTAGGCAAAGCCGGCGCCTATGGCATCCAGGGCAAGGCAGGCCGGTTCGTCGCCTATATATCCGGCAGCTATACCGGTGTGATGGGACTGCCCTTGTATGAAACCGGGCGGCTGCTGGATCAGCTATCCAGTCCCAAGGTGTAGAGCACTAGCGCTTAAAGTAGCCACTCGATGGGCAATATCGAAAGGAACAACACGTAGCCTCGCTTGAACAGGCCAGTTTCAGGTTCCGAGTCGTGGCGGACTTCCTTTCCATCCCGGCGCTCTAACCAATACAAGTCCCCGGGCTCGGACAGACGCACCTCGTACGAGCTTTCGGATACCCGCTCATCAAAGAACTGTTCGATCTGCCGAGCCGTGGTCGGACTTTCTATGACGAAGCCCAGTTCGGTGTTAAGGTGCACTGATCTGGGATCGAAATTGAACGAGCCCACAAATACGCGCTTTCCATCGACGGCAAAGGTCTTGGCATGCAAGCTGGATCCCGAGCTGCCAAAAGGACCTGCGCTCGCGTTGCGCCGGCTTACCGTCGACATTCGCCGCATTTCATAAAGCGCAATGCCGGCAGCCAGCAGATCTTTACGTCGCTTGGCATAGCCTGCATGAACTGCGGCAACGTCTGTCGCGTCCAATGAGTTAGTCAATATACGCAACTTGACACCGTCTTCCGCCATCTTGGTAAAGACGTCTACGCCGGCGGCCGTGGGCACAAAGTAAGACGAGACCAGCTCCAGATTCTCGGTTGGGCGCCCCAGAAGCTCGCTTAGCTGGCGAGTGACCAGGCTGTCAGGATCCGCGAGGCCCAGGCCCTTGGCCGGGTCGTCGCTGACCATAGTGGTGTCCGCCCACTCAAACTCCAAACTGCCTTGCAGCAGTCCAGTGGCAAAAGGAGAATCTCTGATCGCACGCAGATAGTCGGCAGACGCCTCGGATTCGGCCATCTGTGCAGCAGCGGCTCTCACTTCCTGCAAAGCCGCCGCGTCCGCCTTGGGCAGGATCAGGTCGACCGGATAGGACGAGTCGCTGCTCCAATAACGATCAAAATCAGTAGAAACGTCGTCCACCACCGATCCGACCGCCATGACATCCAGGTCGGCAAACAAAAAAGATTCGCCTACGCCAAAGTACTCATCGCCCACATTGCGACCGCCAATAATCGTCGCCTGGTTATCGGCAGTAAACGATTTGTTGTGCATGCGGCGATTTGCCGCAGTGAAATTCGTGAGAAAACCAATGGCTTTAGGCCTGCGCACCACGAAGGGATTGAACAGGCGGACTTCGATATTCGGATGGGTATGCAAGGCGGCCAGCTCTTTGTCCAAGCCGGTTGTACCGTTGTCATCCAGCAGCAAGCGCAGACGCACACCCCGGTCAGCCGCGGCACGTAGCTCGTCGAGCAACAGGGTGCCAGTGACGTCGCCATGCCAAATGTAGTACTGCACGTCCAGGGTCTTTTGCGCAGATCTGGCCAATAGCGCACGGGCAGCAAAAGCTTCGTGCGGGTCAATCAGCCAATAGATACCGCTACGTCCACGATGTTGTTGTGCCTGAGGCGCAATGGCGCGACCCAAGGCGGTGTCCGCAGCTTCAATCTGATTGAGCGCCACGCTGGTGCTTCGCCCCTCCAGCGGAGGTAGGGAACAACCGCCCAAGAGCAAGGCGAGCAAGCAAAGCAGGAAAGCCCTACGGGTGAAAAACAAGATAATCACCGACCTGGAAACCGTTAGCCCAAAGACAAACCCCCACCCGCGGTGAGCGGATGGGGGTTTGGGGTATAAGAGCCTGACGATGACCTACTTTCACAGACGTACGTCCACTATCATCGGCGCGAAGGCGTTTCACGGTCCTGTTCGGGATGGGAAGGCGTGGGACCACCTTGCTATGGTCGTCAAGCGTAACTGGTTTGCCTTGTGGCCAAGCTGTTGCCAGCCTGGCCCTAAGGCCAATCTTAAGAAGAAGCACACCGCGCCTTCGCGTGCCAGCCGTTGGGCTGACCGCCAGGGGTGTAACGTATGGATTTGTGTGTTGGGTACGGGTTCGCGATTGTTACATCAATTTGTTTGAACGACACTTGAAACGCATAACCTACAAGGTTATAGGATCAAGCCGCACGGGCAATTAGTACTGGTTAGCTACGTACATTACTGCACTTACACACCCAGCCTATCAACGTCCTGGTCTCGAACGACCCTTCAGGGGGGTCTAGCCCCCGGGATACCTAATCTTCAGACGAGTTTCCCGCTTAGATGCCTTCAGCGGTTATCTCTTCCGTACATAGCTACTCGGCAATGCCATTGGCATGACAACCGATACACCAGCGGTACGTCCACTCCGGTCCTCTCGTACTAGGAGCAGGCTCCGTCAAGTATCCAACGCCCACGGCAGATAGGGACCAAACTGTCTCACGACGTTTTAAACCCAGCTCACGTACCTCTTTAAATGGCGAACAGCCATACCCTTGGGACCGGCTACAGCCCCAGGATGAGATGAGCCGACATCGAGGTGCCAAACACCGCCGTCGATATGAACTCTTGGGCGGTATCAGCCTGTTATCCCCAGAGTACCTTTTATCCGTTGAGCGATGGCCCTTCCATTCAGAACCACCGGATCACTATGTCCTGCTTTCGCACCTGTTCGACGTGTCAGTCTCACAGTCAAGCACGCTTATGCCATTGCACTATCAGCACGATTTCCGACCGTACCTAGCGTACCTTCGAACTCCTCCGTTACGCTTTAGGAGGAGACCGCCCCAGTCAAACTGCCCACCATGCACTGTCCCCAACCCGGATAACGGGCCAAGGTTAGAACCGCAAACAGACCAGGGTGGTATTTCAAGGTTGGCTCCAGCGAATCTAGCGACTCACTTTCAACGCCTCCCACCTATCCTACACAGGCCGGTTCACAGTCCAATGCAAAGCTACAGTAAAGGTTCATGGGGTCTTTCCGTCTAGCCGCGGGTAGATTGCATCATCACAACCACTTCAACTTCGCTGAGTCTCAGGAGGAGACAGTGTGGCCATCGTTACGCCATTCGTGCAGGTCGGAACTTACCCGACAAGGAATTTCGCTACCTTAGGACCGTTATAGTTACGGCCGCCGTTTACCGGGGCTTCGATCAAGAGCTTGCACCCCATCACTTAACCTTCCGGCACCGGGCAGGCGTCACACCCTATACGTCGACTTTCGTCTTAGCAGAGTGCTGTGTTTTTAATAAACAGTCGCAGCCACCGATTCTCTGCGACCCCTTCATGCTCAGGGCGCGGGCCCTTCACACTACCGGGGTATACCTTCTCCCGAAGTTACGGTATTAATTTGCCGAGTTCCTTCTCCTGAGTTCTCTCAAGCGCCTTGGAATATTCATCCCGTCCACCTGTGTCGGTTTGCGGTACGGTCTCGTGAAACTGAAGCTTAGAGGCTTTTCTTGGAACTGCTTCGGATCAGTTTAGGACCGAAGTCCTATCCAGTCACACCCTTGAATTACGCGCCCGGATTTGCCTGGGCGCCTTCTATAGTGCAACAACGGGGACATCCAACACCCCGATGACTTTCCGCAATCCGTCCCCCCATCGCATTTCACGACGGTGCTGGAATATTAACCAGCTTCCCATCAGCTACGCATCTCTGCCTCGCCTTAGGGGCCGACTCACCCTGCGCCGATGAACGTTGCGCAGGAAACCTTGGACTTACGGCGAGGGGGCTTTTCACCCCCTTTATCGCTACTCATGTCAGCATTCGCACTTCTGATACCTCCAGCATCCTTTACAAGACACCTTCGCAGGCTTACAGAACGCTCTCCTACCGCGTATATCAATCAAGATACACACCCGCAGCTTCGGTCTATGGCTTAGCCCCGTTACATCTTCCGCGCAGGACGACTCGATCAGTGAGCTATTACGCTTTCTTTAAAGGATGGCTGCTTCTAAGCCAACCTCCTGACTGTCTATGCCTTCCCACTTCGTTTCCCACTTAGCCATAGTTAGGGACCTTAGCTGGCGGTCTGGGTTGTTTCCCTCTTGAGTCCGGACGTTAGCACCCGGTGCTCTGTCTCCCACGCTCATACTTGCCGGTATTCGGAGTTTGCCATAGGTTGGTAAGTCGCCATGACCCCCTAGCTATAACAGTGCTCTACCCCCGGCAGCAATACGTGAGGCACTACCTAAATAGTTTTCGGAGAGAACCAGCTATTTCCAAGCTTGTTTAGCCTTTCACCCCTATCCACAGCTCATCCCCTAATTTTTCAACATTAGTGGGTTCGGTCCTCCAGCACGTGTTACCGTGCCTTCAACCTGGCCATGGATAGATCGCTTGGTTTCGGGTCTACACCCAGCGACTAAATCGCCCTATTCGGACTCGCTTTCGCTGCGCCTTCCCTATTCGGTTAAGCTTGCCACTGAATGTAAGTCGCTGACCCATTATACAAAAGGTACGCAGTCACGGGACAAGCCCGCTCCTACTGTTTGTATGCACACGGTTTCAGGATCTATTTCACTCCCCTTCCGGGGTTCTTTTCGCCTTTCCCTCACGGTACTGGTTCACTATCGGTCGATCACGAGTATTTAGCCTTGGAGGATGGTCCCCCCATGTTCAGACAGGATTTCACGTGTCCCGCCCTACTTGTCTGACGCCTAGTTCCACACGCACGATTTCATCTACAGGGCTATCACCTGCTATGGCCGCGCTTTCCATCGCGTTCGATTATCGTACGTGCTAAAACGTCAAGGCTGATCCGAGTTCGCTCGCCGCTACTATCGGAATCTCGGTTGATTTCTTTTCCTCGAGCTACTGAGATGTTTCAGTTCACCCGGTTCGCCTCCACGCACCTATGTATTCAGTGCGGGATACGCCCTTGCGGGCGTGGGTTTCCCCATTCGGATATCTGCGGATCAAAGCTTGTTTGCCAGCTCCCCGCAGCTTTTCGCAGGCTACAACGTCCTTCATCGCCTGTGATCGCCAAGGCATCCACCATGTGCACTTAGTCGCTTGATCCTATAACTTTATAGGTTATAGAAACACTTGAGTTTAGCGTGTGTTGTGCCGTTCATCGCTTTCAAAGCTCGTGTCACGCGTGCGATACTGCTACCCGCATGACCCGCTTTTGAGAACTACTTGAACTAATTTAATAATGCAATCACAACCCGTACTTTACTTACTGGTGCAGCGCTTCTGAAGGCGCGGCACCATCCATAAATTACTTCGTTGTGCTTCTTCCAGATTGTTAAAGAACGAGTAAAACCATTAAATCCGTAGACTTAACGAGCAGCGCTCTGACTTCCGGTACGCACTGTGTGTGCGCGCCAGAGCCCAAAGCCCTGTTCGTTAATTCCATCCAGCCGACAAGTGCACCGCTGCTGCTTTCGTCCAACCCGCACGCTCGGACCGCGCCTTCCTTTTAATACCTAAAAGAAGCTTGGTGGAGGATGACGGGATCGAACCGACGACCCCCTGCTTGCAAAGCAGGTGCTCTCCCAGCTGAGCTAATCCCCCGCACCGATAAAAACCGTACTGGTGGGTCAAGTTGGAATCGAACCAACGACCCCCGCCTTATCAAGACGGTGCTCTAACCGACTGAGCTACTGACCCAGTGTGCGCGCCATGCCCTGCAGCATGACCCGTAACCTTGTCGTGGCTTACTCTTTCTAATCAAACAGCCAATAAGTGTGGACGCTTTCGCTTCGTGTGCTTCGCTCTGAAAGGAGGTGATCCAGCCGCACCTTCCGATACGGCTACCTTGTTACGACTTCACCCCAGTCATGAATCCTACCGTGGTAATCGCCCTCCTTGCGGTTAGGCTAACTACTTCTGGTAAAACCCACTCCCATGGTGTGACGGGCGGTGTGTACAAGACCCGGGAACGTATTCACCGCGACATTCTGATCCGCGATTACTAGCGATTCCGACTTCATGCAGGCGAGTTGCAGCCTGCAATCCGGACTACGATCGGGTTTCTGGGATTGGCTCCCCCTTGCGGGTTGGCGACCCTCTGTCCCGACCATTGTATGACGTGTGAAGCCCTACCCATAAGGGCCATGAGGACTTGACGTCATCCCCACCTTCCTCCGGTTTGTCACCGGCAGTCTCATTAGAGTGCCCTTTCGTAGCAACTAATGACAAGGGTTGCGCTCGTTGCGGGACTTAACCCAACATCTCACGACACGAGCTGACGACAGCCATGCAGCACCTGTGTTCCGGTTCTCTTGCGAGCACACTTTAATCTCTTAAAGCTTCCAGACATGTCAAGGGTAGGTAAGGTTTTTCGCGTTGCATCGAATTAATCCACATCATCCACCGCTTGTGCGGGTCCCCGTCAATTCCTTTGAGTTTTAATCTTGCGACCGTACTCCCCAGGCGGTCAACTTCACGCGTTAGCTGCGCTACTAAGGCCCGAAGGCCCCAACAGCTAGTTGACATCGTTTAGGGCGTGGACTACCAGGGTATCTAATCCTGTTTGCTCCCCACGCTTTCGTGCATGAGCGTCAGTATTATCCCAGGGGGCTGCCTTCGCCATCGGTATTCCTCCACATCTCTACGCATTTCACTGCTACACGTGGAATTCTACCCCCCTCTGACATACTCTAGCTCGGCAGTTAAAAATGCAGTTCCAAAGTTAAGCTCTGGGATTTCACATCTTTCTTTCCGAACCGCCTGCGCACGCTTTACGCCCAGTAATTCCGATTAACGCTTGCACCCTACGTATTACCGCGGCTGCTGGCACGTAGTTAGCCGGTGCTTATTCTGCAGGTACCGTCAGTTGCGCCAGGTATTATCCGGCGCCGTTTCTTCCCTGCCAAAAGTGCTTTACAACCCGAAGGCCTTCATCGCACACGCGGGATGGCTGGATCAGGGTTTCCCCCATTGTCCAAAATTCCCCACTGCTGCCTCCCGTAGGAGTCTGGGCCGTGTCTCAGTCCCAGTGTGGCTGGTCGTCCTCTCAAACCAGCTACGGATCGCAGCCTTGGTGAGCCTTTACCTCACCAACTAGCTAATCCGATATCGGCCGCTCCAATAGTGAGAGGTCTTGCGATCCCCCCTTTCCCCCGTAGGGCGTATGCGGTATTAGCCACGCTTTCGCGTAGTTATCCCCCGCTACTGGGCACGTTCCGATATATTACTCACCCGTTCGCCACTCGCCGCCAGGTCCGAAGACCCGCGCTGCCGTTCGACTTGCATGTGTAAAGCATCCCGCTAGCGTTCAATCTGAGCCAGGATCAAACTCTTCAGTTCAATCTCTGTATAAATCGTAATTTCCAAACCGAGCTCCTAAGAACCCGGCAGGTCATACGTCGCGTCTGCTCAAAGAAAAAGACCGGTTTAAATTACTTCAAACCTTTACTTTTTCAATGTGCGAGCACTTGATAATTTTGGCGAACCCTCGTGAGAAGGCTGCACACTCATTCCAAGCGCCCACACTTATCGGCTGTTAAATTGTTAAAGAGCGTGTGAGGCGTTTTGTGCGAACAACCCCTCGGGTACTAAATTCTGTACTACTGCCTGCTCGGCTAACCCACCTGGCAGCGTGTGGCTGGCCGTGTGTGCCTCGAGCAAAGAAGCGAGATTATGAAGCAGTTTTTCTGGCCTGTCAAGTTGGGGTGGTTCGGCCGGGCTTAACGCCACAAACTTCACACTGCCCTTACCCTTGCTGCCAGCGCGCTTTGAAAACCACCTTAAAGCGCCGCTGCTTTGTCCTCTACCTTGCCGTTTTTTGGCAAGACCGAAATCATACCATAATCCGAGAAGTTTTTCGCTACCTGTTTTACTGCCCTTGCAACCCACTTGCCCGGTAAAACTGCTTTACTTTCAAAGCCTTAGTACCGGTTGCTAACTAGGGTTAACCCCAGTCGCGTGTGCTGCGAAGAACAGAACTATAGCACAGGGTTTTTAGGCCATGCAACTCGCTTTGCGGGCAAAAGCACGGTTTTGTGACGCGCTGATGACGGCTAGACAGATAAGCTGTTGAAATACTGGTGGAATGTTTTTTTGGGCGGGGCGCAAATAGTTTTGCGGCGGGGCTAAATTCCATGGGAAAGCACGCTTTTTACCTGGGCGAAAGCGTTATTAGGGGTTCGGCTTTGCTTTAAAAGCGCTTGTCGCGCAGGTGCCTGAATCTTATTGCCACGCACTGCGCACTAAACCCGGCCCGGGGTGTGGGGTAGCGGTTGCGCTCATCGACCCCGGCCCTGGCTTGCGCCAGGGCTGCCCGCGGGTCAACGCTGCACGGGGCGCCTCCGGAACTCCCAACGTCGGGGCAGTGCCCCGACACCCGCGTTGGTCGAACAGCCGCAGGCTTGCCTCCCCGTGCAACGTCGCCCCGCGGCGGGGCCGACAAATCGCGCAACCGCTACCCCACACCCCGGGCCTGGACTATTCATGGGGTGGACCGATAAGGATAAGCTGGCGCGTTGGGTGGATTTAGCATTCTTGACTCATGCCGTTGGGCGCTGCCCTGCTGCACCTTCGTTGATGCCCCTTCGTTGCTTCTGCCGCACTCCTTGCTACCGTGCCGGTTTGCTACTTCACTCGCCTGACTGTTCAATTGCCATGATCAGCAGATAAAAGCACAGGCATCGACCACTGAGCTGCCTTCTTCTATATCGCACTTCTGGCGTGCATCGCTCCGAGATTGGACAGATATAGAGAAGCGCCATATATAAAGAGTCGATGCACAATCACGACGGATGACCGTGACGCTCTCACCGCCAGTAATGCACGCCCTCCGATATGTAGGGAAGAGGTGCCGCAGTAGCGGGACCTGTCGCCACGTGGTGATAGCGTCGTGCCTGGTGATCGCCTAAAGCTATCCGCTCTAGACGACGCAGCGCCGTCCCGCTGGCCTATATCTCCACGCTACTTATATATATAGGCAGGAACATACCGACGTCCTATCCGCTCCACTCAGAAGGACCCACGCCGTCACAATCACTACAGACTCGCGGTGTGGCGTGGGGGCACGGGCTGGGCGGCTTTAGGGCACGCCTTGTGGCAGGGCTGCGGCGGGGAGGCAAGCCTGCGGGTGTCCGAGCAACACGGGTGTCGGGGCACTGCCCCGACGTTGCGAGTTCCGCAGGCGCCCCGCCGTGGCCCTGACGCAAGGTTTGCCACGGCGCAAGCCGGAGCCGTGACCGTCTAGCCCAGCCCGTGCCCCCACGCCGCGCCGCGCGCAATAGGAACAGTGGATCGCAATAGGAATAAAAGCAAATCATCGCATCAGCACAGGCTGATTGCACTAACAGAACCGCATTGGCGAAGCCCCATAAAGGTAAGCCCATCTACCACGACGCTCCATTCACCTCTACACTGACAAAACACCGCAATCACATAATGCCTCATGACCGAAGACATACTAATAAACGTCACACCCTTTGAAACCCGCGTCGCCGTAGTCGAACAGGGCTCCGTGCAAGAACTCCATATCGAACGCAGCATCCAGCGTGGCCATGTCGGCAACCTGTACCTCGGGAAAATCGTGCGCGTGCTGCCCGGCATGCAAAGCGCCTTCGTCGACATAGGCCTGGACCGCGCCGCGTTTATCCACGTTGCCGACCTGCGCCAAAACCGTAACGAGCGCAGCACTGGTGCAGCCATCACGCCTATCGAGAAACTCCTTTTCGAAGGCCAATCCCTCATGGTCCAGGTCATCAAAGATCCACTCGGCACCAAAGGGGCACGTCTTTCTACCCAGATCAGCATCGCAGGCCGCATGCTCGTCTACCTTCCTTACGATCCGCACGTCGGCATCTCACAAAAGATAGAATCCGAGCAAGACCGGATCTCGCTACGCGACCGCGTCTTGAGCTTTCGAGCGCAAGATGAGCAAGGCGGGTTTATTGTCCGCACCCAGGCCGAAATCGCCACGAACGAAGAGCTCGAGGCCGACCACTCTTATTTGCGCACCCTCTGGAACAGCATACAATCGAAGGCCAAGATCCAAGGCGCCCCGTCACTGCTCTATACCGACCTCACGTTGGCTCAGCGTGTGCTCCGTGACATGGTCACGCCCTACACCGGGAGCATCGTGGTTGATTCGCGGGGCACCACTCAAGAGCTTATCGATTGGGCTCGCACCTACACGCCTTCCGTGCTTGAACGCATCAAGCATTACAGCGGCGAGCGCCCCTTGTTCGATACCGCCAATGTCGACGAAGAGATTGCCCGGGCGCTGTCGCGTCGGGTCGATCTGAAGTCGGGGGGCTACCTCATTATTGATCAGACAGAAGCCCTGACGACCGTCGACGTCAATACCGGCGGCTTCGTTGGAGGTCGAAATTTCGACGACACCATCTTCAAGACCAACCTGGAAGCTGCCATTGCGGTGGCGCGCCAGCTAAGGCTAAGGAACCTGGGCGGCATCATCATCCTGGACTTCATCGACATGGAAGATACCGAGCACCGTGCTGCGGTGTTGGCCGAACTGAACAAGGCGCTAAGCAAGGACCGCACGCGCATGACGGTCAGTGGCTTCAGTCAGCTGGGGCTGGTCGAAATGACTCGCAAACGCACCCGCGACTCTTTGGCCCACCAACTATGCGAGCCCTGCCCTACTTGCCAGGCCCGCGGCAATGTCCGTACGCCGCGCACGCTTTGCTATGAGATCCTGCGTGAAATTCTGCGCGAATCGCGGCAGTTCAATCCCAAGGAATTCCGCATCCTGGCCTCGCAAGCCATTGTGGATTTGTTCCTGGAAGAAGAAAGCCCGCACCTGGCCATGCTGGGCGACTTCATCGGCAAGCCGATATCGCTCGAGGTGGAAAGCCAGTACACACAAGAACAATACGATATCGTTTTGATGTAAGACTCTAGAAGGTACTCGGTATCCAGGTGACGATGGATGGGACGAAATACACCAACACCACCGCTACCAACATCAAGATAATAAACGGTATGACGCCCCGGGCGACCGCGCCAAGCGTGGAGCCGGCAATCGCCTGGATCACGAACAGGTTCAACCCCACCGGCGGCGTAATCAATGCCAGTTCAATCAGGATCACGAAATAGATGCCGAACCAAATGGGATCAATACCAAGGTCCAATACCGTTGGAAACAGCACGGGAACCATGATCAGCAACATCGACAGGCTTTCCAGGAACAGTCCGATCACCAACAGAATGGCGGTTACCAGCAAGAGGAAACCATCGACCGACGAAATATGAAGGTCGACGAGCTCCGAAAGCATGGCCGGAACCTGGTAGAGCGTTATTGCCTTGCCAAAAATCTTCGCGCCAATCACGATAAGGAAAAGCACGATAGTCGTTTTAAGCGTTTGCCTTACCGCCGCAATGAAGTCCTTGACCGATAATGTTTTCAGGAAAAACGCGGTCAGCAAGAACGATGCGGTTGCACCCACCGCAGAAGCCTCAGTAGGTGTAAACGCGCCTGCGTAGATGCCGCCGATTATCAGCACTGCCAGCGCGACAGTGGGCAATGCACGCATGGTCGAGCCGCGTTTCTCGGCCCAAGTGGCGCGGGGCGCCTGTTGGTGGAGCTTGTTGGCACGCGCATAGAACACGGTATAAATGCCAAAGAGCAACATAAGAAGCAAGCCTGGCCCGATGCCGGCCATGAACAGCTTGCCTATGCTCTCTTCGGTAATCACACCATAGACAATGAGCGGGATCGACGGCGGTATAAGAATACCCAGCGTACCGCCCGCCGCCAGAAGACCGAGCGTAAAGCTCTTGCCGTAGCCGCGTTTGACCATCTCGGGGATCGCTACCGAGCCGACTGTGGCCGCGGTCGCGATCGAGCTTCCTGATATGGCGGAAAATATCCCGCAAGACAGCAATGCCGAAATACCGAGGCCGCCGGGCCAATGCCCTACCCACTTCTGAACCGCCTCGAAGAGATCCTTGCCGACTCCGCCTTTCAATAAAAGGTTGGACATCAACAGGAATAAAGGAACAGACAACAGCACGAAGTTATCGAGCGCACCGTGCAGGTTCTGGGCCACCATGGCCAAAGGCAGTCCCTTCAGCAATAACAAGGCGGCGCCCAACCCCGCAAGCGAGAAAGCCACAGGCACGCCGATAAACAGCAGCGTGAGGAGCGCGATTCCAATATAGAGCAGTGTCACGCGCGAACCTCGTCGTGTGGCGATGGTTGAGCTGCCTCGTGCAAGGCAGGGTCGAGTTCAGCAATAACGGAGAAGTTGGGCGGGCCGCGAAAAGGCAGCCGTATCAGTTCAGCGGTCGATTGAACCAGAAGAAGGAAAAACCCCAGTACGACCGGTAGCTCGGCAATCCAGTTAGGCAGCGCCAACATGGTTGGCTGCCGACGTCCAAGGCGAATAGAGTCAGCGACGACGTCCCACCCCTTGGTTACCGCCAGAAGCGAGAAAAGAAAAATAATAATGAGCGACACCGCTTCGAGCACATAGCGAACCGACTTTGGCGCGATGGCCAGCAGCGCTGTTATTCTGATCATCTCGCGATCTTTGAGAACCAGGGCCATTCCCATATAGGTAAACCAGATCTGCAAGGTGACGGAGATATCTTGCGTCCATTGCGTGGGCGAAGCGAAAAAATAGCGCGCCACGGCTTCGTAGGTCAGGACGACAGTGACAAAGATGATCATGTAGACACCCACGCTTCCACTGAGCTCGGCGACACGGTCGACGAAGCGAAGGACCTTGCTTCGTTCGATGCTTGCTTCTTTTTTCATGCGCGCACTCGCGGTAAGACAGCGGGGGCCGGCAGGCAGTGGGCCGAACGCCCCCTACCCGCCAAACACCAACTAGTAGAGTTTCTTGACTTCGTCGACCAGGCGCTTGCCCACGTCACCAGCGGAACGGATGTACTCGTCCACCGCGGGTGCTGCCGTCGCCTGCCAAGCTTTCACCTGCTCATCCGAAAGATGGATAACCTTCATGGGGGTCTGGCTGCGGATGAATTCTTCCGACTCGAGATTGTCGGTCTTGGTTTCGGCGCGCATCACGTCTTCGGCCGATTTGGCAGCTGTTGAAATCCATTCTCTTTCTTGCTCGGACATGGAGTCCCACAGCTTGTCGTTCATGACGATCAGGAACTCGGTCTGGGCATGATTGGTGATGGTGACGGAATCCATGACCTCAAAGAGCTTGCGCGACTGAATTGCTGTGGTGCCGGTCATGCCGACGTCCACAGTGCCGCGCTGGTAGGCGATGAACTGTTCGGCGCCGCCGATTTTTACCGGTATGCCGCCAGCGGCATTGATGAAGTCGCCGGACGGCTTGCCCAGCACACGTACTTTCTTGCCTTTCATGTCATCGGGAGTGATCACGGGCGTGCCTTTGGAAAGCAGTTGCACGGGGCCGTAATCTTGCCACCACACGACGCGCGTACCAGTACTGCGGATAAGCTCGTCGATTTCCTGGCGGATGGGACTTTCAGGCGCTGCCGCCTTGGCCAGGACGTCGTAGTTGGGGAACATGAAGGCCACTGAGAACAGACCTGTTGCCGGCAAGGTGCCGGCATATTCGTCTATCAATACCAGGCCCATGTCGATGGCACCAGCAGCGACCGCCTGAGGCACTTCACTGCCTTTGTAGAGCTGCGCCGAATCATAGATCTCGACCTTGATCTCACCATTCGAGATCTTCTCGACCTGATCTTTGAAATACACGACATTGGCGCCGACCGGATGTTTCGCGGAAACCTGCAGGCTGACTTTAAGCGTACGCTCGGCATGGGCGGCCATGCTGCCGCAGACCATGAAAGTGGCTAACGCTGATAGACACAGCGACTTGATGATACGTTTTTGCATGCGGGTCTCCTCCAGGGCAAAAAACAAAAAGCGTTGGATGCCGCGTCATAGCGCGATCTCTCAAAAATTGTATACAACTACTTCGGAAACCGTCAATCAGAGATTATCCCTGGAAAGCTTGTGCCGGATCGCCTCATGACCAGCGGCCAAGTGAGCTCTCATGACGCTCTCGGCCCAGATCGGATCGCGCGAGCCGAAAGCATCAGCAAGCTCGCGATGGTGCGCCATACTGCGATTGATCTCCTCCAGCCGGTAGCTCGAAAAGGTTCTGTAAACCAGAGGGAAAGAAATGACTTGCTGCGCCAGCGTCATTAGCCGCGGGCTATGTGAGGCAGCCATGATGGCGGCATGATACTGCTCGTTCAGGCGAGTCAGCTCGTGTCGAGCCTGAGAATTGTCCATGCCTTGTTCGACCAGTTGCTCCATGGCCGTACAGAGCTTGTAGAGGGCATCAAGCTCTTCAGCGTTTATTCGTGTGGCGGCGAGCCGCGCGGCATAAGACTCCAGCACCATGCGTAGGCCGAATATTTCTTCGAGGTCTGTACTGGTCCAACTGCGAAGTCGGCTTCCGAGGTTGGGCACCGTCTCCACGAGGCCCTCCTGGGTCAGGCGACGCAAGGCTTCTCGAACAGGCGTCCGGCTTACGCCTATTTCGGTAGCAAGTTCGCCCTCTTTCAGCTGACTCGCAGCAGGCCAATAGTTGCGTAGTATGCGGTCCCTGATCCAATGATAGGCCTGCTCAGCAGTATGTCCATGCTGCCCTGTGCGCGCCATGATGCCGTCCGATCCTAGAAAGCTGTTGATACTGAGCCGAGATTGTATACAATTAATTTCTGGCTTACTACAACGAGGAATTGCACTGATGACCACCGCCACAGAGAAGCGTCAACGCCTGCGCGAACGCCTGGCCGCACCGGGGATGCTGACTGCACCCGGAATCTTCGACATGATTTCAGCCCGCATGGCGGATCGAATGGGCTTCGATGTGTTGTACATGACCGGCTATGGCACCGTGGCATCTTATTTGGGCTTGCCTGATGCAGGCTTGGCTACCTATACCGACATGCTCAATCGGGCCAGCGCTTTCGCGCTAGGCACCCAAACACCCATCATCGCCGATGGCGACACGGGTTACGGTGGCTTGCTTAACGTCGCTCATACAGTGAAAGGCTATGAGGCTGGCGGCTTGGCGGGTATTCAGCTTGAAGATCAGGAATTCCCGAAGAAGTGTGGGCATACGCCGGGGCGCCGCGTCATTCCCGCCAGCGATATGGTAAAGAAAATACGTGTCGCCGCCGAAGCGCGCAACAGTGATGATTTCCTGATCGTCGCCCGCACAGACGCCCGCACGTCTTTGGGGCTGGATGAGGCGCTGAGCCGCATGCATGCCTACTCGGAAGCAGGTGCCGACATACTTTTCGTGGAGTCGCCCGAATCGGTGCAGGAGATGGAGCAGATCGCTGGCGCTTTCGACAAGCCGGTACTGATCAACATTGTCGAAGGTGGCAAAACGCCCGTACTGTCGCGCGAGCAACTTCAGGCGATGGGATTCCGACTCGCGATCTATCCGGGCACCGCTTTTCTCGCAATGGGTAAGGCACTTGAAGATGCCTATAGTGCGCTGCTACAAGACGGCTCCTCAGCCGCTGTGGCCGACCGCCTTTATGATTTCGAATCCTTCAGCCGCCTGATGGGGTTTCAGGCCGTCTGGGATTTTGACAAGGCGCATGCCGACGATTAGCCGCGGTTTAAGGGCAGACTTCGGGGTGGGCGATGGCGGCAAACAACTGCTCGATACGCTGCTGGGTCGCCGAATCAGCGTAATAGCTGTATACATGGGCTCGGCTGCGGGGCTCGGACATCAACGTCGATTGGTAAAAGGTCAGGTCCGCGACAATGGCGTTCTCGTAGCTGGTCTGGCCGGCCGGCTTATCGATGATGGTGGCATAACTGGTCTGGCGAGGGTCCAGCGCAAAGACAGGCGCTGAGCCGCAGGCCGCTTCGTGCTTGAATAGCGCGGCCTGTATCTTGGCAAAGCTCAGGGGTATGGTGTAGTCGCCGCGAAAGTACCGCTGGTCACGCAAATCCGTAACGCGTAGGCCCTGGGGTGTGGATGCGCAGCCGGCCAACATCGCGACCATCACAAAAACTGCTGGAATCTTCATTGTCTTCGTCCTTTCAAATTCGGGAAGGACAGTGGCCGCAACTGTGCTGAACCACTGCCGCGGCATCAATCTTCGCGGAACTGCATGCGGTACAAAGAGGCATATAGTCCATCTTGCTCAAGCAAATCTTCGTGGCGCCCTTGCTCGACAATGCAGCCCGCATCCAGGACCACGATACGGTCGGCTTTCTGCACGGTCGAGAGCCGATGCGCAATCACGAGGGTCGTGCGGCCTGCCATCAGCAATTCCAGCGATGCCTGCACCTGGCGCTCGGATTCATTATCCAGGGCAGATGTGGCCTCATCCAGAATCAGGACGGGCGCGTTCTTGATCAGCGCGCGCGCGATGGCCAGGCGTTGTCTTTGGCCACCCGAAAGCTGGCTGGCATTCTCGCCTACCGGCGTTTCCAGGCCCAAGGGCAGGCCCTCTACAAAACTCAAGAGATTGGCAGCCTGCAAGGCATCGCGAATATCTTGTTCGCTGGCCTCATGCAAGGCGCCATAACCCACGTTCTCGGCGATCGTGCCCTCGAACAGAACAACATCCTGGCTGACCAGTGACAGCTGCGATCGCAACTCCCGCAGGTTCAGATCGGCAATGTTCTGACCATCTATGGATACGATGCCGCTATCGGGTATGACGAAACGCGGCAACATATTGACCAGTGTCGTCTTGCCACTGCCTGACCGACCTACCAATGCAATCGTCTGGCCGGGCTCGGCCACGAAAGAGACGTCGGACAGCGTGTCGACGTGGGCATCAGGAAAACGATGGTGGATATTGCGGAATTCGACACGGCCCTTGACGGGTAAGCTCAGCTTGGTTTTACCCGTGTCGGTTTCGGGCTCTTGGTCGATCAGGGTAAATACGCTTTCGGCTGATATCAGCATGCGTTGCATGGCGCTTGCAATATTGGTCAGTCGCTTCATGGGATCGAAGATCTGCCCAAGCGCCGCCATGAAGGCCGCAAAGCTGCCCACAGTAAGACCCTGGTGGTTCGCCTGGTAAAGCGCCACCGCAATCACGGCCGCCACAGACACGCCTATGGAAAATTGCGACAGGGGCGACATGGCAGCATTGGCGCTGGCGGCACGCATGGCAAACCGGCGCAGCTTGGCATTTACGTATTGAAAGCGGCTGGACTCGCGCGTATAGCCGTCAAACAGCTTGATGACGCGCTGGCCATCTATGCCTTCGCGCACCACCCGGGTCAGCTCGGCGTTCATACCTATGGTTTCACGATTGATACGGCGTAGTCGCCGAATGAAGATACGTGCAATGATCGTGGAAATCGGCAACATGACCAGGACAATCAAGGTCAACTGCCACGACATGTACAGCAGCACGCCCAGCAGCGCGACGACAACCAGCGTTTCGCGCACCACCACCGTAATGACTTCCGTGGCCAGGCCTGTGACCGTGCCGGCGTCTATCGTGAACCGATTGAGCAAGCGGCCGGAGTCGCCGCGCTTGAAGTCGGCGTCGGAAAGTCCAAGCAGCCGGTCGAACATCTCTTTGCGCAGGCCCAGCAGCATGTTGTTGGCAACCCAGGCCAGCAGGTAGTTACTGGCGAAGCTGCAAACCCCGCGCAACAGCATCAAGCCGACGACTGCCAGCGGTATGGACCAGATGTAGGATGGCTTGGTGCCCGAGAACCCTTCGTCGAGCAAAGGCTTCATGATGACTGCCAGCGTGGGCTGCGTGGCGGCCGCTACACTGACCAGCAACACGGCAACGATTACCGCTTTCCAGTACACGCCCAGACGGCTGTATATGCGACGCCACAGGTCGATCTTGACGGGTTCCGAGCGTGCCGTGGTTTGGCTGGCTGAATTCAACAATAAACTCGCTTATATACTATTGGGTGATTCATTTTAGCGTTACCAGCCTGAAACGCCGTCCCCGCCTACTTGAACAATCATACCGCCTGCTTCGCCCGTCCCATATTCATGCCTATGCCTTCAGCCATCTATGTGCGTCTTCCCAACTGGATTGGCGATGTCTGCATGAGTCTTCCCAGCCTCCATACGTTGCTGGACACCCAATTGCCGATCGTCGTCTGTGCACGACCGTGGGCGCGTGATCTGCTGGCGGGATACAAACTGGGCGGATTCATCGATATGAAAGGCCGATGGCGGGAAGATCGTGCGGCCGTTCATGCCTACCGCAAGAAAGCTCAGCACGCACACCCGCGAGGCGTATTGCTACCCGACTCACTCTCGAGCGCGATGGTGTTCAGCTTTGCCGGGATCCAGAGCGCTGGTTACCGTGACGATGGCCGCAGCCTGATCCTGCGTTGGCCGGTACAGAAGCCGGGCGGCGCACCGCATGCGGTGCAAGCGTGGCATTTTGTCACCGCCCAGGCCTTGAAGCGCTGGAATCTGCCGGCTAGCCCCCTGCCGGCCGAGCGCACTCTGGGCCTGCGGATGACGGACCGGCACCGTAGCGAAGCCCAGCACGCACTGAAAACCACCGGCCTGGACAACAAGCCATTCGTACTGATCGCCCCCACAGCGACAGGCTTGCACCGAGGCAAGGTCAAAGTCTGGCCGCATTACGACGCGCTGACGCGACAGTTGCAGGAACAGGGTCATATTGTGGCCATGTGTCCGCCACCCGCCGAAGCGGAATCTGCCAGGCGCAATGCGCCGACAGCCCTTTGCCTGCCGCCCTTGAAGCTGGGCGCCTTTGCTACACTCACCCGACTCGCTTCACTGGTCGTGTGCAATGATTCCGGTGTGTCGCATCTAGCGGCCGCCGCCGGGTCCCGCCAACTGACCCTCTTCGGCGTTACCCAGCCCGAGCGCACCGGACCCTGGTCCGAGAATGCCGTTTGCCTGGGCTCGGCGAATGCCTGGCCGTCGCTGCGAGACACCGAGCAACATATTCTTGCCCTTTTGCCCGAAGACATTGGCCGGTAGCACATGACCTTTTCTAGTTTTCTGACTAACCTGGTGATTCCGCTGAACCTGTGCATCACCTTGCTGCTGATCGGCGCGATCCTGTTCATGGTGCGCTGGCGCAAGACGGGGTTCCTGGTGGCGGCCACAGGGCTGGCCTGGGCGCTGTTCTGGTCGTTGCCGGCCTCATCGTTATGGGCCGGCGGAAGACTAGAACAGTTGTATCCCCATCAGCCACCCATGAATCTGCCGACTGCGGATGCCATCGTGGTACTTGGGGGAAGCACTGCCAATGGACGCACCAATTGGTTCGAGCCCTACGACAGCGCTACAGCAACTTCACGGGTAGACACCGCGGCGGTGCTGTACAAGGAGGGCCGGGCGCCCTTGATTGTCTTGTCCGGAGCGGCACTCGAGGGTTCTGTCAGCGAGGCGCAGATGATGGCCAATGCGCTCAAGCAGGCCGACATACCCGAGACCGCGATGCTGCTCGAGAACCGCAGTTTCACCACCCACGAGAATGCAGTCTATACCGCAGAGAAACTCAAGCAGCGGGACATTCGCCGCATCCTGCTTGTGACCTCCGCCCTGCACATGCCGCGCGCCATGGCAGTGTTCCGCAAGCAAGGCGTCAGCGCCATTGCGTCGCCAGCTCCCCCACAGATTGTCGTACCGGCGGACCCAAGGTTTTCGTTCTGGCAACCAAGCATGCGGGCACTCGCCGCCAGCCGCTCCATCGTCAAGGAGTATGTCGGCCTGCTGGTGTACTGGATGCGCGGCTGGATCTAGCGGGGGCCAGCCGTCATGAGGCGTACCAGTTCATCCTGGTGACGATCGCGTAGCGCCTGGACCACACCGTCGGCGTCGCGCTGCTCTCTGTTTTGACTCAGCTTGAACTTCCCCAACAAGCGGGTAATGTCGATTTCTATGCCCACAATGGCCCCAAGCATGCGGGCGATGTAGTCGGGGCTGGAGTCGGTCATTTTCCAGGGGCTATCGGGCTCGGCCTGCTTCTCGTGCGTGCGCGTCAGGCGTGCCACCACACCCCTTACAAATTTCTCGTCATCGCGTATCTTGATATGACCGTGAGCGTGGACCACACAATAGTTCCAGGTCGGAACCTGTTGATGCGACTCGTGCTTGCTGGGGTACCAGTTGGGCGAAACATAGGCATCGCCGCCCTTGAAGATCACCAGCACTTCGTCGCCATCGGCTACCTCCCGCCACAAGGGGTTGGCCCTGGCGACATGACCGGTAAGCGTGCCATGCGTGCCACGCGACGTGTCGAGCTCAAAAGGCAGGTGGTTGGCGTCCAACCCTGCAGGTCCCTGCGTCACCAGGGCGCCCAGCGGGTGCTCACGCATCAAGGCGTGCAAGACTTCCGGACGGGTTTCCTCGAAGGCCGAAGGCAGATACATGGTGGCAGACTCCTTAGCGCCGGGTGGTCAGTTGCATAATCAAGGCGGGGGCCATCACGAGCTGGTAACCGGCGCGGGATATTCGCGCTCGGCGATCACTTCGGCATACAGGCCCAGGTAGCTGCTCGCGACCTCCTCCCAGCTGTGCCGGGCGACCACGGCATTCCCGCCCTGAACCAACGTGGCGCGACACACGGGGTCGTCGCTGATCCGCTTGATGCACAGCGCCAGTTCGTGGTGATCTTCCGGATGCTTCATTACGAGGGCTTCATGACCGTCGCGCACATACTGGGCAAAGCCGCACCAGGGCGCCGGGCTTAACACCACGGGCAACTGAAATGACATGGCTTCCAGAGGGGCCATCCCGAAGCTATCGTTCAAGGTAGGGTGCACATAGACGTCCGCCGCCCGATAATAGGGTGCGACGTCGGATGTCTCTTCCACCAGACTGATGCGGTCGGCCAAGGCAGCAAATTCGGGCGCTTTATGGATGAAATCGCGGGTGGCGGCATTGCTGCCAACGACAAGCAGCTTGTGCCGGGCCGGCAGCAAGGCCATCGCGCGAAGTACAGTGGGCAAGCCTTTGCGCAAGGGGTTGCGCGCCACCAGCAAACTGACGTGGTCGTCGGCAGCAAAGCCCAGCCGTTGCCGGATGCCGGTGCGGTCGGGTTCACCCGGGCTATCTTGCACGGATACGCCCGGCGGAATGACCGGGTAATCGGCCTCGCCGTAAGCCGCCTCGAGTTGATCGGCAATCAAGCCCGACACGGCCACGGCGCGATGGGCCGGCCGCCTGGCAACACGGCGCGCTTCCAGTCCAAGATAAGTCTGCACGCGAGGGCTAACATATGAAAGCAGCCGCTTTGCCAGGGGCAAGGCGCGCACCCGCCAGTTGTAGCGCACCGGGGTCACGTGTATGACTTCGATATCGCCGCACCAGCCGTTCATGTGCGAATGAACAATGTCATAGTCGCGGCGAGTCGCGCGGCGGGCGCGCCACGAGAACAGCAGCACGCGCACCCAACTGGGCAGACCCTTCCAGGACCGCAAAGGAACAAAGGGCAGCACCAGGTCGCAGTTTGCGTCGTATTCGCGAGCGAACACCGTGACATCGTGGCGCTGCGCCAATTGGCGCATGAGTGCCACCCCATAGGCCTCAGCACCGCCGTAACGATTGCCAAAACGGTCTACAACAAAAGCGATTTTTAAACGGGGCATCGACATGGGTGGCACCTGTACAAGAGACAGAGACGGCTAAGGCCTTTGAGGATCGCGGCGCTTTTCTTCCAATCGGGTCATGCATTTTTGCAGGAAGCGAAAAATATTGGTGGAGCGTGCAACGGTTACTCGGGGTAGACCGAAAGGATCGTCGTTGCTGTTCGCCAGCCCACCCAGGGTTGTCGTGGCATTGCTATACCCGGCATTACGGACCATGGCGCGTATGCCTGGCGTTTCGCCACCATAGGGATAGCAGAAGGCACTGACTTGCTTGTCCAGCAGTTGCTCCAGCTCGGCCTTCGATTGCCGGATCTGGTGATCGGCAACTTCGGGGGACAGCTTGGGCAAATAGGGATGATCCAAAGTATGCGAGCCAACCTCCATGCCGGCGGCTGCCCATGCCCGCATCTGCTCAACCGACATCAGGTCGGCATGCGCAATGCCTTTCTCGTAGTCCCAGACATTGCCGCCGTCCAGTTGACGGGCGACGAAGTAATTGGTGGCGGTGAAATCGTGATCGCGCAAGACAGGAAGCGCATTTTCGTAAACGTTGCGATAGCCGTCGTCGAAGGTAATGCCCACGACCTTGCCGCGTCGCTGTCCGAGCAGATAGGGCAAAAGGTCGTGCATGGAAAGGCCCCGATAACCAAAACGGCGCAACCATGTCATTTGACGCTTGAAGTCAGAAGGATGCACGATCAGGCTGCGATAGGGCGACTTGCGCGGCGCAGGCTGGCCGATTTGGTGGTACATCAATATGGGAATCATGGGCCGATTATATCGGGGCAACGCGCCGGGATACCAGGCCCACTGCCTGCGTATAGGCGTGCACGGTGTCCTGAATAAACTTCGCCGTGGGAAAAGCCTGCTGTGCACGCTGCCGTGCCGAGCGGCCCAGCGCCGCCAGAACCGAGGCGTCGGCCAGCAGGCCAGATAACCACGAATGGATGGCATCGACGTCTCCGGCCGGCACCACCCACCCGTCCAGCCCATCACGCACGTTCTCAGGCAGACCGCCAACCTTCGAGACCAGTGCCGGCAATCCCATCGCCATGGTTTCGCAGCTGGCATAAGAGGCTGCCTCGCGGTAAGACAGCACAAAGCCCACATCGCACGCACCCAATATGTCGCGTACATCGGCCACCAAGCCGGGAAAATGAACTTGGCCGTGCATGTCCAGGCGCCCGACTTCGTCCAAAACGCCCTTCGATGGCGGATCGCCCGCCACAATAATACGCACGCGGCACCGTTGCGGCGGCGACAGGCGAGCTGCAGCCTTCACCAGATCCATCCAACCCTTGTTATGGTCGGTGCCGCCGATACTGCCCAGAACCAGTACGTCCTTATCGATTGCACCAAACAGTTGTTCGCGCAGGGCCTGACGACGCTCGGCCGCCACCGGCGAAAAATGATTGATGTCGATGCCGTTGCGTATCACGGTTATGGGCCGACGGCGGTAGGCGGATTCGGTCAATATGTGCGCGACATGGTCGCAAACAGCAATGGAAAGATCGGTGCCCAGCCGGGCGCGCAGCCGATGGCCAGGACTAGAAACTGGGTTGGTGTTGTGTTTGGTCCAAACGATGGCCGGCCGGCGGGCCAGCCCCAGCGAGGCCAGCATGATATGCCGGTGGTCGGCGCCGCCATTGACATGGACGACATCGAAAGCTTCCCGATCCAGGAAACGCCTTAATTTGGCAACCTCGGCCAGCAGCGGCAAGGGTCTGGACGTATAGTGCCCGGGCAAAACCCTGACCCCCGGGAACAAGGTGGCCGCCTGATACAGGCGCCCGGTACGAGGTGCCGCCACGGTAACGTCGTGGGCGCTCTTCAGGCCCTTCAAGAGGCTGGCAACGTACGTGACGTGGCCTCCGCCATTGCCATGGTGGATGTCAGTAATGAGAATTTTCATGCGAGCCGACTAAGTTGCGCCGACGTCAGTCTTTATCGGGCGGGGGTTGTTTATTTTTATTTAGAAAAAGCAGCTTATTGTAACGAAAAAAGCTGCCCGCAGCCGCCATCCCGGCCAGAATAAAACCTTCCCGACCGTCGAGGAATCCGCGCCGTATGAGGTAGATGCGAATAAAGGTCCAGACTGCGTGCCCCGTTGCGCCCATGACGCTCGTCTGCTTTCCCCGCGCATGCATGGCAGCCGCCGCTTCGGACGAATAATGGTTGATCTTCGCAATGAAAGTTTCGAGGTTGGCGTAGGGATAGTGCAGGAAGTGCCCATGCAGCAAGGCCACTGGCGCCGTGGTCTGTACACTTTCATGCACCGGCACGTCCTTGAAGCGAGCCGTCCCGCGCCTGAACAGGCGCAGTACATGGTCGGGCCACCAACCGCTGTGCCGGATCCAGCGACCGCCAAAGTTGGACAGACGGGCAATCTTGTAGGCATCGGCGCTAGGCGCCGCAATGACTTGCTGGATCTCCTGTGCCAGTTCGGGTGTCACCCGTTCGTCGGCGTCGATCGACAATACCCATTCACAAGTGGCCAGATCGAGCGCGCGGTTTTTTTGCCGCCCGAAGCCCGGCCAATCCGCTGCAAGACTGACCCGGGCACCCCTGGCAGCGGCAATCTCGCGCGTGCCGTCCTGGCTGCCCGAATCGACCACGATGATCTCGTCGGCGAAATTGACCGAATCGATGCAGTCGGCGATGTGCCCTGCCTCGTCCTTCGTAATGATGATGACGGACAGCGTCATGTCCGCTGCCTGAGACTGCGCTTCCAGCGCTTCCAGCGATTGAACAGCGGCCCGATTACCGGATGGCCAGCCACTTGGATACGGCGCCCCACCGACTGGCCCGAGGTGTTGCGCACCGCAAAGCGATAAATATTAGCCGGGTCGGAGCCCGGGCGATTCTGTCCGAAAGCCTGGGTGGTATACAGGTATTTAAAGCCCGCCTGCTGCGCCAACCGCGTGTAGTCCGCATCAAAGTACCCCTGCGGCCAGCAAAAATGCTCGGACGCCGCACCCAGATTGGCTTCCAGGCAAGTACGGGAAGACGACAGCTCCTCTGCCATATGGGCGTTTTTGTCTTGCTGCGCAAGCAGGTCCCATCGGGTGTGTGTATGCGTGTGGCTGTGGAACTCGACGACGCCGCTGTCTTGCATGGCCTGGATCTCGCTCCAGCGAAGCATGACCTCGTCGGCGCGCCCCTGTTCGATACGGGCTTCGCATTCGCGGTGCGACGGTGTTTCGGGCAGCTCGCCCTGCCCCAGGCAATGCCGCTTGTCGCCGTCGCCTATCCATGACGTGACCAGAAATATCATCGCCGTGTAACCGTACTTTTTAAGCAGGGGGTAGGCGTATACCCAGTTATCCAGATAGCCGTCGTCGAAGGTGATCAGCACTGATCGGGCGGGGGCCGGGGCGCCGTCCAAATGCTGGGCAAATTCGGCGCTGGTCAGCGTCCGGTAATTGCGTCGTTTCAACCATAACAACTGTTGCTCGAAATTGGCCGGCGACACGGTGATCATGCCGTCCACTGGGCTAACATGGTGGTACATCAGCACAGGGACGCTGCGATTTCGACTCATTGTTTGCGCTCCGTAAGCCAACGGGTATAGCAGGATTCGATGCGCTCGGCCATGGCTTCGGCGCTGAAGCGCCCGGAAGCACGACAGAACTTCAAGCCTTCCTGCCCCATCTGTCGACGCAGGGCGGGATCCGTGATTAGCCGCTCCAGGGCCTGAGTGAACGCCGCCGTATCGTCAAGCGGAACCAGCATACCGCTGACCCCGGCATGCATCATTTCGGGCACGCCATCCACATCGGTGCCCACGACAGGCAAGCCGGCTGCACCCGCCTCGACGAAAGCCGTGCCCGATGCCTCGGTGCGCGTGGCAAGCGCAAACACATCAAAGCCGGCCAGCAAATTGGGGACATCGCGGCGCGTGCCCATCAGGTGCACTCGCTTGTCCAGTTTTTTGGCGGCGACGTAATCGCGGACTTCCTCGAACACCGGCGACCCGCCACCCACCAGCACCAGGTGCACATTGGGGCTGGCCCGTATCAGGGGCTCCATGGCATCGATCAGGCTCTTGTGACCTTTTTCCGCGCGCATGACCGCGACGCACCCCACCACGATGTCGTTCTGGGCCAGGCGCAGCTCTTCGCGCAGCGTGGAAGCCTCCGGTATGGGTGGTATATCTACCGCCGGATAAACCGTTGCCACCTTGGTGGGATCTGCGCCTCGCGAGATCAGGTGATCTCGCACAAAATCGCTGGCCGTCGTCACCCGGTGCGGAATGATGGTGTACGACAAGAGGGAGCCCACCTTCTTGGCCAGGTGTCGGGTACGGACAATAAGCGGCGTGCCCGCAAGCCGGGCCGCCAGGCCAGCCACTATGGTGTCGCGCCGGCTGTGCGTATTGAGCACATCGAATCGACCGCGACGCAGTACACCTCTTACCTTGACAAGGGTCTTGACGAAATTGACGGGTCCGTCCATGTAGGTGGTGTGCACCGTGAAGCCGGCCTCTCGCAAACGCTCGGCCAGCACGGCATGCGGCTGACATACGGCCTCGAGGTGATGGCCGCGCTCTCGCATGGCAATCATCATCCGGTAGATATATTGTTCTTGCCCACCAAAACTGGTGGCCGCTTCGGAATGCAGGATACGCAAGGGCGTCATCAATAATTTACCTCGATAGCCTCTGCCAGCGCCCAATCTTCCAGTTGTTCCAGCATGGTGTCGGCCATGCGTACCCGCCAATCTTCGCCCAGCCTGACCGTGCACAGATAGTCTTCCCGTTTCAGACGGATTTCCACCGGTACACCAGGCACGCCATTTTCAGGCTCTGCGCGAAAGGGGTTGAGCAGTTGGCGCAAGCGCTGTGCATCAGCGTTGCCGTTCAGGGTAATGCGCAAACTGCGTGCGCGCGCTTCGCGGGCCAATTGCAGGTCGTAGACCGACTCGGCCGACACACGCAAACCGCCTGAGTAATCATCATTGCTTACCTTGCCGTGAACGATGATAAGGCGATCTTCCTTTAGACGGTTGCGATGCTGCTCGTACAGTTCGTTGAAAACGGCGACCTCAACCTGTGCAGAGCCATCGTCCAGGACGGCATAAAGCATGCGGCCTCGTCGTGTCATTTTCGGCCGTACGGAAGCCAGCACCCCGGCAAACCATTGCGGGCTCCGGGCTGCCTCGAGACGCGCGAGCGGCCTGGGAGCAAAACGCCTTACTTCGTCGCGCCAGGCGTCGAACAGATGGCCGCTGAAGAAAAACCCCAGTGCGGCCTTTTCCTGCGTCAGGCGGGTCTGCAGATCCCATGGCGCCACTTTGGCCAGCTCGCCTTCGACGATATCGTTGGCATCGTCCGCAAACAGCGAGACCTGATTGGCGCTGCGCTCGGCCTGCTCGGCCGCTTCAATGGCATTACCCACCGTAGCAAGCAAGGCGGCCCGGTTCTCTTCGATTTGATCGAAGGCTCCGGCACGAATAAGCGCTTCGATGCTGCGACGATTGACACTGTGCCGGTCGATTCGGCGGCAGAAGTCAAACAAGCTGGTGTAAGGCCCGCCTTCCTGACGGGCACGGATGATCTCCTCGACCGCGCCCTGGCCCGTCCCCTTGATGGCCCCCAGGCCGTAGCGCATGGTGCGAGGCGGCTCGCCGCGGGCCGCATGTTCATCGGGCACCGGCTCAAATCGGTAAGCCGACGTGTTGACATCAGGGGGGAGGACTTGCACGCCGTTGGCAAGCGCATCCTTCCAGAAGATTTGCACCTTGTCGGTATCGTCCATATCGGAAGATAAGGTGGCCGCGAGAAACTCGGCTGGATGATGGGCCTTGAGCCAGGCTGTCTGGTAGGCGATCAAGGCATAGGCGGCGGAGTGACTCTTGTTGAAACCGTACCCGGCAAATTTCTCCATCAGGTCAAATAACTTGACGGCCAGCTTCGCGTCGTAGCCCTTCTCGACGGCACCCTTCTCGAAGATGCTGCGATGCTTGGCCATTTCTTCGGCCTTCTTTTTGCCCATCGCGCGGCGCAGGAGGTCGGCGCCGCCAAGGGTGTATCCCCCCACGATCTGGGAGATCAGCATCACCTGTTCTTGATAAACAATGACGCCGTAAGTGCTTTTGAGTACCGGCTCGAGATCCTTGTGGAAATAATCGACCTCGGCTCGGCCATGCTTGCGGTTGACGAAGTCGACCACCATGCCGGACTCGAGCGGCCCGGGCCGATACAGCGCCAGCATGGCGATGATGTCTTCAAAGGTGTTGGGCCGCAGATTCTTGAGCAGCTCTTTCATGCCGCGCGACTCAAGCTGGAATACCGCCGTGGTATTGCCGTCGGACAACAGCTTGTAGGCTTGCGGATCATCGAGCGGCAACGCCATGATGTCGAAGTCGCGCTGCTGTGGATTGAACTGACGGACGTAGCGAACCGCCCAATCGAGTATCGTCAGGTTGCGCAGGCCCAGGAAGTCAAACTTGACCAGGCCGGCCGCTTCGACGTCGTCTTTATCGAACTGCGAAACGGCGTTGCTGTCCACACCGGGTTGGCAATACAGCGGGCAAAAGTCGGTAAGCTTGCCTGGGGCTATCAGCACGCCTCCGGCGTGCATGCCTACGTTGCGGGTCAGCCCTTCCAGGGGCCGCGCCAGGTCGATCAGCGCGCGCACTTCTTCGTCCTGATCGTAGCGCTCCTTGAAGGCAGGCTCGTCGGCCAGCGTGCGCTCCAGCGTCCAGGGGTCCGCGGGGCTGAAAGGGATCAGTTTGGACAGGGTGTCGCACAAGGAGTAAGGCATCTCGAGCACACGCCCGACGTCGCGCACCACCGCCTTGGCACCCAGCGTTCCGAAGGTGGCGATCTGGCTGACAGCCTCCTTGCCGTACTTTTGCTTCACGTAGTCGATAACACGTTCGCGGTTGTCCTGGCAGAAGTCGATGTCGAAGTCAGGCATGGATACCCGTTCGGGGTTCAGGAAACGTTCGAACAGCAGGTCGTAGCGTATGGGATCAAGGTCGGTGATGCCCAGCGAGTACGCCACCAGCGAACCGGCACCGGAGCCTCGCCCGGGGCCTACCGGCACGCCGTTATTCTTGCCCCAGTTGATGAAGTCGGCCACGATCAGGAAGTAACCTGGAAAGCCCATCCCGATGATGGTCTTGCATTCCCATCGCAAGCGTTCCAGATACTGCGGATAACGGGCCTGCCGCTCGGCCTCATCCGGGAATAGCTGCTGCATGCGCAAGGCCAGCCCCTCTTCGGCCAACTGAGCCATGTGGTCGTCCAGCGTGATGCCATCGGGCGTTGGAAAATCCGGGAGACGCGGGCGGTCAAGCACCAGCGTGAGGTTGCACCGCTTGGCGATCTCCACCGCATTGGCCAGGGCCACGGGCACATCGGCAAAGCGCTGCACCATCTCTTCGGTGCTCAGCAGGTACTGCTGCTGGGTAAAGCGCCGCACCCGCCGGGCATTACCCAATTGTTCGCCTTCGGCGATACAGACGCGGGCTTCGTGCGCACGAAAATCCGTGGCTTCGAGAAACTGCACGGGGTGCGTGGCCACCACCGGCAGGTCGAGCGATGCCGCCACGCGCATGGCGGCCTGTACATAGGTTTCGTCGCCCTCGTGGCCGCTACGCTGCAATTCAATGTAGTAACTGCCCGGGAAGGATTTGGCCCACTGGCCCGCAGCCGCCGCAGCCTCGTCCATGTTGCCTGCCTCGAGCAACTGGCCAACATCGCCCGCACGCCCGCCCGACAGGACGATCAGTCCGCTACGGCCTTGCAGCCATTCGCGCCGCAATTCGGCCCGCCCCCGGTACTGGTTGTCCAGCCAGGCCTGGCTGAGAAGCTCGCACAGCGACAAATAACCCTGCTGTGAACTGGCCAGCAGCAAGAGCCGATAAGGCTTGTCGCGATCATGTTCGTTCTGTAGCCACACATCGCAACCGGCAATGGGCTTGATGCCGGCCGTCCGCGCCGCCTTGTAGAACTTGATGAGACCAAAGAGATTGGACAGGTCGGTGATCGCCATGGCCGGCTGGCCGAATTGCGCCGCCCGCTTGACCAGGTCGGGAATGCGCGCGATACCGTCTACGACCGAAAACTCGGTATGGACACGCAAATGGACGAAAGCGGGTGGGGTGTTGGCATCAATCATGGACCGAATTGTACCCAGCCTTAGCGTTATTGGAGCTGCCGCGCCGACCTAGCGCTGCATTGCCGCCCAGGCCTTTTGCAGGCGCTTTACCGATACCGGCATAGGCGTGCGCAGTTCCTGGGCGAACAGAGCCACACGCAACTCCTCGAGCAGCCATCGAAACGCCTCCAGTTGCGCATCGGCATTGCCCTGCAGGGCCACCGCGGCGCGCTGGTATTGAGCCACCAACGGCGCCATCTCGGCCATCAGCTTGGCATCACGCGCAGGATCGGCACGCAACTTGTCTATACGCACCTGGGCCGCCTTCAGGTAGCGTGGGTAGTGTGCCAGTTGCTGATAGGGTGTGTCGCGCAGAAACCATTTTCCCATCAGGCGCGACTGCTGCGCCTGCAAATCGGCGTATGCGCCGGCATGCGGCTTGGCCTGCGGCAGCTTCTTCTGCAACGCCGACCACTCCATGAGTATCTGCTTGGTCAGGCGGCCAACTTCTTGCGCCAGAAGGCCCAGGCGCGACTTGCCCTCATTGCGTCTCAATTCGAAAGCAGCCTGGTCCGAAGGCCAGGGCTCGGCAAGGCAGGCCTGATCCAGTGCGCAATCAATAATCTGATTGCGGAGCTCTTCCTGTGTGCCCAGCGACATATAAAGCATGCTCATCGTGGTCAGCTCAGGCAGATTCTTTTCAAGGAACTTCACCTGCTCGCGCAGTCCCAAGCGAAACAGGCGGCGCAAGCCTGCCCGATGCCGTTGGCGAGCCTGCGCCGGATCATCAAATACGTCCAGATCGCAATGGGTTTGCCTGTCAACCAGCGCGGGATAGCCCACAAACGATTGTCCCTTGCGGCGTATTTCCATGATCTCGGGTAGCGGGCCAAACGACCACTCGGTCAACTGCTCATGAGACAGGGCCTGGGCAACCTGGTCGTCCCGGGCCGCAAACTGCTGAAAGGAAGCCTGCGCTTGCTTGCCGTGCTCTGCCTTGAGTTGATCCAGGTTGCGCCCGCCCGAAAGCATGCGCCCATGCTCGTCCACCACTTTGAAGTTCATGAACAAATGGGCCGGCAAGGTTTCGGGCTTGAAATCACTGCGGGCCGGACGCTGCTTCACTTGCTCCCACATGTCGGCGCTGATCGCCTCCAGCAGGCCCCGGTCCGGATCGGCGGCCCTGTCGAACCAACGCTCATAAAAACCCGCTGCATAATCGGGCAAAGGCACACAATGGCGCCGTATTTTCTGAGGCAAGGATTTAAGCAGCAGATGAACCTTTTCCTTCAGCATGCCGGGCACCAGCCACTCGCAGCGCAAGGGGTCGATTTGGTTCAAAGCAAACAGAGGCACGGTCAAGGTCGCGCCGTCTCGCACGGAACCGGGTTCGAAATGATAATCGAGCGCCATCTCGACGCCATGCCACACGACCTTGCGCGGGAATATCTCGGTGGTGATGCCGGCGGCATCATGCCGCATCAGCGCATCGCGACTCAGCAACAAGGCCTTTGATTCTTCCTTGGACAGGCCTTTATGCCATTTCTCCAGGGTCGCGCTCTGGTAGACATCCGCAGGAATTTTCTGATCGTAGAAGGCGAAAATCAGGCTGTCATCCACCAGAATGTCCGGCCGCCGCGTCTGGTGCTCGAGTTTCTCGATGGCCAGAATCAGTTTTCGGTTTTCCCGCAGGAAGGGCAAGGAGACATCGATCTCTCCCGTCATCAGTCCCTGCCGGATGAACAGTTCCCGTGCTTGCGCCGGATCTATCCGACCAAAGTGGACACGCCTGCCGTTGTAGACCTGCAAGCCATAGAGCGTCGCCCTTTCATTGGCAACGACCTGGCCGGCTTTCCGGTCCCACCTCGGGTCGGACCAGTTACGGCGCAGCAAATGTCCACCCACTTTTTCCAGCCAGACCGGGTCGATGCGGGCAACGCAGCGGGCGTACAGACGCGTGGTTTCGACCAGTTCTGCCGCGACGATCCAACGGCCCGCCTTGCGCACCAGGCGCGACCCGGGGTGGATATGAAAGCGGATTTCCCGCGCGCCCTGATAGGTGCCGCTTTCTTCCGACTTCAAGCCGATATTACCGAGCAAACCGGACAAGAGCGCCATGTGGGTCTGTTCATAAGTCGCTTCGCTGGTGTTCATGCGCCAACCCTGTTCGCCGACCAGGCCGGATAGCTGACTGTGGACATCGCGCCATTCCCGCAGGCGCAGCGGCGAGAGGAAATTCTGGCGTAATAGCGCAACCAGCTTGCGTTGCGAGCCTTTGTGCTCTACTTGTTCGCCATACCAGCGCCATAGCTTGAGGTAGGAGATGAATTCGGACTTATCGTCGCCGAACTTGGCATGGGCCGCTTCGGAAGCCTCGCGCTCCTGCATCGGCCGGTCGCGGGGATCCTGTACCGACAGCGCCGAGGCGATGATAAGGATCTCGGCGAGGCATTGCTGGTCGCGGGCGGCCAAAATCATGCGGGCCAGCCGCGGATCCACCGGTAAACGGGCCAGCGCCCGACCGGTATCGGTCAGTGTCTGCTGCTCGTCCAGCGCGCCCAGTTCCTGCAACTGCTGATAGCCATCGGCCACTGCACGGCCGGAGGGGCGATCGACAAAGGGGAATACTTCGATATCGTCCAGCTTGAGCGCCTTCATGCGCAAGATCACCGAAGCCAACGAAGAGCGCAATATCTCGGGGTCGGTAAAGGCCGCCCGCTGCTTGAAATCAGCCTCGTCGTACAAGCGCACGCATACGCCCGGCCCTATGCGCCCACAACGCCCCGCCCGCTGATTCGCCGAAGCCTGGCTGATGGGCTCGATGCGCAGCTGCTCCACCTTGTTGCGCCACGAATAGCGCTTCACACGCGCCAGGCCGCTATCGACCACGTAGCGTATGCCGGGCACCGTAAGCGAGGTTTCAGCCACGTTGGTGGCCAGCACCACGCGTCGGCCGCTGCCTTCGGGATGAAAAATGCGCTCTTGCTCAGCCTGGGACAAACGGGCATAGAGCGGCAACACTTCTGTGCCCGGGGGGTGATGTTTGCGCAAGGCCTCGACGGTCTCACGAATCTCGCGCTCGCCGGGGAGGAACACCAGGATATCGCCCCGTCCGTGGCGTGCGCACTCATCCACACCCTCGACCACGGCGTCAATCAGATCGCGCTCCTCATCACTGGACGTCCGCTTGCCAGCCGCCTCGCCCGGAGCCGGCTCTTCATCCGCACGTACCGGTCGGTAGAGTATGTCCACGGGGTACAGGCGGCCCGACACCTCGATCACCGGGGCAGGCTTGCCGGCTAGGCCGAAATGCTGCGCAAAGCGGTCGGCATCTATGGTTGCCGAGGTAATGATCAATTTCAGATCCGGCCGCCGCGGCAGCAATTGCCGCAGGAATCCCAGCAGAAAATCGATATTCAGGCTGCGCTCATGGGCCTCATCAATAATGATGGTGTCGTAGCGCCTTAGCAGCGGGTCGCGCTGAGACTCGGCAAGCAGTATTCCGTCCGTCATCAGCTTGATGGCGGCGTTGGGTCCGGTCTTGTCGTTGAAGCGGATCTGATAACCGACCCAGTCGCCCAGTTCGGTGTTCAGCTCTTGCGCGATGCGCTTGGCCACTGAGGTGGCCGCCAGACGGCGCGGCTGGGTGTGGCCTATCATTTTTTCCAGGCCGCGCCCAAGTTCCAGGCAGATCTTGGGTAACTGCGTGGTCTTGCCTGAACCCGTCTCACCACAGACAATGATGACCTGGTTCGCCTTGATGGCCGCAGCGATATCGTCGCGGCGCGCGCTGACGGGCAGGTCTTCCGGGTAACTTACCGAAGGCAGGGCGCGGGCCGCGCGCGCTGCAGCCGGTGGGCGACGAACAGAAGCAGCACCGGCGGGCCTGGAGGCACGCTTGCTACCTGGTATGTGTGGGTTTTCCGACAAATTGACAAACTCTTGCATGAAACGTAATGGAAGCGGGTAGTCCGTTATTATAATTTTGGACGGACACAACCCCTGCTGAGACTTTACACTGCCATATGACCACCATCGAACCCGACCCCACGCTATCCGCGCAAGACGCGCCCGAATTCGCTCCGGCTCAGTTCGTGCGATGGTTTCGCGAGGTCGCCCCGTATGTCCACGACTTCCGGGGCAAGACATTCGTCGTCGCCTTCGGTGGCGAACTGGTCAGCGACGGCGCACTGAATGCCCTGATACAAGACTTGTCGCTGCTTTCGGCACTGGGCGTCAAACTGGTGCTGGTGCATGGCTCGCGCCCGCAGGTAAACGAACAGCTTAAATTAAAAGGCTACCAGACACAATTCGGCCGGGGCACCGAGCCCACCAGCGCCGAAGCGCTGGAGTGCGCCAAAGAGGCCGCGGGTGAAATCCGGCTCGACATCGAAGCGTCATTCAGCCAGGGCTTGCCCAACACCCCGATGTCGCATGCGCAAATACGTGTCATTTCGGGCAACTTCGTCACCGCACGCCCCGTAGGCGTGATAGACGGCCTGGATTACAAACACGCCGGCGCGGTGCGCAAGATGGATATCGACGCCATCAAGAACAGCATCAACCAGGGCTCCATTGTGCTGCTGTCTCCCCTGGGCTTCTCGCCTACGGGAGAGGCGTTCAACCTGGCCATGGAAGACCTGGCCACCAGCGCTGCCATCGCACTGCGCGCGGAAAAGCTTATTTTCCTGACGCAGGACCGCACGGTGCTTGATACGGACGGCACGGTCGATACCGAGTTGGCCCGCGAAGACGCTGATCGTATTCTGGCCTCGGGCACACTGGATGAAGATACCTCGTCATTTCTGACGCATGCCTCGCGGGCGGTCAAACGCGGCGTGGCCCGCGCCCATTTGGTGCCCTACACACTGGACGGCAGCATACTGCTCGAGATCTTCACCCACGACGGGGTGGGCACCATGGTGGTCGAAGACACGCTGGACGACCTGCGGCCTGCCTCGGTCGACGATGTCGGCGCCATCGTCCAACTGATCGAGCCCCTGGAAGCGGACGGCACCCTGGTGCCTCGGGGCCGTTCAGTCATCGAGCGCGATGTGGAAAAGTTCACTGTGCTGGAGCACGATGGCGTCATTTACGGCTGCGTCGCGATCATTCCCTACCCTAACGACCACATGGCCGAAATGGCTTGCCTGATCGTACAGCCCGAGTGGCAGGGTGCTGGCGAAGGCGAAATACTGCTGCGTCACGCCGAAGGCCGCGCGCGGGCCATAGGTGCCCGGCGCCTGTTCGTCTTGACGACCCGTACCTCGCACTGGTTCATCAAGCGTGGCTTCGTGCAAGGTGGCGTGGCCGACTTGCCCAAAGAGCGCCAGGCCCATTACAACCGTTCGCGCAACAGTCTGATCTTCATCAAGCGCCTCTAGTCCGGCACGCTGGCGCCTCGGTACAATAGGCAGTCAGTCAACTCGTTTTATAAGGTGTGTTCCATGGCTCGTATGGTGCAATGTGTAAAGCTCAAGCGCGAGGCGGAGGGGCTGGATTACCCCCCCTACCCTGGCGACCTCGGCGTGCGTATCTGGCAAAGCGTGTCGAAGGAAGCCTGGGCGCTATGGATGGATACGCAAACCAGGCTGGTCAACGAAAACCGCCTCAATCTTGCCGACGCCCGAGCGCGCAAGTATCTGGCCACGCAAATGGAAAGCTTCCTGTTTGATGACGTCGACGTCGAGGCCCAGGGCTACGTGCCTCCCTCGGCATAACGCGATCAACAAAAAACCGCCGATCAAGGCGGTTTTTTGTTGATCTGGCCGGTGCTCAGATCTCGTTTTCTTCTTCGGCGGCTTCACCCCTGGCCAGTCTCTCGGTGTTTTTGATGCCAGTGTGCCGTACGTCGTCGCCCCGGACCATGTAGATAACGCGTTCGGACATGTTCTTGGCATGATCGCCGATGCGCTCGAGCGCGCGGGCTATGAAGATCAGGTCGATGGAGCGCGAGATCGTGCGCGGGTCTTCTATCATGTAGGTAATGATATGACGTAGAGAGCCTTTCCACTCTTTGTCGACTTCCTTGTCGTTACGCACGACCTGCGCCGCATGAACGGGATCGAGCCGGGCAAAAGCGTCCAGAGAGTCGCGGATCATGGCGGTGACGAAATTTGCCATGTGGCGCAACTCGACCACGGGCTCGTAGCGGCCCCCGGACTCGTGCAGGCGCCGCGCCATCTTGGCGATTTTCTCGGCTTCGTCGCCACAGCGTTCCATGTCGGTCAGCATCTTTGATACGGACAACAGCAAACGCAGGTCGACGGCGGTGGGCTGGTTGCGAGCAATAAGCAGGCTGATGCGCTCATCAATTTCGACCTCCAGGCGATTGACTTCTTTTTCGCGCTCGCGCACTTTATCGACCAGAGTGAGGTCGCCCGTAGAGAGCGCCTCCATGCCGTCCTGCACCATGGCTTCGACCAGCCCGCCCATTTCAAGGAAGAGCGATCGTGTGGTTTCAAGATCGGTATGAAATTGCTTATTCGTGTGCTCAGACATATCGGCCCTTGATGTTCACATAAAAAATTGAAGTTACACAGGTAGTTTACATGTGAATCGTGACGCCTTTATGACAAGGGCAAATTCAGTCGACGCACGCCCGATTGTGTCGAGACCAACAGTACGTCTGCCCCGGCCAAGGCAAACAGGCCGCAGGAAACCACGCCGGGAATATCATTGATCAGGCCCTCCAGGTCGGCAGGCGCGGTGATCTGCAAACCCGCCACATCCACGATCTGACAGCCATTATCCGTAAGGAAGCCCTCGCGCAGCGCCGGTTCGCCGCCCAGGCCTGCCAGCCGCCTCGACACGACTTCACGTGCCATCGGAATGACTTCGATCGGCAGAGGGTAGGCGCCCAGGGTCTGCACCAACTTGGACTCGTCCACAATACACAGGAATTGTTCGGCCACGGACGCCACGATCTTCTCGCGCGTGAGCGCGCCGCCCCCGCCCTTGATCATGTTCAAGCCGTGATCGACCTCGTCTGCGCCGTCGACATACCAGGGCATGCTGGCCACATCGTTCAGGTCGAAGACGCGGATGCCGGCCTCCGCCAGGCGGGCCGAACTGCGCTCCGAGCTTGATACAGCACCGAGAAAACGATTCTTGTACGGGGTGATCGCCTCAATGAAAAGGTCTACCGTGGACCCTGTACCCACCCCCAACACAGTTTCTGGTGTGAGTTCGGGCAAAATGAATTGCACCGCGGCCTCGGCCACTTGTCGTTTGAGATCTGATTGCGTAAGCATGCGTATGATCCTGTCGTCAGGCAAAAATTGCGGAGTACTTCTTTTCCGAAAAACCGACACTGACCTGCCCGTCGGCGTCCACCATCACAGGACGTCGTATCAAGGCCGGAAACTCGGCGATCAGCGCCAGCCAATCCTGGGCAGTCTGTGGCGCCTTGCGCTCGGCAGGTAAATTGCGCCAGGTCATTGAAGCCCGATTCACCAGCTTCTCCCATCCGCCCAATTCGTCGGCCAAGACAGCCAAGACAGCCGGAGCGATGGGGTTATCGCGGTAATCGGTGAAGGCAAACGGCATGCCGTTCGCTTCGAGCCAGGCCATCGCCTTGATACAGGTGCTGCACTTCTTCAATCCATAAACCGCAATACTACGCATGTGGTGTCCTTACTGTTGGGCTTGTTTGCGCCACTGCATGCGGTTGGCGATGACGACAAACAGGCCGACGATGAGTATGAATAGCGTGGCCAGCGCATTGATCTCGGGCTTCAGACCCAGCCGGACGCGAGAGAAAACCTCGAGCGGCAGAGTTGTATAGCCGGGTCCCGACAAGAAAGAGGCGATCACCACGTCGTCCAGCGACAAGGTGAAGGCCAACAGCCAGGCGGCCAGCAATGCCGGGAAGATCAATGGCAAGGTAATGACAAAAAAGACCTTCAGTGGACTGGCGCCCAGATCCAGGGCGGCTTCTTCGAGCGATCGGTCCAGATCACGGATGCGCGACTGGATGATGACGGCAACGTAAGCCATGCATAGGGTAACGTGACCCACCCAGATGGTGAACATGCCATTGCCGGACGGCCAGCCGAGCAACTCGCTGATCTCCACAAACATCAGCAGCAGGGAAATGCCCAACACCACCTCGGGCATCACCAGCGGTGCGCTGACCATCCCTATGTATAGCCCGAAGCCCCGAAACCGCCCCATGCGCGCCAGCACATAGCCCGCCCAAGTGCCGATAATGACCGCAGCCGTTGCAGTCAAGGCCGCGATGACCAGTGAAAGCCGGGCGGCGCTCAGCAGGGCGTCGTCCCGGAACAGCTCGCCATACCATTTGAAAGAGAAGCCTGTCCAGGACGTCATCATCGACGAATCATTGAACGAGAAAACCATCAGGCACAGGATGGGCACGTACAAAAAGGCAAAGCCTGCGCCCAGCACGACCGCACGCAGGACGGGATCAGGACGCGTCATGTCCAACTCCTCTGGTGTCGTTCAATTGCCTGGCCTGGTTGTACTGGAACAGCACCAGTGGAACCAGCAACATCAAGACCATGACGCAGGTCACTGCGGCCGCCATCGGCCAATCGGCATTATTGAAGAATTCCGTCCACATCACCCGCCCCATCATCAAGGTATTGGCGCCACCCAGCATCTCGGGTATGACGTATTCGCCAACCGTAGGAATGAACACCAGCATGGCTCCGGCGATCACACCGGGCATGGACAAGGGGACAGTAATGGTCAGGAAGGCTTTCCATGGCCGCGCGCCCAGATCGTAGGCGGCTTCCAGCAAACGCAGATCAAACTTGACCAGGTTGGCGTACAGGGGCAGCACGAAGAACGGCAGGTAGGCATAGACCAGGCCGATGTAGACAGCCAGGTCGGTGCGATAAATTTCCAGCGGCACGTCTATGACGCCCAACCACAACAAGAAGTTATTGAGCAGGCCATCGTTGCGCAGGATCCCGACCCAGGCATACACACGCAGCAGCAAGGACGTCCAAAACGGCAGGATGACGCCCAGCAGCAACAGGTTGCGCAACGAAGGTTCGGATCGGGCGATGTAGTACGCCATCGGATAGCCGATCAGCATGCAGCACAGCGTTGTGATCGCTGCCATTTTTACCGAGTTCAGGTACGTGGCGATATACAGACTATCGCTGAACAGCAGCGCGTAGCCACGCAGGCTCAAGGCCAAGGTCAGGGTCTGTTCCTGCAATTCCGCCAATGGGGTATACGGCGGAATGCCGAAACGCAGATCAGCAAAGCTGATCTTCAGCACCAATAAGAACGGCAGCAACAGAAACAAGGCCAACCACAGGAACGGCGGCATGATCGTCAGCCAGCGTCGAATCGGCCATGCGCGCCAGGACAATCCGTTCATGATGGCAACACCGTGGCGCTGTCATCCGACCACGACACGAATACCTCTTCATCCAGACCCGGTGCGTCGGCTTGGGCCAGCATCAGGCTGGGCACACTGGCCTCCATAAGCTGCCCCGAGTCCAGCCTTACCTGGTAGCGCGCGTAGCTGCCCATCCACGCGACGTGGCTGACCATGCCATGGCCCCAGTTGAATTCTGCGTCGGGCTGCTCACGCAGCACGCGTATGTTCTCGGGCCGTATCGAAACATGCACCTCCATGCCCAGCGGCTCGCTGACGCCATGACTGACGTATAGCGGTCGGGTCAGCTCGGGACTTTCGATCGACACATGGTCGGACTCGTCGACAACGATCGTGCCGGTAAATAGATTGGTGGAGCCGATAAAACCGGCCACGAAGCGAGAGTTGGGGAAGGCATAAACCGCTTGCGGTGTGCCGCACTGAATGATCTGCCCTTCCGTCATGACAGCCAGCCGATGCGCCATGGTCATGGCTTCTTCCTGATCGTGGGTCACCATGATGCAAGTCACGCCGACCTGATCCAGGATCTTGATCAGTTCAAGCTGCGTTTTCTGGCGGATCTGCTTGTCCAGCGCCGACATGGGCTCGTCCAGCAACAAGAGCTTGGGCCGCTTGACCAGGCTGCGCGCCAAGGCCACGCGCTGCTGCTGTCCGCCTGACAATTGATGCGGCTTTCGACGAGCGAAGCCGGCCATCTGGACCAGATCCAGCGCTTCGAAAACGCGTTCATGGATCTCGTTGCGCGGCACGCCCTCCTGTTTCAGGCCGAAAGCGACGTTCGCCTCTACTGTCATGTGAGGGAAAAGCGCGTAGGACTGGAACATCATGTTGACCGGCCGCCGATACGGCGGCAGGCTGGTGATGTCTTCGTTGTCCAGGTAGATGCGCCCCGAAGTGACCTCCTCGAAACCGGCCAGCATGCGCAGCAGCGTGGATTTTCCGCAGCCGGAGCTGCCCAGCAAGGCGAACACTTCGTGGCGCCGTACCGACAGGCTGACCGACTGCACGGCTACCGTGTCGCCGTATATCTTGACCACCTCTTCGATGCGGACGAACTCATCCGCGTCGCCTGACCACGGGGATGCGACGGAGCGATTATCGAGCATGACCGTCAACGCCCGGACTTGAGCTCAGCCCACATGCGCGTTTGCACGCGCTGCATGGCAGGAGTCTGTGGCTTGATCACATAAAGTGTGCTGGCAACGTCGTCGGGTGGGTAGATCATGGGGTTGTCGGCCACTTCCTTGACGACGTGCTTGCGTGCCTCTTTGTTGGCGTTCGGGTAAAACATGACGTTAGTGATGGCGGCATGCACTTGGGGCGTTTCTATGTAGTTGATGAAGGCATGTGCCTCGTCTACGTTCGCCGCGTCTTTCGGTATGGCCATGGTGTCGAACCAGGCCGGGGCCCCGCCCTCGGGAATGTAATAGTCGATCTTGTAGCTCTTGCCCGCCTCGCGGGCCCGATTGGCCGCGATCATGACGTCGCCGGAGTAACCGTAGACCATGCACAAATCGCCCGCGGCCAGCTCATCGATGTAGCCGGACGAACTGAACTGCCTGATATAGGGGCGTATGGTTTTCAGCAGCGCCAACGCTTCTTGGTAGTCTTGCTGCTTGCTGCTGTTGGGGTCCTTGCCAAGGTAATGCAAGACAGCCGGGAACACTTGCGCGGCCTCGTCCAGCACCGAGATCCCGCAAGCCTTCAGCTTTTCAGCATTCTCGGGCTTGAACAGCATGTCCCAACTGCCCAGTTGCACGTCGGCGCCCAGGATTTCCTTAACCTTGTCGACATTGAAGCCCAGGCCATTGGTACCGTAGCCCCACGGCACCAGGTATTGGTTACCTGGATCAACCGCCTCGACAATAGCCATGATGGCCGGGTCCAGATGCTCCCAGTTCGGTATCTTGCTCTTGTCCAGCTTCTGAAACAGACCGCCTTCGATCTGCCGGGCTGCATAGTGCGTAGACGGCACGACCACGTCGTAACCGGACTTGCCGGTCAACAGCTTGGCTTGCAAGGTGTCGTTGCTGTCGTAGACGTCATAGCGCAGCTTGATGTCTGTGGCTTTTTCAAATCCGGAAAGTGTGTCGGGGGCAGTGTATTCAGCCCAGTTATAGACATTCACGACGCGCTGTTGGGCGCTGACGGGCGACAATGCCGTCGCAACGACGGCGGCCATAAGCAGCCTTTTCGCTGTGTTGAACTTCATTACGAGCCTCCCCCGACAATATTAAAAAAGCCAAAAGGCGTGATGATAAAGCTTTTTAGCTAAAAATGGCCATCTGCCCGTATCAACCGCGAATAGGCCGGTTCCAGCGCCATCCACCACTGTGCTCCCGAATCGCCAGCCACCTTGATGAGCGAGCGGCGTAGCCGTAGTAAGTTGCCACGCCGCCGTTCCGGCGAGACCGTCATCTTGCGGCCTTTGTCGAAGTCTATAAGCCAGACGCCGCCATCTTCGCCAAGCAGAATATTGTAGGCGTTCAGGTCGGCATGCCAGACACCTGCCTCGTGCATTGCATAAATGGCGGCCGCAACCTTGGCAGGGTCGGCATCGTCCAGCGCGCGGGCCAGCGGCTGCACATTGGGTATGCGTGCGATCAGGATGGCGGCGCGATAGCTCAGGCCGCGACGCCAGTAGGCGGCGGCCAAAGGTCGCGGCACCGGCAAATCAAGTTCGTACAGGTAGCGCAATAATTCGAACTCGGCGAAAGACCGGCTGGCTTCGGCCGACCTCCACAGGTAGTTATCGGCGCTTATTCTTGCAGCCAGACCGCCGCGCCGATAATGGCGCAGCACCGCCGCACCGAAGCCGCCGCTCACAAACCAGGCAGCCTGTCGCCCGCCATGCGAGACCGCCTGCGCCTGCAGCGACTCGGCGTTCGGATCAAACCACTGCGGCGTAGGCTGGTCCAGCGTTGCCGCGTCGTAGCGGATCGCCCCCTGTGCCATCGGGAAATCGACGCTGCGTATCCTTGTCATCATGTCGCTTCCCGTAGTGAGACCAGTGGCGGCGTTTTAAGCACGCCGGCCAGCGCCAAGGTGCCGCCCAGGAGGGATGCCGCGATACCTATGCCTATCCCGGCGACCCAGGGCCACCAGGACCAGGCCAGCGGAAACTCGAACACCAGCCGTGCCAGTAAACCGGCCACAGCAACAGCCCCGCCTGCCGCCAGCAAGCCGGCAAGCCCGCCCACGATCAATAGCTCGATGCGTTGCGCCGCCACCAATTGGCGTCGGCTGGCACCCAAGGCACGCAGGATCGCCACTTCGTGGATGCGCTCATCCCGGGTGGCAGCCAGCGCCGCGGCCAACACCAGCACACCGGCGATTACCGTGAAAAGAAAAAGCAATTGCACGGCTCTTACCACCTGATCCAGCACATGCTGCACTTGTCCCAGAAGAGAGCCGATATCGAAGAGCGTGAGATTAGGAAAATCGCGCAGAACCGCAAGCAGCCCAGCGGCCTGCTCGGGCGGCACATGCAGCGAAGTAATGTAGCTTGCCGGCGCATCGACCAACGCCGCCGGACTGAGCACGGCAAAGAAGTTCGTCTGGAAGGAATCCCAATCCACTTCACGCAGTCCGACCACGGCCACCTTGACGTCACGGCCTGCTACGTCGAAGGTCAGCGTGTCGCCAACGGCGATACCCAAGGTAGCTGCAAGGCCGGTCTCCAGGGAAGCCTCGTGAGCCTGGGGATCAAGCCATCGGCCGGCCGTCGTCTCGTTGCTGTCCGGCAATGTATCGGTGTAGGACAGATTGAATTCCCGTTTGGCCATGCGCTGCGCGCGAGCATCCTTGTAGTCGTCGGCATTGACCGCCTTGTCGCTGATCGCCACCAGCCTGCCCCGTATCATCGGCGAGAATGTCACTGCCTGCAGGCCCTCTTCCTTTAAACGGGCCTGTACGCTGCTGCGCTGTTCTGGCTGGATATTGATCAGAAAGGTGTTGGGTGCATCGGGTTCCAGGCTGCCTTGCCAGCCCTGCAAGAGATCGGTGCGCGTGATCGCCAGCAACAGCAATATCATCAAGCCGGTCGACAAGGCACACAGTTGCGTGACGGTCAGGCCACGGCGGCGCACCAGGCCTGCCAATGCAAAGCGCAAGGCGGCATGGCCGGCCGCGCGATGCCTCAGGCGGCCCAGGACGGCCACCAGCGCATGGGCGGTCAGCGCAAACAAGACGAGCGCCACGGCGAATCCGCCCGTCACCACACTGCTTAAGCGAAGGTCGCCTGAAATCCAGACCGTCAACGCGAAGAAAGCAGCGACCCCGAAAGCATAAGAGGGCCAGCGGCGCAACGGCGGCCCCGCATCATCACGACGCAGGACCCGGGCGGGCGCCACCTTGGGCAGCGCCGCCAGCGGGGGCAAGGCAAACCCCATCAGCAGCAATAAACCCGCGGCCAGACCCTGCCAGACTGGCTCGAGCGTGGCCGGCGGCAGCGAGGTATCCAGCCAGGCAGAGACAACCAGTACCAGGCCTTCGTGCACGGCAAAGCCCGCCAGCGCACCCACCGCACTGGTGATCAAACCCAGCGCCAGAAACTCCACCCATAGCGAAATGCCCAGCTGTCGCCGGCTGGCGCCCAGGCAGCGCATCACCGCAATACCATCCCGGTGGCGCAAGGTATATCGACGCGTTGCCAGGGCAACCGCCACGGCCGCGATCATCACGGTCAAAAGAGCGACCAACTGCAGGAATTGCTCCGCGCGGGTCAGTGCGCTGCGTAACTGTGGGCGGCTGGTTTGCGGCGTGGAGATCGTCTGGCCATCGACTACCTTCTCGGAAATCCAGTCCTGGTAGCGCTGCACTTGGGCGGGTGATCCGGCCACCAACAACTGATGACGGACGCGGCTGCCCGTCGCGACCAGTCCGGTTGCGGGCAGGTCCGACATATTGATCATGATGCGCGGCGCCACATTCACAAACTCCATGCCGCGATCTGGCTCGTAGGTGATGATGCGTGCAACGGTGAAGCTCGCCTCGCCCAGCGTGACGTCCTGGCCTGGCTCTATGTCGAGCTGATTCAGCAATTGGGCGTCCGCCCAGGCGGTGCCGGGCGCCGGAATGCCATCTGCAGGGTGGGCAGCACCGGATGGGTCCGTCCCATCGACTGTACGCAGTTGCCCGCGCAAGGGGTATCCGGGAGACACCGCCTTCAAGGACGCCAGTTGCATGGTGCTATCGGTGCCCGCCATGGAGGGAAACTGGACGGTTTGCGCTGTCGTCAAGCCAAGCTCGAGGGCACGCTGACCGAAAGGGCTGGGTATGGGATCCGCGGAACGCACTGCAAGGTCTGCCCCAAGCATTTGTGCTGAGTCGCGCTCCAGCGCCCCGCCAACACGGTCGGCAAGAAAACCCACACTGGTCACTGCTGTTACAGCGGTCACCAGGGCCAGCGCCAAGAGCCGTAACTCGCCCGAACGCCAGTCCCGCCTCAATGACCGCAGTCCGAAGCGCACTATAGAAACGATACCTGCATGCATGGTTCAGACCTTAATCAGCAATAGCACCATGATAACAAGCAGCATGCATGCAAAAGCGAGCTTGAGCCGGGGCTCGGGCAATGCGTAAGCCAGCCTGACGCCATAAGGAACAAGAAATATGCTGCCCACTGCCAGCGGCAGGCCCAGCAACCAATCGGCCTGACCATGGGCGGCATAGGTGATCAGCGCGACAATGGTTCCCGGAATAATCATCGTCAAGGCCAGGCCCTGCGCGCCGGTCTGGGTCAAGCGAAAAACTGTCGTCAGGATGGGCACAACCAGCACCGAACCTCCGACACCGAATATGCCACCCGCCATGCCCGCGATCATGCCGATCAGCGCGAACCATCCCTTATGGAAATCCTGGGTCTTGCGACGCGGCTTGGGTCCACCTCCGGCGGCTGGCCGCCATTGGCTCTGCACGATGTAGAAGATCGCAATGAACAGAACAAAGCCGGTATAGATCAGGCGCAAGCGCGACGGATCCAGTCCGAGTGCAATCTGGGCGCCTATCCATGTACACACGATGGATCCGGCAGCACCGGCAGCTGCCGCCTTGAGGTCGATCTTGTCTTGTTGATTGTATTGACGAACCGTCATGAGCACGGCGGGCAGAACCATGATCAAGGCCGTACCCTGCGCAGCTTGCTGATCCATATTCATGATCAGGCCCAGCAATGGAATGGCCAGTAGCCCACCGCCTATACCGAGGACTCCGCCCGTAAAGCCGATCAACGCCCCCGACATCAGGCAACCCAGCACAATCACATACCACGCCAAACGCAGTCCCCTCAGTGGCCTTCGCGCAGACGCGCGAGAGCAGCATCCACGCGATCGACGGCCCAGATCTCCAGGCCCTCTATGGGTAGTCGCGGCGCATTGGCACGCGGGATCAGCGCGAGGCTGAAGCCCAGCTTGGCGGCCTCGCGCAAGCGCTCCTGGCCGCGCGGTGCGGGTCGTATCTCGCCGGCAAGACCGACCTCGCCAAATACCACCAGGCCCTTGGGCAAGGGCTTGTTGTTCAGGGAGGACATGATGGCCAGCAGCACAGCCAGATCAGCAGCCGGTTCGGTAATTTTTACGCCGCCAACCGCGTTCACGAAGACGTCCTGGTCGAAGGTGACGACGCCTGCATGGCGATGCATCACCGCCAGCAACATGGCAAGCCGGGTAGCCTCCAGCCCCACCGAGAGGCGGCGCGGGTTGGGAACATGGGCAGTGTCGACCAGTGCCTGGATCTCAACCAGCAAGGGACGGGTGCCCTCTTGAGTGGCCATGACGCAGGACCCCGGTACGTTCTGCTCGTGCTGGGACAAGAACAAGGCGGACGGGTTGGCGACGCCGCGCAAGCCCCGGTCCGTCATGGCGAAGACGCCCAGTTCGTTGACTGCACCGTAGCGATTCTTGAAGGCTCGCACCAGACGAAACGACGAATGCGTATCGCCTTCGAAGTACAGGACCGTGTCGACGATGTGTTCCAGTACGCGGGGACCGGCCAGCGTGCCATCCTTCGTGACATGGCCGATCAGGACAATGGCGGTACCAGTCTGCTTGGCGATCCGCGTCAGTTGGGCAGCGCACTCACGCACCTGCGACACCGAGCCCGGCGCCGAGGTCAACTGGCTGGAATAAAGGGTTTGTATCGAGTCAATGACTGCCACGGCGGGTTTGTGCCGGGCCAGCGCATCCGTGATGGCCTCCAGGCGGATCTCGGCCAACAGGTCTACGTCGCCGCTGGCCAGCTCAAGCCGGCGGGCGCGCAGCGCGACCTGTTCGGCGGATTCTTCGCCGGTCACGTACAGCACCTTGACAGCATTGGACAGGCTGACCAGGGCTTGCAGCAATAGCGTGGACTTGCCTATTCCCGGGTCGCCGCCGATCAGGACGACCGACCCGGCCACCAGGCCACCGCCGAGCACCCGATCGAATTCTGCGATGCCGGTTGGCTGGCGCGCGTGCTCCCGGGCCTCGATATCGGCCAGGCTGCGTACAGGGCTGGCGCCGGCCAAGGGGGCAAAACGACTGGCTGCAACGCCGGCTTCCACCGCCTCGTGCAAGGTATTCCACTCGCCGCAATGCGGGCATTTGCCTTCCCATTTGGGACTGCTTGCACCACACTCACTACAAACAAACACGGTTTTTGCTTTGGCCATCGGGCAAGTTTAACCGCCGCAAGCGCTTTACCTGCCGGCGATGCTGCCTCCGCCATCAACACCAAGCACCTGGCCGGTGATGTATCCGGCCTCGTCGCTTAGCAGAAAGGTGACGGCCGCAGCCACGTCGGCCGGCGAACCGAAACGGCCCATGGGTATGGATGACAACGCCTTCTTTTCGACCTCGCTGCCTTCCGGATGCCCGGCACGAAATAATTCGGTCTCGACGGGGCCCGGAGAAACCGCATTGACGGTAATGCCATAGGGTGCGAGTTCGAGCGCCCAGGTCTTGGTGCACCCAATGAGTGCGCTTTTCGCAGCCGAATAGCTGGTGCGGTTGACGCTGCCGTGTGTGACGCGGCTGCAAATATTCACAATACGGCCTTCGTGACGCGCTTTCATGGAAGGCACGAAGGTCTGCGCCACCTGAACGGCCACCCGAACATTCAGGTCGAACACCTGATAGAGCGAGGCCAGGTCCACCTCGCCCAGCGGCTCCGGCATGATGACCCCCACATTGTTGACAACCGCATCTACCGGATACTTCTCGCGGATGACGCGCAGCATGTCCTCAGTCTCGCCGGCGTTATTCAGATCGCAGGCGTAAAGATAACCAGGAAAGTCGATATCCTGTGTCTGGCGCGCAAGGCCCACGACATGGCAACCCAGGTCGGCCAGCCGACGGCTGATCGCCCAGCCTATGCCCTTGGTGGCTCCGGTGACCAGTACACATTTATGCTTCATGGCATTTCCTTTCATACGATATGTTTTGGCACGCGAGGCGCCACAGCGCAAAGCAATTCGTAACCTATGGTGCCGGCCGCTGCGGCGACCTCGTCCACGGACGGCCCGCCTTCCCCCCACAACACCACTGGACTGCCCACGGCGGCATGCGGCACGGGAGTCAAGTCGGCAACCAGCATGTCCATGGATATGCGGCCCAACAAACGGGTACGCACGCCGGCAACGGTAATAGGGGTGCCGGTACCGGCATGGCGCGGATAGCCATCGGCATAGCCGCAAGCCACTACACCCACCCGGACAGGTTCGACGCAGCGGAAAGTGTGGCCGTAACCGATTGCCCCGCCGGTATCCACGCTGCGTACGCTGATCAACTGCGCGGCCAGCGTCATCGCCGGTCGCAGGCCCAACTGCCCGGCGGTAACATCGGCAAAGGGAGAGGACCCGTACAGGCAAATGCCGGGACGAACCCATTGTTCGTCTCCGGCAGCCTTGACCCACAGGCCGGACGTTAGCGTGGCGGCGGAATTGCAGACGCTGATGGAGCCTGGCAGCCCGGCCGTCACGGTATTGAAGGTTTCCAATTGCTGGCGTGTTTCTTCGGGGTCGTCGTCAGCCCGCGCGAAGTGCGTCATTTTGCCGACATGGCGCAGCACGCCTTGCTCGCGCAGCATCATTGCCTCGCGGTAAGCCTGGGGAAAATCCTGAAGGCTGAAGCCCAGACGGTTCATGCCGGTATTGAGCTTGACGTAAGCGTCCAAGCCAGGCGAGGTGGCCGTGCTGGCAGCCAGCATGTCCAGTTGCTCTTTGCAATGGATCGCCAGGGTCAGGTCGTGGGCTTGGGCAAGCTGGATGTCGCCCGGCTCGAAGCAGCCCTCAAGCAACAGGATGGGCTTGCGCCAGCCCAGTTCCCGGCAACGCAAGGCCTCGTCCAGATCCAGCATGGCAAGCCCCTCGGCCTCGTGGAAGGCCGAGACGGCGCTGGCGATGTCGTGCCCGTATGCATTTGCCTTGATGACCGCCCACACCTTGGGGCGCGGTTGGCTTGCGTGGCCGCTATCCGGTTGCAACTGCTGAATGACGGTATGTAAATTGTGACTCAAGGACGATATGGATATCGTCGCCGAAATCGGACGCGGCATGACTCCCTCCCTGGATAGCGAAGTCTAAACCACTTCCCGATAATCCGGTAAGTGCCTTGCCTTATACTGCCCGCCTATGGCCGTCGATCATTATGAGAACTTCCCGGTAGCCTCGGTGCTGCTGCCGCGCCGCCTGCGTGGCGCCGTACGCGACATCTACCGGTTTGCACGCAGCGCGGACGATATTGCGGACGAAGGCACAGCCCTGCCCCACGAACGTCTTGAGCAGCTTGCCGGCTATCGATCGGCACTGGCACAGATAGAAAACGGCAGACTGACGCTTGCGGACGCCGATCCGCGCCACGCCGTATTCCGGCCTCTGATGGGGACCATACAGCGCCACAAGCTGCCTGTGGCGCCCTTCTATGATTTGCTTTCGGCGTTCGAGCAGGACGTCCAGAAGAGCCGCTACACTTGCGATGACGAGCTCCTGGACTACTGCAGCAGATCCGCCAACCCGGTCGGCCGCCTGATGCTGCATCTTTATGATCGCGTCGATCCGGCCAGCCTTGCCCAGTCGGACGCCGTATGCTCGGGGCTGCAACTGACCAACTTCTGGCAGGATGTCGCCATCGATTGGCGCAAAGACCGCGTATATCTGCCGCAGGACAAACTTCGGCAACATGGCGTCGACGAGCACTATATTGCCACCCGCAGTTCCGCGAACGCGTACAAGCCAGAAGGCGACGACCGCGCCTGGCAGTCCCTGATGCGAGAACAGGTTGCACAGGCCCGCCTCATGCTGTTGCAAGGCCTGCCCCTGGCCAGCCGCCTGCCCGGCAGGATCGGGCTGGAGCTGAAATTGGTGATCCACGGCGGCTTGCGCATATTGCAGCGCCTGGACGAATTACACTACGACATATTCTTTCAACGACCAACGCTGAAAAAAAGCGACTGGATCCTGCTTGTGTGGCGAGCACTGGCTGCCCGTCCCGCCGTCCGACACCTCGCAAGACCTTAAAGAGCCCAGCCGGATACATGACTCCCGACGAATACTGCCAGAACAAGGCCGCCCAAAGCGGTTCCAGCTTCTACTATGCCTTTTTGTTCCTTCCGCCTGAACGGCGTCGGGCGATTACGGCCCTGTACGCCTTCTGTCGCGAAGTGGACGACATCGTCGACGAGTCCACCGAGCCGTCCGTGGCACGCATGAAGCTTGCGTGGTGGCGCACCCAGATCGATCAACTCTACGCCGGCCACGCCGAGCATCCCGTCATGCAGGCACTGGCACCGCACATCCACGTCTTCGGTCTGAGCGCCGAACGCCTGCATGCTGTCGTTGAAGGCATGGAAATGGACCTGGATCAAAGCCGCTACAACGACTGGCCCGCCCTGCGCAAGTATTGCTGGCACGCGGCCGGCGTGGTGGGTGAACTCTCGGCCAGCATCTTCGGCTACACGCAACCCGAAACCCTGGTCTACGCTGAGAAGCTGGGCCTGGCCTTTCAACTGACCAACATCATCCGGGACGTCGGCGACGACGCCCGGCGCGGACGCATTTATCTGCCTGTCGAGGATATGCAGAACTTCAATGTGACCGCTGCGGAAATCATCGATCGGCAGCATTCCGACCGCTTCGAAGCACTGATGCGATTTCAGACCGAACGCGCACGCCAATGCTACCGTGAAGCCGTCCAGGCACTGCCCGAAGCCGACCGGCGCGCACAACGGCCCGGATTGATGATGGCAGCCATCTACCATGCCCTCCTGCAAGAGATCGAAAGAGACAACTGGCAAGTGCTCGATCAGCGCATCTCGCTCACGCCCATCCGCAAGTTCTGGCTGGCCTGGAAGATCTGGGTAGGTGGTGGCCGGGGGCTGATCAAGCGATTAAGCCAATGAACGTCGCCGTCGTAGGCGCCGGCTGGGCTGGCCTTGCCGCAGCCTTGCGGCTGCGTGAGCTGGGACATTCAGTGGTCGTACACGAGGCCGCCCGCACATTGGGCGGCAGAGCGCGCCGCGTGCATGCACGGGCGCTTGATTGCTGGACCGACAACGGTCAACACCTGCTGCTGGGCGCCTACACGCAAACGCTGCAGGTCATGCGCATGCTGCGCCTGGACCCTCAAGCCCTGTTCTATCGCATGCCTCTGCGGCTGGAGTCCGCCGACGGTCAATTCAGCATCAAGGCCGCCAACCTGCCTGCGCCCTGGCACCTGCTTGCAGGAATAGCCACGGCACGCGGCCTGCGGCTGAGCGAGAAACTGGCCTTGATCGCCATCACCAACAAGTTGCAAAAAGCCCAGTGGGAAACTCCACCTGAGCAAACCGTCAGCCAGTGGCTTGAACAGGGCCGGCAATCGCCCCATGCGATCCGAACGTTCTGGCACCCTTTGTGCATAGCAGCGCTGAATACCCCGCTGGAAGCCGCCAGCGCGCAATTATTTGCCCATGTGCTGCGCGACAGCCTGGGCGGCAACAAGCAGGCCAGCGACCTGCTTATCCCCAGAGTCGACCTGACGCGACTATGGCCCGATGCCCTGGAGCATGCCCTGCACGGCGACCCTTTGGGCCGCTCCAGCGTCCTGAAGGGCCATACAGTGCGCCAGCTGCGTACCGCAGCGCGCTACGTGCAAGTGCAAGACAGGCACTTTGATGCCGTGATCGTGGCTGGTAATGCGCCGTCCAGCCATAGACTGCTTGCGCAATTGCCGGCCTCGCCACTAAGCACTGCCTATCTGGAGTCGTTGGCGGCTTTTTCGTTTCTGCCCATCGCCACCATCAGCTTGCGGCTCGCCCAACCTTGGGCATTGCCTACCCCCATGCTATTGCTGCGCGACGATCCGGCGCGTCGACAGTTCGGTCAATGGCTGTTCGATTCCAGCGCCCTGGGCCGCCCACTGAGGCATGAGGCGCCGCACGGCGACACGCTGGTGCACATCGTCGTCAGCGATGCCAGAGCGATGCAGGAACACGAAGCTGCCGACGTCATCGCGGGGCTGGTCACCCAACTACGTGAACAGACTCGCCGCTACGCCCCCTTGCCGGAGGTGGTGGCGCACAACATCATCGTTGAAAAGCGCGCAACGTTCGCGGCGGTGCCAGGTCTTGCAAGACCCCAGAACCGCACGCCATGGCCGCGAGTATGGGTTGCCGGCGACTGGACCAACACGGAGTATCCGGCCGTTCTGGAAGGCGCGGTACGCAGCGGCCTGCAGGCCGCGACTGAACTGCACGCGGCACTGGACTGATGCAGTGGCTGGCGCGCCCGCGCCGGCGAACTACATGCCCGAGCGGATCATGCGCACAGTGGCAAAACCCAGCGCCGTCAGTCCAAGACTGCCCAATAGACTAAGCCCCACATAACCCAAGGCCGTCGCGTAGGCACCACGCTCCAACATGCCGAAGGCCTCCGCCGAGAAAGTGGAAAAAGTCGTCAGCCCGCCCAGGAATCCGGTGACCAGCATCAGCCGCAACCACACCGGCAGGTCGGGGTTCAGGCTAAGCCAGCCCAGCACCAATCCTACGAGATAGCCGCCGACAAGGTTCGCACCGAGTGTGCCCCAGGGCAAGCTTGATGAACCGCGATCAAGCCAAAAGTCCAGGCCCCACCGGCACAGCGCGCCTATCGAAGCACCGCCAGCAACCGCAAGCAAGTGGGGCAGCGAGAACATTCAGGCCTTGGGCGACAGCGTCACGTCGGACGCCTCCAGGGGGTATTGTTCGATCAGCTTTTCGATGATGAGCTGCATCAGGGTCAGCCGACGCAGATTGGGATCTTCTTCGAGGAAATCCCAGGCCCACTGGGCAGCAGAGCGAGCCTCGTCGGGCAGGTTGTATACCCCTACGCCGAAGCCATCCGGCCCCAGGGCCTGGTAAAAATTCTTGCCATCAGTACGCAGTTGCACCACTGCGCGCCGCCCATCGGGATGGATCTGGACGACTTCTGTTTCTGCATGATTTTCGTTCGGCATATCAGGCTCCTGAGAAGTGTCAAACCAGTGTAGCAAAACGAAAATCCAGTCACTGCAACTGAAAGTTGCAGTGACTGCCGCTGTCAGCTTGCGGCGTGCTGCGCGATGTAGGCGCGCACCTGATCTACGCTGCAATCCATTTGCTGGACCCGTTGTGGCAGATCAGACAAACCCCGCAAGTGCGCCGGCACGGGGGCCGGCTTGCCTATGGCCTGCTCGATCGTCTCGCTGAACTTTGCAGGCAGCGCTGTTTCCAGTACGAGCATGGGAATGCCCTCTTCCACAAACGGTGCCGCGACTTTCACACCGTCTGCCGTATGGGGGTCGATGAGAACGCCGGTCTGCTCGTAGGTGGTTCTAATGGTATTTAAGCGATCAGCATGGGTGCTGACGCCGGCCACAAAACCATACCGCGACTCGAACTGCGGCAGCATGTGGCTAAGATCGAAGGCACCCGTATTGGCGAGCTGATCCCAGCATGCGCGCAGCGCGTCGGTATCGCGATCGAGCAAGTCGAATACGAAGCGTTCGAAGTTGGACGCCCGGGATATATCCATGGATGGGCTGGAGGTGGCATGGGTATGCTCGGCCGCGCGTGGCCGATACACCCCCGTGCGGAAGAACTCTTCAAGCACGTTGTTCTCGTTGGTGGCCAGCACCAGCCTGCGTATGGGCAGGCCCATTTGCCGGGCGATGTGTCCGGCCAGGATGTTGCCGAAATTGCCCGACGGCACACTGAAGGACACACGCTGGCCGCTGCCTGTGGTGGCGCGCAGCCAGCCCCAGAAGTAGTACACGACCTGGGCCGCAATACGGGCCCAATTGATCGAGTTGACCGCGCCTATGTGATGGCGCGCCTTGAAATCCAGATCGCTCGCCAGTGCTTTCACGATGTCCTGGCATTCGTCGAATACACCGTCGACGGCGATGTTGTGGATGTTTTCATCTTGCAGCGAATACATCTGCGCACGCTGGAACTCGCTCATGCGGCCCTGCGGTGACAGCATGAAGACCGACACACCACGTTTGCCGCGCAGCGCGTACTCTGCCGCCGAACCGGTGTCGCCGGACGTGGCGCCCACGATGTTCAGCGTGGCGTTTCTCTTGTCCAGCACATACTCGAAGACATGGCCAAGAAACTGCATCGCCATGTCCTTGAAAGCCAGCGTCGGGCCTTCCGACAAGCCCAGCAAGGACACTGAAGCGGACAGGGGCTTGAGCGGCACAATGCCCTCGCTGCCAAACACCTCGGGCCGATAGGCCGCATGCGTGAGGCGCGCAAGGTCCGCCCTTGGTATGTCGTCGATGAACCTTCCCAGGATCTCGGTCGCCAGGTCGGCATAGCTCAAGCCGCGCCAAGACTCGAGCGTCTGTGCATCGATGCTCGGTAGCGTAACGGGGACGGCCAGGCCGCCATCGGGCGCCAGGCCCTCCAGCAAAATATCGCTGAACGGCTGGGGCGTCATGCCGCCACGGGTAGACTGGTATTTCATGTCAGGCTCTCAACGCGCAGACGAGTCAGGTCGCATTGCACGAAAGGCAAGGCACGAATGCGGGCCATGGCGTCATCCACGGCGCCTTCCCGCGCTTCGTGCGAAAGAAAAATAATATCGGCCTCGGTATCGCCATGCGGCTGCTGGAACATCGAACCTATGGAAATGCCCGAATCGGACAAGATGCGCGCAATATCGGCCAGCACACCCGGCCGGTCCTGCACCCGTACACGCAGGTAGTAAGAAGAGCGCACCTCTTGTACCGGCAGCACCACGGTGTCTTGCATGGCATCGGGCTGAAAGGCCAGATGCGGAACACGGTGCTCCGGGTCGGCGGCTTCCAGCCGCGCGACGTCAACCAGGTCCGCCACGACGGCAGACGCCGTTGGCAGCTCGCCGGCGCCCTGACCGTAATACAAGGTGGGGCCTACCATGTCGCCGCTGACCAATACGGCATTCATGGCGCCCTCGACGTTCGCCAGCAGGCAATCGACCGGGACCAGGGTAGGATGCACACGCAGTTCGATGCCGTCTTCGCGGCGCCGCGTGATGCCCAGCAGCTTGATGCGATAGCCCAAGCGCTCGGCGTGCGTGATGTCGTCTTGTGCCAGCGTCGAGATGCCCTCGATATGCGCCTTGTCGAATTGCACCGGTATGCCGAACGCCAGCGAGGCCAGCAAAGTCAGCTTGTGCGCCGCATCCACCCCTTCGATGTCAAAAGTAGGATCGGTTTCGGCATAGCCCAGGCGTTGGGCATCAGCCAGCGCCTGCTCGAACGACAGGCCGCGCATGCGCATTTCGGAAAGAATGAAATTGGTCGTGCCATTAATGATGCCTGCCAGCCACTGTATGCGGTTGGCAGTCAGGCCCTCGCGGATAGCCTTGACAATGGGGATGCCGCCCGCCACGGCTGCCTCGAAGGTCACCATTACGCCTTTGGCATGTGCGGCCGCAAAGATTTCGTTGCCATGCTTGGCAAGCAGCGCCTTGTTGGCCGTTACCACGTGCTTGCCCTGGGCGATGGCTTCCATGATCCATGTGCGCGCCAGGGTATCGCCACCGATAAGCTCGACAATGATGTCGATATCGGGATCGCGCAGCACCTGCATCGCATCGTCGGTAACTCGCACGCTGTCGCCCACCAGGCGCTTGGCCTTGGCGACATCGCGCACGGCCACGGCCGTCACTTCGATCGACCGGCCTGCGCGCCGCGCAATCTCTTCTGCATTTTGCGTAAGAACTTTCCAGGTGCCGCCACCGACGACGCCCAAACCCAACAAACCTACTTTTATCGAACTCATTTAGCCAAACCGTCCTTACGGAACATTTCTTTAATGCCACGCACGGCCTGACGCGTGCGCTGCTCGTTTTCTATCAGTGCGAAGCGCACGTACCCGTCGCCATATTCGCCAAACCCGATGCCCGGCGACACGGCCACCTTCGCATCGGCCAGCAGGCGCTTGGAGAACTCCAGCGAACCCAGCTCTTGATAGGCTTCCGGGATTTTTGCCCAGATGTACATGGAAGCTTTGGGGATATCGACCATCCACCCTGCCTCGTGCAGGCCCTTGGCCAGGACGTCGCGCCGGTTACGATACTGTTCGACAACCTGGGCCACGCCGTCCTGCGGGCCCTCGAGCGCCGCAATCGACGCAACCTGAATAGGGGTAAACGTGCCGTAGTCGTGGTAGCTCTTGATGCGCGCCAGCGCATTGACCAATTCCTGGTTGCCGACCATGAAGCCGACGCGCCAGCCCGCCATGTTGTAGCTCTTGCTCATGGTGAAGAACTCTACCGCTACGTCGCGCGCGCCTTCGACTTGCATGATGGACGGTGCCACATAACCGTCGAAGGTGATGTCGGCATAGGCCAGGTCGTGCACAACCAGGATATTGTGCTCGCGGGCCAGCGCGACGACACGCTCGAAAAAAGACAGGTCCACGCATTGCGCCGTAGGGTTGCTCGGAAACCCCAATATCATCATTTTGGGCTTGGGTATGCTTTCGCGTACCGCCCTTTCTATTTCTTCAAAGAAATCCAGGCCGGGCGTCATGGGCACCGAACGGATATTGGCGCCGGCAATGACGGCACCATAAATATGGATGGGATAGCTGGGATTGGGCACCAGCACGGTATCGCCCTTGTCCAGCGTGGCCAGCATCAGGTGGGCCAGGCCTTCTTTGGAGCCTATCGTCACAATTGCTTCGGTATCGGGATCGATCTGAACACCATAGCGGCGCTCGTACCAGCCCGAAATGGCTTTGCGCAATCGGGGGATCCCTTTCGATACGGAATAACCGTGGGTGTCGATGCGAGTTGCCACTTCGACCAGCTTATCAACGATATGCTTGGGGGTGGGTCCGTCGGGATTACCCATGGACATGTCGATAATATCTTCCCCGCGCCGCCGCGCCGCCATTTTCAGTTCGCCGGTAATGTTAAAAACGTAGGGCGGTAACCGCTCTATGCGCGGAAAATTCGTCATGATTGTCCTTGAATGACAAAAGCTTGAAGGGGTCTGTTCAATCGCAAGCCGGCGCTTGCGCCAAATAACCGGTAAGTTTAATCCATACGAAAAAATCGCGGGGACAGCATGGCGCATAGCGGCTTTGCGCTATGATCGAAAAGACTTTCGGGAGTTTTCTGTGCAATTACAAAGCGAATCCAATCCTGCGCTCAATACCGTCACCGCTTACGGGAAGGATTACATCGAGATCAACGAAGTCACGTATGGGCATGCGGTGTACTTCGCGCCCGAGGGCCCGATACATACCTGGGAAGTCCATCGCTTCAGTGACATCACCGCCGCCACCCTGAAGCTGGTGGCGGGAATCGTCGAAGTCCCGGCCGATCCCATGGCCTTTCTGGATGGCGGCGGCAGTGGCCCGCGCAAGCCGCCAGACGCACCAGAAGTGTTGTTGATCGGCACGGGTACGGCGCAACACCTGCTACCCGCCGCCATCACCGGTCCCCTACTCCAGATGGGCATAGGCGTTGAGGCCATGAGCACACAAGCCGCCGCCCGTACCTACAATATTCTTATGGCAGAAGGACGCCGTGTTGTCGTCGCTTTGCTGCCCTTACAGGAGACCGCATGACCCAGATCGCCGTGGGCAGGGCCGTGCCCGAATTCAGCGCGCAAAGCACTCAGGGGCAGGTAACCCTGGCCGGCCTGCGCAACCATGCTGCCGTGCTTTACTTTTACCCCAAGGACAACACGCCGGGCTGCACGACCCAGGCACAAGAGTTTCGGGATGCCTACCAGGATTTCGTCGATGCCGGCTGCCATATCATCGGCGTGTCGCGCGACACGCTCAAGTCGCACGAGGGCTTCACCGAGAAGCAGCAACTGCCGTTTCCCCTGATCTCTGACGATAGCGAAGCGCTGTGTTCACTGTTCGGCGTCATCAAAATGAAAAACATGTACGGCAAGCAAGTACGCGGCATAGAGCGCAGCACTTTCCTTATCGGTCCCGACGGGGTCCTGCTGCGCGAGTGGCGTGGCGTGCGCGTGGCCGGCCATGTCGACGAGGTATTGCAGGCCGTGCGCAATATCTAGGTATCATCACGGCAAATAACTGCCACCCGATCCCCCAGGAGCTAACACCTTATGCCGCTACCGAAGTTGCCGACCCGCATGGGAGCAGTGATCTCAGCCGATACCGGATCGGAACCCGTTGTCGCGGAGGACGCCGCCACACCTGCCCCCACACCCGCCGCGAAAGCGCCGCGCAGCAAGGCACCAGCCGCGGCGCCGGCAGCTCGCAAAACGGCCAAGCCGTTGCTGCCCGCCACGCCGCCTCCGCCCGAGCCCGCACTGACCGTCGTGACGAGCCGCCCGGCCAAGAAGGCGCGCCTCGCCACCGCAAAGCGCAAGCTGTTTGTACTGGACACCAATGTATTGCTGCACGACTCGAACTCTCTGTTCAAGTTCCAGGAGCACGACATTTTCCTGCCCATGATGGTCCTGGAGGAACTCGATCACCAGAAGAAAGGCATGTCGGAAGTGGCCCGCAACGCGCGCCAGGTCAGCCGCTTTCTGGATGGGCTGGTCAGCGGCAACGGCGAACTGGAAAAAGGCGTCGAGCTCGACACCCTGGGCAACCAGGAGGCGCTGGGGCGCCTGCACTTCCAAACGACCGCCCTGTATGCGAAGCTGCCTATCGAACTGCCCATGGGCAAGGCCGACAACGCCATCCTGAACGTCGTCCATGCACTGCAAGCCGCCTATTCCAAGCGTGAAGTCATCCTGGTGTCCAAAGACATCAATATGCGCCTGAAGGCGCGCTCGCTGGGCTTGCCTGCCGAAGACTACCTGAACGATCATGTGCTGGACGACTCGGACCTGCTCTACGATGGCGTCATGCCCTTGCCCGAGAACTTCTGGCTCAAGCACGGCAAAGACGTCGAGTCCTGGCAACAGGGCGGCACGACGTTCTACCGGATCAAGGGCCCGCTGTGCGCCGAGTTCATCGTCAACGAGTTCGTCTATTTCGATGGCGACCTGCCCTTGCAGGCCCAGGTCAAAGAGGTTAGCGGCAAAAGCGCGGTACTGGCCACTTTGCGCGACTACAGTCACGGCAAGAACAACGTATGGGGCATCACGGCGCGCAATCGCGAACAAAACTTTGCGCTGAATCTGCTCATGAACCCCGATTGCGACTTCGTGTCGCTACTGGGCCAGGCGGGCACGGGCAAGACCCTGCTTGCGCTGGCCAGCGCACTGACCCAAACCCTCGAAACCAAGCGCTACAACGAGATCATCATCACGCGCGCGACAGTGCCGGTGGGCGACGACATCGGCTTCCTGCCCGGTACCGAAGAAGAAAAAATGCTGCCCTGGATGGGAGCGCTCGAGGACAACCTCGAGGTTCTGCACCTGGGCGCCGGCAACGGCGAAATCACCGCCAGCGGGGGCAACGTCGACTGGTCCAAGAATACAACCATGGAACTGATCCGTTCCCGCATTAAGGTCAAGTCACTTAACTTCATGCGCGGCCGCACCTTTCTTAACAAGTTCCTGATCATCGACGAAGCCCAGAACCTCACACCCAAACAGATGAAGACGCTGGTTACCCGGGCCGGACCCGGCACGAAAATCGTCTGCCTGGGCAACATCGCGCAGATCGACACGCCGTATCTCACCGAAGGCAGCTCGGGGCTGACTTACGTGGTTGATCGCTTCAAGGGCTGGCCGCATGCGGGCCACATCACCCTGCAGCGCGGCGAGCGCTCACGCCTGGCCGATTACGCCAGCGAGGCGCTCTAGCACAGCACGGGCGTTTGCGCATGAGCTCTGTTACCGACCTTCCTATTGGCTTCACTTTGGGCGATGCCAACGGCATCGGCCCCGAGATCATCGTGAAGCTGTTTGCAGCGGGTCTGCCGCATCCGGCGCTGGTGTACGGCGACGCCGGTGTACTAGAAGCCACCATCGTGCAGCTGGGCCTGGAGGACAAGCTGAATATCGAACTGGTCAGCGACCCCGATCTGCTGTCCACGCAACCGGGCATCATTCCTGTCTTGAATCGTTGGCAAGCCTTGCCGGACGACCTCGTGCCTGGCGAACTTAGCGCGCTGGCCGGTCGCGGGGCATACGAGTATCTGTGCCACGCCATCGACGATGCGCTGGCCGGCAAACTGCGAGCCATAGTTACCGCTCCGCTGAACAAGAAGGCCATGCAGGCCGGCGGCATAGACTACCCCGGGCACACCGAAATTTTGGCCGAAAGAAGCCACACAGCCCGCTACGCGATGATGTTGGCCAATCCGCAGTTACGGGTCATCCTGGCAACCATCCATGTGCCGCTGTCGCAGGTAAGCAGCCTGATCACTCAAGAACTTGAACTTGACACCATACGGCTGGCGCATCGTGCCTGTTTGCAAGCGGGCCTTCAGAAACCCCGGGTAGCGGTTGCGGGCCTGAATCCGCACGCCGGCGAAGACGGCCGCTTCGGCCAGGAAGAGCAACAGATCATCGCTCCGGCAATCAGTCAGGCCCGGCAGGAAGGCATCGACGCCAGCGGCCCATGGCCCGGCGATACCGTCTTCATGCGCGCACGCCAGGGCGAATTCGACATCGTCGTGGCGCAATATCATGACCAGGGCCTGATACCCGTGAAGTACCTGGGCGTGGACGAAGGCGTGAACGTCACGATAGGGCTGCCTTTCGTGCGGACCAGCGTCGACCATGGCACGGCCTTCGATATTGCCGGACAGGGCATCGCCAATGCCGCCTCCTTGCGGGCAGCCTATGACCTGGCGCTAGACATGACGGTCGGCTAGCCCATTCCCGACGTAAAGTTCAGGAAGCGCGTGCTGGACCCCTGGAAGGTCAGGCGCACACTGCCTATGGGGCCGTTACGCTGCTTGCCTACGATAATTTCCGCCGTGCCCTTGTCGGGAGAGTCGGGGTTGTAGACCTCGTCGCGGTAGATAAAGAGTATCAGGTCAGCATCCTGCTCGATGGCGCCCGATTCGCGCAAGTCGCTCATTACCGGCCGTTTATTGGGCCGCTGCTCCAGGCTACGATTAAGCTGCGATAGCGCCACCAAGGGGCAGTTAAGCTCTTTGGCCAGGCCTTTCAGCGACCGGCTGATCTCCGAGATCTCGGTGGCACGGTTCTCGCCAGAAGAGTTGGCCGACATCAACTGCATGTAGTCGATGATGATCAGGCCCAATTGGCCACATTGACGCGCCAGGCGGCGCGAGCGCGCCCGAACCTCCATCGAAGTGAGGGCCGGCGTTTCATCGATATAAATTTGCGCTTCCTGAACCTGCTGCACGGCATGGGTAAGCCGCGGCCAGTCGTCGGCGGTAAGCTTGCCAGTACGCATGCGATGCTGATCCAGCATCCCCACAGAGCCCACCATCCGCATGGCCAGCTGCACAGCGCCCATTTCCATGGAGAAAACCGCCACGGGTAAGCCCTGCTCGATGGCAACATGCTCGCCGATGTTCATCGCGAGCGAAGTCTTGCCCATGGAGGGCCGACCAGCCACGATAACCAGGTCGCCGGCCTGCAAGCCCGAAGTCATGCGGTCCAGGTCGGTAAAGCCGGTAGGCACGCCGGTGACGTCTGAATCGCCCTCCCGGTGATAGAGCTCGTCAATGCGCTCGACCACCTGAGTGAGCAGCGGCTGGATTTCCTGGAAACCGGTCGCGCCCCGCGCGCCTTCCTGGGCGATCTGGAATACCCGCGACTCTGCCTCATCGAGCAGTTGTCTGGCTTCCTTGCCTTGCGGGTTGAACGCCGTCGCGGAGATCTCGTCGGCCACGGAAACCAGCTTGCGCAGCATGGAGCGCTCGCGCACGATTTCGGCATAGCGACGTATGTTTGCGGCTGATGGCGTGTTGTGAGCCAGCGCGTTCAGGTAGGCCAGCCCGCCTACGTCATCGGACTTGCCGGCACTGGCCAGCGACTCGTTGACTGTGACCACGTCGGCGGGACGGGCCAGGCCGATCAGGCGGGTGATGTGCTGCCAAATGATCTTGTGATCGTAGCGATAGAAATCGTCTTCGTTCAAGACATCGGTAACGCGGTCGAAAGCGGCATTGTCCAGCAACAGGCCGCCCAGCACGGATTGCTCGGCTTCGACCGAATGAGGCGGCACGCGCAGATAATCCAGTTGCGGGTCGTTGCTTGTTCTTTTGCTGTCCAAATCCGGGCTCCGAGCTTAAGGGCACTGCAATAAAAAAAGCCGGCCAAGGCCGGCTTTCATGCGTCGGCACACGGTACTTTCCAGGTAAGGAATGTACCATGCACCGGTAGGCCGATCAGGCCATTTCGCCTTGTACCGCAACGGTGATCTCCGCCACGACGTCAGCATGCAGGACGACCTGTACCGGGAACTCGCCCACGGCTTTCAAGGCACCTTCCGGCAGACGGACTTGCGTTTTCTCGACCTGGAAACCATCGCGCACGAGCGCAGCAGCGACGTCCATGCTGGTAACCGAACCGAACAGACGACCGTCCACGCCCGCTTTCTGCGAGATGGCGACCGTTTTACCGGACAGCTTCTCGCCCGTGGCTTGCGCAACGGCCAGCTTCTCGGCCTGCACTTTTTCGATCTCGGCGCGGCGGGCCTCGAATTCCTTCAAGGCGGCCTCGGTAGCGCGACGGGCGATTTTCTTGGGTATCAGGTAGTTGCGGGCATAGCCGTTACGCACGCGAACGACCTCACCCAGGTTACCCAGATTAGCAACTTTTTCGAGCAGTATGATTTGCATGACGATGGGCCCCGGATCAGTTGTGGTTATCGGTGTAAGGCAGCAGGGCCAGGAAGCGCGAACGCTTGATAGCGGTGTCGAGCTGACGCTGATAGTGGGCCTTGGTACCGGTTAGACGGGCAGGAATGATCTTGCCGTTTTCCTGGATGAAGTCACGCAGGGTGTCCAGGTCTTTGTAATCGATCTCGTCAACGTTCGCGGCTGTGAAACGGCAGAATTTGCGACGTTTGAACAGCGGATTCTGTTGCGTGAACTTGCGTTTTTCCTTGCTCTTCTTGAAGTAAGCCATGATGTGCCTCTTTAGTTTCCGGAACGTGTCCGGACTGTATATTCCATGCGCCTGGCGCAATATGCACCCGCGCGTTGATGTGCCATGAATTCCTGCTATACGACGACTGTCGCGTCGCCGGCAAAAACCCGATCCGCCTGCTGTATATGCAACACCAGCTTGCTTGCGCCTTTGCGTACCGGAGCTAAAAACCCCTGTATCGACAACGATGCACCCAGCGGGGTGTCAGCCAACAGCAAAGCGATGTCTCCCAGCGCCACCGCCGACAGTACCATTTCGACCCGGCGTAGCTGCCCGGCTTCCTGGACCTCGGAAGCGTGATCCAAGATCATTTCGACTGCAGGCAGACCTGCCGGGGTATAGCGCAATGGCTGGACCTCGAGGGCAGTAGCAGTCAAAACGAGCTGATTCACGAGTGGACGTGGGACACCAGCCCCATTTACTCGGCTTCAGCCGTCGTGGTGGGGGCAGGAGCGGGAGCCGACGTCGTTGCCTCGGCGCCTGCCTTGCGGGCCTCTTCGCGCTCGACCGATTTCATCATGACGGACGGTGCCGTGTGAGCCTTTTTGGCTTTGATGATCAGGTGGCGCAAGATGGCGTCGTTGTAGCGGAACGAATGCTCGAGTTCATCGAGAACGGTCTGTCCGCATTCGATGTTAAAGCACACATAATGCGCTTTGACGAGCTTCTGGATGGGGTATGCCAACTGGCGACGGCCCCAATCTTCCAAACGGTGGACCTGGCCGCCATTGCTGGTAACGACAGACTGATAGCGCTCGATCATGGCGGGCACTTGCTCGCTTTGATCGGGATGCACGATAAACACTACTTCGTAGTGACGCATAAAACACTCCTTGTGGATATCTTTTGGCTTCAAGGCCAAAAGGGTCAGCCCGCCAACCCAAACAAGGTTTATAGGCTAAATGCCTAGTCTTCTTTACAGTTGGTCGAGCAAGAAACAGCCAGTGATAATAGCATTTTGGCGCAATTCTGGCAATGGGCGGGTGCGAAGGGCGTAAGGCTTAGCCTTCGACCACCGCGTAGGCCGAGTGGTTATGTATGGATTCGAAATTCTCGGCCACCACCTTGTAGCGCTGAATTGCCGGCAAGTCTTGCAGCCGGGCCGCCACGTCGCGCACCAGGTCTTCGACGAATTTTGGATTCTCGTATGCGCGTTCAGTGACGAACTTCTCGTCCGTACGCTTGAGCAAGCCCCATAATTCGCAGGATGCCTCCTTTTCCACCATGCGGATCAAGCCATCAATATCGGCCTGGGCGCCATCAGCGTAGACAATTTCGACGGTAACGTGCGAGCGCTGGTTATGGGCGCCGTACTCTGAAATGGCCTTGGAGCACGGGCATAGACTGGTAACGGGAACCAGCACCACGGCTTCGAACTGCGTCGGCATGCCGGCCCGGGTACGGGCCGTCCATGTCACTTCGTAATCCATCAGGCTGACGACCTCCGACACCGGAGCAGTCTTGCTCATGAAGTACGGAAAGCTGGCGCTGATGTCGCCATGCTTTGCCTGGAGCAGCGGCAACATGTCGTCGGCCATCTGGCAAAATCCAGCGGGCGTCATGGGGATCCGGCGGTACTTTTCGAGCAAGGCCACAAAACGCGACATATGCGTACCCTTCTCGTGAGCCGGCAGGCCCACGGTAAGTTCCCAGTTGGCCACGGTAGCCTGAGGACCGTCGGTCGTCATCACCAGCATGGGATGGCGTACACCACGCACGCCTACGCGCTGAATCGCGATACGTCGCGTGTCTTGGCTGCTTTGCACATCGGGCATGGCAACCACCGGGTCTATCAAAATATTCATGAATTAAATGCCTGTAAAGCGCTACGGTTCAAGAGGCGCCACGTAGGGGAAGAGTAAGCTTACTTTACTTCAAATCAGCAGGCGCCTCTGCAATTGGAGGGCACAAGGCGCCGAAACGTTCCCGTATCGACCGCTCTATTCCGCGGGCATCCAGGCCCAGCTCGCTCAGGATGAAAGCCTGGTCTCCGTGATCGATGAACCGGTCCGGCAGGCCCAGCATCAGTAGCGGCACCTGAATGGACTGCGCGCTGAGAGATTCAAGCACAGCACTACCCGCCCCTCCCATAATGGCCGCTTCTTCCACCGTTACAAAGGCTGTGTGATTCTCGGCCAGACCGGCGAGCATGGCCTGATCCAGGGGTTTGACAAAGCGCATGTCGACCACCGTGGCGCCCAGGCTTTCGGCTGCCTGCGTTGCGTCCGGCAGCAAGGTGCCAAAGACCAGAATCGCGATGCCGCGCCCTTCGCGCCGCATGATCGCCTTGCCGATCTCGACGGTGTCGAGACTTTCGCTTACCGCCACGCCGCGCCCCGCGCCACGTGGATATCGGACCGATGCCGGCCCGGGATGCTGATAACAGGTGCTAAGCAGCAGGCGTGTCTCGTTTTCGTCCGACGGCGTCGCCACCACCATGTTGGGGATGCAACGCAAAAAGGCAATATCGAAGTTGCCCGCATGCGTGGCGCCGTCGGCACCGACTATTCCGGCGCGGTCCAGCGCAAAGGTAACGTCCAGGTTTTGCAGGGCCACGTCATGAATCAACTGATCGTAGCCGCGCTGCAGGAAGGTGGAGTAGATGGCCAGTACCGGCTTTTGCCCTTCGCAAGCCAGTCCGCCGGCGAAGGTCACTGCGTGCTGCTCGGCGATGCCCACATCGAAGTAGCGTGTGGGAAACTGCTGCTCAAACTGCACCAGTCCACTGCCCTCGCGCATGGCCGGCGTGATACCCACCAGGCGCTCGTCGGCAGCGGCCATGTCGCACAACCAGCGCCCGAACACCTGGGTAAAGGTTTGCCGCGACGGACTGCCGGACTTCTGGATACCGACATCGGGATCGAATTTGCCCGGACCGTGATAGAGCACGGGATCGGCTTCAGCAAGCTTGTAACCCTGCCCCTTCTTGGTCACGACGTGCAGAAACTGGGGACCGCCCAAGGCCTTCAGATTTTCCAGCGTGGGAATAAGGGCGTCCAGATCGTGGCCGTCGATGGGCCCGACATAGTTGAAGCCCAGCTCTTCGAACAAAGTTGCCGGTGACACCATGCCTTTGGCGTGACCTTCGAAACGACGCGCCAGCTCTAGCATGGTGGGCACGTGTTGCAGTACCGCCTTGCCGACGTTCTTGGCGGCCGCATAGAAGCCGCCCGACAGCAGTCGCGCCAGATAGCGGTTGAGCGCCCCCACCGGTGGAGAGATCGACATGTCGTTGTCGTTCAGTACCACCAGCACATTGACGTCTGGAGTCACCCCCGCATTGTTGAGCGCTTCGAAAGCCATGCCGGCGGTCATCGCGCCATCGCCGATCACGGCAATATGCTGGCGGTCCAGGCCTGCATTACGCGATGCGACCGCCATGCCCAGCACGGCAGAGATAGAGGTGGATGAGTGGGCGGTACCGAATGCGTCGTACTCGGACTCGCAGCGACGCGGAAAGCCTGAAATGCCGCCCGCCTGACGCAGCTGGGCCATTTGTTCGCGGCGTCCGGTCAGTATCTTGTGAGGATACGACTGATGGCCCACATCCCAGACTATGCGGTCAAATGGGGTGTTGAAGACATGATGCAAGGCGATCGTCAATTCGACCGTGCCCAGATTGGAGGACAGATGGCCGCCCGTTCTGGATACCGACCGAAGCACGAACTCGCGCAGTTCATCGGCAACCTCTTTGAGTTCGGCGCGGTCCAGGCCGCGCAGATCGGCCGGTGTATTGATGTGGTCAAGAGAGACAGTAGACATACGAATCATGAAATCCAGTGCAGAGTGCATTTTAGGCGCTCTGTGATACGGGCGTTAGCGGCGCGGTTAACGGTCTCGTCCGACGATGAAATCGGCGATCTCAGCCAGGCGGGCGGCGGACGGCCCCAGCGGTAGCAAGGCGTTGCGGGCCTGGGCATGCAAGGATTGCAGCAACTCGCGCGAACCCTCCAGCCCCATGCTCGAAACATAGGTCGGCTTGTTGCCGGCGGCGTCCTTGCCCGCCGTCTTGCCCAGCGTAGCAGTGTCGGCGGTGACATCCAGGATGTCGTCCACCACCTGGAACGCCAGCCCGATGGCGGCGGCATAGGTTTCCAGCCCCTGCCTTGCCGACGAGCCTGCCCCGGCCACGATGCCTCCCAACAAGACACTGGCTTCGAGCATGGCGCCCGTCTTCATGCTGTGCATCTGCTGCAGTTGTTCTGCGGCCAGTACTTTACCGACGCTCTCGCAATCGATGGCCTGACCGCCCACCATACCCAGGCTACCGGCCGACCGGGCCAGCAGTTGAGTCGCCTGCACGACCAGCGCAGGCGCAATCGGCATCAGGCCGATCAGCTCAAAAGCCAAGGGCTGCAAGGCATCGCCGGCCAGCATGGCGGTGGCTTCACCATATTTCACGTGTACCGTCGGCCTGCCCCGGCGCAAGGCATCGTCGTCCATGCAGGGCAAGTCGTCGTGTACCAGCGAATAGGCGTGGATCAGCTCGACCGCCGCAGCAGCGTGATCCAGGGCGATTTCCTGGGCGGAAGCGGCGGTACCGGCCGACAGCGATGCTTCGCCCGCGGCATAAACCAGGGCGGCACGTACCCGCTTGCCTCCACCCAGTACTGCGTAGCGCATGGCATCGTGCAAACTGCCGGGCACTACCGTGGACGCCGGCAGAGCCTGCTCGAGCACGCTTTCTATATGATGTACGCGGTCGGTCAGCCAGTCGGAAAAATCCAAGGTTCTACGCGGCATCCTTAACCCTCGTCACCCAGGGCGGCGCCCGGCATGGGCTTGAGCAGGTTCTCTTGCAATACCCGTACCTGTTGCTCGGCGTGATCGAGTCGTTGCTGGCAGATGCGGGCAAGTTCGACCCCGCGCTCGTAAGCCGCCAAAGACTGGTCCAGGGCCAGCGTGCCGTCTTCCATCTGGGCTACCAGCGATTCGAGCTGGGCCAACGCCGTTTCGAAGTCTTTGGGTAAATTAGCTGCGCTGTCGCCGCCGGGAGGCGTGGATCCCGTGTTGATGTCGTTCATGACGTATTCCGAAAATGCGGGGTGCCGTTACGGCGCCCGGTTCTGTACCAAGGCAAATTGTACGAGATGCTCGGCTTGGCTGCCCGAACGGGCTGCCGGCATACTTTTTGCCGGCTGCTTTCTGGGGTACACTTTTTGTTTACACATCATCATCGGCCAGTCCGTTTTTTTCTTCGCACCAGGGCTTTACAAATACCGCCCTGGTTTCATCACAGCGGGGGGAACCATGACCGATATCGGTCGGGAAGCGCATTTTGCGCCGGCACAAAGCCAGCTTTCAGTCAGCAGCTATTTTGACCCAGACGTTTTTGCCCAAGAGCAGGAACGCATTTTCAAGAATTCCGCAATTTACATCGGCCACGAAAAGCTCGTCCCCGAAGTGGGCGACTGGCGCACCCTGGCACAAGAGCATGCCGGGCGTGTGCTGGTGCGCAATGCCGGCGGCGTCGAACTGATCTCCAACGTTTGCCGACACCGGCAGGCCATCATGCTGGGCGGACGGACAGGTCAAGTCACCGACCCGGGCAGCGCCCACGGCAATCTGCAAGACACGGGCGGCAACATCGTGTGCCCGCTGCACCGCTGGACCTACAGCAAGCAAGGCAAATTGCTGGGTGCACCGCAGTTTCCCCAGACACCTTGCATGGACCTGGCGCGCTACACCTTGAAAAACTGCCATGGTTTGTTGTTCGAGGGACCACGCGACCCAGCCGCCGACATGGCTGCGCTGTTCCAACGGCCGGAGTTCGATTTCAGCGACTACGTTCTCGACCACGTCGAAGTGCATCAATGCCACTACAACTGGAAAACCTTCATTGAAGTCTATCTGGAGGACTACCACGTCGGGCCGTTCCACCCCGGCCTGGGTAAATTTGTTACCTGCGACGACCTGGAATGGGAATTGGCCGACTGGTACAGCTCTCAGCGGGTCGGGATCAACCAGTCCCTGAACCAGCCCGGCACGGAGGTCTATCGCCAGTGGCACGATCGCCTGCTGGATTACCGTGGCGGCGACGAGCCCGACTTTGGCGCTGTGTGGGTAACTTATTTTCCGACCCACATGATAGAGCTCTACCCTCACGTGCTGGTGCTGTCGACGGTTCACCCGGTCAGCCCACAGGAAACCCTCAATATTGTGGAATTCTATTATCCGGAAGACATCGCAGCGTTCGAGCGCGAATTCGTCCTGGCACAACGCGCCGCCTATATGGAAACCGCCATTGAAGATGACGAGATAGCCGAACGCATGGATGCCGGACGCCTCGCGCTGATGCGCCGTGGCGTCAACGAGGCCGGGCCTTACCAGTCGCCCATGGAAGACGGCATGCAGCACTTCCACGAGTGGTACCGTCTCATGATGGAAGACGCCTCAGGCCTCTGATCGGGCCACCGGCCGAGCGGGATCGCTGCACCACTCGCTCCAGGAACCCGGATACACGGCAGAGCCTGGCAACCCGGCCAGTTCCATGGCAAAAAGGTTATGGCAGGCGCTTATGCCCGAGCCGCACTGGTGTACCATCTGCGCCGCATCGCGGCCCTGCAACAACGCATCGAATTCGTGGCGAAGCTCGGTGACAGGACGGAAGCGCCCGTCCGGCCCGACATTAAGGTTGCTGGGACGATTCAGTGCACCAGGGATGTGGCCGGCCACCGGATCCAGCGGCTCGGTCTCACCGCGATAGCGCTCCGCTGAGCGCGCATCCAACAAGGTGAATGCGGGCGCATCCAGATTGGCCAGCACCGCCTGCACGTCGACCGTCTTCATGCCAGGCGCTGCAGGCAAACCGAGATCCTGGACCGCTTGCGCCTCGGTAAGTCGGGGGCTGTTGGAGCCGGTCTCGACCGCGCCACCAGCGGCCACCCACGCAGGCCAGCCTCCGTTCAGCACAACGACCTTGTCGTGGCCCAGCCAGCGCAGCATCCACCAGACATGGGAGGCAAACATGCTGTTGCCGCCGTCGTAGACCAACACCCGCGACTGCCGCGTCAAGCCCTGCGTACGCATGAACGCGGCGAACTCCTGGCGCTCGGGCAAGGGGTGACGCCCGTTGCGACCGGTTTTGGCAGCCGACAACTGCTGTTCATGATCGAGAAACAAGGCACCAGGAATATGCCCCTGTTCGTAGGCATGGCGGCCAGCGGCAGGATCGGCAAGATCGTGGCGCACGTCGAACACCAGCCATTCGCGCGAGGGAAGTTTATCGCGCAGGGCAGAAGCCTCTATCAATAAATCAAGCACTACCGGTCTCCTGTGTTGCTGTAGGTGGAGCGGCCGGAGCGGGGCTGGCTTGCCCACGCATGACCCGGTCTTCGCTATAAGTGCGCCAGATGGACAGTAGCCCGGAAGCAATGATCAGCGCCATCCCTGCCCATGCCAGGATATCGGGCGCGTCGTCCCAAAAGGCAATGCCCAACATGGCTGCGAAGATAATAGTTGTATATTGCAAGGCCGCCGTCAATAGCGCGGAACCCAAACCGAAGGCCCGCGTCATTGCCAACTGCCCGACCAGGCCGAACAGGCCGACTCCAGTAAGGGCCAGCCATGCCGCAATACCGATGTCGCGCCAGCCGTACACGGCGATGCCGACCACGCCGGACAAGCAGGCAAAGCAAGAGAAAATGAAAACAGTGCGCCACTCGGGTTCGCCGATACGGCCCAACTTTCGGATCTGCATCATGGCGACAGCAGACATGGCGCCGGCGCACAGCCCCAAGGTAGCGGCAAAAAAATGGTCGTGCCCGATGCTGGGGCGCAGGACAGCGACCACGCCGATAAAGCCCAGCATCACGGCGACGATGCGCACGGGATCACGCTGCGTGCCGCCCCACCCGAGCATCCATCCAGCGATGAACAGCGGCGCGGTGTAGTTCAGGCTGATAGCCGTCGACAGGGGCAGGTGCGCAATGGCATAGAACCCCAGCCACATCGAGGCGATGCCCGTCAGGTTGCGCCAGATATGCAGTGTCCAACTGGAGGGCCTGAGGCTTCTATGCGTGGCCTGCGTCCAGAAGAAAAGCAAGATGACAGAGGGCAGACCGCGAAACAGGACGACGTGGGGTAGGGTCGCGCCATAATCTGAAGCGACTTTGATGCACGCCCCCATCGCAGCAAACATCAAACTCGCCAGCAACATCCACAGAGACTGCATGCACTCAACCGAAATTCAGATTAGACGCCAAGCCGTTACTATACTCTGATGGATGGAAAGAAATATGGCTGGCGGCCGCTTTAAATTGCGGAACCTGCCACCATATTCCAAGTCATAATCCTGCTCGCGACTTTCTGAATATAAAAAACATGAAACGAATTTTTCTCTTCCTCTTGACCAACATTGCCGTCATGCTGGTGCTCAGCGCCACCATGAGTATCCTGGGCGTCGGCCGCTACCTGACCGCCAACGGCCTGGACCTGACCCAACTGCTGATTTTTGCCGCTCTGATCGGCTTCACCGGAGCGATCTTTTCGCTGCTGATCAGCAAATGGATGGCCAAAAGGTCGACCGGTGCCCGCGTGATCGACCCGCAGGCCCCGGCCACGGCACAAGAGGCCTGGTTGGTCGACACGGTCCACCAACTTGCTGATCGTGCCGGCATCGGCAGGCCGGAAGTCGCCATCTACGACGGCGCACCCAACGCCTTTGCCACCGGCGCGTTCAAGAACGATTCCCTGGTGGCCGTATCCACGGGCTTGTTGTCCAGCATGTCCGAAGAAGAAGTGGCGGGCGTACTGGCCCATGAGGTTGCCCACATCGCCAATGGCGACATGATCACCCTCACCCTGATCCAGGGCGTGGTCAACACCTTCGTTATTTTTCTTGCCCGTGTCGTGGGCTACTTTGTGGATCGGGTCGTCCTGAAAAATGACCGCGGCGTTGGCCTGGGCTATTACGCGACCGTCATCGCCTGCGAGATTGCGTTCGGGATACTCGCTTCAATTATCGTGGCGTGGTTCTCGCGCCAGCGCGAATACCGCGCTGATGCCGGCTCGGCCCGGTTGCTGGGCTCGCGCGAACCCATGATACGGGCGCTGGCCCGTCTGGGTGGTGTCGAAGCAGGCGAACTGCCCAAGGCATTCCAGGCGTCCGGTATCTCCGGCGGCGGCGCCATCAGCGCCATCTTTGCTTCGCACCCGCCCATAGCGGCACGCATACACGCATTGCAAACCGCCCCGACCTTGTAACCGTGGGTTCAGACCAGATACTGGTCGAACCAGGCCAGGCACTTGGCCCAGGCGTCTTGCGCATCCTGCGCAACATAACTGGGCCGATAGTCGGCATAGAAAGCATGGCCTGACTTGGGATAGACGACAAGCCTGGACTGCTGGGCTATCGGTCCGCCCTCTGCCAACGCGGCCTCCATGCGGCGCACATCCTCAAGCGGGATGCTGCTGTCCTTCCCGCCATACAGTCCAAGCACGGGCGCACGCAATTGCGCGGCCACGTCCACAGGATGACGTGATTGCAGCGGACCATGGCCGGTGGCAAGCTTGCCGTACCACGCAACCCCTGCCTTGCAGCGGTCGCTGTGCGCGGCGTACATCCATGTCAGGCGGCCGCCCCAACAAAATCCGGTCACGCCCAGCCGTGTAATATCGCCACCCTGCGTTGCGGCCCAGTCTGCGCTGGCGTCCAGGTCGGCCAACACTTGTTCATCGGGCACTTTGGCAACGATGTCGCGTATGAGCGCAGCAGTGTCGGTGTACTGGCCGGCATCGCCCTGACGCTGATACAGCTCTACGGCGACGGCCAGGTATCCCGCCTGGGCGTAGCGGCGGCAGACGTCCCGGATATGTTCGTGCAGGCCGAAGATTTCCTGTATGACCAACACCACTGGTGGCGCTGGCACGTCGGCAGGCGCCGCATAATACGCGGGTATCGTGCCGTCGAAAGTAGGCATTTGCACCTGCCCTTCGCGCAAGCCACTCGTGTCGGTATGGATGGTACTTGCAGCCAGCCCGGTAATGCGAGAAAAAGACATATCGGCTCCTTGGTGGGTTCAATAAGCTTGCCAGCGGGCAATCAGTGAGCCTGCTCCCAGTTGGGGCCCTGGCCCACTTCGGCAACCAGCGGTACGACCAGCTTGGCCACATTGCACATCAGGTCGGGCAAGCGGCTGGCGACCAGGTCTACTTCCTGCATTGGGACGTCGAGCACCAGTTCGTCATGTACCTGCATGACAAGCAGCGTCTGCAGCTTCTCGGCGTGTATCCAGTCCTGTACCGCCACCATGGCCATCTTGATCAGGTCGGCTGCCGTACCTTGCATGGGTGCGTTAATGGCGGCACGTTCGGCGGCGGCCTGGCGTGGACCTTTGGCGCCGCGCAGTTCGGGCAGCCAAAGGCGTCGTCCGAACACGGTCTCGACATAGCCCAGTTCGCGTGCCATGCGCTTGGTCTGCTCCATATACGCCGCTACCCCCGGATAGCGCGTGAAGTATCGATCGATATAAGCCCTGGCCGCGTCCCGCGTGATGCCCAGGTTGGAAGCCAGGCCGAACTCGCCCATGCCGTAAATCAAGCCGAAATTGATCGCCTTGGCGGCGCGTCGCTGTTCGGAAGATACGTCTCCTGGTGCAACCCCGAATACTTCGGCTGCGGTTGCCCTATGTATGTCGTCGCCCTGCTCAAAAGCGCGGCACAGGTTCTCGTCATCGGAAACGTGGGCCATCACACGCAGTTCTATCTGAGAATAGTCGGCCGAGACCACCTTGCCCAAAGAGGACACAAAGGCCGCCCGAACACGTCGCCCTTCCGCCGTGCGCACGGGTATGTTCTGCAGGTTGGGATCGGACGAGGCCAGCCTGCCGGTTATGACCGCCGCCTGTGCATAGCGCGTATGCACGCGTCCCGTACTGGGGTTGATCATCCGGGGAAGCTTGTCGGTGTAGGTCGACTTGAGCTTGGCCATGCCGCGGTATTCCAGCAATAGCGCCGGCAAGGGATAGTCGCGCGCCAGCTTGGTCAGCACGTCTTCGTCGGTCGATGGCGCGCCACTGGCTGTCTTGCGAACCACGGGCAATTCCATGCGCTGAAAAAGGACCTCGCCCAGCTGCTTGGGCGAATTCAAGTTGAAGGGCTGGCCTGCCAGCGCATAAGCCTGCTCTTCCAGTGCCAGCAGTTGCTGGCCCAATTCGTGGCTTTGCCTGGCCAACAAGGCGGCATCGATGGCCACGCCATTGCGTTCTATGGTCGTCAATACAGCCGACACCTTGACCTCAAGCTGATAGATGGCGTCCAGGCCGGGGTCGGTCGCGACCTTGGGGCGCAGGGTCTGGTGCAGTTGCAAGGTGAAGTCTGCATCCTCGCATGCGTAGAAAGAGGCCGTCTGCACATCGACTTCGTCAAAGCAGATCTGTTTGGCGCCCTTGCCGCAAAGATCCTCGTACGTCGTGCCGGTACGGCCGAGCCAGCGCTCGGCCAGCTCTTGCATATTGACGCGCCGGTGCGATTCGAGCACATAGGCCTGCAACATCGTGTCTTCAGTGATGCCGGCCAGCGCCACGCCTTCATTCAACAATACATGCGCGTCGTACTTGGCGTTGTGCAGCAGTTTGGCCGCGCCGGCGTTCTCGAGCCAGGGGCGCAGGGTATCGAGCACCTGTTGTTTGGGAAGCTGCTCGACCCGATCGGGGCCACGATGGCCCACGGGAATATAGCAGGCCACACCGGGTTGCACCGACAGCGACAAGCCGACCAGGCGGGCCACCATGGGATCAAGCGAGGTGGTTTCAGTGTCCAGGGCAACAAGCTCGGCCCCTTGCACCAGCGTCAACCACCGCCCGAGTGCTTCGGCATCCAGTATGGTTTCATAATCGGTAGTGGCCGGGGCGGCGGGGACCTCTTCGGGCACACGGCTGTCCTGGGCCGGCACACGCTCGCTGTCGCCGCTAAGCTCGCGCAGCCAGGTGCGAAACCCGTATTCGTCATACAACTGAATCAGGGCGTCCAGATCTTGCGCACGGGGTGTAAGGCCAGCCAGGCCTTGCGCCAGATCCGGAATTTCGCAGTCGGTCTTGACCGTCAAGAGCTGCCGCGTCATGGGAAAGTCGCCAAGCGCGGCCCGCAGGTTCTGCCCTGCCACGCCCTTGATGGCATCCGCATTCTGGACCAGGGCATCGACACTGCCGAACTCTGCCAGCCACTTGGCTGCGGTCTTGGGGCCCACCTTGGGCACCCCGGGAATATTGTCCACCGAATCGCCGGTCAACATTAAAAAGTCTACAATCTGTGCTGGGGACACACCAAATTTTTTCATGACGCCCGCGATATCCTGGCGTTCTCCACTCATGGTGTTGACCAGCTCAACATGCTCATTGACCAACTGAGCCAAGTCCTTGTCACCGGTCGATATCACCGTCCGCACGTCCTCTAGCGTGGCGCGACACGCCAATGTACCGATAATGTCGTCCGCCTCTACGCCCGGCACCGCCAATACAGGCCATCCCAGGGCAGTAACCGCCCTGTGTATGGGCTCGATTTGTGCTGAGAGTTCGTCGGGCATCGACGGTCGGTTGCCCTTGTACAGAGGGTAGATATCGTCGCGAAAAGTCTTTCCACGAGCATCGAAAACGCAGGCGGCGTAGTCCGCCTTGTAATCAACCAGCAGTCTCCTTAACATGGAGATGACCCCATAGAGCGCGCCGGTGGGCTCTCCCTTGGCGTTTCTCAGGTCGGGCATCGCATGATAAGCCCGATACAGGTAGCTGGAACCATCAACAAGCAACAAGGTTTTTTTCATGTCAAACAATAGAATAGTACGTTTGCCGGCAAGCGAGCAGATCCCTGCGATTATGTCAGAGATGAAGGCCGCTGCCGAAACATTGCGGGAAATCGGCTGGGGTGTCAGCGTGTTTGGCAGCGCCCGGATCCGGCCCGACTCTCCTTATTATGCGTTAAGCGAAGGCGTGGGAGCCCGCCTGGCCAAAGCCGGCCTGCCCGTTATCGCAGGCGGGGGCCCGGGCATCATGGAAGCTGCCAACAAGGGGGCCTTCGAAGCAGGCGGCCATAGCGTGGGGCTTAATATCAAACTGCCCCGCGAGGCCAGCAACAACCAATACCAAACCCACAGCCTCACGTTCGACTACTTCTATTCGCGCAAAGCCACCTTCTTCATGCATAGCGCGGCCTATATCGCGCTGCCCGGTGGATTCGGCACGCTGGACGAACTGTTCGAAGTCCTGACCCTGGTTCAGACCCGTAAGGTTCCGCCGGCTCCCATCGTGTTGATCGGCACGGAATTCTGGTCGGGGCTCATCGATTGGATCAAAAGTGAACTATTATTTAATCAACTTATCGGCCCGCACGATCTGGACCTGCTCACGATAACTGACGACCTCGACGTCGTGATGAGCAAAATAGAAACATTCTGCGCCGATTTTGCCGAAGAGCGCGAAGTAGCGCCCGCCCTCCCCCAATAACGGATAGACCATGAACGTTACCGACCTGCCCCACCCCCTGAAAGACCCCGCACTGTTCAAGACGCAGTCGTATATTGATGGCACATGGGTGCACGCGCCAGACGGCAGCACCTTTGCTGTCGACAATCCGGCCAACGGCAAGCCCATCGCCCAAGTGGACAACATGGGAGTGGCCGACGCCGAAAACGCCATACGCGCGGCCAATAAGGCGTTTCGTCCCTGGCGGGCACGAACGGGCAAGGAAAGAGCCGAGATCCTGCGCCGCTGGTTTGATCTCATCATTGCCAATGCCGAAGATCTCGCGCAATTGATGACACTGGAACAGGGCAAGCCGATCGCCGAATCACGAGGCGAGATCGTCTATGGCGCTTCATTTGTCGAGTGGTTCGCCGAACAGGCCAAGCGCGTCAGCGGTGACATCATGGCTTCGCCCAACAAGGCCAACCGCATGCTGGTCATGCGCGAACCCATCGGTGTGTGCGCTGCGATTACGCCCTGGAATTTCCCCAACGCCATGATCACCCGCAAAGTGGCGCCCGCGCTGGCCGCAGGCTGCACCGTCATCCTTAAACCGGCCGAACAAACCCCGCTGTCGGCGCTGGCACTTGCCGAGCTGGCACATCGGGCCGGCATTCCCGCAGGCGTGCTTAACATCATCACGGCAGACAGCGAGCGCTCCATCGACATCGGCAAAACGCTGTGCGACAGCCCAGTCGTGCGCAAGCTGACGTTCACCGGATCGACCCCGGTGGGACGCATCCTGATGCAGCAAAGCGCGCCTACCCTCAAGAAGCTGTCGCTCGAGCTTGGCGGCCACGCTCCCTTCATCGTGTTCGAAGATGCCGACCTGGACGCTGCCGTCGAGGGGGCCATGATCGCCAAATACCGCAACGCGGGACAAACCTGCGTTTGCACCAACCGCATCTACGTTCATGCGTCGGTCTACGATAGCTTCCTCGAGAAATTCACCGCCAAGGTCACCAACCTGAAGGTGGGCGATGGCTTTACCGACCAGGTGACCCAAGGCCCACTGATCGACGATGCCGCGGTCGCCAAGGTGCGCGAGCACGTCAAAGATGCACTTGGCAAGGGTGCAAAAATCGCCACGGGTGGCAAAGACCATGCAATGGGCGGGCGATTCTTCCAGCCCACCGTACTGTCCGACATTACCGAAGAGATGCTGTGCATGCGCGAAGAGACCTTCGGTCCGCTCGCACCCGTTGTCAAGTTCACTGACGAGGCCCATGTTATTGAATTGGCCAACAACACCGAGTATGGCTTGGCGTCCTACTTCTACAGTCGCGATGTGGCACGCATATTCCGCGTCGCCGAAGCACTGGAGTACGGCATGGTAGGCGTCAATACCGGACTGATCTCCAACGAAGTCGCGCCCTTCGGCGGCGTCAAGCAGTCAGGCCTGGGCCGCGAAGGTTCTGTATACGGCATGGACGATTTCATGGAAATAAAATACGTATGCCTGGGCGGCATGTAGACCGTAGTCCCAAAAACATAACGCCCCATACGAATATGGGGCGTTATGGGTTGGCAGACAGCGTCTAGCTTAACTGGCCTCGCGCGACATGCGGCGACGCTCGTGCTCTTGCAGATAGCGCTTGCGCAGGCGTATGGATTTCGGCGTGACCTCAACCAGCTCATCGTCGCTGATGAACTCCACTGCGTACTCGAGCGTCAACTGTATGGGCGGTACCAGGTCGATATGCTCGTCCTTGCCGGATGAGCGCACGTTGGTGAGCTTCTTCTCCTTGATAGGGTTCACGACCAGGTCGTTGTCGCGGCTGTGGATGCCGATGATCATGCCTTCGTACACAGGTTCCTGCGGCGACACGAACATACGGCCACGTTCCTGAAGTTTCCACAAGGCATAGGCCACTGCGGTGCCGTCGTCCTGGCTGATCAGCACCCCATTTCGGCGTTCGCCCACACCACCTTCCCTCATGGGCGCATAGTCGTCGAAAATATGGCTCATCAGGCCGGTACCACGCGTCAAGGTCATGAACTCGCCCTGGAATCCGATCAGGCCGCGAGCCGGAATGCGGTACTCCAGACGCGTACGTCCGCGGCCGTCGGCCTGCATATCCTGCAGATCGCCCTTGCGCCGGCCCAATTCTTCCATCACGCCGCCCTGGTGGGCGTCTTCGACGTCCACGCTCAGCAGTTCGTACGGCTCCATGCGTACGCCGTCCTGCTCTTTGAGCAAGACACGGGGACGCGAGACGGCAAGCTCGTAACCTTCGCGACGCATGTTTTCCAGCAGAATAGTCAGGTGCAGTTCGCCACGGCCACATACTTCGAATACCGTATCGTCATCGGTTTCGTTAACCCGTAGCGCTACGTTGGCCTTCAGCTCGCGATCCAGGCGGTCGCGCAATTGGCGGCTGGTTACGAACTTGCCTTCGCGACCCGCCAGCGGCGAGGTATTGACCATGAAGTTCATGGTCAATGTGGGCTCGTCGATGCGCAGCATCGGCAAAGCATCCGGTTGCGAGGGGTCAGTAATGGTGCAACCAATGCCGATCTCGTCCAGACCGTTGATCAGAACAATATCGCCGGCCTGAGCCTCTTCGACTTGCACACGCTCCAGACCCTTGAACTTGAGCACCTGGTTGACGCGGCCCTTGATGGGCTCTCCGTCCGGACCGAACTTGATGACGATATCCTGGGCAGCGCGCAAGCGTCCGCGATTGATACGCCCCACGCCTATCTTGCCAACGTAGGTGCTGTAGTCCAACGAAATGACCTGCATCTGCAAGGGTCCGTCCGGATCGTCCTCGCGCTGGGGCACATGACGAAGTATGGCGTCGAACAGCGGACGCATGTCGCCATCGCGCACATCAGCGGTCAAGCCGGAATAGCCCGAAAGGCCAGACGCATAAATCACCGGAAAGTCCAGTTGTTCTTCGGTGGCGCCCAGCTTGTCGAACAGATCGAAAGTGGCGTTGATGACGAAGTCCGGACGCGCGCCGGGACGATCTATCTTGTTGACGACCACGATGGGCTTCAGACCCAATGCAAGCGCCTTGCGCGTCACAAAACGGGTCTGCGGCATGGGCCCTTCAACGGCATCGACCAGCAGCACCACACCGTCCACCATGGACAGCACGCGCTCGACTTCGCCGCCGAAATCCGCGTGTCCCGGGGTATCGATGATATTGATGTGCGTGCCTTCATACTGTACCGAGCAGTTCTTGGCCAGGATGGTGATCCCGCGTTCTTTTTCGATGTCGCCGGAATCCATCACGCGTTCGGTAAGTGCTTGATTATCGCGGAAGGTTCCGGACTGACGCAGCAACTGATCCACTAATGTGGTCTTGCCATGGTCGACGTGGGCGATGATGGCCACATTGCGCAAAGCGCGATTCATAATTCATCCTTTGGTGTAATAGTTTCCGGCGACAGACCGGCGGGCAAGGCGTCCAGGGCAATCAAGACCGTCTGAGGTGCAGCCATGGCTTGCAAAGCCTCCAGTCCCACTGCGTCGCTCAACTGGAAAGGCCCGACGCTGGTGCGTCGAAGTGCTTTCAGATGCGCCCCACAGCCAAGCTGGCGTCCAATGTCTTGAGCCAGGGTACGAATATATGTTCCCTTGCTGCACTGAACCTGGATGACCGCCTCAAGCCCGTCCAGGCTCAAGAGTTCCAGTTGATAAATGGTGACAGGCCGGGCCGGCCTGTCCAATTCTATGCCTTGCCGCGCGTACTCGTACAAGGGCTTTCCATCGCGCTTCAAGGCCGAGTACATCGGCGGAATTTGCAGGATGTCACCCCGGAACTGGGCAAGCACTTGCTCCAGGGCCTCGCGCTCGGGGCCCTGATGGCCTTCCGGCGCGGTACTGACAATGTTACCGGTCAGGTCACCCGAGTCGGTTTCCTGCCCAAAGCGGATCGTCGCAACATAGCCCTTGTCCGCCTCCAGCATCTGACCGGACAACTTGGTTGCGCGACCCAGGCAGCATACCAACAGGCCGGTGGCGAAAGGATCGAGTGTGCCGGTATGGCCAGCCTTGCGGGCATCCAGTGCGCGCTTGGCCCGCTGCAAGGCGTGGAAGCTCGATAAACCTTCCGGTTTATCCAGCAACAAGACACCATCGAGCATCTGCCCGCGTCGGGAAGCCATCGTTTATAAATCCATGAAAAAAAACGACAGCCTCTTAAGGCTGCTCGTCCGGATCCTCGGGTTCCGAGGGCTTGAACACTTCAGCCTGAGGCCGATTGGCCTGATCGATCAGCTGCGACAAGGCCAGGCCGCGAGCGAGCTGGTCGTCGTGGATGAAGCGCAAGGTGGGCACAGTATGGATGTGCAGCATCTTGAACAGCAGGGAGTGCAACCAGCCTGCTTTCTCTGCCAGGGCCGCCGTGGCCGTTTCCGGCTCGGCACCCATGACCGTGAAATAGACCTTGGCGTGCGCATAGTCGGCCGAGAGCTCGACACCCGTAAGCGTAATAAGCCCAGCCCGCGATATGTCGAGTTCGCGCTGTATCAGGCCGGCCAGATCCTTTTGGATCTGATCGGCCAGCCGGGTATTGCGCCCCGGATTTGGTTTGGACTTGTGTCGACCCATTATTACAGCGTCCGGGCGATTTCTTTGATTTCAAAGACCTCGAGCTGGTCGCCGACTTCGATATCGTTATTGCCCTTGAGGGTGATACCGCAATCGAAGCCCGACTTGACTTCCTTGACATCGTCTTTGAAGCGACGCAGGGAGTCGATCCAGCCCGTCCAGTGCACCACATGGTTGCGCAACAGGCGCACCTGGGCATCGCGTCGCACGACACCGTCGGTGACCATGCAACCTGCAATATTGCCGATACGCGACACGCTGTAGACCTCGCGGATCTCGACCATGCCGATGACTTCTTCGCGCTTCTCGGGCGCCAGCATGCCGGACAAAGCCTGACGTACGTCGTCTACCGCATCGTAAATGATGTTGTAGTAGCGCAAGTCGATACCGTTGTTGTCGGCCAGCTTCTTGGCGCTTTGCTCGGCGCGTACGTTAAAGCCGATGATCACGGCGTTCGAGGCAATCGCCAGGTTGACGTCGCTTTCCGAGATACCGCCCACGGCGGCATGCACGACTTGCACACGGACCTCGTCGGTGGACAGCTTGGTAAGCGAGGACACCAGCGCTTCTTGCGAGCCCTGCACGTCCGTCTTGACGATAAGTGCCAAAGTTTGCGTGCCTTCGCCCAGGTTGTCGAACATGGACTCGAGTTTGGCCGCCTGCTGGCGCGCCAGCTTGACGTCGCGGAACTTGCCCTGACGGAACAGCGCGATCTCGCGGGCCTTGCGTTCGTCGACCATGGCGATGACTTCGTCACCCGCCGCCGGCACATCGGTAAGGCCTTGGATCTCGACTGGCATGGAAGGACCGGCACTGGTGACAGGCTTGCCATTCTCGTTGAGCATGGCTCGCACGCGGCCATAGCTTGCGCCGGCCAGCACCGCATCACCGCGGTTCAAAGTGCCGCTCTGCACAAGGATGGTCGCCACCGGACCGCGACCCTTGTCGAGGCGCGCTTCGATCACGATGCCCTTGGCGGGTGCATCGACCGCAGCGGCGAGCTCAAGGATCTCGGCCTGCAGCAGCACGTTCTCGAGGAGGTTATCGATGCCTTCGCCCGTCTTGGCAGAAACGCCAATGAAGGGGACGTCGCCACCGTACTCTTCGGGCACGACTTCTTCCGCGACAAGTTCTTGCTTTACCCGCTCTGGATTGCCGTCGGGCTTGTCGATCTTGGTAATGGCGACCACCAGCGGCACACCTGCTGCCTTGGCATGATGGATGGCCTCTTTGGTTTGCGGCATGACGCCGTCGTCCGAAGCAACCACAAGAATGACAATGTCGGTCGCCTTGGCGCCGCGTGCACGCATGGCGGTAAACGCCTCGTGGCCCGGGGTGTCCAGGAAGGTGACCATGCCGCGATCGGTTTTGACGTTATACGCCCCGATATGCTGGGTAATGCCACCCGCTTCGCCCGACGCGACCTTGGCGCGGCGAATGTAGTCAAGCAAGGACGTCTTGCCGTGATCGACGTGGCCCATCACGGTTACGACCGGTGCACGCGGCAAGGTTTCGGCCTCGGGACCTTCTGCAATCTCGAGGAAGGCTTCCGGGTCGTCGAGCTTGGCCGCGATAGCCGTATGGCCGAGCTCTTCGACCACGATCATGGCGGTTTCCTGGTCGAGCACCTGATTGATGGTGACCATCTGGCCCAACTTCATCAGGTGCTTGATGACCTCGGCGGCCTTGACTGACATCTTGTGAGCCAGGTCGGCCACAGAAATGGTTTCAGGCACATGGACTTCACGCGCGATGAACTCGACCGGTTGAATTTCCTTGCGTTCGGGTTGCGCATTGCGACCACGACCGCGGGCATTGCCGCCCTTGTTGCCCTTGCCCGCCTTGCCGCCGGCACGCCAGCCGTCGCGGCTGGGGCTGGCAGGTGGGGCGTCGGCCTTGGCAGCCGGCTTCTTGCGCCCGCTGTCATCTGTCCAGGACGATGACACCTCGGACGCCTTGATGACTTTCTTGACGTCGCCGGGAGCGCCCTTGGCGTCTTTCTTGGCGCCCTTGACACCAGCAGGCTTGTGCAACGTACCGGATATACCAGGGGCCTCGGGCTCGGGAGCTTTCAAGACCTTGCGAGGACGGTTAAGCATATCGCGCAAGGCAGCGGCTTCAGCCTCGGCTGCCTGACGGGCGCGTTGACGGTCTTCGTCTTCTACGGGCTCGACGGCTGACGTACGCTTGGCGGCCGTCTTGGTGCCGCGAGCGGCTGTCTTCGCAGGAGCTTTTGCAGCAGGCTTCTCGGGAGCCGCAGTGACAGACGCGGTTTCGGGAGCCGCTACGGGCGCAGTTTCGGACGGCGCTGCAGGCTCGGGGTCGGTCGCGGCGGCAGGCGCTTGCGCGACCGGCTCGGCCGACTCGGCCGGCGTTGCAACTTCGGCTTCAGCCTTGTCGGCAGCAGCAGCCTCTTGAACAGGCTTGGCGTCTGCGACAGGCTCAGGCTGTGCGGGCTGTTCGGCCGGCACTGCTTCCTGGACTGGCGCTGCTTCGGGCTCTACCGGCTTGTCTGCCGCTTGCGGCGAAACCATATCGGCGACAGGTGTTGCGGCAGCCTGGGCTTCGGGTGCCTGACCAGCCTCGGGCACAGGCGCAGCGAGTGCAGCGTCGAGATTGTCGGGTGCTTGGTCGGCGACTTCGCTACGAGCGGCTTCTGCCACCAGCTCGGAGGGATCGCGCTTGACGAACACGCGCTTCTTGCGCACCTCGACCTGGATGGTGCGCGAACGGCCGGAGCCGTCAGCCTGCCGGATTTCGGAGGTTTGACGGCGCGTCAAGGTTATTTTCTTGCCCTCGTTTCCGCCATGTGCACGGCGTAACGAATCAAGGAGTTTCGCCTTATCCGCGTCGGTGACGGCATCGTCAACCGACTTGAGTTCAACGCCAGCGGAACGCAACTGCTCCAGCAGTGCGTTCGCAGGCATTTTCAGTTCAACAGCGAACTGGGCGACGGTGTTACTCGGCATTCGACTCTCTCTTGCTTACTACAACTATTTTCAATAAACACACCTTGGGTTGCCACTAGTGTGTCAAGCGTCGTCTTCAAACCAGTGAGCCCGGGCGCGCATAATCATTTGACTTGCTTCGTCTTCGGTCAAACCGGTAATTTCGGACAACTCGTCGGTGGCCAGTTCTGCCAGGTCGTCGAGGGTGAGAACCTCGGCATCGGCCAGCTTGGCAACCAGTTCAGGCGTGATTCCTTCTATTTCCAGCAAATCCTGGGCAACCGTCTGCACACGCTCTTCCTGGGCGATTGCCTCGGTCAGCAGTGCGTTACGGGCACGGGTGCGCAGTTCGTTGATCGTGTCTTCATCGAAGGCTTCGATCTCGAGCAACTCCTGCATGGGCACGTAGGCGATCTCTTCCAGCCCGGTGAACCCTTCATCGATCAGGATGTCGGCCACTTCTTCATCGACATCCAGCTTGCTGATGAACGCCGCGCGCAGGCCGGTACGCTCTTCTTCCTGGCGATTCTGGCTTTCTTCGGGCGTCATGATGTTGATCTGCCAACCCGTGAGCTCGGAAGCCAGGCGCACGTTCTGGCCGCGGGCGCCGATGGCCTTTGGCAGGTTCTCGGCGTCGACCACGACGTCCATGGCGTGCTTGTCTTCATCGACCACGATGGAGTCGACATGAGCGGGCGCCAGCGCGCCAATAACGAACTCGGCCGGATCATCCGCCCACAGAACGATATCGACTTGTTCGCCGCCCAATTCGTTGCGCACTGCGGTGACGCGCGACCCGCGCATGCCCACGCAAGTGCCGATCGGGTCGATGCGCTTGTCGTAGGCAACCACCGCGATCTTGGCGCGTACGCCCGGATCGCGAGCCGCCGCCTTGATCTCGAGCAGGCCTTGTTCGATTTCAGGCACTTCGTTCTCGAACAACTGACGGATGAACTCGGGCGCCGTACGCGAAAGAATGACCTGCTGGCCTCTGGCTGCATGATCGACACGCAACACCCAGGCGCGTATGCGATCGCCCACCCGGATGTTCTCTTTGGGGATGAGTTCGCTGCGGGGCAAGCGGGCTTCGATCTTGCCGGTTTCGATAATGGCATCGCCCTTGTCCATGCGCTTGACCGTACCGGACACGATGTTTTCACCGCGGTCCAGGAAGTCGCTAAGGACTTGTTCGCGCTCGGCATCGCGGATGCGCTGCAGGATGGCCTGCTTGGCAGCCTGGGCACCAATGCGACCGAACTCTTCGGGCTCGAGCGCCTCTTCTATATAGTCGCCCACTTCGATACCCGGGACGATTTCCTGGGCGTCTGAATAGAGCTCTTGCTGATCGGGCTCTTGCAAGCCCGCATCGTCGGGCACGACCAGCCACCGGCGGTAACCTTCGTGCTCGCCGGTAACGCGGTCTATGGTGACGCGGATATCGGCGTCTTCCTTGAAGCGTTTTTTCATGGCGGAAGCCAACGCATTTTCAAGCGCACCAAAAACCACTTCGCGCGTTACGTTTTTCTCACGCGCCAGGGCGTCGACCAATAAAAGAATTTCGCGACTCATCGCTTCTTACCCTTGAAATCTAGAATGGGATCCAACTTGGCCCGATCGACATCGTCGAAAGTGAAGTCAAGTACTTGCGCGTCGGGCTCGGTGCCCTCGAGCACCAGGCCGAACACCGGTGTAGCGACACTGGCCGCATCCTCGGGCACGCGCAGCATGCCGACAAACACCTTACGATTATCGATAGCTTCACGCAGTCGGATTTCGACACGCTGATCGGCAGACCGAATGAAGTCGGCGACGCGCTTGAGCGGCCGATCGGTGCCAGGAGAGCCAACCTCGAGACGCTTGTAGTCGATGTTTTCCACCTCGAATACGCGCGACAACTGTTTTGAAACCTGCTCGCAGTCCTCGATTCGCACACCCTCCGGGCGGTCGATGGTAACGCGCAGCAACCCAAGGGGCGCGCGTTCTACGTCGATAAGCTCGACTTCCATTCCGGCCAGAGCCTCTTGTGTTAAAGCGAATATATCTGCCATAAAATCCAAAAAAAATGGGCTGTATGCACCAGCCCACTGTTATTGCCGCCAATATTGCCGTAGTTGCTACCTACTTGTTACCGCCCTGCGGCAAAAACAATATAGCTGTAAAGCCCTACATTCTAACAGAATCTCAATAAAAATCCTGTGATGTCTAGGCCTTACCTTTAAAAAGCAACAGTGGGCGGCAAGTGCCGCCCCCGGTACGTCCGACTACCTGTTACGACCGCCGCCCAGCTTGCCCAGGTGCGACTCGTGCGCCGACGCCCCGCGAGGCTGCCAATCGTCGCCGCGTGCTGCGGAGCTGCGGGCGCGACCGCCGGTGTTGCCGGTTGCTTTGGGCTTGGCGCTGCCGCGAGGGCCACGCGCTGGCTTGGGCGCTCCTGCCTTGGGACCAGCGCCGCCCGGCTTGGGGCCTCCGGGCTTGGCCGAACGGGTGGACCGCCGACGTGGGTCTGCCGGTGCAGCGTTCTCGTCGCGCGGACCCCGTGGCTGCCCTGCCGGCTTGCGACCCTTCCCGGCCGGCTTGGCCCGGCCACTGCCGTTGCCATTAGGGTGGCCGTTGGCCAAACCGCCACTGAAGCTAAGGCCGGTACCGTAGGGATCAGACGGATAGCTTTCTGCCACCGAACCGCGCACTGTCCGACCGCCCGACAACTTGCCGCGACGCCCGAGCTTGGCGCCGTTCATGCCATTGCGCTCCATGGTGCCAAACCCTGGTGGCAAGGCGCTATCGTGCGAGGCAGGCTGCCGCTCGCGGCGACCGTCGTCATCGCCGTCATCTTCGCGCAACAGCCCAAGCTGCAACATCAGGGCGTTGACCAGGGAACCATCCAGCTCTTCCCACCGGCCGCGGCGTAAATTGCGTGGCAATACCACTTCACCGAATCGAGTGCGTATCAGGCGGCTTACCGTCACACCTGCCGCCTCGAACATGCGGCGGACTTCGCGATTGCGGCCTTCCTTCAGTGTGACGCGGTACCAGCGATTGCTGCCCTCGCCCCCCAAATAGTCCAGCGAACCGAACTGCGCCATCCCGTCCTCAAGGGCGATGCCCTTGAGCAGGCTGGCCTGCTGCTCTTCGCCGAGCTCGCCCAAAACGCGCACAGCGTACTCGCGCTCGGCGCCATAGCGTGGATGCATCAGACGGTTGGCCAGATCGCCCGATGTGGTCAGGATAAGCAGGCCTTCGGTGTTCAGATCCAGACGGCCTACCGAGAGCCACTTGCCCACTCGCATCTTGGGCAGACGCGCAAATACGGTAGCGCGACCTTCAGGGTCGTCGTGGCTGACGATCTCGCCGGCCGGCTTGTGATACAGGATGATGCGCGGCGGCTTCTTCGCACTTGGACGAGTAATGACGCGGCCGTTGACGCGAACCTGATCGTTCTCGCCAACCCGCTGTCCGATATGAGCCGGCTCGCCGTTGACGGATACCCGGCCGGCAATAATGAGCTCTTCCATCTCGCGACGAGAACCGACTCCGGCTTCGGCCAGCACCTTGTGCAGCTTGGGCATCAGCGCGTCGCTGCCCAGGTACTTGCCCAAGCGTTGCGCCATCGGCGCAGCAGTCTCGAGATAGGCCAGGGCCTGCTCGGCATCGTTCTCGGCTTCGGCTGCCTGGGCCGGCTCGGCTGGCTTGGGACCGCGCCCGCGGCCACGCGCCGGCCCAGCCGCCGGGCTACCCGCGCCCGGGCCAGCCGCCGTCTTGTCAGCGGGTTTACGGCGTCGAGGGTTTCTTGGGGGCTTGGCCGCAGCGGCGGCTTCGGCCGAGTCTGTCGGCGCAGCTTCTCCATCGGGCGCACCCGTTGACGTTGCGTTGGCGCCCTCAGTCGGCGCATCGCCGCGTCGGCGACGAAAGGGCGTACGCAATTTGCGGCCCTTGCCGCGCGTCGACGTGGGCTGGCCGCCATCAGCAGCATGATCGGCTTGATCGACTGCTGGAAGCTTGCCAGCGGCGGAACCGTGTTCTTCGTTGATATCACTCATTTTCTTTCTGGTACTCCGTTTGTATCTGTTCTTCCACCGATGGCTGCGCATCGTCGGCATTAATGATGGCGTTACGTTCGCCTGGGTCTGCGTCCGGGGATTCGGTGTCGTATGCCTCTGTCGCCTCGGCGAATGCGAGTTCGTCGTTGGGGATTTCTTCAAGCTGAAGGCCTGCAAGGGCTACTACCGCCTCCTGAGATTCCAACTCAGGTAGTTGGTCCAGCGCCTTAAGCCCGAGATCGTCCAGGAACTGGCGAGTGGTGCCCAAAAGCGCCGGCCGCCCAGGGGCGTCCCGGTACCCGAGCACCTCGATCCAGCCACGATCCTCCAGCGTACGCACGATTTGCGTTGAGACCGTGACGCCACGAATGTCTTCGATGTCGCCCCGGGTTACCGGCTGGCGCCACGCGATAATGGCCAGGGTCTCGAGCACCGCCCTGGAATAACGGGGCGGCTTTTCGGGGTTGAGGCGTGCCAGATAGCGCTGCATATCCGGCCGGCTCTGGAAGCGCCAGCCCGTCGCCAGGTTGACCAGTTCGAGACCTTTTTCGCTCCAGTCCAGCTGCAAGGTAGCCACGTAGCGATGCAAGTCATCGTTGGTGAAGTCTTCGCTTGCAAAAAGCTTGCGCAGCTCGGCCACCGGCATGGGGCGATCGGCGCACAACAGCGCCGTTTCAAGCACTCGGATGATCTCGGTCTCTGTCATCGGGCAAAAAGTAGGTTCTGCTTGGGTTGCATGGATTAGGTAATTGGGTTAATATTCTTTTCTTCAGACGCGGGGTGGAGCAGTCTGGCAGCTCGTCGGGCTCATAACCCGAAGGTCACAGGTTCAAATCCTGTCCCCGCAACCAGTTTTTAAATGGGTCAAACGCAAACGCGTTTGACCCATTTTTGTTTGTGCTGATAATGCCGCTTGAGGTACAAGCGACCTTACACCGGCCGCAGCGCAAACCGTACGGGCGCCGGCAGAGTACTGCCCCTGGATGGCCAGGGTCGCACGTAGCCCAGGCCTGCGCCTTGCGAGAATGCCAATACCGGAAATACTAAGGTTTGCTGCCATGAGTCCTATTTCAGGGTGCAGGTGGTCGCGTCTGATGAGGCAGCTACGCTACTTCATCAGGCTATCCGAGGGATGGCCCACTGCTATGAAATATTTGTGGTTCAGGCGCTTGCGGCCCGCCGAAGCTTGCCCGGAAGATACGGGGCTTGCCTGGCACACGCGAATAATGCGCCTGTTTAAAATTATTCAATTTATATTGCGATGGCCGAAAGACAAGGTCGCGGCCTGTGCCAGCAGGAGCCCGTAATGCGGGTTGACCTAGCGTCTTGCGCCGGGTCTTGCCTGTGGCAGTAACAATGCCATTACACCACCGGCAGGCAGTCATTGCAACCTATGAATCTACAAAGTTGCCCTCAGGCGACACTGCCAAATGAGCACCAGGTAGCAGCCGTTGGAAAATCTCGAGCGGCGCCGCGAGCGGGCCGTCGCGTGTGATCACCACAAGAAAAGATGATCGCGAGGTATCGCCCGCACTGGGGGCCGGCAAGTCAAGGGGATACAGGTGCTTGTGCACGCCATGCACCAGGACGGCTTCAATCGCATTCTGGAACCAGACTGATCCCTTGAGACGCAGTAAGTAGGGATGCTCGAGCTCTTGCAATGCGCTGACGGCGGCCACGAAACGGGAGCGCTGCAAGGGCGTGGACCATGACAGCGTCAACACCCCTACGCCCCCATGGTGCATGGAGGCTGACCGCAAGGCACCACGCGTCCATAGGGGTGCAAGCTTTAGCCGGCCCGGCGCCTCTACTGTGGAATTGGCCGTGTGCAGCAACTCTGCCAGCACCGGCACATGGTCAGCCTGAAAACGAACGGCCATCGGATTGATGCGCCCTAATGAGACCTCCAGCTCGGCCAGGCTATCAGTGTCCGTCAGGTTCGTCTTGCTGATGACCAGAACGTCGGCCAACACGGCCTGCTGCACCGCTTCCCGATGCTGCTCCAGTTGCATGGCGCCGAAGCAGCCATCGACCACAGTGATGCAGCCTGCGTACCGGTATCGCTCTGCAAGAAAGGGCTCATACTTGAGTGTGTACATCACTGCTGCGGGATCGGCGATCCCCGTGGTTTCTATCAGTACCCGGGAGAAAGCGGGTATCTTCTTGTGCAAGGCGTCCATGAATGCCTGGCGCAAAGCCTGAACGAGTTCGCCCCGCACGGCACAACAAAGGCATCCCGATTCCAGCAACACCACCGTGTCGGTGACGGCAAGCGAGCGCCGGTGATCCAGGCCAATGGCGCCGAGCTCATTCACCAGCACCAGGGTGCCATCCAGCGCACCCTGCTCCGCCTCTGTTGTTGGCGTCGCGCGCAAAAGACCGTTCAGCAGACTGGTCTTGCCGCTGCCCAGGAAACCCGAAACCACCGTGATGGGAATTTTCTGCATGCGGGCACTTTACCGTATCGCCGGCCTATGGACTACACTCTGAAGGCCCGCACCTTTGTTGCCTTGATCACTACTGCGCCTGACGCTCCAGCCTGCCTTGTCCCCCACTTTCAACCTTGTTCGCCAACTGCAAGATATCGATGCCGATGGGTGGAACAGCCTGGCGGGCGATCACCCCCTGGTCAATCATGCCTTCTTGCTGACTTTGCAGGAAACCGGATGCGCCGCTCCTGAAACGGGGTGGGCGCCCCACTTTTTGCTGATGCACCGCAACGGGCAATTGGCGGCTGCCATGCCTCTGTATTTAAAATCGCATTCTCGTGGAGAGTATGTCTTCGACCATGCGTGGGCGCATGCCTTTGCGCGCCATGGGCTTGCTTACTACCCCAAGCTGCTTTCCGCCATTCCGTTCACGCCGGTGCCCGGGCCTCGCCTACTGGCGCGTAACCACGCCGACCGTGTCCTGCTGGCACAAGAGGCGATCGCGATCAGCCGCGACAACCAGGTTTCGTCCGTGCATGTGTTGTTTCCCGATGCGGATGACGAGCGCGCACTGGTGGAAGCGGGATTCATGCTGCGCGAGAACGTGCAGTTTCATTGGTTCAATGACGGCTACAGTTCTTACGAAGATTTCCTTGCCAGCCTCAGCCAACAGAAACGAAAGAAAATCAAACAGGACAGTCGCAAGGTCGAACAAGCCGGCGTGCGCTTTCGCTGGCTTGAAGGCGAGGACATCGACAGCAAGACGCTAAGGTACTTTTACACCTGCTACGAGCGCACCTACATGGAACATGGCAATGCGCCCTATTTGTCTTACGCCTTCTTCGAGACCTTGCATCAGCGCATGCCGCAAAGCATGATGATGGTCGTTGCCGAACAAGACGGCGCCCCGGTAGCCGCCGCCCTGAACATCCGCGCAACCAAGCGCCTGTACGGTCGCTATTGGGGCTGCACGCGGTACATTCCGGGCCTGCACTTCGAGGCCTGCTACATCCAGGGCATAGCGTATTGCATTGCTCGCAATTTAAGTGTCTTCGAAGGCGGGGCCCAGGGTGAACACAAGCTGTCGCGCGGCATGCTTCCTGTGCGGACATGCTCGGCGCACTGGATTGCTGATCAGCGTTATGCCGAGGCCATCATGGAGTTTCTTGAAGTGGAAACCACTGCGGTGGATGCCTATCTTAAAGAGCTGCAGGCGCACAGCCCCTTCAAGAGCAAGCCCGAGTAAGCCTTATTTTTTCGGATCTTTGGGCGGCGGCGCAGCAAAGGGAAATACCGAGAACATATTGCGACTTTGGTCCTGCATCTGATCTTGCATCTGTACGAACAGGTTCTTGCTTTGATCGACGTAGTTGCTCATCATGTTTTGCAGCACCGGCGCCTGGATATTCATGAATTGCGTCCAGGCTTCCGGCCCGAACTGCTGACCGTACAGACCCTTTGATTGCTCGGCCATCCGGTCCTGGATGTCCATGAAAGCCTGGATGTTCTTTTCCAGAAACGAGCCCATGACGCCCTGCATGGCGTGGCCGTAGAAGCGGATGATTTGCGACAGTGCCGTAGGCGAAAACATGGGCATGCCACCGCTTTCTTCTTCGAGGATGATCTGCAGCAAGATACTGCGCGTAAGGTCGTCACCGGACTTGGCGTCCACAACCTGAAAGACCTCGGAATCGAGCACCAACTGCTTGACGTCGGCCAAAGTGATATAGGCGCTGGTCTGCGTGTCGTACAGGCGCCGATTGGGGTACTTCTTGATCAAGCGGGTTGATGTGCTGGATTGTGCTTGCTGAGCTTGCGTCATGACATTCTGGCCAAATACGAGTTGATGCGAAACGACTGGAGGCGGGCAAAGCCTGCAGCCGTCGTGGCGGAAATCTGAATCGATACCTAGCCCATGTGCAAGCCGCCATTAAGGGAGAAATCGGCGCCCGTCGCAAACCCGGATTCGTCGGAGGCAAGCCAGGCCACCATGGACCCGATTTCTTCAGGAGTGCCCAGACGTTTGACCGGTATGGTGGCGACGATTTTTTCGAGCACGTCGGGACGGATGGCCCGCACCATATCGGTACCGATATACCCCGGCGAGATGGTATTGACCGTAATGCCCTTGCTTGCGACCTCTTGGGCCAGCGCCATCGTGAAACCGTGTATGCCCGCCTTGGCGGTCGAGTAATTGGTTTGCCCGAACTGCCCCTTCTGGCCATTTACGGAGCTGATATTGATGATGCGCCCCCATTGCTTTTCGACCATGTCTTCGATGACCTGCTTGGTAACGTTGAACAAGCTGTTCAGATTGGTGTCGATAACAGCACGCCAGTCTTCTTGAGTCATTTTCCGGAAGAGCCCGTCGCGCGTAATGCCGGCATTGTTGACCAGCACATCAACCGGACCTAGGTTGTCACGCACGTGTTCGAAAGCCTTGACGGTGGATTGCCAGTCGGACACATTACCGACGGAAGCGTGAAAACTGTAGCCCAAGGCAGATTGCTCATCGAGCCACTGCTTGAAATTTCGGCTGGGCCCACACCCCGCCACCACGGTATAGCCTTCTTTGGCCAACCGCTGACAGATGCTGGTGCCTATGCCCCCCATCCCCCCTGTTACATAAGCCAGTTTGCTAGCCATGATGCTCTCCTGTTGTTGTTGAGTTCCAGACAGTCGGTTTACTGTGCCCGCACTTTTACATAACTGCCTGGCGCCGATTCGAGTGTCGTATATTTTTTATTTCCGGCGCTGGCCGGGGCGCGAACCTTGGCACCCGACCGGGTCGATAACCATGCCGCCCAATCGGGCCACCAACTGCCAGAGTGCTCGGCTGCGTTGTCCAGCCACTGTGCGGCGCCAGTTGCCGGTGCAGCCGACGGGACGGCGTCATCGTGTGCCCAATAACTGCGGCGCTTCTTGGCAGGAGGATTGATGACGCCCGCAATATGGCCCGATGCACCAAGCACGAACCGCGACGCGCCGCCTAGAATCCCGGTTGTAGCATACGCCGCCTGCCACGGCACAATGTGGTCGTCTCGTGATGCATAGATATAGGCCGGCATGGACAGCGTGCCCAGGTCGAGCGCGTGTTCGCCTACCTTGACCTTGCCGGGAACCCGCAGGTTGTTCTCCAGATAGGTATTGCGGAAATACCAGGAAAAAAATGGGCCGGGCAAATTGGTGCCGTCGGCATTCCAGTACAAGAGATCGAACGCCGGCGGTAGCTGCCCTTTCAGATAGTTGCCTTCGACGTAATTCCAGACCAGTTCGGCGGGCCGCAAAAACGAAAACGTCGTACCCAACTCGCGAGCCGACATCAGTCCGCCCTGCCCCAACTCCTGATCACGCTTCTGGGCGTGCTGTTCGTCGACAAAAACGTCCAGCACACCGGTATCGGCGAAATCGAGCATGGTGGTCAGCAAGGTAAGCGCGCTGACCGGCTGCTTGCCCCGCGCATGCGCCAAAGACAAGGCTGACGCCAGGAGTGTTCCACCGACGCAGAACCCCAGGGCGTTGATTTGCCTGGACCCCGAGATACTACTGGCGACGTCGATGGCTTGCAGCACGCCTTCCTGGAGGTAGTCGGCCCAAGTGGCCTGATCGACACCGTCGGTATCGGTGGTGGCCGGATTGCGCCACGAAACCAGGAACACCGTGTGGCCCTGATCGATGGCATGGCGCACGAAGGAGTTTTCGGGCTGAAGGTCAAGGATGTAATACTTGTTGATGCACGGCGGGACGACAAGCAGCGGCTTCTTGTAGACCTGCTGTGTGGTCGGCGCATACTGAATAAGCTGCATCAGCCGATTCTGGTAAATAACGGCGCCCGGCGTGATGCCGACATTTTTGCCGAGCTCGAACTGAGATTCGTCGGATTGCGTAAGCCTGCCCTTTTGCAGGTCGCTGATCAGGTTGGCCATGCCCCGGCATAGTGACTGGCCATTGGACTTGATCAGCTCGCGCTGGGCATCGGGATTGGTGACAAGGAAATTGGCAGGCGAGCTGGCCTCGACCCATTGCATGATGGAGAACCGCAGGCGCTTACGCACGGCCTCGTCGATGTCGGCGGCGTCGACCATGCTGTCCAGCGTTTTGGCAGTCAATAAATAGGTATGGGCTGCCATCAGGGAAGCAGCATGGCTGGTCCAGGCCTCGCTACGAAAACGGCGGTCGGCCGGCGGTGCCAGAGCACCCTGCTGCGCGCTCGTGGATATACGCAGCCATTCGCGCGAGAACTCGGACTGTATTTGCGCGAGCTTGTCCGGCGCGACGGTAACCGGAATCGGCCATACTGATGACGAAGCTCTCAATTTGCTGACACCTTAAGCGTTTAAATACCTTGTCTTCATGGTGAATGGCATTCAATTTGGTGTCAATCAGGGTAAGTCGCTAGCCTTATCCACAGGCATACGCCACGGTGTCTAGACCGGCGCGAGCCAAGCCAGTGTGGCCTGTCTGCCGGTCGTCGGGTTACGCCGGAACGAGTAGTATTTGTCGGCCTGTGCGTAGGTGCATACGCCCGACAATTCCACCTGCTGGATGCCAGCCTGCAATAGACGACGGCGTGCAAGTGCGGGCAGGTCGGCCATCCACTTCTGTGCGGCCCCTGGGGCAAAGTGTGCGCTCGCTTCGGGGTCGGTGGCGGTGAACGCTTCGTAGACATCAGGCCCCACCTCGAAGTGAACCCGGCTGATTGCCGGACCTACCCAGGCTTGCCACGTCGTGCCCACATCGGCGCGCAGACGCAGCGCTGCCAGGGTGTTTTCAAGGACGCCTGCGGCAAGGCCACGCCAGCCGGCATGTGCGACGCCCAGCGCGCGTCCATCCATACTGGCAATTACCACAGGCAGGCAGTCGGCGGTCATGATGGCGAGCACGGTGCCCGGCCGGGTCGTCACGGCAGCATCAGCGACCGGCAGGGCCTGACGACCTGGCTCGCTTGGTTGCGACAGGTCGGCGTCCAGCACCGTCGATCCGTGCACCTGGTCCAGCCATAAAGGCGCCGCCGGCAGATGCCGCAGCAGCAGTGCGCGATTCTGGTCAACGTGAGCAGGATCATCCCTGGTATGGCGCCCAAGATTAAGCGCAGACCATGGTCCGACGCTGGCACCCCCCTGGCGGGTTGTACAGAAGTAGCGCACACCCGGCCATGGACGACCGCTTACGGTGGGCAAACCAGCGTCAAGCGTCCCAGGCAATGTCATCGCGCACCTTCTTGAAATCCTGGGCAAGCGGCGATTCGAAAGACAGTCGCTCTCCCGTGGAAAAATCATCGAAGGCCAGTGCCCGGGCATGCAGCAACTGCCGCGAGGCATCTCCCAAGGGCTTGCCGCCGTACAGTGTGTCGCCCACCAGGGGATGCCGCAGGCTGGCCATATGTACACGTATCTGATGGGTACGGCCCGTCTCCAGCCGGCATATCACCTCGGTAACCGGGTGTTCCCCGCTGATCATTCCGCGACGCAGCGGCGCGTAATGGGTAATGGCCTCTTTGGGAGCGATGGGGTGATCTGCCGACATGCGCACCGGCACTCGCGGATCCCGGCCGATGGCCAGCCGTACTTGGCCATCCGAGCGGATGTGCCCGTGCACCAGGGCGAGATATTCGCGACTGACGCTGCGGTCCTGCAGTTGGCGTACTAGATGGGTTTGCGCCCGGTCGTGCCTGGCTACGACCAGGAGCCCCGAGGTATCCTTGTCCAGACGATGCACAATCCCGGCGCGCGATACCGTGGCGAGCTCGGGAAACCGATAAAGCAGGCCATTAAGCAGCGTGCCGGTCCAATTTCCGGCGCCCGGATGCGTCACCAGGCCCGCCGGCTTGTCGACCACAATCCAGTCGGGGCTGGCTTGTACGACCCCGAAGGGTACATCCTCTGGCGTAAATGCCTGGGATTCCGGCGCCAATTGCTGGTGCACGACAAGCTTGTCCCCCGGGTTGACCTGCTGCCTGATGCGGCCTGGCTGGCCATTGACCTGCACATGGCCTGATTCAATCCAGCCCTGCATTCGACTGCGTGAATGCTCCGGAATGAGCCGGGCCAGAACCTTGTCCAGCCGCTCGGGCATGGCGGTAAATGGCACCTGAAACTCCAGGGTGGCCAGGGGCGCCAAACTTTCTTTGGCGATATCTGTGTCAGGCATGGCGACAAATCATATAATCAGCCTGCAATGCTAACACCAAGGACGCTTTTGTGACTCGTACCGACTCTCAATTTTCCGGATCTTCCGGCCTGGCACGCTTAGGGCTCACCCTGCTGGCGCTGCTTGCGATCATCGTGATCGCTGGCTGCGGCACAGTCAAGGGGGACCAGGACAAGACCGCCGGCTGGAGCGCCGAACGCCTGTACCAGGACGCCCGCGAAGAGACCAGCGCAGGCAACTGGAAAGAAGCCCGCGCACGGCTCGAAGCCATTGAAGCGCGCTACCCGTTTGGCACCTATGCACAGCAGGCGCTGGTGGATCAGGCCTACGTAAACTGGAAAGACGAAGAGCCGGAGCAGGCGCTGGCGGCAATCGATCGCTTCCAGCAGCAGTATCCGAATCACCCCGGCACCGACTATATGCTTTATCTGAAGGGTCTCATCACCTTCACGCCTCCCAGCGCGGCGTTCAGCAACATCACGCGCCAGGATCCCAGCGAACGCGACCCCAAAGGGCTACGCGAATCGTACGAATCGTTTAATGAACTGATCGAACGCTATCCCGACAGCCGCTACGCGGCCGATGCACGCAAGCGGGTAACGTGGCTGGTCAGCACGATTGCCCAAAACGAAGTGCATGTGGCGCAATATTATTACGAGCGGGGTGCCTACGTGGCGGCGGTCAATCGTGCGCAAACCGTCATCACCGACTTCCAGGGCGTGCCCATCGCCGAGAAGGCCCTGTACATCATGATGCTGTCCTACGACAAGCTGGGGATGACAGAACTGCGCGATGACGCCAAACGCGTGCTCGACCAGAACTTCCCCGACAGCAAGTACTACGCGCGGGGCCTGGATGAACCCGGCGGCAGCAAATGGAACCCCATCAACTGGCTTTGATCGCCACGGTGTCGCTCGTTTCTTGCACAGGCTCCTTCGGAGCCTGTTTGCTTTTCAGAAAGCCGATAACCTGGGCAGCCTCGCGCGTACGGGCAAAGGGTGGAAGCCCGCGCCACAGCAGCTTGCCATAGGGTTTTTCGACCATGCGGGTGTCACCCACCATCAGCACGCCCCAGTCGCTTTCCGAACGTATCAGGCGGCCGGCTCCTTGTTTGAGCGCAATGGCTGCTTCGGGCAACTGGTACTCCATGAACGGATTGCCGCCTTCAGTGCGACAGAGGTTCAGGCGGGCTTCCAGAACCGGATCGTCGGGCGGCGCGAAGGGCAGCTTGTCGATCGCGACCAGCGTCAGGGCGTTGCCCGGCACATCGATGCCTTCCCAGAAGCTGGCGCTGCCCACCAGCACCGCATTGCTCTGCGCGCGAAAGCGCTCGAGCAAAACGCCGCGCGAGCTTTCCCCCTGCCGTAGCAGCAGCCGGTCGATGTCCAGGTCTTCAAAATGTTCTTCAAGCAGCGTGGCGATGCGATCGACTGCCCGCAAGGTCGTGCACAAGACCAATACGCCACCGGTGGACGCCTGTATGAGCGGCAGCAGCGCGGACACGAACTTCTCGTTGAATTCGCGATCGCTGGGCAGTGGCAAGGACTTGGGCACATAAAGCACGCCCTGGTCCGGGTAGTCGAAAGGTGATTCCCAATGGCGGGTGGTGGCATCCCAAAGGCCCAACTGCCGCACGAAATGGCCGAAATCCCCATGTACGGAAAGGGTGGCCGATGTCAGCACCCAGGCCTGGTCCTTGCTTCGATACCGGGAAAACACCTTGGCCACCGATAGGGGCGCGCTATGCAGCCGCATGTGGTGCTGGGTTTGCTCCACCCAGCGCACTGCGGCACCGTCGGCGTCGGCCGGCAGGGTGGCGTCGTCGCTTGCCGGACGCAGCGCGTTCTTGCCGCTGCGGTCGGGCTGGCTCCATTGGTAGAGTCGCGCCCGCAGATCGAGGCAGGTTTTATGGACGGCTGCCAGGTCGGGATGTTTTTCGCTGACCACATTAAGCAGTTGGGCACTGGTGTCCAGGACATCCAGAAGGTCGGTCAGGGCTTTATCGAACTGTGCCGGGTTCGGGATGGCCAGATACGTGGCTTTGCGCCCGGGCAGCTTCTCGATCGGGGCCGCAGCCAGCCGCAATTCTCGTGCTGCCTGCTCTATGCGTTTGCCCGCCTCGCTCCAGTTGGTGGATTCGCGGGCGTAAGCCAGACCGGCCACCTCGGTTGTTCGGGCCAGGTCCAGCAGTTGATGCGAAGACACGCTGCTGCCCAGAAAGCGGGTGGCAATATCGGGAAGTTGATGCGCCTCGTCAAACACCACCAGTTCGACGGTGGGCAGCAATTCGGTAATACCTTCTTCGCGCAGGGCCAGGTCCGCCATGAAGAGCGCATGATTGACCACCACCAGGTCGGCATCCTGGGCCTGGCGCCGGGCTTTCATTACAAAACAGTCGCGTACGTGGGGACAGTCCTGCCCCAGGCAGTTGTCGCGCGTCGAGGTGACCCGGTTCCAGATGTCGGCGTCCTCGGGGACCTCGGCCAGATCGCTGCGGTCGCCACTGCGCGATTGCTTGGCAAAAACCTGGATATGGCGCAGTTGACTGATCTCGGCGCGCGATTTCAGCGCGCGGTCGTCACCACCCAGGCGATCGAGATGGTAATGACACACATAGTTGCCGCGGCCCTTAAGCAGCGCGACAGAGATGGGCAGGGCCAGCGCCTTGCGCAGCCGCGGCAGATCGCGCCGAAACAGCTGGTCTTGCAAGGTGCGCGTACCGGTGGACACCAATACCTTGCCGCCGCCAAGAAAGGCCGGCACGAGATAGGCCCACGTTTTGCCGGTGCCCGTACCCGCCTCGGCGATCAGCGTGCTGCGTTCGCGCAAGGCCAGCTCGATGGCCTGGGCGAGCTCCAGCTGAGCCACGCGCGGGCGATAGTCGGGCACGGCTTGCGCGATAGGCCCATCGGCCGAGAAAATATCGGTTAATTCTTGCAATAGCATCAAATGGTAAAGAAGGAGTGAAGCGCTTAAAGACAGGCAAGCATAGATGATACCCTCGTAGCTTTCCCGACCGCAGGCCGATGTGGCAAAATGCCCCGCCTGAACACTTGTTTTATTCTTGGACCAATGACTGAAAATTCCGTTCTCGCAAAATCCGGCAAAGCCGACCGCGCGCCTGATCCGGCCCGCATACTCGCCCTGCTGGCCAAGGAGCTCAATGTGCGGCTCGCCCAGGTCGAGGCGACCGTAGATCTGCTGGACGGTGGCGCCACGGTGCCCTTCATTGCCCGATACCGGAAAGAAGCCACAGGCGGGCTGGATGACACCGTGCTGCGCAACCTGGAATTGCGGCTGCTTTATATACGCGACCTCGAGTCGCGCCGTGCCGCCATCCTGGACTCTATCGCCCAGCAGGGCAAGCTTGATGCCGCCCTCGAGCAAGAAATCAATGCGGCCGACACCAAGCAGCGCCTTGAAGACCTTTACGCCCCCTATAAGCCCAAGCGGCGCACCCGGGCGCAAATCGCTCGGGAAGCGGGCCTGGAGCCGCTGGCCGATGCCATCGTGGCAGAAGCGCAATGCGACCCTGCGCAACTGGCCGCGGGCTATATCAACGCCGAGGCCGGTGTCAATGACATCAAGGGCGCCCTGGATGGAGCCCGCGACATCCTGTCCGAGCGCTACGCCGAGAACGCCGACCTGTTGGCGACGATGCGCGAGCACCTCTGGAACACCGGCCTGCTGTATTCTCGTGTGGTTGAAGGCAAGGAAACCGAGGGTGCGAACTTTCGCGACTGGTTTGATTTCAGCGAGCCGCTGCGCACGCTGCCGTCGCACCGCGTCCTGGCGTTATTGCGTGGCCGTCAACAGGGCGCGCTCGATATCCGGCTGGGCCTGTCCCCCGAACTGGAAGCCCAGACGCCCCACCCTTGCGTCCTGCGTATTGCCGACCTGTTGCGAGTCGGCGCCGACTTTGGCGCCGATGCACCGCCCCGGGGCCGCTGGCTGGCGGAAGTGTGCCGCTGGACCTGGCGCGTCAAACTGCTGACCTCATTCGAATCCGAGCTGATAGGCCGCTTGCGTGAAAGCGCCGAGCAAGAAGCCATACGCGTATTCGCCGCCAACCTGAAGGACTTGCTGCTGGCGGCTCCGGCCGGACCCAAAGCCGTGCTGGGACTGGATCCGGGCATACGCACGGGCGTCAAAGCGGCAGCCATCGATGCAACCGGCAAGGTTCTGGACACGGCAACAATCTATCCGTTCGAGCCTCGGCGCGACCGTGAAGGCAGCATACGCAGCTTGGCAGCGCTGGTGGCCCGGCACAATATCGCACTGATCGCCATCGGCAACGGTACGGCCTCGCGCGAGACGGAAAAGCTGGTCATCGACATGCTCGAGAAACACCCCGAGATGACGCTTACACGGGTGATGGTCTCGGAAGCCGGAGCTTCCGTGTACTCGGCCTCAGAGCTTGCCGCACTGGAATTCCCCGACATGGACGTCAGCCTGCGCGGCGCTGTTTCCATCGCTCGCCGCTTGCAAGATCCTTTGGCCGAGCTGGTCAAGATAGAGCCCAAAGCCATAGGCGTGGGCCAGTATCAGCACGACGTGAATCAACGCGAGCTGGCACGCTCGCTGGATGCCGTAATCGAAGACTGCGTAAACGCGGTCGGTGTCGATGTGAACACGGCCTCGGCTCCGCTGCTGACCCGCGTGTCCGGCCTGAACGCCACACTGGCTCGCAACATCGTCGCCTGGCGCGACGAGAACGGCGCCTTTACCAACCGGAAGGGATTGATGAAGGTGCCGCGCTTTGGCGACAAGTCCTTTGAGCAGGCTGCCGGCTTTCTGCGCATACCCGACGGCGACAACCCACTGGATGCGTCCGCGGTGCACCCGGAAGCCTATCCTGTCGTTGAACGTATCCTGGCCAAGATCCAGGCCGACGCCCGTGCCATCATGGGCGCGCCCGGCGCACTCAAGGGTGTGTCGCCGTCCGAGTTCACCGACGAGCGTTTCGGCTTGCCTACCATCAAGGACATCTTCCTGGAGCTTGAGAAGCCTGGTCGCGACCCGCGGCCAGAGTTCAAGACGGCGCAGTTCAAGGAAGGCGTGAACACCCTGGCCGATCTGCACCCGGGCATGATTCTCGAAGGCGTCGTCACCAACGTGGCCAATTTTGGGGCCTTCGTTGATGTGGGCGTCCATCAGGACGGCCTGGTGCATATCTCGGCCCTGTCACAAAGCTACGTCAAGGACCCCCGCGATGTTGTCCGTGTCGGCCAGACCGTAAAGGTAAAGGTGCAGGAAGTGGATGCGGCACGCAAGCGCATTGCGCTGACCATGCGGCTGGACGACGAGGGTGCGCCCACCCGCCGCGGCTCGGAAGAGCGCCGCCCCAGCAATGGCGACAAACGCAAGCCGGCCCAGCCGCGATCTGCACCGCCTGCAGGCGAAAGCGCCATGGCCGCCGCGTTTGCAAAACTAAAGCAATAAACATGAACCAGCCAGAGAACAACAAGCGCGAACAGCTGCTTACCTTGACGCAGTGGCTAACTTGCGACGACCTGGACGAGCACGAGGCGAACCGCATCATCGACCTTTGCCTGCAGGTGCAGGCCAGTCCGACGCCGACCTTGCTCGAGACTTACGGTGCGGATGCAGCCAAGGTGGTCGAGTACGATCCGCAGGGCCTGCTGGCTTTCGTTCTGTTCACCGAGCTAGAGGACTACTTCGCTTATGCCGACACCGTCGACGAACTTTATGAACAGATCGTCGACGCCTTTGAGCAGCCAGCCTTGCCGGACTATCCCTACGAACAAAGCAGCTTCGATAGCGTGTCGGGCTTTTTTGCCTGGGTCGACCAGCAACTGCTGGCGCATCACACCAAATATCAGCTGATCCACTTCGGACAAAGCTATACCCACGACTTCCAGGTCTTACTGGTCTATCGGGACCGAGTGGACGACATCCTGGCCTTGTGCGGCCAACTGGGTGTACAGGCAGAACGCTGCAACTGAATGCAGCGCTGCTTCAGTCGGTAGCCAGGTCAGCCAGCGCCGCGCGAACGCTGGCCAGTCGGTCGGCATCGAAGCGACTGACCACGGTGCCATCCACGCGCAGGACCACTTGCTCGCCGTCTTCCAGCATCGCTACCTCACCGTCCACGGCTTGAAGCTGACGGATGGCGACGCCGGCGTCCTTGGGGTTGGCATAGGGTTCGGACAGCATCAGTTCCTGACCGTCGCCGGCAAGCAAGCGGAAACGGAACTGCCCCGCCTCATCACGGAAACTGACGAAGCGGGGCCGCTTCGCAGCGGGCTTGGGGGCTGTCGCATCGGTCAGGGCCGACGCGGGCAGCATGCTGCTGCGCAGGCCCACCGCTTCGCGCAAACGCGCCATGAAAGGCTCGGACAGGCGGCGCGCCTTGGCCGCGCCGGCCTGCAGTATGTCCTCGATACGTTCCGGCCTGGCCATCAGCTCGGCATACTGATCACGCATGGGACCCAAATCTTGCTCGATGCGCTCGTACAAGGCCTGCTTGGCGTCGCCCCAGCCCATGCCGGCTTCAAGCTGGGCCCGAAAAGTCGCCGTTTCATCGGGCGTCGCAAAGGCGCGGTACAAGGTGTACAAGTGCGCGCCTTCCGCATCCTTGGGCTCACCCGGTTCGCGTGAGTCAGTGACAATACGCATCACTGCCGCACGCAGCGCCTTGGAACCGCCTTCAAACAAGGGAATGGTGTTGTCGTAGCTCTTGGACATCTTGCGACCGTCCAGGCCTGGCAGCGTGGCGACCTCGTCGTCGATCTGCACATCGGGCAGCACGAAGATGTCGGTGCCTTTTCCATACAAGTGATTGAAACGCTGCGCAATGTCGCGCGTCATTTCCAGATGCTGGATCTGGTCGCGCCCCACCGGCACCTTGTTGGCATTGAACAAGAGGATGTCGGCGGCCATCAGCACCGGATACGAGAACAGCCCCATCGTGATGCCATCGTCTGGTTCGGCTTCGCGCGCGACATTCTGGTCGACGGATGCCTTGTAGGCATGCGCCCGATTCATCAGTCCCTTGGCCGTCACGCAAGTAAGCATCCAGCATAGCTCCGGAATCTCGGGAATGTCGGACTGCCGATAGAACGTTACCCTTTCCGGATCAAGCCCGGCCGCAATCCAGGTAGCCGCGATCTCGAGGCGGGACCGGGCAATGCGCTGGGGATCATCGCATTTGATCAGGGCGTGATAGTCGGCCATGAAATAGAAGGCGTCCACGCCAGGCAGCGCGCTGGCCTGTATGGAGGGCCGGATCGCGCCGGCATAGTTGCCCAGGTGCGGGGTGCCGGAAGTGGTAATGCCAGTCAGTACACGGGTGTTCATAAATCGCTTAAGTAAGTAAGGACAGATAGGCGGGCAGGACTACAGAACCACAGCCTCGCGACGATCAGCTTCCAGGTAATCACGCGACTGCATCTCGAGTATGCGCGAGACCGTGCGATGAAATTCGTTGGCCATGGGGCCTTGGGTATAAAGCTCGTCGGGCTCGCACTCGGCCGACATGATCAGTTTTATCTTGTGATCGTAGAACACATCGATCAGCCAGGTAAAGCGCCTTGCCTCGGACGCATGGCGTGGACCCATGCGCGGCACATCCGACAAAATCACCGTCTTGAATCGACTGGCAAGGTCCAGATAGTCGTTTTGCGAGCGCGGTCCGCCGCACAAGGTGGCGAAGTCGAACCACACAATACTGCCGCCCAGCGCCACGGCATGCAGCTGGCGGTTCTCGACCATAAGGACAGGCTTGAGTGGCGCAGTATCCAGCAAGCGATCGAAATTGGCACGTAGCTCTTTGGTGGTTTCCGCCGTAATCGGCGTCAAGTACATGCGCATCTGTTCGAGGCTGCGGCGGCGATAGTCCACGCCGATGTCCACATTCAGGACATCCATGCGCTCGTAGATCAGCTTGATGGCCGGAAGAATGCGATCGCGATGCAAGCCATCGGGATACAAGGTGTTGGGCTCGTAGTTGGACGTCATGATGAAGGACGTGCCATGCTCGAACAACTTGAACAGCAGCCGGTACAGAATCATTGCGTCCGCCACATCGGACACATGGAATTCGTCGAAGCAAATAAGCCGGTAACGTTTGGCCAGGAGGCGCGCGACTTCGTCCAATGGATCTTGCTGGCCGCGCACTTCGTCCAACTGCCGATGCACGCCACGCATGAACTCATGAAAGTGCACCCGCGTCTTGCGCCGAACCGGGACGGTCTGATAGAAGGCATCCATCAGGAAGCTCTTGCCGCGCCCCACCCCGCCCCACATGTAAACGCCGCGCGGCACATCGGGTCGCCGGAATAACTTGCGCAAGGTGGAAGAGCGTCCTTGCTTGAAGCTGACCCAGTCGTCGTAGTAAGTCTGCAATCGCTCCACCGCCGCGAGCTGGGCCTCATCGACCTGATAGCCACGCTCTTGCAACACATGATGGTAGTACTCGCGAACATTCATCCAACAGACTCACAAAAAACAAAAAGGGCGAGTCGACACCCGCCCTTTACAGAATCAGCAACGCAGCAACACGCCGGAATCAGAAATTCAGCGTGCGGTTGTCGACGGCCAGCGCCGCTTCTTTCATGGCTTCCGACAGCGTCGGGTGCGCATGGCAGATACGTGCGATGTCTTCAGCTGCACCCCGGAACTCCATGATGGTGACGGCCTCGGAGATCAGTTCGGAAGCCTGGGGGCCCACAATGTGTACGCCCAGCACTTCATCGGTCTTGGCATCGGCCAGCACCTTGACGAAGCCTGTGGTGTCGCCCAGCGCCCGAGCGCGGCCATTGGCCATGAAGGGGAAGCTGCCCGCCTTGTAGTCGCGGCCTTCCTTCTTCAGTTGCTGCTCGTTCTGGCCGACCCAGGCGATTTCCGGCGATGTATAAATGACCGAGGGTATCGTGCCGAAATTGACATGGCCGTGTTGACCGGCAATGCGTTCTGCCACCGCCACGCCTTCTTCTTCAGCCTTGTGCGCCAGCATCGGGCCGCGCACGACATCGCCGACAGCCCAGACATTGGGTAGATTGGTCTTGCAATCGTCGTCTACCGCCACAAAGCCACGCTCATCAAGCTTCAGGCCTACGGTCTCTACACCCAGACCGTCCACATGGGGAACGCGGCCGATAGAAACAATGAGCTTGTCCACGACCAGCTTCTGATCCGCGCCAGAGGCGTCGGTATAAGGAACGGTAAGGGACTTCGCGCCGGATTTGATCTCGCCGATTTTTACACCGGTGTGGATGACCAGCCCCTGCTTCGCAAAAGCCTTGTGCGCTTCCTTGGCCACCTGCTGATCGGCAACGGCCAGGAAGTCGGGCATGGCTTCAAGAATGGTGACTTCGGAACCCAGGCGACGCCATACGCTGCCCAGTTCGAGGCCGATGACGCCGGCACCGATCACGCCCAGGGTCTTGGGCACGGCGGGAAGGCGCAAGGCGCCGTCGTTGGACAGCACCTGTGTCTCGTCGAAAGGCAGGCCCGGCAAAGCGCGTGGAGCGGAGCCCGTGGCGATAATGACATGCTTGGCAACGAGGTCTTCGTCAGTCTTGCCGGCAACCTTGATGGACCAGCCGCCGTCCACATGAGCCACGAACGACCCCGTGCCATGAAAGAAAGTGACTTTGTTCTTCTTGAACAAATAAAGGATGCCGTCGTTGTTTTGCTTGACCACGGTGGTCTTGCGACCGATCAGGGTGTCCAGCTTCAGGCTCACGCCCTTCAGTTCGATGCCGTGATCGGCAAAATGATGGTTGGCCTGTTCGAAGTGTTCGGACGACTGAAGCAGTGCCTTGGACGGAATGCAGCCCACGTTGGTGCAGGTGCCTCCGGGTGCGGGTTTACCGTCAGCGGTGCTCCATGCGTCTATGCAGGCCACCGTCATGCCCAGCTGGGCTGCGCGGATGGCGGCAATGTATCCGCCAGGACCGGCGCCGATAACGACTACGTCGAATTGTTTAGCCATATTTTTTCTCGATCTTGATAGTGGTGGCGCAGGCCCGCCAGAGGCCTGCGAGGGTCAGCGCATACAGAACGTCGCGCCGCCGGACTTGCACCGGCCGACCCCGATTGCTTAGACGTCCAGCAGCAGGCGCTGAGGATCTTCCAGCGCTTCTTTCATGGCGACCAGGGCCAGCACGGCCTCGCGGCCATCAACGATGCGGTGATCGTAAGAAAGTGCCAGATAGTTCATTGGGCGGATGACGACCTGACCGTTCTCGGCGACCGGGCGGTCCTTGGTGGCGTGTATGCCCAGGATGGCCGACTGCGGCGGGTTGATGATGGGCGTGGACAGCATGGAACCAAACACCCCGCCGTTGGAAATCGAGAACGTACCGCCGGTAAGCTCTTCCAAAGTAAGCTTGCCATCGCGTGCACGAGCACCGAAGTCGGCGATCTGCTTCTCGATTTCGGAAATGGACAGCTGGTCGGCGTTACGCAGGATGGGCACCACCAGGCCGCGCGGGCTGCCCACGGCAATACCGATATCGAAGTAGCCGTGGTAGATGATGTCTTTGCCATCGACCGAGGCGTTCACGATGGGGTATTTCTTGAGCGCCGCAACGGCAGCCTTGACGAAGAACGAGGTAAAGCCGAGCTTCACGCCGTGTTCTTTCTCGAACTGGTCCTTGTACTTCTTGCGTAGATCCAATATGCCCTGCATATTGACTTCGTTGAAGGTCGTAAGGATGGCGTTCTCGGCCTGCGACTGCAGCAGGCGTTCGGCAACGCGAGCACGCAAGCGGCTCATGGGTACGCGTTGCTCGGGGCGGCCATCCAGCGACAGGCTGGTGGGTGCTGCGGGAGCGGCAGCGGCCTTCTTGGCCGGCGCGCTGTCCGCCTGCAGGGCGTCGCCCTTGGTGATGCGACCGCCACGGCCGGAGCCTTCGACATTGGAAGGATCCACACCCTTTTCGGCCAGAATCTTGTTGGCTGCCGGCGACGCCACTGACGATGCAGCCGCCTTGGCCGAGGCCGGAGCGGCTGCTGCGGGCTCTGCTGGTGCCGCAGCTTCGGCGGCCGCAGGCGCAGCCGCAGCCTTGCCTTCGGTATCGATACGCGCCAGTACTTCGCCCGAGGTTACCGTACTGCCATCTGCCTTCACAATTTCCTTCAAGACGCCCGACGAGGGTGCAGGCACCTCGAGTACGACCTTATCGGTTTCGACCTCGATGAGAATTTCGTCTGCTTCGATTGCTTCGCCCGGTTGCTTCTTCCAGGTAAGCAGCGTGGCCTCGGAAACTGATTCGGAAAGCTGGGGTACGAGAACGTCGGTGATAGCCATAATGTGTATTCCGTGATGTGAGATAGTCGTTATTTGGTCAGCATGAAGCTTTTGAACTTGGGCGCCAGAGCCTGTTCGAGCAGATTGCGCTGCTGCTCCTGGTGTTTGGCCAGATAGCCCACCGCAGGAGAAGCCGAGGCAGCACGGCCCGCATAGCCCAAACGTTGACCGTCAGCCATATTCTCGTACAAATGATGTTGAATATAAAACCAGGGACCCTGGTTTTGAGGTTCGTCCTGTACCCAGACGATTTCCTTGGCGTTCTCGTATTTTTGCAGCTCGGCCTGGAAGGACTTGTGAGCGAACGGATAAAGCTGTTCGATACGCAGAATGGCAACATCCGAACGATCTGCATCTTTGCGGGCATGCATGATGTCGTAATACACCTTGCCGGAACAAACCAGCACGCGCTTGACGGCTGCCGGGTCGATGTCGGCGTTTTGCTCGCCAATGACCGGCAAGAACTGGCTATTGGCCAGATCGGATAGCGGCGAGGTGGCGTCCTTGTTGCGCAACAGGGATTTTGGCGTCAGGATGACCAGCGGCTTGCGGAAGGGCCGGATCATTTGACGACGCAACAGGTGGAAAATTTGCGAGCCGTTGGTTGGCTGCACCACCTGTATGTTGTTGTCCGCACACAGTTGCAGGAAACGCTCGATACGGGCGGAAGAGTGCTCTGGACCCTGCCCCTCGTAGCCATGCGGCAGCATCATGGTCAGACCGCACTGGCGTCCCCATTTTGCTTCGCCCGATGTAATGAACTGGTCGATGACGACCTGGGCGCCATTGACGAAGTCGCCAAACTGCGCTTCCCAAATGGTGAGCGTGTTGGGTTCGGCCGAGGCATAGCCGTACTCGAACGCCAGAACGGCTTCTTCGGACAAGACCGAATCGATGACCGTGAACGGTGCCTGGCCCTCGGAGACGTTTTGCAGGGGGATATACGTGCCATCGTTCCAGCGCTCGCGCTTCTGGTCGTGCAAGACCGCGTGGCGGTGCGTAAACGTGCCGCGGCCGGAGTCTTGCCCGGTGATGCGTATGGCGTAACCGCTGGCGACCAGCGTAGCGAACGCCAGGTGCTCGCCCATGCCCCAATCGACATTCTGCTCGCCGCGCGCCATGTTGCGACGGTCGTTAAGCAGCTTGTTGACCAGCGAGTGGACAGTGAAGCCTTCGGGAACCGTGGTGAGCTTTTCGCCGATACGGGTAAGGTCGGCAAGCGGAACCCCGGTGTCTGCCTGGTCGGTCCATTTGGCACCCAGGAAGGACGACCAGTCGGTCGCGTACTTGTTCTTGTAGTCGGTAAGCACGGGTTCGATCGTGCGCTGCCCGTCTTCCATGAGCTGACGATAGTCTTTGACCAGTTGGTCGGGTTCGCCTTCGGCCAGCACGCCTTGGGCGAGCAGCTTGTCGGCGTACAACTTGCGCGTGCCAGGATGCTTTCCTATGCTTTTGTACATAAGCGGCTGGGTAAGCGAAGGGGTGTCTTGCTCGTTGTGGCCCAGCTTGCGGAAGCACACGATGTCGACCACGACATCGCGGTGAAACTGCAGGCGGTAATCGAGCGCCAAGGCCGTGACATAGACAACGGCTTCAGGATCGTCGCCGTTAACGTGGAACACCGGTGCTTCGATCATCTTGACGACATCGGTGCAATACAGCGTGGAACGGGTATCGCGCGGGTCGGACGTCGTGAAGCCAATCTGGTTGTTGATGACAATGTGCAGCGTGCCGCCCGTACCATAGCCGCGCGTTTGTGCCAGGTTAAGGGTTTCCATGACCACGCCTTGTCCGGCAAAGGCGGCGTCGCCATGCACCAGTACCGGCAAAACCTGCGCACCTTCTTCGTCGCCGCGACGGTCCTGGCGCGCGCGTACGCTGCCCTCGACCACGGGATTGACGATTTCAAGGTGGGAAGGGTTGAACGCGAGCGACAGGTGTATGGGGCCGCCGCGCGTGGACAGGTCGCTGGAGAAACCGTTGTGGTATTTAACGTCGCCGTCGGTCAGGCCTTCGGCGTGCTTGCCCTCGAACTCGGCGAACAGATCGCCCGGCATCTTGCCCATGATGTTCACGAGCATGTTCAGGCGACCGCGGTGAGCCATGCCCACGACGATTTCCTGGACACCGTTGTCGCCGGCGTGATTGACGACTTCGTCCATGGCAGCGATGAAGCTTTCGCCGCCCTCGAGCGAGAAGCGCTTCTGGCCCACATACTTGGTATGCAGGAAGCGCTCCAGGCCTTCGGCCTCGGTGATCTGCTGAAGGACGTGACGCTTGCGTTCGGGCGAAAACGAAGGAACACCCAGTGTGGACTCGAGCCGCTCCTGGATCCAGCGCTTGGCGGCCGGATCGGAAATGTGCATGAATTCGGCACCGACGCTGCGACAGTAGGTATCGCGCAAGGCCTTGAGCATATCGCGCAAGGTCATGGTGTCGGCTTTGGTGAAATAAGTATTGGTGGCCGAATAGACCTGGTCGAGATCGGCTTCGGTCAGTCCGTAGAAAGAGGGATCGAGCTCGGGGATGACCGGGCGATCGAAGCGCTTGAGCGGATCGAGTTCGGCAAAGCGCGAGCCCAGCGACCGGTATGCGGCGATGATGGACTGCACATAGACCTGCTTGCCTGCGATGGACAAATCGGGCTCTTGGGCGCGGGCCACGAAGGCGTTGGCCTTGGCACGCTGAGCGAACGACTCGACTACAGGCGCATGGGCCTGGTCGCGCGTAATTTCGCTACCGTCGGTGGCGGGCAGGTGTTGTAATTGGTCGAAGTATTGGCGCCACTGTTCTGAAACAGAACCCGGGTTATCGAGGTAAGCCTCGTAGAGCTCCTCGACATAGGGTGCATTACTGCCAAAAAGGTACGAATTGGATAAAAGTTCTATTTCCGATGACATATATTCGCTTCACCTATCCGAGTGTCTCACTCGTTATGATGCAGGGGACAACCTTCCGCGACACGGCCAGACCGAATAGCGGATAGCGGGGCAGAAGGCAACAGTACGACGCCTTGATAAGCCGTATTGTTACCAGTATACCCTTGAAGCATTGGGGGATAAACCGCGACTAGGCAAATGCGGCGCAAAAGCGCCAAACCGTTGGCAATAACAAACACCTATCGGATTCAGATACTAATTCGTTAACGCAAATCGTCTGTAAAGCGTTAAGTTTCTTCTTTTTCTTTTCCCAGGAGCATGTCGCCATGGATGCGAACGCCGATCTTGCCAAACTTGCCCTTCAATACCATGCCTATCCCAGCCCGGGCAAGATATCGGTGATGCCGACCAAGCCGCTGGCGAACCAGGACGACTTGTCGCTGGCATACTCGCCCGGTGTAGCCAGCGCCTGCATGGCCATCCATGCTGACGGCGAAGACGCCGCCTCGATGTACACCTCGCGCTCCAATCTGGTGGGCGTGATTACCAATGGCACAGCCGTGCTGGGGCTGGGCAATATCGGGCCCTTGGCCGCCAAACCCGTCATGGAAGGCAAAGGCTGCCTGTTCAAGAAGTTCGCCGGCATTGATGTGTTCGACATCGAGCTGGATGAAACTGATCCCGACAAGCTGGTCGACATCATTGCCGCGCTCGAGCCCACCCTGGGCGGGGTCAATCTGGAGGATATCAAGGCGCCCGAATGCTTCTACATCGAGAAGAAGCTGCGCGAACGCATGAAGATACCAGTCTTCCACGATGATCAGCATGGCACTGCCATTATTTCCTCCGCCGCCATCCTTAACGGATTGAAGGTCGTGGGCAAGAAAATCGAAGACGTCAAGCTGGTGTGTTCCGGCGCGGGCGCCGCCGCCATCGCTTGCCTGGATCTGCTGCAGCACCTGGGGGTCAGGCAATCGAACATGTATGTAGTGGATTCGCGCGGCGTCATCCGCAAGGGCCGCGACGAGAACATGGAGCCCAACAAGGCACGCTACGCGCAGGAAACCGAGGCACGCACACTGGCAGACGTGTGCCGCGATGCGGATATATTCCTGGGGTGCTCGGCGCCGGGTGTACTGACGGCCGACATGGTCAAGACCATGGCATCCCAACCCCTGATCCTGGCGCTGGCCAATCCAGAGCCGGAGATCCGGCCGGAGATCGCGAAAGCGGCACGGCCCGACTGCATCATCGCAACGGGGCGGTCCGACTACCCCAACCAGGTAAACAACGTCCTGTGCTTCCCCTTCATCTTCCGCGGAGCAATGGATGTCGGGGCATCGGTCATCAACGAAGAAATGAAGCTGGCCTGCGTAAAGGCCATCGCCGAACTGGCCCAGGCTGAACAGAACGACGAAGTCGCCCTCGCCTATGCCAATCAAGAACTGAACTTCGGGCCTGACTACATCATTCCCAAGCCTTTTGATCCGCGCCTCATCATGAAGATCGCGCCGGCCGTGGCCGAAGCCGCTGCAGCTTCAGGCGTGGCCAGGCGTCCGATTCAAGACATGGAAGCCTATCGGCAAAAGCTGATGAGCCTGGTCTACCACTCCGGGCAATTGATGCGGCCCCTGTTCATGCAAGCCAAGAGCGCGCCCAAGCGTGTGATCTACGCCGACGGGGAAGATGAGCGAGTGCTGCGGGCGCTTCAAACCATCGTCGACGAGCAAGTGGCCTACCCCATCCTGGTCGGACGCCCATCGGTCATCGATATGCGGATACGAAAGTTCGGCCTGCGCCTGACCGTCGGCCGCGACATCGAGATCGTCGACCCGGAAGACGACGCCCGCTTCAACGAAACCTGGAGCGCCTATTACAAGCTGAAAGGCCGCGACGGCGTAACGCCCGAGATCGCCAAGGCCATGGTGCGCAAGCACAATTCCTTGATTGGTGTGATGCTGCTGCAACGCGGAGACGCCGACGCGATGATATGCGGAGTCAGCAGCCGCTTCGATAATCAACTGAAGTACGTGGAAGAAGTCATAGGCCTCAAGCCCGGCGCCGGCACTTTTGCCGCCATGAATGTACTGATGTTGCCGACCCAGACCTTGTTCATTTGCGATACCCACGTAAACGAAGATCCCACAGCGGAACAGATTGCCGACATGACCATATTGGCGGCGGAAGAAGTACTGCGCTTTGGCATCGTGCCCAAGGTGGCCTTGCTGTCGCATTCGAACTTCGGCAGCCGCTCGACGGCCTCGTCGCGCAAGATGGCCGAAGCACGCCGCCTGATCGCCCAACGGGCGCCCGACCTGGAAGTGGATGGCGAGATGCATGCCGATGCGGCGCTGTCGGAAGCCATACGCTTGAAGGCATTCCCGGATTCGACGCTGCGTGGGCCTGCCAACTTGCTGATCACGCCGAACCTGGACGCTGGCAACATCATCTACAACATGTTGAAAATGACCGGCAGCAATGGCGTTACCATGGGGCCCGTGCTGCTGGGCGCCGCGCGTCCCGTACACGTGTTGACCACCAGTTCCACGGTCCGGCGCATCGTCAACATGACCGCCCTGGCCGTGGTCGATGCTCAACAAGAGGCCGGTCAAGTCCAACTGTAGTGTATGCAAGTCGGGTCTTGCAATGCCTGATTGCAAGACCCGACCCCACACCAGGGCTTACTTACCCGCGGTTAGCAGGAACGTCGCGGGTTTGGGCACCGGTGTACAACTGACGGGGACGGCCGATCTTGTAGTCGGGGTCGGACAGCATTTCGCTCCATTGGGCGATCCAGCCCACGGTACGTGCCAAGGCGAAGATAGCCGTGAACAACGAGGTCGGAATGCCGATGGCGCGTTGGACGATACCGGAGTAGAAGTCCACGTTGGGATACAGCTTGCGCTCGACGAAGTACGGATCTTCCAGCGCTATGCGTTCCAGTTCCATGGCCAGCTTGAACAGCGGATCGTTTTCCAGGCCCAGTGCCGACAACACTTCCTTGCAGGTTTCCTGCATGAGCTTGGCGCGTGGATCGTAGTTTTTGTAGACCCGATGGCCAAAGCCCATGAGGCGAACGCCAGAGTTCTTGTCTTTGACCTTCTCCATGAACTCGCCCACTTTGGCGACGCCGCCGTTGGCTTGGAGCTCTTCGAGCATCTGCAGGCAGGCTTCATTGGCGCCACCATGGGCCGGGCCCCAGAGGCAGCCCACGCCAGCGGCGATGGCCGCGAAGGGATTGGTGCCCGACGAGCCACACAGACGCACGGTTGAGGTGGAGGCGTTTTGCTCGTGGTCGGCATGCAGGATGAAGATGCGATCCAGCGCACGCTCGACGACCTCGTTGACCTTGTATTCTTCGCAAGGCGTGGCGAACATCATGCGCAGGAAGTTGCCCGTGTAGGACAAGTCGTTCTGCGGATAGATGAAAGGCTGGCCTTGTGAAAATTTATAGGCCATGGCGACCAACGTCGGCATCTTCGCGATAAGGCGGATGGCCGACACATGGCGATGGTGCGGATTGGTGATGTCGGTAGAGTCGTGATAGAAGGCCGACAGCGCGCCCACCAGGCCAGTCAGCACAGCCATGGGGTGTGCGTCGCGACGGAAACCGCGCAGGAAGAAATGCAGTTGCTCGTTCACCATGGTGTGGTGCGTAACCAGGTGGTCGAACTCGGTCTTCTGCGTGTTGTTGGGCAAGTCGCCATTCAGGATCAAATAGCAAATATCCATGAAGTCGCAATTTTGCGCCAACTGATCAATAGGGTAGCCGCGATACAGCAACTGGCCCTTGTCGCCATCAATATAGGTAATGCCCGATTCGCAGGCGGCAGTCGAGAGAAAGCCCGGATCGTACGTGAACATGCCGCTTTGGCCATAGAGCTTGCGGATGTCGATCACGTCGGGGCCAACAGTACCCTGATAGACCGGAAACTCAACAGAAGGACTGCCGTCGGAGAATGATAGCGTGGCTTTCTTGTCGGACAATTGCATCACATTTTTCCTTAAAATTTACAGCTCTCGCATTTGCGCGACCAAGCGACGGATGTCGGGCGTATCGTATACGCCCGCAAGGTCGGTTCTGGCCAGCAACACATCAAGCAATTCGTTATCGCCCATCTCGAACAGCAAAGACAAGGCGGAAACATCAGTATCAGTTAGTTCAGCTTCGTAGTGATCCAGAAATCGGGTGATGATCAGATCGTTTTCCAGCAGGCCTCGACGGGCCCGCCAACGCAGACGGGCGCGTTCCAGCTCGGAGAGTGTTGCCATTACTGGGGCATATTCCTAAATAGTGCGACGAACCAGGAGTTCCTTGATCTTGCCGATAGCAGCCGACGGATTAAGGCCCTTGGGACAGACATCAGCACAGTTCATGATGGTGTGGCACCGGAACAGGCGATAGGGATCCTCGAGGTTATCGAGGCGTTCTGCCGTAGCTTCGTCGCGGGTATCGACGATGAATCGGTAAGCCTGCAGCAGCCCTGCGGGACCCACGAATTTGTCGGGGTTCCACCAGAAAGAGGGACATGCCGTCGAACAGCATGCGCACAGTATGCATTCGTACAGGCCGTTGAGCTCGTCGCGTGCCTCGGGCGTCTGGAGACGCTCACGCTCGGGCGGCGGCTGGTCGTTGATCAGGAAAGGCTTGATCGAATGGTACTGGTTAAAGAAGTGCGTCATGTCGACGATAAGGTCGCGCACCACCGGCAGGCCGGGCAATGGCTTGAGCACGACAGGCTCTTTCAGTTCGAGCATATTCGTCGTGCAGGCCAGGCCGTTCTTGCCGTTGATGTTCATGGCATCGGAACCGCAGACGCCTTCGCGGCAGGACCGGCGCAGCGCCAGGCTGTCGTCGACGTCGCTTTTGATGCGAATGAGTGCATCCAGCAGCATCTTGTCGGTCGGCTGAAGCTCGACTTCGAGCTTTTGCATGTAGGGCCGCTCGTCCTTGTCGGGATCGTAGCGGTAGATTTCGAATTTAACGATACGTTTTTGGCTCATTTCGATATCCTGCTTAGAAGGTCCGCGGCATGGGCGGAATGCTGTCGACGGTAAGCGGCTTCATGGTGACCGGCTTGTACTCGAGACGGCTGCCTTCGGAGAACCACAGTGTGTGACGCAACCAGTTCTCGTCATCGCGCTCGGGATGGTCGTCCAGGGCATGAGCGCCCCGGCTTTCCGTACGGGCGGCTGCGGATTTGGTCGTCGCGCGTGCGACTTCGATCATGTTCTCGACTTCCAGGGCCTCGATACGCGCGGTATTGAAGACCTTTGACTTGTCGTCGAAGTACATATTGTCCACTTGCTGAGCGATGCCCTCGATGGAGTCGACGCCCTTGTTCAGGAGATCGAGTGTGCGGAACACGCCGCAGTGATATTGCATGGACGTGCGGATCGCAGCGGCTGCATCCTGTACTTTCTCGCCCGACTTGCGAGCTTCCAGCCTATTGACACGATCCAGCGAGAACTCGATGGCCGAATCCGGGATGTCTTGATGGGCGTGCTGGCGTTCTGGATGGGACTGAACAATGTGATTGCCCGCCGAACGGCCAAATACAATAAGGTCGAGCAGGGAATTCGTGCCCAGCCGGTTGGCGCCGTGCACCGACGTTGCAGCGCACTCGCCGATGGCGTACAGACCATTGACCGGTGTGGTGCCGCCATTGGCAACGGTGATGACCTGACCATAGATGTTGGTCGGGATGCCACCCATCTGGTAGTGAATCGTGGGCACGACCGGTATGGGATCCTTGATGGGATCGACGTTGGCAAACTTGATGGCGATTTCGCGGATGGACGGCAGACGCTTCTGGATGGTTTCGGCACCCAGGTGATCGAGCTTGAGCACGACATAGCTGCCGTCTCCGCAACCGCGCCCTTCTTTGATTTCTTGGTCCATCGAGCGCGAGACGAAGTCGCGCGGGGCCAGATCTTTAAGCGTGGGCGCGTAGCGCTCCATGAAGCGTTCGCCATCCTTGTTGAGCAGGATGCCGCCTTCGCCGCGTACGCCTTCGGTAATCAGTACGCCGGCACCGGCGACGCCGGTGGGGTGAAATTGCCAGAACTCGAGATCCTGCAAAGGCAGGCCGGCGCGTGCTGCCATGCCCAGACCGTCACCGGTATTGATGAACGCGTTCGTGGATGCGGCCCAGATGCGCCCTGCCCCGCCGGTTGCCAATACAGTTTGCTTCGCCTCCAGCACGTAGATTTCGCCGGTTTCCATTTCGAGGGCGGTAACGCCCAGGACATCGCCCGCGTCGTTACGCAAGAGGTCCAGTGCCATCCACTCGACAAAAAACTGCGTGCGGGCGGCAACGTTGCGTTGATACAGCGTATGCAGCATGGCGTGACCGGTGCGGTCAGCAGCGGCACAGGCGCGTTGCACGGGCTTTTCGCCGAAGTTGGCCGTGTGTCCACCGAACGGACGCTGGTAAATGGTGCCATCCGGATTGCGGTCGAAGGGCATGCCGAAGTGCTCGAGTTCGTAAACCGCATTGGGCGCTTCGCGGCACATGAACTCGATGGCGTCCTGGTCGCCGAGCCAATCGGAACCCTTGACGGTATCGTACATATGCCAGTTCCAGTGGTCTTCGCTCATGTTGCCCAGCGAAGCGCTGACGCCCCCTTGAGCAGCCACCGTATGCGAACGGGTCGGGAAGACTTTGGACAGGACGGCAACCGACAAGCCGGCTTGAGCAAGTTGCAAGGAGCAACGCATGCCGGCCCCGCCGGCGCCCACGACCACCACATCAAACTGGCGGCGCGGTAAGGAATTTTTGACAGCAGCCACGGCTTATAAGCTCCAGAGAATTTTTGCGAAATAGACGACGGCGCCAACCAGCCACAACAGTGTCAGCACTTGCAGCAACAGGCGCAGGCCCGCAGAGCGTACGTAGTCCATCCAGATATCGCGGACGCCTATCCAGGCGTGCCACGCGACCGACAGGAACGCCAAGGTGGCCAACAACTGACCGACCGGCAAAACGCCCCAGGTAAACGTGAACAGGTTGCGCCAGCTTTCGAAATTCATTTCAGAGGTGAAAATAATTCCGAAAAACAGCACGAGTGTATAGACAGCCATGATGACCGCGGTGACCCGTTGCACGATAAAGTCCAGGGTTCCGTAGTGTGCGCCAACGACCAGGCGCTTCGTACCGAGTAGTTCTTTAGCCATTACCAAACCCCGAACAATTTAAGACCGAAGACCAGAGTGAGCGCGAGACTGACACCGAACACCACACCCGCCGACTTCTGTGCCGAATGCTTGTCGTTGCCGATATGCAGATCGAGCAAAAGATAGCGGATGCCCGCACAGAAATGATGGAGGTAACCCCAAATGAGCGCCAGCAGCACCAGTTTGCAGAGCGGATTTGCCACCCAGCCCTGGATGGAGGCGAAGCTTTCGGGGGACGTCACGCTAAGCGCAAAAAGCGGCAAAATTACCAGCGGAATACAGAGAAACAATAAGGCGCCGCTGACGCGGTGCATGATTGACGACTTTCCTGCCAAGGGCAAGCGGTAGCTTAGTATCTGCGGCACGCTAAGATTGCGAAACTGCGGACGCGGCTTTGAAGCTGAATCGGACATGATGGCCTCGAGTGAAAAACAAATAATTATTGCAAAGCGCTACAGGCATTTTCGCCGATTTAAGCGGTGAGCATCAAATCGGCAAAAAGTTGCGCTAATTCAGACTGTTTCGATAATGGAACCGCTCTGTTACATACAATCCCCTGCGAACTTCCATGGGGCGATCACCATAGGTATAAGACACACGTTCCACTTGCAGCAGCGCGCTGCCTGGCGCCACTTGCAACAGCCGCGCCTGATCGTCCGACGCGGATACTGCTTTGATTTTTTCTTCAGCGCGCACCATGCTGACCCCGTACTCGGACTCGAACAGCCCATATAGCGGGCCGCGATACCGGCCGAGTGACTCGGCTGTGAGGCCGCGAAACACGGCGCCCGGCAGCCAGATATCGTCCAGTATGGTGGCGGTCTGATCAAAAGTGAGCAGGCGCCGCATATTGACGACGGCTTCGCCGCTGCGCAGTTCAAGCAAGGTGGAGATATCGGCCGGCGCCTTGACGCGGCGGCAGTCGAGAATACGACTGCCTGAAACGGACTGCTTGCCGTCGTCGGGAGCAAGCCGCAAAAAGCGAAAACGCACCTTGGCTTCGTGATGCGTGGCTACAAAAGTGCCCTTGCCTTGCCGACGCAGCAGCAGGTTCTCAGAAGCGAGCTCGTCGATGGCCTTGCGCACCGTGCCCTGGCTGACCTGGAAGCGCGCTGCAAGCTCGAGCTCGCTGGGGATGGACTCGCCCGGTTTCCATTCGCCCCTGTCCAGACTTTGCAGCAACAAACCCTTGATCTGCTGGTACAACGGGCTGAACGCCGCGCTGCTTGCAGAGCGATCGGCAGGCGCGGAGCCTCGATCAGTAAGGGGTGCATCAGACATGGCAGATATTTAAGAACCGGGTAGGTCGTGGGATAGGGTGAAAACGCTACATGAACGCCCGCCATTTTCGCACGCTTGACGCATTCTGTCGAATACTCTTGTGTCTTATATAAGATATAAGACAATTGACTCGCGCCCGGAATTTCGCTACGCTACAGCACGACGCCCATAGGCAGCGGCCCGCGTGGCAGCTTGGCCTGGCACAGGACCAGGGCCGCGATTGTCCAGGGTCTGCGGCCCGATGGAAAAGCCGTCAAAAGATTTACACTGTCATTTGTCTTTACACCCCTCACATACCATTATCTACCGGGAGATTGTTCATGTCCAAACCCGCCATGCGTGTCGCCGTCACCGGCGCAGCCGGCCAGATCGGGTACGCTCTGCTGTTCCGCATTGCTTCGGGCGAAATGCTCGGCAAAGACCAGCCCGTGATTCTTCAGTTGCTCGAGATACCCGACGAGAAAGCCCAGAAGGCACTCAAGGGCGTCATGATGGAACTTGACGATTGCGCGTTCCCCTTGTTGGCCGGCATGTCCGCCCACAGCGACGCCCGCGAGGCGTTCAAGGACGCCGACGTTGCCTTGCTGGTTGGCGCACGTCCCCGCGGCCCCGGCATGGAACGCAAAGACCTGCTGCATGTGAATGCGCAGATCTTCACGGCGCAAGGCAAGGCTCTTAACGAGTCGGCCAGCCGCGACGTCAAGGTCCTGGTCGTGGGCAACCCCGCCAACACCAACGCCTACATCGCCATGAAGTCAGCGCCCGATCTTCCCGCGAAGAACTTCACAGCCATGCTGCGCCTGGATCACAATCGTGCCTTGTCGCAACTGGCCACCCAGTCGGGCAAGCCTGTTGCCGAGATCGAAAAGCTGATCGTCTGGGGCAACCACTCGCCCACCATGTATCCCGATATCCGTTTCGCCACCGTCGGCGGCCAAAGCCTGGCCGGCCTGATCAATGACGACGCCTGGAATCGCGACACCTTCATCCCCACCGTCGGCAAACGCGGTGCAGCCATCATCGAAGCGCGCGGCTTGTCATCCGCCGCGTCGGCTGCCAACGCCGCCATCGATCACGTGCGCGACTGGGTGCTGGGCTCGAACGGCAAATGGGTCACCATGGGCGTTCCCTCCGATGGTTCTTACGGCATTCCCGAAGGCATTATCTACGGCGTGCCAGTCACCACCGACAAGGGCGAGTACACACGGGTGGAAGGGCTGGAAATCGACGCCTTCTCGCGCGAGCGCATGGATTTCACCCTGAAAGAGCTGCTCGAAGAGCGCGACGGCGTGCAAGAGCTGTTAACGTAAACACACATTGAACGACAACAAGGCCCGCAACGTTGGGCCTTGTTCGCAAGACGTTCCGCCCCCGCTGCTTTCCAGCGCTTACACCCGCTATTCCGGAGCTGAAATGACCCGACCCGCGTCCGCCGGCGCACAATTTCGCCAGGCACTGAAAGAAGAACAACCCCTGCAGATCATGGGCGCCATCAACGCCAATCATGCCCTGCTTGCAAAACGCGCAGGATACCGCGCCATTTACCTGTCGGGCGGTGGCGTGGCTGCCGGCTCATTGGGCTTGCCAGACCTGGGCATCAATACGCTGGATGACGTGTTGACCGATATCCGCCGCATCACTGACGTTTGCGACGTGCCCCTGGTTGTCGATATTGACACCGGTTTCGGTCCATCGGCCTTCAATATCGCACGCAGCATTAAAAGCCTGATCAAGTTTGGCGCCGCCGCCTGCCACATCGAGGACCAGGTCGGCGCGAAGCGCTGCGGCCATCGTCCCGGCAAGGAGATTGTTAGCACCCAGGAAATGGCTGATCGCGTCAAGGCAGCTGTTGATGCACGCACCGACAGCGATTTCTTCATCATTGCACGCACTGATGCCATTGCGGTGGACGGTGTACAGGCCGCGCTGGAACGCTCAGTCGCCTGCGTTGAAGCGGGCGCGGATGCCATCTTCGCCGAGGCGTCCTACGATCTGGAAACCTATAAGCTGTTCGCCGACACACTCAAGGTGCCGGTATTGGCCAACATCACCGAGTTTGGCCAGACCCCATTGTTCACGGTCGAAGAATTGGGCGGCGTCGGAGTGGGCATGGTGCTCTATCCGCTGTCGGCCTTCCGCGCCATGAACAAAGCTGCAGAAGCTGTTTATACCGCCATCCGGCGTGATGGCCACCAGAAGAACGTGGTCGATCTCATGCAAACGCGCGAAGAACTTTACGAACGCATCGGTTACCACGAATTCGAATCGAAACTCGACGCCTTGTTCCAACAAGGCAAAGCAAAATAATCATCAGGAGCCCCGCCATGGTCACAAAGCAGACCCCAGATACCAAGCCCGCACCCAAGGCTAAAAAATCCGTAGCATTGTCCGGCGTAGTTGCCGGCAACACCGCCCTGTGCACCGTCGGGCGCAGCGGTAACGACCTGCACTACCGCGGCTACGATATTCTCGATATTGCCGAAACCTGCGAGTTCGAAGAAGTTGCTCACCTGCTGATCCACGGCAAGCTGCCCAACAAGGCAGAGCTTGCCGCCTACAAGGAAAAGCTGCGGGCCCTGCGCGGTCTGCCGGCAAATCTGCAAACCGCACTGGAAGCCTTGCCGGCTGCAAGCCATCCCATGGACGTCATGCGCACGGCCGTTTCCGTACTGGGCTGCATCCTGCCCGAAAAAGACGACCACAATACGCCGGACGCCCGAGACATCGCCGACCGGCTGCTGGCCAACCTGGGCTCCGCGCTGCTGTATTGGTATCACTTCAGCCACAACGGCCACTACATCGACGTCCAGACCGACGACGACAGCATAGGCGGACACTTCCTGCACCTGTTGCACGGCAAGGCGCCCAATGACGAGTGGGTGCGCGCCATGCACACCTCGCTCATCCTTTATGCAGAACACGAATTCAACGCGTCCACCTTTGCCAGCCGCGTGATTGCGGGCACGGGCTCGGATATGTATTCGGCCATCGCCGGCGGCATAGGCGCCTTGCGCGGCCCCAAACATGGCGGCGCCAACGAAGTCGCCTTCGAAATACAAAAGCGCTACGAGTCGCCCGACGAGGCTGAAGCCGATATTCGGCGCCGCGTCGAGAACAAGGAAGTCATCATCGGCTTTGGCCATCCCGTGTACACCGTTTCCGATCCGCGCAACAAAGTCATCAAGGACGTCGCCCGCAAGCTGTCCAAGAAGCAAGGCAACACGAAGATGTACGACATCGCGGAACGCCTGGAAACCGTCATGTGGGACGCCAAAAAAATGTTCCCCAACCTGGACTGGTTCTCGGCCGTTTCGTATCACACGATGGGCGTACCGACAGCCATGTTCACCCCCTTGTTCGTCATTGCCCGCACCGCCGGCTGGGCGGCGCACATCATCGAACAGCGCATCGACAACAAAATCATTCGCCCCACGGCCAACTATGTCGGCCCCGAAGATCAGAAATTCGTCCCTCTCGCCAAACGCGGATAGGTCACGATAGGAAACCTTGAAGTCATGAATACTGCAAACCGCAAGCCGCTGCCCGGCACCAAGCTCGACTACTTCGACACCCGCTCGGTGGTCGAGGCGATCGAGCCGGGTTCCTACGACAAGCTGCCATACACCTCGCGTGTGCTGGCCGAAAACCTCGTGCGCCGCTGCGATCCGGCTACCCTTACCGCTTCGCTACGGCAATTCATTGAGCGCAAGCGTGACCTGGATTTCCCCTGGTTTCCGGCACGCGTGGTTTGCCATGACATCCTGGGCCAAACCGCTCTGGTGGACCTGGCTGGCCTGCGCGAAGCCATTGCGGCAAAAGGCGGCGACCCGGCTCAAGTCAATCCGGTTGTACCGACGCAATTGATTGTCGATCACTCCTTGGCCGTCGAACACGGCGGTTTCGAGAAGGATGCCTTCCAAAAGAATCGCGCCATCGAAGACAGGCGCAACGACGACCGCTTTCATTTCATCAACTGGACCAAGAAGGCATTCAAGAACGTCGACGTCATTCCGCCCGGCAACGGCATCATGCACCAGATCAATCTGGAACGGATGTCGCCCGTGGTGCATGCCATCGATGGTGTGGCCTTCCCTGACACACTCGTGGGCACCGACAGCCACACGCCTCATGTGGACGCGCTGGGCGTGATTGCCATCGGCGTCGGCGGCCTGGAGGCGGAAAGCGTCATGCTGGGTCGCGCATCATGGATGCGCCTGCCCGATATCATCGGCGTCGAACTGACCGGCAAGCTGCGCCCCGGCAGCACGGCCACCGATCTGGTATTGGCACTGACTGAGTTCCTGCGCAACGAGAAGGTTGTGTCGTCTTACCTGGAGTTCTATGGCGAGGGCGTTGCCGACCTTACCCTGGGCGACCGCGCCACCATCTCCAACATGACGCCCGAATACGGCGCCACGGCGGCGATGTTCTATATCGACCAGCAGACCATCGATTACCTGAAACTGACCGGTCGCGAAGACGAGCAGGTAAAGTTGGTGGAAACCTATGCCAAGCACACGGGGCTTTGGGCCGACAGCCTTAAAACGGCTGAATACGAGCGTGTGCTGCGATTCGACTTGTCGACGGTGGTACGCAATATTGCCGGCCCGTCCAACCCGCACCGCCGCGTGCCGACTTCAGAGCTCGCTGCGCGGGGCATCTCGGGCAAGGTCGAGAACGAGCCCGGTTTGATGCCGGATGGCGCCGTGATTATCGCCGCCATCACCAGTTGCACCAACACCAGCAACCCGCGCAACGTGATCGCCGCCGGCCTGCTGGCCCGCAATGCCAATGCGCGCGGCCTGACACGCAAGCCGTGGGTAAAGTCATCACTGGCGCCCGGTTCGAAGGCGGTGCAGTTGTACCTGGAAGATTCCAAGCTGCTGCCCGAACTGGAACAACTGGGATTCGGGATTGTCGGCTTCGCCTGTACAACTTGCAATGGCATGAGCGGCGCGCTGGACCCGACCATACAGCAAGAAATCGTCAGCCGCGACCTGTACGCTACCGCCGTACTGTCGGGTAACCGCAACTTCGATGGCCGCATCCATCCTTACGCCAAGCAAGCCTTTTTGGCCTCCCCGCCACTGGTGGTTGCCTACGCTATCGCCGGCACCATCCGCTTCGATATCGAAAAAGATGTGCTGGGCCTGGACCATGACGGCAAGCCGGTCACCTTGAAAGACATCTGGCCTACGGACGAAGAGATCGACGCCATCGTTGCGGCCAGCGTCAAGCCCGAACAGTTCCGGCAAGTTTACGAGCCCATGTTTGCACGCAGCATCGTGGCAAGCGAGCAGGTAGCGCCCTTGTACGAATGGCGCCCGCAAAGCACCTACATCCGCTGCCCGCCCTACTGGGAAGGCGCACTTGCCGGCAAGCGCACGCTTAGCGGCATGCGGCCCCTGGCAGTACTGGGCGACAACATCACGACCGACCACCTGTCGCCCTCCAACGCCATACTGGCGGACAGTGCTGCCGGCGAATACCTGGCCAAGATGGGCTTGCCCGAGGAAGACTTCAACTCTTACGCCACCCATCGCGGCGACCACCTGACAGCGCAGCGAGCAACCTTTGCCAACCCCAAACTGCTGAACGAAATGGTCACCGAGAACGGCAAGGTCAAGCAAGGCTCGCTGGCACGCATCGAACCCGAAGGCAAGATCACCCGCATGTGGGAAGCCATCGAAACCTACATGGAGCGCAAGCAGCCGCTGATTATCGTGGCCGGTGCGGACTACGGCCAGGGCTCTTCGCGCGACTGGGCGGCCAAGGGTGTAAGGCTGGCCGGCGTGGAAGCCATCGCGGCCGAAGGCTTCGAACGCATCCACCGCACCAATCTGGTCGGCATGGGCGTACTGCCGCTGGAGTTCAAGCCGGGCGTCAACCGCCACACCTTGAACATCGACGGCACCGAGACCTACGACGTGGTTGGCGAACCCAGCCCTGGCACGACACTGACGCTACGCATCCATCGCAAGGATGGCGAGCGTATCGACGTACCCGTCACCTGCCGCCTGGACACCGCAGAAGAAGTATCGATCTATGAGGCCGGTGGCGTGCTGCAACGCTTCGCGCAGGACTTCATCGAATCGACCGCGACAACAGCTTGAAGAAGGAACTTACCCGTATGGCTCACCCAGCCCAGATCAAAGTGCCTGCCGCCTACATCCGCGGCGGGACCAGCAAAGGGGTGTTCTTCCGCCTGCAAGACCTGCCCGAGGCCGCGCAGGCCCCAGGCCCGGCGCGCGACGCCTTGTTGCTGCGCGTGATCGGCAGCCCCGACCCCTATGGCAAGCACACCGACGGCATGGGTGGCGCTACCTCAAGCACCAGCAAGACGGTAATTCTGTCGACCAGTACCCGACCGGACCACGATGTCGACTACCTGTTTGGCCAAGTGTCCATCGACAAGGCCTTCGTCGACTGGAGCGGCAACTGCGGCAACCTGTCTTCTGCCGTGGGGCCGTTTGCCATCAGCGGCGGCCTGGTGGATGCCAGTCGCATTCCCCAGGACGGCGTTGCCACCGTACGCATCTGGCAAGCGAACATCGGCAAAACCATCATTGCCCACGTCCCGATTACCAACGGGGCAGTGCAGGAAACCGGCGACTTCGAACTGGATGGCGTGACCTTTCCGGCTGCCGAGGTACAACTGGAATTCATGGACCCGGCGGCCGAGGAAGACGGCGCCGGTGGCGCTATGTTCCCTACCGGCAAGCTGATCGATGAACTGCAGGTGCCTGGCGTGGGTACGCTGAAGGCCACCATGATCAATGCCGGCATCCCCACCATTTTCATCAATGCGCAAGACGTCGGCTACACCGGCACGGAGCTGCAGGACGACATCAATAGCGACCCGAAGGCCCTTGCCATGTTCGAGACCATACGGGCTCACGGCGCCGTTCGGATGGGCTTGATAGCAAATATCGACGAAGCGGCACAACGGCAGCATACGCCCAAGGTGGCCTTCGTTGCCAAGCCTGCCGCCTATGTGTCTTCCAGCGGCAAACAGATAGCCGCCGACAGCATAGACTTGCTGGTGCGCGCCTTGTCCATGGGCAAGCTGCACCATGCCATGATGGGTACGGCGGCGGTCGCCATAGGCACCGCGGCAGCCATTCCCGGCACCTTGGTCAACCTGGCGGCTGGCGGGGGTGAACGCAAGGCAGTATGCTTTGGGCATCCCTCCGGCACGCTACGGGTAGGCGCACAAGCCAGCCAGCAAGACGGTGAGTGGGTCGTTACCAAGGCCATCATGAGCCGTAGCGCTCGCGTGCTGATGGAGGGATGGGTCCGCGTGCCCGCCGACGCGTTCTAGCGTACAGCCATCAAAACGGAGGTCATCCAGGCTATGAATTCCGCTCATCGTCCCGACTGGGATACGGTATTGATCGATATCGTGGACTACGTCCACGATTACACCATCGAGTCACCACTGGCGTACGACACCGCCCGCCTGTGCCTGATCGATACACTGGGTTGCGGGCTGGAAGCACTGGAGTACCCGGCGTGCACCAAGCTGCTGGGTCCCATCGTGCCAGGCGCGATCGTTCCCCACGGCGCCAAGGTGCCCGGCACGCAATTTCAGCTTGATCCCGTCCAGGCCGCCTTCAATATCGGCACGATGATCCGCTGGCTGGACTTCAATGACACCTGGCTGGCCGCCGAATGGGGGCATCCGTCCGATAACCTTGGGGGCATCCTGGCCACGGCCGACTGGATGTCGCGCCAGGCTGTCGCTGTCGGCAAGCCGGCCTTGACCATGGCCGACGTCTTGACCGCCATGATCAAGGCGCATGAAATCCAGGGATGCATCGCACTGGAAAACTCATTCAACAAAGTGGGTCTGGATCACGTCGTTCTGGTCAAGATCGCCTCGACCGCCGTGGTGGCGCAGATGCTGGGCCTGAGTCGCGAAGAGACCCTTAACGCGGTGTCGCTGGCCTGGGTAGACGGCCAAAGCCTGCGCACTTATCGACACGCTCCCAATACCGGCAGCCGCAAAAGCTGGGCCGCCGGAGACGCCACCAGCCGCGCCGTGCGCCTGGCGCTTATGGCCCGGACCGGCGAAATGGGCTACCCCTCTGTGCTGACGGCCCCCACCTGGGGCTTTTACGACGTCCTGTTCAAAGGCCAGCCCTTCAAGTTCCAGCGTGCCTACGGCAGCTATGTGATGGAAAACATCCTCTTCAAGATCTCGTATCCGGCGGAGTTTCACTCGCAAACCGCTGTGGAATGCGCCATGCAAATTCACCAGGCGTTGCAGGCAGCGGGCAAGACCGACGCCGACATCAAGAAGATCACCATACGCACGCACGAAGCCTGCATCCGCATCATCGACAAGAAGGGTCCGCTGAACAACCCCGCCGACCGCGACCACTGCATCCAATACATGGTTGCCGTACCGTTGATTTTCGGACGCCTGACGGCTGGCGACTACGAAGACAGCGTCGCAGCGGATCCGCGCATCGATGCCCTGCGCGAAAAAATCATCTGCGTCGAAGACCCGGCCTTCACCGCCGACTATCACGACCCGGACAAGCGCTCCATCGCCAATGCCCTGACGGTCGAATTCAATGATGGCAGCAAGCTGGATGAAGTCGTCTGCGAATACCCCATCGGCCACAAGCGCCGCCGCGCCGAAGGTATCCCGCTGCTTGAAGACAAGTTTCGCACCAACCTGGCCCGGCGTTTTCCAGCCAGGCAGCAGGCACGCATCACAGACATTTCGTTGGACCAGAAAGCGCTGGAAGCCATGCCGGTACACGAGTACGTGGACCTTTACGTCATCTAGCCGGCCCGCTAAACAGCAGGGCGTACCGCCCGCCTGCGCAAGCCGCGTGATCGCGAATCATGCGTCAGCAATCATCCACCAGGAAATATCGCAATGAGCCGTGCCATACATCACAATGTCGCTGAACAACGCTTCGAATGGACCGAGGACGGCGTACTGAGCGTGCTGGATTATCAGCTCCAGCATGGCGTGATGACCATCATGCACACCGGCGTCCCCGAAGCAGTAGGCGGCCGCGGCATCGCCGCAGACATGACGAAAGTGGCGCTGGAGGTGGCTCGTGATCAGAGTTGGAAGGTGCGTCCGTTGTGTTCTTATGCGGCGGCGTATATACGGCGGAATCCTGGGTACGAGGATTTGGTGGTTTCTTAAGACGCTGGCGCGGCGGGGGCTGAGGGGGGCTGGCCAACTGGGCCGGTTCGGCGCCCTGCGCGCCGAACACCGCTTTGCCTTGCTCGTCCGGCCCTTCGGCCTCCCTTCGCGTACAGCTCGCTCGGCCCCGAATGGCCCCCCACCCTTAGCCCCCGCCACGCCTGCTGCGTGTTGAGTTAACCATATGCCGCTGGGACGGGTCGCTTGCTTGGCATGCTTCTGCCACCCCCAGCTAGTGTGAAAGGCTTATTGCGCTCGTCCTACGCGGCCCGCCTGCCGGGCCGCTCGGACCTCGAGGTTGATATGGCGGATGGGTGTTGGTTTGCCGGGATGGCAGCGCGTAACTTGGAGCCAATCATGACGCGAGACGGCAGTGCCAGCAATGTTGTGTTCAGGCAATTTAGGTAGATCATTGGTCTGCCGCGCGCACAGTAAGCCAACGGGCAAACCACTTCGTGTACGAGCAACCGCCACGCAATCAAAAAAGTCAGAGCTGCCCCCCGCCCGTCTACGTCGGGAATGCCAAGTTCCCCGCCGCAGGGGCGGGGAATTTGGCGGCGACGCAGGCCCTTTCACCCCGAAGTGGCGGTGCATAAACATGCCAAGCAAACAACTCGTCCACGGCGACGGTCACATTAATCCACCGCAGCGCTGGGGAGGGGGTGGGGCCTGTTGAGGGACTTTGGGGCCGAGCGAGCCGGACGCGAAGGCAGCCCGAACGGGCGAACGAGCGAGGCGATGCGATGTTCGGCGCGCAGGGCGCCGAACCGGCACCGTGTCCCGCAACAGGCCCCACCTCCCCAGCGCGTGTCAATAACGACCCTCAGCAAAAAACGAAGAAATCACCATTTAGCAACACTCCCACTTCTACGCCCATCTTATGTCTTATATAAGATATAAGACATTTGCCTCCCACCCCTGTTCCTTCTACAATGTCACCATCACCTCGCACATCCACAATCTAGAACAAAGGGCATCCACAATGCTGGAATCTTATCGCCAACACGTAGCCGAACGCGCTGCGTTGGGCATCCCTCCGCTTCCCCTTACTGCACATCAAACGGCCGACCTGATCGAGCTGCTGAAGGCGCCGCCTGCTGGCGAAGAAGCCGTCCTGGTCGACCTGTTTACGCACCGTGTACCCGCCGGCGTCGACGATGCCGCCAAGGTCAAGGCTTCTTACCTGGCTGCCATCACGCTGGGCACGGAAACCTGTTCATTGATCGATGCACGCCACGCGACTGAGCTGCTGGGCACCATGCTGGGCGGCTACAACATCAGCCCCCTTATCGATCTGCTCGACAAGCCTGAACTGGCACCGGTCGCGGCCGAAGCGCTCAAGAAAACCCTGCTGGTTTTCGATGCCTTCCACGACGTCAAGGAAAAAGCCGACAAGGGCAACGCCTATGCACAAGCTATTTTGCAAAGCTGGGCCGATGCCGAATGGTTCACCAGCCGTCCTGAAGTCCCGCAAAGCCTGACGCTGACGGTTTTCAAGGTCACTGGCGAAACCAATACCGATGATCTGTCGCCCGCGCCCGACGCTTGGAGCCGGCCTGACATTCCGCTGCACGCGCTGGCCATGCTGAAGAACCCACGCGAGGGCATACAGCCCGATGAGCCCGGCAAGATCGGCCCCATCAAGTACATGGAAGAGCTCAAGAAAAAGGGCAACCTGGTTGCTTACGTGGGCGACGTCGTCGGCACGGGCTCTTCACGCAAGTCGGCCACCAACTCGGTACTGTGGCACACCGGCGAAGATATCCCCTACGTACCCAACAAGCGCTTTGGCGGCGTTTGCCTGGGCAGCAAGATTGCACCCATTTTCTACAACACCATGGAAGATGCCGGCGCCTTGCCGATTGAACTGGATGTCTCGCAAATGAATATGGGCGACGTCATCGAACTGCGCCCCTACGAGGGCAAAGCGCTTAAAGACGGCCAGGTCATCGCTGAATTCCAGGTCAAGTCGGATGTATTGTTCGACGAGGCTCGCGCCGGCGGTCGTATTCCGCTGATTATTGGCCGCGGCCTGACAGCCCGGGCGCGTGAAGCCCTGGGCCTGCCTGTTTCCACCCTGTTCCGTCTGCCGCAAAGCCCGGTAGACACCGGCAAGGGCTACACCCTTGCCCAGAAGATGGTCGGCCGTGCCTGCGGCCTGCCCGAAGGCACTGGTGTACGGCCCGGCACGTATTGCGAGCCGCGCATGACCTCCGTGGGCAGCCAGGACACCACTGGCCCCATGACGCGCGACGAACTCAAAGACCTAGCTTGCCTGGGTTTCTCGGCAGACCTGGTCATGCAGTCCTTCTGCCATACGGCCGCCTACCCGAAGCCCGTGGACGTCAAGACTCATCACGAGCTTCCCGACTTCATCAGCACCCGCGGCGGCGTCTCGCTGCGCCCAGGCGACGGCATCATCCACTCGTGGCTGAACCGCATGCTGCTGCCCGACACCGTGGGCACGGGCGGCGACTCCCATACCCGCTTCCCGATCGGCATCAGCTTCCCGGCCGGCTCTGGCCTGGTGGCGTTTGCGGCTGCCACCGGCGTCATGCCGCTGGATATGCCCGAATCCGTGCTGGTGCGCTTCAAGGGCAAGATGCAGCCCGGCGTCACGCTGCGCGATCTGGTCAATGCCATTCCGCTGTACGCCATCAAGCAAGACCTGCTTACCGTTGCCAAGCAAGGCAAGAAGAATATTTTCTCTGGCCGCATACTCGAGATCGAAGGTCTGCCCGATCTGAAGATCGAACAGGCCTTCGAACTGACCGACGCGTCGGCCGAGCGCTCGGCTGCCGGTTGCACGGTGCGGCTGAACAAAGAACCCATCATCGAATACATCACCAGCAACATCACCTTGCTGAAATGGATGATCGCCAACGGCTATGAAGACGAGCGCACACTGGGCCGACGCATCAAGGCGATGGAAGCCTGGCTTGCCAACCCGCAGTTGCTGCTGCCCGACGCCGATGCCGAGTACGCCGCAGTTATCGAGATCGACCTGGCCGACATACACGAGCCCATCGTGGCCTGCCCGAACGATCCCGACGACGTCAAGACCTTGTCTGATGTCTCCGGCACCGCCATCGACGAAGTGTTCATCGGCAGCTGCATGACCAATATCGGCCACTTCCGTGCTGCTTCAAAGTTGCTGGAAGGCAAGCGCGACATGCCGACCAAGCTGTGGGTGGCTCCGCCCACCAAGATGGACCAGAAGCAGCTTACCGAGGAAGGCCATTACGGCGTTCTGGGCAGTGCGGGCGCGCGCATGGAAATGCCCGGCTGCTCGCTGTGCATGGGCAACCAGGCACAGGTACGAGAAGGCGCTACGGTGATGTCTACCAGCACCCGCAACTTCCCGAACCGCCTGGGCAAGAACTCCAACGTCTTCTTGGGTTCGGCCGAACTGGCTGCCATTTGCTCGCGCCTGGGTCGTATCCCGACACGGGAAGAGTACATGGCCGACATGGGTGTACTGGACCAGAACAGCGACGATATCTATCGCTACATGAACTTCGATCAGATTGAAGATTTCCGCGAGATCGCGGATGCAGTAAGCGTCTGATTACTGATCGTTGACCACAAGCTCCCGACCTTACGTGTCGGGAGCTTTTCTTTTTGACGGCGTTACACTAGACGTCTTATTACTTGCATTGCCTGAAACTTCCATGCCCCCTACCTCTCCAACCCGTTTATCCCGCGATGCCCAGCGGCTTCTGGCGCTGACCGAAGCGCTGGCGCGCTCTGGCAGCCGTCTTGAAGACGACTGGTGGGAAAGCCGGCTTGGCGTCCTGCTCGATAAGCTGCTGCTGGGTAAAAAGAACAAGACCGTGGAGTCCGCCCTGGACTACCTGCTGGCGACCAATATCGATGCCTACGAGATCCTGGTGGAACAAGCGGAGACCGTCTCCGAGTCCACGACGATGACCGTGGATGGCGTAGAGTATGACGCCCTGCTTTTCTCGGCGCCCGTGGTGGCCTGGACCCGCTATCAGTTGCCCGAAGGGGATTTAACGGCCGTGCAGCGCGACACGATCAGCGCGGCGCTGGCCACCCACATTGCCGCCCCCGACGCACGCCTGGCGCTTATCCCATCGCTGGTCAATTTCGATCAGATGCCACAGACCTTTCAAGAAACGCGCGCCTGGACCCAACGGCTGGCGCAGCGTGCGCTGCGTACCGGTACTGAGGCCTGCGTATTGGGCCAACCCGCCGATCCAGAGGGCTTGCTGGCCGACGCGCGCTTTGTCGTGGGCGCGATTGTCGTCAAGCGCGGCGCCGCTGTTTTCCGCTGGCAGACCAACCCTGACGACGCCGGCGCGCTGACCCGCCAGCAGTGTCTGGACGCCTGGATCGACGATTGCTCGATCACCCTGGGGCCGCTATTTACCGGCTGTCAGGTCGAATATCTGCAACCCGACGCCTACTATGTAAACAGCCGCGAGGCCGACCGCCGTATCCGGCCGCTGGCATTGCGGGCTGCCGTGACCTGGCTGCAGACCGCCGCTCATTTGCCGGGTGGCGATTTACGCGCCGTTATTGCCGGCTGCGGCGAGGCTTCCATCGAAGAATATCGCATCGGTTTCAGCACCCGCCAAAGCAATGAAGTCGTGTACGGATGCATCTGGCCTGTCCTGAGCAAGGAAGAGGCTGTAGCCGACGGACTGGAAGCCGGCCATGTCGACGTGCCGGACGAGATCGCGGCCCTGCTGAAGGAAATGGGCGTGGGCGACATACGCCGCTTGCCCGGCATTTATCCGCCCGAGTTCTGCGATGACTGCGGAGCGCCGCACTTTCCCAACCCCTTGGGCGAAATGCTGCACCCCGAACTTCCGGAAGAAACCGACCTCGGGCCTGTTCATTTTCATTAATGGCGCGCCTGGGCTTCGACCTGTTCTGCCGCGTCGTCGATAACTTCGGTGATATCGGCGTCTGCTGGCGCCTGGCGCGTCAGCTGGCTGCCATGCCCCAGCAGCACACCGTACGCTTATGGGTCGACGACTTGTCAACCTTTGCCCGCATCGAACCGGCCGTCGCGCCCACGCTGGACCGACAAACCATAAGCGGCGTGGACATCGTGGCCTGGAACGACGCCAGTGCCTCGCTGGCGCCGCAAGAGATCGTCGTGGAAGCCTTCGCCTGCGACCCCCCTGCCGCATTCATGCAACAGGCCAGGCAGCAAGATAGCCTGTGCGTGAACCTGGAATACCTCAGCGCCGAACCTTGGGTTGCGAGCTGTCACGGCTTGCCCTCACTGCAGGCCAACGGCCTGCGCAAGGTGTTCTTTTTTCCGGGGTTCACTACCGACACGGGTGGCTTGTTGCGTGAGCCCGATCTTCTGGCGATCCGTGATGCTTATCGTGCAGACCCAGGCCAACGTGCCGCCTTGCTGGTTACCGTCGGCCTGCCGACTGCGCAGATCGCCACGCTGCTGGAGGGCGGCCGGCAAGTGCTGCTGTTTGGCTACTCGCATGCGCCGGCGAACGCGCTGCGCCAAGTTCTGGCGCAACAGCAGCAGCCGTCTGTCGTACTCGTGCCTTCGGGCGTCTGCCCCGACTTGCCGCGGGGCGCTTACGGCCAGACCTACGTTCACGATATGCCTTTTGTTGATCAAGACGGCTTTGATCGCCTGCTATGGACCAGCGACCTGAATTGCATACGGGGCGAGGATTCGCTGGTAAGGGCGCTATGGGCCGGCAAGCCCCTGCTCTGGCACATCTATCCCCAGGAAGACGGCGCACACATGCAAAAGCTGCAAGCATGGCTGGCCCTATCGCCGTTTGAAGGCATTGCAGGTCCGTTGATGAGGTGCTGGAACGACGGCGACCCGTCCGCCGTTATTCCCTTGCTGCGCAAGGCGATGGATAACCCGGACTGGGCGCAGTGGCAAGGCGCCGCAGCGGACTGGTGCGCGCAGTTGGCCAGGCAAAATGACTTGGCAACAACACTGGCCGAGTATTGCGCGCAAAATCGTCGAAAAGGTTAAAATAGTGGGTTTTACAAGACATGCTCCGGCCCGGCAGTACAACTGGCGGAGCAATTTAAATTCCCCGGAGTTCTCTACTATATGAAAACCGCACAAGAATTGCGCGTTGGTAACGTTGTGATGGTGGGCACCGATCCGCTCGTCGTCCAGAAAGCCGAATACAACAAATCTGGCCGTAACTCGGCGGTCGTCAAGCTGAAATTCAAGAACCTGCTAACCGGCTCGGGCAGCGAATCCGTCTACAAGGCCGACGAAAAATTCGAAATCGTCGTCCTGGAAAATCGCGAGTGCACCTATTCGTACTACGCCGATCCGATGTACGTCTTCATGGACGAAGAGTACAACCAGCACGAAGTCGAAGCTGAAAGCATGGGCGATGCGCTGAACTACCTGGAAGAAGGCATGAAGGTCGCCGTCGTGCTGTACGAAGGCCGCGCCATCTCGGTCGACCTGCCCACCATCGTCGTGCGCGAAATTATCTACACCGAGCCGGCCGTCAAAGGCGACACCTCGGGCAAGGTACTCAAGCCCGCCAAGACCAGCACCGGCATGGAAGTGGCCGTACCCCTGTTCTGCAATATCGGCGACAAAATCGAGATCGACACGCGTACCGGCGAATACCGCAGCCGCGCGATGTAAAAAAGCGAGGCGTGTGCGCCTCGCTTGCGCCTATTGCAGGCGCTCATCATCCAGAAAATCCGGGACCGGCATCACTGCGATGCCGTCCTGCGCCAGCGCTTCTTGTTCTTCCAAGGTGGCTGTGCCGCGTATGGCGCGCTCTTGCGTTTCGCCCTCATGCATCTTGCGAGCCTCGTCGGCAAAGCGCGGGCCGACATTCTCGGCGCTACGCAACATGCTGCGTATGCGCCGCAAAACTTCAGCCTGCAACTGCTGCATCCGCGATGATGCCGGCGCCGCCACGGCGGTGCCGCCCGCTTGCTTGCCTGACGGCGAGGCACGCGAGGGCGCATCCTCCTGACGAAGATGGCTGACGTTAAGCCGTGGAGCCGAGAGCATCTTGCTGACCTCGTTGCTGTTGCACACAGGGCAAGTGAGCAATCCGCGTTGGTGCTGGGATTCGTAGCTGTCTTCCGAGCCAAACCATCCTTCGAAGACGTGACCCTGCTGACACTGGAGATCAAAAACTTTTAATGACATGGCTTCAATATGCGGGCGAAAGCGCTGAATTCAAGGCTGCGGTGGCCTTCGGACCTACAGGCGCGGGACGGCGGCCAGCAGACGCTGCGTCTGTTCATGCTGCGGTCGGTGCAGAACAGCTTCAGTCGCACCGGCCTCCACGATGCGTCCTTCGTGCATGATCGCGATGCGATCCGATAAATACTCGACCACGCCGAAATTATGGGTGATGAACAGATAGGCCATGCCGAACTCCGCCTGCAGGTCTTGCAGCAGATCCAGTATCTGGGCCTGTACTGAGACATCCAGCGCCGACGTTGGTTCATCGCAAATCAGCACAGCCGGCTCGACCGCCAAGGCCCGCGCAATTGCCACACGTTGCCGCTGGCCCCCGGAAAACTCGTGGGGATAGCGATCGGCGGTATTGTCCGGCAAGCCCACCCGCTCGAGCAGCCGGCCTATCTGTGCCGCCCGTTCGGCGCGCGATCGATCTGGCCGCAAGGCGGCGATGCCTTCGTCAAGGATGTCGCCCACCAGCATACGCGGATCCAAAGACGCGTAAGGATCCTGAAAAACGATCTGTATGCTCTGGCGCAAGCGGCGCAGTTGGCGGCCGCGGGCCTGCAACAGGTCTTGGCCCTGCAGGCTGGCTTTTCCGCCGACCTGCACCTGCTTGTCCAGGAGGCGCAAGAGCGCCTTTGCGGTTGTGGTCTTCCCACAACCCGACTCTCCCAGCAATGCCAAGGTCTCCCCCGCCCGCAAGTCGAACGACACATCGTCGACAATACGCAGGGGCTTGCCGCCAGTCCGCCAGAACCCGCCCCTGGGCTTATAGGACACAGACAAATGCTCGACGACCAATACCGGCTCCGCGCCCGGTGTAGCGCTGGCGTGCCTGCGCGGCAAACCAGGCGACAAGGTCCCCGCCGCAAGGGATGGGTCCTGAGCAGACAACACCTGACCGCGCTTGGCGAACGTGGGGATGGCTGCAAGCAACTGGCGCGCATAGGGATGGCGGGGCGCCGCAAAGAAGCTTGCGGCATCAACGGTTTCGACGATCTCGCCGGCACGCATCAGGGCCACATAGTCCGCCACGTTCTTTACCACAGCCAAATCATGCGTAATCAATAAAATGGCCAGACCCATTTCCTTCTGGATATCGGCCAGCAGATCGAGAATCTGGGCTTGAACCGTAACGTCCAGCGCGGTGGTTGGCTCGTCGGCGATCAACAGGCGCGGTTCGGCCGCCAGGGCGATGGCGATCATGATGCGCTGCTTCTGCCCACCGGAAAACTGGAAGGGGTAATCGTTCAGCCGTCGATCAGCCTCCGGAATACCCACGCGACGCAGCCACCAGGCGGCACGCTCTGCCAGCGCCTTGCCCCGATAACCGGTGTGCGCGCGCAAGGTTTCATATAGCTGCTGGCCGATCGTCATGACCGGATTCAGGCTGGTGGCCGGCTCCTGGAAGATAATGCCGATGCTGCCCCCGCGCACATCGCGCATGGCGCGTTCGGACAGCGTCGCCAGCTCGGTGTCGCCCAGACGGATCCGGCCTGCACTGATGCTGCCGGCATCGGGCAGCAGACGCAGCAGCGCCAGGGCAGTCATGCTTTTGCCGCAGCCCGACTCGCCCACCAGTGCAAAGGTCTGGCCATGCTTGATCGTCAATTGCAATGACTTGACGGCCTCGGCGATGCCAGTGTCGCCTGCAATCTGCACCGACAGGCCTTCCACCGTCAAGACGGTCGCGGAACTTCCGGTGGCGCTCATCGCTCTGCCCCTGAAGCGTTGGCGCCTGCGTCCGCCGCGGGGACAGTCAGCACAGGGGCAGCCCGGGCGAGCCGCGCTGAACGGAAACGCCGTGTGCGGGGATCGAACGCGTCCTGTACCGCATCGGCAAAGATATTGGCGGACAGCACCAGCGCCAGCAGGAATAAAAAAGCGCCCAGCAAGTTCCACCAGATCATGGGATCGCGCGACATTTCCAGGCGAGCTGCATCGATCATGGTTCCGAAAGATGGCGTGCTGGGGTCCACGCCTATGCCCAGGTAAGACAGCACCGCTTCGTAGAGCACCAGGCTGGAAAATTCCAGTACCAGCGTGATCAACACGATGTGCATGAGATTAGGCAGCAAATGGCGCCGCATGATGCGCCAGTGCCCTACCCCGAAGGCCCGCGCTGCCTGCACGTACTCCAGTTCTCGAAGTTTCAGTGTTTCGGCGCGCAGCAGCCGGCACAAGCCGGCCCAGCCGGTCAGGCCAAGAATCATGCACAGCATGAACAGACGCAAGTCGGCGCGGGCGGCGACCGTATCGAAAAGCTCCGGGTTGTTGTCGATGTAGACCTGCATCATCAGCACGCAGGCGGCAATCAGCAAGACGCCGGGTATGGAGGTCAGCGTGGTGTAGATGTACTGAATGACATCATCGACCCGACCCTTGAAGTAGCCCGCCGCGATGCCGAACATCAAGGCGGGGGGCAGCATGGCCAGCGTGGTCAAGGTGCCAATGACCAGTGCCGTGCGTATGCTCTTCAGGCACTGCCACAACACGTCGTTGCCCGTGCGGTCCGTGCCCAGCACATGGTAGTTGCCGCCCAGCACCAGCGCGACCGACCCAAGCACCAGAAGCAGGCTGGCGGTGATCCAGACAGCTCGCCAAGGGAGGTCGTTTTCGCCACGCCACCACGCCCGCCAGGCAGCAGACCAACTGGGGCTGGCGACCCGGTGCGCGAGCGTCAATAGCAAGGCTGCCAGCAATGACAGGGCCGCGCCTACTGCCAGTCCGGTTAATACCCGGCGGGAGATGTCCGCTACATGCTCGGCCTCAGTGTCGATACCCAGCCCGGCGTACTTCAGTCGTGGAAAATCGCGTACCGGCTGGCCATCGATCAATTCCGTTTCCTTGGTGAACTGACGTATGGCCAAGGGTGCCGAATAGGTTTTCTCGCGCTGCGCCAGCTGCGTCAACGACAACAAATCATCCAATGCCGAACGCAATACCGGCGAATAGACTGGCGCAGGTGCCGGATCTGTGGCGCTGGCACCCGCGATGGGCGGCAACAAGGGGCGGTAATGTATGGAGTCAAGCACACCTAGCGTAATGAAAGTCAGCAGCACCACGGCGGCGCACATAGCCGATGGCGTGCGGGCCACACTGCGCCAGGCCGATCGCAACGCCGCGCTGCGCCTGGCCCGCCATACATAAAACAGCATGGCCAGCACCAGGAAGTACACAAAAACGTCAGTCCACAGGAAAACAAAGCTAGGCATGGCGCTACTCGAACCGGACTCGTGGATCGACCAGCGTATAGGAAAGATCCGCCAGTATCAGTCCCACGATGTACAGGGCGGAGCCCAGGAAGACCATGGCGCGGACGATGGAGAAATCCTGCGCGTTGATCGCGTCTATGGTGTAGCTGCCCAGGCCGGGAATACCAAAAAACGACTCCGAGATAAGACTGCCCATGAACAACAGCGGGATGGCGGACACGGTGCCCGTGAGTATCGGCAACATGGCATTACGCAGCACATGCCGAAAGAGCACGACGCGTTCAGCCAGGCCTTTGGCACGCGCTGTACGCACATAGTCCTTGCTGGCCTCTTCCAGGAACAAGGTGCGATAGAACCGTGCCTGAGCCCCCAAGCCTGAAATAATCCCGATCAGCACCGGCAGGATAAGAAACCGTATGCTGTTCCAGCCATCCACAAAACCCGAGTACGGCACCCAGCGCAACACTTTGGCAAACAGCCATTGCCCGGCGATGATATAGAACAGGCCCGAAATCGAAAGCAAGACCACGCAGATCACCACCCCCGCGAAATCCAGCCGCGTGCCTTTGAAAAACACCAGCAGCAAGGCAAAAGCAATACAAACGAACAGGCCCAATGCAAAGGTCGGCAGCGCCAGGGCCAGGCTGGGACCCATCCGGGTCGCGATCTCGTGGCTGATGTCGCGGCCATCATCTGAAAATCCGAAGTCCATGCGCAACAGAGGCACTGAGCGGGTATAAAAAATGGTGTCCGTCCATTGCGCGGCGCCGCTGGCCTGCGTGTTGACGAACAAGGGTTTGTCGTAGCCCCGCTGCACCTTCCAGCGGTCGATGGCGGTTTGGCTGACACGCTGCCCGCCTATGGAAAGGCGGGCCATATCGTCTGGCGTGTTGACCGCGAAGAACAGCACGAAGGTCAGCAGGTTGACGCCCAATAGAATCAGCATGCCATACAGCAGGCGCCGGACGGTATAACGGATCATGGCTTCCTCGCAACATCAGGCAGGTCAGCCAACGCGGCCGCGCCGTCCCGCCGCCGTGCCGTCCGCCAGGCCAGGCCGGCGCCGACAGCCAGCACTGCCGCCAGCAGCCATAAAGGCCACCACACCGGGGCATTCCATTGTTGTATCTTCTGCGCACGCAAGGCCGGCTCGATACGGTAGTACTGCAAGGTATTGCGCACCATTTGCGTGGGCTTGGCGTTACGGACCCAGGCCTGATAGGCGCCGCCGGATTTGGGGAAATAGCCAAACATCCATGGCGCGTCCTGCTGAACGATCTGTACCATGCGATGCACCAGGGCTTCTTTCTCTGGGCCGTCGTCCAGAAAGCGCATTTCCTCGAACAGCCGGTCGAACTCGTCGTTTTGATAGTTCGACGCATTTTCCCCGCCCGTGGCCACTTTGGCGTGCGGGCCATACAGCAGGAACAGAAAGTTTTCGGCATCCGGATAGTCGGCCACCCATCCCCACATATATAGCTGGGCACTGCCGTTGCGCATCTTGTCCTGGAAGCGGTTGTAATCAGTGGCGCGTACTTCCAGCTGTATGCCTATGGCCGCCAGTTGACGACGCATCCAGTCGAGCATGGCGCTGGAGCCCATGCCGCCCGCCGAATCGAAATGCAGAATCAATGGCCGGCCCGATAGTGCATCGCGGCCCTCCGGATACCCCGCCTCTGCCAGCAAGCGGCGCGCGTCGTCCAGGGGGCGCCGTTCTGCCCGTCCGTCCTCCAGCGTGTATACCTGTTCGTTAAGCCCTTCGGGCAAGGCTTGATAGCCGGGCACGCCCGGAGGAACAGGACCGTAAGCAACTTGCGCTTCGCCGTTCTGGAAAATGGAAACATACTGCTCCCAGTTGAAGGCAATGCTAAGCGCCTGGCGCAGCTTGCGATTGCGCTCTGTTTGCTCGGGCGTATCGCCTTTGCCCACGACAGGATCCAGCCAGTTGAAACCCAGATAGAAAACCTGCGCTTCGGTGGCGCTGCGCAATTGCAGTCCGTGGTCTTCGTAAAGGGCTGCCTTCTCTGTCGAATCGCCCGCCGCCACGCGCATCGCCACCCCGTAGTCGCCACGTTCGACTTGCGGAATGTCGTAATACCCCTGTATGAACTTGCCCATCAGGGGTACGCCTTCTTTCTCCAGCGAAAACACAATACGGTCGATAAAGGGCGTGAGTTTTCCGCAGTCGTCGAGCAAGCCGATATCCTGGTCCCCAGGCTCGCCCGTGCAAGGATAGGGCTCGCCACGGAAATTAGGGTTGCGCTGCAGGACATGGCGGCGGTTGACGATGGACTCGCTCAGCATATAAGGCCCGGTACCCACTGGCCAGGTATTCAGCGACAAGTTGTGCTCGGCCATGCCGGGCTGGTGGTAAAAGCGGTCGGCTTCCCAAGGAACGGGCGCGGTAAAAGTCATGGCCAGCCAGTACTTGAATTGCGGATACTTGCCGATTACCTTGATGCGCAACGTGTGGTCATCCAGCGCCAAAACGCCATCGAATCCCATCCTGCGCAAGTCCATCCAGGCGGCGTCGCCGCCGCCCGCCTGTTCTCGCAGGACTTCATCGTGCTGCTTCAAGACCTCCCCGTAGTCGCGCATGCCCGCGATATGCTCGGCCATCACGCCATACACAGGCGATACGACACGCGGACTGGCCAATCGGCGAAAGGCATAGACGTAGTCGTCCGCCACCAGCTCGCGCGTACCGGTGTGCTGGAAATCGTCGATGCCGAACTTGCCTTCAAGCTGACCGGAAGAAATGGGCCAATACACGGGCTTGCCGTTGGCGTCGCGGGCAAATGCGGGGTGGGGCTGGAACCGTATGCCGGGCTTGATACGTATGTCGTAGACGCTGACGGCAATATCCTGCCCGGGCGCATCGTCGGGCAGGATATTGCCTGCAGCATCATAGTAAGTGGGCGGGTCAATCGATGCTGCAGCGCGCGGCACCAGGTGGTAGGGCCGCGCCAGATAATCGTATCCGTACAGCGGCTCATAAATGGAATAGGTAAATGGCGTCTCGTCGCTGGAATACGAACTGGCCGGATCCAGATGCTTGGGCGAGCGCTGGGAAAACGCCGTGTACAACACGTTGTCTTGCTCATGGCCGGCCGGATAGGGACTATTGACGGGCTCTTGCGTGCAAGCGACCAGGCCCAGCATCAGCGCCACCAAGCCCAGCACCTGCAATGACAGACGCAGCCCTAGCACTGCTGCTTCTGCCAGCATTGATAGCGCCAAACCCAGGGCGCTACGGCCTCTGGCTGTTGCCAGATGCCCAGGCCGGCCGCGCGCGCTTGCTCCTGCACGGCAGGCAGGCTGGCATCGCGCAGAAACTTGCCGCGCTTCTCCATGTTTGCCCAAGCCATGCCCTTTTGCACCAGTTGCCGGTTGGCCGTGGTGCCGTCGGGCAGGGGCACATCGCAGATATGCCGTTCGTAATGATCTTGTTCATGGCACTGGGCCGTGATGGACTTGCCGGCGATAAGCGCCGCCAGGGCTTTGCGCGATGCCTGGGCATAGGGCTGGCCGGGACGCTGGTTCTTGCTGTTGCCGGTCTCTGGCGCGTCGATGCTGGCCAGGCGTATGCGCAACTCGCGTCCATTGACCAGCAGACTGAAGGTGTCGCCGTCGGTGACTTGAACGACCCGGCCCGCTAGGGAATAGCTGCCAGGCGGTGCTCCGGCAGTGGTGGTGGCGCCGACATTGCGGTGGCCGTACTGGGAACCCCAGCCCGCCAGCGCACCGACGAAGACCAGCACTGCCAAGGACACGCCGCCCCGCGCCGTCAAGGCGTGCAGCAGCTTGTGCACCAGCAGATTCAAAAAACGGTTCACATCAGTCCTGGAATTCAGTCGCACGGAAAAGCTTGCGGCCGCCGGCGCGGCCAGGCGCTGCGATTATAGGGCCCCCAAGTGGTCCGAAACAGTCGGTATATCCCTGAAGCGCATCATAACGGTTTAGCGCCCCTTGCTTAGTCCGCGCCGCTCCAGCAGCGATCAAGGACGCTGCTCAAGGCAAACGCTGCCGGGGTCACGCCGTATACCCGGCCCGCACCAGCGTAACGACTGCGGATGAAGGCGTCGGCCAGTGTTGCGGTTCCATGTCGACGCAACAAGCCAGCCTGAACCAGCAGGACAATCTCCTGGGCGATGTGCCGTGCTGCGGCTTCCAGCGCCGGGCCTGTGGTCCCGAGCAACTGACGCAGACTGCTGGCACGCGCCTGCAGCATCGTGTCGCCTGCGGCATCCTCCTCGAGCGAGTCCAACAACACAGCGGCAAGTTCGGGATGACGACGTAGCGCCCGCAAGACGTCCAGGCACATGATGTTGCCGGATCCTTCCCAAATTGAATTGACCGGCGCCTCGCGATACAGACGCGCCATGGGCCCGGTTTCTATATAACCATTGCCGCCCCACACCTCCATGCATTCAGCCGTGGCCTCTATGCTGCGCTTGCAAATCCAGAACTTTGCCGCCGGCGTGAGAATACGCCGATAGGCCTGGTTCAGGGGCTCGTCTGGCGCGTCAAAGGCCCGCGCCAGACGCAGCGCCAGCGCCGTGGCAGCTTCACTTTCCAGAGCCAGGTCCATGAGCACGCTTTGCATCAGCGGCTGATTTATCAGCAGCTCGCCGAAGGCCATCCGGTGCCGGGCATGATGGACGGCTTGCACGACGGCCTGCCGCAGCAATGCCGTGCTGCCCAGGACGCAATCCAGGCGCGTGTACGAGGCCATTTCCACCAGCGTGGCGATGCCACGGCCCTCCTCGCCGACCAATATGCCTACGGCATCCTGCAACTCGACTTCCACACTGGCATTCGAGGCGTTGCCCAACTTGTCCTTCAAGCGCTGAATGCGCACGGCGTTCTTGCTGCCGTCGTCCAGCCAGCGCGGCACATAGAAGCAGGAATAAGCCTCGTCATGGCGGGCCAGCACCAGGTGGGCGTCCGACATGGGCGACGAGAAGAACCACTTGTGTCCCACCAGATGGTAGGGCAAGCCCCGACCACTCTGTGCCAGAGGCCGTGCCCGGGTCGTATTGCTGCGCAAGTCCGAACCACCCTGCTTCTCGGTCATGCCCATACCCACCATCATGGACGTTTTGTCGGAAAGCGGAGCATCCCGCTGGTCGTATTGCGATGAGTAAAGGCGGCTAGCGACGGAATCGAACCAGTCTTCCTTTTGCAATATAGGGATGGCTGCCGAGGTCATGGTGACGGGGCATAAAGAGCCCGCTTCCACCTGGCCGTGCATCAGGTAAGCGGCTGCGCGCGCCACCTGCGCCCCCGCCCCGGGATGAGACCAGGCGCCGCTGTGCATGCCTTGCATAAAGGCCAGGCGCATGAAGCGGTGCCATGCCGGATGGAAGTCGACCCCATCGACCCGGCGCCCCTGGCGATCGAACATGACAAGCTCGGGCTTGTGGCGATTGGCCTGGTTGGCCAGCTCGATGGTTTCGGCCAGGCCGAGGCGGGCGCCGTAATGGTGCAAGGTCTCGGTATGAGCAGCGCCACCTTCACGCAACACCCCCTCTTGCAAGGCGGCATCCGAGGTATACAGGTTGTAGTCGCCCAGGTCGGGCACCTGATTCGTGACTTCGTGCGTGGTCCATGCCATGGCGACCTCCGTGCCGGTTCACTGCCTTGTGCGTGGGCGTCTTGGCGCGCCCGGCAAGGCGTGTTTTGATGATAGCACCGGGCGCATACAGTAAGATCAAAGACTACTTACCGGAACCGCCATGACAGATCGCCTGCTCGTTATTTTTGCCGCCCTTACCCTGATGGTGGGCGTAGGAACCGGCGCCTTTGGCGCGCACGCGCTCAAGCGCATCCTTAGCCCGGACATGCTTGCCATCTGGCAAACGGCTGTGCAGTACCAAATGGTCCATGGCTTGGGCATGCTGCTGATCGCGCTGCTGGCGACCCGCTACGGCTCGCCCCTGCTGCACTATGCCGGCATGCTGATGTTTGCGGGGGTAGTGGTATTCAGCGGCAGCCTTTATTTGCTGGCCTTCACCGGCATCAGGTGGTTGGGCGCCATTACGCCTTTCGGTGGCTTGGCATTTATTGCGGCCTGGGCCATGGTTGCGCTGGCCGCTTGGCGCAGTGCTCCTTAGCTTTGAGGCCATTTGTAGTAAAACTACAGTAAAATGTCGGCCTCTTGCGGGCCACCACCTTCCAACACCCGATTGGGCGCATGCTTGATCGCACCGACAAACCTAGCGAGCCGTTACCATGAACGCACTGGAACTCCTTGAACATAGCCCGGTCATGCCGGTCATCGTCATCCACGACCTGGACACGGCCGTCGACCTGGCCCGCGCGCTGGTAACCGGGGGCGTACGCAGTCTCGAAATTACACTGCGTTCGGAAAATGCTCTACAGGCCATACGCGTGATCAGCAAGGAAGTGCCCGAGGCCCTGGTGGGCGTGGGCACGGTGCGCAACGCACGCCAACTGGATCAAGCCCTGGAAGCCGGCGCCCGCTTTGCGGTCAGTCCGGGCCTGACACCGGATATCGCCCACGCCGTTCGCCTTGCAGGCATACCCTTCCTGCCGGGCGTAGCCACGGCATCCGAATCCATGCACGCTGCGGACCAGGGCTTTACCGTGCAAAAGCTTTTCCCGGCTGAAGCCGTGGGCGGCGCAGCCTTGTTGAAAGCCTTGTATGGGCCTTTGCCCGATATCGTCTTTTGCCCCACCGGCGGCATCAACGCAAGCAATGCCGCCACTTATCTGGCGCTGCCAAATGTGAAATGTGTCGGGGGCTCGTGGCTGACGCCTGAAAACGCGGTGGCCGGGCGCGACTGGGCTGCCATCACGCGCCTGGCACAAGAGGCGTGCCGTCTCCAGTAGCTGCAGCCGGGCGGCCTAGCCGCGCCGGTAGGCCGCCAGCGGGGTTTCACCGCGCAGCGCCATAAGCAGATTGGTCGTCGCCATTTCGGCCATGGCGGCGCGCGTTTCGTGAGTCGCCGAGCCGGCGTGCGGCAAGGGTAGTATTTGCGGATGATCGCGCAAGGGAGAATCCTGCGGCAGCGGTTCGATGTCGAAGACGTCCAGGCCGGCGGCACGCAAGTGGCCGCTATCCAGAGCGTCCAGCAAGGCTGTTTCCTGGACAATGGGGCCGCGTGCCCCATTGATCAGAATTGCACCCGGCTTCATCCGTGCAAATTCCGCCGCCCCCATCATCCCCCGGGTCTGCTCGGTAAGCGGCAACACAATAACCACGAAATCAGATCGCTGCAGCACTTCATCGAAGCTTGCGCTGCGCGCCTTGCCTTCCGGCAGACCACTGCCTACGGGCGTACGGGTGTGATAGAGCACGGGCATTCGAAAACCCAGGGCGGCGCGTTGTGCCAGCGCCTGCCCGATCCGGCCATAACCCAATATGCCCAGCGTCTTGCCATGTACATCCCAGCCGTATAGGTCTTCTCCTATGCTGCGCTTCCAGCGGCCCTGTTGCACATAGCGCCCCAGTTCGAGAATGCGCCGGCTGGTTCCGAGCACCAGCGCGAAGAGCAGGTCTGCGACCGTCTCTGTCAGGACGCCCGGTGTATGGCATAGGGTAATGCCGCGTTGCTGCAAGGCATCGACATCGAACTTGTCGACGCCAACCGAAATACTGGAAATAACTTGCAAGCGCGGCGCCAGTTTAAGCAGCAAATCGTCAATAGCGTAGCTGGACCCGATGAGGCCTTCCGCCGTCGGCAGGGCGTCCAGAAAGGCACGCTCTTGTCCGGCGACCCGGGGATTGGCAATGGTGACCTCGTGCTCGTCACGGATGCGTTGCAACTGCGCCGGCGGCAACTCTCGATAGACCAGAACCTGCTTGCGACTCATGTGCCTTCCTTGATGTCAGTAACCCGCCTGCTCGAGCTCCTGGCGAGTCGGCAAACCCTCAGTGTCGCCCAGCACCTGGACGGCGCGCGAGCCTATCCAGCTACCCCGCTCCACCGCCTTTCGCCAGGACAGACCCTCTAGCTTGGCGCTGATTACACCCACAGCGAAGCCATCGCCGGCCCCTACGGTATCGACAACCGATGCGACCGGGCATCCGGGCACATAGCCCTGCTCGTCCCCTGTATCGTAATAGGCGCCATCCGCGCCCAGCTTGATTACCACGGCCTTGGCGCCACGCTCGCAATAATAGCGGGCGATTTCCTCAGGCGTGTCGCGCCGCGTCAGTAACTGGCCTTCAGAAAGCCCAGGGAAGATCCAGTCGGCCCCGTCGGCAAGCGTATTGATACGTGTGCGCATTTCTTCAGTCGACGGCCATAGCACCGGGCGCAGATTGGGATCGAAACTGACGGTTCTTCCGGCCGTCCGCATCAGGTTCATGGCGCGTTGCGAGACCTCGAAGCAATTAGCTGAAATTGCGGCAAACACACCTGTACCGTGCAAATGGCGGGCACTACGCAGCCAGTCTTCGTCAATGTCGGACAGCTGCATCTGGCTTGCGGCCGAACCCTTGCGATGGTATTCGACCGGGGGATCGCTGCCATCGGTCACCCTGCCCTTGAATTGCAGGCCGGTGCGCTGAGTGGCGGCGCTTACGACATGCGAGCAATCGATGCCCTCGCCCTGCATTTCAGCCAACAGGTAGCGGCCCATGGAGTCATCACCCAGGCGGCTGGCCCAGCCAACCTTGTTGCCCAGGCGCGACAGGCCGATGGCAACATTGGTCTCGGCACCGGCCGTGCGTTTGGAAAAGCCACGCGCCTGCTCCAGCGGCCCTGGCTGGTCAGCAACTAGCAGCATCATCGCTTCGCCAAAAGTCACTACGTCCAGGGTATGGCTCATTATCAGGTCTCCAAGGCGCGCAGTTGCGCAATCGCATCCCGCGTAATCGTTGTCAGGTCGTTGCCTACCAGGGGGTATTCGATGGCATGCGGCACACTGGTGGGCAAACGGCGCAGCACCGCTCGCCAGGGAGCGGCGGAATCCGTCAATGGGACCGCCACCCATCGGTCCACCCGACGTTGCACACCTTTGCAGTGTACATAGCGGACACGTCCAGCAAAAGACCGAGCCGCCAGCAGCGGACATTCGCCCGTCCAGTGCCAATTGCCCACATCGAAGGTCATGCCCAGCTTGATGCCAGCTTCGTCCAGCGCAGCAAAAAAGCGTTTCAAGGCGTGTACGGTGCCCGCGCCATGGGTCTGGTCGTTTTCTATCATCAGGACGATGTCGGTGCTGCCCAGCGCCGCAGCAAGCCGGCCGAGCGAATCGATCGAGCTGTCGTTAAAGCCGCCGATGGACATCTTCAAAACGCTGGCCCCTATTGCTGCGGCGTCGTCGAGGCCCAGCCGCAGCGCGTCCTCATCGAAGCGACCTTGCGCCGTCCAGAGCATTTGCGGGCTGGAATAAACACAATACAAAGCCGTCTCGGCAACCGCAGCGCGGATTTGTTCATGCTCGCCGGCGTGTCCATGCAGTAATTCGCCACGGACCTCCACGCCGTCAGCGCCCGCCTGCTTGCACAGATGGACGAACCAGGCTTGGCCATGGCGTTGCACCTCTGTGGCCCCGAAGGAAGACAGCGACACAATAATGGGTCTGGAAGGATTCATGTTGCCGCTATGCCGCCAATGAGGTGGCGAGCATGCTCAAGCGTGTCAGTGATTCAGTATTTGGCCCAGGAAGTTCCGGGTCGTTTCGTGCTGGGGATTGCTGAAGAATTGCTCGGGCGGCGCCTGCTCGACGATCTTGCCGTCGGCCATGAAGATCACACGGTCGGCAACACTGCGGGCGAAACCCATTTCGTGCGTCACGCAAAGCATGGTCATGCCGTCTTCAGCCAAGCCTATCATGGTGTCCAGCACCTCTTTCACCATTTCGGGGTCCAGTGCGGAGGTCGGTTCGTCGAACAGCATGATCTTGGGTGTCATGCACAAGGCCCGGGCTATCGCCACGCGCTGCTGTTGCCCGCCCGACAACTGGCTGGGATATTTTTTGGCTTGGTCGCCAATGCGCACCCGGGTCAGATACTTCATGGCCAGCTCTTCGGCCTCTGCCTTGCTTTTCCCGCGCGATCGCATGGGGGCCAACATGCAGTTCTGCATGATGGTCATGTGGGGGAATAAATTGAACTGCTGAAACACCATGCCCACTTCCTGGCGGACGGCGTCGATATTGCCCGCCTTGGCAGTCAGGTCGATACCATTGACGGCAATACGGCCTTGCTGCACTTTTTCGAGCCCGTTGATGCAACGGATCAGTGTGGATTTACCGGAACCGGATGGACCGCAGATGACGATACGCTCGCCAGCGGACACGGTCAGGCTGATGTCAGTCAGAACGTGGAACTTGTCGAACCACTTGTTCAATCCATCGATCTCGATGATCGTCCCGCCATGGGCGGGACGACCTTCTTGACCGACAGCACGGCTGGTCTGTGCGTCTGTCATGTTCAATCGCTATGCAATCAGGATTTGTTCAACTCGGGCAAGGGCGAACCCAGCCACTTTTCGTACAGCTTGCTGAATTCACCGTTCTGGATGTTCTTGTCGATCAGTTCATTGATCGTCTTCAGTGTGTTGGGTTCATTCTGGCGCATGGCAACAGCCATCTCTTGCTGCAGCAGTACGAACTTGTTCTCGAACTTGTCCGGTGAGCGCTGGGCGATCTGGCCTGCTACGGTAGTCGAGCAGCCAATGGCATCAACCTGGCCCGACAACAAAGCCTGCATGGCCGAAGCGTCATCGTCGAAACGGCGAATCTCGGCGTCTGCGGGCGCGATCTTGGTGACGGCGATATCCTGCGTGCTGGCACGGGCTACGCCGATGCGCTTGCCGGACAAGTCTTTCTCGGACTCGATCTTGGTTTCCTTGCCGCCGAACACCACGATCTGGGCGGCCGAGTAAGGATGCGAGAACTGAACCTGCTTGGCGCGGTCGGGTGTAATGGCAAGCGAAGCTACCAGCATATCGACCTTGTTGGTCAACAGGAAGGGGATGCGGTTAGGGCCAGTGACCGGCACGATATTGAGCTTTACGCCCAGATCCTTGGCCAGCAAGCGTGCCACGTCGGCATCGTAGCCGTCGGGCTTGTTCTCGGTGTTCAGGATGCCATAAGGGGGGAAGTCCACCAGCATGCCGATGGTCAGTTGGCCTTTTTCCTTGATCTGGTCGATGGTTTCGGCCGCCACTGAGCTTGCGCCGATAGCCAGCGCAGCGCCTGCCAGCAGGGTCGCGCCCATGAGGCGGCGCATTTTATTGATCACAAACATAGATTTGTCTCCAGGGTTGAACTACTACAGTCAAAACTAAACTTGCAAGGCGCATGTTATTGCGCCAGCGACACGGCCAGACGCCTTTCCATATACGCCGCCAGCAAAGACAAGGGCCAGCACAAGAAGAAATAGATCACGGCCACTACCGTGAATACAATCATCGGCTGGAAGGTTGCGTTATTGATGATCTGGCCCGCACGCGTTAATTCGGTAAAGCCGATAATGGCGGCAAGTGACGTGCCCTTGACGATCTGGACAAGATAGCCAACGGTGGGAGGCACGGCAATCCGGAGGGCCTGCGGCAGCACCACATAGCGCATCTTGTTGCGATACGACAGCCCCAGCGCCTCGGCAGCTTCCCATTGGCCGCGCGGTATGGCTTCGATACAGCCACGCCAGATCTCGCCCAGAAAGGCACCGCTATTAAGGGTAAGCGCAGTGGCGGCGGCCAGCCAAGGGTTGATGTCCAGGCCAATGACAGGCGCACCGAAAAAGACCAAAAACAATTGCAGCAACAAGGGGGTGCCGCGAAAAAGCTGTATGAACCCCATCGCCAGGGCGCGCGCCGGACGGTACTCGGTCGTGCGTCCCAACGCCACGAGCAGGCCCACAATGCCGCCGCCCAGAAACGCCATGAGAGATAGCGCGATGGTCCATTGCGCCGCTTCAAGAATAAACCACAGGTCGTTGTAGCCAAAGCTGCGCATTATCGACGATCCGGATAGTTAAGGCTCGACTGGTAAACCAGACGGAATACATAGGAAAACAACAGCGTCAGCAACAGGTAGATGCCGGTGACCACAATGTAGATCTCGAAACTGCGAAAGGTTTGCGATTGCAGGTTGGCTGCAACAGAGGTCAAGTCATCGGCCGAAATCACCGACACCACACTGGACGCCAGCATCAGCAGAATGAACTGACTGGTAAGCGCAGGATAGATGGTCTTGAGGGCGGGCTTCAGGATGATGAAGCGGAAGATTTCCATCCGGGACAGATTCAGCGCCAGGCCGGCTTCGATCTGCCCTTTGGCGATGGACTCTATGCCCGCACGCACGATCTCGGTTGCATAGGCGCCCAGGTTGAACACCATGGCGACCAAGGCGGCGGTGTAAGGTGACCAGCGCACGCCTATCGCCGGGAGCGCGAAAAAGAAAAAGAACAACTGCACCAGGAACGGCGTATTGCGGATGATCTCGATGTAGATGTTGATGAGCCAGCGCACCGGTGCTGGTCCCGAGGTCTTGCCCCACGCGCACAGGATGGCCACCATCAACCCCAACAGCATGGCAAGAAATGACAGCTGGATGGTCATCCAAGTGCCATGTAGCAGTAGGGGCCATGCGTCAAAGACGGGACCGAATTGGAAGGAGTAGTTCACGGTGTTCTTGAATCCACGTTCATCCGCCGATACGCCAGAGCATAACGTAGGATGGCACTGAAACCGGTTTCAATAAAGGTGGCGAAGTAAAAAATTATAGCAGCAGATTTCACGTCGTCTCCGCCGGGAAGCAGATAAGGCCGGGTAAACCCCGGCATCACTGACGTCACCGCTGCGTCGAGCCCCGAGCATGCAGCGTGCCTGGCAGCAATATGCTGCGTGGGGCAGCTTGCAGACCTTGCAAGCGCTGCATCAGGCATTGCGCCGCCAGGCGCCCCAGTTCATCGGTCGGTTGCGATACGGCTGTGATGCCCGGCCCCACGTAGGGCGCCCACGGCGTGTCGTCGATTCCGACCAGGCCTATGTCGCCACCCAGCCGCCATCCCTGTCTGGCCGCGGCTGCAACGATGCGCAGGCTGACCACAGCGTTGCTGGACACCACCGCGCAGGGACCCTTCGCGCGCTGGCGCAACTGCAGCAAGGCCGCATCCAGTCCGCTGGGGTCTTCCGCACGACTTTCGTAACAGGCGCCGGTCGTGCCGGGGGTGGCATCCACGAACTGCGTAAAGGCCTGGACGCGCTCGATGCGCGAACTGACCGTGCCCAGCGGCTCAGTCACCAAGAGCAAGTCGCGATAGCCGGCTTCCAGCAAATGCCCCCCACTCAGTTCGATGGCCTGCCAGTTGTCCAGCGAGACGAAATCCACTTCCAGGCCGCGGTGCAGACGATCGACCAGCACGACCGGCTTGCCCTGGCGGGCTGTTTCAAGGGCTGCACCGGCATCGTGACCCATGGTGTTCAGGATAAAGCCTTCAACCTTGTACGAGGTCAAAGCCCGTATGCCGGCGCTTTCGCGCTCCAGATCATTGCCCAGGTTGAACAACATGACCAAGTACCCTGCTTCGCGACACGCGTGTTCCGCGCCGCGCAGCACGGCGACCGAATACGGGTTGGTGATATCTGCGACCACCAGACCAATCAGCCGCGAGCGACCCCGCTTGAGCGACTGCGCCATCGGGCTGGGCGAATACCCCAGCTCGGCTACAGCCAGTTCAACGCGTCGCGCGATCTCGGGCGTAAGCAAGGTTTCGCGGTGATTGAAGAAACGCGACACCGTTGCCTTGGACACCCCGGCCCGGCGCGCCACATCCGCGATGGTGCTGCGTTCACTTTCTTTAGTCATGCTGCAAGGATACCCAAGCGTTGTTTGTTACGAGCTCGTAGCCAATCGTACAGGATACTGGCGCTCGGGCGCGAAGGGCTTTACAAGCTCGGCCAGCTGTAGCTTAATTACAGAAAGCTGCTTCCCACTTCGCAAGGACTTTTACATGGCCACTACCCCCGCCTTCGACATGGTCTTCTTTGGCGGAACGGGCGATCTGGCTCTGCGCAAACTCATCCCCTCTCTTTATCAGGCCCATAAGGCGGGCGCCCTGAACGACGATGGCCGCATCGTCGCCTTGGGCCGGAAAGCGTTCGGCCTGCAGGGCTACCTGGCGCTGCTGGAGGAACGGGTAAGGCCGCGCCTGGGCGTGGACTACGATGAACTGACCTGGAGCAGCTTCATCAAACGGCTGCATTACCAGACACTGGACGCCGGCAATCTGCCGGACTTCGAGTCGCTGGCGGCCCTGCTCGGTTCGGATCATGGCCGCGTCACCGTTTGCTACCTGGCGACAGCCCCGCAGCTATTCATACCGATTTGCCGTCAATTGGCAGCCATAGGTCTTAATCATCCTAACGCGCGCGTGGTGCTGGAAAAGCCATTGGGACACGACCTGGAATCGTCCAACGCGATCAACGCCGCCGTTGGCCAGTGGTTTGAGGAGAACCAGATCTATCGCATCGATCACTACCTGGGCAAGGAGTCGGTGCAGAACCTGATGGCGGTGCGCTTCGGTAATACCCTGTTCGAACCCCTGTGGCGACGCGAGTGGATAGACAACGTCCAGATCACCATCGCGGAAGAACTGGGCGTGGAAGAACGCGGCGAGTTCTACGATCGCACGGGCGCCCTACGCGACATGCTTCAAAGCCATTTGCTGCAGTTACTGTGCATCGTGGCCATGGAGCCACCGGCCAGTCTGTCGGAAGATGCGATACGCGACGAAAAACTCAAGGTACTGAAATCGCTCAAGCCTTTCACCCCTGAAGACGTGCTGAGCAAAACCGTCCGGGGGCAGTACCGCAGCGGTGCCATCAAGGGCATGCCGGTGGCGGGCTATCGCGACGAACACAAGGTGGCCCCGGACAGCAACACCGAGACCTTCGTCGCCATGCAGGCAGAAGTTTCCAACTGGCGTTGGGCGGGTGTGCCGTTCTTTTTGCGCACGGGTAAACGGATGCAGGAGCGCGTCGCCGAGATCGTGATCAACTTTCGCGATGTGCCCCATGCCTTGTTCCCCATGCCAATAGGCCTGCATTCGGCCAATCGCCTGGTGATCCGACTGCAGCCCAAGGAAAGCGTGCGCCTGTATTTCCTTGCCAAAGAACCCGGCGACGCCATGAACCTGCAGTCCACCTATTTGAATCTGGACTTCCATACCATGTTCCAGGCGCGATGGGCTGACGCCTACGAGCGCTTGTTGCTGGACGTCATACGCGGCCGCCTGGCCTTGTTCATGCGGCGAGACGAACAGGCGGAAGCCTGGTGCTGGGTCGAACCCATACTGGCCTGCTGGGCGCAGCATGCCATCGCACCTAAAACCTATACTGCCGGCAGTTGGGGGCCAGCCGCATCCAGCGGCCTGCTCTCGCGCGCCGGCATCGTATGGCATGAAGAGAGCTGATATGTGGCATGAATTTACATCCAGCGCGGACTGCGTCGACGCCATGGTGCGTGACATCGGCAAGCAGCTGCAGCGCGAAGTCAACGAAACCGGAACCGCCACCTTGGCGGTGTCGGGCGGACGCTCACCCATTCCATTGTTCCAGGCGCTGGCACAGACCGAGCTGCCCTGGCGGCAGATCACTGTTGCGCTGGTCGACGAGCGACACGTGCCGCTTGACCATCCGGACAGCAACGAGAAACTGGTACGCAGCTATTTGCTGCAAAACAAGGCGGCCCAGGCGAAATTTGCGGGACTGGTAAGCGACCCCGACGACATCGCGGCCAGCGTGTCCCAGGCCAATACACAGCGCAATGATCTAACGATGGTGATTTTGGGCATGGGCGACGACGGCCATACGGCCTCGCTGTTCCCCGAGGCGCCGCAGTTGGCGCAAGGGCTTGCGCCAGATCAGGTCAAACGCTATCTGCATATGACGCCTGGGACGGCCGCGCATGAGCGCATCAGCATGACGCTTGCGGCAATGCTGGGCAGCAAACGGATAGTGCTGGCCATCGCTGGCGAGCACAAGCGACGTGTTTACGAAGCAGCCGCCCAACAAGTCACACGAACGCTGCCCATCAGCTATGTCATTGCCCAGAAGGGAGTTCCCCTAGATGTCTATTGGCATCCCTGAGCGGCCGCCGCGCCTGATTGCCGATATTGGCGGCACGCACGCGCGCTTCGCGCTGTGCACCTCCATACTCGACATCTCGCATGTCAGTGTCCTGGCTGTCGCGGACTTCGCTTCCATTACGGAGGCCATCCGGCACTACCTGGCCACCCATGGCAACCCGGCCATTCTGGAAGCCGCCATCGGTATCGCCAACCCGGTACTGGGCGACCATATCCAGATGACGAACTTCCCTTGGGAGTTCTCGATAGAAACGGCGCGCCGGACGCTGGGCCTGAACAGCTTGCATGTCATCAATGACTTCACCGCATTGGCGTTAGCGCTGCCCCACCTGGACGCCGCAAACCTGGTACCTGTTGGCGGCGGATGCAGTGTGCCGGGCACGCCGCTGGGCGTACTGGGTCCGGGTACCGGCTTGGGCGTCTCTGCACTTGTCCCCACCCAATCCGGCGGATGGGCACCCTTGGCCGCCGAAGGCGGGCATGTCAGCTTCGCGCCGGCTGATGAGCGCGAACTTATGCTCTGGCAAGCTGCACGGCAAGCCCACGGCCATGTATCCATGGAGCGCATGCTGTCGGGCCCGGGGCTAGAGTTCATCTACAACACCCTATGCCGCCACCATGATCGCGAGCCGCGCCTGCAAACCGCCGCCGCCATCAGCCGCGACGGCATGGACGGCGCGGACGATCTCAGTCGCTGGGCGCTGGACGCCTTTTGCGCCATCCTTGGCACAGCCGCCAGCGACCTGGCCGTCACCTTGGGGGCACGGGCTGGCATTTATATCGGTGGCGGCATTGTGCCCAAGCTGGGCAGCTACTTCCTGCAGTCGCCCTTCCGTCAGCGCTTCGAAGACAAGGGAAGGTTCTCGGCTTATCTGGCCGCCATCCCCGTCTTCGTCATCACCGACGATCATCCCGCACTGCTTGGTGCCGCCGCTTATCTGGACGCCTATCTGAATGACTAATCCCTTGCTGGCAAAAATCGAGCAGCAATTGCCCATGTTCAGCACGGCAGAGCGCAAGGTGGCCCAGTTGATTCTGGAGCAGACCCACGGCGTGGCCAAATCTGCGCTGGGCGATGTTGCGCATCTGGCACAGGTGAGCGAACCCACGGTCATACGATTCTGCCGTTCCATGGGTTACCGCGGCTGGCCCGACTTCAAGATCAAGCTGGCAGCCGGCCTGATGGCGGGCGTACCCTACGTGCACTCTTCGCTGCGCGAAGACGATGGAACAGCGGTGCTGGCGGCCAAGGTGCTGGACAACGCCGTGTCCGCGTTCTTGCGCGTGCGCAATGAGATCAATGCCGACCATCTGGACGCGGCCATCGACCTGATCGCCGCCGCCCGCCGGGTCGAGTTCTACGGCGTGGGTAATTCCGGCATCGTGGCAAGCGATGCTCAGCATAAGTTTTTTCGGCTGGACCTCTGCACCGTGGCGTATTCGGACAGCCATGTGCAATTGATGGCGGCCTCGCTGCTGGGGCCGCGCGACGTCCTGGTTGCGATTTCGCATTCAGGTCGCTCACGTGCTTTGCTGGACGCCGTCAAGGTGGCCCTGAAAAACGGCAGCCCGGTTGTCGCCATCACTGCATCGGGCACGCCGCTGGCCGAAATGGCAACAGTGATGCTGCGCGCCGACACGCAGGAAGACACCGAAGTCTACAGTCCCATGATCTCGCGCCTGGTCCATCTGGCCCTGATCGATGTGCTGGCATTGGGGGTTGCCCTGAGGCGCGGCAAGGAAGCCAGCCGCACACTGGAAAAAACCAAGAAGAGCCTGGCACAAGCGCGCCAGGCTTGACGGGTGCGCTTGTGCGCTTACATGCAGGCTGTCATGCCGCCATCCACGGTCAGGACTTGGCCGGTCACGAAGCCGGATTCTTTTGCAGCCAGAAACACCAGGGCCGAAGCGATGTCTTCGGGTTCGCCCCAGCGCTTCTGCGGCACCCGGTCATAAAGCCAGCTTGTGAACTCGGCGTCATCCCATAATTTGCGGGTCAGTTCGGTCTTGATATAGCCCGGGGCAATGGCATTGATTGTGATGCCGGATTCGGCGAGCTCGGCCGACCATTGCCGCACCAGCCCATGCAGGGCGGACTTGGCGGCCGTATAAGCCGTGATACCCGGCCGGCCGAGAAAGGCCGTAACCGATCCGGTAAACACGATGCGCCCATAATTCTGCTTGACCATATGGCCGGCAATGTGTCGCCCCAATGCCCACTGCGAGGTCAGGTTGGCAAAGAGCACACGCTCGAAATCAGCCAGGGCAACCGACAGCAGCGGCTCGCGGTGCTGGATGCCTGCATTGGAATAAAAGATGTCTATCTTGCCTACGTCGGCCAGCAACTGGTCGACCGCCGCGGTGGCCTGGGGAATATCTGCAATATCGAAAGGCAGCGCACGCGCCTTGATGCCCTGCTCGCACAGCGCGGCTGCGGTTTGCTGCAATGCCTGGCCATCCCTGCCATTAAGCACCACTGTTGCGCCCTGCCGACCCAAGGCCGTGGCCGCTGCCAGTCCTATACCACGAGAAGAGCCGGTAACGAGTGCTACCTGACCGGTAAGATCGAACATGAGTTTCCTTGAAAAAGTTAAGAGGTTGCTGCGTCTTGCGAGATCTCGGCCTGGCGCTTATGAAGCAACAGCGCCATCAGGCGTTCGTCGCGCCACAGGCGACGCTCGAGCAGGTCGGCAGCTGGCAACAAAGCGCGACGCTGCTGGTCTACCGTGTGCACCAGGGCGGGATCCCAGGCGTCGATCGATGTCTGTTCTTGCGCGATGTCCTGAAACATGCCCCCGTAGCGATTACAGTAATCGGCCACACCCTCCGGAGCATTCAGATCTATGGTTTCGAATGGCCCCATGAAGGCCCAGCGCAGTCCGAGCCCATCCTTGACAGTCACGTCCAGGTCTTCCACGCTGACGTAGCCGCCTTGCACCAACCGGAATGCCTCGCGCAGCAAAGCACCCTGCAGACGGTTCAGCACAAAGCCGCGCAGCTCTTTGTTGACCGTAACGGGCTTCTGACCTATTGCCTGCATGATGTCACGGGCTTTTTCGATGATGGCGGGATCCGTCCACGGTGCACCGCAAAGCTCGACGACCGGCACCAAATATGGCGGGTTTACCGGATGAGCAACCAGGCAGCGGGACCGGCCCGCCAAGTGTTCGGAGAACGCCGAGGCCGGGATACTGGAGGTGGAACTGGCCAGCACAGTTTGTGGGCCGGCCAGCGTATCCAATGTGCTGAAGAACGTTTGCTTCAGTTCGAGCACCTCGGGCAGGTTTTCCTGTACATAGTCGGCGTCCTGCAGGGCGAGCGCCAGGTCTGGCACCGCTTGTATGCGCGCCATTACCGCTTGCGCATCGTTCAGTAGCCCACGGTTTTCCAGCTCGTTCACCTGGCGCGAAATCAGTGTCGTCGCCCGTGCAAGCGCGGCCTCGTCGCCATCCCACAAGCGCACAGCGCAACCGCCGCGGGCAAAGACAATAGCCCACCCCTGGCCGATGAGGCCGGCTCCAGCAATGACAATATTCATGGTGGCTCCGGCTTAGACCAGGGTTTGCGTGTGGCCGTCAACGACCAGCGCCTGGCCACTGACGCTGGCGGCCGCCCCGCTGGCAATGAACAAGGCCATATTGGCAATGTCGCGAGCAGTGACCATACGGCCCAGCGATACGTGCTGGGTATAAAGCGTGGTCATTTCCTCGACTGATTTTCCGGCCTCTTTCGCCTTGGCTGCAATGACGGCACGTATGCGATCGCCCTCGACCGCACCGGGCAAGATAGCGTTGACTCGTATGCCGAACTCACCCAACTCAATGGCAAGCGTCTTGGTGAACCCTACGGTTGCCCATTTCGACGATGAATAAGGCGAGCGTCCGGCGTACCCCAGATGGCCGGCGACCGACGACATGTTGATCATTACGCCGGCATCAGACTGCTTGAGCAAGGGAATGGCCCGCCGCGCACACAGGAACTGGCTGGTGATGTTCACGGACAGCGTTCGGTCCCAGTCTGCAAGACTTAAGGTTTCCAGCTTGCCTGTGGGGCCGGCTATGCCCGCGTTATTGATCAGGATGTCCAGCCCGCCCAGCGCCTCGCCGACTTTGGCAAATAACGCATCTACCGCAGCCTCGTCGGAAACGTCGGCTACGGCAGTCTGCAACTTGGGCAGCTCTTTTCGCGCCGCCGTCAGCGCGGTCTCGTTGATGTCGCAAACGAATACATCGCACCCCGCCGCAGTGAACACCCGCGCCATCTCCAGGCCCAGGCCACTGGCGCCGGCGGTAATCAATACCCTTTGGTCTTGCATGCTTATGTCGTCGAACATCGGTGTCTCCACGTTGTATGTACTCGCTATACTATCCAGTGCGGCTATAGACCACAAGGAGGGGCAGCCATGAGCGCAACGGCCGACGTCCAGGCATTGACCACATTTATCCGGGGGCTGCCCAAGGCCGAACTGCATCTGCATATCGAAGGCACACTCGAGCCCGAACTCATTTTCGCACTCGCCCAGCGTAACGGCGTCGCCTTGTCTTATCCGTCCATATCGGCCTTGCGGGCGGCCTACCAGTTCGAGGATCTTCAATCTTTTCTCGACCTGTACTACGCCGGTGCCAGCGTCCTCATCACCGAGGACGACTTCTATGACATGACCATGGCGTATATGCGTCGGGCCCAGGACGACGGCGTGCTGCATGCAGAGATCATGTTCGATCCGCAAACCCATACGTCGCGCGGCATCAGCATGGCCACGATCTTTTCAGGCATTGCCCGAGCGCTGCGCGAAACACGCGCCACCACCGGAATCACCAGTTATCTGCTGCTTAGCTTTTTGCGTCATTTGCCCGAAGAGGAAGCCATGGCAACGCTGGATGCCGCCCTGCCGCTACGCGAGCAATATCAGGATCTATGGATAGGCGTTGGCCTGGACTCCGCCGAACGCGGCAATCCGCCGGCCCGCTTTGCGCGCCTGTACGATCGCTGCGGCCAGCTGGGCTTTCGCCTGACGGCACACGCCGGCGAAGAAGGCCCAGCAGCTTATGTGCAAGAGGCGCTTGATACTTTGGGTGTGGAACGCATCGACCATGGCGTACGCTCGGAAGAAGATGCCGCCCTGATGGCGCGCCTTGCAGCGCAGCGCATACCCCTTACCGTCTGCCCCTTGTCCAACCTGAAGCTGCAAGTGGTCGACGACATGCGCCAGCACAATCTGGCTCGCATGTTGCGACAGGGAATCATGGTAACGGTAAATTCGGACGACCCGGCCTACTTTGGCGGATACATCGCAGACAACTATCTGGCCAGTGCCTTGAGCCTGGACTTGACGCGTGACGAACTCGGTACGCTGGCACACAACAGCATCAGCGCATCGTTCCTGCCCGAGGCCGAGAAAGCCGCCCTGCTGGAAAAATTGACGGTTTATCTGGAGTCTTGCAAGATCTGACCCCATCAAGCAAAAAGCCCACCGCGAGGGTGGGCTTTTCTAATCTAGCAAGTTATTAGATAACTTGGATCGATTTGGCTTGAGGGCCTTTTTGGCCTTCGGCCGCTACGAAGGAAACGCGTTGGTTCTCTTCGAGCGATTTAAAGCCTGTGCCGATGATGTCTGTGTGATGGGCGAAAAGGTCTTTACCACCCGATTCAGGCTTGATGAAACCAAAGCCTTTTTCGTTGTTGAACCACTTCACAATACCGGTTTCTGTTTGCATTTTTTGCAATCCCTAAAAATATAAGAGCGACATGCTCTAAATAGAAGACTGTCAAGGTGTAGAGATTTGAGCAAAAAAGTACTGTACTGATACTGGTACTGGATTGTACTAACTTCAACGAACTTGAAAATCTAGAACGTATAGTATAGCCAGGCCGCAGCCACGTCAACAATAAGTGCAAACTTTATGTGGGGTGTGTGTGGCTATTTGGTATCAATCCATAACAGAGAAAATATGACGTCGGCGCGCAAGCTTCCTCGCAGTTTTTATGACCGTGACACCATCCTGGTGGCACCTGATTTACTCGGCAAGCTTTTGGTACGCAATACCCCGGAGGGCCCGCGTATCGGACGCATAGTGGAAGTGGAAGCTTACCTCGGTCCGCATGACCTGGCCGCTCACACTTCCAAGGGCTTGACGCCCCGAACCCGAGCCATGTTCGGCCCACCCGGGCACGCCTATGTGTACCTGATCTATGGCATGCACCACTGTATGAATGTCGTCACCGAACCGGACGGCACCGGCGCCGCCGTACTACTGCGCGCGCTGGAACCTGTCGCCAACCTATCCGACAACACCCGGGGTCCCGGCAGGCTATGCAAGGCCATGGGGATCGACAAGAGCTACTACGGCCATGATCTTTGCAGCGATGACTTTTTTATTGCGGAAGAACAAGGCGCCCAGTCCCCAAAAATCGCCACGAGCGCTCGGATAGGCGTGGACTACGCTGGAGAGTGGGCAGAAAAACCGCTGCGCTTCTATATAGAGGGCAATGCTTATGTGTCCCGGGTGCCTTCAAGAAAGACCCCAGCAAACCCGTAGGCACAAACAGGAAGGGGCTTTCCTTTCGGAAAGCCCCTAATTCTGGCGCGGCTGGCAGGATTCGAACCCACGACCCCTTGGTTCGTAGCCAAGTACTCTATCCAACTGAGCTACAGCCGCTGCAAAAGAGGCGTAACTATAACATAGATTTTTGCCTGCGTCGCGTCGCTTTCCGGGCCGGCAGTCTGCCGAACAGGCATGCCAATTGCCGGCCGGGGTCATGCCCTCTCATCCCCCTGCCCCACACGCCAACGCGCCGGCCGCGGACGGGAAACCTGTGGTCGTCATCACCGGCGCGTCCGGCAATCTTGGCCGTACCCTGGCGGCCAGCCTGAGGGATGACTATCGCCTGGTGGGGCTGGATCGCGATGAGGACGACACCCTGGGCTTTCCCTCGTTTGCCGTAGACCTTGCCGACGATGATTCGGTTGCCCACGCCATCGAACACATTGCCGACTTATGCGGAAGAAAGCTCGCGGCGGTCATCCACCTGGTGGCCTATTTCGATTCTACCGGCGAAGACAACCCGCTATACCAAACCGTCAACGTGGATGGCACGCGCCGGATGCTGGAGGCCTTGCGCGATTTTGAGGTGGAACGCTTCATTTACGCCAGCACCATGCTGGTACACGCGCCCTGCAAGCCTGGCGAGCACATAGCCGAAACCGACCCTTACGGTCCACTGTACATCTACCCGCAATCCAAACTGCAGGCGGAACAGATCATACGTGAAGGTCACGGCGACATGCCCTACGCCATCCTGCGGTTTGCAGGAGTCTATGACGAGGAGACGGTGGTCCCCACGCTCGCGCAGCAGATCGCCCGCATCTATGAGCGCGACTTTCAGAGCTACTTCTATTCGGCTTCCACGCTGGTGGGCCAGGCCATGTTGCACCGGGACGATATGGTGGATGCCGTTCAACGTACCTTGGCATGCCGGCGCGAGCTGCCCGCTGATACGGTGCTGCTCATCGGCGAATCCGACGCGCCCGGATACGACGCCTTGCAGGACGAGATCGGTTACCTCATACATGGGCAGGACGATTGGCCCACCTTGCGGGTGCCTAAAACCCTGGCCACTGCCGGCGCCTGGCTGCAAGCCCGCATGGAGCCGGCCGTGCCGGATGCGCTGGACCAAGGCGAAGAGCCCTTCATCAAGCCTTACATGATCGCCATGTCGGATGCTCATTACGCGCTGGACACACGTCGCGCGGAGCGCTTGCTGGGATGGCGGCCGGCACACAGGCTGAAGGAAACCCTGCCCGCCATTGTCGAATCGCTGAAGCGCGATCCGGTAGCCTGGTATAGGCGAAACGGCATGACGCCACCACCCACCATTGCCGAGGCTGCGCAGGCGTCGCAGGACAGCGAGCGGTTGCGCGTGCAGAACGAGCAGCAGTATCGTCAGGAGCTTTCAGCCTACCGCTGGCCGCATTTCGTGAATATGGCGCTGGGCACGTGGCTGCTTACCCAAGGCCCCTTGATCGGTGTGGTCGAACCGGGGTTGCGATGGACGGAAAGCCTGCTGGGCTTGGCCCTTATTGTTTTTGCGGCATTGTCACTCGGCTGGCAAATGGGTTTTGCGCGTTGGGTCTGCGCGGGCATAGGTGCTGTCGTGATGGCCGCGCCGTTTGTCTTCTGGACCGGGAATGCGGCCGCCTATCTGTCCGACACCCTGGTGGGAGGGCTGATCCTTGGCCTGGCTCTGGCCACTCCGCCCGAGCCGGGGCTTAGCCCACTGGCGCGGATGACCGGCCCCGACACCCCGCCGGGGTGGGACTACAACCCCTCGGCCTGGACGCAACGGGTGCCCATCATTGCGTTGGCGCTGGTCGGGCTCTATGTTTCCCGCTACCTGGCCGGTTACCAGCTAGGCCATCTGGAGACGGTATGGGAGCCCTTTTTTCTGGGCAACCCCGCCGATCCGCGCAACGGCACCGAAGAGATCATCACGTCCAGCGTTTCAGAGGCCTGGCCGGTATCCGACGCGGCGCTGGGCGGCTATACCTATATGCTGGAAATCCTGACCGGCATCATTGGCTCACGCGCACGCTGGCGCACCATGCCTTGGCTGGTGGCGCTATTTGGACTGATGATCGTGCCGCTAGGCATCGTATCGATCACCTTCGTAATCATCCAGCCCATCGTCATCGGCACCTGGAGCACGCTGGCGTTGATCGGCGCCGCTGCCATGCTGCTGCAAATACCCTATTCGCTGGACGAGCTGCTGGCAGTTGCGCAGTTCATGCGCCGTCGCATGCAAGCCGGGAAAAGCATGTTGCGTGTATTCCTGTTCGGAGACACGGACGAGGGAGAACGCACTGCCCGCGACGATGAGTTCGACCGCCCGGCCGGGACGGTCCTTGGCGAGATACTGCAAGGCGGAGTGCATTTGCCCTGGACGCTCTGGTTGGCCGCAGCGCTAGGCGCTTGGCTGATGCTTACCCGTGTGACATTGGGCACGGAAGGGGCTATGGCCAATGCCGATCATGTCATCGGCGCGCTGGTGCTGACGATCGTATCGATCGCGGCGGCGGAAGTGGCGCGCACTTTGCGTTTCCTGTTGATACCGCTGGGTGTGGCCCTGTTGATTACGCCCTTCGCTTACGAGTCGAACGCCGTGCAGACTGGTGCCAGCCTGATCGCGGGCCTTGCCCTGGTCGCGCTGAGCCTGCCGCGCGGGCACATCCAAGGACAGTACGGCCGCTGGAATCGCTGCATACGATAGGCCATGGTGCAGCGTACCGCTGCGCTAGAATGCCGGGGAGCCGTTGACTGGAGTCCCGCATGAACGCCGCCCTGCCTTATGACTATGCGCATATCGAAACCCTGGTTTCCGGTTTTGTGCCGCAATGGCGGGCGCTGGGCTACGGCGCGGTGGTGGCCATCGCCCGGGGCGGCCTCTTTCCGGGCCTGATCGCCTCCACAGAGCTAAGCTTGCCGCTGCATGCGCTGGCCTATGCCCGCAATACCCGCAAGGTCTCTTGGTACACCGTCGACCAGCCCTCCCCTGCATCAAAAATCTTACTGGTCGAAGACATCGCCGGTCGTGGCACGACCCTGGTGGACTGCCTGGATTTTCTGCGGGCTCGGGGCCATCAAGTCGACGTTTTTGCGCTGGCCTACGATGCCCAATCGCGCATCAAGCCCGACTTTGGCATTGAGGTGCCATCCGGACTGCGTGCCTGGTTTCCGTGGGAGCGCACCTCCATAACCGAAGCCTTCGCCGCGACCGACAATGAACCGACACGTCCGGAACACGAGTACGCCTCGTGGGCGATCGACCTGGATGGAATTCTGCTGATGGACCTGCCCGAAGACAGCTACGCACAAGCCTTGCACGAAACGCTGGCACAACGCGATCTGCTGCTGCCCAACGCCGTGCTGCCTGGCCTGCATTTAGAGAACATCACCATCATTACGGGCCGGCCCGAGCAGGACCGCAGTCGTACGCAAGCCTGGCTGCAACAGCACGGCTTCCATGGCCCCCTGGTCATGAGAGACGAAACGCGCTATACGCCGGCGCAAACTTCCCAGCACAAGGCCGAAGCGCTGATGGCCCGTTGTCACACGCACTTCATAGAAAGCGACCCGGTCCAGGCACTGGATATTGCCTATCGAGCCAAGGTGGCACGGGTGATATGGTGGAACGGCGGCAAGGCCTTGCGCGTACATGCCAGCGATGCCAGCCGGCTCGACCTTGCCTGACGCGCGAACAGCTGCGACTTGTAGTATCTTTCAGGACGTTGCATTAACAGGAGCCCCGACGTGCCCACCCCATCGAAAATGACTTGTGTCGAAGACTTCCGCCAACTGGCAGAGCGGCGCGTGCCCCGGATGTTCTACGACTATGCGGACTCGGGTTCCTGGACTGAAGCGACCTACCGCTCCAACGAAGAAGACTTCCAAAAACTGAAGTTTCGACAGCGGGTCGCCGTCAATATCGAGAAGCGCACCCATCGCTCGTCCATGATAGGTATTGATGTCGCCATGCCGGTGGCCATAGCGCCCACCGGCCTGACGGGCATGCAGCATGCGGACGGCGAGATCCTTGGCGCCCGTGCCGCCGAAAAGTTCGGCATCCCGTTTACGCTGTCCACAATGAGCATCTGCTCCATCGAAGACATCGCGGCGCACACGCACAAGCCCTTCTGGTTTCAGTTGTATGTCATGCGCGACCGCGACTTCATCGAACGCATTATTGACCGCGCCAAGGCAGCAAACTGCTCCGCGCTGGTGATCACACTGGACCTTCAAGTGCTGGGCCAACGCCACAAGGACATTCGCAACGGCTTGTCCACCCCACCCAAACCGACCCTGGCCAACCTGGTGAACCTCGTTACCAAACCGCGTTGGTGCATGAGCATGCTGGGCACCAATCGTCGCACTTTCGGCAATATCGTCGGTCATGCCAAGGGTGTGGGCGACTTGTCGTCCTTGTCTTCCTGGACAGCGGAACAGTTCGATCCGCGACTTAGCTGGAACGATCTCGAATGGATCAAGAAACGCTGGGGCGGAAAAATCGTGCTGAAGGGCGTCATGGACGAACAAGACGCCCGCCTGGCCGTGGAATCGGGCGCCGATGCCATCGTCGTGTCCAATCACGGTGGCCGGCAACTTGATGGCGCTCCGTCCTCGATCTCCGCCCTACCGGCTATCGCACATGCGGTTGGCAAGGACATAGAAGTGTGGATGGACGGTGGCATACGGTCGGGCCAGGACGTCTTGAAAGCCATCGCACTGGGCGCAAGAGGCACCATGATAGGCCGCGCCTTCCTGTACTCATTGGGCGCCATGGGCGAGGCGGGTGTCACACGCTGCCTGCAAATGATCGCCAACGAACTGGACATCACCATGGGGTTTTGTGGCCATACGGATATCCACAATATCGACCGCTCCATCCTGCTGAACGGCAACATCTTCGATCGGTAGCGCTCAGCGGGCCGGGTTGATTTGCTCTGCTTTCAGGCGTGGTCGATCGGCTTCGGGCTGGCGCAAAGGCTCTACAGCCTGCATGGTTTGCAGACAGCGCCGGGTCAGCAACTGATACTGACGTGTGCCATAAGACTTGTGCGCAACGTCGTCGTCGGAAAGCTGCCGAAGAACCCGGGCAGGGGCCCCCACGACCAAGCTGCGCGGCGGAATCTGCATGCCCGCCTTGACGAAGGCCATGGCCGCCACGATGCTGGACTCACCAACGACTGCCTGATCCATCACGACAGCATTCATGCCTACCATGGCATTGCGTTGCAGGGTGCAACCATGCAGCACGGCGCCGTGGCCGACATGGCCGTCAACATCGATCACGGTGTCGTTCTCGGCCACGCCATGGACGACACAGGTGTCTTGCACATTGCTGCCTTCACACATCACTATCCGCCCGAAGTCTCCACGCAAGCTGGCCAGCGGGCCAACATAAGCGCCCGGGCCAATGATGACATCGCCAATCAGTACCGCAGTGGGGTGCACGTAGGCGGTGGGATCGATGACCGGCGTAATGCCGTTGATGGCGTAGACTTTCAACATGGAGTCGCTCCGACAAGTTAACGAGGCACTGTACCAGCAGGAAAGTGCGACACGCAATATTGAATAAAGGATACCCGCCATGATCCACGGCTCCACCGCCCTGGAACTGCTTCGGATCGCCGGCCTGTTTGCCATCACGGCAGTAGCGGAAATCGTGGGCTGCTATTTGCCCTGGCTGGTGCTGCGACAAGGCAAGAGCCTGCTATTGCTCTTGCCCGCCGCCATGTCGCTGGCCTTGTTCGTCTGGCTGCTGACCTTGCATCCCACGGCCGCTGGCAGAACTTACGCCGCTTACGGCGGCATGTATGTGGTGGTGGCCTTGCTATGGCTACGCTACATCGAAGGGGCGGCGTTGACGCGATGGGACATCAGCGGCGCCGCCGTTGCCCTGGTGGGCATGGCCATCATCGCCCTTCAGCCGCACTGAGGGTTGTGCAGCTCGATCCGCTGGTAATACCATTTAGAACTTCACCACCCTGACAAGGAACTCGTTCATGGAAACAATGGAATTGCATCGCGGACGTTTAATCGACCACATCCAGCTTGTGGTCCAGGATCTTGCCGCCAGCCGGCGTTTCTATGCCGCTGTCCTGGACGTCCTGAACATACCCATCAGCGGTACCGCAGACGGCTTTTTCTGGGCTGATGAACTGGTGATTTCCAGCGCCGACAGCCCCGCCGCAACGGGTCAACTGACCGGTAGGCATCATCTGGCTTTCCAGGCTCGGGATCAAGCCATGGTCGATGCCTTCCACCAGGCAGCGCTCGCCCACGGCGGCAAGGATAATGGTGCGCCGGGCTTTCGTGATTACCATCCCAGCTATTACGGCGCCTTTGTGCTCGACCCGGACGGCAACAACATCGAAGCGGTGTTTCATGGCGAAGCCAAGCGCAGCGCGCCGTCAGTACATATAAGCTTCGAGGCCTGACGCCCGCCTACAAACGCTCGCGGCATACCTACTTGCCGTCGTCCAGCCTGTACAGAAACGCGGTGATGTCGCGGGCGTCCTGGGCGGTTACGCCCAGGTCTGGCATTGCAGTCAGGGGGTCGACCTTGGTGGGATCGCGCAGCCATCGTTCCATGTTTTCCGCGGTGTTGGGCAGCACGCCGGCTATGTACTGCTGGTTCGCAATGCCAGCCAGCGAGGGCCCGACATGGCGATGCGCGCCGACGACGCCCGGTATGACATGGCAAGTGATGCACAGATACTGCTGCAAGGCTTGCTTGCCCGCCCCGGCATCGGCAAGCCGCAAGTCCGGCGACGACGATCCCGCAGCATCGGCCGGTGAGGCGACCAAGGGAGCATGCTGCTGGCTCCAATCGCGATAATCGGCCGGCGACAAGGTGGGCAGCACTTTCATGAAGGCCACCACGTCCCATATTTGCTCGTCCGTCATCCGATACTGCCAGGCCGGCATGCCGCTCATCTTGATGCCGTGCCGGATGACCCAATGGATTTCCGTTGCCGGCCACTCGCGTGCGGTAGCAACCAAAGACGCCGGCGCGGGCGTCAAGCCGAGCGCGAACGGTTCCGGGGCGACGCCCGGGGCGCCATGGCACTGCACGCATTGCGCGCGGAAATGCCTGAAACCACGGACGATACGATCCGAGTCATCCAGAACGGGCACTTCAACACCTGTAGTACGCAGTTTGACTGAGCGTCGCAGGGAAGTCTCGAGCAAGTTGTAGACGAGAGTCGTGTGCTGAGTGGTCGCGCTGACATCATAGACGCCGGTATAGACAACGGCGCCGCCCAACAGGGCCGCCAGTGCAGCCGCCACTGCCAGGGTAATGCCAACAACGCGCCTCCTAGTCGTCATGTGCGTATGCCTGTTGGGTCAGTGCAGCGTTAGCAAATAGGCCGCGATGTCTTGCGCTTCGGCCACGCTCAGGCCCACGTTCGGCATGGTGGTACGTGGATCGACGGCCGGCGGATCAAGCAACCACCGCAGCAGGTTGTCGGGCGTATTGGCAAGCACGCCTCCGACGTAAGCACGCAAGGCCATTTTATCCAGCGTCGGCCCAACCCGTGATGCCGGAGCCCGTACGCCCGGCACCGTGTGACAGGCCACGCAGCCGTAGTCCTGAACCAATTGGCGTCCGTGAGCGACATCGGCATCCGCCCACGGATGCAACGGCCCCACCGACGCCAGCGGCGGGCGTGCTTCCCCGCAACCCGTCAGTAGCACCAGGGCGATCATGCCCAACAGGTGCTGACATCGAATAGCGGGAGGGCTGAGCATGAATAGGTTTCGTCGAATAGGGTCCAAGCGGACAGCAAGTTCTTTGCCAACGATAAGCTGAGCGCCTAAGCCACACCGTCAACCGACCGTAACGGGACTCCATGTAATTCGAAGGCGGAAATGTGTAATTTTTACAACGCAGAACGCCCAGACGGCCAGCGCACTCAGTCACAGAGTCCAAGTACGCCTTCGGTACGCAATGTGCTAGCCCGATCAGGCCTTCCGTCGAAGCTCGCAGCGACTAACTTCCAGGCCTAGCCCCTACATGCCTTGTACGCGTCTATTTGGATTGCTCGCCTTCCTGCCGCTCCCCTTGCAGGCCGGCGTGCAGTCGGCCTTGCACCCGCAAAGCGAGAGTGCGGGACGCGTCGCGGAGATCACCTGGGTGCTGTTTACGGGCGGCGCCATCATTTTTGTGCTGGTCGGCATCCTGCTGGCCCTGGCGCTGTGCGGGCCACCTCGCCTGCGCGTTCTGCTACGCCAACCTTCCTTGGTTGTGGGCGGCGGGATCATCTTTCCCGTCGTTGTGCTGACTGCCCTGTTGATCTATACGCTGAGCGCCGGATCAACGATGCTGAAGGCCGACACGCCCCCTGCGGCCCGAATCGAAGTGGTCGGCGAGATGTGGTGGTGGCGCGTACGCTATCTGGATAGCGAAGGGCTGGCCTTGTTCGAGACGGCAAACGATATCCGGATGCCGGCGGGGCTGCCGGTAGAACTCGTGCTGAAGTCCGATAACGTGATTCACAGTTTCTGGGTGCCCAACCTGGCGGGCAAGCTGGACATGGTGCCGGGGCACGTCAACCGGCTGCGTATCCAGGCGCAAGAGCCGGGCTTGTTCCGCGGCCAGTGCGCGGAATATTGCGGCGCCCAGCATGCCAAGATGATGGTCGACGTACAGGTGCTGTCCGCCGATGACTTTCAGTCGTGGGTTGCAAGCCAGCGCGAGCCCGCCCATGAGCCCGCCGGCGCCACGCTGGCACTGGGCAAGCAGGTGTTCATGCAGAACTGCGTCCAGTGCCACGCCATACGCGGAACGCTCGCGAATGGCACCTCCGGCCCCGACCTGACCCATGTGGGCAGCCGCCTGTCGTTGGCAGCCGGGGTGCTGCCCAACAATGTGGGTGCGCTCGCCGGCTGGATTGCAGGCAGCCAACATATCAAGCCGGGCAACGCCATGCCTTCGTTCAATCAGTTGTCCGGCGAGAATCTGCGCGCCGTCGCTCAATACATGGAAAGCCTCCAGTGATGCCCCAGAACCCCATGGCAGAATCAACGCAGGCCTTGCCCAATTCGCTTCCGAGGCCGGAAGGAGAACTGGAGGAACTACAGCGCGTCTGGCAACGCCCCACCGGCTGGCGGCTGCTTACCGTCGTCAATAACAACTACGTCGGCCTGCTCTATATCGGCACGGCCATGCTGTTCTTCCTGCTGGCCGGCGTACTGGCCTTGCTGATGCGCGCGCAACTGGCCGTACCCGACAACGATCTGATCGGCCACGAACTCTATAACCAGTTGTTCACCATGCATGGCACGGTGATGATGTTCCTGTTCGCCGTGCCGGCAGTCGAGGCGATGGCCGTGCTGCTACTGCCCAATATGCTGGGCGCTCGCGACCTGCCGTTTCCGCGCTTGTCGGCCTATGCCTACTGGGCCTACGCCGTGGGCGGTATCGTGTTCTTCTGCAGCATCTTTGCCGGACTGGCGCCGGACGGCGGCTGGTTCATGTACCCGCCGCTGACCAGCTCCGCCTATTCGCCGGCGCTTAACGCCGACCTGTGGCTGCTCGGCATTGGGTTTATCGAGATCTCGGCCATCGCGGGGGCGATCGAGCTGGCAGTGGGCATCCTGCGCACGCGCGCTCCCGGCATGTCGCTGGACCGCATGCCAATATTTGCCTGGGTCATGCTCGTGTTTTCGGGCATGGTCATCATTGCTTTTCCAGCGGTGATTGTCGCCACGGCCCTGCTGGAACTGGAACGCGCCTTTGACCTGCCCTTCTTTATTGCGCAGCGCGGCGGCGATCCGCTGCTATGGCAACATTTATTCTGGTTCTTTGGCCATCCCGAGGTCTACATCATCTTCCTGCCCGCGGCCGGCATGGTTTCCATGATCATTCCCGCCATGGCCGGCGTTCCGCTGGTGGGCTATCGCCTGATTGTGCTGGCGGTGGTTGCCACTGGCTTCTTGAGCTTTGGCCTGTGGGTGCATCATATGTTTGCCACCGGTATTCCCCAGCTGTCATTAAGCTTTGCCTCGGGCGCCAGCATGGCTGTATCGGTGCCAACCGGCATACAGGTATTCGCCTGGATCGCCACGATCGCCGCCGCCGTTCGCTTGCGCCCATTAAAAACGCCGACGCTGTTTATTCTGGGCTTTTTCTTCATCTTTGTGCTGGGCGGCCTTACCGGTGTCATGGTGGCGGTGATCCCCTTCGACTTGCAGGCACATGACAGCTATTTTATCGTCGCACATCTTCATTACGTGTTGTTTGGCGGTATGGTCTTCCCGCTGTTCGCCGCCTTTTACTATTGGACGCCCTTTGCCAGCACACGCGCGCTGTCCGAACGTCTGGGCAGATGGGCGTTCTGGCTCATGTTCATCGGGTTCAACGTCAGCTTCTTTCCCATGCACATCACCGGGCTGGCGGGCATGCCGCGGCGCGTCTACACCTATGCGGACAGCTATGGCTGGGGCTTGCTGAATCTGGTATCGACCGTAGGCGCGTATATGATCGCTGCCGGCGTGCTGGTGTTTTTGGTCGACCTGGCCCGAAACTTTCGGCCCACCGGCGGAGAGAACGCGGGCAACGTCTGGCAAGCCGGCACGCTGGAATGGCTACCCAACGGTTCTTTCGGCCCGCGCAGCGTGCCCTTCGTAAGCAGCCGCGAACCTCTATGGGACCAGCCCAACCTGGCTGAAGACGTCAAGGCGGGGCGCTATTACCTGCCCAATGCGCCCACAGGCCGGCGCTCCACCCTGGTTACCAGCCCACTACAGGCGCGCCCGCAGTATGTGCTGGAACTTCCCGGCCCCGGTTGGTCGCCCTTGTTGGCCGCCCTGGGCACCGCCGGATTCTTCCTGCTATTGACCTTCAAGATGAAGCTACTGGCGGCCGTCTGCGGCTTGCTGGCGATTGTGATGATATGGCGCTGGCTGTGGGATGCAGACTCCGGCCCCATCCCCTCCCCGGTCGACATCGGCGGCGGCCTGCGCCTGCCTGCAATATGTCAGGGCAGTAGCGCTCACTCCTGGTGGGCGATGATCATACTGGTCATGGTGTGTGCCAGTATCTTCAGTTCGCTGCTGTTCGCCTACCTGTTTTTATGGACGACCTCTCCAGAGGTATGGCCGCAAGCTGAACAATTGCCCGGTACAGGGCTACCGCTGTTGTCCGCAGCTCTTTTGCTGGGCAGCAGCGTAATGTTGGCGGCAATAAGTCGCCAGCTAGCGGATGGCCACGAGGGGCTGTTGCGGCTGGGCGTGCCCTTGGCGATCTTGATGACGACGCTTGCGATAGGGCTGGAGGGCTACGGACAATGGCAAACCGGCTTGCGCCCGCAAGATAGCGGCTATGCCGCAGCGGTCTATGCCATGGTGGGATTGCAGGGCTTCTATGGGATTGTGCTGTGCCTGATGGGCAGTTTTACGGTGGCTCGCTCGTTGGCGGGGCGGCTGGGCTCACGACGGGCCACCTTCGACAACACCATGATCCTGTGGCATTTCGCCGTCGCGCAAGGCGTGTTGATCCTTGCCGTGCTGCATGGCTTTCCACGACTGGTCGGGTGATCATCATGCACAACAGCTTCTCACGCAGCTTCTTGTTCATGCTTGCCGGCCCGCTGATCTGGGCGGCGCACTTTCTGTTCATTTATAGCGTCAACGGCATCGCTTGCGCCCGCCCCGCACTGATGCACGCGTGGGCTGGCATCCCGATATCGTCATGGATCATCCTGGGCGCGAGCCTGCTGGCGCTTGCGGCCATGGCGGCCATCTACGTCCGGGGCCGAACGCAAACGCCAGCCACCAACGACCCAGGGTTTCTTCCGTGGGTCGCCGGCATGCTGGCCTTGCTTTCCGCCGTGGCGGTCATTTGGGAGACCATGCCGGTGTTGCTGCTGCCGGCATGCAGTTGACACTACTTGGCTTTGCCCGTGCCGCCATCATCGATGCGGTTGACCTTGGTGCCTTCCAGCGACACACCGGCCATCAAACCAGCATTCGTCATGACGAAACCAACCACCGGCTCGCGCAGTGTATTCAGGTCCACAGAACCGTTGGCGCTGAGGTTGGCAACCGCAACCGTGGCATCGACGCCGGCGGTCCATCCGCTGCTGGCAAGAAATTTGTCGAGCGCCTCTTTCGTCTTGAAGACGAAGATGATTGCCTTGGACTGAGCGCCCAACTGGAACCCGAACGATCCGCTGGATGTGCTGTAGTAGCCTTTGTTCTGGCCCTTGACCCTAAGCACGCCATCGCCATGCTCGGCACCAACCACCACACTGGCACCAATAACTCGGGGGAAGATCAGCACGCCGGCGGCCTGCGAGACCAATTGCCGTGAATTGGGCGCCACGTCGTACAAACGCTTCAGGGCTGCGTCGGCACGTGTATTGATGTCTTCTCGGTTTTCGATGCCAGACTGATGGTCTCGGGGCAAGGTTGTGGTGCACGCAGTCAGTGCGAGTGCAGACGTTGCCAGGGCCACAGCGACCAGAACGTTGCGGGGGATAAGGGATGTTTTTATTTTCACAGTTTTCTCCAGGTATGGACGGGGGGAACCCTCGTCCAGTGCGCTCGACACGGGCAAATGCCGTGCCCGCCACCGGCCATGCCAGTCTCCAGCAGTCGCGCAAAAGTGTCAACTGCCCAAACGAGTGCAAAAGGCACCGCCTTGAACATTTGATACAAATGAGCAGGAAACTGATACATTGAGTTCTCCCTGGGCCTGAAAAGGAATGAGCCATGCGCAACGACACACCGAGCCACTACAGCGGTACTACGCGTTTTCTTCATTGGGCCATGAGCCTGCTGATTATTCTGCAGTTCATGAAGCTGGGTGATCGCATCAATGATGGCGAGCACTGGGTAGGACAAAACATCGTCCCCTGGCATATTTCCGTTGGCGCTCTTATTTTTGTACTGGCTCTGTTGCGCTTATGGTGGGCACTGCGGCAACGTCCGCACAGACCACAACCCGAGGCAATGCCCGCCTTGGTCAGGCTAGGCCACAATTTGCTGTATGCCTGTATGCTGCTACTGCCTATCACCGGCATTTGCACCATGCTGGGCGGCGGCTACGGCCTTACGGTATTCGGCATTAACCTGGTGGCCGAGACCGAAGTCGAGATCCCCTGGCTGGCTGCAATCGGAAATCTGCACTCGTACATCGCCTGGACATTCGTCGCCCTGGTCATCGGTCATATTGCTGCGGCGCTATTCCATCATTTTGTCAGGCGTGACAGAACACTGCGCCGCATGCTGGGTAGTTAGTAAGCGCCCATGTAATCACGCTTGCCGATGGCCAGCCCGTTGTGGCGCAGGATGTCGTAGGCGGTGGTTACGTGGAAGAAAAACTGGGGCAGGCCATACCCGGCCAGGTAGGCCTGACCCGTTAGTTTCTTTTCTTTGGGCGTGCCCGGGCGCAGAACAATCTCGCGCCCAGCGCTATCGGCAAACTTCGCAGCGTCGACACTATCCAGGAAAGCCAGCGTCTGCGTCAGAAGCGCGTCAAGGTCGGCAAAACCCTGTTCATTGCCTTCGTATTTGGGCACGTCCATACCTGCCAGTCGCGCAGAAACCCCGCGCGCAAAGTCCGCAGCAGTCTGGACCTGCTTGATCAGCGGGAACATGTCGGGAAACAGCCGCGCCTGCAGCAAGGCGTCAGGGTCTATAGATTTTTCGGTCACGTGTGCGTCGGCCCGGGCCAATATGGCTTGCAGGGCAGTCAACATCTGCTTGAACACGGGAACGGAGTAGGTGTACATCGGTTGGGTCATGTCGTTCCTTTATTGAACTTTACAGGAGCGGCCTGCGGCGAAGCGCAATGCCGGATCAGCCAATGACTATAGCAGGTGCAACTTATTCAACCGGGCTGGACGTCAGATACCGCTTTCGGCCCAAATAGGCGAACAGCACCACGGCAATAAAGACCATGGCGGCCACGGCCCACCAGAATCCGTCAGCCTGGTGCAGCCACGGTATATATTCGAAGTTCATGCCAAAAATTCCGGCGATCAGATTCAGTGGCAGGAAAACGGCCGTCACCGCCGTCAGCGTGCGCATCACATCGTTGGTACGATTGCTTTGAATATTGAAGTGAATCTGCACCGCTGTTTCGGCGCTCTGCTCCAGTTGCTGAACATGATGCGACACGCGCTCAATATGCTCGAGCACGTCGCGGCTGCGTACCAGTAATTGATCGTGTTCGTGCTGCGCCAAGGGGGTCTGGGGCGCGGGCCGATCTTCCAGTACATCCATCCAGCGGTCCATGGCGTTGCGCTGATCGTCGCAAATGTCATACAGGTGGTGCAGCGCCTGCCTGGCTTTCAGCAGCCCCTCCCAGTTGTCGAAGCGTACATTGGGTCGCAGCAGGCGCTGCTGCCAATGGTCCAGTTGACGGGTCATGACCTTGCGCAGGTCCAGATAGCCATCAATGGCCAGGCTGACCACGCGCAACATCAGTTCGGCCGGCGAGTCCGGCAATCTGGCCGTCCCAACCGTAGCGCCAACGGAGGCAGCGGGCAGATGGCCTGATTCTGCGTTGGCCAACTGCTTCAAGCGCTTCACATACGCGGCCAGAATGCCGCAGCCCGCGGGATGCACGCTAAGCAGGACCCGGTCGTAAGCCACGAAGCCTATCGGCATCGTCTGCACCTTGCGGGTTGTGGGTAACTGCCCTGTCGTGGACGCATCGCCATCGGCCAACTTGCGAATGACCAACATGTCGTAGACCGAGGTGTAGTCAAAATGTGACGGCAGCTGCGTATTAAGCAGATCAGAGACATGCAGGTCCAGCAAGGGCATACCGGCCCATTGCGCCAGCCAGGCCTGCGCTTGGGCAATATCTTGCGCGAAGCTATCGCGCTCGAAAGCCAGCCACACGAAGCCATCTTCTGGAACGGCCGCAGGCAACTCGGTTAGGGCCTCTATGGATTTGTCGGGTCGGATCAAAAAGGCGCGCAAACTCGTCATTGGTATTCCTTGGTGCATAGTTGGCTTCATCATATCCAACACGCCAATCAAAAAACACTACCGTCCAGGAAAACTTCACGGTAGACTGAAGCGCACCAGTACCGCGGCATCCGGCAACACCCAGCAGCTTCCAAAAAAATTGCAATGAGGGGAACCCGATGAATGATGATCTCGCCATCAAGCATATCGATCAATCGCTGCACAACGACGACCTGGCACCCTTGCCGCACGACAAACGAACGTGGACCTGGTTTGAAATCTTTAACGTCTGGTCCAACGACATCCAAAGCCTGTTCGGCTATACCTTGGCAGCTACGCTTTTTATCTCATACGGCTTAAGCGGCACCTCGGTATTTGCCGGCATTATCCTGGCCGGGTTCATCGTCATGGTGCTGGTCAATTTGTCGGGCAAACCCAGCGTACGCTATGGCATTCCCTATCCTGTGATGGCCCGCGCCAGCATGGGCGTGCGGGGCGCCAACTTTCCGGCATTGGTGCGCGGGATCGTCGCCATCTTCTGGTACGGGGTGCAGACCTATTTTGCGTCAACGGCGGTGGCCCTGCTGTTGCGGTCAGTGTTCGATATTTCCGGCGGCGCCACCTTCCTGGGCATGACAACAGTCGACTGGATCTCCTACACCTTTGTGGCGCTCTTTCAGGTGCTGTTGTTTCTACGCGGCATTATCTGGATCACTCGCTTTTTGAACTGGGCAGGCCCCCTGGTCTACCTGGTAATGGTAATACTGCTGGTGCTGATCTGGATGGAAGCCGGCAGCGGCCTTCCCCACGAAGTTGACCGTATCTTCGCGGGCTCTGGCACCTACGCAGGTGGTCCCGTGGCCGCCTTCTTTGCCGTCGTGGGCACCATGGTGGCGTATTTCGCGGCAGTCGTGATCAACTACGGCGACTTCTCCCGCTTCGTCAAGTCGGACGGCCACATGCGGCTGGGCAACTTCCTGGGACTGCCGGTCGGGCTCGCATTTTTCTCTTTTCTTGCCTTGTTCATCACGGCTGGGACTGCGGTAATTTTTGGCGAGACCTTAACCAACCCCGTGGACATCGTCGGCAAGGTCGATAACCTGTTGCTGACCGTCGTGGCCGCCATCACCTTCTTTGTTGCCACCGTCGGCATCAATCTGGTCGCCAACTTCATCCCGCCCTCTTACGACCTGGCCAACCTTTCTCCTGGCCGCATCAGCGCGCGCACCGGCGGCTTCATCGCCGCCTTCATCGCCTTCTTTATTGGTGGCTTGTGGATAGCCGTCATCAGCAAAATGGGGATAGCCGGCTTTGTCGATACGCTGGGCGCCTTGCTTGCGCCGCTATACGGCATCATGATCGTCGACTATTACCTGATACGCCGCCAGCAACTTGACGTCCAGGATCTCTTCTCGGCCGACCCTGCGGGCAAGTACTACTTTGATAAGGGCTGGAACAAAAAAGCCATGCTGGCGTTCGTGTTGGCGGCGATATTTTCCGTCGCGTCAGTGTGGACACCGGCCTTGCAGGCATTGTCGGGATTCGCCTGGTTGATAGGCGCTTTCATTGGCGGGCTGCTGCACTATCTGCTGATGCGCAAGGCGGTATCGCCCCTGTCAGCCGCCGGTAGTGTCTGATACCTTGGCAATAACCTTGATCTCGAAGTCGAAGCCATAAAGCCAGGTAACGCCCACGGCCGTCAAAGTAGGATGCGGTGCCTGGCCCCAGTATTCTGGCACGACCTTCCAGATAGCTTCGAACTTCGATTCAGGGTCGACAATAAAAACCGTTACGTCGATCACATCGTCGAAAGAGCTACCCGCAGCGTGCAGGATCCCGTTAAGGTTATCGAAGGCGCGCCGAATTTGCGTCTCTAATTCGGGTTCGGGCGAGCCATCGTCGCGGCTGCCCACTTGTCCGGACACGAACAAAAAGCCGTTGGAGCGAATTGCAGGTGAATACCGGTTCCGCTCGTAAAGCTCTTGCCTTCCGGGTGAAAAAACCACATCACGTTTAGTCATCAACATTCTCCATTCCAGAGGCTGCAGCAGCCTCGCATTAGTAATGAATAGACTATATAGATTCGCTGATCGCAGATAAACAGGCGATTCCGGGTATCACTATTCGCGTTATCCAAACAATGAGTGCAGACCCGGGAGACTGTGCACCCTGGCGCTAATGGAGGTCTATCAAGTTGAAACATCCGTAGACCATCCAAGTGGATGGTTTTAATATCGGCCCATGCCTCCTCGCACTCCTACACTTGCTTCGGCCACTAAGCCGCCTGACGAGAAAATCACCATTAACCTGGGCTATGTCGACTTGGGCCAAATTGATCTTTTGGTCCAGGAAGGGTTCTATGCCAACCGCACGGACCTGATACGAACTGCCATTCGCAATCAATTGGCCGCGCATGGCGACGCGGTACGCCAGGCCGTCAGTCGCAAGACGCTGGTGCTTGGTATTCAGCACTACTCGGCCGCGGATCTGCTTGCCGTACAGACCGCCGGCGAAACCCTGCAAATAAGAGTGCTGGGCCTGGCAAGCATAGCGCCCGACGTCACGCCTGAACTTGCCCTGGCAACCATAGAGTCATTGACCGTCCTGGGCGCGCTGCATGCTAGCCCCGCCGTCAAATCTGCACTGCGTCAGCGCATCCGCTGACAACCTACCAGCCTTCAAGGCCACACCATGCACCCTAAATTTCAGCATCTTATGCAGCAGGCGACCCGGCTGACGCAATCGGGAAATCTGGCTGCCGCCACCGCCGCGATCCAAGCCGCGCTACAACGCGGTGCCCCTGCCTCTAGCGCCCGGCAAGACGAGACCGAGGTCATAGATGTGGAGGCCTGGGAGATCCCTGAACCGCGGACCGACACAGCGGCCGCTGAAGCGAGCACGGCGACGGACCTACCGCCCACTACCGGTGACGTGTTCATGTCAGGCTTCTTCCGAAGCTCTCGGGGTCAGCGGGACTACAAACTTTACGTGCCGCCCCACGCGGGCGACCGGCCCATGCCCTTGGTGGTCATGCTGCATGGCTGCACCCAGGATGCCGACGACTTCGCAGCCGGTACCGCCATGAACGAGGCGGCTCGCGAGCAAGGCTTCTACGTGCTTTATCCAATTCAACCGCGCCAGTCCAACCCCCAGAAGTGTTGGAACTGGTTCAAGCACAACCACCAGCAGCAAGGGCGGGGCGAGCCGGAAATCCTCGCCGGCATGACGCGTGCGGCGATGCAAGCGCACGCTATCGATTCCCAACGTGTCTATGTGGCGGGCCTGTCGGCCGGGGGTGCAATGGCAGCGATACTGGCCAGCGCTTACCCCGAACTCTATGCCGCGGCGTGTGTGCATTCCGGGCTTGCGCCGGGCGTGGCGTCTGACCTGCCCTCCGCGCTGTCCGCCATGAAAGGCAAGGGCACTCCACCCATTGTGCAGGCTGGCAGCGGCGTGCCTACCATCGTCTTCCACGGAGACCGCGACACGACCGTGCACCCGATCAATGCCGAGGGCGTGATCAAGGCCAGCGTGGGCGCGACCGCCCAGCCAATAACACAGCGCATGCCCGGCATAGGTGCCAAGCGCAACAGCACCAAATATCTGTACAGCAACGCTGCCGGTGACGTCATCGCTGAACGGTGGGTAATCCATGGCGCCGGCCACGCCTGGTCAGGCGGCACGGACCAGGGCTCTTATACCGACGGCACCGGCCCCGACGCCACGGCCGAAACCTTGCGATTCTTTTTTGAACGTAGCCTGGGTGGCGCTAATCCACCACAAACAGCTTCGCCCCGGCCTCGGTAAACGAACGATGCGACTCGGCGTTATCAGCCACCTGATAGCTCATGCCGGGCGTCAGCACAAACGTTCGACCATCTTCCAGTTCGGTATGCAGCTCTCCGTCCAGGCATAGCAGCACATGTCCTTTGGCGCACCAGTGGTCGGCCAGATAGCCCGCAGTGTATTCGACCATACGCACTCGTATGGATCCGAAATGACAAGTCCGCCAATAGGCGGTACCGGTTACGCCTGCGTGCTCGGTGGGCTCAACTTTTGACCAGTCGGTGGTACCGAACGGTATCCCTGTCATTTGCATGAATATCTCTTTAGTATGTTTAACGTTGATGTTATAGAAATGCAATCCAGCGCCCCGCCAACACCGCCGACACCCAGATCAGCAGCGATGCCAGGGCATGCATGCGAGCTGCCCGGGGCGTGCGCGCATCCGGCAGCAGGGCCTGCCGCCACGCGGTACTGGCGTGCAGCCACAAGGCGTTGATTACCCCCAGCACGACCAGCGCTATCTTTATCAAAAAAGCGGCGCTCGTCACGTACTCTTGTGGCTGGGTAATGAATAGCCACACGCCGGTGAGTATCGCCAAGGCCAGGCCGCCCGCTGCCACGCGAGACAGATACGGGGCGATCACAGACAGTGGTATGTCGCGCCCCATACCCAGCACGCGCAGGTCCAGCGCCACGATGGAGCCGACCAACACGCCCAGAAAAAGGATGTGCGCCGCATTGACGAGTAAATAGGCGGTGCCAGAGCCTTGCAGCAACACCGCGGGCGGCAGGTTTGCGAGCCACTCGAGCAAGGCCGTCACCCTAGCGGCCTGCCGAGATACGGTCAGGGTAAATGTCGTAGGCCTTGTCGCCGACGGTAATCTGCACCGCTTTCATGCGCTTCTCGGTGTGATCCTTGGAACGATTACCCGTCACGTTGACGCTATCGCCCGGCTTGGCAGACCCTTCGATAAAACCTGCTCTTTTGGTTTGTGCCGGGTTGGCAAGCTCTATCCGCCACACCCCATCGTTGGGCGTTTCGACCTCCAGGCGAGGATGCGGCGGCACCATCGAAACCGACTTCACGGTGCCGGTAAGCTTTATTTGCTCGCTGTCGGCCCAGTTCCAGCCATGATGTGCCCAAGCGCTGGTCATGAGCAAGCAGGCCGCGAATAATACTGAAAGCAATCCAGTAAAAAATCGAAGTGCCATGGCGATCTCCTTAGGGGTTAGTATCTCGGGGACATCATATTGCAGAACGCCCCCGCTGTTGGAGCCTTTTTATGACCATAGAACAAGACCGTTTGCGCCAAATCACGGAACTGACGCTGGCCCACTATAACGCTCATGCCGACAGCTTTCGGGAAGGCACGCAGGATCATGACGTCAGCCAGAATATCGCCGCGCTGCTGCGCCACATGGAGGGCGCGGCGCCTTATACCGTACTGGATCTCGGCTGCGGCCCGGGCCGCGATCTGCAAACCTTCAAAGCCCTGGGCCATCGCCCCATCGGGCTTGACGGGTCCGAGCGCTTTGTCGACATGGCGCGTGCCGCCACCGGCTGCCAGGTCTGGCATCAAAACTTCCTTGGCCTGGACTTGCCTGCGGACTACTTCGATGGCATCTACGCCAATGCCGTGCTGTTTCATATCCCGACGCAGGAAGTGCCGCGAGTGCTGGTCCAACTGCGTGCTGCGCTGAAGTCGAAAGGTGTGCTGTTCTGTTCCAATCCGCGCGGCCAGAATCAGGAGGGCTGGAACGGCGGCCGATATGGCGCATATCACGACCTGGATAACTGGCGCGCCTTGATGCAAGCAGCCGGCTTCGAAGAGCTGGAGCACTACTATCGGCCGGAAGGGTTGCCCCGGGAAGAGCAGCCCTGGCTGGCCAGCGTCTGGCGCAAGGCGGAACCATCACGATGATTATCCGTTACTCGAAAGCCTCGCTTGTTGCCGCCATTGCACTATTTGCCTCGCTGGTGGCCTTCGGCAACATCACGGATTACGGCAGCAATTTTGCATTTGTCAGGCATGTACTGCTGATGGACACCATCTTTTCGACCGCCACCATTCATTACCGCGCCATTCATACGCCCTTCCTGCATCACGCCGCCTATGTACTTATTATTGCGGCCGAAGCGCTGACCGCCATACTGTGCTGGGTGGGCGCCTGGCGTCTGCTAAAACGGGCGAAATCATCGGCACGTGACTTCAATCACAGCAAGCGCATGGCAGTGGCCGGCCTGACACTGGGCTTTCTGGTGTGGCAAGTCGGTTTCATGTCGGTAGGCGGAGAATGGTTCGGGATGTGGATGTCGGAACAATGGAATGGCGTGCCGTCAGCGTTCCGCTTTCTGGCCACGATAGCCTTGGTGTTGATCTATCTCGTCCAACAGGACGGCGAGATCAGTACGGAAACACCAAAGTAGCCGCAGGACCGTAAGCTGGCGCAGCCTCCGTTTACTTCCCGCGCAGGAAGTCGATCAGGCGCCGATCGCGCTTGGTGGGCCGTCCGGCGGCAATCTCTTGCGCGGGCTCTGGCGCAAGCCGTCGCATTTCAGCGGCCTGCTCGCGTGCACTGATGCTATCGGCGGTTTCTTCATACAGTTGCCGTGCTACGGGTGCGGGGCCGCGCACACTGCTTACGCCGCATACGCGGACTTGTATGGGAGGGTCTTCTTTGCGAACCGTGACGATATCGCCGGCCGCGACCTCGCGCGACGGCTTGGCGGTCTGGTCGTTGACCAGCACCCTGCCCTTGCCTATTTCCTGCACCGCCAGGCTGCGCGTTTTATAAAAGCGGGCAGCCCATAACCATTTATCAAGACGAAGCTTTTCCATCACAGGCTCAAGGGTAGCGTACAGGTTTGCCGGGAATATCCGGCATGGGAATGAATTCCGTCTCGTCAGGCACGTTGTCAAAGCGCTGCATGCGCCAGTCTTCCTTCGCCTGCTCTATGCGCTCTGCCGAGCTGGAGACAAAATTCCAGCTGAGGTATCGCGGTCCGTCCATGGGTTCGCCCCCCAACAATATGAACCGTGCCGGTTCCGGTCCGGAAGTGCTTATCGTAATGGCAACACCGGATTTGGTCACCAACAGCTGGCCCGCCTCATAAACACCGTCCTTACCCAAATCCAGCCTACCTTGCACCACATAGATCGCTTGCTCGGAATACTCGGCCGGGACGTGTATCTGCGCACCAGGCTCCAGCTTTACATCGACCTGGAATAAATCGGACAGGGTCGGCACAGGGGAACGGCGTCCGAAAAAACTGCCTGCAATGATGCGAGCGGAGACACCGTGGTCCTCTTCCACCGGCAACTGCGCCTTCCCGGCATGCAGAAAGGTCGGCTCGATTTCTTCATGGGCCTGCGGCAAGGCTACCCAACATTGCATGCCAAACAAGGGATTATCTTGCTGGCGTGCCTCTTGCGCCGTCCGTTCAGAGTGCACAATGCCACGCCCTGCAGTCATCCAGTTGACATCGCCCGCCCGGATAGGCTGCACCGTACCCAAACTGTCGCGATGCAGTATCTCGCCCTCGAACAAATAGGTAACGGTTGCCAGCCCAATATGGGGATGCGGCCGAACGTCTATGCCCTGCCCGGCGGTAAACACGTGGGGACCCATCTGATCCAGAAATACGTAGGGCCCGACCATGCGACGCTGCCTGGACGGCAGCGCTCGCCTGACGTGGAAATTCTCGCTGAGCTCGTGACTGCGCGGCACGACAACTACTTCGAGGGCGCTGTCGTCAGCTAAAGGTTCGGGCATGGCGGTCTCCTGAAAGGGTACACGCCAAGCATAATGGAAAAAGCCCCGAAATCACTTCGGGGCTAGTCGTAAGGGCTTGAGTTTCTATCGGCCGGCCATGTCACCACGACCGAAGCAGTCGAATGAAATCCGGCATAGAAGTCGGTGCAGTCGTTCTCGCAGTCTTAGTGGCTGCATCCCGGCCAACACCAGCACAACCAGCAAAAACACTGCGCCACCGGTCAAGACCGCCAATGCCGTAATAAGTACGGACACCAACACCAACGCATCGTTCATATCAGTCTCCTAGGGTTTTCCCTTAAGTTTACGCTACCACCCGGGGCAAGTAAAGACATCAGTCGGCCGTTCGGACTACCTGATCGACCGGAAAGTCCAAGGTTCTGGCGTGCGCCAGCAGTTGATCCACCACCGCCTGGTCCGCCTGCTGCTCTCGCGACAACACCCACAAATACTTGCGGTCTGGCGTACCGACCAGCGAGTATTCATAATCGCCCGCAAGCTTGAGAATCCAGTAGTCTCCCCAGACCATGGGTAGCCAAGACGTCCATTTAGGCGCGAAGCGCACTTCCAGCTTGGCGGGGTCGAGAGGATCGGCAGCCTTGGACAAGCGGCCCTCGCCCTCAGCCGTCTTGGTTTTGCCGTCTTCAGTGCGGCACTGATTCGTGACGCTGATGGTGTTGTCGGGGCGCAGCGAATAATAGGCTCGTACATCCCCCGCACAGTCTTCCTGGAAGCGGTTGGGCAAACGAGCCTGCTCGTGCCAGGTGCCCACGTATTTATCCAGGTCAACATTGGCCTGAGTGGGCAGGTCGGGGCCTGAAGTGGCACAACCGGCCACGATGGCGAACAGCGGCAAGGCAAGTATTTTTCTCATGGTTCCCCTCAAAGGATGACGGGCCTTTTACCGATGCCCGTTCATACCTTTGAGTGGACGTCATTTGCGCCCAACTTGCTGTGAGTACTTGTCTATAAATGTAAGGCCAAGCTTAGGCAGCCTTAATCGGTCAGTAAGACGCCCGACCCCAGCGCGCTTAGCCGTAGCGTGTTCCGTAGATTCTCGCTCATGAGCTTGCTGACAAGGGCGCTGATCTCTGGGCTCTTGGGATTTGCCAGGCAGGTAAGCAGTCGCTCGATGTCGCCGTCGGTGAGCATCACTTGATGCTCGACCGAACTGCCCTGGCCGTCCGCGGCCCAGCCAGTCACCCGGGCGGTGAGCTTGCCGCGCTCGTCCACTTGCAGCTCGGCAACGCCGGGGAGTTTTGCGCGCAAGACTCCCATATTGCCTTCTGCCGACTTTTCCGTTTTTTCGATTCTCATGCTGGCTCCTCAACACCAAGACGGCGTCAAAGCATCATAGTTGGCATCGGTGAAAACGCAAAGCATCTCGTCTGAGGATGATGCGCATCATGCAATGCACATCCAAGCAGCTACATAGGCTAGATCATCTGGTGGATGAAGCGCTTCTGGCTTTAGCGCCGTTTCCGGCAGTAGAATCGTGACGAGCCAGATGCGGTATCCACAAACCGGGAGAGGCAATGGGTACGATGCTAAGCAAGCAGTTGCAGGTATGGGGAGCCCTTGCCTTCCTCCTGGTAGCGACGATACTGCTGGCGGGCTCTTCCAGCGCCAGAGAACTCGGCGTGCTGGTGCCTGTAGAAGACGAGGCATCTGCGCGGCAGTTCATCGCCTCGCTTAGCAAATCACCGCAAGTGCAAGAGGCCGGGCTTGAATTCAAAATTGTCGTCAGTAATACTGAATATCCGTCGAGCCAGATTGGGTCCTTAGTTCTTGCAGGCAAGTTCCCTCTCGCACTGCTTCGCAGCTCTCAAATCCCCGGCTACCAAGAAGATGATGATTCTCTGGTGGCCACATCTCTACTCTCAAGCCCCCTGATACTTCCCGATTCGAGCGCGCAATTCGTCGTCGAAGATTCGATACTGGGCGTGGTAGTGGAGCAAGAACTCGGCAGCAAGGGATTCGCCGTACTCAGTTTCTGGAACACAGCGGCGTCCTCTATTGTCACGAAAACGTCGGTGAATACCGCCGGGGACCTCATGGGCCTGAAAATCTCCGTACCGAAGATGCAGTCTCAAGACATTCTCATCGAGATGGGCGCCACACCCGTATCGATGTCGGCCGACGACGCCGTATTGGCCCTGGACAAAGGCTTGGTTGATGCGTCAGAGACATCGGTCGAATCTGATGGCAAGAATGCATCCCTCCAGACAGCCGAAGGGGGCAGCCTCCTGGCACAATTCCGGCACGAGCAAGGCTTTCTGGTGGCCAATGAAGAAGCTTGGTTGGGACTGCGTCAACGCGAACGCGCAGCCATTCAAGAAGCGGCGGAGGAAGCCGTGCGCCAGGCTCGTCTAGCGGTCTTGCGTGCCGAAGCCGATTTACCCATGCTGGCGAAAGCGAACCGCCTGTCCTATCTAAGTTTTACTACGTTGGATACGGAGCAGACAGCAGCCCGGGCGTCGTGGCTACGGGATGCCGGCAGCGAGGGCAAGGCCGTTCTGGAATTGCTAGACGAGGTGCAGCGAACGCAGCCCACCCCGCCGGTGCCTCTGGCGCCGGTCCTTCGCAGCGCGGCGCCCGCGCGCATTTTCTTTGCCACTAATCGCAACGATGAAGGCGACCCTAACCTGTCTTATCGTTTTGGAGTTCAGCGCACCAGTGCACTGCTCAATTGCGGTGAGATTGAATACACGCCCGAACCTCATCGAGCCTTCGGTCGCTCTCACACGGGCGGCATCGCGCTTGCCGGATCACAGCTTATAACGGGTGCGAAATCGTGTGCTTCCCTGGTGAGCGAAGCCGCTCGCGCAAACGATGCCGTCATTGTTTTTATCCATGGGTACAACAACTCCTTTGACTTCGCAGTTCGCCGAGCGATTGCGTTCGCACAGGATTTTGAGGTTAAGGCCCCCGTGCTTGTCCTCGCCTGGCCTTCGCAGGACACCGGTAGCGGCTATGTTTATGATATGGGGAGCGTGGATTACACCAGGGCATTTGTTAAGGAATTGATCCCTGCCCTGCTCGATGAAAGGCTGGGCACGACCTCGATATTGGCACATAGCATGGGCAGTCGCATTGCGGTCCAGGCGCTGGAGTTCGCGGCAGATATCGGCAAGCCGATCCAGAATGTTGTGTTTGTTGCCCCCGACGTGCCGCGTACCAACTTCATCCAAAGCATAACGCTCCATGGGAAATTCACGCAGTTAGTCACCCTCTATGCGAATGAGCATGACTTTGCACTGAAGTTGTCCAAGATAGTGAATCGACAAGCGCCCGCGGGCCTGGGTGGCGCAAACCGCTTGATCACACAAGGGGTCGAAACTATAGATGTGTCGGCCGTTGATCGACAAATCTTGCAGGCCAATCACTCCCACGGCTTTGACGTACCAAAGGTAGCGAGTGATGTATCGCTGGTTCTGCGACAACGCAGCAAAGCCTCAACGCGCAACCTCCCAAGCGCAGTGCACAACGGTTTTACTTACTGGACCATCACGCCCTGACCGCTACTTAACGACGCTACGTCAGGCGGTTTCTCCCATAGACAATAACCGACGGGCCTGTTCAGAATCGTCCCGGCCTCGCCCGTGGGAACGGTAAGCTGGTAAAGTGCTGATCAAAATCGCGCTCACGTCCAGGAACCACTGCCATGAATGAACCCGCTCATGCCCCATGCATTTTTTGCGCCATTGCAAGCAAGAAAATTCCAGCACACATCATTCACGAAGATGATGATTTCGTGGCCTTCCTCGATATCCATCCTATACGGCCCGGGCACGTATTGATCGTGTCGCGGGACCACCATGCTTATTTCGACGACCTGCCGCCCGAGTTGGCGGCGCGTCTGATGCAAATGGCTCAGCGGTTTTCCAAGACCATGAAGCAGCTACATGGCGTTGAGCGCGTGGGCCTGGCATTTACAGGGACAGACGTTGCGCACGTCCATGCGCACTTGATTCCCTTGCACAGCAACACGGACCTGACCTCAACCGCGTATATCGAGCAGAAAGACCTTAGCTTCGCCCTCGCGCCTCGCGCTTCCGATGAGGAACTGGCGGAGCAATCGAAATTGCTGCAACAGGCACTCTTAACGCGGCCTTAGAGCGAAGATGCGCTGAAGGTATCGCAGCGGGCGGCGTCTCCGCTTTCAAACCCGCGACTGAACCAGCGTACCCGCTGAGCAGACGTACCGTGGGTAAAAGAGTCGGGAACGACATGGCCCTGAGTGCGTTTCTGTAGCGTATCGTCGCCTATGGCGCTGGCCGCATTCAGACCTTCTTCGATATCACCGGGTTCAAGCGTGCCCCGCTGAGAGTTGGAATGGTTCGCCCAGACGCCGGCCAGGCAGTCCGCCTGCAGTTCCACAAGAACCGATAATTGATTGCCGGCCGCCGCGCCGGCGCCCTGACGCGCTTGGTCGACTTGATCCATCACGCCGAGTTGATGCTGCACATGATGGGCCACCTCGTGCGCGACCACATAGGCCTGAGCGAAATCACCCGGCGAATTCAGCTGCTGCGCCATCTGCTGAAAAAACTGCAGGTCCAGATAGACCTTGCTGTCGCCCGGACAATAGAATGGGCCCATGGCAGATTGCCCGGTACCGCAGGCGGTTGGCGTGGCCCCGTTGAACAGGACCAGCTTGGGCTCCTGGTAGGCGCCCCAACCTTGTTGCTGAAAAACACTGCCCCAGACATCTTCGGTATCGGCCAGCACCTTGGATACAAACCGAGTTTGCGGCGTGTCGGCTGGCGGATTGGCGGAGGTCTCGGTCTGAACCGGACCGACGGCGTTCTGTAATACTACATTGGGATCGACGCCAAAATATAGGGCAACGAGCGCAAGCACAATGGTTCCCAGCCCGATCTTGCCACGCCCCCCTATCCGCATGCGCTGGCCCCGACGATCTTCTATATTTCGGCTTTCGCGCGAATTGCCTAGTCGCATGACGATCTCCTTGCTCTGTGGACGCAGCACGAGCATCTACTTGCGTTCCGGAAATCCAGTATATCTTGGGTGGCCACCCTTCAGTTCGCGGTTACGTAACACTCTTCGATCTTGACAACGCGGGTGCCGGTGCCTGACCGGTTGATGTACTTCAGTGTCTCGCTTAGACAGCCGAGGCAACGCGGGCACCGGGCTTGCTGAAAGACTGGGGATTTCCCTTAGCAATACTTTCAGGAGCACTCTATGAAATTAAGAACCTTGCTGTTGGTTTCCGCTATATCCGCACTTGGAACGGTGGCTGCATGTTCGTCCGCGTACGAGGTTAAAACACGTGATGGCGGGTCGACCGTAACCAGCGAAAAACCAGAAGTGGATAACGACGACGGCTTCGTGGAGTACGAAAAAGACGGCAGTACCGTGCAAATGAATAAGTCTGAAGTTCGAGAAATCAGGAAGGTAGACTGAAGACGGTCAAGGTAGTTCCTTGGCTATGTTAAGAATGGACGTTTGCCAGGGCTAAACTATGAGACACCGGCACAACGGTTAACCGGACCGTTGCGCCGGTTGCATCCCCGGCCTGGAACTATCGCAGAGCGAAGACTGCGTCCCAATCAAGAATAACAAGGGAATTTATGCCCCATGAACAAGTTGCTATCCAAACTCGTGATGGAGAATGCCACGCCCACGTCATGTCTCCTGCTGACCAGGGACCTTGGCCAGCGGTGATTTTCTACGCGGACGCTGGCGGAATCCGGCCGGCGGTAGTCGACATGGCGCAGCGCCTCGCAGACGCAGGTTACTTAGTGTTGTTGCCGGACCTTTTCTATCGCTATGGCCCCTATGGGCCCTTGGTACCAACCGAGGTTTTCAAAGGTGATGTAGGTGCGATACTAGGCCCGCTGATGGCTACGACCAACAACATAAAGGCAGCAGAGGACACCGAGGCGTTCCTGGCCTATCTCAACACACGCACGGATGTCGCTGGCGATAAGGCTGGCGCTGTCGGTTTTTGCATGGGTGGGGGTATGGCGATCACCTCGGCAGCCACCCATTCGGATCATTTCGCTGCGGTGGCCAGCTTCCACGGTGGAAACCTCGCTAACGACGCACCCAGCAGCCCGCATCGTTTCGCGCCAAAGTTGAAAGCCGAGCTCTATGTGGCGGGCGCTGACAACGATGCAAGCTACCCACCGGCAATGGCCGAGCGGCTTGAGGCGGCGTTAACAGAAGCGGGCGTGCGGCACTTCGCCGAAATCTATCCCGGCGCTGCGCACGGCTGGATGATGCCGGATTTTCCTGTCTATGATCGGGTGTCGGCCGAGCGCGGCTGGCAGGCTATGCTTGCACTGTTCCATCGTAATTTACGGAATGATAAGATCTTGAAATGCTCGTAAGTGTGGAAATTGCTTCTTAGCTAGGTAGGCTTCCTCATCGAGCCTTGACGGGCGCCCCAGCACCTCATTGCGATGAGGGTGCCTTCCAAAAGCAGCAATAACCTGCCGTACATCTTGAGCCTGCTTCACCAAAGACCGATATACCGGCGATAGATGCACTGGCGCTTGTGCGGCTATTTCTTCACGAAGGCCGATAAGAAGATCAACGCGCTCAAGGTGATCCTCTCCTTCGCAGTGTCCAAGTGGAAGGCCAAAAACCACCTTGTGCCACGGGGTGGGCAGTTGAGCGTAGTGCCCATTGGTTAGCCCTTCCATGGTGAACGCCAGTGCGGCGGTGTCCTGAGCAAAGGATCTCGCACTGTTTCGCCAAACCGATCTGGAAAACTGATCAAGAACAATGATAAGGGCCAGCCTGCTATTGGGATCGGACGCCCACCCATCAAGGTGGCCTGCCGCCGCTTCCGCTGTTGGCCCTGTAAAGCGGCGCGTAATTTCGCTGTCTGCTCCACCACGCATCCGCCAGAGCCAATGGTCTTTATGGGTTGCAAGATCAGCCTGAAGCGAACGTCCTTCCGGGAACCAGAAATCGAGCACTTCTTGCCAAACTTGGCGCATATTATTGTCATTCATTCGTGGTCAGCTAGGAGTCCGCATGCTCGGTATGGTACAGAAAGGTCTTCTGCGGAACCAATCTGAGAAACTTGTCACCCGTCAATGGTCGCGAGCGTCCTCGCACCTTACGATAGAACCGTCAACTGAACGTCATGGACTGAAATTTTTCAGGATAGCAACTATGAAACGACTTGAACTACTTATTCCGCCACCCCTTATCATGCTGCTTGTCGGACTGATGATGGGGACGTCGGCAAGACTGTTTCCGGCATTGAACCTGGCCTCTCCCAATAACCATATGGTGGCCGTTGCTGTTGCTTTGCTGGGGGTCGCCATGAGTCTGGTTAGTATCGTTGCTTTCAAGCGCGCTCGCACTACGACGGATCCCAGGCGTCCGGCATTGGCCTCGAACTTGATCAACTCAGGGATCTATCGCTACAGCCGAAACCCCATGTATCTTGGTGTGTTGCTTGTTCTTGCCGGATGGGCCGTTTATCTGGGGAACGTGCTGTCGATACTGGGTTTACTTGTTTTTATCGCCTACATCACGCGTTTCCAGATCATTCCCGAGGAACGCCTGTTAAGCCAAAGGTTTGGTGTGGCGTTCGAGAACTACATGAAAGAAGTGCGCCGGTGGCTGTAGGAGGCTTCATGCAAGACGCAAAAAAACCGCTCTGTCCAAGAATCGCTGAACATTTCTGGCTAGTCCTGATATTCCGTAATCGTGTTCCGTAATAGCCGAGGGTTCGGGCGCTAGCTGAGTCAGTTTGACGGTCTCAGGCTTTATCTCGTGCTGGCCGAGAAGGATCGGATGGCGCTGGAACGCTCGCCCGCGTCGCGGCCGGGGCGGCGGGGGAGTCAGCGGTTGGTGATTGTTGGGTGAGAGGCTGGAATTGAGGCGGCCGACTACGCGGCACTCTTCGGCTTTGCAATGCGTTCACGGCGTAGTTCGCCCGCCTGCGCTGCGCCAACGGCGCGCGCGCAACTGGCGAATGACGCGATTGAGCGATTCAATGGCCTTGGTTGTATAGATCACACGCCGGATTTCTGGCGGGTAATCAAGTTCGGCCAATGGGTGCTCCAGGACTTGCCGATATGTGGGCCATCCCACTGGCTGGTGAACAGAAACCCTCCCCTGCTCTTGATCCTAGTCAAGTCGGCAGGGACGAGATGAGGTAAGTTGTAATGAGTACCGCGTAACATAGAAAGCTGATTCCCTACCCGATACTCAGGAGTATTACTCATGGCTAAGATGATGAGAGCGGCAATATTTGTCGAACCCGGTCGTATTGAATTGGCTGACAAGCCCATTCCCGATGTCGGTCCTAATGACGCACTGATTCGTATCACCACGACCACCATCTGCGGCACCGACATCCATATTCTCAAGGGCGAGTACCCGGTGGCAAAGGGCCTGACCATCGGTCACGAGCCGGTGGGCGTGATCGAGAAACTCGGTAGCGCTGTGCAGGGTTACCAGGAAGGCCAGCGGGTAATCGCCGGGGCCATCTGCCCGAATTTCAATTCCTATGCCGCCCAGGATGGCGTGGCATCGCAGGATGGCAGCTATCTGACCGCCGATGGTCGCTGTGGCTGCCACGGCTACAAGGCCACCGCCGGCTGGCGCTTTGGTAATCTGATCGATGGAACCCAGGCTGAGTACGTGCTGGTGCCCGATGCCCAGGCCAACCTGGCGCCGATTCCCGATGGCCTGACCGATGAGCAGGTGCTGATGTGTCCGGATATCATGTCCACCGGCTTCAAGGGCGCGGAGAATGCGAATATCCGTATCGGTGATACCGTGGTGATCTTTGCCCAGGGCCCGATTGGCCTGTGCGCCACCGCGGGTGCCCGGCTGTTGGGGGCGACCACCATCATTGCCGTAGACGGCAATGACCACCGGCTGGATATTGCCCGGCAGATGGGTGCCGATATCACCTTCAACTTCCGCAACTGCGATGTAGTCGAGGAAGTGATGAAGCTTACAGGCGGACGCGGGGCGGATTCATCCATTGAGGCGCTGGGCACCCAGAAGACCTTCAGTCAGTCGCTGCAGGTGCTCAAGCCCGGTGGCACCTTGTCCAGCCTGGGGGTGTACTCCGAGGATCTCAGTATTCCGCTGGGTGCCTTTGCCGCAGGGCTAGGCGACCATCGCATCAACACCGCGCTGTGCCCGGGTGGTAAGGAACGCATGCGCAGGCTGATGAACGTGGTGGCTTCCAACCGACTGGATTTGGGCATACTGGTCACCCATGAGTACGGGCTGGACGACATCGTTGAAGCCTACGACCTGTTCGCCAATCAGCGCGACGGCGTCTTGAAGATCGCTATCAAGCCCTGATAGGGGCATTGGGGCAGAAGAGCGTTTCCTGTATGGGCTGGTTATTCGGGACTCGCTCATCTACCCCACGATACAGGCCCAGAATCAACTACAGATATCAGCGGAGTGCAAGGCATGCCCCAAAAACCAGAACACACGTCCGATTTGCGCCCAGTATCGGCCCTGATTGCTATTGCCATTGGTCTGGGAGTCTGGTTATTGCCCCAGCCCGCCGAGGTGTCCAATCAGGGTTGGTTGATGCTAGCGATGTTTATCGGCACCATTGCTGCAATCATCGGCAAGGCGATGCCACTGGGTGGCCTGTCAATGATCGCCATTGTGCTGGTAGCGGCCAGCCATGTGACCAGTAATGATCCCGGTGAGGCGATCAGGGATGCCCTGAGCAGCTTCAGCAGCCCACTGATCTGGCTGATCGCCGTCGCCGTGATGATCTCACGCAGTCTGACCAAAACCGGCTTGGGCGCTCGCATCGGTTATTACGCCATCTCGTTGTTTGGCAAGCATACGTTAGGGATAGGTTACAGCCTGGCGCTGTCGGAACTGATCCTCGCGCCGGTCACACCCAGCAATACCGCCCGTGGTGGCGGGATTATCCACCCGATCATGCTGTCGATCGCCCACAGCTTCGGCTCCACCCCGCAAGCCAATAGCACCGGTAAGATCGGTAAATACCTGGCCTTGGTGAACTACCATGCCAACCCCATCACCTCGGCCATGTTCATCACTGCCACCGCGCCCAATCCGCTGACTGTCCGGCTGATCGCCGAAGCCACCGGAGCCGCTATCAGCCTGAGTTGGACCACCTGGGCACTGGCCATGCTGCTGCCGGGTCTGGTGGCGCTCGCACTTATGCCGCTGATCCTGTATCTGATCTATCCTCCCGAGATCAAAAATACACCTGATGCCACTACCTTTGCCCGGAATCGGCTGACGGCACTGGGATCCATCTCCCGAAACGAAAAGATCACCCTCGGCGTGTTCTTGATTCTGCTGCTGCTCTGGGCAGATATCCCGATGCGTCTTCTCGGCCCGGTTTTCCAGCTGGACGCCACTACCACCGCGTTTATCGGCCTGTCGATCCTGTTGCTCACCGGCGTACTCACCTGGCAGGACATACTGGGCGAAAAGACCGCCTGGGATACCCTTATCTGGTTCGGTGCGCTGGTAATGATGGCGGGGCAGCTCAACCAGTTAGGCGTGATAGCCTGGTTCTCCAGCACCATGCGCGACATCATCGCCGGGACAGGTATGGGCTGGCAAGGAGCCAGCGCTCTGCTGGTACTGGTCTTCCTGTACTCGCACTACTTCTTTGCCAGCACCACCGCGCATATCACTGCAATGATGGGCGCCTTCCTCGTCGTGGGTCTGGCCTTGGGCGCTCCACCCATGCCGTTTGTGCTGATAATGGCGGCAACTTCCTCCATCATGATGACCCTCACCCACTACGCCACCGGCACCTCACCGGTGATCTTCGGCTCCAACTACGTCACCTTGGGCGAATGGTGGCGGGCCGGATTCATAATGAGCGTTGTGAACTTGCTGATCTGGGTCACCGTCGGCGGTGTCTGGTGGAAGGTACTAGGTTATTGGTAGTGCCATTTAGCTGCCGTAGACCAGGCACTTTTTGCGAATTCCGCAGTAGAACCGCAGTACGAAGAAGCCAGAAAAGCAAAAGCCCTGTAAAAAACAGGGCCTTAGCTTGTCAAATACTGGCGGAGACGGAGGGATTCGAACCCTCGATACGGGTATAAGCCGTATGCTCCCTTAGCAGGGGAGTACCTTCAACCTCTCGGCCACGTCTCCGGAAATAGGCCGCCATTCTATCACGATAAAACGGTGATTTCGGCCGGCAGAGCCAAATTTGGCCCTATCGCGGCGCCTTCCTTGCGGAAGACGGCCGCTACAGCAATCAGGCGGGAGCCTGAGTCTTGTCCTGATCCAGTTCGAAGGCTTTATGCAGCGCTCGTACGGCCAGTTCCATGTACTTGTCGTTGATGATGACGGAGGTCTTGATCTCGCTGGTGCTGATCATCTGGATGTTGATGCCCTCTTCCGACAGAGTGCGGAACATCAGGCTGGCTACGCCCACATGGCTACGCATGCCGATGCCAACGATGGACACCTTGCAGACCTTGTCGTCCGAGACGATATCGGCCGCGCCCACGGCGGGGCCGATCTGCGACTTGAGCAGGTCCAGCGTACGGGCGAAGTCGTTGCGGTTTACAGTGAACGAGAAGTCGGTGGTGCCGGCTACCGACTGGTTCTGCAGGATCATGTCTACATCGATATTGGCGGCGGCAACCGGGCCAAGGATGGAGTAAGCCACGCCCGGGGTGTCGGGGACGGCCAGCAAGGTTACTTTGGCTTCGTCACGGCTGAAGGCGATGCCCGATACAACGGCACGTTCCATTTTCTGATCTTCCTCGAAAGTAATTAGGGTGCCCGAAACCATCTCTTCTTCGACGGGCAGCAAGGGATCGGTAAGCGACGACAATACGCGCACGGGTACTTGGTACTTTCCGGCGAATTCCACCGAGCGGATCTGCAAGACTTTAGAGCCCAGCGAGGCCATCTCCAGCATTTCCTCGAATGACACGACATTCATGCGGCGCGCCTCAGGCACGACGCGTGGATCAGTGGTGTACACGCCGTCCACGTCGGTAAAAATCAGGCACTCGTCTGCCTTCATGGCGGCGGCAACGGCCACGGCCGAAGTGTCTGACCCGCCACGCCCCAGTGTCGTGATGTTGCCATCGTCGTCAACGCCCTGGAAACCGGTCACGATCACGACGCGCCCGGCGTCAAGATCGCCCTGGATGCGTGCGTCGTCGATAGACAGTATGCGCGCCCGGTTGAAGGATGAATCGGTACGGACGGGAACCTGCCAGCCGGCATAGCTGCGGGCGGAGACGCCTTGCGACATCAACGCCATGGCCAGCAAGGCACTGCTGGCCTGTTCGCCCGTGGCTGCCAACATGTCAAGCTCACGCGCATCGGGCTGCGGGGAAATCTCTTTGGCTAGGCCCAGCAAGCGGTTGGTTTCTCCGGACATGGCCGAGGGAACCACCACAACCTGGTGGCCGGCCGCGTGCCATTTCGCAACGCGGCGCGCTACGTTCTGGATGCGTTCGACCGATCCCATGGAGGTGCCGCCGTACTTCTGAACAATCAGGGACATCGTTTACTCTGCGTTAAATTGCGAAAAGCCTGCGCGAAAGTGGCGCAAAACGAAGCATTTTAACGTTTTTCGAGAAGCTCGTTTTGAGGCACGGCGGGCACATCAAGCATGACCCGGCCGCGTGTGCATCGTATGACCGCCGCTCCATGCTTGACTTGCATCTGCCTGTCATGGCCCAGCGCATGCAAGGTGCGTAACTGACGCATCAGGTCCTGCAAGCGTGCATCGGTGGGCATGCGCTGCCCTAGCCGGCCCAGCCAATACCGCAGCACCAGGGCTTGGCGCGCGGTCGACAAAAGCCGCCACAGGGCCAGCAAGAAGCTGCGCCCATCCTCCCCAGGATCCAGTCCGGCGAAGTCTTGCGCAGCCACCTCATCCAGGATCTGCGCCACTTCAGCGCTTTGCCTGGCATGGCGCAGCAAGGTGGCCTGCCAGCCAGGCCAGCGCTCGTCCAGATCGGGCACGAGGCGTTCACGCACGGCGGCTCGGGTGTAGGTATCGTCGGCATTGGTGGGGTCGTGTACGGGCGCCCAGCCTGTTGCCGCCTCGAACGCTGTCGCCTGCGCCAGGATGTCGGCCCGAGCTATGTCCAGCCAGGGGCGCAGATAAGTCAGTCCGTCGCGCCGCATGCTGGGCGCCATAGCGGCAAGCCCGGTTGGGCCGGCGCCGCGCAACAGCCGCAACAGCACCGTTTCTGCCTGATCATTGCGGTGATGTGCCAGCAACAGATGCTGCACCCCTGTTACCGCAGCCAACTGCGAAAAAGCCCGGTAGCGGGCATCGCGCGCGGCGGATTCCATGCCATCGTTAGCGGCGCCCGTCACCTGGACCCTCAGGCTGTGGCAAGGAAGCCGCAGCCCTTGCGCAAGGTCGTGCACATGCGCCCGCCAGCGGTCGGCAGGCGCCTGAAGGCCGTGATGGATATGAAAGCAATGAAGTTCCAGCCCGCGTTCGCGCGCGTACGCGGCGGCATGCACGGCCAGCATGGCAGAATCGGCACCCCCGCTTAGTGCGACGGCCAGGCAGGACGGCACTTCAGGCAAGGCGCCCAGCGCAGCGTCTAAGGCTTGCACCATGGGCGCCGACAAGGCGGGCCGCAAGAAGGCCGACTGGGGCATGGCGCCGGTTTAGCGCACTTCCTGGAAGCGGCCGTAGGACATCAGGCGTTGCAGGCGGTGCTCGATAAGTTGGTCGGCCGACATGCCGGACACCTGGCGCAGCGAATCGGCAAGTGCCCGGCTTAGTTGGCGGGCCATGACGACCGGGTCGCGATGGGCGCCACCGACGGGCTCGTTGACGATGCGGTCGATCAGGCCCAGCTCTTTCAGCCTTGGCGCGGTAATGGCCAAGGCCTCTGCTGCGGTCGAGGCTTTCTCGGCGCTACGCCACAGGATGGACGCGCAACCCTCGGGCGAGATGACGGCATAGGTGGAATATTGCAGCATCATCACCACGTCGCCAACCGCGATTGCCAGGGCCCCACCCGAGCCGCCCTCGCCGATGATGGTCGCAATAATAGGCACCCTCAGTTCGGCCATGGCATACAGGTTATGCCCGATGGCTTCGGACTGGCCGCGCTCTTCGGCGCCTATGCCCGGGTAGGCGCCCGGCGTATCGACAAAGGTAAAAACCGGCAATTGGAATTTTTCGGCAAGCCGCATCAGGCGCAGCGCCTTGCGATAGCCTTCGGGTCGCGGCATGCCGAAGTTACGCATGGCGCGTTCCTTGGTGTCGCGTCCTTTTTGGTGCCCGATCACCATGCAAGGCGTGCCATTGAAGCGCGCCAACCCGCCGACAATGGCCAGGTCATCGGCATACATGCGGTCGCCGTGCAGCTCGTGGAAGTCGGTGAAGACCTCGCGCACATAGTCCAGCGTATAGGGTCGCTGCGGGTGCCGTGCCACCAGGGCGGTTTGCCAGGGCGTAAGCTTGGAATAGATGCTTTTTGCCAAAGCCTGGTTCTTTTGCTGCAGCCGACCCACCTCTTCAGAGATATCGACGGCGGAATCCGTTTGCACGAAACGCAGCTCCTCGATCTTGTTCTCGAGTTCGGCCAGGGGCTGTTCAAATTCCAGGAAGGTATTACGCATAAGAGCTTGGTTCCAGAGTAGAGCGTTCGGGCTGTTCAGTACTGTACGGATGCCGGATCCAGGCTGCGCCATAGATACCAGGTGGCGACCGTACGCCAAGGCGCCCACGCCTGAGCGACCTCGCGCGCTTCGAAGCGCGACACAGGCTCACCGCTAAAGTAGTGTAACGAAATTGCCTTGAGCAGGCTGGCATCATCCAGCGGCAGGATGTCTGGCCGCTGAAGGTTAAAGATCAAGAACATCTCGGCAGTCCAGCGACCGATTCCGCGTATTGCGCAAAGGTCGGCAATGACCGCTTCATCGTCCATCGCGTCCCAGGCCGCAGGCTTTACCTTCTTTTCGGCAAAGTGCGTCGCCAGGTCCAGGATGTATTCGGATTTGCGCTTGGACAAGCCGCAAAGCCGGATGTCTTCCGCCGCCAGCGCCATGACGGCGCGCGGCGTGGGGTTGCGTCCGCAAGCATCGGTAAAGCGCTGCCACATGGCATCGGCGGAGCGTATGGAGATCTGTTGGCCGACAATGGCTCGCGCCAGGGTAACGAAGGGAGACGCCGAGGGCGCCAGCCACTCGGAGCGATGACGAGGGATGAGTTTTTTCAGGATGCGATCCCGACCCATTAACTGCGTCGACGCCTCGTCCCAGAACTCGGGTTTCTCGCGCGATACCGCTGGACTGTCTGACATTCCCCTCCCCTTCCTTAGGCCCGTCGCCACTGCGTGACGCCGCCCGCCTTATCTTCCAGCTCGACGCCGGCCGCTTGCAGTTCGCTGCGTATGCGGTCGGCTTCGGCAAAATTGCGCTGCTGCTTGGCATCGGCGCGCGCCTGGATCAAGGCCTCGATCTGTTCGCCGGACAAGACGGTATCCGCGCTGCCGGAGCGTTGATAGCGGCTGGGCGATTGCAGATAGCGGGCCGGGTCTGCTTGCAGCAGGCCCAGTACCCCGCCCAAGCTGCGTAGCAGGCCGGCCGTTGTGGCAGAGCCGGTACGGTTGGCCTCAGTGGACAGCTCGAACAGAACCGCCACCGCGCCAGCCGTATTGAAGTCGTCGTCCATGGCCTCGCGAAAGGCGCGTGCTGCCGGTGCGCTCCAATCGATTTCGATGGGCTCTGCCGGAACATTGTGCAGCGTCTGGTAGAGGCGGTCCAGCGCATTTTGCGCATCCAGCAGGTTGTCGGGCGCATAGTTTTGTGGACTGCGGTAATGATTGCGCACAATAAAGAATCGCAGCATTTCGGCCTCGCGCGGGTTCGCCTCGTAGCGTGCCTGATCGTCGGGCAAGCCGGCATCGGCCGCAACGGTTGCACGTATGGTGCGAAAGTTACCCAGCGACTTGGACATTTTGTCGGCATCGACCATAAGCGGACCGCAATGCATCCAGATGGACGCCAGGCTTCCGCCGAAAGCGCCCTCGGTTTGGGCGATCTCGTTCTCGTGATGCGGGAACTTCAGGTCGGGGCCGCCGCCGTGGATATCCAGCGGCAGGTCCAACAAGGCCTTGCTCATGGCAGAGCATTCAATATGCCAGCCAGGGCGCCCCATGCCGTAGGGAGAATCCCACTTGGACTCGGGCGGCTCGTCGGCCTTGGCGGATTTCCACAACACAAAGTCCAGCGGGTCGCGCTTGGCTGATGCGACGGCCACGCGTTCGCCCGCCCGCAAGTCGTCCAGCGACTTGCCCGACAGCTTGCCGTAACCGGGAAACTCGCGCACGGCGTAATTGACGTCGCCATCGTCGGACTGGTAGGCCAGGCCCTTGTCTTCCAATAGCTTGATAATGCCCAGCATCTCGCCCACGTGCTCGGTGGCCCGCGGCTCGGCGTCGGGCGCTGCCACCCCCAGCGCCTGCTCGTCGGCATGCATGGCATCGATATAGAACGAAGTGACTTCGTTCATGCGCCGCCCGCTTTGCACGGCGCGGCGTATGATTTTGTCGTCGATATCGGTAATGTTGCGCACATAGTTGACTTGATAGCCGCTGCAACGCAGCCACCGCTGCACCACGTCAAAGCTCACCAGCATGCGTGCATGCCCAAGATGACAAAAATCGTAGACGGTCATGCCGCAAACATACATGCGGACCTGCCCGGGCTCTACGGTTTTCAGAGGCTCTTTGGCGCGCGAAAGGGTGTTATAAATGTGCAGCATGTGCAAGTAAATTTCTTGTCAGTAAATACGATTACGGGCCTGATCAATACAGGCCCGGTTGCGGTAAACTCGGCGCGAGCCGGCAAGCAAGGCTAAAATGGTGGTCGATAAGTATAGCAAGCCGACCACACCGGCGCCGCGCGCCGCATGGCCTGACGTCGTTCCAGATGGACGCTATACCCGCAATACAACCCTTATAAATAGGTGCAAGCCTGTGGTTCGAATTTTTAGTCCTGTCGTGGCCATTGTGCTGTTCACAGGCTGGCTGTCGATATCGTCCGTCCATGCCCAGACCGATGTTGCAGGCCTGGTGCCGCACGTCGATCTTACCTCCTCGCTGAACCCGGGTCCAGACGCCCCCAGCATGGCCACAGCGCTCCTGGGCGTAAGTTTTTCAAGCAAGGGCCCCAGCGACGGCAAACTGTTTGACGACGCCGCCCCGGAAGAAAAAGGCTGGAAAGGGCTGGCCACGCTGCTCGAAGCCCTGACACCGTCCATCGACACCGACATCCCGCTTACCTCGGCCCAAATTACAGAGCGCATCAGCAAGATGCTCGACGAAGGCCAGAACGAAGAGGCCTTGCGCATCATTCAACAACGCAGCGCACAACTGCAGGAACAAGGCGCAATGGGTACCGATGTGCAGTTGCTGTTTTTGCACGGCCGCGCGCTATCTGCCCTGGGCCGCCATAACGAGGCCATCGAAATCTATCGCGACATGACCACGCTGTATCCCGAGCTGCCCGAGCCCTGGAACAACCTTGCGGCCGAATACGTCAGGCAAGGCAAACTGCACATGGCACAAGACGCCCTGAACATGTCGCTGGCCGCCAACCCCAATTATGCGACGGCACGCGCCAATCTGGGCGAAGTCCAACTTATGCTGGCTCGCGCATCCTTTCAGGACGCAGCACGGCTGGGGGTCGCCCCGGCATCATCCAAGGCCGCCGCAACGGCCGACATCCTCCGTAACTAAGTCAGCGAAACCACATGAATTCCAACACTACCCCTACTTGCGCGCACGGCCTGTGGTCACGCGCGTTCAGCCTGGTCTGCGCAATGTCGCTTGCCCTGTGCATGGGCAGCGCCGCGCAGGCGGCCTCATCCACTCCTAATCAAGGTAAATCCATGAGCACAACCAACCCTCAAGTCAAACTGCAAACAAGCCAGGGCGACATCCTGATCGAACTCTACGCTGACAAAGCGCCCAAGACGGTCGAAAGCTTCCTGGCCTATGTCAAGGAAGGCTTTTACGACGGCACGGTTTTTCACCGCGTCATCAATAACTTCATGGTGCAGGGCGGCGGCTTCGATGTCGCCATGAAGCAGAAGCCAACCCACGCCCCTGTCGAGAACGAAGCCAACAACGGCCTCAAGAACGACAAGTACACTTTGGCCATGGCTCGTACTGCCGACCCGCATTCGGCCACGGCACAGTTCTTCATCAACGTTGCCGACAACGATTTCCTGAACTTCACATCCCCCACTCCGAATGGCTGGGGTTACGCCGTGTTCGGCAAAGTTGTCGACGGCACCGATGTCGTCGACCAGATCAAGTCGGTCAAGACAGGCAACAAGGGCTTCCACCAAGACGTGCCAGTCGAAGACGTACTGATCGAGAAAGCCACGGTCGTTGAATAAGCTTGAACTGCCGGGCAGGGTCTGGATCGCCTCGGACATCCATCTGGGGCCCGACACTCCTGCCACCGCCCAGGCGTTTCACCGCTTCCTGATCAAGGCATCCGCGCAGGCGGATGCCTTGATCTTGTGCGGCGACATTTTCGATGCCTGGATAGGTGACGACGTGGCGCTCTCGGCGCCGCCACCCTGGTTGGCGGAGACCCTGACAGAACTGGGGCACGTCTCTGAAAAAATACCGTTATGGCTGGGCCGCGGCAACCGCGACTTCCTGATCGGACGTGCGCTGGCGGGCCACGTTGGCGCGCAGCTACTGCCGGACCAAGTATGCCTGGCCACCGATGCCGGCCCCATCCTGCTGTCGCACGGCGACGAATACTGTCTTGCCGACAAAAGCTATCAGCGCTTCCGGCGCCTTGTGCGCTGCCCTGCCGTGCAGTGGCTTTTTCTGCGCCTCAGCCTTTCCTTCAGGCGCGGCATAGCCGACTTCGCCCGCAAGCGCAGCATGGCGTCCAATCGCCATAAAGCCATGGAAATCATGGACGTCAGTCCATCGGCCATAGAGCAGGCTTTTTCAGGCACAGACGCCGACATCATGGTTCACGGCCATACCCACCGGCCGCAACTGCACCGACTGACAGTGGGCGGACGCGAGCGCCGCCGTTATGTACTACCCGACTGGGATTACGATCACGGCGACACCCCGCGCGGTGGGTGGCTGGCCGTCGATGCTACGGGCCCGCATTTGGTTCAAGCGTCGAAATTAAGTTGAAGCCCCGCGGCTTCGCCTCGCTGACGTACCTGTACCCGGCGAGCCAGGCGGCTCAATAGATAAGAAGTCATGTGGGCAGTGGCTTCCGGGTCGTCCATCAATTCAACGGCAGAAGGCGCTGCATCACGCGGCGCGGGCAGGGCCTGGCCCTTGTATGAAAAACTGACGCGCAAGGCATATTCATCGAAGCGCGTCCTGACTTCAAGTTCCGGCTCTTCCTGAGCTATCCGACCGCTGTGGGCCAGCAGATCAAAGGCTTGCCATACCGCTTGTTCTGCACGCTGTACGGCATCGCGCCTTGCGCCCCACAGGCGTCCCTGGTTTTCCATGAACAGGTTCAGATCGTCGGCTGTCGTGGCGTCCACCTTGAAGCGCTGCGTCGTACGGCGGGATGAGCCCAGGCGGAACAGCATGGTCAAGGCCAGAGCCACCAGCGTGCCATTGGTGACACCAGCCAGATCCATGAAACCGGCCAGGGGCGCATACTCCAGTCCCGCCACAATATAGCGATGCGACACGCCGACTATCAGCCCCACGCCCAGGGCCAGGGAGCGCCTGTCGTCCAACATGCGCGAAGCCACCAGCTTCAATCCCGCCATCAGCAGGAAGGCAGCCAGGTACAGCAGCAACGCAGAGATGACCGGCCCTGGCACGACCAGCCACAAGATGATCAGCTTGGAACAGAACGCCGTGATAACCAGAAATCCCGCCACCCAATAACCCAGATAGCGGCTGGCGGAACCTGAAGTTGCAGCCAACCCCACCGCTCCGCCGCTGGCCGACTGCGGCATGGCGTTGATGAAAGAAGCCAGTATGTGGGTCAGGCCCTCTGCGCGCAGGCCGCGGCCATAAGCATGCAGATCGGGCCGATGCCAGTCCACATCCGCAGTGCGCTGGGCCACCGTCTGTGTGCCGATGGAGATCAGGGAAAACGTCAGCCCGATAAGGATATAGGGCAACACCAGACCCATGTCGAACTCCCAGCCGAAAGCCGGTAGTGTGGGCACGCGCAACCAGGGAGCAGCGGAAATATAGGTAAGGCTTTGCGCCGGGATCAGGCCCAGCACACCGGCCAGCATGCTGCCGCCCAGCAGCCCGAACAGCGCCGCGAACAGGCGCAAGCGGGATTTCAGCCAGATATGGCAAAACACCATGACGAACAACGTAAAGGCGGCCGCGATCAGTTCGAGATTGGTCGCGCCGGCGCCATCGCCCGGGTCGAACAGTAATTTCAGTCCTATTTGCCCGATGCTGACCCCCGTCAGCATTACCATGAGGCCCGCAATCTCGACGGTGAAGATGCTGCGCAGGCGAACGATAACGGCGCTGAAGACCAACTGGGTCAAGCCGACGATGCATACCATGCCGTATGCCAAGGGCAAACCACCCGGGTGGCTGCTGGCAAGGAACATGACCGCGAATACGGTAGGGGTGGCCTGCAAGGGATAGTAATAGCCCGATCCGATGCCCCAGCGGTTCAATATCTGCAACAGTATCGACAAGGCACTGGCGATCAGCGAAGCCGCAGCAACGTCCAGAAAACTGTTGGACGCCAGATGAAAACCCGTTTCGTGGAGAAACAGGTTGGGCACCACCAGCAAGGCGCCCAGAAACGCCATCTGCTGCAGCACCAAACCCAATGCCGTGGGAACGGGCAGGCGGTCGTTGATCCAATAGACGATGAAATCGGGTTTACGCATGCGTCATCGCCCCTGCTGCGACACGTAGCCGTCAGTCAATGGGCAACAACTGCATGGTGCCCGGCTCGGTCCGCCACAGATCACCGGTTTCAATATCGAACCACCAGCCATGCAAGGCCAGTGTGCCTGCCTCGACACGTTCCTTGATCCACGGATAAGTCAGCAAGTTGTGCAGTGACCCGGTCACGGCGGCGCGCTCGGCCAGGCCGGGGTTGTCTTTAAGCAGCGCCAGCGATACCTTCTGCCGCTCTTCGGGTTTGTCGGCATTCAGGTAGAGCTCGGTGGCGTTCATGGCCATCGACACCCACTCGCCGACGAAATCGCGGTCAGGCAAGTGGCCTTCGGCCATACCCAGCATGGCTTTGATACCGCCACACTGCGCGTGACCCAACACGATGATGTGATCGACCTTGAGGTCGCGCACGGCATATTCGATGGCCGCGCCGGTTCCGTGCAGCCCGGAACCTTGCAAATATGGCGGTACAAGATTGGCCACGTTGCGCACCGTGAACAGTTCGCCAGGTTGCGCCGATAGCAGCACCCCGGTGTCGACGCGCGAGTCGCTGCAGGCAATGATCAAGGTTGCGGGGGCTTGTCCCTTGGTGGACAAGGCGTGCATAAGCTCTGGCGAACGCTGGTAGTGATCGCTGCGAAAGCGGCGCACGGCCGCCTCGAAATGCGATATGTTCCTTAAATTGGTCGGACAGCACTCCTCGGCCATGGTCTCTCGCTCCATCGAATTCAAGTAACGGATTCTAACGGAATGTCAGCGCCACACCAACCACATTGCCACAACAATGCCCAAACCGATTCTGTACCAGGCGAAGGGCCGGTAGGTGCGCCGCGAAACGAAGCGGAGGACGGCTCTGACAACCAGCAAAGCGCTGAAGAAGGCGGCCGCGAAGCCGACCACGATGGCAGTCGCCTGCGTACTGTCCAGCGCGCCGCTATTGCGATACAGATCGTAAACCGTGGCGGCCAGCATGGTAGGCATGGCCAGGAAGAAGGAAAATTCAGTCGCGGTCTTGCGCTGTATGCCAGCGATCATCCCACTGATGATGGTGGCGCCCGATCGCGATGTGCCCGGCACCATGGCCAGACATTGCGCGAAGCCCACGACCAGCGCCTGCCGCCAGGTGATTTCTTCCAGAGATCTTGCGGTGGCATTGCGGCTGGCCATACTGTCGTCTTCCGCGCCTGCATCCGCTTGCTCGGCATTGAGATTCTTGGCGTACTGAGGCTTGCGTTCCACCCATAGCATCACGAGCCCGCCCAGTATCAGGGTCACGACAAACACCGCAGGGCTATGAAATAGCGCCTTGATGTATTTGATCATCACCGCACCGATCACGGCAGCCGGCAGAAAGGCAATCAGCAAATTTCGGGTAAACAGCACCTCGCTGCGCTCTCCGCGCAGCACGCCCGCAAACAACTGCCATAAGCGGGCACGGAAGATCCACATGACAGCCATGATGGATCCGAACTGGATCACCACTTCAAAGACTTTATCGTTGCTTGAAGAAAAGTTGATCCAGTCGCCAATGAGCAGTAGGTGCGCGGTACTGGAAACAGGAATAAATTCGGTAAACCCTTCGACCAGCCCCAGAAAAAGGGCCTTGAGCATAAACCAGGTGTTGTCCGTCATGTCGACTCGTTATTGCTTTCGTCGTCCTGTGGATACAGGCGCTCGATTTGTACCGTGGCGATGCGCCGACCATCCAGGCGCAACACGGTGAAGCGGAAGGTGGCATGATCCTGACGCAGCTCGCAACTGTCGCCAGGCCGCGGCAGGTGGCCAAAACGTTCCAGCAGATAGCCAGCCAGCGTGGAATAGCCCTCATCGTCATCCACCAGGCCATCGATTTCCAGCAGCAGTTCCAGATGATGCAGGTCGGCTGCCCCGTCAGCTTGCCACTGGTTGGCGCCCTGAATGGTGATGTCGGGCGTTTCGTCTTCATCGGGGAATTCCCCCGCGATGGCCTCGAAAACATCGATAGGCGTGACCACGCCTTCGATGGCGCCAAATTCGTCGGTAATCAGTACCAGCTGTCCGCGTGATCGCTTCAAGGTGTCCATCAGGCGCAAGACACCAATGGACTCATGCACGATCAGCGGGTCGCGCAGCCGCGACAGACGGATATTTCCGTGAGTGATGAGGTCGGCGATCATTTCTTTGGCCCGGCCAATACCGATGACTTCGTCCAGCGACCCACGGCACACGGGAAAGAAACTGTGCGGCGTCTTGATGATCTGCTCGCGCAGCTCGGCCGGGTCGTCGTCCAGGTCTATCCATGACACATCGGTACGCGGCGTCATGATGGAATGGATGGATCGATCGGCCAGGGTTAATACCCCGCTGACCATATTGCGTTCTTCGTCACCAAACACCTGGGGCTGTCCCTCGACGACCTGGGGCTGCTCGGGGCCGGCTAGCGGCCGTTTGCCCAGCATGCGCAACACGCCTTCGGCCGTGCGCTCGCGTAGGGGCCGACGTGAGTCAGCCTTGCGCAGATTGCGGCGTGCAAGCTGGTTCAAGGTTTCTATCATGACCGAGAACGTAATGGCCGCGTAGAGATAGCCCTTGGGAACGGCAAAGCCGAAGCCCTCGGCCAATAGCGAAAAACCGATAGTCAGCAGGAACCCTAGGCAAAGGATGACCACGGTGGGATGGGCATTGACAAAACGCGTCAGGGGCTTGGAGGCGACCAGCATCATGCCTATGGCAATGATGACGGCCAGCATCATGATCGTGAGTTCTTCGACCATGCCCACGGCTGTAATGACCGCGTCGATGGAGAAGACCGCGTCCAGGATGACGATCTGGGTGACGATGACCCAGAAGCCGGCATGCAATCTGGCACCGGAAACATGGGCGGCACGCCCTTCCACACGTTCATGAAGCTCTAGCGTGCCCTTGAACAGCAGGAAGAAACCGCCGACGATCAGTATGAGATCCCGGCCGGAAAAATCCAGGGGCCCCAGGTAAAACAGCGGTTTTGTCAGCTTGATCAGCCAGGACATTACCGACAGCAAGGCCAGGCGCATGATCAAGGCCAGCGACAGGCCGATTACGCGGGCGCGGTCGCGCTGGGCTGGCGGCAGCTTCTCGACAAGAATCGCGATAAAAATGAGATTGTCGATACCCAGCACAATCTCGAGTATGACCAAGGTAAGCAGGCCCACCCATGCCGAGGGGTCCTGCATCCAATCCAGTGTAAGCTCCGCCAAAAGGATTTAGTCCTGTACGTAAGCCAGCATTTGGGGAAACAGCTTGGGTGTGGCGGCCAGTACGCTGCCGCTTTTCATCCAGGTCTGCTCACCATCGAAATCGGCAATCAAGCCACCTGCCTCAAGTATCAGCAAGCCAGCTGCCGCCATGTCCCAGGGCTTAAGGTTGACGCCACAAAAACCGTCCAGACGGCCAGCCGCCACATACGCCAGGTCCAGTACGGTGGAGCCCAGGCGACGGGCTGCTGCGCACTCTGACAGCATCGTGGCAAACTTTGCATTCTTGGCGCCGCCCGCTGCCGATCCGGGAACATGCGCCCCAAGCAAGGCATCATGAAAGCGCAACTGCCCCGACACGCGCACGCGCCTGTCGTTCAGGAAGGCACCGCCCCCCGGCTGGCCGTAAACAGCTCGTTGCGCGATGGGTCGTAGACCACGGCCTGGGTTACCTGCCCGCGATGCGCCAGCGCAATAGAGATGGCATACAAGGGCAGGCCATGTATGAAGTTGGTGGTGCCGTCCAGGGGGTCGATAATCCATTGGAATTCGGCCTGCTCGTTATCGGCTTGCCCCGCTGCCAGGTGCGTGCCGGATTCCTCGCCCAGGAAGCCATGGCCGGGATAGGCGGTGCGCAGGACATCAATAATGGCTTCTTCAGCGGCGTGGTCCACTTCCGTGACATAATCTTTGGGCCCTTTGCGCGCCACTTGCAGGCGTTCCAGGTCGAGGCTGGCACGATTGATAATCGTGCCGGCACGGCGTGCCGCCTTGATGGCGGTATTGAGCATCGGGTGCATAAAATTCCGTAGTAAACATAGAGTCTATGCCAGGCGCCACGAAAATCGGGGCATTTCTGGGGCAACAAATGCCCGGCAATCAACACAATAAACGTCTATTTTAAATGACTCACACGATTTCACCTGAAACGACCGGCGCGTTCGCCCGTGTGCGCTTCATCATGGTGCACCCCAGCCACCCGGGAAACGTCGGTGCGGCGGCACGCGCCATCAAGACCATGGGCTTTCATGACCTGTGCCTGGTCGCCCCGCGCTTCCCGGATGTGCTGGACCATCCCGATGCCCTGGCACTGGCCAGCGGCGCCACGGACGTTCTGGCATCTGTACAAATTGTGCCCGATCTGGCCCAGGCTTTGGCCCCTGTCACCCTGGCATTTGCATTGACAGCCCGCGCGCGCGTGTTGGGCCCGCCCGCCTGCGACATCCGGGTGGCAGCCGAAGACAGCTGTCGGCACATCCAGGAACAATCAGGCCTGGTCGCCATCGTGCTGGGTACCGAGCGCTCCGGACTGACCAACGAAGACATCGCCCTGTGCCAACGGGTCTGTCACATACCGGCCAACCCCGAGTACAGTTCTCTGAATGTTTCGCAGGCCCTGCAATTGGCGGCCTGGGAACTGCGCTATGCGCTTGCCAAGGCCGCTGGAATGCCCCTATTGCCCGCAACGGATGGGCGCCTGGACCCTGGTGCCGAGCTGGCGCCCAATGAAAAAGTGCACGCCCTGCTGGCACACTGGGAGCAAGCCATTACCGAGGTGGGCTTTCTGGACCCCGGACACCCCAAGAGGCTGGTGCCGCGCATGAAGCATCTGTTCAGTCGTATAGCAATGACACACGATGAAGTCGACATGATGCGCGGACTTTGCACCGCCATGATCAAGACAGCCCGCCAGGCTAAGCGTCCTTGACGGGCATCGCGATAAGGTCGGAAAGGCCTTGCGCACCCAGGCCGGAAAAATCTTCCAGCAAGACGATATGGCCATCGTTCAGACCGAAGATGGCCATATCGGTATACACCCGCGTGACACACGCCACGCCGGTCAGCGGATAAGTACACTGCTCCACCAGCTTGCTGCGCCCTTCACGCGTCAGCAGCTCCATCAGCACATAAACCGAACGCGCGCCGATAGCCAGATCCATGGCTCCGCCTACAGCCGGTATGGCGTCGGGCTGGCCGGTATGCCAGTTAGCCAGGTCGCCCCGGCGCGACACTTGAAACGCCCCCAGCACGCAAATGTCCAGGTGGCCACCTCGCATCATGGCAAAAGAATCGGCATGATGAAAATAGGCGCCACCAGGCAGCAGGGTAACTGCCTGCTTGCCGGCGTTGATGAGGTCGGGGTCTTCGGCACCCTCGGCCGGGGCGGGCCCCATGCCAATGACGCCGTTCTCGCTGTGCAGCATGATTTCGCGGTCGGCAGGCAAATAGTTGGCAACTTTGGTTGGCAAGCCTATTCCCAGGTTCACAACGCTGCCGTCGGGAATATCTCGCGCCACGCGCGCCGCCATATGATCTCGGTTCAAGCGGCTCATGCCTGCCCCCCCACCCTTACGACACGCTGCACGAAAAGCCCCGGCGTAACGATAGCTTCGGGGTCCAGCGTTCCAAGCTCCACCACGTCTTCGACCTGGACCACCGCAACCCGCGCCGCCGTGGCCATGATGGGCCCGAAGTTGCGCGCGGTTTTCCGGTACACCAGGTTGCCCCAACGATCCGCATGCAAAGCCTTGATAAGCGCATAGTCTGCATGCAGCGGATATTCCAGTATGTAGTCGCGCCCATGAATGTGGCGCTGCTCTTTGCCTTCGGCCAGCGGAGTACCCGCCCCCGTCGGGGTGTAGAACCCACCTATGCCAGCGCCGGCGGCGCGGATGCGTTCAGCCAGATTGCCCTGCGGCACGAGTTCAAGTTCTATCTTGCCCGCCCGATACAGGCGATCAAAAACATGCGAATCAACCTGCCTGGGAAACGAACAGACCATCTTGCGAACCCGGCCGGCGGCCAGCAGCGCGGCCAGGCCCGTGTCGCCATTGCCTGCATTGTTATTGATGATGACCAGATCTTTGGCGCCCTGATCGAGCAAGGCGTCGATTAATTCGCGCGGCTGTCCCGCCAGGCCGAAGCCGCCCACCATGACGGAAGAACCATCAGCCACATCGGCCAATGCCTCTTCCATGCTGCCAAAGATCTTGTTGATCATGCCATTGCCTGCTTAGTCGACCGTGGCACCCGATGCCTTGACGACTTCTGCCCAGCTGTTGACTTCAGACTTGATGAAGTCGCCAAACTGAGCCGGCGTCGTATTGGCAGGTACAGCGCCCAGTTTGGCCAGACGCTCTTTGACTTCAGGTTTGGCCAGTGCAGTCAGCATGGCCTTGTTCAGCTTGGTAATGGCTTCGTCGGGCGTGCCCTTGGGTGCAATCACGCCGAACCAGGACGATACGTCGAAATTCTCAAAACCGGATTCCTGCATGGTGGGAAGGTCGGGTGCCGTCTCGGATCGCTCTGCTGTGGTCACCGCCAAGGCGCGCAGCTTTCCGCCGGCCACATGCGGCCAGGATGATGGCATGTTGTCGAACATATAGTCCACCTGGCCGCCGATCAGGTCTGTGGTGGCCGGCGCGCTGCCCTTGTAGGGAATATGGGTCACATCAATACCGGCCCGCTGTTTGAACAGCTCGCCAGCCATGTGTATGGATGTACCGCTACCGGACGATGCGAAATTCAGTTCGCCAGGATTCGCCTTGGCGTAATCGACCAACTCTTTGACGGTCTTGACCGGCACCTCGGGGTTGACGACCAGCACGTTGGGTACGCGCACAGCTAGGGCTACCGGGGCGAAATCCTTGACCAAGTCAAAGGTCAGGTTCTTGTACAGCGTTTGATTAATGGCACTGGTAACCGCCACCATGTAAATGGTGTAGCCATCCGGCGCAGCCCTGGCCACCATATCCGTGGCAATGTTGCTGCCGGCGCCGGGGCGATTCTCGACCACCACGGGCTGACCGAGCAAGTCGCCGATTTCCTTGCCAACGATGCGGGCCACGACATCGGTGGTACCGCCAGCCGAGAATCCGACAATCATGCGGATGGGCTGCTCGGGGTACTGGGCCGACGCCGCCGGCGCAAAGCCCAGGGCACCGGCACATAACGCCATGGTCAGCGCAGTCTTGATTCGTCCCGATAACTTGAATGATGGGGTAAACATTGTCGTCCTCCTGTTTATGTCCACGACATGGACATCTCTATAATTGAGCACCAATTTTTAACGACATTCCGATTTTCTCCAACACTTACGTACACGCCATGGACACTACGCCGCTTAATGATGACGATAAACAGCAAGCCGGACCGCGCACGCTCAGACGGGGCCTGCTGGTGCTGCGGGCCTTGCAGGAACACAGCGAGGTGGGCCTGAACATCACCGACCTGTCCCGCGTCACCGGCCTGCAACGACCCACGGTTTATCGTCTACTTGCGGCGCTCGTCGAAAGTGGTTTTGCCCGGACCGTACCGGCCAGCAAGCGGTTCAAGGCAGTCCATGCCGGGACGCTACGCCAGCACGATGAAGACCCACGGATCGCGCTGGCCTTGCCAGTCATGCAGCAGTTGGCCGCAACCACCGGTGATGCTGTCTTCCTGGTCGTACGTGACGGTTACGAGTCGCTGAGCCTTTGGCGCGAAATCGGGCCCTACCCCGTTCAGATACTGGCCACCTTCGCTGGGAAGCGGCAGCCCCTGGGCGTGGGGTCCGGCGGCATGGCGCTGCTGGCGGCGCTGGACGACGCCAAGGTCGAACAGATCATCGTGCATAACAACATGGAACTGGAGCAATATGGCGGCATGACCACGCGCGAGATGCGTCAACTGGTGCAGAACACACGCAGTCGGGGCTATTCGGTGGTGGGCAACTATGCCGTGCGTGGCGCGCTGGGAGTCGGTTGCGCCTTGTGCGACGCAAAGGGAGACCCCAGGCTGGCCATCAGCGTAACCGCCATTACTGAACGTATGCCCGTGGCGCGTCAGCGCGAAATCGCCGGCCTGATCCGTGCGGGGCTGAGTGAGCTGATGCCGGTTACTTGCTAGCTTCCACAATGGGCACGGCGGCATGGATTTCGCTGACGGGTATCGGCATTTTCAAACCGGCGCGCGCCAAGGCCTGCATGGCATTGCGATAGAGGTCAAAACGCAAGGTCCAGTAATTCGCGGAAGCGACCCAGACCCGCATATTGACGATAGTGGTGCTTTCCCGGTAGTCGATCACCATAACTTCGGGCTTGGGCGTAGGCAGCACATATTGATGCGATTCGATCAAGGCGGCCAGTTCGCGTAAAGCCAGCTCCAGGTCGTCGCCATAGCGCACGGCGACCTCGACGTCCAGGCGACGTGTCGCATTGCGGCTGTAATTGATGATGGGGTTGTTCCATACGAGGCTATTGGGCAAAGTCAAATGCACGCCGTCGAACTGAATCAAACGGGTCAGGAACAAGCCAACCTCGGCTACGGTGCCATCGCCTTTTCCAACGACCGAAATATATTCACCGGCTCGTAACGGCCGCAGTGCCAGCAACATGATCCCGGCGGCAATGTTCTGCAGGGTGCCTTGCAAGGCCAAGCCGATGGCCAGTCCGGCTGCCCCAAGCACAGTGATGATGCTGGCCGTCTGAACGCCAAACCTCGCCAGGACGGCGATCAGGACGAAGACGCGTATCGACCATACCGTGACCGTATACAACATCGGCACTATAGTGGGGTCGACTCGCGCAGAGCGGCCCGCCAACTTGCGCACGCCGCGCCCAGCCAGGGAAGACAGCGCCCAGCCCACGACCAGCGTAACGATCGCGACAATCAGGTTGAACGCGAGATATTCGAGGGCAGGCATCTGGGCCCGCATAGCGGCTAGGGTTTCCACCGTGCAATTATCCTGTTAAGACCAACAGGAAATTCTACCTGCTTATCCACTGCCTCTGTGGACAAGTCCGCGGATAAGATCAGCACTACTCAAAGAAGTCCTTACAGGACGGGCACTTGCGGCGGGCGGGCAAAGATTGCCCAGCGCGCTCGCCTGCTTTCTGGAGCTTAGTATCCATCCGGCGTACCGGATGGATACTGATGCGTCGCAGCGCTAGACGCCACGACCGCTAATAAGCCGCACCAGAACCAGCACCACGGCGACCACAATAAGAATGTGTATGAAGCCGCCTATGGTGTAGGACGTGACCAGGCCGAGTAGCCATAGAACAAGAAGTATTACTGCGACGGTATAAAGCATAGGGCCTTCCTTTCTTAGTAGAGAGATTAGTGTTTGTATTATTTGCTGGCTTCGTGGCCGACTACGCCGCCCACTGCCGCTCCGCCTAAAGTGCCCAGCGTGCTACCACCGGTCAACACGGCGCCGCCGACAGCACCCACCCCGGCCCCGATGGCGGTGTTCTTTCCTTGCCGCGACATACCGCTGCAAGCACTCAGGCTGATCAGCACAGTGACAATGACGGCGCTGCTTGCGAGTCGTTGAGTCGTTTTCATCTATTTACCCCTTATTAAATGAGAACGGCAGCGAGCTGCCAGGTTCCGCCGGGTACAGAGCAAGAAGCGTGCCCGCCAGACAAAAATACATGTGTGGCACGCCGATTGCTGTCGGCCTTGTGACCCAATTTGGTCGATTACCTGGAGATCACTATGAAAAAATTCGTTGCTATCGCTGTATGCACCTTCCCCCTGGCTCTTGGCACCGCGGCCTTTGCGCAGACTACAACACCGGGCGCCGGAGCCGGCGCCGGTGGCGCAGCTACGACACCGGGCACGGCGACACCGGCACCCACCACGCCTCCCGCGACTGGCGCCGCACCCGCAACCCCCGGCATGGGCGCCGGCAGCGCAGCGCCTGCGGCCCCGGGTATGGGTGCCGACGGCGCAGCGCCCCAAGCCGAGCCGACCGAGGCAATCAGTGGCTGGAGCGTCAAAGACAGCATCATGGGCAAGCCCATTGTCAACGAGAATGACGAGAAGATCGGCGATGTGAATGACGTTGTCCTCGCGTCCGATGGCAAGGCGGCCTACTTCATTGTCGGTGCCGGCGGCTTCCTGGGCATGGGCGAACGCGATGTCGCCATCCCTTACCAGGAAATCACTCAATCTGGCGAAGACAAGCTGGTCCTGAAGGGCTACACCAAGGATCAGTTGAAGGCCCTGCCCCGAGTCGAGGTGGCCAAGTAATCAGGCGTATGGACCTTCCCCGCGCGGCCGGTGTGCCGCTCGTGCTGGTATATCCCGCGCGGGAAACCGAACCCGAGCACGAGAAACAAATACTGATGCGGCTGGGCGAACGCCTGGCCGCACTGCTCCGAGGCGAGTTCGGTGGCCTGTATCAACAACAGGATTATGGTTCCAGGCCACGATACCTGATCCCTACTGACACGCTCATCGGCCTGCAACAGGCGAACCATCTGGGCGTGTACAGCGACGCCGACCTTTTTGGCGGCGTCGCCCCTTTTTCCTTCATGCCCACCAAAGCGATCACTCACGCCCTGCATGGCCCGCAAGCCTGGGCACCCCCCGGTTGGTCTCGCGACTTTTCCGCTGCCGTACACGATAGCGTCTTGCCTGGATACACCGTTTTCAGCATTGATGATGCACGCTTGGCCGGCGCACAGTTGCTCAAGCATGGCAGCGCCAGGATCAAGCCGGTTCATGCTACGGCTGGGCGGGGGCAGCAACGTGTATCGACGGTGGCGGAATTGGAATCCGCATTGCGGGACATGGATACCACTCGACTGGCCGACTGTGGACTGGTTATCGAAGAGAACCTGGTCGACGTGATCACCTACAGCGTCGGCCAAGTCCGCGTCGCAGGCATGATTGCCAGCTATGTCGGCACCCAGCGGTTGACGCAGGACAATCAAGGCGAATGGGTGTACGGCGGCTCGGACCTGATCGTGGCGCGCGGCGGCTACGACGCACTCATGACACTAAATCTGGAAGAACCCTTCAAGGTCGCGGTTGCGAAGGCGCGAATTTACGATGCTGCGGCTGACCGTTGCTTTCCGGATTTTTTCGCCTCACGCCGCAACTACGACGTTGCCAGCGGTCGCAACGATAGCGGTGAATTTCGCTGTGGGGTTCTGGAACAATCATGGCGCACTGGGGGGGCCAGCAGTGCCGAGGTTGCGGCGCTGGAAGCCTTCGCTGCAGACCCGGCGCTGCAAGCGGTCAAGGCGACAACCATCGAGCTTTTCGGCACCGACGCGCCCGCCCCTACCGGAGCCATCCAAACTTATAACGGCAGCGATCCCCAAATTGGGCAGCTGAGAAAATACGTGAAGGTTGAGACCTATGGGCACCACTAGCGCAAAAGTCGAAATCCTCGTTGAAGAAGAACGCCTGGCGGGCACTTTCCTTGCGCCGCAGTCCAAAGTGCCCGGCGTACTGTTCGTACACGGTTGGGGCGGTAGCCAGGAGCGCGATCTGGAGCGCGCGCGCGGCATCGCTGGCCTGGGCTGCGTGTGCCTGACTTTTGACCTGCGCGGCCACGAAAAAGGTTCGGCCCGCCAGCAAACCGTAACGCGCGAAGACAATTTGCGCGACATCATCTCTGCCTACGACCTGCTGGCCCAGCACCCGGCGATCGACACCAGTGCCATAGCGGTGGTAGGCACCAGCTACGGCGCTTACCTGTCGACCATACTGACCACCTTGCGTCCGGTGAAGTGGCTATCGCTGCGCGTTCCTTCGCTATACCGCGACGCGCAATGGACGCTGCCCAAACGCCGCTTGAACCGCGAGGACCTCGCCGTGTATCGCGGCGCACCGGTTACCCCTGAAGAAAATCGCGCCCTGGCAGCATGCGCCGGGTTTTCCGGAGACGTCTTGCTGGTGGAATCAGAGCATGACCACCTCGTGCCGCACGCCACCATCATGAGCTATCGCGCCGCCTTCAGGAATTCGCATTCGCTTACGCACCGCGTTGTGGACGGTGCCGACCACGCATTGACGCACAAGGCAAGCCAGGAGGCTTACACCTCGATACTGGTAGGGTGGATTACCGAAATGGTGGTTGGCGCCCGAGTCGGGAAGCGATACGGAGTATCGTAGACCTCTCTTGATTTACGGGTCGACGACCCCACCTAGGCCTAATGATTCCTTTCTCCGTACTAGATCTTGCCCCCATCAACGAAGGCAGCGACGCCGCCGCGTCCTTTCGCCATACGCTGGAAATCGCGCAACACAGCGAGAAGTGGGGCTACAAGCGCTACTGGATGGCCGAACACCACGGCATGCCCGGTATTGCCAGTGCGGCAACCGCCGTCCTGATCTCGCATGTGGCAGCAGGCACATCGACCATACGCGTGGGTGCTGGCGGCATCATGTTGCCGAACCACTCTCCGCTGGTCATCGCCGAACAGTTCGGCACGCTCGAGTCACTGTACCCCGGGCGCATCGACCTCGGTCTGGGACGCGCCCCCGGGTCGGACCAGATCACTGCACGGGCACTGCGCCGCAACCTGTCGTCAGACGCCGATGAGTTCCCGCGCGATGTTCTCGAGCTAATGGACTATATGTCGGACGAGCCGCGGCAAAACGTATTGGCGGTGCCTGGCAAGGGGCTGAATGTACCCATATGGATACTGGGCTCCAGTCTTTTTGGCGCGCAGTTGGCTGCGGCACTTGGCCTGCCCTACGCCTTTGCGTCGCACTTTGCTCCCCAACAAATGATGCAGGCTGTCCAGCTTTATAAAAACACATTCAAACCGTCAGTTCACCTGGACAAGCCCTATGTCATGTTGGGCTTCAATGTGTTTGCTGCCGACACCGACGACGAAGCGCAGTATCTTGCGACCTCATGGCAGCAATCTTTCGTCAATCTTCGCAGTGGTCGGCCTTCCAGGCTACCGCCCCCCGTACGCGGCTACATCGACCAACTGGGCCCAGGCGCCCAGGACCTGCTGGCGCACGTGCTGTCTTGTTCGGCCATCGGCGCACCGGCAACCGTGGCAGATCAGTTGAAGGCCTTTATCACTCAGACAGGCGCTGACGAGCTGATGATTACCTCCAATATGTTCGACCACGCTGCCCGTCTACGTTCGTACGAGATCACCGCGCAAGTTCGCGAGTCGCTGTAAAGTATGAGGCTATGACAGAAGATAGCTCCATCGCAGCGCGCCTCGCGCAAATCCAACAACGCATCAGCCAGGCCGCAGTACGCGCGGGCCGTGCAGCAGACGCCGTTAGGCTGCTGCCAGTCAGCAAAACCTTTGGCGAAGCAGCCATCCGGGAAGCCGTTCAAGCCGGGGTGCGCCGCTTTGGCGAGAACAAGGCCCAGGAAATCCGCAGCAAGTACGAGCCCCTGGCTGATTGCGATATCGAATGGATCATGATCGGGCATCTTCAAACCAACAAGGCCAAAGATGTCGCCCGCATGGCGGCCGAGATTCAATCGCTCGATCGCATCGAACTGGCCATCGCACTGGAAAAACGGTTGCAACAAGAAGGCCGGCAAATCGACGCCCTGGTTCAAATCAAGACGTCTACAGAGCCCACGAAATACGGCCTGCCCCCGGGCGAACTGCCTGATTTCCTGCGCCGCGTAGCAGACGAAGCGCCCAGCCTGCGCATACAGGGCCTGATGACGCTGGCCATCAACGAAGCCAACGACGAGGCCGTGCGTGCATGCTTTCGCAACCTCAGAGAGCTGCGTGATCGCACGCGCGATCTGGACTTGCCGGGTGTGCAGCTGGATCGCTTGTCCATGGGCATGAGCGGCGACTTCGAGATTGCCATCGAGGAAGGCTCGACCGAGGTACGGATCGGCACCGCCATTTTTGGCGGGCGCGTGTATAACGACGATTACTACTGGCCGGAGGGTGTAAAGAAGGCTCCGTAGGGCCGCCGCTTGGGCCCGTCTTCCTTTTCACCTGGCGTATCGCTTGGCTCCTGCGACACACACCACAGCACCCAGGGTGGCTACCAGCATCGTCCAGCTTACCTGTTCATGAAGCAGCAGTGCCGCCAGGCCCAGCCCCATGAATGGCTGCAGCAACTGAAGTTGTCCGACTGCCGCGATACCTCCTTGTGCCAGGCCGTGATACCAGAAAACGAACCCGATCAGCATGCTGAAAAGTGCAACGTAGGCCAGGCCTATCCATGCCGGCCCGCCAACATGCTCGAACGACGCAGGCATAGTCAACAAGGTGATCGGCAGCATGAGGGGCAAGGACAACACCAAGGCCCAACTGATGACTTGCCAGCCGCCCAGCCTGCGGGACAAGCGGCCGCCTTCCGCATACCCCAGGCCGCAGACAACCACAGCGCCCAGCATCAGCAAATCGCCCTCAGGAGAGGCCTGGATACCGCCCATCGCCGCGTAACCGACAACGAAGGCAGCCCCAACGGTCGAGAACAGCCAGAAGACTGGCCCGGGGCGTTCGCCACTACGCAAAACAGCAAAGATGGCCGTGCATAGCGGCAGCAGCCCCACGAAAACTATCGAGTGGGCAGACGTGATGTATTGCAGCGCCAATGCGGTCAACAGCGGGAAGCCAACCACAACGCCCAGTGCCGTGATTGCCAGCGCTTGCACATCAGTCATCTTCGGTCGAGCTTGCCTAAGCAGCAGCAGAAGCGCCAGGCCAAGCAAGCCGGCGATGGTCGCCCGTGCGCCGGTGAGAAATATTGGGTCAAGATCAGCCACTGCTACGCGGGTAGCCGGCAGCGATCCGGCAAAAATCACCACTCCGATAAATCCGTTTATCCAACCGCTCGTTGTTTTTTTCATCGCTACCTTTTGGAGTTTTCTCCCGTCGAATGGCAGCGGCATTAGTCGAGGCCCACCTCAGCGGCGGGATCCTTTAGCGCGAGGCGTTGGCGTGCCATAGCAATAAGATCCCGGTCCAAGCCTTGTCACTCAAACAGAATGGCTTCGATTCTGGCCAAGGCTTCATCGACAATAGACTGCGGCACGGTTTCCTTGAGGCGCACTTTGCGCGCACGCCAATCCAGCGACTTCAACTGATGACAGTGCACGGCGCCTTGGGTGTCTGTGCCCGCACCCATCAGCGTGACCACCGTTCCGTAGGTTCGAGCTGCCGCAACAGCCCCCTGCGAAATCGGACAAATCATCGCCAACCCTTGCTGGTTGAAGACCTTGCCGCTCAGGACAAGGCCGAAGTGAGGGCCTTGCATCTCTCGACCTGACGATGGGTCAAAATCCAGATGCACGATGTCGCCACGGTTGGGCACGTACGCCATCAACCGTTCTCCAGTCCGACGGTGGGCATTTCTTCCCAGCCGTCAACTCGAGGCAGCCCTTCAGACATTTCGGCCATCAGGTCGGCCAGCTTGTAGCGCGGGCGGGTTGGCGCCTCGACGGTCATTTTCTTTCCCAGAAGATGAAGTTCAACCTGGGAACCTTCGCCGAGACCGTTCTGTTCCACAAACACCTTGGGGACCGTCATCACGAGCGAGCCGCCCGCTTTGCGTAGAGTTTGAAGCATAGACGCCTCCTATTTACCCGAAACTTAATAAATCCTATTTTAGTAGAACTATGTGTTTTACTCAAGTAGGACAAGCATATCCTTGTACAGTTCCTACGACCGCTACTATGGGTAGCGTAATATATCGCTTAACCTTTTTTATATGAAAATCAAGGTAATGACCGAGGTATTGGCTAATAAATGAGCAGTTCTGGAAAGGCAGAAAATCACACCCCCATGGTGGAGGAGGAGCAGTTGCTGTCGGGGACAGAAAGGCGAAATTATCTTTTATAATCAATTAGTTAATAAAACTACGCCTTACTTGTCTCTGGCTTGATATGGGCATCGATTGGCATGATTTAGCGACTGAATTGTCCCAAATTTGTCCCAAGAATTTGGTCATCAACGTGGAGCATATTCAAGGGTATGCAGGCATACTTTGCAGCGCTTCGCTGAGGTACGCTGTATTGCCCTGCCGTATGGAATGCCTGCTTCTCATATCCGTCGCATAGTGGAGAATTATTGAACGGAAAAATCCGATGCTAATTACAGCCAGCCTGGTCGATTTCCCCAATCTATCGGGAAGCCTATTTCTGCCAAATGCACCTCTGGGTATTTGGCAAACAGGGCTTTCAACTGTTCTGACCATTCCAGCGGTAGGCCTATTTGTCGCAATAGGTAATTGATAACCGTTGCCACGGCATAGAACGATTTTGAATCGGAAAACCGAATGTCTGCCTTACGATAATCTCTGGGAGCAACGCCAAGCGTCACGCGAAGCAGTTGCCCGCTATGAGCCACCATGTTCCGTACAACTGTCAGAGTATGAATCCACGATTCAAATACTTCAGTCGCATCCACATTGAAGCGCCGACTGATTGCTTTGCGATCATCGGGATTCTTCAGCAACTGATAGGTTCTGGACCAAAGCCCAAAGGTTACGCACTCGCATACTGACCAACTGGGCGGAAGATGCGGTTCGCTGTACCGCGAGAAATAATGCTTCACAAATGTCTTGTCGCGGGCTCGATCTACCTCGGCCTCGATCTTCGCCACAAGCTCAGCTGCGCCCTGCCGCCGCCCTTGCCTGAACAAGTTACCATCCAGGAACCAATGCGGAGAATGCTTCAGACTCAGATGGTTTGCCATCACGACCCGCACCGCAATTTCCAGGCGCTCGACGGCAGCCATGGTCAGGGCTCGCAGCTCTCTATCAAACTCGCAGCGGCTGACAATCTGTTCGAACCGATATCCAGCGGGAAAGTTTTTCGTGACTGGATCGACCAGATGATGCCAGTACCCTTTGAGACGATATCCGCCCACGAAACGCATGTAATTACGCGCTTGCCCACGCTTAAAATCATCCACGACCAACCCCTGCCGCTCCAGCTTCTGGAGAAGCTGCTCCGGCGAGGACGCTGGTTTGCTAAATGGAATGCGATTTATTGCCATGGGCGTAATATGGGCGCAAAAAACCCGCCTTTTGCACGTCTGCGTTAGCAGAACCCTACCCGAAGATAGGACGTGTGGCGGGTGTGTTGAGACTATTCTAACCCAACCAGCCCTCCTCACGCAAACGCCGGAAAGGCCGACAGAAACTGGGGCCAAGCCGTTCGCGGCAATGCCTCTGATGCAAACACAACACGACGTCCTCCGCCCTTCGTGAACCCCCGGTCCCCGCCATGAACGCTTCCAGCATGTGTGGAATCAGTGTCACGGCATCGACCGATTCCCCATAGGTTTGTGCGTGCAGCTCTGCGTAGCGGTCTAGATCGGCCTTCAGGCCAGTCAGACACGGGAAGGTTAACTTAACAGTTTCGGTCTTCGGCAGCGGCCCAAGCCGCTGTTTTTTTAGTCGCGCTCATTGTGAACACCCCCTTGTTGAAGAAAAGCGGTTGGTAAGGCCTCAGCACCAGATCACGGTTGACGATGATGTGCACTGGCAACCCTGAGCGGGTGGTCAACGTAGGTTGGATGTTCATGTTGCGAGCCGCTGCTATCGCTCTAGTTTCTGTGGGCGATGTCTGCCTTGCAGCGAGCTCAGTCATGGACGGGCTGACCGCATTTGGACTTAAAACGGTCACCCAAGCAGTTGCGAAGGACTACATCACTGGCACCTCCACGCATTGGAGCTTAACGTCAAGGTCGAGCTTGCTCCGTTGGCGAAGTCAGGTCTGCAATAGCAGTGCCGCTGACTTATGCTACATGTGCCCGCGCACGCTCGTCACTTTTCTACCTCACTCGATCACATCCGATGCAGCAAACCGGCCTATGCCTCGGCCAAACTGACGGGGATCTTGAGGTAGCGCACGCCGTTGGATTCAGACTCCGGCAAGCGGCCCGCACGGATGTTGACCTGAATGGAAGGCAGCAGCAGCGTGGGAGCCGGAAGTGTGGCATCGCGAGACTGGCGCATCTCGGTGAATGCCTCGGCGCCCACGCCATCGCGCACATGCACATTGCTCTGGCACTGCTCGGCAACGGTCGATTCCCACGCATACTCGGTGCGCCCCGGAGCCTTGTAGTCGTGGCACATGAACAGACGCGTTTTTGGCGGCAACGCCAGAAGCCGACGAATCGACAGGTACAGCATATATGCGCTACCGCCTGGAAAGTCAGCGCGAGCCGTGCCGTAATCAGGCATGAACAAGGTGTCCCCCACGAACACAGCGTCACCGATACGGTACGACACGCAGGCGGGCGTATGGCCTGGCGTATGCATAACCTCTACGGTCAGCGCACCGATGTGGAAGGTTTCGCCATCGCGAAACAGCCGGTCGAACTCGCTGCCGTCGCAGAAAACATCGTCCAGGTTAAACACTGGACGGAAAATCCGCTGTACGTCGCGAATATGCTCACCGATAGCGACAGGCGCACCTGTACGAGTTTTGAGGTAAGGCGCTGCGCTCAGGTGATCCGCATGCGCATGGGTTTCAAGAATCCATGCAATCTGCAGTTCACGCGCATGGACGGCGGCCAGCATGCGATCAGCAGAGGTGGTGGAAGCCTTGCCGCTGCGGTGGTCGTAATCCAGCACCGGATCAATGATGGCGGCTTGGCGGGTGGATGGGTCAGAAACTAGATAGCTCACCGTATTGGTGGCTTCATCGAAGAAGGACTGAATGTCAGCGGCAGGAAACATAACTTGTCCATCCAGGGGTACGGAGTCTTGAATATATATTAGTTTATGCTAAATTAGAAAAATACGAAATAAATTGTGATTGTGACTATGAAAGACAAGCAGTTCCTACAAGACGGAGCGAAGCAGGCGGCTGCCATGTTACGAACCGTCGGCAATGAGCACCGCCTGTTGACCCTCTGTTTACTGATCGAGCATGGGGAAATGACGGTAGGTGCGCTGCATGAATACGTACCCTTGAGCCAATCCGCGCTGTCCCAGCATCTGGCCAAGATGCGCGAAGAGGGCCTAGTGACGTTCCGCCGAGAGGCACAAACGCTGCATTATCGGATCGACAACCCAAACGTGGCCACCCTCATTGCCACACTCAAGGCTATTTTCTGCCCCTGAACCCGACTGTCCGGAGTCAATTTTCATGTCTTTAAAGCCTATTTCCCCCCAAGCAGCCCGAGACCTTATGAATCACGGCGCAATCCTGATCGACATCCGTGCAGCGAACGAATATGCTCGCGAGCACATCGCCGCCGCACGCCACGTCCCCATGGAAGATCTGAAAAGCTCAGCACCGCTCGACGCCACGGCGGGCCTCATCTTTCACTGCCGTTCCGGCAATCGCACACGTATCAATGCTCAGACACTCAGCGCATGTGCGGCCTGCGAGGCTTATGTACTGGACGGGGGACTCGATGCCTGGAAGAAGGCCGGGCTGCCCGTGGTGACAGATACTTCCCAGCCGATGGAGTTGCAGCGCCAGGTGCAGATTACGGCAGGCTCGCTGGTCCTGTTGGGCGCTGTGCTGGGCGCCACAGTCTCGCCCTGGTTTCATGCGCTGTCGGCAACCATCGGCGCTGGCCTGGTGTTTGCTGGTGTATCTGGATTCTGCGGGATGGCCCGCCTGTTGATGCGTATGCCATGGAATCGTAAGGCTGTGGCCGGCTAGGCTAGATACGTCTGCCTCCAGGCATCTTATCACCACGCTCCTGGCTTTCCGACGTTTCTATGTGACTGGCGCACTGCACTCGCAAAAGGCATCAAATCAGCCATTTTTCTCCCTGCTGCTCCATTCGCCACCTCTTCTAAACCCACGATCTCCCGCTATGAACGCCTCCAGCATGTGCGGGATCAACGTCACTGTACTCACGGTTTTCCCGTAAGTCTGCGTGTGTAACGCTGCATAGCGGTCGAGATCGGCTTTCAGGCTGGCCGGACATACGAAGGTTACCTTGACAGTTTCAGTCTTGGGAAGCGGTCCCAGCCGCAGTTTTCGGGTGGTGGTCATTGTGTGACGCTCCCTTGTTGAAGAAAAGCGGCTGGTACGGTCGCAGCACCAGGTCGCGGTTGACGATGATGCGCACCGGCATTCCTGCACGGATAGTCAGTGTCGGCTGGATGTTCATGTTGCGCCGGGTCATCTCTTGGCCGACCTGATTGATGTTGTCCTGGGCGCTGTCGCGTCCGGCGATGATGACGCGGTTGCCGTCCTGCCGGTTTTCCGGCGCGGCCAACTCGGCTCCGACGCCCAAGAGCGTCGTCAGCACGGCACCGCCTATGATGCGATTCCAATGCCAGTCCACATCGTCTTCCAGGCCGGCGAACCCGGTCGGGTCGGCACCAACTAGGTTATCCAGCGTCAATGAGGCCGTATCAGGCAGGATGACCCGATGCCATACGACCTGCACCCGGCTTTGCCCATAGCTGACTTGGCTGTTGTAGCGCCCCAGGATGCGCGAACCTTGGGGAATCAACAGGTGCTTGCCGGTCGCGGAATCATAGACGGGTTCAGTCACGGTGCCGATCACATCCCCCGGAAGGTCAGACTTGATGCCCGTAACCAGCGCAGCGGCGATTACAGTCCCCGCCATAACCTGATACGGCGAGGCCGGCATTTGCAAATCCCCAGAATTACGGGTTTGCGTAGAACCGGATTGCAGGAAGGCTTCTTTCTGGTCTTGCCGGTTCTGTGCCGCAGTGGGATCGGTAGGTTGCGCCTCCGTCGAGGCTGGCCCTGCGGCCAACGGGTCGAACGCAGCTAAGGAATCATCCATTCCGGGCGCGACAGGCATCGCCTGCGCAGCCGTTACCGTGGGCTGGCCGGTGCGGAAGAATACAGGTGAAGCGGCTGCTGCTTCTGCTTCCTTACGCCGCGCTTCGCGTTCGGCAGCTTGCGCGTCAACCCCCGGCGGCGCATAGGTGGCAACCGCCGGCTGCTGACTATTCACGATGGCCGGCCCCAGATCGCCCGGCAGGGGCGGCCCGAGCTCCGGCACATCGGACGGCACGTCCGGGGCCGACAGCATGGAATAGTCAGCGGGCAAGATGTCCAACCCTTCCGACTTGGACACCCGGTCGACGTTGTACAGCTCGGTGTGCTCGCCCGCGCCGCGCCGCTGCGGTTGCAGTGACCAGATGGTGGCACCCAAGGCCGCCGCCGACAGCCCTGCCACCAGGAGGGCGAGCATGCGACGGTTTAGTCGCGTGACGGGCCGTGGCCGTGCGCGCAGCGCCACGGTTTCGGGGGCCACCTTATCCGTCGCCTGTGGCGTGGCTTGTTCGGATCTGTGTTCCTCGCTCATACTCAGTTCCTCCGCGCCACGCCATCGGTACGCTCTATGCGCACCACGTCGCCTCGATCACCACCCAGGCGCAGTTCGGCTGCGCCAAAGAGTCGATCCACGATGTAGTACGGCGAACGGAAGCGATAGTTGACCAGTTGACCGTCGCCCTCAGCACCGATCACAAAGAGCGGTGGCAGCTCCCCTTGAGCAATCCCTGCAGGAAACTGGATATAGACCTTCTGTCCGTCATCAAAGGCGCGCAGCGGCTTCCAGGGCGGATTGCTGCCGCTGACTGCATACCGAAAGCGCAGGCTCTCCAGCGCCAGCCCGGTATCGACGGACGCGCCAGCCTGCGCGGCCCGGTTCTGGCGGTGCAAGGCTAGCATCCGATCCTTCGGGTACTCCCAAGACACCGACGCCATCCATGTCTTTTCGGTGGACGTCAGTTCCAGCAGATAGGTTCGGCGATTGGTGGTAATGACGAGGTTCGTTTTCAGGCCTGAGCGGATAGGCTTGACCAGCACATTCACGCGCAAGTCCGCGCCGCTGCCGCTGGACGTGTCGCCCACGATCCAGCGCACGGTGTCGCCGGCTGCCACCGTCACCAGCTCCTCGCCGGGCTGCAGCGCAATCACCGTTACGCGGCCCACGCCGGTATAGACCTGATAAAGCGCCCCATCGCTATAGGGCCAGACCTGAATGGCATTGACATAACCTTCGCGTGTGGGCGCAATCCGCGCTTCGGCATTGGCGCGGGACACCCGGACGGTTTCATCGGTGGGTTCGGGCGTGGACTTGCCCGCATCCGTGTCCGGCAAGGGTTTCAGTTGCGCCGGCAGCGCCAGCGGTTCGGGCACGGCAATCACTTCGACCGGGCTGGGTGGTTCGGGCAGCAGCTCGGCGGCTACCGGCTCATCGAGCGAAATGGCTGGTGGTGGCTTGCCGTGCGTAGCGCACCCAGCGAGGATGATCAGGGTTAAGGGGGCAACCCACATGCGGACAACATTAATCATGGCTGTGCTCCTTCCGACACGTTCAAATCTCGACTCCAGGACAATCCATGGACATACAGGCCCAAGGAATTCTTTCTCAGTTCGTCCTCTGTTTTCGGCGCCTTATGGACAAGCGTGATGACGGCAGACCAGCGCTGCGTGGACGCAAGAGCGCCGTTGGCGTAGTGCCGTTCAATCCAGCGAATGTTGAAGGTCATGTCGCTGGCTCGAACCACGCTATAGACCTCCACAGTTGTGGACTCCTTACCCACTTTTGCGAAAGGACTGTTCTGCCGTGCATATTCGTTCAGCACGGCGGCACCGCGATCCGTCGTGTAGCGGTAGGCCTCAAGCCAGCTTTCCCTCACGACCACGGGGTCAATAGAAAGCGAGCGAACAAGCTTGATGAAGCGTTCAAGATGCGTAACGATCTCAGCCTCCTTCGGGCTGTAGGGTTCTGTAGCTTTGCCGACCGCCCGCGTATTCCCCAGGCTATCGACCTCCACTACATAGGGAACGATCGTGGACTGCATCGAGCGCCACACCAGGCCACCGGCCATGAATAGCGCGAGCAGCAGGCAGCCGAAGGCCATAAGCCGCCAGTTTTTGGCCTGTACGCGAGCCGAACCGATCCGGTCATCCCAGACCTGGGCGGCGGATTGATATGGGGTTGCAGGTTGCGGTGTCTCGGCATAGCGCACCTGCGGTCGTTTGAAACGCATGGTTGTTCTCCTTATGAATCGGCATCACGAAGGCTCGGACCTTGGCCCGTGCCGCCGCCATCCCCACCGCGTAGAGCATGGGCGGCAGTCGTGGCGGCTTGCGTCAGTTGTTGTCTGCGGTGCAGGCGCTTGGCCCAGGCCGGTTGTGCGGTGCCGGCTGGTTCAGATGACGCAACACCGGACGCACCTATCCCGGCGCCAGAAGCGGAAGTCACCCCCGCCGCTCCTTTAAGGCCGCTACCCGCTGTAGGACCTGTCTGAGAGGCCGACCGGATGCTGCCCACACTTGAACCGATGGAGCGCGCTGCGCCGGATGTCATGCGGACGGCACCCGGGACCATGCGCGCGCCTGCCGCCACCGCACCACCCACCCCTGTGGCGGCCGCACCGATGGCAACCGCAGTCCCGACAGCACCCACGGCGGCACCGGCCATGGAGCCCGCGCCCAACTGCGGCCCGCCGGAGACAAGCCCCGTAGCGATGCCCGGCCCGAATATTCCTAGCGCCAGCAAAGAGAGCGAGGCCAGCATGATGACCAGCGCATAGTCGATGGACGGCTCATCGGGATGCACCTGGAACTCGGCAAACAAGCCGCTGCCAATGCCGACGATCACGGCCAGCACCAGCACCTTTACCCCTGAAGACACCACATTGCCCAGTACCTTCTCAGCAAGGAACGAGGTTTTGTTCCAGAGGGCAAACGGCACCAGCACAAAGCCGGCAAGCGTGGTCAGCTTAAACTCGATCAACGTCACAAAAAGCTGGATGGCGAGCACGAAGAAGCTCAGCACCACCACCATCCAGGCCAGGAACAGCACCACGATGGGGTCGATGTTGGCGAATACTTGGGGAAAGCCCGCCATGTCGCCGATTTGCTCCAGAATCGGCGCGGCGGCATCAATGCCGGTCTTGGCCAGCCGCCCTGGCTGCAGAAAGTTACCCATGCTCAACGACGAGCCCGAGGCCATCAGCCCCAATCCCGCGAACGAGCGGAACAGGATCCCAGCCAGCGCGTTGAAATTGCCGATAATGTAGGCAAAGGCGCCGACGTAAAGCACCTTGCGCAGCAGCTTGGCGATCACGTCATCGCCCTGGCCGCTGGCGTGACCCATTGCCCAATACAGGCCGGCCAGCGTCATGTCGATGACAACTAGGGTGGCGGTGAGAAACGCCACGTCGCCTTGCAGCAGCCCGAACCCCGAGTCGATGTACTGCGCAAAGGTAGCGAGAAAACGGTCGATCACCGCCACGTCGTTCATGGCTCAAGCGCTCCGGTCAGTTGCCGTAGAAGGTCACGGCCTGTGGCGTGTATGGCGTGCCGCTGCCCTGGAAGCGCCGCCGTACTTCACGGGCGCGCTCGGTCACGGCGGCTTGCTGGGCCAGCTCCAAGGCGGCAGCCCGATCCTGGGTAATCTGAAGCTGCTGCGCCTGAATGCTCTGTTTGGCCTGTAAAGCCAGAAGCTGGTTGGTCGCCTGCATGGCCTGCAACGCGCCTTGCGCCGACTGGCTTTGGTTCACCAGATCTGCCAGCGCGCTTTCATCGTCGCGCAGGTTCTGCGAGGCTTGCGCCTGCACCCGCATGGCCGTGTACAAGCCATTAAGCGTGTTCTGCCAGCGCGCCCGCGCATCCTGAGCCATACTGTCGCCGCTGACAGTTGCGGCGTACTGGTCGGGATACAGGCGGGCGAATTCCTGATCCATGTGCGCCACCTCGTAACTGAGCCCCTGCGCCTGGCCGATCAAACGGTCGGTGGCGGCCAGCGCGGTACGCAGACGGTTCACGACGTTGAAATCCAGGCTCGCCAGATTACGTGCCTGATTCATCAACATCTGCGCCTCGTTCTGAAGCTGGCTAATCTGGTTATTGATCTGCTCCAACGTGCGGACGGCAGTCAGCGTATTTTGCGTATAGTTGGACGGATCAAAGACCGTTTTCCAGGCCCAGGCGGGCGAAACAGCGAGTAACGACATCGAAAGCACGACGGCAAGCGATACGGATAGCGCGCGGGTTTTCATGGCAGGTTCTCCAGGGATGAAGGGGAAAGCTCGGGAACGGGCGAGAGACCGGGAAAATCGGGCAGCAGATCGGCAGCCCAGCCCAGACCGCGATGGCGCAGCCAAGCGCCCGCAAAGCCGGGGACCCCAGCGTCTAGCAGGATTCGGTCGATGTCGCGCTGGTCTTGCGGGGTGGACACCCCCGCAAAGGCCAGCGTCGCCGGTCCCAGGTCAAGGTCGAACAGACGATTGCCCAGACGCGATTGGTAGTAGTAGTCGCGCTTGGGTTGGGCGGTGGCGACAATCTCGATCTGTCGGCTATTCAGGCCAAAGCCTTCGTAGATCGTGCGAATCTGCGGTTCGGTCGCCTGTGGATTGGGCAGGAAGATGCGGCTGGAGCAGCTTTCGATGATGGCTGGCGCGATGCTCGAATCCTTGATATCAGCCAAGCTTTGCGTGGCAAAGATGACGCTGACATTCTTTTTGCGCAGGGTCTTCAACCACTGCCGGATACGAGCGGCAAAGGACGGTTCATCGAGAAACAACCATGCTTCATCTAGAATCAGGAGGGTGGGAGCACCATCGAAGCGTTCATCAAACCTGGCAAACAGATAGCGCAGCACCGCCTGCACGGCGGCCGGACTGTGCATCAATTCTTCCATCTCGAAGCCCTGCACGTCGGCCATGCCCAGCCGGTCATGGTCGGCATCCAGCAGCTTGCCGTGTGAGCCGCCCAGGACATAGGGCGCAAGCGCTTGGCGCAATGTGTTCGATTGCAGCAGCACGGAAAAACCCGTCAACGTGCGCTGCTCCACCGGCGCACCTGCGAGGCTCCCCAGCGCCGACCAGATGGCGACTTTATCGTCGGGGCTGACGGCCATGCCTTCGTGCAGCAAGCGACCTTCGATCCATTCTGCGGCCCAAGTGCGGTAGCCGTCGTGGTCAATGCGCGCCAACGGCTGAAAGGCAATCTCACCATCATTGCCAAGGTCATAGTGCTCCCCGCCCAGGCCCAAGATGGTGGCGCGCATTGAACGGCCCATGTCGAAGGCGAAAATACGTGAACCGCGATAGCGGCGAAACTGCTTGGCCAGGACGGCCAGCAGCACCGACTTGCCCATGCCGGTCGGTCCTGCGACCAGGGTGTGGCCCACGTCGCCGATATGCGTCACCAGCCGGAATGGTGTGGCGCCTTCGGTGCGCGTGATAATCAGCGGGGGGCCGTCCAGATGGTTGTTTTTCTCCGGTCCAGCCCACACTGCTGATACCGGCATCATGTGCGCCAGATTCAATGTAGACACAATCGGTTGCCGTACATTTGCGTAGGCGTTGCCGGGGATGGACGAGAGCCAGGCATCCACAGCATTCAGCGTCTCAGGAATCGTCACAAAACCCCGGCCCTGGATGACGCGTTCAATCATGCGCAGCTTTTCATCGGCCGCAGCGGGTTCGGCATCCAGCATCGTCACGGTAGTGGTGACGTAGCCAAAGGCGACTTGATCACTGCCCAACTCCTGCAAGGCAGCATCTGCATCGGCGGCCTTGTTGCTGGCATCGGTATCGACCAGAGGCGACTCCTGCTGGAAAATCGTTTCCCGCAGCAGCGCCACGACATTTTTGCGCTTGGCGAACCACTGACGACGTAGGCGGCGCAGCTCCTTTTCCGCCTCGGCTTTGTCCATACAGATGAAGCGCGTACTCCAGCGATAGGCAAAACCAAGCCGGTTAAGGTCATCCAAAATGCCCGGCCAGGTGGACGTCGGGAAGCCCCGCACCGATACCACGCGCAGATGTGCGTCGCCCAGTGTCGGTGCCAGCCCACCCACCAGTGCGCAATCGCTCAGCAGCGCATCCAGATGGAACGGCACTTCCGGCACACCGATGCCGTAACGCCGTGTCGAGATGGTGGAATGCAGGTACGCGAGCGTCTGGCTGTCATCCAGCCAGCCGATTTCTGGCATCACGCTATCAAGTAGATCAAAGACGCGATCCGTTTCCGCTACGAATGCGGCCAGCCGCTCACGCCAGTCCACGCCTTCGGCGGGACGGTTCTCATAGAGCAGCCCCGCTGCGCGGGCGCGAGACTCCTCGGGTGGGAGGAACACGAACGTCAAGTAATAGGCACTCTCGAAGTGATTCCCAGCCTCTTCGAAGGCGGCGCGGCGCTCCTGATCGACCAGCCAGGACAGGGCTTCAGGAAAGTCCGAATGGGGGTAGCCCGCCGCCGGGCGGCGCTCGGCCTCAATGAAAAGCGCCCAGCCCGACCCCAGGCGCCGTAGTGCATTGTTCAAGCGCGCCGTCGTGGCGATCAGCTCGCTTTGGGTCGCGCTATCCAGATCAGGTCCGCGAAAACGAGTCGTGCGCTGAAAGGAACCATCCTTATTCAGCACGATGCCCGGCGCAACCAATCCGGCCCAGGGCAGCCAGTCTGCCAGCAAGGCGGGACGCTGGCGATATTCGGCAAGGTTCAGCATGACGGTATCCTCTTATACGTCCAGCAACGATTTGTGCTTAATGTGGCGCGCGAACACCTGCATGAACTGCGGGTCCAGCCGCGCGCCCCAGACCGCCAGAGAGTGGCCGACGATCCACAGCACGACGCCCGGTATCCACAATTGCAGACCCAGCCCCACGGCAGCCGCCAGCGTGCCGTTGGCAATGGCCACGGTGCGCGGTGCGCCGCCCAGCAGGATGGGTTCGGTCAGCGAGCGATGCAGCGGAATTTCAAAGCCGGACGCGAAGCTCGATGCGCCTTTGGTGTCGACACTCATACGACGGCCCCGCCCGAGAACGAAAAGAACGACAGGAAGAACGAAGATGCGGCGAACGCGATGGACAGACCAAAGACAATTTGAATCAGTTTGCGAAAGCCTCCGCTGGTGTCACCAAAGGCGAGCGCCAGCCCCGTGGCGATAATGATGATGACCGCCACAATGCGCGCCACCGGCCCTTGAATGGACTCCAGAATGGATTGCAGCGGCCCTTCCCAGGGCATGGAGGAACCAGCGGCGTGTGCTGCGCCGGCCAGGAGCATCAACATCATGGCCAGCAGCAACCCTTGCGCGGCAGGCCGGACAAGCAGACGCAGGCGGTTCATAGTAGAAAGCGGAATCACGGAAATACGAAATACATCAGCAGGCGTCATGGCAGTTCTCCAACGGAATCAGGGGATGGGAAGATCGCCGCAGCGGGTGCGGCATCGGAAATAGGTGACGGTGCAGAAAGCGGCGTCTCCAGCGCATCCCCCAGGCGATAGCCCGCCGCATCGAAACCCATGACACGGGCAATGCTTTCGACGCGGCGCTTACGGCCCCGTCCGGCGATGTGGATCACGACGTTGACCGCCTCGGCGATGAGCGCACGCGGCGGGTTCACCGCGACTTCCAGAATCAGTTGCTCCAGGCGCAGCAGCGCACCCAAGGCGGAGCCAGCATGGATGGTGGCGATACCGCCGGGATGGCCGGTGCCCCAGACCTTGATGAGATCCAGGGCTTCGCCGCCGCGCACTTCGCCAACCACCACGCGGTCGGGGCGCAGACGCATGGTGGCGCGCACCAGCTCCTGCATCGACACGACCCCGGCGCGGGTGCGCAGTGGCACGTGGTCACGGGCCGCGCATTGCAGTTCAATGGTGTCTTCCAGCACCAGTACGCGGTCGCCCGTGGCGGCGATCTCGGCCAACAAGGCGTTGGCAAGCGTGGTCTTGCCGGTGCTGGTGCCGCCGGCGATCAGGATGTTCTGCCGCTCACGTACCGCAAGCCGCAGAAACCCGGCCTGATCAGCGGTGACGATGCCGTCGGCCACATAGCGATCCAGGCTGAGGATGCTCACCGCCCGCTTGCGTAGCGCAAAAGCCGGGCCGGGTGCGGCGGGCGGCAAGATGCCCTCGAAGCGCTCGCCTGTTTCGGGCAGTTCAGCGCTCAAGAGCGGCTGGCCGCGATGCACTTCCGCGCCAACGTGCGTCGCGACCAGCCGGATGATGCGCTCGCCATCGGCTTCGGACAGCTCGACGCCCAACGGCGTGCGGCCCGTAGAGAGCCGATCCATCCACAGGCTGCGGTCGGGGTTGAGCATGATTTCCACCACGTCCGGGTCTTCCAGCGCGGCGGCGATCAGCGGCCCCATTGCTGTGCGCAGCATCTGGATGCGGCGGTCCAGCGATGTGGACGCGGACGAACGAGGTTCATGCAAGGACTGCGGCGCGATAGTCATGAGACACGCTCCTGCGCTTCGAAATGCGCTGGCGCGTCGTCCATACGTATCGGCTCGGGGTGCAACTCATCCACCACGTCGCGCACCAGGCTGCGACCGCGCAGCAGGTGGCGGCCAAGCTGTTCGACGAATTGCTCAAAGCGCGCCTTGCCCTGCGCACGGGCCGCATCCTGATGGGCTTCGGGCACCGGCGTGCTGACCGTCAGGTAGTAGCGCACGAACAGCGCCAGCGTTTCGATCTGGATATTCTGGTCACGCTCCAAGCGCTCGAACTGGCGTGACAGGCGATCCAGGCGCTTGGCCATCGCCGCTTCGCGCTGGTCGCCGGCATCGGGCGAGAGCCACGAAGCCAAGGCGGCGGCGACGATGGACGATTTGGACACCCCTTTCTTGGCGGCCAGCTCGTCCAGGCGCTTGGCGTGTTCAGGGTGGATGAAGAGATTCAGGCGATATCGGCTCATAACTGGATTCCGTCATCAGGGTCGAGGACAGCCAGCCGCGCCACGCGCTGCATGGCCGGATCAAGCTGGCTGGGAAGAACAGGCGCCAGATCGTCGTCATCGAGCAGCGCCAGGTCGCTGGCGGGGTACTCTGGCTGCGGGCTGTAGGTGGCGGCTTCGTCTAGCTCGGGCCGATGGCGCGGGCCGCCGTCATCGGCCACGCCCGCCATGCCATCGCCACCCGCCGAGGCGGGCGCAACGGGAACAGCCGGAATCGACAGACCGCTCCAATCATCGGGACGGGCCGGCGGTGCATCCGCATAGCGCCCGGCGGCAAGTACCGGCGGCGCCAGCACGCGATGCTTGAAATTGGCATCCAGGTAGTAGCGCAGCTTCTTAGCCTTGATCGGCGCCACGCTGGAAACCATCACCACCGCCTCATCGGGAGGAAGCTGCATGACTTCGCCGGGGGTCAATAGCGGCCGCGCTGTTTCCTGGCGCGACACCATCAGGTGCCCCAACCAGGGTGCGAGCCGGTGGCCCGCATAGTTACGCTGGGCGCGCAGTTCGGTGGCCGTACCCAAAGTTTCGGAAATCCGCTTGGCGGTACGCTCGTCGTTCGTGGCGAAGGTCACGCGCACATGGCAGTTATCCAGAATGGAATGGTTCTGGCCGTAAGCCTTGTCGATCTGGTTGAGCGACTGCGAGATCAGGAAGCTGCGGATGCCGTAACCGGCCATGAAGGCCAGCGCCGTCTCGAAGAAGTCCAGGCGGCCCAGGGCCGGGAACTCATCGAGCATCAGCAGCAGCTTGTGGCGGCGAGCGATGCCGTCGGAACCGTCCAGCGATTCCGTCAGCCGCCGCCCGATCTGATTGAGAATCAGGCGAATCAGCGGCTTGGTGCGGCTGATGTCGGACGGCGGCACCACCAGATAGAGCGACACGGGATGGTCGGCAGCGATCAGGTCGGCAATGCGCCAGTCGCAGCGTGAAGTGACTTCGGCCACCGTGGGGTCGCGGTACAGGCCGAGGAACGACATCGCGGTGGACAGCACGCCCGAGCGTTCGTTATCCGACTTGTTGAGCACTTCACGCGCGGCGGAGGCCACCACCGGATGCGGTCTGCCTTCATCCCCATCCGTGCCCAGGTGCGGGGTCGTCATCATCCGATGCAAGGTCAGCTCGAACGGGCAGGCCGGGTCGGACAGAAAGTTCGCCACGCCGCGTAGCGTCTTGTCTTCGCCCGCATAGAGCACATGCAGGATGGCGCCCACCAGCAGCGCATGACTGGTTTTCTCCCAATGGTTGCGGCGCTCCAGCGCACCTTCGGGATCGACCAAGATGTCCGCGATATTCTGCACATCGCGCACTTCATGCGCGCCGCGCCGTACTTCCAGCAGCGGGTTGTACCCTGCGGATTGGCTATCTGTGGGGTTGAACAACAGGCAGTGCGAGAAGCGCGCGCGCCACCCGGCCGTGATCTGCCAGTTCTCGCCCTTGATGTCGTGAATGACGGCCGACGCCGGCCAGGCGAGTAAGGTGGGCACCACCAGGCCCACGCCTTTGCCCGAGCGCGTGGGCGCGAAGGCCAGCACATGCTCCGGTCCTTCGTGGCGCAGGTACTGCCCCTCGTGCTGACCGAGGAAAACGCCAACGGGTTGGGTCAGTCCGGCTTCACGGATGTCGCTCGTCTCGGCCCAGCGAGCTGAACCGTAGGTGGTGACCATCCGTGCCTGGCGCGAGCGCCAGATCGACATGCCGATGGCAACCACCACGGCAATCAGGCCGCTGCCGCCCGCGATCAGACCACCGATATTGAAAACCTCGGAGGCATAGGCGTCGAAGAAGAACCACCACTCGAACAGTTTCCAAGGGAGATAGATCGGCGTGCCGTAGACATCGAACCAGGGCGAACCCAGGCGTAGCTGATAGCCCAGGGCGGCGGCTGTCCATTGTGTGGCACTCCACACTCCGGCGATCACGATGCCGAATACGACGGCGATCTGCCCGAACAGCACGTTCGTCCCTTGCATAGCCTGGCCTCCGATGTCTCCTGCGCTGATTCCTCAAAAAGGCGGCACGTGGGTGTGCCTGCCATATGAGGATCGGTGCCGGGCCAGTGCAGGTCAAAGACTCTTATCGGGACAATGCTGACGAAAAAAGCATCAATTCATATAGGAGCGAATACAAGAAAAAAGCCGCAGGCGTGGGCGCGCTGCGGCGTGTTGGCAAAGAAAAACGGGATTTGTCAGAAAATGCCGACAAATCAGAACTTGGGTGGCGTATCCGATGGGGTGTAAGGTACAGTGCCGTCACCGTAGAAGCGCTGGCGCGTTGCTTGAGCCACCCGGTCACACAGTAGATCTCCCATATTGGTACGATCTGTTTTGCACTGCTCGCGTAGCTCTTTTAACGTCGTCGGGTCGGCAGCCAACTCCTCTACAGTCGCGACATCCGGTTTCTGTTCGGGTATTTCTGATTGGCCGCAACCGCTTAGTGTGGCTACCAGAAGAATAAGGGTGACTCGTTTCATGGCTCTATCTGCTCCTTAGAGTCGACTTCAGATTACATCGGCTTGAACTGACGGAGTATGTCAATAGCCTGCACGCGCTTGATAAAGCGGGACAACTCATCAGAAACATCATCATCCCGACGCAGCAGGTACGTCATCAACATCGGCGGGCGGCCCGCTAGCGGCCGTGCCACTATACCTGGCTCCCGGCTTGCAGCAATATGTGGGGCGCTAGCTAGGCTAAGTGCAAAACCCGCCGACACCAATGCCATCATCAGGTCGTAAGATGCAACTCGCTCTGCGATTAGAGGCTCTACTTCGGCCTGCCGCAACACCCGGTCTATTTGACGGGAGAACCCTTCACATGCCAAAGGATCACACAGCACAAGTGGATACCGCAGGACTTCACTCAAAGGAATTCGCTTATAACTCAGCAACGGATGTCTCGCCGGCACGGCTACCATCAGCGGGTCGCTCCATACCGGTTCGGCAACTATGCCATCTCCAACCTCATTGGATTGTGCAAGCCCCACATCGTACAAGTCTTCTTGCAGCCCTTTGAGCTGCTGCGACACAGGCACCTCGAATAGGCGGATTTCAACTTGAGGCTCCTCCTGGCGGCAGAGCGCTAACAAGGCCGGTAAGCGTAATGGAGTAATGCCATCGGATAACGCGAAGCGCAATTGACCGTAGAAGCCATTGGCCGCCGCTTTGACACTGTCTCTGGCTTGCTCTAAGGAGACGAAGACTCGTTGTGCATGCTCCAAGAACAGCAGCCCCGCCCGGGTCAGTCGAGTGCTTCGTGTAGTTCGAGCGAATAACACAACACCCAACTCATCTTCTAGTTCTTTGATAGCGCGCGACAGGGGTGACTGCTCGATGTGGAGCCGCTCCGCGGCGCGTGCAAAATGGAGCTCTTCAGCAACCGCTAGAAAGCAACGCAGATGACGCAGTTCCACCGCACTCTCCATTAATTAGCTTGACCTGATCCCACGAGCACTTAGCAAATGCCGTAGCTCGTTAGAGGTGTTTTCCCCACCATCGATGACCGGTTTCTCAAATGCCTCCGTTACTTCCGCTGCTGGACTGCAGCGCATTCGAGTGCCACATGCTCGACAAGCGACGGCTATAACGACATCGGACAGCAATCACCAGAAATACCGCTACCAACATCAGCACGGGGCTATCGCCGAAGCGGGTATACGGGGTTAGGCCCGTCATACCTTGCACCGTGACCGGCAGCACGCCAGAGCGGTGTGGGGGCAATGCGGCCAGAACACGGCCATGCGGATCAATAGATGCCGTAATGCCGGTGTTGGTGGAAGTCACCATAGGTCGAGCAGTCTCAATGCTGCGCAACCGGCCGATTTGTAGATGCTGGCGAAGTGCCCACGTATCACCGAACCAGCCGAGATTGCTTATGTTGACGATAACGCTCGCACCTTCGTCGCTGCCGGAGCTCGCGAGTAACGCCGGTAGAATTTCCGGCCCGAAAACGTCCTCATAGCAAATGTTGAAGGCCAGTTGCTGCTCGCCTACCGTGAACGGAGTCTGTCGGATAGGACCGCGGTCGAACTCGCCCATGGGTATGTCGAGCATCTGCACGAACCACTCAAAGCCCGGTGGTACATATTCGCCCCATGGTACCAAGTGGCGCTTATCATATCGCTGCGGCATCGTGCCTTCTATCAACTGCTGCACCGGCGTACTAGCGTCAAAACCAATTGCACTATTGGTATACCGAAACTCTCCGTTCGTTTGTGCGATTCGAAGAGGCGCCCCCATAGCAATCGTACTGTGCTGGCGCTCGGCAACGTCGCGCCACGCTTTCCAGACATGGGCTTCGAGCTGGTCCTGGAATACTGGTAGTACGGTCTCAGGCAGCACGATTAGATCGGGAACTGGTTCGTCAGGAAGAGGCGGTTTCGTCGCAAGCTGCAAGTGCCTGGCAATGCCCAGTTCAAGCAATGCCGGATCAAACTTCTGAGACTGCTTAATATTTCCTTGAACTAGCCGAATATTCAATGGCTTACCTTCGGCCGAAGCCCATTCGACATGAGTCAAAAGCTCGCCCACGCCGACGACGACTACCAGCGCAGACAGCGTGAAAATGGCAGGCCGGCGCAAAGAAGTAGGAGACGAACAAAGAGCGGCCAGTGCAGCCGCTACGAACGCAGCTGACAGCGCGGTACCATGCACGCCCAGGACTGTCGCCCATCCTGCCAGCGGGCTATCAACATGAGCGTAGCCGATATTCAGCCATGGGAACCCGGAAAAGGCCACAGCGCGCAGCCACTCCATACTTGCCCATGCTCCCGACCAAGCCAAAGCACCCATTAGGGGCGCTGTGCGTAAAGACGGTGGCCGCAGCCAAGAAAAAATTGCACATGCTATACCGGTAAATAAAGCCAGAAAGGCCGATAACGCAATTACACCAGCAGCAGCCAGCGTAGCGGAAAGACCTCCATAGTGATTCATGCTAATAAAGAGCCAGTACAAACCGACTCCGAAGCTCACCGCGCCGAACCACCAACCTCGTATGGCAGCTTGTTTAAGCGACTTGGCATCGCCAACGACACGCACAAGCACCGCCAAAGATGCGATCTGTACAATCGCCAACGACCAGGAAGGCAGCGGGCCTATCGCGAATGTCATTGCGTGTACGCCACCAGACAGGGTCAACACCGTAGCGGAACGCAAATACCCGACCGGGAAAGAGGCTGACTTTATGCTTGGGAACACGCTATGCCAGATGGACAAGCTATTACGACCGAATGTATGCCCAACCGCTTTGTTGTAGGCGAACAAGCTCAAGGACTGCGGCTCTATCCAGTAAGCGAAGCGGCTGTCGATTCTCCCTATTGATTCGAGCAAGAGTATTCGGACACACCCATGTGAACTCATCCGCATCTGGATGCGCCTCATCCAAGGCTTCGGCAACCGCCTCAGCATTAATGACGATACACACATCTGCTCCAGGATCCTCCCGTCTCAAGTTCATCGCGTTGCTGCGCGCCCGCTGAAGCGCCTCAGACGTCGGTGCGTGAAACACAACTTTCAGTTCATTATCTTGCTGCATACTGTTCATCATAATTAGGACATTAAATCGAGCAGTGGCGGCTCGAGGGCCACGCTATATATGGATTGCAAAAACTAATCCTAGAATAAAGCTAGAAATCGAACGGGCATGGACAGTCATAAGCGGCTCCTATGAATGTGGGTCACTTTAAGTACCGATTTGCTGGGACGCCGATTTCAAAGCGCTCTGCAACATCTCCTCGATGGAGGGATGGTAGTACGGCATGGTCAGTAGCTCATTGACGGTTTGCTTCGCCTGAATCGCCCATGCGAGCAGGTGCGCTATATGTTCACCTCGAGTCAGCAGCATGCTGGCGCCAAGCAAAATGCCCGTATCCGGCTCGGCATAAACTCGCAGCAGGTTATCTTGTGCACCCAGTATCTTGGAGCGACCATTGCCACTGCCTTCGGCCAACCCTATGATCGCGCCCTGCTGCATCGCGGCATCGTAGGACACCCCTACAGTGCAAACATCCGGGTCCGTAAACAAGATCGACATCGGCACTCGGCGTGAAGTACTTGGCCGCTGCTCATCGCGCAAGTAGGACAATGCGGCCTGCGCCGCCATTAGTCCTTCATCCGCTGCCTCGTGCATCAAAGCTCGGTCGGGTTGCACGTCGCCGGCAAAGAAAATCGGCACATCTGAGGCCTGCATGGTAACGGGGTCAATAGATGGCCTACCTTGATCATCCAGCGAAATTCCCGCAACCGACAGATTCAGTGCAGCAGTATTGGGAGCCCGTCCTGTGACGACCAGAAGGCGGTCCACAACGGCACTATGCTCACTCGTACGCATGAGTACCCCTTCGCCCGCCAGGTGGATTTCCACCGAGTCTCCCAGCCACATCGGCAGCTCGCTTATGAATGCTGAAATGGCCCGCTCCTGAACCATGGGATCTTGAATACCACCGATAGTATGGCGCTGATCGGCTCCTATTACTTCTACGTCTAGACGAGCGAGCGCCAAACCCAGCTCAAGGCCAACCGCTCCCATGCCAAGAATTCCCAATCGTTTCGGCAGAGACTCCTGGTCGAAAAGGGTATCGGTTGTCAGGATTCTAGTCGCAACACTTTCAAGTGCTTTGGGCACAACAGGGCTAGAACCGGTAGCGACAATAAAGGCATCGGCTTCGAGACACTCCGATCCTATCTGCAAGACGCCAGGTTCAATGAAGCTTGCTTCGGCCAGAATCAGACTATCTTTTGCCGCATTGCGCGTACGCTCCGCTGCCCCGTTGGCCAACATGTCCCGTGTCTCGCGAGCATGCTTCCACAAAGCTTGTCGTCCTCGCGGGAAGAGCACAGCGCCATCTGGCAATTGCTTTACGGTCTTCCAGCGCATACCCGCATGCAACGCAGCTTTCGACGGCATACATCCGACGCGGGCACACGTCGTGCCCAGTGGCCCTCGATCAATGAGAGCCACTTGCTTGCCTGCAGCTTTTATCGCATGGAATGCTGTGATTCCCGCAGTGCCTGCGCCAATAATGGCGACATCGATTTTCCGGTTGGGCATTGAACTCCCTTTATCCATAATTAAAGAAATGGGCGTTGAAGCATGTTCGCAACAGCGCGCCTGTCTAAGAACCGTTAGCCGATATTGCGCGTGAGCATCATGGCCGCCACCACAACGCAGGCGATGGCAAAAATTCGCTGTAATACCATTGAGGAAATCTTCGGCACCAGCAAGCGAGCGCCCGCCATGCCTGCGAGTGCGGCGGCCGAGAATGCCCAAGTTGCAGCAGTAAGTGAAAGACCTTGTTCTGACGCAATGAAGACGGTGACTACAGATAGCAGTGCAATCACCAACAGAGATGTTGCGACGATGCTGTGCATGCGAAGTTCGCTGAAGTACCCCAGCGCGGGGACGATGATGAATCCACCGCCGATGCCCAACATGCCGGTAAAAAGGCCCGAGACCACTCCGATACCGCCCAGCGTTGTGACGGTGCGTGGGTTCCAGATGAAGCGTCCGGTCTCCTTGGATACTTTGCAAATCCCAGATTGCATCAGGGGCAACTCGCCATCGTTTTGAACACCGCGTGAAGACATGAACATGCGGTAGGCGACCACAAGCATGACGGCGACAAAGATCAAGTTCAGCCACCGGGAAGGAAGCCAGTGAGCCAGCCTGATGCCGAGTGGCGCAGTAATGGTACCCGCTGTCGCCAAGACAATCGCGGCTTTGTACCGAACAAGGCCTTGGCGCAGCCCTTGCAATGCACCAAGCATCGCTGCGGAACCAACGGCCATGAGTGCCATAGGAGCAGCCGCACGCATATCCATACCCAGGCCAAACACCAGTGCCGGTACGGCAAAGATACCGCCTCCAGCCCCAGTGAGTCCTAAGACAGCGCCGATTACAAGCCCAAGCAGCCCGCCACTAAGCATCATGCCCCCTGCCTTGACACATAATTCCGTACGTCTGTACTCAGATGATCCATCAGCGCGGACCCAACACTTCGGTCAACGCGCCCTGTTGCGGCATGCCGTTGTACTTCTGGATCAACCCTTTATCGTCCTGAACGATGATGCCAGGGGTTCCTCGAAATCCCATCGAAAGCATGAGCATCTGATTATCTTCGAGCGTCCGCTGTACATCGTCCGGTACGCTCTTGGCGGGCGTAATACCGCCCTGGTCGAACTTGACTTCATTCTCTCGCAACGCGGCTGAAGGATCGGCTGCGCCAAGAATCGCCGCCGCTTTGGCCGGGCTGTCCTCTTTGATGACGCCGACTAACAGGTGGCGCAACTGGACCTTTCCGGCATCAACCCACGGACGCGCGGCCTCCCAGAACAAATGGCAATAGGGACAATTTGCATCGGTGAAGGCATAGACGATACGCGGCGCGTCTGCCTTGCCATCCAGCACCCACGTGGCCGACTCCAGCTGCGCCCACGCCTGGTCGCTGATTGGCTTGGCAACCAGGCTCTGCAGTGTCGCTTGGTCAATCGGTTCGCCCTTGGCATTCAGGCGCGTGCCCGCAACGGCATTACCATCGGCCAGGACGTAGACCGCGACGGGGCTGTCGCCGAGAACACCGGCGAAGGCGCGCACGCCTTTACCGGCCTCGAACTCCTGCTTGAAGATGACACCTTGGTCTTCCAACGCGTCGATAACTGGCGGTTTATCCGTGACTTGGGCCAGGCCTCCGCTGGGCATCAGAATGAGAGGCGCCGCAGTCATGAAAGCGAAAAGCACCCGCGGTGCAAACATAGTCGTTCCTTATCCGTACTGGGTTAAATGAATGGTCAAAAATGGCGTGATATCTTGTCTTTGAGATCACTCATCGTGATCTCGCCTAAATGCAAGTCCACCATGCGTCCTTGTGCATCGAAAAGGAAGGTAGTGGGCAAGCCACCCGTCCGCATTTCCTGCATCGCCTTGGACGATGGATCGAGCAGAACATCCTTCAAATTCAGACCTTCGCTACGAAGAAACGCTTTAGCCTGTTGCGCGCTTTCCCCCTGATTGATCAAGACGAAGGCTACATCGGGAAATGCCGCCTGGGCCTGCTCGAGCACCGGCATCTCGCGCCGGCATGGTGGGCACCAGGTCGCCCAAAGATTGAGCACGACCGGCACTCCCACATACGAACTCAAGTGGGCGGGACGCTCCTCCAGCGTCATTAACTGCAAGTCCGGCAAAGACAGCGCGGCCTGCTGCGCCAGCTTGTCAGCTTCCAATCCCAGTGCTGTTGAGGAGTTTTCTGCGTTGTCTGCCTGATTGCAGCCCGCCATCAGCATGAGGGTGACGACAACAAGAATGAGCAGGCGTAAAGCCGGTGTAAGCTTGGTTATCATTTTTCGGCTCCCGAGCCGGAGGATAGGTCAAAACGACGCAGCATCTTGTCCTTGAGGCTGGGCATGGTGATCTCGCCCAAATGCATGTCCACCTGACGGCCTTGCGCATCGAAAAACAAGGTGGTGGGCAAGCCACGCGAGTTCATTGTGCGCATGGCCTCGGAAGCGGGGTCAAGTAAAACATCCGTCAAGCTCAAACCCTCACTTTCAAGAAAAGCCTGCGCCTGCTGCGCGCTTTCCCCTTGGTTGACCAACACGAAGGCCACATCCGGAAAATCGGTCTGAGCCTGTTCAAACACCGGCATCTCGCGTCGGCATGGCGGACACCAGCTCGCCCAAAGATTGAGCACGATGGGGCGCCCCGCATACTCGCTCAGCGAAACGGGATGTTCGTCCAGCGTCGCCAGTTGCAGGTCCGGCAAAGGCGGCGCGGCGCGCAGCAATAAAGCGAGCACCCCGCCCGCGAGGGCCCATGCGGCGACGCCGACCATGACGCCCGCCATCACGGGGACGCGCAAGATCTGAGCGGACCGGGTTCGCCGCCAGATGTAAGCAACGACCACCAGCACGCCAACCCACCAGACAAATCCACCATCGCCGATGGCGATCATGGATCTGGGTGTGGCCGAGTACTCCTCCCACCACTGCGCAATGTATGCCAAGCGTGCCGTCAAGAGCCCCCAAAACACGGCGTCAAGAATCATTGATCCGGCGGCTTTGTAAGACACATCAGGCGTCCTCCGACCGACAATTCGTGCTGTCAGCCAAGCCAGCAGTACGGCGGCAATAACCGTGACGACCTGTATAGGAAATGGACCAATGCCGCTCATGACACCCCCGCCGCGTCCAGGCGGTCCTGAAACTCGCGCGCACCGATCTCACCCACCACACGCAGATCCCGCCGTTCCGTACCATCCGGCCCCACCAGTATGAGCGTGGGCGGCCCCATGACGCCCCAGTGTTTGAGCAGTTCCTTATCTGTAGCGTCATTACGCGTCACGTCTGGCCGCACGACCTGCATACGCGCCAGCTGCGCCGCAACCGCGGGATCGCCGAATACATTGCGCTCGATTACATGGCAGCTGACGCACCAGTCGGCGTAGAAATCAATCAAGGTCCACTGGCCGCGCGCGGCGCCTTCCGCCAGGCGAGCATCCACGTCGGCCACCGATTTCGCCTGGATATAACTGACCTCGGCGGTTGGCGTGGCCGCAGCGGGCGCGCCGCGCAGATGCGCCAGGGGCTGCAAGGCGGCGTCACCCCCTGAAGCGGCGCCCACGAGCATCAGGACAGACCACAGACCGACGAACGCCGCCGCCGAACGCAAGCTCCACGCCAACCGCTGCCTATTCGTAACGGCTTGCGCCCAAGCGACGAGCCCCACCGCCACCAGCAGCATCCAGGCCCCCCAGAGCAACAGACTCGTCGTTCCGGTCAGAAAACGCGTCAGCATCATCACTGCCATGCCAACCATGACATAGCCGAAGGCGACGCGCACCCGATCCATCCACGCACCGGGCTTGGGCAGCACACGGGCGCCGAACACAGCAATGGCCAACAATGGCAGGCCCATACCCAAACCCAGCGCAAACAAAGCCAGCCCCCCTTGGATCGCACTGCCCGTCTGCCCGATGTACAACAGCGCACCCGCCAAGGGAGCCGTCATGCACGGACCAACCAAAAGCGCCGACAGAAAACCCAACACCGCCGCACCGGTGATACTCCCCCCCGAACGAGCAGGCCCCGCTGCCTGGAGGCGATTCGTCACAGCGGATGGCAAGCGCAACTCGAACAGACCGAATAGCGAACTGGCCAGAATGAGAAAGAGCGCCGCGAAGGCGCTGAGCAACCAAGGCGACTGCAGCGTGGCTTGTAAATTGGCACCCACCAGTCCAGCCGCCACCCCCACTGCAGCGTAGGTACCCGCCATCGCCAGGACGTATGACGACGACAAAACGAAAGCCCGACGCGGCTTGGCCTGGCTACCAACGACCATGGTGGAAACGATGGGAATCATCGGCAAAGTGCAGGGCGTAAAAGCCAACAATAGGCCGAATCCGAAAAACAGCAGCGTGCCGGCAATAGGCCCCAGCGCAGCAAGTCGCTGAGCAGCCGCCTGATCCTCGCCAACACTGGCGCCCGAAGGCATGCCGGCCGAATCAGGCCCGCGCTCCGAGACTGATTCAGGTTCCGATGCCTGAGGCGGTTGCTCGACAGCCTGACCGTCAGCTACCGCTGTCGCTGCTGGCGCGCTGATATGCATCGTCTGCGGTGGATAGCAGATACCGTCTTCTGCACAGCCTTGCCAATGCAGTGTCAGTGGGCCGGTTACAGCCGCCGGGAAGCGCAGACGGGCCGTATCGCCGGTGTAGATGACGGTATCGCCAAAAAACTCGTCATGCCGGGGCGTTCCAGCAGGGAGAGCCAGATCAACAGCATTCTCGTTGTCGTCGACCAGCTTCAACGAGTGGCGGTAGACATAATAGCCGTCGGCAATCTGCCCTTCGACTATATACTCTCCGCCTTGCTGCCTCACCTCCTCTACCTTGAATACGTCTGAGGCTTCAAGAAATTCGGGCTCCGTGGCCGACGAAAACAGACCATTGCCTGCCCAGGCACTTCCAACGGCAAAACAAAACAGTACGAGAGCCGCACGGGCAATCCGATAGACAGACAAGCTGAACTCCTGCAGGTAAACTTAGGTGAATCATGCACCTGCAGGATTAAGGGAAGCTTAAGGCTTCGCAGAAAACTCAAGAAAGCGTAGTATCGCCCGCTACTGGAAGCGTAAGTCGTGCTTCCAGCCCGCCGCCATCCCGTTCCAGAAGCTCAAATGCGCCCGCATGTCGACGTGCAATCGCGTTCACAATAGATAGGCCTAGTCCGTAGCCGGGTATTTTTGGGTCTCCACGCCAAAACCGATTAACTGCTTGAGCCCGCTCTTGCGCATTCAGGCCAGCGCCTTCGTCCAGCACACTAATGTGCATGGTGCCATTGCTTTGCGGCTCCAAGCGAATCGTAATGGGAGTGTCGGTGGGCGCGTAGCGTATTGCATTATCAATTAGGTTTTGAATTGCCCCAACTAGAAGTGGTCGGGCGGCGCGTACCGGTCGCGAGTTGTCAGCCCCTTGCACCGATATCCTACCTATAGAATCACCGTACATTGGCTTCAATGCCTCAATTGCAATGGATGCAGCCTCAATCGGATCGCTAACCTCCTTCGCGACAGAATGGCCTTCTAACCGCGCCAGATCAAGCAAACGCTGAAGGATATTCTGCAGCTGCTGTACCCCTTGGTCTGCGCTGGTGAGGGCTGCTTCCATGGTGGCTTTTTCATCTCGCCGTTGCAACGCAAGCTTCGCCACTTGAATGTGTGTTTTCACACCGGTAAGGGGAGTACGCAATTCGTGCGCCGCGCTATCGGTGAATCGGCGCTCTCGCACGATTGCGTCCTGCAGTCTCTCCAAAAGTTGCTCGATCGTATGCAGGAGCGGCTGTAACTCTACAGGGGCCTTCACCTCAGGCAATGGACTATCGTCGCCGGGCCGGCGCCGTGCCAGAAGGCTACGAATACGCTCCACGGGCGCCAGTCCACGGGTAATGCCCAACCACAGCACGATCAGGGTGCCAAACAAAGCGACAACGAACGGCACCCCTGCCGAAAGGATCAACTCTTTGACCAATGCCTCTCTGACGTCGATGCTGTCGGCGGTAGCGATCTGAACGTCGCCCTGCCGCAGTACATAGGTACGCCATCGCTTATTACCGTATATATAGGTACTGAAGCCTGGATCAGCATGCATCAGTTCCGGACTGCCTGCCGTACGTGCCACGGTTTCAATCACGACTTCACCGCGCACGAGGCTTACTTCGCACGCCACCCCATCTCGGGCGACGACGTCCAATGGCTTATCACCCATTGCGGCAATATCTTGAGGTTCGGGAAATTGGGAAACCAGCCCGGCAACCATTCGTGCGGACGCCGCCAGACGGTTGTCCAATGCCTGGCCTAACGACTGACGGGCGTCAATGAACATCCAGGTCGCCACCAAAGTCCAAAGCGCAGTCAGCGAAATACCGATATACAGCAAAAGGCGCAAGCGCAGACTCATGTTCCCACTACCTTCTCGGCTGAACCAAGCCTATAACCGAGTCCACGCACTGTTTCGACAATATTATTTCCGAGCTTGCGGCGCAAATGATAAATATGTACGTTGATCGCATTGCTTTCCACGTTCTGCTCATAACCATAGACGCTATCGCAAAGCTGCTCTGTACTAAGGATGGCCTGGGGATTCTGCAGCAAGGCGCGCAATAATGACAACTCGCGACGTGCCAGCGCTACCGGCTCATCGGCTAGCCATACTCGGCCTGTCGACGAACAGAACTTCAGTTCCCCGTGATTCATGCAGTCGGTGTTGCGGCCCGCGACCCGGCGCGTCAGTACGTGCAACCGTGCCTGCAACTCATCCAACTCGAAAGGTTTGACCAGGTAATCATCAGCCCCTCCAAGTAGTCCCTCCACACGATGGCTGAGCGCGTCACGTGCCGTCAATACGAGAACGGGAAGATCACGACCTTCTTCGCGCCAACGGCGCAGCAATGCCATTCCATCTTCGTCTGGCAGCCCAAGATCAAGGATGCATACATCAAAGTATGACGTCGCCAATGCAGCATCCGCCAAGTTAGCCGTGCTCACGTGGTCGATCGTCAAGCCATGCAATCTCAGTCCCGCCACAATACCGCTCGCGACGAGGAGATCATCTTCTACGAGCAAAATATGCATTTCATTATCCTTGCGTACAAGCGCCGGAAACCTTCTGAACTCTCAATCAAGCAAAAATCTTAACAGTCTTTCAAGCTTTGCTCACCCTCGCATCACCTCTTAATGCTGCCTTAATTCTGGCAACTTATTGTGTCTCCAATTTGGCTGTATTTAATCTGGATTGCCACGTATCTCCTGAGGCAGCACCGGATACGACTCTACCGGATGCAGCCCCTATGGAAGCGGACACGTATGCTATGACACCTATACTGGGAACCTTGCTAGCGACAAGCTTTGTCGCTTCATTGGTGGCGCTGGGCATTCTCGTCTGGGCTGTTGCCAATAAGTTGATATTCGTGGGTAAAGCCGAGGCTTCCACGATTTTCATGGAAGGAGAGCTCGGCCATCCCGACGACAGCTCCTCTTTTGGTAAACAGAACGAGGACGAATCACATCACTTCGACGTATTGCGCGCTGGCATCGATCGCGCCGGGAAGGGCCCAGTTCTGGTTCTGATCACGGCTGGCATTCTCTGGCTACTGATAGGCTCAACATTCGGCGTCATTGCATCCTTGAAGCTGCACTGGCCAGATTGGCTCGCGGATGTTGCGCAGATCACTTTTGGCCGTGCACGCACACTACATCTGAATATCGTTGCCTATGGCTGGCTTTCGGTCACAGGCATCGGCGTGGCTTTATGGCTGTTGCCACGAATCTTCCACACGCCCCTTCGACGGCCCAATATGGCCTATCTTGGGGCCTTTCTTTGGACGCTGGGTGTTCTGGGTGGGACCATCGCCGTCGCTAACGGCTGGTCCGATGGCATTGAGTGGCTGGAATTCCCATGGCAAATCGACTTGGTGCTTGCATTGGGCGGTTTCTTCCTTGCCTGGCCTGCGATTGAGACTGCTGCACGGCGGAAATCACGTCACATCTATGTGTCTGGCTGGTATTTCTTAGCCGGCATGGTGTGGTTTCCCTTCTTGTTCCTGGTGGCGAACATACCCGGCCTGCACGTGGGCGCTCAGCAGGCGACAGTGAATTGGTGGTTCGCCCATAACGTGCTGGGATTGTGGCTGACGCCCATGGGCGTTGGCATGGCCTACTACATTATTCCCAAGATCATCGGCAAACCGGTGTATTCATACAACGTCTCGCTCCTCGGTTTTTGGAGCCTGGCGTTGTTCTACAGCCAGGTCGGCATCCACCACCTGATGGGCGGACCGATCCCGACCTGGGCGGTGACGCTGTCTGTTGTCCATAGCATCATGATGTTTGTCCCGGTAATCGCCGTTGCGATCAACCAGCACGTCACTGTCGCCACCAACATGTGGGCGTTCAAGCAGTCAATGTCGCTCCGGTTCGTATGGATCGGCGCGCTGATGTACACCCTCTCTTCCTTTCAGGGCTCAATCGAGGCAATACGTTCGGTCAACTCGATCACTCACTTCACCCATTACACCGTCGGGCACGCACACCTGGGCGCCTATGGCTTCGTTTCGCTTGTGCTGTTTGGCACTCTCTATTACATGATGCCGCACATCGTTGGCCGGCGCTGGCCCTACCCGAAACTGGTGCAAACGCATTTTTGGCTGGTGGTGGTCGGATTCACGATCTACTTCGTCTCCCTGACCATCGCTGGCGTCCTGCAAGGCATGGGGTTGATGGATCCGGGATCGAGCTTTGCCGAAATCACCCGATCGATGATTCCTTATCTTGAAGGCCGATCCATCGGCGGCACGTTGATGACCTTGGGCCACTTCGTCTTTGCCGCACATTTCGCCTTGCTGCTGCTGAAAAAAGAATCGAGCACCAATTCCGTCGATACGTTCGCTCCTGTGAAAGCGTCATGAACAAACTTTTGCCACTTCTCATTGGCGCAATTGGCGTCTTGCTGCTCGCCACACTGATGCTGGTGATTCTGCCCGCCTGGCAGCTTCGCACATCGCAGCCGCCGGCGCAGCTCCAGCCCTACACCGAGCAGCAGTTGTTCGGACGCCAGCAGTACGTCGCCAACGGTTGTATCTACTGCCACAGCCAGCAGCCCCGCTCCACAGGCCAAACGCTATTCGACGGCGCCCGCGGCTGGGGCCGCGCCTCGACGCCGGGAGACTATTTCTACGACACGCCCCACCTGCTGGGCACCATGCGTACCGGCCCCGACCTGCTCAACGTCGGCGCCCGCCTGAAAAGCCGCGATTGGCATCTGACGCACCTGTACCAGCCGCGCGCCATCTTCGATTGGAGCATCATGCCTTCATATCCCTATATGTTCGACGTGAAGGATGAAGCTGCGCAGGACGACGTCGTGGTGCGCCTGCCCGCCCAGTTCCAGCCGCCGGGCGGCCGGGTGGTCGTGGCTCGCAAAGAAGCGCTGGATCTCGTCGAATACCTGCTCAGCCTGGATCGCACCTATCCGGCCAGCCACGAGGAATTGCAGAAGAGGGACCGCGGATATGACCACCGTCCGGAAACAGCGGCAGACGGGCATGCGGGTTAGGAACGCCATGAAAACTAATCACCACTCGACAACGCCCCGTGTCGACGACATCGATCCCACATTCGAACCTTGGGAGCCGCCCCGCCCGATTCCCATTTTCCTGCTGGCGGTGCTCATCGCCTTGGCGCTGGCCGGCGTCGGCATCTATCTAAGCGACCTGGCTCCATGGACGGACTCCGGCTCGCCCGATACGGTCGCCAGTGGCCCGGTCGCGCCGGTGACGCCCGCAGTGCCTACTCCCATCGCGACGCAGGATGCACCCGAGCTGGTCCATGCCGGCCGAGGTAGCGTGTGGAGCTGCGCATCCTGCCATGGCGATCAGGGCGAGGGTGCCGGCAACACCCCCCGTCTTGCCGGCCTTTCAAAGGAATACCTGGCCAAGCAGCTGCGCGACTTCGCTTCCGACGAGCGCATTAACGAATCCATGCACTACGTGGCGCGCGAACTATCGGCTCACGATATTGCGGAAGTGACGGCCTACTATGCGAACCTGCCCGTCCCCCAGTTGATGCTGCCGCACTCCGATGCCGACATGGAGAGAGGCCGCCTGCTGTTCGAAAAAGGTGACTGGAAACTGGACGTGCCTGCATGCGTCAGTTGCCACGGAGACCAGGGACAAGGCGTGGGTGTCTCCTTCCCGCCCCTGGCTGCGCAACAGCCCGAATACTTGTTCGGCCAGTTGGCCGCCTGGAAAGGTGGTCACCGGCACAACTCACCGCAATCCTTAATGGACGACATCGCGAGCCGACTGTCCTACCAGGATCTGTATGCGGTATCCAATTATGCGGCGTCCTTGCCGGGAGACCGCGACGACACTGTCAAGTAAGCATAGAGAGCCAAGATGACACAAAACCATTCCTCTAACCGGCCGGAGCCGGGCATACGCAAGCGGATGTCAGGCGCCCGGCGGTTAGCCTGGAGCGCGGGACTGGGCATCCTGTTGTTCGGCGCCGGCTACCTGATTCATGACAGCGGCCTGATGTCGTTCTCTTTCACTTCCGAGAAAGGCGGCATTACCCAGATCGGCAGCCAGGTCTACACACGTGAAGCCATGGAGTCCGACCGCAAGACACACCAAGCAGACAGGGCTGCGCCCACAGCCGGCATGCCAGTCGGTGCCGATGGCTATTACTCACCTCCATCGGAAAACAGTATTCCTGACAGTCCCTACGGCGATGCCGTCAAGCGAGGCCGCGCCATCTTCATGGAAACGTCGACCATGGTGTCCGAGCACGTCGGCAATACGCTCGCTTGCGTCAATTGCCACCTTGATGCCGGACGCCGAGAAAATTCAGCTCCCATGTGGGGCGCCTATGTGCGTTATCCAGCGTACCGAAGCAAGACAAAGTCAATCAGTACCATCGAGGACCGCATCAAGGGCTGTTTCACGTACTCAATGAATGCACAGGGCTCACCATCGGGCCAGCCTCCACCAGCCGGGAGCGATATCTACCGCGACTTGACAACCTACTTCTATTGGATGGCCGATGGTGCGTCCACGGGAGAAAAGTTACCTGGCTCAGGCTATCCCAAGCTCAAGAAACCCGAAGAAGACTACGACGTGATGCGCGGACAGACAGTCTACGCGCAGAACTGCGCCCTGTGCCATGGCGCGGATGGCCAGGGCCAGCGAGATCCCGACAGCGGTGTGGTGTTTCCCCCGCTCTGGGGCCCGAACTCCTACAACTGGGGCGCGGGCATGGCGCGTATCGATACGGCCGCCGGCTTCATCAAGGCCAACATGCCGCTGGGCAAGCCATTCTCGCTGACCGACCAGGAAGCTTGGGACGTTGCAGCTTTCGTCGACAGCCATGAACGCCCCAAGGATCCCCGTCAGACCGGCACCCTCGAAGAGGCGCGCGTCGAATTCCATGATGGGGAGGAAAGCTTCTACGGCAAGGCAGTCAACGGGAAGGTCGTCGGCGGGGGTACGGAACAAGAGGACTGATCACGCCATGCAGTCGACGACAACGGCCGCCGCAGCCAACACATTGGACCTAGAGTCGCTGCGCCCCGCCGGACGCATGATTTTTTCCGTGCGCGGCATGTTCTGCGCCAGTTGCGCCATGGCGGTGCAGCGCGTCATCGATAAAGCGCCGGGAGTGCTGGAGAGCAACGTAAATTTCACCTCCGGCTCCGCCTTAGTTCGGTGGGAACCGGCGCGCTTCGATTTTCAAAAGCTTTTTGATCGGGTGCAGGGCCTAGGCTACGAAATGTCGCCGCTGCTGGACGACAACGAGGTGAACCTATCCCTGGAAAAACAAGCATCGCGGATACGGCTGCAGTTGATCGTTGCCGCCTTCTTCGGCATGTGGAGCATGCTGGGATCCTGGATGCTTTACTTTGGCATCGAGGCCGTGGCCGGTATCGATGCCTTGCTGGTAGGCTGGACCGCAACCATTTTCAGCCTGCCGGTGGTTCTATACAGTGGCCTCGATTTTTATCGGGCGGGCTGGAAAACAGTGCGAGCCGGAGTTCCCGGCATGGATGCCCTCATATCGCTGGGCGTCTGGGGCTCCTTATTGCTGTCGCTATGGAACCTCACTCGAAATTCGCCCGCCGTATACGTCGATGCCGCCACGATGCTTATCACATTCCTGTTGGTGGGGCGGCTGATCGAGATCCAGGCACGCAAGCACAGCATGGTAGCGATCGACGCCCTGCGCCAGCTCATGCCGGAAACGGCACGCATCATCCAGCCTGACGGAAATAAAAAAATCGTTGCGCTGGAGTCGGTCCAGACGGGCTCACTAGTTTACGTGCTCGCTGGCGAACGCATACCTGTCGACGGGCTCATAGAAAAGGGCGCGTCGCAGGTAGACACGTCTTTGCTGACGGGAGAATCTCTGCCGCTGGAGCGCAGCGCCGGCGAGTACCTGCATGCCGGCATGGTGAATCTGCAGGCCCCGTTAGTGCTGCGGGTGGAAAAATCTCAAGGCGAAAGATATGCCGATAAACTGGGTCTGCGCATGCATGAGCTGTTCGGCGCGAAGTCCTCGATGTCGAAACTCGCCGAACAATTTGCCCGATGGCTACTTCCAGTGGCTGGCGCGATATCGCTGCTTGCGCTCATGCGCCACCTATGGATGGGTATGGCCGTCGACCACGCATTACTAGCCTCGCTCTCGGTACTCGTCGCGGCTTGCCCCTGCGCCGTCGGGCTTGCCCTGCCGCTGGCATTCTCGGCAGGCAGTGCTCGCGCTTCGCGCGCCGGCATCCTGTTCAGGGATCCCGCCAGTGTCGAAGCCCTGGCGCGAGGCCGCACATTTGCGTTTGACAAGACGGGAACGCTCACGACGGGGCAATTGACAGTGGCGCGCATGACAAGCGAGCACCTGGCGCCCGACGATCTCCTACGAGTCGTCGCGAACGCGGAAACAGGCGTTGCCCATCCTGTGGCCAACGCCATCGTCCAGCATGCTCGTTCTCGTGGAATCGAAGATCTGCCGCTGACGCCCCTTGTGGAGCGGCATCCGGCCGGCGTACGTTATATCGCGCCCGATGGGGCGACATGGCTGATCGGAGCCGTCAAGTGGCTGGAGCGGCAGGGCGTGCGCTGCACCGAGAAGGAGGAAGCAGCCGCTGATCCCGCAACAGGCCCAGCACCAAGCGCCACAGCGCACATTTCTCGTAACGGACGATGGGAAGGCAAAATCGAACTGCAAGACAATATCCGGGCCGATTCGCTGAAGTCCTTGAACTTCCTGCGTAAAGAAGGCTGTCGAACTCTGCTGGTAACGGGCGATCACGCCATGGCGGCAAACTGGGTGGGTGAAAAACTTGGCTTTGCGCCGAAGCACGTTCACGCAGCCAGCAAGCCGGACGACAAAGTCGCAATCCTTCAGAAACATGGGCATGACACTGTTTTTGTCGGCGACGGCATCAACGACACGCTGGTCCTTGCTGCGGCCGGCTGCGGTGTGGCCGTCACTGGTGCAAATGCCATCGCCGTCACGGCCTCAGGCGTGGTGATCACGCGAGGCGGCATGAGCCAAGTGGTCCTGGCACGTCAAATGGCCCGCCACATCATGCGGCGAATCCGTCAAAACCTCTTTTTCTCGATCATCTACAACGTTGCAATCGTTGCGTTGTTCTTGCATATCGGCGTTACCCCCGGTGCGGCCGCCGTCGCCATGCTTCTAAGCAGCATGACGGTCCTCGGCAATTCTGCTCGTCCATTTCAGTCCGACGGCTTGGCTGCTGCTCATTAAGCAGCACCGCCAAATCTTTCATCCCTCTCGCCCGGAAACTTAATCATAATCAGAGAACTAACCTCCGAGAGTTTTGACACCACCATAGGCCTATCCGGCGTGCACGTTGTGCGCTTCTGGGCTAAATGGTGTGGACCGTGCCGGGCCATGTCGCCCCCGGTCAAGCAAACCTCCAATGACATGGCCAAAGACGCCCACTTCGGTGAGATCAACGTTGATCATGCGCTGGCATTGACACATCGCTTCGGGGGTTCAGAACATACCGGCAGTCCTAGCATTCAAGAACGGCTCACTCGCGGATCGAACGGCAGGAGCGATTGGAAAAACGCAATTGAACAATTTCGTCAAGCAACACTTGGATTGATCGAGTGAGCACGCACCGCTCACTCATTATCCTCGGTTCAGATCCTGCGGGATGGGCCGCCGCCATCCATGCTGCACGTACCAATCTTAGGCTCGTGGTCATTACTGCTTAGAGCAAGGTGGTCAGTTGATGACTACTACAGAAGTCCATAATTGACTAGGCGATGCTCACCGCTTGGAGGGACCGGAGTTGTTCATCAGCGCGACCCAAAGGTTGAAACCGGAGTTACATACGGCCACTGCGCCTTTAATATTGACTTAATCGGGTTGGCGTATCGTGTGTAATGATTGGCCCAATCGAACGGGTCATTACCCATACGAATGCGCTGAGCAGTGTGAGTGAATCAACACATGCAACCTGCGCTTTTACCGATTGGGAGTAATCCCATAAATTGAGGTGAAGTTGTTCAAAGCTCTCAACCTAGAATGTGTACGCGGTGATCGCAGCTTGTTCAACGGCCTGAGTTTTCATCTCAAGGCCGGAGAGTGTCTGGTGATTCATGGCGACAACGGTAGTGGAAAAACGAGTCTGCTACGCACACTTGTGGGGCTGGCAGCCCCCGCTGCTGGCGCACTGTACTGGCACGGGCGCAAGATCGACTCTCTGGATGAAGAATACCGATGTCAGCTCATTTACGCAGGCCACCTCCCAGGACTGAAGGAAGAGCTAGATGCAGAGGAAAACCTGCAGTTTGCCTTGACCCTGGCGAATGAACCGTCCAGCGTAAGTGCGATACACACGGCATTGCATCAGGTCGGATTGCAAGGCAAGGAAAATCTGCCGACGCGGCTCTTGTCTGAAGGACAGAAGCGTCGAGTGAGCTTGGCTAGATTAGTACTGCAAAAACGCCCTTTGTGGGTATTGGACGAACCTCTGGCCGCCTTGGACAGCAAAGCCGCCCAATGGGTGACGGAAACGATAGACCGGCACCTGTGCCGTGGCGGAATAGCCGCTGTCACGACGCATCATGAGATGAAACTGAAGCATGCGACGTATCACATCACATGCGGATAAGCACATGAGTGCGCCCCTGGGGCTGGCTTCTTTCCATGGAGTGATCAAACATGATTTAAAAGTCGCCATGCGTTGCAAGTCCGAAGTCCTGACTTCGCTTTCGTTCTTTGTCATCGTGGTCAGCTTGATTCCATTGGGCGTTGGCGCTGAACGAGACATACTCAGACAGATTGCACCCGGCATTCTCTGGATTGCCGCATTGCTGGCCACCTTGATCTCGTTGAATCGCCTGTTTGAACGGGATTATCTGGACGGGACCCTGGAGCAACTGCTCCTGTCCCCCGCTCCGTTGGGCGTACTGATATTGGGCAAAGTCGTCGCGTACTGGCTATTGACCGGCCTGCCGCTGACATTGCTGGCGCCATTTTTGGCACTGCAATTCGACTTGCCGCCTTCATCTCTATACGCGCTGACAGCCTCGTTATTGCTCGGCACCCCGGTGCTGAGCCTGCTTGGAGCGATTGGAGCCAGCCTGACATTGGGCTTGCGCAGCAACAGCGTGCTGCTGACACTGCTGATTTTGCCGCTTTACGTACCGGTGTTGATTTTTGGCACGGCCGCTGTTGACGTCGCCACCGGCGGGGCACGCACAGGCGCGAATATTTCGCTGCTGGGAGCGATGTTGGTGCTGGCCGCGTTTTTTGCTCCTTGGGCGACGGCTGCCGCGCTGAAGATTGCGCTGGAGTAATGAAAAACAGATGATCAACTGGTTCAAATACGCATCGCCAAGAACGTTTTATCCGCTTGCTGGGCGCCTGATCCCGTGGTTTGGCGCAGCCTCCGTCCTGTTGACTGCGGCGGGGTTATACGCAGGTTTCTTCATGGCGCCCACCGACGCCCAGCAAGGCGAGGGATACCGCATTATCTTCGTGCATGTGCCCGCCTCATGGATGTCGATGTTCATCTATTTGGTGATGGCTTTCTGGGCCGCAGTGGGGCTGGTTCTCAACAGCCGCCTGTCGGCCATGATGGCATCGGCCCTGGCCCCCACCGGCGCCATGTTCACCTTTCTCTCCCTATGGACCGGCGCCTTGTGGGGCAAGCCCATGTGGGGAGCCTGGTGGGTGTGGGATGCGCGCCTGACCTCAGAACTGATTCTGTTCTTCTTGTACATGGCCTTCATTGCGCTCCAGTCGGCCGTGGACGACCCTCGACGCGGCGACAAGGCCGCTGCCGTGCTGGCTCTTGTCGGCGTGGTGAACATTCCGATTATCTATTTCTCGGTCCAGTGGTGGAGCACCCTGCATCAGGGGGCCTCGGTCTCGCTGACACGCGCTCCGTCCATGGCAACGATCATGCTGGCCGGCATGCTGCTCATGGCCCTGGCCGCATGGGCGTACACCATCGCCACCGCACTAAGACGTATGCGCTGCATCATTCTGGAGCGCGAGCGCCATGCCGGGTGGCTGAACGAATTGAAGGAGATGCAAGAATGACATGGTCAAGTCCAACTGAATTCCTGGCCATGGGCGGCTATGGTGCATACGTATGGGGCGCCATGGGAATGTCCATCATCGCTGTGTGCGCCGAACAGATGCTTCTTGGACGGCGCCGTAGATCAGCGCTGCTGCAAGCAGTTCGCGAGCAGCGCATGCAAAAAAAGGCAGTCCAATGAAGAAGCGCCATCAACGCAGCTTGCTCATTGGAGGCGGGCTGGCCGCCATCGCCATTGCGACGGCGCTCGTCCTCAATGCATTCCAGAATAATCTTGTGTTCTTCTTTACGCCTACGCAGGTCAATGCGGGCGAAGCTCCCCAGGAACGCCTCTTCCGCGTCGGGGGGATCGTGCAAGCGGGCAGCGTACGGCGTGACGGCCTAACCGTGCAGTTCGTCGTGACCGACAACGCCAAGACGGTACCCGTCAGCTACACGGGCATACTCCCTGACCTCTTCAGCGAAGGCAAGGGCGTAGTGGTGCAAGGCAGGCTTGAGCTTGGCGGCCGGTTCCTGGCCCAGGAGGTACTGGCAAAGCATGATGAAAACTACATGCCTCCCGAAGCTCAGCACGCCTTGAACGAAGCCGAGAAAGCCACCAATGCAGGGAGGCCATGATCGCCATGCTTCCCGAGATCGGACATTTCTCCCTAATACTCGCGCTGTTCGTGGCGCTAGCGCAGGCCAGCCTGGCCCTTGCGGGCGCCGCGCGTGGCAATGCCGCCTGGATCGCCCTCGCGCGTCCCGCCGCACGCGCTCAGTTTCTTTTGGTGTCCATCAGCTTTATCGCGCTTGGCGGGTCGTTCTTCGCCAACGACTTTTCAGTTCTCTACGTGGCGCAGAACTCCAACTCTCAACTTCCCTGGTTCTATCGAATCGCCGCGACGTGGGGTGGACACGAAGGGTCGCTGCTGTTGTGGCTGCTGATGCAAACCGGATGGGCGTTTGCCGTAAGCTTTTTTTCAAGACAACTGCCGGAGGCTATGGTGGCGCGCGTACTGGGCGTGCTGGGCTTGGTCACCGTCGGATTTCTGCTGTTTGTACTGGCAACTTCCAATCCGTTCGAGCGGCTGATGCCTCCCGTCATGGAGGGGATGGACTTGAATCCGCTACTGCAGGATATCGGCCTGATACTTCATCCACCTTTACTGTATATGGGGTATGTCGGGTTCTCGGTGGCTTTCGCATTTGCCGTGGCCGCCTTACTGGCCGGAAAATTGGATTCTGCCTGGGCGCGATGGTCCCGGCCCTGGGCTACGGCTGCCTGGTTGTTTCTGACACTGGGCATCGCCCTGGGTAGCTGGTGGGCCTATTACGAACTCGGATGGGGCGGATGGTGGTTCTGGGATCCCGTGGAAAACTCGTCCTTCATCCCCTGGCTTGTCGGCACTGCCCTGATTCACTCCTTGGCCGTGACGGAAAAACGCGGCAGCTTCAAGAACTGGACAGTGCTCCTTGCCATCTGTACGTTCTCATTTTCCCTGCTGGGGGCCTTTCTGGTGCGTTCGGGTGTGCTGACGTCCGTGCACGCCTTTGCCACCGATCCCCGAAGAGGCGTGTTCCTGCTCATTCTTTTTGCTGTTGTGGTGGGAGCATCATTAGTGCTCTTTGCTCTGCGCGCCCCCAAAGTAAGCACAGGCGGCCAATTCTCATTGGTGTCGCGCGAGACTCTCTTGCTGGTGAACAATGTGCTGCTGGCTGCAGCGGCCGGCGCCGTAACCCTCGGAACCCTGTATCCGCTGCTGCTCGACGGCTTCGACCTAGGCAAGATTTCGGTCGGTCCCCCGTACTTCAATGCCATCTTCGTGCCGCTGATGATTCCCGCCCTGCTGCTTATGGCCATAGGGCCCGCAGCCAACTGGAAATCGGCGAAAATCGCGGCCTTGACAAAGCAGCTTCTGCATCCCGCATGGATAGCGCTGATCGTCGGCATCGGTGCCCCGCTCTTGCTGGGGCGATGGTCTGTGCTGATAGCGCTGGGACTGGGCCTAGCGGCCTGGATCGCGGCGTCGGTGGCCATCGGCGTGATGCAACGTGTGCGCGCCACCCGCAGTGGCCCGCTGAAACAGCCGCGCAGCTGGCTGGGAATGCATCTGGCTCATTTTGGCATTGCCGTGTTTGTCACGGGCGTCACGCTAGTCATGGGGTATGAAACCGAACAAGACCTACGCATGGAACCCGGCGCTACGGTGCAGGCGGGAAGCTATGACTTGACGTTCCGCGGGGTCACCAAGGCAACAGGCCCCAACTACGAGGCGGAAATTGGCGACGTGCTGCTCTCAAAGAACGGCAAAGCGCTGCGCACACTCCATCCCGAGAAACGCGATTACTTTTCATCGGACATGCCGATGACGGAAGCGGCCATTGACGCCAACGGCCTGCGGCACGTGTACGTCTCCTTGGGGGAACCTCTGGGCGGTGGATCGTGGAGCGTGCGGGTCTACTTCAAGCCGTTTGTCGATTGGATCTGGATCGGCTGTATCTTGATGGCACTTGGCGGGCTGTTGGCCATCAGCGATCGACGCTACCGGCTTAAACGCCGCCGGCGCCAAACAGACACGGCTGCCCATGGAGTTGACGCATGAATCGTTTTTTTTGGCCTTTGGCCGGACTGCTGTTACTGATAGGCCTATTGGCTATCGGCTTGACGTTGAAGCCCAGTGAAGTGCCTTCTCCGCTTATCGGCAAACCGGCACCCGTCTTTAGCTTGCCCAAGTTGGCAGCCCCGGACGAAACATTCTCGCCGCAATCCATGGACGGCAAGGTGTGGCTGCTGAATGTCTGGGCCTCGTGGTGCCCGCCCTGCCTTGAAGAGCACCCCGTCATTACCGATTTGTCGACCACCCACGGATTGTCGATTGTCGGTCTGAATTACAAGGATATGGCTGATGATGCAATCGCCTGGCTACAGCGCCATGGCGATGCCTATGAAGCAGTGATCACAGATCCCGAAGGCGTCGTCGGTATCGACTATGGTGTTTATGGCGTGCCGGAAACATATATCATCGATAAACAGGGTGTCATCCGCTACAAGCATATCGGCGCGGTCAGCTTCGGCGATGCTCGCGACACCATCCTGCCCCTGGTTCGAGAGCTGCAAAAATGAAGCGCATATGGCTGTTGCTGCTTTGCGCATCGGTTTGCCATCCCGTCTGGAGCAACGGCAGCGCGATTGAGGCGCGAATGCTGGATATCGCCACCGAGTTGCGCTGCCTAGTGTGCCAGAACGAATCAATTGCCGCCTCGCGCGCTGACTTTGCGAGGGACATACGGGAGCTGATTCGTAATCAGATCAAGGCGGGACGGTCAGAAGCTCAGATTCAGGATTTCCTGGTGGCGCGGTATGGCGACTTCATACTCTATCGGCCGCCATTGAAAGCTACCACGCTCTTTCTGTGGCTCGGACCCATGCTGCTGATGGTGGGCGGGCTCCTGGTGCTCGCCATGACACTGCGGCGCCGAAATAGAAACGCCGCGCCTGACCCGCTTGACGATGACGAACAACGCATGGCTGACGCCCTTTTACAGCGCAGCACCAGCGAAACTCATTCAAAAGGTAATTCATCATGAGCTTGCTCTTCGCTGGCATTGTGTCGTTGCTTTGCGCAACGGTGGCATTGTGGCTCGGCCGCGCCCTTTGGCGCGGCCCAGGCCAAGGTGATGAGATCGGGCATCACTCGGTCAACGCAACAGTTTTGCGCGATCAATTGGCTGAATTGGAAGGAGACGTCGCAAACCGTACACTATCCGAGCACGATTTTTCCGTGGCCAAGCAAGAGTTGCAGCGCCGCGCGCTGGATGAGGCGATACCTGGCTCGGCTCCCGCTACCGGTGCGCATAACAGCCGACGAGCAGCCGCGGTAGTGGGCATCGTCTTGCCTGTGGCCGCCCTGCTGGTGTACGCATACCTTGGCAGCCCGGCCGCAACGCGGCCCGCCCCAGCTCCCAGTGCTGCCACAATGACTCAGGCTGATGTGCAGAAGATGGTGGAATCTCTAGAGGCGCGCCTGAAAGAAAATCCGGACGATCCCGAGGGCTGGCTGATGTTGGGCCGCTCTTATCGATACTTTGGAAGATATGCAGATGCAGCCCAAGCTTTTTCCAAAGCTGCTCCCATCATCGAGGCGGACCCGCTTTCCCTGGCGGAATATGCCGAAGTGATCGCACGCAGCAGCGCAAGCGGATTTACCCAAGAAGCGACGCGACTACTTGACCGCGCCCTTACCCTCGACCCGGACGAACCATTCGCCCTCACCTTGGCGGGAAGGGCTGCATTCGAGCGCGGCGAATATCAGGCGGCCATTGGCTATTGGCAACAATTACTAGAACAGTTCCCGGCCGGTTCGGAAGCGGCCCAGGCGGTACTAAATGGCATTGATATGGCTCGACGAAGTGCTGGTGCCGCCTCTCCATAACCCATCAGCATACTTCGAACTCGCTTGGAAATCGCCTTCAAACCAGCTAATCGGTTTCTCGCATATAAGCCCGGGGACTGCACTTCATCTCGGTAGATCGATTCCAGACAGCTTGTCCGGACATCGATGTACGCTTGGACACCAACCACAAATCGGTAGACTTCGCAGCCCAGCGCATCGATATCGGTGTGCGCTACGGCATGGGGGACTGGCCAGGCCTGAAGGCCGACAAGCTCATGGATGAAGAAGCTTTTCCCGTATGCTCCCCTGAGCTGCTGCATCAGTTCAGGCAACTACGCAAGCCAAGTAATCTAATTCGCGAAACGCTGATCCATGACTTGACGATGGCCGGCCATGCGGGCTTCCCGACCTGGGAGGAATGGATGAAGAAAGCCGGCGTTAGCGACACAGCGACGATCCATCGCGGCATGCCCCTCAATAACTCTGCAGCCGTGCTGCAGACAGCTATTGAGGGGCATGGCATCGCGCTCGCACGCAGCATCATGGCCCGCGACGATCTGTCGAGCGGGCGCCTCGTGAGGCTATTCCCAGACATCAGCTTAGCGTTGAATGCCTCTTATTACATCGTTTACCGACCCGAGTGCGCCAATCTACCCACACTAGCGGCATTCAGGGAGTGGTTAATCACTGAGGCGGATGACTAATCACAAAGTAAAATTTCAAACGGAAGGGCTGCGCTGTCGCCCAATCTCCCACGACACCCCACCGCCATGCACTGTTGCGGCGATCTGCTGGCCCAGCCGCTGCTCGATCACCGGTCGCCACGGCACCAGACTGAACCCCATGCCGTCATCAAGCATCGCGTAACGCCCGCTGACGAGCATGATTGAGCGTCGGTAGATACCGGCCACGCGCTGCCCATCAGCCACGGGCCGATGCTCCAGACCGGTTTCGGCGGCAATGTCCTTGGCAGCCCGCGCCAGTTCCCGATTGCGCAGCGTGCTCAGCAGATTGCCCGCCAGGATCACGCGCTGCCCGCGCCGCTGGGCCAGTCCTTGCTCTTCGAGGAAGTCGGCGCGCTGCTGCATGGCTTGTTTGGCCTCGCCACCAAAACCCATATCCTCCAGCCCCTTGCCGCGGCCAATCAACTGGTGATCAAGCCAGGTGGCCCCAATCACGCGAGTTTGCCGCTCGATGGGAAGGGGTGATTTCAGTTCCACCGCCACACCTCCCTGCCGCTGCGCGTCATACTGGCGGCCACGTTCGGGGAGGTCACGCGGTACTTTCCATAGTCCATCAGCCACGCGCTCCACAATTCCGGCGCGGCGCAGGGCTTCCAGCCGGCGAACATGCGCCGCGACGACTTCCTGCGGGTCGCGACCAGCTTTGGCGCGACCTTGCTCAATAGCAAGGTGGTGATCGATACGATACAAACCGTCGCTTGCCAGTTCCACGATGTTGCGGTCAGCCGCTCGAATGTCGGCGGAACCCTTCACTTCCACCACCGCGCCGGTTGGATAGTTGGCCGGTTCGTCGCGAGCATTGAGTGCAACGTAATGGGCCTTGCCGTCCACGCCGTCGATCACCAGATAGCCCCGGTCGCGCAGCTCATCATCCAGCCCCTTGGCCGCCACGCGCCCAACGATGACGCGTCCACCTCCATCATCATCTTGGCCCGGCTCGAATACGGCAAGTTCGCGTTGTTTTCCGCTCATGGCCCGCTGCATGGTGCGGATAATGTCGCCCCGCTCGCTCAGGGCGCGCAAGATTTTTTCAGCGTCGGTGTGCATGGCCCAGGTGCCGGGCTGTATTTCATCGGCCAGCCCTAGGCGCTGCAAGCGTTGCAGGCGACCGATCAGCAACAGGCGCTGGCGTTGCAATGTCGGCTCATTGAAGCGTTGGATCTGCACCCGTCCATCCTCTCCGATCTCACGTTGCAGGGTGCGATCCAGGCTCGTCCACCGTTCCTGCTCCACTTCGCGCTGCATGGCCTGCTGGATTTCCAGCTCGGTGCGCGGCCCCAGCCATTCGGTCGCCAGCTCAGAAGCGCGATGACGCAAGCCCTGGGCGATATAGTCGCCCGCAATGATGAGGTCTTGACCGGTCTCGTCGCGCCCGCGCACGATCAGGTGGGTGTGCGGGTTGTCGGTATTCCAGTGATCCACCGCCACCCAATCCAGGCGCGTGCCCAGGTCGGCTTCCATGCGGTTCACCAGATGCCGGGTGTAGGTGCGCAGGTCACCCAGCTCCGCGCCATCTTCGGGCGAGACAATGAAGCGGAAATGATGCCGGTCGTCTGCGCAGCGTTCCTTGAAGGCATCCAGATCGGCGACGTCCGTCTGTGGCCCATAGGCTTGGCCTGGCTCGCCATTGCGGCCCGCGCCGTCACGCTCGACGTAGCGCAGGTGCTTGGCAAGCGACTGTGGGCTGGCACGTTGCTGATTGACCAGCAGCGTCTTAATGGTCACGCGCCGCGAGAATGGCGTGAGATTGGCGCCTGCGAAGCGCGCCGCCGTATGGCCGCGACCCAGGCGTGCGCCGGGACGCTGACCGGTGCGTGCGCCACGGCTACCGGCTGCGGAATGACGCATCGAGGACTTGCCCCCGCTGGCCTTGCCGGTCTGCTTGAGCACCTTGGAAATAAAACCTTGGCCTTGACCCTTGCCCCGGTTCTTCGGGGCGCTGGGGCGCACCCGGAAATCATCATCGCGGCGGTCGCTCATGGCTACGCTTTCTGTAAGTTCTGACTGAAGCTGCGGCGTAGCCGGTCGTGTGAAGCACGCGGCAAGCCCTCTCTTGGCGCGAGCCTCGCGCCCCCAGCGGCACGACGGCAACGCCGCGTCGTGCCGCGCCACCCCCACGTGCAGACTGGCTTTGCGGGCGGCTGTGTGCCGCCCCCTTTTGTCTTGCCTTCCGCCTTTGCCTGTCGCTTTCGCTCCGGGCGTCGGCGGTCCGGCAGCGCTGTGCTGCCGACAGCCAGCCCGCCGGCGAACGCGCCAATGGCCGCAGGCCGGGCGCGTTCGAGGCAAGACGCCTGCTCGTTGGACGGCTGCGCCGGATGTTGCGCGAGGCGCGGCGCGAATGCGCCCGTGCTGCACGCGCGACGACACGGCGGCAGCAGCCGGAACAGCATGCCCGATGGCACGATGAGATGCACGGCAACGTGCAGCGAATCGGCGGCCATCATGGATGTGTCTCCAGCCAGATCGGATGCGCGACGCCAATCACGCCGGATGCGCTGACCGGGCCGAAATAACGGCTGTCGAACGACGCCGGATGTGTGGCGCTCAGCAGGAACAGTTCGCTCTCAAGGAGTGGTCGGCAATGCGGCCAGAAGGGCAGCGGCCGGCCTAGCCGGTCGGCAGGCAGTGCGGCGGCCACCGGCACGCCGTCGATACGCACCTGACCGTCGATAATGCAGACGTGCTGCGGCGCGACGGCGCCCACACGTTTGAGCAGCGGGATATGTGCGGGCAGGTAGCCGCGCTGCGCGGCCAGTACGGCGGCGTCAGCAGGCAATCGAGTCAGAACAATACTGCCCACTTCCAGCCGACGGGGCAGCGAACCGGACTGATGTTGGAATGGTTTGACGCGATACCAGCCGGCCGGAACGCTGCTGGACGGGTTGTAGATCAGGCGCGGTAGCGGCTGCACGAACGTCGCCCAGGCGAGCGCCGCGAGGCCAACGGCGGCGAAGCCCGCCAGGACGATGCGAGCGCGCACGCGTGAGCGAGGAAACGGCGCGACTTCGGGTGTGCGGGCGGTGGTGGAATCGGGGGTCATGACAGCGCCCTCCCAGCCAGCCAGGCAGTGTGCCGCTCAATGGTGTATTCGGGCAACGCCAGGCGGGCCGCCAAACGGTTGCCCAGCGTGCGCCAGTACGCTGGCGATGTAGCGGCGGGCACGATGCCCAGCGCCTCGATGGCGTCAATGCGCTCCAGCACAGAACGAACTGGATGATTACCTTCGACGTTCAGCAGCAAACGCGCACCGGGCTGCACGCCGGGAATGCGCTGCGCCGCGTCCAACGGTGTGCAAGCCTGCATTACCATGAGCTGCCAGCGTACCGTGCCGTAATCGTTGGCCTGCCAGCGGACGCGGCAGAACATCACGCCCGGCATAAACACCGCCCAGCGCCGCCAGCGATCCAGCCGGATCATATGTGCCGGTTCGCCAAAACGCAGATAGAGATTGAAATGCGGTTCGATCGTGGCGAGCGCCACCCGCGTCAGCGGCACGCTGTTGGCTTGGTTGGCAAGCGTGGCGGATAGCGGCAGCGATGCCGCCGTCGCCGCGCCAAAAGCAGGCGAAGCGGATGTATTCATGGCGTGTCCTCTTTGCGATGTTCTGGAAACTCGCGCTCCAGCAGACCGCGCAGCAGGTCGGCCACGGTCACGCCTTGCGTGAAGGCCGACACCTTGATGCGTGCGCGCAGCGCGGGGGTGATGTCCAGCGTCAGGCGGGCGGTGTAGCAGTCGCCCTTGTTCAGTGCGCCGGCGTCGCCCTGGCGAATCCACGCCTCGGCGTGTGGATTCACGGGCGGACGCATACCTATTCCGACGCGCTTGGCCGGGCGTTTGCTGTTCGGTGGCAGCCTCGCTCTCATGTCGGCCACCGCAGCAGTTCATCGACCAGGGCCGTGATTTCACGCGCCGCCGCGCTGTCGGGCGCTGTCTCGCGTGCCAGCCGCCCGGCGGCCACGCTGTCGGCAAAGATGATTCTTTGCCGGACCTCGGCGCGCAGCGTCGGCAGCAGCAGATCGGCCAGCGCCTGGCGCGCTTCGCGCCCAATGACGGTGGTGCTGACCCGTCGATTGATGACAAAGGCCGCTTGCAAGGCGGGCCGGAACACCTGGGCCTCGCGAATCAGCGCCACCATCTCGGCGCTGGCCCATAAGTCGTAAGGGCTGGGCTGAACGGGAATCAGCACGTAGTCGGCCGCCAGCAGCGCGGAGCGCGCCAGGGCGGCGATGCGTGGCGGCCCGTCGATCACGACATGATCGGCCCGTCTGGCCAGCTCCGGCGCTTCCTGATGCAGTGTTTCGCGAGCAAGGCCCACGGCGCTGAACAGCCTTGGCAAACCTTGCTGACTTCTGCGCTGCGTCCAGTCCAGTGAGGAACCCTGCGGGTCGGCGTCCAGCAGGATGACCTGCTGACCGCGCAGCGCGAGTTCTCCAGCGATGTGGGTGGCGAGTGTGGTCTTGCCGGCGCCCCCTTTCTGGTTGAGCAAGGCAATAATCATGGCGCAGCCCTCCCACCTGGAATGCCTGTCTGTTTTTGCCTTGCCAGACGGGCATGGTGCTTCGGCTGATTTTGCTGTTCAGACCGTCCCGATTGTTGGTTTTTGGAAGCTGCCCACCGATATGGCGCTTCTCTATTAAAAGTTAGAGTAGTTAAGTTAGGTAAGTTAAGGGGCGCGCAAAGCCAGCAATGGCGCCGGGTTGCGGCCATTTTTGTTGCCTGATAGCACGAGGATGTGTTGCCTGATAGCACGAGTGTTCCGTTGCCTGATAGCACGACACTATCCACAGGATATTCACAACTTACCCACAGATTTATCCCCGTGCCGTGGGCGGCACGGGCCGGAACGTGAGCAGTTCGGTTTTGTCCTCCGGTACGAGTTCGATGCCCAGGACGTAGCCCGGCAGCGATTGGCGCGCAACCAAGGCGCGCAAGTCGGCGGCAAAGTCGTAGAAGCGCGCTACGCTGCCCGATTTGCGGTACAGGTGCCGGAAGTCGAATTGCCAGCCGTCCGGCTGCTTGCCGCCGTGCTTGCGCACCAGGCGGTACAGCCAGCGTTCGATGCCGCCCGTCAGGCGGAAGTATGCCGGGTCGATGGTCAGCACCAGGGCCGCATCCATCACCCCGGCATAGAACCAGTCCGGCAAAATCAGTTCGATGCCCAGCGGCTTGCCATCGGCATCGGCCAGCTCCTTCCATTCGTTGATCCACGAGAAGCGGTGCAGCCGCCGCCCCGTGGTTTCGCGGATGGATGTGGCCACGCTGGTCGATTGCAGCCGGTCGAGGGCGGCTTTCAGGCGCTGGTAGTCGCGCAAGGACGTACCGCGCCCAATGAAGCGCAGGATCTCGTAGGGACGCACCTGCATCAACCGTGAGCTGCGGATGCCCGCATCGCGGGCTTGCACGATCTGACTGGCGGCCCAGATCAGAATGTCGGCATCCCAGATCGTGGCAATACCGTGTTCCTGTGTACCCTCCACGCGGATGGTGACGTTCCCGCTGTGAAAGTCGATGGGCGCAACGCGCCGCGACTTCGCCAACGAGAAGAAGGGATAGGCCATCAAATCCTGAGCATCGCGCGGCGCCATGTCCTCGCCCGGTAGTGCGCGGAACAACGCCAGTTGTTCGCGCTGCGGCGGGGGTCGCAGCCGTGATGACTGCGAAGGACTGGACATGGCGATGGCCGCCCGCACCCGAACGCTCAGCGACCGTCACGATAATCACCCTCATGGCGCTCGGCGTATTCCGGGTCGGATGTCGCCTCGTAGCTGCGCGCATCGGCCCAGGCGTCCAGATCGGCCACCGCATACATGACGCGCCGGCCGAATTTACGAAACGTCGGCCCGCCGCCGATCACGCGCTGCTTTTCCAGCGTGCGCGGCGACAGGCGCAGGTACTGGGCGGCTTCGTCGTTGGTCAAGTAGCGTTGGGGCTGCGCGGGCGTGGCAATGGGTGCGGCGGCGGGCCGTAAGGGAGCGGGTCGCATGAGATGAACCTCCATCGGTCGGTAGAGCCGGCGGCGCCAGTGCTGCCGGATGGAGACAGTCTCAACAAAGCCGGGCGACTTGCTCAGGGACGTTTTGCAGGGGATGAAGATCGTCCCTGTACAGGCTCGGGCAACTGTGCCAGGCGGCGGTAGCCGCCGCGCATCAGCGCATCGCCTCGCCGAACCAGGCGGCGCATGCGAGCGCGCATAGCGCCATCGGCATGCCAGTCGCGGGCCACCGCCTTGGAGCCAAACAGCCCTTCGGCGATGTCGCGCAAGGACGCACCCGCCAGGGTCGCGTCGAGCGCTTGCAAGGTGTGCAGTTCCTGCAAGGCCGACAAGGCGGGCCGGGGCCGCACCACGGCAATGGGAACGGCGTCGTTGACCAGAGCCAGATTGTTCATTTCCAGCGTGAGCGCTTGCGCGTGCGCAAGAAGATCGGCGCCGGCGCGCACGGCATAGACGTAGGCCATGCCGTCTGCCAGGCCAGGGGCCACCGCCAGCCGCAGGCAGCTACCCGGCCAACGCACCCGCAGCACCAGGCGTACACCGTCGTGAATCAGGGATTTGTCACCGGGGATGCGCCAGAGCGTGAATAGCGTGGCACCCGGCATGGGGTCGGCGTCCGGGTAAAGATGAACGCCATGAGAATTAGGGAACCAGATCGGATGTGCGTCACGCGCATCCAGGGCGGGGTCTTCCAGCAGGCGCAAGCCCCAGCGCTGCGCCGTGGGCTGCGCGGCTTCCGGCTGCTGGGAATGGCGCAGCCAATCTTGCCGGTAATCAGGATGGCGGCGCAGATATTCCCAGGCCAGCGCCGGGCCATCCAAGTGCAGGATGTAGAGATACGCGGCAACCGGATGCCAGTGCTTGGCGAGCGAATCGGCCATGACGCAACCCCCTTTGACTCAGCGGGGCAGCACCATCGGAAAATAAACACGAGCCAATAAACACAAGCCAGTTTCAATACGTTAAGATTTAACTACCAATCGCATAAAATGAAACTAAAAACATCAAGTCCGATTGCGTCTTAACCATTGCACCAGTGATCAGAATGCGATGATGGCACCGCTGAAGAATCAGCAAGCAGCATCCATGACCCTGCCGCATTTCGCGCAGAAGATCATGACTATTTAAGTCTGGGCCGTCGCGTATTCATGCAAGACTCATGATTCAGACCGTCACGGTCTTGAACATGACTGAAATAGTCACAATGCGCCTGGATGAGATGGGCTGCGCGGCTCGTATTGCGACTGCCTGTTAATCCGTGATCGAACCGTTTTCTTGCGCCAGGCGCACGTATTCCGAGAGCGGGCGCACCGCCTGGAAATAGCGGTCGCGCATCACGGGCTGCTTGCGTGGGCCGACGATGGAGGCCAAGGCGGAAAGCTGCACAGTGCCCAGCGCCGGCATGCCTATCCCCAGGTCGATCAGCCCATACGCCGTGTCGCCATCAGCCGGATCGAGTGCGGTCAGCAGCCAGGTCGCATGCGCGTCCGGCGTGAAAAGCCGCACGACCGGCGGCGGGTCGATACGCTGGCCCGCAGCGCGGGCCTGCCCGTGAGCGAGCAGTTGTGCGCGTTCGTCGTCGGTGATGAGTGAAAGGTTCACGTGTTCTCTGCCAAAACGTAAAACCGCTGATCTGCCTTTGTGCATTTGTGCGAAGACCCGAAAGCGGTTTGTCTCGAATCCGTAAAAGCGGGCAATCGTAATGCCGATTGTGCGCAAGCCCTGAAAAGCACGCTTGCGCATCTGCGCTTTAAAAGGAATCCACCTTGACGGGTTTGCGTCATTACACAAGAAAAAGCTGAAATCTGGATGAATGAGTTAAAGATAACGTGGTTTTAATTGTGCCGCCAAACGACGCTTGTGTCTATGCAAAAGCGTCCCATCCAGCGCGGCCGGCCACCCGGCGCCACTACCTATGATGCCGAACTGGCGCACGCCTTCGGTACAGCGGTGCGTGCGCTGCGCACGGAACGCGGCATCGCCCAGGAAATGCTGGCGAACCTCGCCAATGTTGAACGCTCCCATCTGGGCAAGATCGAGCGCGGCGAACACACGCCCACCCTGGCGATTATCTTCAAGATCGCCGGCGCGCTGGAATGCAGCACGGCCGTGCTCATGACCCGGACAGAAGCCCAGCTTGCCCAAGGCAAGGTCTCAGAATAAAGGTCTGGGGCGGCTGTGCCGCCATGGGCTGTTAGGTGAACAGGCGCCCCGCCGAAAGGCGGGGCGCGGTGGTTTAAGCCGCCTGCGGCTTGCTGCGCGACCACAGCAGATCATGCGTGCCGTCCTCGTCTTCGATCAGGCGGGCATAGACCGTGGCCGGGAACGTGGGGTCGTCCAGGGTGACGGACAGGTATTCCCGCCCGGCCTCGCTGGTTTTCTTCCACGCCGCGCCGATGTCATGACTCGCCGCCTGCAAGCGGAAGTCGGGGGCTTTGTCGTTTTCGCCCTTGTCGTTGGCAACCAGCTTGACCTTGACATTGAGCGTCAGGGTGCGCAGGGTGCCGGTGTAGCCATCTTTGTCTGCGGTGAAGGTGCCGATGTTAGCCATGATGATTCTCCTTTCAGGAATTCAAGGTCGCGCCAGTGCGTCCTTGTTGTGATCCGGTCGGCGGGGGTGGGCGGGCCGCACCGCGCCAGCGGCCGTAACAACGTGAAGGGCCGGGAAGCACAAAGAATTTGTCCCGCGAGGAAGCCGCCCGCGGCGGCGGGGAAATTGTTTGTGCTGGACGGTTGCGACCAATAAGCCCGAAGGCTTGCCGTCCCCCGCCAGGATTCACGACAAGACAAGGACGTACAGGCCGACCGTCCTGCAAAGAGAGGTGGCGAACTCGGTTTCTCCGCATACAGGCTTGACCGGCAAGCGCCCTGATGCGGGCAAGAACCAGGCTCCCAATGTGGGGTGAAAACGCACCCGCCGCAAGTGGCGGCGCTGTCGTCGAAAACGCGGTGTGGAAGCTCCATAAGCCAGACCGGGCAGCGTGTCGGTGAACCGCCCCTCCTGATGTCCAGACAAACAACCGCCAGCATCGAGGACGGCACGCTTGCGTGCAACCTGCGCCAGCAAGCCCAGGCGTAGCGTGACCCGCGCCGCCGTTTGGCGGGGCGCCATATAAAAACCGAAAGCACTTGAGGCTGCCTATCTGACAACAGCACAGGGTATAACGCGCCCTGTGCTGTTGTCGGAGCTTTACAGTTGCCCCCGCTCTGCCAGTGAGGTTGTGCTTGCCGCCGTCACGAGGACATGATCGAGAAGCCGTACGTCTACCATCGCCAGCGCGTTTTTCAGATGTTTGGTCAGGTTCAGATCCGCCATGCTTGGCTCGGTTGAACCCGACGGATGGTTATGCGCCATGATGAGCGCGGCTGCGTTCAGACGCAGCGCCGTCTTAACGATCTCGCGGGGATAGACGCTGGCCTGACTCAACGTGCCCGACCCCTGCTCGATATAGCGAATCGGCTTGAAACGTGAGTCTAGATACAGGAAGGCGGCGCATTCGTGTCCCAGCCCGGCCAGCTTGGCCTGAAAAAACTGCTTCACCTTGGTCGGCTGATCGACCGGCGACGATTGGGAAACCAGGCTTTCCGCAGCCGTGCGGCCCGCCGCCAGAATCTGCTCGTCGCTGGCCAGCTTGTAGCGGCCGCTGGGACTGCGTACATACAGAGCGTATGTCTCGTCCATGTTGTCATAGCTCAGTGCGGCGATGGTGTTGTTCATGATGCTCTCCAGTGTTCAGGGCGGGATTGCCCGGAACCCGAAGGCATGGCGCAGCGCAGGTTTCAAGGGTCAAAGACGGCCAGCGGCCGCAAGCGGCGCCCACGGCGACGCGCCGCCCTTGAAAATAAGAACGACATGACACAATGACCGGGAGTAAAACAGCCCCCACCGTGTCACTGGGTTTTGCGTTGGAATCCTCTGCGTGCAACGCAGCCAGACTTTAATCGTTGCGGGTCGCGCAACGTGCACGCGCAGTGCGCAGCGCCCCCCGACGCGAAGGCGTGAGGGATGGAAGCCGAATGGCCGTGACGGCAAAGCCGGCATGTGGCGCTGCCCGACAGCCCGGCGGCGCGTGCGCCGACACGCACGGATTTATCCACAGATTCTGTGAGCAAGCCTGTGCATAAGAGATGAAGACTTTATGACAGCCCTTGTCATTCCGTGCCTTGCGCCTGGATGGGCTGCTATTTGTCCAGCGCAGCGATGGCCGCCCGCCCCCAGGCGCGCTTGTGTCATAGGCTCCGGTCGCCGCTGGCCCGGTGGGCGGCGAACGGCTGATTTGGCTTTTCGCTTTGGCTGTTATCACCGGGCGCGGCGATGCCGCGTCCGGATTTTGCCCACCGTCCACAATGACGGGGAGACATTGTGGACGGTGCGAAATAAACCCATGAACCGCCAGCGCCCCGGCTGAAACCGGGGCGCTGGTTGCTCGTCAGGGTTATGCGGCGACGGCATTCACCGCATCATTCAGCGTATCGGCATCCTCGACGGTTTCACCATCTTCGTCTGCCGCCATGTCCTGCGAGGCTGCCACCCGGAAGATGGCGGGCATCCATCCCATACCGGCCACCAGCCGTTCGGCTTCGCTGGCAATATCGGCCTTTTTCAGCTTCGCCAGCCGCGACACCTGATCAGGCGCGAACTCGCCCACGGCATCCAGAATCACGGCCTTGGAAATGTGCTTGAAGTAGCCTTCGGCGGTCGGCTGCCACCATGCCGCCATGTCCAGCCCCACGGCCTGCGCGAGCTCCGCACCCGGTTGCTGTGCGGTAGCGCGGGGGGTGATGATGTCCACCGTTGCCGCCGCGCATACTGCCAGCAGCCGCACCAGTGCATCTTGCGGCGTTGCCAGCAAGACGGTGAACAGGTCGGCGCTGTCCTGCGGCAAGCCTTCGCTCAAGACCTTTTGCAATTCTGCCAGCGCCACGGCGGCGGGAGATTCCGGCCAGTCCGGGGCCATGCTTTCCAGCCGGTCTTGCACGGTCAAGCGTATTTCCAGTGGCAAGCCGTCGCGATGATAGCGATCACGCTGCAAAACCGTCTGCACCATGCCATGCACCACAGCGGCCAGGGCAGCTTGTGGATTCCGGGCCAGTTCGATTTGCAGCGCAGCGGTGCGGTGGGCGCTCAAGCGCTGCGCCAGCCGGTCGGTCATGGAAGCGGCCTTGGGCTGTTCGTCATCCTCGCCTTCGCCGTTAACGTCATCCTCACCGCCGAAGCCTTGGCGCAGCCGCTCCAAAGTGCGCAGCGCCTTCGCTTCGGCTTCACGCATCAGACCGCGATACACCACAATTTCCCCTTGCCGATCAAGGGTAACAATGGCCCCTGCGGCGGCTTTCACGTTCGGGGCGTAATCCAGCAAGCGATCTTCCAGCGCCTGCAATTGTTCGCCCAAGCTGTCGCCCTGCTCCTGCAAGGCATCGGCTTTTTCCTCGTCATCATCGCTCAATGCCGCATCAATCGCTGCACCAGTGGCCTGCATCTTGGTTTCCAACCGCTCCATGCGCTCGGCCTCCCGCTTGGTGGGATTGCGCCGCTCACGTGGGGCTCGCTGGAAGGCTTGCAGGTCGGCATAGGTGGCAAAGGGCGTGGCATCCACCCAAGCCCACCCCTCCGCCTTCACTGTGGCCGCGTGGTCGTCCAGCTTTTGGCGCACCAGCGTTTCCAACAGTGCCGCGTCGGTGACATACACGCCACTATCGTCCTGCGCGAACAAATCACGACGAATGCCGCCGCCTGCGGCTTCGTAGGCGTCCAGTCCGACGAAGCGCACCAGCGCATGGCCTGCGTCAATTTCTCGCTCGGTCAACCGATCACGCAAGGCATGGGGGCTGCGCTGCCATTCGGGCGCGTCATAAAACGCGGCGTCTTGTGCCGCATGATCGTCTGTGATGGCAAGGGCCATCAACTGATCAAGGTTCACGGCATCGGCGCGGTAATCGGCCAGCAGGCGCGGCGAGACGTTCGCCAGTTTCAAGCGGCGCTGCACCACCAGCGGGGTGACGCTGAAATCCGCCGCAATGTCTTCAATGGGTCGGCCTTCCTTGACCAGTGCCGCAAACGCTTCAAACTGGTCTGCCGGGTGCATGGCCTCACGCTGCACGTTTTCGGTCAGGCTCACGGTGCGGGCGCTGGCGTCCGGCACCAGCAGGCATGGAACCTCCCAATCCTTGGCGATGCGGCGCTTTCTCGCCAGCAGCTTGAGCGCCGCCAGCCTGCGGCCACCGGCCACGACCTCGTAATGCTCGCCATTGACGGCGGCGATGACGGTGAGGTTTTGCAGCAGCCCCACGCGGGCGATGCTTTCCGCCAGCGCATCAATCGACTGGCCTGCGGTCTTGGACTTGCGCACGTTGCGCTTTGAAACGCGAAGCTGCGACAGCGGTACGAGAATCAGGTTTTGCGCCGGGGCGGCGGCTTCGGGCGTAGCGGTGTCGATAGCTTGGGCTTCGGTGTGGTTGATCGCGTTCATGGTGAACACTCCTTGAGGTTTTGCATTGCAGCCATGAAAAGCGCGGCAAGGGTGGCTGCCTGCCCCTGCCGCGTAGGGGAATCAGGCTTTCAACTGGCGCATACCCTCGGCCAACAGCCACAGGGAACGGTTCAGGCGAATGTCGGAATCAATGCCCTGCACCGCTCGGGTGCTTTGGCGGCGACCGTTGGCGCTGCGGCCACGCAAACCGCCTTTGGTGAGGTTTTCTTGCAGGCGGTTGAAGGTCATCCACAGATCGGGGCGGCGGTCGTCATACCGGCGCGGCATCAGAATCTGGCTTTCGGTGATAGGTGCAGGTTTGTCGGGGTCGTCGTACTTCAGGGCCAGTGCTGCGCGTGCGAGAACCTCGGCTTCTCCCGCGTCCAGCGTGATCGCCTGCATGGCTTCGCGGGATTCCTGTACCCGCTCGAAACCGTCTAGCACTTCATAAGCACCTTCGATGACCTGCCCGGTAATGTCGCCTTTATGCGGGATGCGAACATCGGCGACGGTGTCGCCGCACACCAGCCCATTGGCGCAAACAAATCTGAACGCGCCCGCCAGCATCTGATAGCTGCTCGTGCCATCGTGCGAGTTCAAAAGAATGATTTCATTGGCAATGCTGTCATTCACCTGATTGGCATGGCGCAGGCGAATCATGTGTTTGGTGTGTTCGCGCCGGTCTTCGTTACGTACCCGGGTCTGCGTCACCATGAAGGGTTCAAAACCTTCTTTCCGTAGCTCCGTCAGCACTGCCGCCGTGGGGATGTAGCTGTAGCGTTCTGAACGGCTTTCGTGTGGAGCATCGGCATAGATGGACGGCACCACCGCCCTGATCTGATCGTCCGATAGTGGGCGGTCGCTGCGAAGCACGGGGGAATGGGGAGCGAAGCGGGATGCAAGCATGGGATTTCTCCTGACAAAGAAAGGGTTTGCTGTTCACCGCACACCGGATTCCAAGATTCGGAAGCCCAACGCTTTTGAGCTGTTGTTGTGCGGTCGGCACGAAGAACCCGGTTGGCCTCGTTGCCACCGTCTTTCCTGAGTTCGTCGCCCGCGACGGTCAGGAGCCCACGAACGGGGGCCGTCAAGGAAAGAAGCGTCAGGAGGGTGCGGCCCGCAGGCGCAGCCGAGGACACGGCCTGGCGCGCCTTGACGGCACGCGGCCACGGGCTACAGTCGCGGACAAGGTGATGAAGTCAGGAAAGATGGTTGAGCAGGCAACGGCCAGGTCTTTGGTGTCGCCCGCAGGCAAGCGAAGCGCGCAGGCCCGAAGCGGGGAAGCCGGGCCGTAGGCGTCAGGGATGTGGAAGGCTGGCGATAGGCAGTCCCGTCAGGGATGAGCGGGAGCGAACCTGGAGCAGCGTGGTGCGCGAAGCGCAGACGCTATGGTTTGATTAGGTGATGAACTTCAACAGCGACAACACCGCCCTGTTCATTTTTGATACATTCTTGAGGGGCGCCACTGCCTTTCGTGGCAAGAGACGACAAGAAGTGGCAATGCTGGTCGGGCACATATTGCCATCCAGTCATTCGTTCGGCTGTAGCCTACACCATGTTCCCCAGATAGCTGCCGTAAAAACCACCTTTCTCACACCAAAGGAATATCTAGAATGGATTTCATTACTACCGGAGTCATCGCAAGCACGATTTACGACGTATTGAAACGCGGCGCTCAATTAAGCGGCGATATTCTAAAGAGTCGTTTAGGTAGCTGGATTAAAGACGAGGTGGTTGCTGATGCTTTGGCCACCGAACTTGCGAAACTCAATATCAACGACGAGTTAAGTGAGCTAGCCATTAATCGCCGCCTAGAAAATTCCTCGCAATTACTCACCCTACTTCAAGAAATCAACGCAAAGGCTGCCATAGCTACGCCATCCACAATCAATACCGTCACTCAAACTCACAACGGCAGTGGCGACAATGTAGCAGGCAACAAAATCACCCAGTGATCAATAATCAGGAACCGCATACGTGAGCACAATTGAGCAGAGCCACACCGGTGTTGGTGATAACGTGGCTGGCGATAAGATCATGGTCCAGATCAAATCGCTGGCTCCGGCTGATCTGATTCCTCCAATGGATTTGGTGCTCGAAAGCCTTCGAAAAAAGGATAATGCTACGGCCAAAACCCAGATGGTCATGCTCAAAGCCATGGCCCAGCGAGACCCTGAAGCTGCCGCCTTGGTAGAGGTCATTTCAATCTATAGCGGACTGGTTGAAGCTCAAGATCACGATGACGCCTGGAAAACCGTTGCGAAGATCATCTCGACCGCAAGCAATCATGTGGTTAAGGACATGTGCTTAGCGGCGCTCCTGAAGTTGTCAAGTGGTACTGATCGCGAACAGGCGGCGAGAGACCTTTTTGAAGGAAAATCGCCTCCCGGACCGTACTCCCAAGAGACGTATCTACGTTTGTACGCAGACAAGGAGTACCTGGAGGCAGCGGGAAAAGGAAACCCCACAGAGGCAGAACTGACTGGGATCGTTGAGGGTGCCGCCCGACTGCAACTAACAGATCTGATGCTGCGAATGGCCAAGCACTTGGATACGTGGTTTCCCTCCTACAACTCCAAGGTGCTTCTTACCATCGCAACAGGCATGAAGTTCAACCCTGATCTTGCTAAATGTCACTTTTGGTTGAACCGGCCCGCAGTGAAGGAAGGGCTGGACGATCTGGCTGACCACACTGCTCAGCTATTCGAGCAATCGGAAGGCACCGATATACGCGTCCAGGAACTGGCCTGCTCCATTTTCAACGCTTATCAGGGCTACGCACCACTCAGCTTATTCAAAACGCTGAAAAAGCACCTTCCGAATCTTGATCCCACTCGATCTGCTTCTATTGCGATGTGCAAGGCTGCTTTAGGTGACGAGACCGCGCTGAACGAATCACAGAGGGAGCTGAAAGCGGCAACTGAAAATCCTCAAAAGCGCACTGCCTGGTGCAACCAGTTCCTTGCAGCGAATAGTCACCCAATCAGCGACATAATGCCCTTCCTTCGACTGGCAACACCACCCGAGCTCGAAGAATGGGTGGGTCGTGAGCATATACTAAATGACGCCTCTGAAATGGAGGAAGCTTACGTTCGACTGTTAGTCCACGCCCTTAAGCACGATGAAGATAACCATAGTGCACGGCAGAGACAGGAATTGGCCCAGCACGCGGATCGTTTCATTTCGCGATGGGGGAACGACATAACGACCTTGATGCCGGAAGTGGTATTTGAATTGGCAGAAAAGCTATCCGCCAGCAAACTACCTAATAAGGCAATCGAGTTCACCTCCCGTCTCATACCCGATGACACGTTATGGCCGTCTCAGTTCGTCGTAGCCTATCTGAGATGCTTACTTGAAGCGGAGCAGTACGAAACATTCGAGAAGGTGATCGACAAAATCAAAGATGCAGAAAAGTCTGTAATGATCTTAAACCTCAGTGCGATGAAAGCCGAGCGAATGGGGGATATCACATCTGCACTGAAATTTAGTGATCTCATGGTCGAGTATGCACCTGATATGGCATATGCATGGTATCAGGGCTGCCACCTTCGAGCGCGCCATCAGAGTTTAGCCGAGCAACAGCTTTTTCATCAGAGGATACCTGATGCTGTGCTGCAATCTCCGATTCCCGAGGTCATGGCCATTCTTGGGTTTCTTACCCGAGCCGGGAACTTCAAACGCGTAGAGCCGCTGTGGGTGGATTGGTTCATCCAATCCCCCAGAGACCGAGCCGTCGACTTGGTAAATTTCCACTTTGGCACAGGCCTCATGACCGACTTAGACTTAGATGTCTCGGCTACATTAGAGCAGTGCGCAGTTGCCATTGAGTATGAGCAGGAAGGAAATATTCAGACTCGGCTGATCGTTGAGGACGACCAAAACTCCGGTGAATACACATTGAGGTCCTCCAGCCACTTGGGGAGGCTGCTGCAAGATCTGCCGAAAGGCGAAAGCGCCAATTTGGGAATGGCTACTTACAGGGTGATAGACCGCCTGCCCCCTTACGTGGGGTGTTTACGTCTTGCATTAAGACTGCGACATATCCACAACGATGGCAGCGATTGCTTCGTCATGATGCAGATGCCATCTGACCCTGCTGAGTTAGTACCCTATTTAGAGAAAAAACTCGGCCAAAATTCAGATGCTGAGCGTCGCAAGCAACTGGAAGAGGTTGATGCCTTACCGTTATATATTCGTGGTCATGCGCTCTATCCAAACGATGCTTTTAAAAGCGCTTTGAATTGCTGGCCTGACGTCCGGATTCCCAAATCACCCCTATGGAATCAAGGTGAGGCTAGCCCTAATGCCATTGTGCTTGACGCTTACGGCATTGGCTACTTAGCAACTACAAACCTAGTCCGCGCAGTACTAGATGCTGGCATTTCATTTATTTTACCCGCAGCCACCAAAGAGAAGCTGACACAGTTCATCAATGAGATCTCCGATGAAAAGTTCATGCTCTTAGGTGTGACGGATAGTGGAAGACTTGTTCGAACCACGGCATCGGATATTCGCGAAAATAGCGCACACATAGTAGAGACGCTGCAATTAGTGCTGGACAATTCATCTGTAGCCTATCCGATGGCTCATGATGCAAATCTTGAGGTTTTTTCAATCAAGGAAGGGATAGACGCTACCGTCTACGATGCCATTCAGCTTTCCATGGCCAATAACATTCCTTGGTTTTGTATGGATGGGGCTTTTTCTGCTTTACACCACGCCAACAAGAGTCCTACGGCAAATGTAGCCGCTATAGTTCTTCGGGCTGTGTCAAAAGAAGAGTTCGACTTTGAGAGTCTGCGACACGGCTTTTTACTTTACTCTGTTGGCGCCCTTCCACTGGCATTCACTGCCCAAAATCTCCATTCGCTAGCACAAACACCAAATCCGTTGGCTAGTTTCATTCTGTTCCAACTGATAAAAAATCACGGTCGCCAAATTTTTTCAGATGAAGGGGAATCCGAGCTGTTGCTCCATTTGATTTTTGTTCATCTGTCCAGTCGCTATACCTTTGGCGGAGATCTCAGAACTCTATGGCCACGCTACACACCTTGGCAGATTTTCACCGATCATGTATTTAATCACGGACTCAGCCTATATCTCTCATTTGGCAAGGGCTACACGGAACTTCGACTAGCAAAGGTTATGAAGTACATGCTCTTCAGAACAGGGACGCACCACGCCCTTTGGGAGCATATTTGTCGAAAATTTTTAAGCTTTGCTGAAGGGCATTTCATGTCTTTAAAAATTATCGCTGAATATTTTCAATCATTTGAATCCGAACCATGAAAAAATCTGCACACACTGTTTGTTTTTAGCAAACGTAACGCGCAGACCCGACTCAACCAGACGGACCGAAGGTGTCATGCCGGATAACCATGACTTGAAGCACGGGCGGGCGCATCCCCGCGAACGCGACTGCTCCTGGCTCCAGGCCTATCGGTGAGACGACATACCCCGAGGCCACCCCACACACCCGCCTACGCTCAACTACGCCCACACAAGTTTCCCCAATAACAAACCCCGGCAACAATTTCCCCATGCTGGTTCGGTTGCATTGTGGCACCGACAACACAGGGAGAACGCCGTGAGCAATCCAAGCCGATGGGTACTCGTCAAGCGGTTTGCCGAAGTCACTGGCTACAGCGAGAACGCGGTGCGCCACAAGGTTAAAGGCGGAATTTGGCTGGAAGGTCGCATCTGGCGCAAAGCGCCGGATGGCCGTATCTTTTTGAACCTTGCAGAGTTCGAACGATGGGTGGAAAGCACAGCGCACGCCAGATCCTTCTGAGTGACGTTTAGAAGGCATAAGCATCCGTCACCTGTTGGGAATGGCAATTCTTGCAATACGACCAATGGTCGTATATAATTCGGGGATTAGCTGCAAACGCGCAGGTTTCCACCATTCTTGTCTATGTCTGAATCGACGAAGCAGCAAAGCCCGCCGGTCGCCACCATTCGTGATGCCCGCATCGTAGCTGGCCTTACTCAAACGGAAGCCGCGCAAATTGTGCGGGTATCGCTGCGCGCATGGCAGCGTTGGGAGGCGGGCGACCGTTCCATGCCTCCCGGTCTTTTCGAGCTTTTCATGCTCAAGACCGGCCAATGGCCCTTGAACGAGCAAACGAAGGCGGAGTAAGCATAAGCAGCAGGAGCATCGTGATGGCAGTCGAAGCAGTAGCGAAGACCGGCTTCCCCGGCATCTGGATACACGGCAAATCGATCCGCGTGGACTTCATGCACCAGGGCGTGCGCCATCGGCATACGCTTGGACTTGACCCCACCAAAGCAAACCTCAAGCACGCCGCGCGTCTGCGCAGTGCGGCTCTGTATGCGTTGCGCACCGGCACCTACAACGAAGCAGAAATGTTTCCGCACACGCGCCCAGCGGAAAGCACTGCCCAAACCAGCAAGCGCCTGGTCGACCTGTGCGACCGCTACAAGCCGCTCAAGGCGGTCGACATCACACCGGAAACACAGTCACGCTACGAGAACGCGCTAAACGTCTGCCTGGAGACGATCGGCCGCGACCGCCAAGTCGACGCGCTCAAGCCCGCCGACATCCAGCAGTTGCGAGTCGATCTGATCGCCACCCGCGCGGTCTCTACCGTCAACCACTACCTCGCAACCTTCTCCGGCTTCCTGTACTGGTGCGAAGACAACGGATACTGCAAGGATCTGGCCAAGCATTGCACCCGCTTCACCAAAAGCCACAAAGACCCCGACCCGTTGAGCTTCGAGGAGTATCAGTTGCTCATTGATAAAGGCTGCATACACCCGATTGACCGGGCGGCAGTCACGTTGGCGGTCTATACCGGACTACGCCCCGGCGAACTGCTGGCATTGGCTTTGGAGGACGTGGCCACCGACCTGAGCAAGATTACGGTACGCCGGTCAGTGACCCAATCCATGACGTTCAAGGTTCCCAAGACAAACAAGGAACGCACCGTCTTGCTGTTCCCGCCCGCCCGTGAGGCACTGCGGGTGCTTATCGAGGACGCCAAACATCGCAAGCCCGCTGATCTGCAAGTCTGGCTAAACCGCCATGAATCGCGTACCGACCGCGTGCGCGTTCTCCTGTCGCCCAAAACTCAAGCACGCAGGAAGGAAGTCAACGAATTCTTTGTGCCCAGCGCCTGGAATACCAAATGGAGCAACCTGGTCCGACGGGCGGAGATTCGCCCACGCCCACCCTATCAGACGCGGCACACCTACGCATGCTGGAATCTGACGGCTCGCGGAAACTTGGCCTTTATCGCCAATCAGATGGGCCACAATGATTACTCCATGCTCGTGCAAGTGTACGCGCGCTGGATAGATTCAGAGTCTCCCAGCGAGCTGGAACGTATCTGGGAGAGCATGCAAAACATGCGTCAAATTGTCCCAAATTTGTCCCAAGAAAACCGCGAAGAAACAGTAACTATTTGATTTGTATGAATAAAACCGATTCATCTTCGCACACCCCCATGATGGTGCAGTACTTGCGCCTGAAAGCCGAGGCCGGTTCGCATCTGCTGTTCTACCGGATGGGCGACTTCTACGAGATGTTTTATGAAGACGCCGAGCGCGGAGCCCGGCTGCTTAACCTGACGTTGACCAAACGCGGCACCTCGAACGGCGCGCCCATACCGATGGCGGGCGTGCCCTTTCATGCCATGGAGGGCTATCTGGCTCGGCTGGTGGCCGCCGGCGTATCCGTTGCCATCTGCGAACAGATCGGCGATCCGGCCGCCAGCAAGGGGCCGGTAGAGCGCAAGATCGTACGCATCGTTACGCCCGGCACATTGACCGACGAAGCCTTGCTTCCCGCACGCGCTGACCGCATGATCGCGGCCGTATGGCAGACCCGTGTAAACCGCAGCGAGCGGGCCGGCCTGGCCTGGATGAACCTTGCCAATGGTGAGTTCCTGGTGAGCGAATGCGCACCGGCCATGCTGGAAACAGAGCTGCATCGCATCGCCCCGGCCGAGCTGGTGTGCGCCGAGAGCGCCAGGCTGGACGTCCCCGCAAACTCCGCGCGCAGCGCCATTCCTGATTGGCATTTCGATATGGATGGCGCGAACGAGGTGCTGCAGAAGCATTTCGCGGTCGAGTCTTTGGCGGGCTTTGGCCTGACCGACCTGCCAGCCGCCACGTGTGCGGCCGGCGCCCTGCTGCGTTATGTCAGTCGCACCCAGGCCCATACGCTGGTGCATGTGCAAACCCTGCGGGTTGACCACGCCAGCGAGTACGTCGTGCTGGACCCGGTCACGCGCAAGAACCTGGAACTGACGGAAACCATCAGCGGCGAGGGCAGCCCCACGCTTTTCTCGGTCCTGGACCACTGCGCCACACCTATGGGCAGCAGATTGCTGCGTCGCTGGCTGCACCATCCCGTACGCGACAACGCCACCGCACTCGACCGCCAGCACGTCATCGCGAGCTTCCTGTCGGCACCACCGGGCGCCTCCAGCCTGGAGGCGGAACCGTCACTTGCGGCGCTACGGCGCCTGCTGGATCGCTATCCCGACCTGGAAAGAATCGCGACGCGCATCGCCTTGCGCTCGGTGCGGCCACGCGAGCTTGCCAGCCTGCGCGACGCGCTGGACTTGTTGCCTGCGCTGGCCGATCACCTGCAGCGTTGCTTCGGATCTGCCACGCCGCTGGCCCGCTTCGAGTCGTCCGTCCTGGTCGACCCGCAGATTGCCCAGTTGCTGCAGCAGGCTATCGACCCCGAACCAGCCGTGTTGATACGCGAAGGCGGCGTCATTGCTTCCGGCTACGATGCCGAGCTGGATGAGCTGCGCCGATTGGCGACAGACAGTGGCGCGTTTCTGCTGGAATTGGAGGCGCGCGAGCGCGAACGCACGGGCATTACGAACCTGCGTGTGGAGTTCAATCGCGTGCATGGCTTCTTTATTGAGGTCTCCCGCGGCCAGGCCGACAAAGTCCCGGCCGATTATCGCCGCCGTCAAACCCTGAAGAATGCCGAACGCTACATCACCCCCGAGCTCAAGACCTGGGAAGACAAGATACTGTCAGCCAAAGAGCGCAGCCTGACCCGCGAGAAATGGCTGTTCGAGGGCCTGCTGGATCAGTTGAGCGTCCACGCGGGCGCCTTGTCGGTTTGTGCCGCTGCGCTGGCTGAAATCGATGCCCTGAGCGCACTGGCCGAGCACGCCTACCTGAACGACTGGACGGCGCCGGAACTGACCGAGGGCAGCGAAATCGTCATCGAAGCTGGGCGCCATCCTGTGGTCGAGCGCAGTATCGAGCAATTCACGCCCAATGATTGCGAACTGGGACCACAGCAGCGCATGCTGCTGATTACCGGGCCCAACATGGGGGGCAAGTCCACCTATATGCGCCAGATCGCCTTGATCGCGCTGTTGGCCCGGGTTGGCAGCTTTGTGCCGGCCGCCGCCGCGCGCGTGGGCCAGATAGACCGCATCTTCACCCGTATTGGCGCCGCTGATGATCTGGCCGGTGGCCGGTCGACCTTCATGATGGAGATGACCGAAGCGGCATCCATTTTGTCGGCCAGCACCCCGCAAAGCCTGGTGCTGATGGACGAGATCGGACGCGGCACGTCTACTTACGACGGCCTGGCGCTGGCGTGGTCGATTGCGCACCGGCTGTTGACGCACAACCAGGCGCTCACGCTGTTTGCCACGCACTACTTCGAAATTACGCGCCTGCCCACTGTGGCGAGCGCAGCGGCCAACGTGCATCTGGCGGCAGCGGAATCGCCGGCTGGCATCGTCTTCTTGCATGAGGTCCATCCCGGCCCTGCCAGCCGCAGCTACGGTATACAGGTGGCACAACGGGCGGGCATCCCGGGCGCCGTAATACGCCACGCATCGCGCGAACTGTCGCGGCTGGAAGCGCAAGGCGCGCCCACACCGCAACTGGATCTGTTCGCAGCGGCGTCGCAAGCGCCTGCCGCCAGCGAACCTGCACAAGACGATAGCGCTGCAGCCGACGACGGCTTGCTGCGTGCGGCCCTGGCCGATATTGATCCCGATCAACTGACGCCGCGCGAAGCGCTGGACACCCTGTATCGACTACGGAACGAATACCTTTGAACATCGACCAAGCACTGACTTTGCTGGGCGGTCTAAGCCCACAGCAATTCATGCGCCGCCACTGGCAGCGCAAGCCCCTACTGATCAGGCAAGCCATCCCGGACTTCAAACCCAGCCTGTCGGTGGCCAACATCCGCCAACTGGTGCGGCGGGAAGAAGTGGAGTCGCGCCTGATCTGGCGTGACGGCGCGACCTGGAACATGAAAAGTGGGCCATTCTCGCGCCTGCCCGCCGCCAGCAAACCAGGTTGGACCCTGCTGGCGCAAAGCGTGGACCTGCACGACGATGCCACCGCGCAGCTGCTGCAGCGCTTCCGTTTTATCTCGGATGCCCGCCTGGACGATGCGATGATCAGTATCGCCAGCGATGGCGGCGGTGTAGGCCCGCACTTTGACAGCTACGACGTCTTCCTGCTGCAGGCCCACGGCAAACGCCGCTGGCGCGTAAGTCAGCAAAAGGACTTAAGCCTGCTTGCCGGGCTGCCGCTGAAAATACTCGAGTCTTTCCAGCCCGAGGAAGAATATGTGTTGGAACCGGGCGATATGCTTTACCTGCCGCCCCATGCTGCACACGACGGCGTCGCTGTGGGCGGCGACTGCATGACAATATCGATCGGATTTCGCGCCCCCACCCAGGCCACGCTGGCCTGTGGCATGCTGGAAGCCGCCAACGACCAGATTATGGCCAACCTGGGCGATCTGGGGGGCTTGTACGCCAACCCAGTCATTCCGGGCCCGGCGCTACACGCCACCTACAAGGACGCGGGCACCCTGGCCAGCGCCCAGCCGGCCGAGCTGCCTCCAGCCTTGATTGCCGCCAGCATCGAGGCGGTCTCCCGGCTGCGCTTTACCGACGCCCTGGCGGCACGCTTTCTAGGCCAATGGCTTACCGAACCACCTGGCAATGCCTATTTCGACCCAGCGGAAGACTTGCCAGATCTCACCACCGGCATACCCACTGATGGCACGTTGAGCCTGGACCGCTGCACGCGACTGATGTACTGGAACCGAGAGCTGTACATCAATGGCGAAGTGGCCCAGGTGCAGGCCACCGCGGCTCTGCGGCAGTTGGCCGACCAGCGGCAAATGCCCTGCTCTGCGCCGGCGGTACGCAAACTTGGAACCGCAGAGCGGCAAGTGTTGATGCAGTGGCTTGAAGAAGGGTGGCTGCACTATGCCGCGCCCGACAGATAACCATATAAGCAATAAAGAAATAATAATCTTGTCGTTCGCAGGGCGCGGCAAGCTCCCTAGAATGGGCTGCATACTCACTCCACGAGCGCTGCATGCTGGCCCCTTCTTATCTACCCGAATCCAAACAGACACTGATCACCGAACTGACCGAAGGTCTGGAGTCCAACGCCTTGAGTTGGCTTTCCGGTTACTTCGCCGGTGTGGCGCAAGGCCGCCAGGCGCTACGTACTGCGCCGCCCCCGGTGCTCGCCACCGCCACCGATGTTGCGGTGGCACGTCAGCTAACCATCATTTATGGCAGCCAGACCGGCAACGCCAAACGCGTGGCCGAATCGCTGGCCGAGCGCGCCGGCGGGCTGGGCCTGACTGCCCGCCTGGTACGCGCCGACCGCTACACCACCCGCGAACTCAAGGACGAACAGTTGCTGTACATCGTCATGAGCACACAGGGCGACGGCGATCCGCCCGACGACTCTCTGGCGTTTGTCGAGTTCCTGCGTAGCCGACGCGCGCCCAAGCTGCCGCAGCTGAAGTACGCCGTCCTGGGGCTGGGAGACTCCAGCTATCCGCTGTTCTGCGGCATCGCGCAAAGCATCGATGCCCGCCTCGCCGAGTTGGGCGGCGAGCGTCTGCACGACCTGGGCACCGCGGATCTGGACATCGAGACGGTAGCCATACCCTGGACGGACAGCGCCATTGCCTTGGCGCAGAAGGCGCTAAAAGCCCAAGACATTCCGACCGCCAGCGTTACCCCCCTGCACCCTAAAACTTCCCGTGCGACCCGGGATCAGCCATTCCTGGCTGAAGTCCTGCTGAACCAACCCATCACCGCAGCAGGCAGCGACAAGGACGTGCGTCACCTCGAAATCTCGCTGGAGGGCAGCCAACTTAGCTACCAGCCCGGCGATGCACTCGGTGTATGGCCGACACAGGCCAGCGTGCTGGTCGACCAGGTACTGGCGACGCTGTCGCTGGAGGGCGCCCAACAGATCGAGATCGGCAATACGACCCGCAGCCTGCATGAGTGGCTGGCGCGGCACCGTGAACTGACGCAACTGACCCGGCCCTTCCTGGCCGCCCATGCCGAGCTGGCGGGCAGCGACGAGCTGAAAGCGCTGTTGCAGCCCGATGCGCTGGACGGCCTCAAGGCCTTCCTGGAAACGCGTCAACTGCTCGATCTGCTGAAGGCTTACCCTGCCAGTTGGTCCGGCCTCGCCCTGGTCAAGGCCTTGCGCCCTTTGACACCCCGTATGTATTCCATTGCCTCCAGCCAGTCCGTGGTCGATGAGGAAGTGCACCTGACGCTCGCCACCATCAACTACGAATACGAAGGCGAGTCGCGCTGGGGCGTGGCATCCAACTTTCTGGCCGCGCTGGACGAGGGTGAAAAACTGCCCATCTTTATAGAAGAAAACCAGCGCTTTCGTCTGCCGTCCGATACGTCGCGCGATGTGATCATGATAGGACCCGGCACCGGCGTGGCGCCCTTTCGCGCCTTTGTGCAAGAGCGCAGCGCTACGGCCGCTTCGGGTCGTAACTGGCTGTTCTTCGGCAACCCGCATTTCGCAAGCGATTTCCTCTATCAGACCGAATGGCAACGCGCCCTGGCGGACGGCGATCTGCACAGACTGGACCTGGCCTTCTCTCGCGATCAGGCCGACAAAGTCTATGTGCAGGACAAACTGACCGAGCGTGCCAGCGAAGTCTATGAATGGATACAGGATGGCGCCCATGTCTATGTGTGTGGGGATGCTACCCGGATGGCCAAGGATGTGCATCAGGCATTGCTGCGCATCGGCCGACAGGAAGGCGCCATGGATGAAGTGCAGGCCAAGGAATGGCTGGATGGCCTGGCGGCGCAGGGCCGCTATGCCCGAGACGTTTACTGAACAGGAAAGTAATGAGCAACACGGTATCTCATCTGGAAGACATCAAGGCGGCCAGCCGCCACTTGCGCGGCACGATCGAAGAAGGTTTGAATGACCCCGTTACCGGAGCCATCAGCGACGACGACAACAAGCTGTTGAAATTTCATGGCAGCTATCAGCAAGACGATCGCGATATTCGCGACGAACGCCGGCGGCGCAAGCTGGAACCCGCCTACGCCTTCATGGTGCGAGCGAGACTGCCGGGAGGCGTAGTGACGCCCGCGCAATGGCTGGCCTTTGACGACATTGCCAGAGGGTACGCCACGCGCGGCCTGCGCATTACCACGCGCCAGACTTTCCAATGGCACGGCATCATCAAACGCAACCTCAAACCCACCCTCCAGGCCATCAACCAGGCCATGGCGACCACCATTGCAGCCTGTGGCGACGTAAACCGCCAGGTTGTCAGCTCAGTCAACCCGCTGCTGTCCGGGCAGCATCGCCTGGTTCAGGAATGGACCAACAAGCTTTCCGATCATTTCATACCGCGCACACGCGCCTATCACGAGATATGGCTGGATGGCGAGAAGCTTACGGGCGAGCCGGAAGAAGAGCCCATATACGGCAGCACCTATCTGCCGCGCAAGTTCAAAATTGGTGTCGCCATACCGCCCACCAACGACATTGATGTCTTCGCCCAGGATCTGGGCTTGATTGCCATCATCGAGAAAGGCAAGTTGCTTGGCTTTAATGTGGCGATCGGGGGCGGGATGGGCGCCACACATGGCGACGACTCCACCTACGCGCGGCTGGGCAGCCTGATCGGCTTCGTGCCGCCCGAACAAGTGATTGCCACGGCCGAAGGCGTAGTGACCTTGCAGCGCGACTACGGCAACCGGATCGAACGTCAACACGCCCGCCTGAAATACACCATAGACCACCGGGGCCTGGACTGGTTCAAGCAGGCACTGGAGGAGCGCATCGGCTTCGCCCTGCAGCCGCTGCGCCCTTACCATTTCGACCAGAACGGTGATCGCTACGGCTGGCAGCAAGGCGAGGATGGGCGCTGGCACCTGGGGCTGGACATCGAGTCTGGGCGGCTCTGGGATGTAGAGGGCAAACGGCTGCAGACTGGTGTGCGCGAGATCGCCAAGATACTCAAGGGCGAATTCAGGATGACTTGCAACCAGAACCTGGTAATAGCCAATGTCGACGCCAGGGATCGTCAGCAAATCGATGCCCTGGTGGCACAGTACGGACTGGATGGCTACAAGCAGCACAGCGGTATCCGGCAACACACCATCGCCTGTGTCGCCCTGCCTACTTGCGGCCTGGCGATGGCCGAAAGCGAACGCTACGCCCCCATATTGCTACCCAAGCTGGAAGCGCTGCTGTCACAACACGGCTTGGCCGATGCCCCTATCGTCTTGCGGCTGTCGGGCTGCCCCAATGGCTGCTCACGGCCATACCTCGCCGAAATCGCATTGATAGGTCGGGCACTGGGGCGCTATGATCTGCGGCTGGGCGCAGACTTTACAGGTCAACGACTTAATACCTTGTATCGCGAAAACATCGACGAGGCGGAAATCCTCTCGGAACTCGACTCCTTGTTTGCCGGCTATGCGCGCGAACGCCAGGGCGATGAGAAGTTTGGCGATTTCCTGATAAGGTCTGCGGTCATTCCACCGCCCACCCAGAAGTTGATTCCTATTCGGCTGGATACTGTGACACTACCGAACACCGCATGAAACTCTTTCCCCTTTTCGCCGACCTGACGGGCCGGCGCGTGTTGGTCGTGGGCGCTGGCGATGTCGCCGAGCGCAAGGTCAAAAGTCTGCTTTCTTGCGGCGCCCGCGTCACCGTAGGCGCGCCTAGAATCAACGCAGAGCTGGAGCAATTAGGCGCAAAGGGCCAGATAGCGTTAATTACGCAGCGCTTTGATGCGCAGTGGCTGTCCGACGTATGGCTGGTCGTGGCCGCCACCGATGACCGCGAACTGAATCGCCGCATCGCCGAACTTGCGAACGACAGGCGGCTGTTCATCAACGTTGTTGACGACCCCGAGCTATCAAGCTTCCAGGTTCCATCGATTGTCGACCGTGCTCCGCTGACCATCGCCATATCGTCCGCGGGCAGTGCACCGGTGCTGGCACGCCGGGTTCGCGAACGCATAGAAAGCCTGTTCGACGCCACCTTGGGTTCGCTGGCGGAACTGGCGGCACGCTATCGACCAGCCATTCGTGCCGCCAGGCCGGAACTGCGCGGCCGCCGCGAATTCTATGATTGGCTGCTGGATGGTCCGGTTGCCGCGGCGCTACGCAGCCAGCGTCCAGAGGAAGCTGAAACCCTGCTACAAGCGATACTGCAGCAGGCGCAGCAGAAGGCGGAAGGCAAAGTCATATTGGTGGGCGCCGGGCCGGGCGACGCCGGCCTGCTGACGCTCAAGGCACTACGTGCGCTTAACGAGGCCGACGTCATTCTGTACGACAGGCTGGTCGATCAACAAATTCTGGACTTGGCTCGGCGCGATGCAACGCAGATCGCCGTCGGCAAGCGACCCGGCGAGGACCACGACGCCACTCAGGCCCGCATTCATCAGTTGATGCTCGCGCATACCAGCCAGGGAAGTCTCGTCGTCCGCCTCAAGGGCGGAGATGCGTTTGTATTCGGGCGTGGCGGAGAGGAACTGCAGTTTCTTCAGCAGCAAGGCATCAGCTACGAAGTGGTGCCGGGCATCACGGCCGCCCTGGCATGCGCCGCTTATGCGGGCATTCCCCTGACGCATCGAGACTATGCACAATCGGTACGACTGGTAACGGCCCACTGCAGGCCAGACAACCACGTCGAAGACTGGGCTTCACTAGCCCGCGAAAAGCAGACACTGGCCTTCTATATGGGGGTCAGCCAGCTTGATTGGCTATCGACCCAACTGATGCGACACGGCAGATCGGGCGACACGCCCTTTGCCATCATTGAAAACGGCACCCGCAGCAATCAGCGCGTGGTGCATGGGGCGTTGAAGGACCTGGCGCGACTGGGCCGCGAGCATGACATCAAGGCGCCGTCCATGCTGCTGGTCGGAGAAGTGACTGCGCTGGCGCCTACCCTGCAATGGTTCGGCGCCAGCCAGGCCGCTTGAAGCGGTTTATTTTTCCTTCATGTGCGTAGACAGCACATTGATGATGCGCTTGGCCGTATCGGTATCCTGAACTTGTCCGTTCTGGTCCAACACGGTAACCACCGACCCGCTACCCTGCTGTGCCACATGAATGCGGAATGGCGTGGGTTCGGCAGTGTTCTTTGATCCGAACATGCGGCCAATGAAGTTCTGCTGTTCGATTTTTTCGCCCGTATCGCTGTCCAGATACCGGATGAAGTAATCGCCTGCCGACCGGTTGCGATCTTCGACCGAGAAGCCGGCGGAGTCGATCGCCACGCCAACGCGGCGCCATGCGCGGTCGAAGGGCTCGCCCAGCGTGATGGCCGCTTGACCGTCGGTAACTTGCATGATTTCAGCTTCGCCGGAGGTTTTCTCGGCCTGTGCCACCATATCGTGTGCGCGCTGCACGTCCGTGCCCAGGAACACCATCAAACGCGCCAGCATTGCTGCGTTAAGACCGGGATCTTCCTTGCCGCCTACCCATTTGAAGGTGGTGCCGTCTTGCGTGGGCGTTTCGACCATGTGTTGATGGCTGATATAGACCTCGGTTTTTCCGTTGACGCGTTCGACGCGAGTGCGGAAACGCTCGCGTTCGCCGCTGTCGAAGACGGTGTCCACGATGGAGCCCAGCGCACTGCGGATCCAGCCTTCAGGAATCTTGGCGCGGTTCTCTGCCCAATCAGTTTCGATCAGGCCGGCGCGTGGATCTTGCGACTGTATGGTGAAGCCCTGATCGACCCAGAAGTCGATGATCTTCGGGTAGACGTCTTCGGCAGGCCGGGCAACTGAAAGCCAGCGCACATCGCCATCGCGCATCACCTCGACCCCTTCGGTCCGGGGCAAGATGCGCTCGGCGGCGCCGCGGCTCTGCTCTGCTTGTTGAGTCTGCGCATACTGGCTGAATGTGGCGGTGCCTTCCGGGGCACGGTAATGCGCTTCGCTGTTGGCCTGGGTAAGGTCGGGCGGTATGCTTAGCGGATCGCCCGAAACGGTGCTTTTGTAGTCGACCGCCTCTTCGTTGCCCATCATTTGGTTCAGGGTCGAACAACCGGCAAGCAGCAGTACGCACAGGCCAGCCGTCAGGCCGGCAAAGCGTTTGGTAATACGCGAATTTGTCATTTAGATAGAGCCCACGTCTTTCAACGATTTACGCACCAGCTCATGGTGCTGTTCGTGCAAGGAGGTTAAGGGTAAGCGATAGCCCAGTTTGGTCAGACCCATTTCAGCAACGGCCCACTTGACGGGAATCGGGTTGGATTCTACAAACAGCACTTTGTTCAAGGCAGCTAATTTGGCGTTCAGTTGCCGGGCCAGTATGCCGTCGCCCTTGATGGCCGCCATGCATAGTTCGTGCATCAGCCGCGGCGCCACGTTGGCGGTGACAGAGATATTGCCCTTACCGCCCAGCAGCATCAGTGCGACGGCCGTGGGATCGTCGCCGCTGAACACCAGAAAATCAGCCGGTGCATCGCGCAGAAGCAAGGCACCCTTGCCGATATCGCCCGTGGCATCCTTGATGCCGACGATGCCGTCTACCTGCGCGAGCCGCAAGATGGTCTCATTGGACATGTCGGCAACAGTGCGCCCGGGTACGTTGTACAGGATGGCCGGCAGATCGACCGCTTCAGCGATCGTTTTAAAGTGCTGATACAGCCCTTCCTGGGTGGGCTTGTTGTAATACGGCACCACAGACAAGCCTGCTTGCGCCCCCACCGATTTGGCATGGCGCGACAGTTCGATGGCTTCCGAGGTGGAGTTGCCGCCGATACCGGCGATGACGGGCAAACGCCCCGCCGCATGCTCGACCGCCACCCTGATCAGCTCGACATGCTCTTCCACTGTCACGGTCGGCGATTCGCCGGAGGTACCCACGACGACCAAGCCATCGGTGTCCTGCTCTACATGCCAGTCGATCAATTTTCGATACGAGTCGTAGTCCAGACTGCCATCGGGATGCATGGGCGTGATTAGCGCAACCATGCTGCCCTGAAAGGTTGGAGTCGTCGTATCCGCGGTTGTTGCCATAGTAGCAATCATCTCCTGGTAATCGTGAACGTGCCTAGCCGCAATTAACTCGCAAGTTTACCGGATAAGCGCGCGATATTATAAGAACCAATTGACAATTAGTTGCCCGAATGCCAGCAGAGGTTCCAGCACGATCCACAAAACCCCGGTAAACATCAGGATAATCAGGATCAGCAAGCCATAGGGCTCTATGCGTGAGTACTGCCAGGCCATCCGGCTGGGCAGCAAGCTGAACACCACGCGCCCGCCATCCAGGGGCGGCAGCGGCACCATGTTCAGTGCCATCAGGATCAAATTGACCTGTATGCCTGCTATGGCCATTTGCACCCAGAAGTCGCCCGGCGCGGCCCCGGTTCCGGCCAATAAGCGCAAGCTTAGTGTCCAGATGATGGCCATCACCAGGTTGGAGCCCGGTCCCGCTAGCGCCACCCACAACATGTCGCGCTTGGGGTTGCGCAGACGGCTCCAATCGACCGGCACCGGCTTGGCCCAACCGAACAGCAGGCCTGCCCCGCCCATCAGCTTCGTACTGAATAACAAGACCAGCGGGACGATGATGGTTCCCACCATGTCGACGTGACGGATGGGATTCAAGCTGATCCGGCCGGCCTGCCACGCGGTGGGATCGCCGAACATGCGAGCCACGTAGCCGTGCGCCGCCTCGTGCAGGGTAATGCCAAAGAGCACAGGCAAGGCGTAAACGGTAATGGTCTGTATCAGCGATTCCATGGGGTTCCGTGAAAAGGCCGCCCGGTAAAACCGGCGGCCTGTACGTTAGGCATTCAGAGCGGCAAAAAGTTTAATCCAGGCCGAGGGTGGCCAGGTCGCCCTGCCCGCGCCGCACGATTTCCGGCGTGGGGCCGCTGAGGTCGATAACGGTGGTGGACTCGAACGGACATGCGCCACCATCGATCACGCCGGCCAACTGGTTGGCATAGCGGTCGAAAATGGCCTGCGCGTCGTTCATGGGCAAGTCTTCCCCCTCGGGGATCAGGGTGGTCGACATCAGGGGAGAACCTGCGGCTTCCAGCAATGCCAGGGTAATCTTGTGCTTGGGCACGCGGATACCTATCGTCTTACGCGATGGATGTGAGACGCGGCGCGGAACCTCTCGGGTCGCCTCAAGAATGAAAGTCCACGGACCGGGCGTCGCCAGCTTCAGTAAACGGTACTGGCGATTGTCCACGCGTGCGAAGTGGCCGATCTCGGCCAAGTCGCGACACAGCAAGGTAAGGTGGTGGCGCTCGTCCAGGCCGCGCAAGCGGCGCAGCGCATCGGCGGCTGTCTTGTCGTCCAGGCGGGCGACTACGGCATAGCTGGAATCGGTGGGGATGGCGAGCAAGCCGCCATCGTTTAATAGCTGACCAGCCTGCTTGAGCAGGCGTGGCTGTGGGTTTTCTGGATGTACTTCGAAAAACTGGGCCATACGCATATCCTAACATTCAGGTGGTCAAGTTTACAGTGAGACGATACAGATGAAGCCAGCCTGTATCGTCTCATAAGTAAACATCCACTGCCGGACGCGTTATTGCGAGCCGCCCCCCGCGCCGGTGCCCATACCGCCGCCCATGCCGCCGCTGCCCGAACCACCGGTACCCATGCCGCCGGAGTTCATGCCGCCGGAATTCATGCCTCCAGAATTCGTCCCTCCGGAATTCATCCCGCCGGTTCCCATGCTGCCCGAGCCCGAGCTACCGGAGTTCATGCCGCCGCTACCTGCTCCCGTCGAAGGCATGGATGAGCCCTGATTGGACATGCCCGGAGACGTCGTTGTGGCCGATGAACCGACTGGAATCTCGGTCTCAGTGATTTCCAGGGTGGGCTGAATATCGATCTTCTGGCGTTCGAGCCATGATTGATGTGCCGCAGCGTCGTCGTGCGCCTGCGCCACCGCAAAGGGTGCGGCCAGCAAGGCGGTTATCAAAATGGTCTTGTGCACTGTTTTCATGATAGCGAGCTCCTTCATTGAAAGATTGCTGAACATTTATCGTAGAGGAAACGGCCGTACGGGTGAACCCGCAAACGTTTCAAACCGTCACGGCGGCCACGCATGCATCCTTAGGATGGTCCCGCGGGATATGCTAGAATCCCGTTCTCTTCGAGCAGGCAAAGTGCGACCGAAAGATGCTATACTTTTTGGTCGATCTTTGCTGCATCAATGGTGACCGTAGCTCAGTTGGTAGAGTCCCGGATTGTGATTCCGGTTGTCGCGGGTTCGAGCCCCGTCGGTCACCCCAAATTGGCTGCTTACGCCCTCCGCCTTACTGAATAACCCGAATAGAATCCACTTCTATCTCGGGAGGCCGCGTCAAACCGGTATCGACCTCACCGATAATCTCTACCTTGGTTTTCTCGCTGACTGCTTGAGCAGGAAAACGCTTGTCGTCGATCTCGGCAACGATCTCGCCACTACCGTCCGAAAAAATATACTGATCGTGCGACGTCCGACGCAACAGATGCCCTTGCAACTGCACGGCCTGATCGTCTTGCGGGTCGGCCAATATTGCCGCGACACTGCCTTCGTTTATGGTGGATGGCCCCGTATACTGCGCGAGTGCAGGCAAGGCAAATAATGCCGCCACCGTGGCTGGCACCATTAAAAGCCGCACATTAAAACCTATGCGCATAGAATCTCCTGGAATAAATGCTGGGGTAACGCCTGCAGCAATTAACAGACCCGTCTGGCCGGGCTGTGCTACCTACATGACCTGGGTCAGAGGCCGCTGTGGCTGACTTCATCTTGAACTGGTCCGACGCGCCCGCCGGCTGGGACTGGGCCGCGCAGGACGAAGACGGCCGCTGGTTCTGGTATGCCGTGGCCCCACAACTGGGCATAGGTGGCGGTGTCTGGCGCGCCCCTTCACGTGCACAGCAGTATGCGGGACAGGGCCAACCGAATGCGGCGTGGCACGACACGCTTAGACAACGTCCCGGCTAGAGATGCCCGAACACCCGCTACTCTATATACTTAGCTCACACCTTCCGGCACAACGACCTTATGGCGCTGAATATGGAATCCCTGCAATATCTCGTTTCTGAGTACTGGCCGCATCTTGCCTTCGTATTGAGTCTGGCCATCGGCGGGACGGCCGCCACCCATGCCGCCATGACCAAAAACGATGTGCGCGCCGCCATAGGCTGGGTAGGGGTCATCATGATGTCGCCGCTGCTCGGTCCCATGATCTATCTGGTGGCCGGCATCAACCGCATTCGTCAGGACCACATCTCCGAGCAGCGCAATAAAAGCCTGAAAGACTATGCCCCTACGCATGAGGCGTCAGATGTGGACGTTGCGGTGGCCGCTGCGCCGCAGTTCGCCTCGTTGCGGGTATTGGGTGACCGCATCAGCCGCTTTCCGCTGCGCGATGGCAACCATATTCGGATGCTGCTGGGCGGAGACGAAACCTACCCGGCCATGATCGAAGCCATCGACAAGGCCAAGCGATCCATCGCCTTGCAATCCTATATTTTTGACAACGACAGCGAAGGCCGCAAGATCGTCGACGCCTTGTCACGTGCGCACGAACGAGGCGTACAGGTGCGCGTACTGATAGACGCCGTCGGTTCGAAGTATTCGCGCCCGCCGGTTATCCGGCTGCTGCGCAAGCGCGGTATTCCATGCGCGCTATTCATGACCAACCCGCTGGGTTTGCGCATGCCATACGCCAACCTGCGCAGCCACCGCAAGATACTGGTGATCGATGGCTGCACGGCCTTCACCGGTGGCATGAACATACGCGAGGGCTTTGTCACGGCGGTGGCGGGTGCAGCGACTGCTGCTGACACCCATTTCATGGTCATAGGTCCTGTGGTGTTGCAACTGATTTCAGTGTTTGCGCACGACTGGGAATTCACCACCAAGGAAACCCTGCCTTACGACATCTGGTGCTGCGATACCTGGGAGGCGCCAATGCCGCATGTGCCGGCACGCTGTGTGCGTTCGGGCCCCGACCGATTTATCGTTGGCACGCATAACATGCTGCTGGGAGCCTTCGCCGTAGCGCAAAAGCATATACGCATACAGTCGCCGTATTTCCTGCCTGATCAAAGCCTGCTGGGCGCCATCAATACGGCAGCGCGCCGGGGTATCACCGTAGACATCGTCATACCCGGTAGCAACAACCTGCGCCTGGTCAGTTACGCCATGACTGCACAACTGGACCAGGTCATACGCAGCGGATGTCGCGTATGGCTGGCCGGCGGCAACTTCAATCACTCCAAACTCATCACCATCGATGGGGCGTGGTCGTATGTGGGCTCTTCCAATCTGGATCCGCGCAGCCTGCGCCTGAACTTCGAGCTGGACATGGAAGTCTACAGTCGCGATCTGGCCGGCCAGATCGAGGCGCTGATCGATGCCGAGATCGAGCAGTCCGAAATGGTGACCCTGGAAAGCCTGGCGTCCATTCCGTTTCGCAAGCGCCTGCGCAACCGCATAATCTGGCTGGCCAGCCCCTACCTGTAAACGGCAGGGGCACGGCCGCTTATATCGCCGGTCCCATCACGACTTCGGGTAGCCAGGTGACGATTTCCGGGAATACACACAACACCAGTATGGCTAACAACATCACCAGCACGTAAGGCAAGGCGCCCCACAATATTTCCTTGGTTGGTACATTGGGTGCGATTGAGTTGATAACGAACAAATTCAGTCCGACTGGCGGGGTAATCAGGCCGATTTCCATGTTGATGGTCAACACCACCGCGAACCAATAGGGATCAAACCCGGCCTGCGTAATGATGGGAAACAGCAGCGGTGCCGACATCACGATAATGGCAACCGGCGGCAGGAACATGCCCGATACCAACAGGAAGACATTAATAAGCCCCATCAAGGCCCACCGATTGATCTCCAGGGCGGCAATTGCACCGGCCAGCGACTGGGTGATGTAGAGCGACGACAGAGCGAAAGCGAAAAGCTCGGCCGACGCCATAATCATCATGATCATCACGCTTTCGCGCATTGCTGAACCAAATATGCCGATAAAAGGTTGAATGCGATACAAGCGGTACACCAGTATCACGACAACCAATGTCAGAAAGGCCCCGGCACCCGCAGCCTCGGAAGGTGTTGCCACGCCGCCGTACAGCACGAACAACATCCCGGCGATGATGAGCAGCAAGGGGAGAACACGAGGCAAGGAAGCGAACTTTTCCTTCCAGCTGTAGTGCAACCCTTCGACCCGGAAATGAAAGCCCTTGCGCCGCGCATCGATCAAGGCCCACGCCATGAACATCGCCGTCAACATCAGGCCGGGCAGCACGCCGGCAAGAAACAAGCGCCCTATCGAGGTTTGGGTGGAAATTCCATACACAATCATGGTGACCGATGGAGGAATCAAGATACCAAGCGTCCCCCCTGCTGCGATGGAACCCGTCGCCACCGAGTTGGGGTAGCCGCGCTTTTGCATCTCGGGTATGCCCATCTTGCCGATGGCCGCGCATGTGGCCGGACTAGAACCGGTCATGCCCGAAAAAATCGCGCAGGCTCCGATATTGGACAGCACCAAGCCGCCCGGCACCTTGTATAGCCATCGATCCAGCGATCGATACAGATCACCACCAGCAGGTGTTCCCGCAACTATGGCCCCCATCAGCACGAACATCGGAATCGCCACATACGCAAGGTTGGCAATGCCGGCAAACATGGTTTCGGCAGTAACGTAGATGACGTCCAGTCCCATATCGAGCAACAACCCCGTCAGAGCCGCCAGGCCCAGGGCAAACGCGATCGGCATGCCGGTTGCCAGCAGCACGCAAAGGCCTACGACAAGCGCAATACCAGCCATGGTCGGTGTCATGATGGCTCTCCTGCCAGTTTGATGATTTCAGCGATGTACTGCAGGCATAGCAATATGAAACCGGCCAGCATGGGCGTCAATGGCATCCATAAGGGCACCGCCGCCACGCTGGGGGTCGTCCAGCCGCCCTCCAACGCCTCGTAAAGATGTATGCCGGTGCCAACAACCATAATCAGGCAAAACAGCAACCCCATGACGGATCCGATAATGCCCAGCCTTATCTGAGTGCGCGGCCGCGCCAAGAGCTTGACGACATCCACGCCCACGTGGCCGCCCTTGAGCAATACATAAGGAGCGCCCAAAAAAATAGCGGCAGTCGCACTGAAGACGACCGCTTCAGTCTGCCAGATGGTGGCGGCACGAAACACATAGCGCATCAAGATCATCTGGCAAACTACGACCATGGAAAAGGTCAGCAGCAGCGCCGAAAGGACGCCGCAGGCGCGCGACAGCGTCTCGACCATGCTGATGTATCGTCGAATCATAGGAATCCTTTGTTATGGGGTTGCGCCCCCGACGCATTACCTGGGCAGCTACCAAGCTGCCCAGGTAACTTTCGGCCGAAGCCGCTACGACTACTTGACGGCCAGCGCCTTCTTGAGCAACTCATCACCGCCTTTGACTTTTTCGGCAAAGTTCTTGTAGGACGACGATTTGGCCACATCCATCCAGGCATTGAAATCGGCTTCGCTCATGGTGACAACCTGGACACCAGCCTTGGTGAAGGTGTCGACCATCTTCTGCTCACCCTTACGCGACTCTGCCGTGAAGTAGTCTTCGGCCTTCTTGGCCGCGTCGAGTATGGCCTTTTGCTGCTCGGGCTTGAGTCCGTCGTACACCTTCTTGGACATGATTACCGGCTCGTACATGAACCACAACGCGTTCTCGCCGGGCGCCGTCAGGCACTTGACCTGCTCGTAGATCCGGTACGACACAAAGCTGTCGTTCGACGTATTGGTGGCATCCAGCACGCCAGTCTGCATGGCGGTGTAGATCTCGGATGATGGCATGGAAGAGATAGAGGCGCCGGCTGCCGCAAGCATTTGCTCGAAGGCCGGACCCGCTGCGCGTATCACCTGGCCCTTGATAGTGTCGGGGCTGGTGATGCAAGTTTGCTTGGACGCAAAGCCGCCCGCCAGCCATGCATCGGCAATGACCACAGCCCCGCTTTCTTCGACCAGCGCCTTGATGTCCTTCATGAAGTCGGACTGGTTAAGGCGTTGCGCATGATCATAGTTGCGCACCAGCCCCGGCATGAGCGTGGCGGAAAACTGCGGCACGCGTCCGGAAGCGTAGTCCAGCGGAAAGGCCGACATATCGAGCTGGCCCCGCGTAATGGCGCCCCACTGCTCGTTGGCTTTATACAGCGACGACGACGGGAACACCTGTATCTTCAAACCGACGTTGGCCGCTTCAACTTCGCGGGCAATGATCTGCACCATCTCGTCGCGCGGATCGCCTTGCCCGCCCGGGAATTGATGAGAAGCGCGCAGCGTGGTCTGCGCCGATACGGGTGCTGCCGTGGCCAATACCGCAGCTACCGCTACGATGCTAAATAGGCTTTTCATAGTTGTCTCCTGGATTTATTTGTAAGGATTGCTTGCTATGTGGAGTTGCCTTGCTGCCTGAACTGCTGTGGTCGACGGTGTTGTCGTATGCCTCCTGTGCCGTCGTAGTCGTTAAAGGTCTTTGTACTGCTCGCGCAGCACGTTCTTTTGCACCTTGCCCATGGTATTGCGCACCAGTTGATCCACCACATGGATGCGCTTGGGTATCTTGAAATTGGCGAGCCGGGATTTCAGCGCCGCCTCGAGTGACTTGATATCTATTGTGTGTCCGGCGCGCGGCACCACCACCGCCACTACGGCCTCGCCAAATTCGGGATGCGGCACGCCGATTACGGCCGACTCGTCCACCCCCGGCATCTCGTCGATGACCAACTCTATCTCTTTGGGATAGACGTTATAGCCACCAGAGATGATCAAATCCTTGCTGCGGCCAACGATGGTCAAGTAGTTATCGGGGACACCATCGCCGCCCCACTGCCCCACGTCGCCCGTGCGGAACCAGCCGTCCTGGGTGAACTCCTCACGTGTTTTTTCCGGCATGCGCCAGTAGCCCTTGAAGACGTTGGGCCCGCGCACCTGCACATTGCCCACCTGGCCCGGCGCCAGCGGTGCAGCGGCATCATCCACCACCCGCACAGATACGCCGGGCAATGCCTGGCCGACCGTACCGCCAATCCGTTGGCCGACGGCCGGATCATACGGATTGGAGGTAAGCATGATGGTTTCGCTCATGCCATAGCGCTCCAGGATAGTGTGGCCGCTACGCTCGACAAAAGCATTGAAGGTTTCCTTGAGCAGCGGCGCGGACCCGGAGATGAATAAGCGGATGTTGCGACAGACCTCACGATTGAAGCGCTGATCTGCCAGCAGCCGGACGTAATAAGTGGGCACGCCCATCATGATGGTGCTTAGCGGCAAGTAGTGGATGGCCTGGTCTATATTCAGCTTGGGCAGCCATATCATCCTGGCGCCGGCCAGCAAGGCGCCGTGCGAGGCGACGAACAAGCCGTGCACATGAAAGATCGGCAGCATGTGCAGCAGCACATCGTCCGCACGCCACCCCCAGTAACGGTGCAATACCTGTGCATTGGATGACAGGTTGCCGTGGGTCAGCATGGCGCCCTTGCTGCGCCCCGTCGTGCCGGAGGTGTACAAAATGGCAGCCAGATCATCGGTTTGCCGCGGCACGGACTCGAACTGGTCGCCCTGGCTGGCGGCGGCCACCGCCAGGCTGCCGCTGCCGTCGTCATCCAGCGTGTAGACATGTGCGGTGCCGGTCTTGTCGGCCAGCTGCGTGATCCATTCCAGGTTGCGACTATCGCACACCACGACGGAAGGTTCGGCGTCAGTCAGGAAGTACTCGACCTCCGCGGCCTTATAGGCCGTGTTCAATGGCAAATAGACCAGACCCGCACGCACCGTGGCCAGATAAAGCATCAGCGCTGTCGGAGACTTTTCCACCTGCACCGCCACGCGCGCACCCGACGGCAGATCGAGCGCAAGCAACAGATTCGCCAGCCTGGCGCTCATTTGTTCAATGTCGTTCCAGCTGTAATTCTGGTCGGGGGTCTCGATGGCGATCTGCGAGCGGTCGGCAGGAAAGCCGGAAGCAAGCAGAGCATACAAATTGGCGTTGCCTTCCAAGTCATTCTCCAGAAAAGACGGGCGGCTCACCCGCCAGAAATGCGCGTACACCTTCTTGGTGATCGCGACTTTGTGCATAGCTGAATAGCGACTGCAATTCATCATGCGTCAGCGGTTCGGGTTGAACACTCAAACGGTTAATCGTCTGTTTGTTCAGACGCGCGGCAAGTGGCGCACCTTGCGCCAGCCGCCCGGCAGTCCGCATGACATCTTGTGCCAGGTCAGCGTCGGGCAACACTCGGGTCAGCAAGCCCTTGGCGAGGGCCTGGGATGCATTAAAGATCCGTCCCTCCAGCAAGATCTCCAGCGTGGTCGCGCGACCGGCAAGCGCCAGCAGCCCGCGCATCTCTTCCGGCGCCATGGGAAAACCAAGTTGGTTGATCGGCACGCCCAGGCGCGCCGACTGGCCCGCAATACGCAAGTCACACTGGCTTGCGATCTCGAGTCCGCCGCCTACGCATACCCCCTCGATCTGAGCCAGGACGGGATGCGGGCAAGCTGCGACGGCTGCAAGCGCCGGCGCAATAACTTGCATGTGATAGTGCATGACGCTGGCCAGCTTCCCACGCTCTTGCGGAAATTCGCGGATATCCGCCCCGGCTGCAAAGTTGCCGCCTTCGCCGCGGAGCACCACGCAGCGCAGATCCATGTCAGCGGACAAACCGCCGAAAATTTCGGCAAGCTGGCCCCACATCGCCACGGTGATTGCGTTCAGGCGACCCGGATGGCTTAGCGTGACCCAGGCGATCGCGCCTTGACGCTCGCAAAGCACGCGGCCTGTGGCGGCAGCGTCGCGGTTGTCGTTCATAGCCATCGCAAGTTCAGTCCCGTTTTAGGTTTGCCGGCCGCCAACTGAGCCAGATTGTCATCAAGCTGGTCCAGTTCGTACAGATAGTTGGCCATCAACCCGCAGGATTGCGCCATACCCTTGGCCGAGCAGTCGGCCGCCCAGTTCAGCCGTTCAATGCGAGCACCGTTACCCAGATGAAAGCGTGCGACCGGATCAAGCGGCTGGCCGTTCTTCATGGATTTCAGGTAGTGCGTCGCCAGGCGCAGGCCAGTGCGCTGGACTGAATCGGCGTCCTGCCCGGCTGCAGCAGCCTGCAGCCGCTCCACCCATTTCTGGCCGGCCTGCGGATCGTCCAACAAGGCTTGTCGATCGGCCTTGTCGGGCAGGACGGACTGCAAGGCCTTGCCATCCTGTTTGCTTAACCAAGCCACAAAGCCCGGCATGGGGGACAAGGTAGCGAAAGACTTGAGCCGCGGCAGCTCGCGCAGCAATTCGTCGATGACCCGCTTGAGCAGGAAGTTGCCAAAGCTGATGCCGCGCAAACCCGGCTGGGTATTCGAAATGGAATAAAAAATGGCCCAGCGCGCCTTGCTGGGGTCGCCGTCCGGGACATGAGGGTCCAGCAGTGTTTGAACGTTGCCAACCATTTGTGCCGAGAAGGCGACCTCAACGAAGATCAGCGGCTCGTCGTTCATGCGAGGATGAAAGAAGGCGTAGCAGCGTCGGTGCGCCGCAACACGGTGACGCAGCTCCTCCCACGAGCGGATCTCGTGCACGGCTTCATACTGGATGAGCTTTTCGAGCAGTGAAGCGGGCGAGTCCCAATTGATGGGCCGCAGTTCCAGCATGCCGACGTCGAACCAGTTGGATAAAAGTCCTTCCAGCTCGCGCTCCATGACCGACAGGCCGGCGACCTGGTTACGCCAGCGCAGCATGTCGGCGCGCAACTCGACCAGCAGGCGCAAGTTATCGGCTTGCGCATAGAGACGGCGGAAGACATGCAGGCCCAGCTCGCCACGCGGCTCCAGGGTGGCGCTGGCATGCGCCAGCCCGGCCAGAAATGTACGCCGCTCTTTACCATCGGCGGCAAGATAACGTTGGCTCCATTGCTTGGCCAGGCGATTGGCCGCCACGTCGGTCAAGCGGGCAGTAAATAGCGATAGCACCTCTTGTGCGCTGGGCCAGGGGTCGCGCTCGAGCCAGCGGCCAAGGCGCGCCATCAGGCCTTGCGTTTCGGCGCCGTCGGCCGGGAGGTTTTCCGCCTCGCGGGTCGCGTCGGCCGCAGTCGGAGAGTGTGTCGTTGCCATTAATAGACTCCTGTATGGGGCAAGGCGTCAGCCGCAGGCTCATGCGCACCGGGGCGGTCGTCTGGCTGCCCGGCTTCCTGGGCAAGCGCATGCAAAGCGTCAAGCTGACGCATCAAATGTTTGCGGGTCAATGCTTCGGCGCCGTCCGGATCGCGCGCCTTGAGCGCGGCGAAGATGGCCAGGTGCTCGGCACAGGACTCGGCCACGCGGCCCGGATAGGCCAGGCTTTTGTGTCGCGACAGGCTGAGCAGCTTGCGAAGATTGTCGATCAAGTCCGATAGCCAGCGATTGTCGGCCAGCTCTTGCACCGCTTCGTGTATGAGGGCGTTACTGGCGTAGTACTGATCGATATCGCCAAGCGAGGCATGCTCTTGCAGCCGATCATGCAGGGGCTGCAGGCGATGCAGGTCCTGGTCGCTGACCTTGCTGGCCGCCTCGTAGGCGCAACGACCTTCCAGCATCGCCATCAGCGGGAAGATCTGGTCCATGTCGTGCATGGAGAGCTCGTTGACGAAGCAGCCCCGCCGAGGCTCCAGGCGCAACAAGCCTTCGGCCACCAGCACCTTAAGGGCCTCGCGTAACGGCGTGCGCGAGATGCCCAGGCTTTGCGTAAGGCGGACCTCGTCTATCCATTCGCCCGCCTGCAGCTCGCGCGCCTGTATCATCGCGCGCAGTCGGTCGGCCACCTCTTGGTATAGCACCTGCTGGACAATACGCTTGCTCATTGCGACTCCGTCAGCCGACCTCATAATTCATAATTATGGCGAAGTCGTAGCGGGCTGCAAACCCTGCACCTCCTATAGTTTTCCCTAATAGGGTCAGGCTGCGGCGTATCATTAAGCCCTAGCCGTTGGGGCGCGCTGTCCCCAGCCCCCTGCGCAAACTTACTGGAGAAAACGTAATGAAGGCCGAAACGCCCATCCCCTCGCATGAAGACCCGGCAGCGTGGCACGATGAGACCACCGTGCTGCATGGCGACGCATCATTGGCGACGGACAGTTCGGTTGTGCCGCCCATTCATTACAGCGCCACCTTTCGCGCCGACAGCGCCGAGCAGTTTGCCGAGATGGCAAACACTCCGCGCTCCCCAAGCTTTTACACGCGTTACGGCAATCCGGTGCACAAACGCGTCGAGGCCGTGCTGGCCGAGCTGGAAGAGACAGAAACAGCCTTGCTGATGGCGTCGGGCATGGGCGCCATCAGCACGACCTTGCTTGCGCTGGTTTCTGCTGGCGACCACGTGATCGCACAGCAGCGTCATTACATGAGCACCTCGCGCATGTTCGAGGAAGTGCTGCCGCGCTTCGGCGTCAGCTACACCGTTGTGGATCAGACCGATACCCAGGCGCTGGCGGATGCCATCCGTCCCAACACCCGCCTGATCATGGTCGAGACGCCGGTCAACCCTACCCTGTCGCTCACTGATCTTGCCGCCGTTGCCCGGTTGGCCAAGCCCCGCGGCATTATTACCGTGGCAGACAATACCTTTGCGTCGCCGCTGAATCAGAAGCCGCATACGCTGGGGATAGACATCGTCGTGCACAGCGCAACCAAATACCTGGGCGGCCACCACGACATTACCGCTGGCGCCGTCTGCTGCAGCAACGAACACGCCGCAAAAATATGGGATATGCACACCACACTGGGCGCCGTGTTGTCCCCCATGGACGCCTGGCTATTGCTGCGCGGCATGCGCACCTTGCCCTTGCGCGTCGAGCGCATCAATGCCAACGCACTGGCTCTGGCTCAATGGCTGGAAAGCCAGCCACAAATCCAGGCCGTGTTCTATCCAGGACTGGCCAGCCATCCGCAACATGCCTTGGCGAAAAAACAAATGAAAGGCTACGGCGCGGTTATTGCCTTTTCGGTAAAAGGCGACTTCGATGCAACCAGCCGCTTTGTGTCGGCACTGAAGCTGGCCACGCACGCCGTCAGTCTGGGCGGGGTCGAGACGCTGGCCGTGCACACGGCGGCAATGTGGGCCGGAACCATGACGCCGGCACAAATGATTGCCGCCGGCATCGAACCCAATTTCGTGCGGATGTCAGTGGGGATCGAGCATATCGACGATCTGAAGGCCGATTTGGGGCAGGCGCTGGCCGTCGCTGATGTAGCACGCGCTACCTAAGGGTACGGCTGGTTCTTTGCGGCTCCACCGCCGATACCCCTTCGACATCGGTCAGGGTGGCAAGCCGGTCTTGCTCGATGCAGCCCGTAATTGCCCCCAGCGTCGCCAGTTCTTTTTCGACCTTCATGCCCGCCTGCCTGCAGCGCTCCACGACATCCAGGTAGCGATCCAGCCAGGTCTCGTGCACGAGTATTGTCAGTCTGATCTGAGCCATGGCTATGCCTTTTCAGCCGCTTGCGGCGCTTGCACCAGACCAGCGCCGATATCGCGCTCGGGGTCTTCCAGATGCCGGGATCCCCGGGCCAGTATCGTCATAAGACGGTCGGCGCGCGCAGCGGAATCTGCCTCGGCATAAAGCGCCGCCACGCCTGCGACAAACGGTGCAGCCATGCTGGTGCCGCTGATGGTCCGGTATTGTTCCGGCTCGGGCCAGGCAGACAGAATATCCACACCCGGCGCTGCGATATCAACCTTGCCGCCGTTCTCGTGCAAGCCGCCGCTGGAAAATGTCGCTACTCGCAGATCCCGGTCCACAGCTGCCACAGCCATGATGGACGGGCAGTTGGCCGGATGACCCACCGGCGCGATCTTTTCGGGACGGCTGCTGTCGTTGCCGGCAGCAGCCACGATAAGCGTTCCCGCCGCCAGCGCCCGCTTGGCCACCGCTTCGAAAATAGTGGAATAAGCCTGCCCTGGCTCGACCGAGCTGCCCAGCGACATCGAAACGATGTGACATCCGTTTGCGACGGCCCAGTCCATGGCTTCCAGGATGTCCCCGTCCACCCCGCTGCCTTCATCGCCCAGGACCTTGCCGATATACAGCTCGGCCCCACTGGCCACGCCATAACGAGGGCGGGCGTCCGTGCCGGCCGGACCCGCCGCAATCCCTGCGCAGTGAGTGCCGTGCCCGTGGGCATCCTGCACCGTCTGGCCGTCAATAAAGGAACGTGCAGTGATGGCCCGGCTTGCGAAGTCGGGATGGCGCAGGTCCAGCCCGGTATCGAGCACTGCAATGCGTATGCCCTTGCCGGTATAGGGAGAACTGGCCGCTCCGACCGCCTGGACGCCCCATGGCGATCCAGACTCGTCGCCGCCGGTATCGCCCAGCATTGCTGTGACGCCGGCATGGGCCGAAATGGCGTAGACCGTGCGCTCGGGTTCGATGGCGAGGATGGCGCTATCGTTGGCCGCCACCGCGTCTGTGACGCGTTGCAGCCTGTCTGGCGTGCAACGTATCAGCGCCACACCGATATGATCAAAAACCAGGGCGCAGTGTTCTTGCAGGGCACCTGCCTTGCCGCTTTCGCGCTCGCCAACCGATGCGATGCTGACCTGGGCCAGGTCAGACAGCCTCTTGGCACTTTCTTGGGGTCGGTCTGTGCGCAACAATACCAGGTAACGGCCTGTCGTCGCTTGCTGGGTGTTCGGCATGAAGTCCTCTCGTCGACATGAGGATACTTGACAATAGCACGCCAGCCCGGCGGTGTGCGCGCCGGAATGTTTGGTCGACTAGGAAACGGCGAAGACCTTCAAGGCTTGGTCATTTTGCGCGCGGGTGTGCTGGGCGAGATAATCCAGGAACACACGGGTACGCTCCGGAATGAACTTGCGGCTGGGCAGCGCCGCATACATCGCCAGCCGCCCGTTGATCCAGGGATGCAGTACTCGGACCAGATCGCCGCGCGCCAAATACGGCGCCACAATATCGAGCGATATGGATGTAATACCGGCCCCATCCAGGGCGGCGCGCAACAGCGTGTCAGTATGGTTGGCAATAAGCACCGGATCGACATTGAGCTCCACCACACGCCGCGGCTTTCCGGCGGACCACATCTTCCATGCGCGCAACGGCCTGTCCGGCCTTCTGAGACGCAGGCAATCGTGCTGGGTGAGATCCTGCGGCACCTTCAAGGCGCCGCGACGGTTTATATAAGACGGCGAGGCAACAAGAATGACATCGGACTCGATGATCTTGCGGGCAACGATATCGGCATTGAAACTGACATCGGTACCCATCAGGGTGACGTCAAAATCTTCGATAGGAGGATCCCGGTGCGCCTCGACCTCGATATCAACCACAATACCCGGATGAGCGCGGCGAAATTCGGCAAGCATGGGGGCGATCACATAACTGGCCAGGACAGGCTCTGTATGGACCCGCAGTTGACCGACCAGCGTGTTGGTATGCGCGCTGGCCACGGCATCGGCTTCCTGGACGTCCTGCAGAATCTGGCGAACTCGACCGAGATAAGCCTGACCCGCTTCTGTAAGCGACACTTTGCGCGTGGTGCGCTGAAACAGGCGCGTGCCCAGATAGGCTTCGAGCTCGGCAATCACGCGCGTGACAGCGGGCGGAGACATATCCATCGCCCGCGCCGCCGCGGCAAAGCCGCTTTCGTCCGCTACACGCTCGAACACCTGCATCGCTACCAACTGATCCATGATCGCTCCTGCGAAAAAACACATTATTCCATATATCGGAATAGATCATGACTATTCTATCTATTTATTGTTTATCCAGGAAGCCTTACAGTGGATGCATCGCTAGACTCTTACAAGGACACCCCCATCATGATACGTACTAACGCCAGTGCCATTGCCCTCGCTTTTGCCACCTTGTTTGCTGGCCAGGCCCTCGCCGCCCCGCAAACCTATGTGCTGGACCCCACCCACTCTTTCCCTCGTTTTTCTTACGATCACATGGGGATGTCCAAACAAATACTGCGCTTCAACAAGACCACCGGTACCGTCGTACTGGACAAGGAAGCCAAGCAAGCCAAGGTCGACGTCACGATAGACATGACTTCCATCGACACCGGCTTTGACGAGTTCGACGAGCACATCCAGGGCACGGACTTCCTGGACACCGCCACCTACCCCACGGCCACCTTCAAGTCCACCAAAGTCAACTTCCAGGGCGACCAGCCCATCAGCATCGAGGGTGACCTGACCATCAAGGGCATTACCAAGCCGATAACCCTTACCGTGAACTCGTTCTTCAGTGGCCCACACCCCATGTTGGAGAAAGACGCCGTCGGTGCCAGTGCCACCGGCGTCATCAAGCGCAGCGAATTCAATGCCGGCATGTACGCCCCCGCAGTGGGCGACGAAGTGACGCTGGATATCGCCCTGGAAGCCATTGTTGAATAAGCGAACGCTATCAATTTCTAGCGCATGCCCATGCCGGCATGCCATCAAGGACAAGGAGTCATCATGGGACTACTCGTAGACGGAAAATGGCAAGACCAGTGGTACGACACAGCCAGCACCGGTGGACGTTTCATACGCAGCGATGCGCAGTTTCGCAACTGGATCACCGCTGATGGCCGTCCCGGGCCCAGCGGTACGGGTGGATTTCGCGCCGAGCCCGGCCGCTACCACCTTTACGTTTCCCTGGCCTGCCCCTGGGCCAATCGCACACTGATCCTGCGCGCCTTGAAAGGCCTGGAACAGATGATCAGCGTGTCGGTGGTCCACCCCTATATGGGAGAAAACGGCTGGACCTTCGAGCCCGGCCCCGGCGTGGTGGCCGATCCCGTCGCCCAAGCCCAGTATTTGTACGAAGTCTATCTGCGGGCACAACCCGGCTATAGCGGACGCGTAACCGTTCCCGTGCTGTGGGACCTTGAGCGCGACACGATAGTCAGCAATGAGTCGTCGGAGATCATCCGCATGTTCAATTCCGCATTCGACGGCATCTGCGCCAGCGAAGGCGACTACGCGCCGCAAGACCTGCTGCCGCAAATCGATGCCATCAATGCCGAAATCTACGATGCCATCAACAACGGCGTATACAAGGTCGGCTTTGCGACCGAGCAAGCGGTATACGAACAGGAAGTCCAGCAGCTATTTGCGGCTCTCGACAAGCTGGAAGCCACATTGGGGCAGCAGCGCTATCTGTTGGGCGACGTGGTCACCGAGGCTGACTGGCGTTTGTTTACCACGCTGATTCGCTTCGATGCGGTCTATCACGGTCACTTCAAGTGCAACCTGAAACGCATCGCCGACTACCCGAATTTGTGGCGCTACACCCGCGAGCTCTACCAATGGCCGGGTGTCGCATCGACAGTGAATTTCGATCATATCAAGCAGCACTATTACCGCAGTCATCACAGCATCAACCCTAACGGCATCGTGCCGGCAGGGCCCCTACTGAATCTGGACTGATCAAAGGAGAGCAAGCATGTTGGAAATCCGAAAAAGTGAAGATCGCGGTGTCGCCGAACATGGCTGGTTAAGCTCGCGGCACTCATTCTCGTTCGCAAATTATCACGACCCCCGCCACACCGGTTTCGGCCCATTATTGGTCATCAACGAAGACCGCGTACAGCCCGGGCGTGGCTTTGGCGCCCATAGTCATCGGGACATGGAAATTATTTCCTATGTACTTGATGGCGCGCTCGAGCATAAAGACAACATGGGCACAGGGTCGGTCATCCAGTACGGACATGTCCAGCGCATGAGCGCCGGCAGCGGCGTCGCCCATAGCGAATTCAATCATTCTCAGTCCGATCCAGTCCACTTTCTGCAAATATGGATCGCACCCAATGTCCGCAACATAGACCCCAGCTACGAAGAGAAGTATTTCGACCCTGCGAGCAAGCAAGGGCAATGGCGGCTTATCGCGTCGCCCGACGGGCGGGATGGGTCGGTCTTGATACACCAGGACGCGTATATGTATGCAGCTATCCTCGACGGCGACGACGCGCTGGAACACATCATCGCTGAAGGCCGGCGCGCCTATGTGCATGTGGTCCGCGGCACGATCATGGTAAACGGCATCGCATTGCAAGCGGGTGACGCCCTGAAACTTGTCAACGAGCCACAAGTGACTGTTTCAGGGGCGCTAAACGCCGAGATCCTGATGTTCGATTTGCCTGCACAGCACTAAGGCCGGGTAAACTTAACGAAAGCCACGTACGACGCACCTAAGCCCCAGGGTTACCCAAGCATGCCATGATGCAATCCATATTGCAGCTTATCGAGGAATACGGCCTTGCCATCGTATTCCTTAACGTGCTTGTGGAGCAGGCGGGTGCACCCATACCCGCTTACCCCATTCTGGTCATCACCGGCGCGCTACTCGATACCAGCGGTTATTCCGCATTCGCCCTGCTGGGCGTTGCCGTCTTCGGTGCGCTGCTTGCCGACCTTGGCTGGTATCTGGCCGGCCGACGTTATGGCCGCAAGATGCTTACGACGCTATGTCGTATTTCACTGTCGCCCGATTCATGCGTCAGGCAAACAGAATCCATTTACCTGCGCTGGGGGCCGCCGTCCTTAATGGTGGCCAAGTTCATTCCGGGCTTTGCATCGATTGCCAGTGTGCTTGCAGGCGCCGTCGGAACGCCCAAAAGAAGTTTTCTGCTGTTTGACAGCATAGGCGCGGCAATATGGGCGGGCTCGGCCATTTACCTGGGGTCCCTGTTCAGCACGGCGGTCGACGAGCTGCTTGATGTCCTGATCAACCTGGGCCTGCTGGGCGTGCTGCTGCTGGGCATCGCGCTGGCACTTTTCGTCGCCAACAAGTGGTGGCAGCGCAAACGCTTTATCAAATCTTTAAGTATGGAGCGCGTCAGCGTCTCCGAACTGCACGACATGCTGGAGTCAGGAAACCACCCCATCATTGTTGATGTGCGATCGCCGCTTGCGCAGGGGCAGGGACGGATTCCCGGCGCTATTTTCCTTACCGCCGGAGACATCGCACGCAGCGAGGTCCCAGCAAGCGAAGTCATCGTGTACTGCGATTGTCCCAATGACGCATCCGCGGCCGTCGTCGCAAAACAGCTGATGCAAAAGGGTTATGGCAGAGTCCGGCCGCTGGCCGGCGGCATAGCGGCTTGGGTGGATGCGGGACACTCGATCGAAGGCGATACAGAGCCGCCACTGCAGGGCGACCTACCTCTTATTCAGCACTGAGGCGCCGGCACAGAGCCCAGCACGGCTTCGATTGCCATGCCGATAGACAACAGCTTTTGATCGCTGCCCACCAGCCCATCCAGCTCTGCGCCGACGGGCATGCCACCGGGCGTCATGCCCACCGGTAGCGCCAACCCCGGCAAGCCCGCCGCAGATGCAGCCGCAGCATTGCGGGTGACTGTGCCGAAGGTGTCGACGGGCGGGCCGCCATTGATGGACAGCGTGGACGAGCCTTGCTCGAAGTCGATGGCAACCGATGCAACCGGTGTGGTCGGAAAGAACAGCGCGTCCAGCTTGTGAGCCTGGAAACAGTCTGCGTACAGCTTCTGCAACTGAGGCCTGTGCACTTGAATGGCCACTGTGTATGCGTCAGCAAAGGCATCATTCAAGATGGGCCCGTCGAACGTCGCCTTGACGTCAGGGCTGGCTATCTGCGCCGCTATGCTCTGCAAACTGATGCCCGTGGCGCCATAGGTGTGCAGGTATGCCGGTATATCCTGGATAGGCTCATGCAGGGCCACCGGAAACACGACCTGCGCGCCCAACTCAAGGACGTCCGGTATGTCGACCTCTACAAACGCCACACCGGCGGCAGACAGTTTGTCTTTGGCGGTCTGCATGGCGGCCGCGACGTCATCTTCCAGGCCGGCCCAGAAAGCGGCCGGGATGCCCAGACGCAAGCCAGTCAGGGCGGCGGGTGCTGGCACTTGTGCGCCGCTTACGACGGCGTCCAGCAGCGCTACATCGGCAACAGTACGCCCCATGGGCCCCACCGTGTCCAGCGTATGCGCTATCGGCAATACACCATGGCCCGAGTAGCGCCGCTGTTCCGCCCCATTGCCCACTGAAGGGCGCAAGCCGGCGATCCCATTGAATGCTGAAGGCACCCTAACCGAGCCACCGGTGTCCGTACCCAAGCCGGCAGGAACAATACGGGCGGCGATGGCCGCTCCGGTACCGCCCGACGACCCGCCCGCGATACGCGCAGGATCGTAGGGATTTCGGGCTACGCCCGCAAAGGACGAGAAATTGGTTGTGGTGATGCCAAAGGCCAGTTCGTGCAAGTTGGACTTGCCCAAAATGATGGCGCCTGCATCGACCAGGGATTGCACCACTGGGGCGTTAGCTGCTGGACGGAAATGCTGCAGCGCCGGCGTGCCGCCTGTCGTTGGCAGGCCGGCGGTGTTGATGTTGTCTTTGATGATGATGGGCAGGCCAGCCAAGGGCCCCAGTGCCTGTCCCGCCGCCCGTGCTGTGTCGACGCGGCGCGCCTGAGCCAACGCGCCCTCCCGGTCCAAGGCGATGATGCTGCCCAAGGAGGCCTGTTGTTCGGCGCGGTCCAGCAGTGTGGTCACGTACGCCTCGGCACTGAGTCTGCCGCTGGCGATGGCAGCGACCGCCTCGGAGGCGCTCAAAGCCAGTTGCTGTGTTGCGTCGATGGACGGGAGAATGGGGTTTTCCATTTGCTTGCCTCGAAGTAACCATGGCGCGGCAGGAGGGGCTCGAACCCCCGACCCCGGGCTTAGAAGGCCCGTGCTCTATCCAGCTGAGCTACTGCCGCTTGTGTGCACTGCAACGCCGCATTTTACCCCGTGGCCCCGATACCGAAAAAAGCCTGTAGCGTCGCCAGCTTACAGATCAAACAGCGGCATGGTGATTGCTGCTCGAGGCCGCTGCGCAACATGCTTACATTAGGTAGCGAGCGCGTACAAGACTGGTGCTACAGTTTCTTCCTTTGCCAATAACAATTCACTCAGCTTCATGATCAACGTCCGCCGCTATAACAATATATTCGCCCAGGCGACCATCGCAGCCCTTCTCGCCTTGCCCGGTGTAGCGATCTCCGGCATCACCTATTCCTTGCAGCAAACCCACGCGGTTGCAGGTGAGACCATCAACATACGCGCAGTGCTGTTCAACGACTCCGACACCTTGATGGATTGGACGCCGCCGCAAAACCTCGTTCTGCAGTGGCGAGGCCCGCAAGGCCAGGCAGTGCGCACTCTCGCGTATCTGGAACAGGCTCGGACGCCGCTGAATGTGCCGGTAAACAATTTTGTGAAACTGTCATGGAAAGCTGTGGTCCCCACCGGCATCACCGGGTTGCAGGCGCTTAACATCGAGGGCCAGCCCACCTTGTTGGCGCTGGATACCAGCCCGCTGGAAAACAGCTCGATAGCCGGGACCCGAGCCATCGGGCCTGTAGTTGATGCGGGTGCGGCCCAGGGCACAGGTTTAAGCGACCCCCCTCTTCCGGCCAACGTGGTTGCCGCAACAGGAGCGTCGGTAAGTTCTGGGCCAGCAATCAACTCCACCCAAAGTCTGAAGGCGCCGTCATCTGCGTTCGACAACTTCCGCAGCGCCATTTCGCCGTACGAGCCCATCTATTTCGACGTAGGCAACAAGGGCGGCCGCAATGCTCGCTACCAGGTCAGCTTCAAGTACCGGATCTTCACGCCCGACGACCCGATGAACCCGGACTTCTCCGACAACATTTATCTGGGCTACACCCAGACGGCGCTGTGGGATTTGCACTCCGAGTCGCACCCTTTCATCGACACTTCGTTCAAGCCCAGCCTGTTCTGGCGCAAGGACGCCTTGTGGCAGGCAGAACAGAAAGACTGGTTCATGGGGCTGCAGTCTGGTGTAGAGCATGAGTCCAACGGCAAGAGCGGCGACGATTCGCGCTCCTTGAATTTCGCCTACATACAGCCCGAGTTCAACTACCGCTTCGATGGCGGCAGCACACTGACCTTCGCTCCGCGCCTGAAGAGCTATTTCTCCATGCGCAACAACGCCGACTATCCCGACTATGCCGGGCATGTCGACTGGAAGCTGCGCTGGGCGCAGGACAACGGGCTGGTCCTGTCGGGCATGTATCGACAAGGCCACAAAGGCCGGCATACCGCACAGGTTGAAGCGGCCTGGCCCTTGCGCCGCACCTTCCTCAACATGAACGGCTACCTGCATGTGCAGTATTTTGAGGGCTATGGCGAGACCATATTGGGCTACAAGCAGAAAAGCGACCCTCAAGTGCGTCTGGGCATTTCCCTGGTGCCTTGAAAGCACCTACACTAGTCGGGACCATAGAACATCCTTCTACAGGAGACTGACCCGATGAACGCTCCCCTTGATCAGGCGGTGCTGTCGGCACTCGGCACGGTGACACTCGACGACAAGTACACCCTGGAGAAAGGCCGCGCCTACATGAGCGGCACTCAAGCCTTGGTACGGCTTCCCATGTTGCAGAAGGCGCGCGACCGGCGCGCCGGTCTGAACACCGCCGGCTTCATTTCCGGTTACCGCGGCTCGCCACTAGGCGCGCTGGACCAGGCCCTCTGGAAAGCCAAGACGCACCTGGCGGACAACGACATCGTCTTTCAGCCGGGCCTGAACGAAGACCTGGCCGCGACCTCGGTCTGGGGCACGCAACAGGTCACGCTCTACCCCGACGCCACGCGCGACGGCGTCTTTGGCATGTGGTACGGCAAAGGACCGGGCGTGGACCGGTCCATGGACGTTTTCAAGCATGCAAACTCGGCGGGCACCTCGCCCCATGGCGGGGTGTTGCTGCTGGCCGGAGACGACCACGGCGCCAAATCGTCAACTGTCGCACACCAGTCCGAACATGACTTCCAGGCGGCCGGCATACCGGTGCTCTATCCCGCCAATGTGCAGGAATACCTGGATTACGGCCTGCATGGCTGGGCCATGAGCCGCTACTCGGGGCTGTGGGTCGCCATGAAATGCGTCACCGAGGTCGTCGAGTCTACGGCATCCGTCGACATCGATCCGGACCGGGCGCGCATCGTCATCCCGCAGGACTTCATCCTCCCACCCGATGGCCTGAGCATACGTTGGCCCGATCCTCCACTGGTGCAAGAGGCGCGGCTGATCGACTACAAGTGGTATGCAGCACTGGCCTATACGCGGGCAAACAAGCTTAACCGCATCGTCATCGATGCGCCCCAGCCACGCCTGGGCATCATGACTGCCGGCAAAGCTTATCTGGATACACGCCAGGCCCTGGCCGACCTGGGCCTGGACGAAGAGACCTGTGCACAAATAGGCATACGGCTGATGAAGGTCGGCTGCGTCTGGCCGCTTAACGCCCAAGATGCCCGCGAGTTCGCAACAGGCCTGGACGAAATCCTGGTGGTCGAAGAAAAACGCCAGATCCTCGAGTACGCACTGAAGGAAGAGCTATACAACTGGCGCGACGACGTACGCCCCAGGGTCTATGGCAAGTTCGACGAAAAAGACAATGCCGGCGGCGAGTGGTCGGTTCCGCGCGGCCAGTGGCTGCTGCCCGCGCGCGGGGAGCTCTCGCCGGCATTGATCGCCAAGGCCATCGCGCGGCGGCTCGAGCAATTCCAGTTGCCGGCGCAAGTGCGCGCCGGCATCGCCGCACGTATCGCCATCATCGATGCCAAAGAACGAGAGCTGAACACGCCCACGGTAACGACCGATCGCAAGCCCTGGTTTTGTTCCGGCTGTCCGCATAATACCTCCACCCGCGTGCCGGAAGGCTCGCGCGCCTTGGCGGGCATAGGCTGCCACTACATGAGCATCTGGATGGACCGCAACACGGCAACCTTCAGCCATATGGGCGGCGAAGGCGCAGCGTGGATAGGCCAAAAGTCCTTCACAACTGAAAAGCATGTTTTTGCCAATCTGGGCGACGGCACGTATTTCCATTCCGGCATCCTGGCAATCCGGGCCGCCATTGCGGCCAACGCCAACATTACCTACAAAATACTCTACAACGACGCCGTGGCCATGACAGGCGGACAGCCGGTGGACGGCATCCTGAAGGTCACCGATGTGATCGCCCAGGTGCATGCCGAAGGCGCCCGCAAGGTCGTCGTGGTTACCGACGAACCCGAAAAATACCAAGGCATGAAGCTGGTGGGCAACCCACCCGTGTATCACCGCGATGAACTCGATCGCGTACAGCGTGAACTGCGCGAAGTCGAAGGCACGACCGTCCTGGTCTACGATCAGACCTGTGCCACCGAGAAGCGCCGGCGCCGCAAGCGCGGCACCTACCCGGATCCGGCGCGACGCGTGTTCATCAACGATACGGTCTGTGAAGCCTGTGGCGATTGCTCGGTCAAATCCAACTGCCTGTCGGTCGAGCCACTACAGACACCGCTAGGCGTCAAGCGCAAGATCAATCAGTCTTCCTGCAATAAGGATTTTTCCTGCGTCAACGGCTTCTGTCCCAGCTTTATTACAGCCGAAGGCGCGCAGTTGCGCCGGCCCGACAAGCAAGCCGGAAAAGCCGCCTTGCCCGATGTGGCATTGCCCCAGCCCGAGCTTCCTGCCATTGCCGACACCTACGGTATTCTGGTTACCGGCATAGGCGGCACGGGCGTGGTTACCATCGGCGGCCTGCTCGGCATGGCGGCGCACCTGGAAGGCAAAGGCGTAACGGTGCTCGATATGGCCGGCCTGGCGCAGAAAGGCGGCGCAGTGTTAAGCCATGTGCAGATCGCCCATCAACCGGATGACATCCACGCCACGCGCGTCGCCACGGGTGAAGCGCAAGTCATTATTGGTTGCGACGCCATTGTTTCCACAGCCAGCGACGTCTTGTCACGGGCCCAGAATGGCCTGACGCGGGCTGCCATCAACACCGCACGCATCCCCACGGCCCAGTTCATCCACAACCCCAAATGGGAATTCCCCGCCGCCTCATCCGAACGCTTGCTGTCCGACGCCATGGGCAGCTTGTGCCAGTTCCTGGACGCCAACGCCCTGGCGCTGCATGTGCTGGGCGACGCCATCTATGCCAACCCCTTGCTGCTGGGCTATGCCTGGCAACAAGGCTGGATCCCGCTATCCCACGACAGCCTGATGCGCGCTATTGAACTGAATGGCGTCATGATCGAGAACAACCGGATCGCATTCGAGTGGGGCCGCGCGGCGGCACATCTGGGCGCGTCAGCCCTTATGCCTGCCGGCACGCCTGCGACTGCGCAACTTATCTCCATGCCGGAAACGCTCACTGCCACCCTCGAACGCAACCGTGTTTGGCTCACCGATTATCAGCACGCCAGGTATGCTCAGCGCTATCTGGACGCGGTGCAAGGCATACGCGAGAAGGAAACCGCCCTGACAGGCCGCGACCGCTTGCCCCTGACCCGCGCCGTAGCGGCCAACCTGGCCAAGCTGATGGCATACAAGGACGAGTACGAGGTCGCGCGCTTGTATGCCGACCCGGCTTTCACAGATAAGCTGCGTGCCCAGTTCGACGGCGAACCCGGCAAGGACTACCAGTTGCACTTTCACTTGGCGCCGCCGCTGTTTTCGAAAAAGAACGACAAGGGCGAACTGATCAAACGCAAGTACGGCCCCTGGATCATGTCGGCCTTCAAGGTGCTCGCACGGTTTAAAGGGCTACGCGGCACGCCGCTGGATCTCTTCGGCAAGACCCACGAGCGCCGTCAGGAAAGGCAGCTTATCGCCGACTACTTTGACCTCATCGACGAATTCAAACGCAGCCTGACTCACCAGAACCTGGCCGCCGCCATCGAGCTTGCGAAGTTGCCGGACGATATCCGCGGCTTTGGCCACATCAAAGAGCGCAACATGCAAGCTGCCGCGCAGCGGCGAGATCAGTTGCTGGACAGCTATCGGCAAGCTGCGCCGCTGGACAAGGTGGCCTGAAAGCGGGGCCCTACAAGGCCAGATAGGCTTGCCGGATCTGCACGTTGTCTTGCAATGCGGCCATGGTCGAGGTGTGGCGAATCTGGCCCTTCTCGAGCACGTAGGCGCGGTCTGATACCCAGGCCGCAAAATGAATGTTTTGCTCGGACAGCAAGACGCTTGCGCCGCGCGCCTTCAGTGCCAAGATCATCTCGGCCATCTGTTCGATGATAAGTGGCGCAACACCTTCCGAGGGCTCGTCCAGCAGCAGCACGAAGGGATTGCCCATCAGGGTGCGCGCTACCGTCAGCATCTGCTGCTCGCCGCCGCTAAGCGTGCCGGCCTGCCGATGCTGCATGTCGGCCAGGTTGGGAAACAGCTCAAGCACCGCGTCCAGCGACCAGTTCAGCCCCGCGCCACCATCGGGCCAGACGCGTTCGGCCTGCCGTCCTGTCATCAGGTTTTCGCGTACTGTCAGCTCAGTGAAAACACGCCGATCTTCCGGCACGTAGCCCAGGCCCAGCCTGGCTATTTGATAAGGCTGCAGTCGGTCTATGGCATGCCCCATGAATTGCAGCCGGCCCACACGGGACGGCAGCAGGCCCATGATGGACTTCAGTGTGGTCGACTTGCCCGCCCCGTTGCGCCCCATCAAGGCCACGACTTCGCCGCGCCTGACTTCCAGGCCTATGTCATGCAAGATGTGTGCAGCGCCATACCAGGCATTAAGCCCATCCACGGCCAACAAGGGCGCGCCCTGAGGTTCCGTTACGGTGCTCATGGCAAGGTTTCCTTATTGGCATCCTGAAAACTGCGACCGGTGCCGAAATACACCTCCTGCACTTTGGGGTGACGGCGCACTTCCTCGACACTGCCCTGGGCTATCAACTGGCCCCGAGCCAGCACAATCACGCGGTCGGCGTAAGCAAACACGACGTCCATGCTGTGCTCGGTGAACAGCACAGCCATGTTGCGTTCCCGGACCAGTTTCTTTACCAGACCCACCAAGGCATTGCGCTCGGCAGGCGCCATGCCGGCAGTGGGTTCGTCCATCAGCAGCAAGCGCGGGCTTCCGGCCAGACTCATCGCCAATTCCACACGCTTCACATCGCCGTAGGCCAGTTCCTTGCAAGGTCGCGTGGCCTGCTCGCTCATGCCGACCTGTTGCAGCAGCGCCCTGGCCTCTTGCACATACAGGTCGCGGGCGGAGCGCCAGAACGAATAAACCTTTCTGCGATGCGCGATCAAGGCCGTTTGCACATTCTCAAGCACAGTCAGCGAGGGAAAGGTAGCGGCAATCTGGAAGCTGCGTCCGACCCCCAAACGGGCGATCTTGCGCGACGGCATGCCCAGCAGCTCTGTGCCCTGCAACTTCACGGAACCGCGGGTAGCGGGCAATTGCCCGCCGACCATATTGAAGGTGGTGGACTTGCCGGCTCCGTTCGGCCCGATCAGCGCCAGCAGCTCGCCCTCGTGCAGATCAAACCCGATATCATCAACCGCAGTATTGCCGCCGAACCGCTTGACCAGGCCACGTACTTCAAGGAGAGCCATGTTGCCTCCTGGTTGCCAGCAAACCACCCGCATATCCGGCAATGCCTTGCGGAAATGCCAACACGATCAACAAAATCACCGCGCCGAACAAGGCTCGCCAGTACTCTGTGATTCCCACGAAGTAGTCTTGCATCAGGGTAAAGATGGCAGCCCCCACTACGGGTCCGAACAGCGTTTGTATGCCACCCAACAAAACCATGACCAGGCCATCAACCGACTTGCCCACCGTAATGACCTCCGGCGACGTACTGCCTTTGGAGAAAACGTAAAGCGCACCGGCCAGGCCGGCAAATGTTCCGGCCACGATGAAGGCGGTCCATTGAACGCCCTTCGTATGTACGCCAATGGCATCTGCTCGCAGGGCTGAGTCGCGCACGGCACGCAACACATAGCCAAATGGCGCGTAAGCCATGCGTCTGACGACAAGGATGGCCAGCACCACGATGGCCAAGGTGAAGTAGTAATACGCCGTGCCCGAAAGCCAGGCTTCGGGCCAGATACCGACAATCCCGTTTGAGCCGCCTGTAACGTCATCCCATTGGTAGACCACAGACCACACGATTTGCGCAAACGCCAGCGTCAACATGGCCAGGTACACGCCGGTCAGGCGTATGCAAAACCAGCCGAACACCAGCGCCGCGATCGCAGCCACCACAGGCGCGGCGACGAAAGAACCCATCATGCCCAAGCCCGCCGACTTGAACAGCATGGCGGCGGCATACGCGCCAATACCAAAGTAAGCCGCATGCCCAAAAGAGGGCATCCCGCCCAGGCCCATCATGAAGTGCAGGCTGACGGCAAACAGCATGGCGACCAACATATCTTGTGCCAGCACAGCCGCATAGGGAAACATGCCGGACAGCAAGGGCAAGATGGCAAAAACGGCAATCAGCACCACGGCAAATACGTGAAATGCCGTGGTGGGCGAGCGCAAGGGTGGATGCTGCTCGCCGCTGCCGCGCGCCATCGCCAGCGGCTTGCCGCAAAGTCCCCAGGGACGAAACACCAGCACGAGTGCCATGAAAATGAACTCAACGACCAGGGTCAACTTGGGAAAGGCGATGGTGATGCCGGCAAATTCAACGATACCCAGACCAATACACAGCGCCTTCAGTTGGGCAATGATCAGCGCTGCCAAGTAGGCGCCGGGTATCGAACCCATGCCGCCCACCACAACCACCACGAAGGCATCACCAATCAAGCTGAGGTCCAGCATCAGGCTGGCCGGCTGGCGGGGCAGTTGCAGGGCACCACCCAGCGCGGCCAAGCCAGCGCCCAGTGCGAAAACCCCGGTAAACAGCCAAGCCTGGTTTACGCCCAGCGCCCCCAGCATGTCGCGATCTTGTGTGGCGGCGCGTATCAGGGTGCCCCAGCGGCTGCGCGTCAGCATCAGCCACAACACCAGCAGGACCAGTGGCCCCAGCACCATCAGGACCAGGTCATACAGCGGCAGATAGCGGTCGAACAGCGGGACGGCGCCTTCCAGCCCCGGCGCCAACGGGCCGAGCAGATCGTCCGGGCCCCAAAGCCATAGTGCCATGTCATTGAAGACCAGCACCAGGGCGAAAGTGGCCAATAACTGGAACATCTCCGGCGCATGGTAAATGCGCCGCAACAGCAAGATCTCGATCAGCGCGCCCAGCGCCGCCACCAGCAGGGCGGCGGCCAGGATACTGCCCCAGAACCCCAATACACCGCCGCCCGTATATTGCACGATGGAATAGGCAATGTAGATGCCCAACATGTACAGCGACCCATGCGCAAAATTCACAATACGGGTGACGCCGAAAATCAGGGTCAGGCCGGCGGCCACCATGAACAGCGACGAGGCCTCCGCCAGGCCATTGAGGAACTGAACAATAAAACCGGTCAGGTTCATAATTTGACGGCGCCCTAAGGCGCCGTATTAGATATCAGTCGGCAGAGGCGGGACGCCATTGCCTGACCTGCTCGTCCGTCGGCTGGACGCTGGCGCCATCTGCGTAATGGAAATCCGTCATGATGCCCTTGCCATCCTTGATGGCCAGCTTGCCAACATAGGCACCCATGGTCGACTGGTGATCGATGGCGCGGTAGGTAATGGGACCAAAGGGGGTGTCCAGTTGCAAGCCCTTGAATGCCTGCACCAGCGGTTCAGTATCCGTCGTGCCCGCCTTGGCAATACCAGCCGCCAATGACAGTATGGTGTTGTAGCCAACGACCGTACCCAGGCGCGGATAGTCGTTGAAGCGCTCCTGGTAGGCCTTCAGGAAAGCATCGTGCTCGGGTGTGTCGATGGCATACCAGGGGTAGCCGGTAACCACCCAGCCCACCGGAGTCTCTTTACCCAAGGGGTCAAGATACTCCGGCTCGCCAGTCAATAGGCTGACCACAGACAGGTCTTCGAAGAAATTGCGCTGCGTGCCGGCGCGCACGAACTTGGCCAGATCAGTAGCGAACAACACGTTGAACATGGCGTCCGGCTTGGCGTCGGCCAGCGCCTGCACCACGTTGCCGGCGTCAATCTTGCCCAGCGGCGTGGCTTGCTCGGCCACGAACTCAACGTCCGGCTGCGCCTGCTTCAGCAGGGTCTTGAACGTGGCTACGGCTGACTGGCCATACTCGTAATTGGGATAGACGATCGCCCAACGCTTCTTGTTCATCTGGACAGCAGCGGGAATCAACATGGCGACCTGCATGTAGGTCGAGTTGCGCAGGCGGAAGGTGTAGTGGTTGCCCTCTTCCCACACGATTTTGTCCGTGAGGGGTTCGCTGGCCAGGAAGAACCGCTTCTGATGTTTGGCGAAGTCCGTGACAGCCAGGCCGATATGCGACAGGAAGGTGCCCGTCAGTACGTCGACCTTCTCGCGCGTGAGCAGCTCCTGAGCGGCTCGCACGGCATCGCCCGGGTTGGAGTTGTCGTCGGCAATAATCAGTTGCAGCTGCTTCCCGTTGACACCGCCCGCAGCGTTGATCTGCTCTACGGCCAGCTCCATGCCTTTCTTGTAGGGGCCGAGAAATGCAGGCTGGGTTTTGTAGCTGTTCAACTCACCGATTTTGATGACATCCTGCGCCAGCGTGCCGGTGTTCGAGAGCATCAGCGCAGCGGCGCTTAAGAGATACACAATAGACCTGGGGGAAAACATAAGAGAGTCCTGTACTGAGCAGAGCAGAAGAAAGAACGCAATAAATTGTACGCAATAACGGGCAGCACGAAAGGAATAAGCAATTACACTAGTGCGGTCCTGATTTTTATGCCCTACCCATGCGCGACCTGAGCCTTCTGTTTATTGTAGCCAGCCTGTGTTTGCTGACGCTTAGCCGATGCCTGCTGGCGGCGTGGCAGTACCCGCGCGTGAAGCAGGCAGGCGGCATGGTACCCATACTGCGTGGGGGCCTGCGCATCGACGCCAACCAGATCGCCATCATTGTCGGCATACCCCTGATGCTTGCGCCCTGGATCGGCCATTGGCCGATAGCCGTCGAGGTCACGGGCTGGTGGTTCCAGTTTGCGTGGTTCCTGTTGGTGCTGCTCGAGGTATCGACGCCTCAGTTTATCTACGAGTACGACACCCGGCCCAATCGCCTGTATGTCGAATATCTGAAGCACCCCCGCGAAGTCTTCGGCATGCTATGGAAAGGCTACAAGCTCATGATTGTGGCTGCCGTGTTGGGGCTTGGGGCCGCGCTCTGGGCGGGCGCCGTCTTGTTCGGACAAGGGCAGCCCGACACGCTGATGGTGTGGTGGCAACGCATCGCCTTCACCCTGATTGTCGCGGTACTGGTCTTTCTGGCCATACGAGGCACCCTGGGACATCGGCCCATCAATCCGTCCACGGTCGCCTACTGCGGCGACAGCATGCTGAACACCTTGCCGCTCAATTCCCTCTACAGCGTGGCCTACGCCATCTACAGCATGAAGAACGAGCGGTCCGCGGCCGATGTCTATGGTCACATGCCCGCCCAAGAGATGCACGATATCGTCAGGAAAGGCGCCGGGCTGCAACCCGGGCCGGACGACATACCCACGCTACATAGCCATGTGCCGACCTCCACGCGTGCCCGCCCGCTTAATGTCGTGATGATCGTGGAAGAAAGCCTGGGCGCCCAGTTCGTAGGAAACTTAGGCGGTGCCGCGCTGACCCCCTGCCTTGATGCCTTGGCCGCTACGGCATGGAACTTCACACGGGCCTATGCCACCGGCACCCGCTCCGTGCGTGGGTTGGAAGCCGTCGTCGCCGGCTTTCCGCCCACCATATCGGATGCGGCCTTGCGCTTGTCGGGCGCGCAAAGCAACTTCTTCACCCTGGCGCAGGTATTGAAGCAGCAGGGCTACCGCTCGCGTTTCATCTACGGCGGGGAAGCGCATTTCGACAACATGAAAAGCTTCTTTCTGGGCAATGGTTTCGATGAGCTTTACGACCTGCCCACATTCCGGAACCCCGCTTTCGTGGGCACCTGGGGCGCCAGCGATGAAGACATGTTCAACCAGTTGCACAGCCTGCTGGACGAAGCTGGCGATCAGCCCACCTTTACCTTGGCCTTTTCCGTCAGCAACCACTCGCCCTGGGAATATCCAGCGGGGCGTATCGACCCGGATGGCGATCCGGCCACAGTGGAAAACACCGTCCGATACGCCGACTGGGCCATTGGTCAGTTTTTCGATCGGGCGCGCAAGTCAGACTACTGGAAAGACACGCTCTTCCTGGTTGTTGCCGACCATGATTCGCGCGTCGGCGGGGCCAGCCTGGTGCCTTTGCGGCATTTCCACATACCGGCCTTGATCGTCGGCGCAGACGTCGTGCCGCGACGCGACGACAGGTTGATCAGCCAGATCGACCTGCCGACCACGCTGCTTTCCCTGATGGGGCTCGCCTGCGATCACCCCATGATAGGACATGACCTGACGGGCGAAGGCGGCGGAAGAGCGATGATGCAATACAGCGAAAACTATGGGTACTTGAAGAACGACGCCCTGGTGGTGCTTGAACCGCACCGCGATGCCACGCAATATCAGTACACCGCGCCGGCAAGCTATACGCCCATGGCGCTCGACCCGGCGCTGGCCCGTGAGGCGCTGGCTCATGTCTTATGGCCCAACCATGTTTATCAGAACCAGGCTTATACCTTGCCGGAACTACGCACGCCGGCACGATACAATACTGACAACTAACTGAAAGAGACATGCTGATGGAGCTGCTGCTAGACCCGACGATGTGGGTCGGCTTGCTGACACTGGTCGTCCTGGAAATCGTCCTGGGCATCGACAACCTGATTTTCATCGCCATACTGGCCGACAAGCTCCCGCCCGCGCAGCGTGATCGCGCACGCGTCATTGGCCTGTCGCTTGCGTTGATCATGCGACTGGGCTTGCTGTCCGTCATCTCGTGGCTGTTCCAGCTGACGCAACCGCTGTTCTCGCTGGGGGCCATGGCCTTCTCGGGGCGCGACCTGATCCTGATCGCAGGCGGGTTCTTTCTGGTGCTGAAAGCCACGATGGAAATGCACGAGCGCGTCGAGAGCAAGGCGGAAAAGGCCTCAGGCTCGCACATCTATGCCAGCTTCTGGGTAATTGTGACGCAGATCGTGGTGTTGGATGCCGTGTTCTCGCTGGATGCTGTGATTACCGCCGTCGGCATGGTCGATCACCTGGAAGTCATGATGGCCGCCGTCATCATTGCCATGGGTGTCATGCTGGTCGCTTCGCGCCCGCTGACCCGCTTCGTCAACGCGCATCCCACGGTCGTGATCCTGTGCCTGGGATTCCTGCTGATGATAGGCTTTGCGCTGATCGCCGAAGGGTTTGGCTTCAAAGTGCCCAAAGGCTACCTGTACGCGGCCATCGGTTTTTCCGTCGTCATCGAATCCCTTAACCAGCTTGCCCGCCGCAACCGGGCCAGCCGCCAGGCGCAGCGTCCAATGCGCGAACGCACGGCCGAGGGCATACTGCGCATGCTGGGCAAGCGGCAACACGATGAAGGCGAGCCCGCGGCTGACCCGCACGCCCAGATTGAAGAAGCACCCTTCGGTGCCGAAGAGCGCAACATGGTCAGCGGCGTACTGCGTCTGGCCGATCGCAATGTGCGCTCCATCATGACACCGCGCAATGATGTTACCTGGATCAATCTGGACGACGACGCGCAAACCTTGCGCAAGCAAGTCAGCCAATCACCCCATGGCTTCTTTCCCGTCTGCCGCGGTTCGCTGGACGACATTGTCGGTACCGCACGTTCCAAGGACATCATCGCAGAACTGCTGCGGCAAGGGCGCCTGGACGAGCGCAAGCTGCGTCCCCCCATATTGGTACACGACACCATCGGCATCCTGGACCTGATGAATACGCTTAAGTCGGCGCGTGGACAACTCGTGCTGGTTATCGACGAGTTCGGGACAGTGGAAGGCCTGGTAACGCCGATCGACGTTTTTGAGGCCATCGCGGGCGACTTCCCCGATGAAGACGAGGCACCGGACATCATTGCCGACGGCAACGACCGCTGGATCGTTGATGGCGCTGCCGACCTGCACCAATTTGAACAAACGCTGGAGACCGAAGGCCTGACGGACGATACGGACGAATACAGCACGTTGGCCGGCTATATGCTGCGCCGGTTTGGACGCCTTCCCGAGGTCGGCGAGGCCCTGAGCTTCGAGCGGCCCGAGGCCAATTATCGATTTCAGGTCTTGCAACTGAAAGGCCGGCGCATCGCCAAGGTCCTGGTGCAACGGACCTTACCCGATGGACCACTGGAAGCGCCAGACGCAGCGTAAGACTTTGTGCTATATTAGCTGGCTTGGCAGTAATTCGGGGCGTAGCGCAGCCTGGTAGCGCATCTGGTTTGGGACCAGAGGGTCGAAGGTTCGAATCCTTTCGCCCCGACCAATACATCAAGGGCTTACAAGACTATGTCTTGTAAGCCCTTGTCTTATTGGGGCTGGACAATCAGCTCGAAAGTGACCAGCACCGCGTTGGCGCCACGCTGCAAGCGCCCCTGGGCAATAGGGCCGGTATGGTCGACCAGATGGATGTCGATATCGGCACGCAACTGACCGTCGTTACCTTGCGAGACAACACCGCGCTCTATGAAGACCTCGGTCACAAACGGGTCCACCCGGCGGCCATCATCAAAAACCGCCCCCACCAAGCTGCCCACGCCCCCGCGTAATACGGCCTCGCGTATCCCGCGACGCGCGCAGATTTCTTCGATGGCTGTGCACAGGTCTTCGTTAGGGGCGATACGGACCGCCAATGCCGGCATTGCTTGCGCGGCCGCAGGCAATGCGCCGGATTGCACCGGCTGAAACAAGGAAAAATTGGTCTCGGCATCGGGCAGCACGGCAAAGTCGGCACCCCGCATCAGCCACGCCGATGCCTCAACGCTGGCACTGATGAGGGCGTCATTGGGCAAGACATGCCCGCAACCCTGCCTGCCATCGGCCTCATTCCATAATGCATGGCAATGCAGCCAGGGCGCGTCGCCCCGCCGCCCAAACGTGATGCAGCCACCGGCCAGCGTGGCCTCACCCTCGGGATCATGACGGCCGCTGAAATACACCGCATGGTCGGGCGATGAAGACAAGGCCGGCATCACAAAGGAAAAAGGATGGAAGGCGCCCCGATGCAAAGTCAGGACGGCGCTGCCTGCTTCGTGATCGCCCAGCACATCGGCCAGCGCGTCCAGCAAGCTGCGTCCTGCCGGCAAACGCAGCGACACAGCCTCGATGCCCACATCAACGACAGTGCTGCGCTGCTGCCCAACCGGGCCGGGATGCTTAATGTGCCGCACGACGCGCTCCGTCTTTGCTGGCTGCGGCCGGCGCAGCAGACGCAAGCACCACGCCGCGCCGCTCGAGCTCGTCCTTTACCAGCCTTTTCGGTACCTTTCCGTAAGCCGATTTAGGCAGCGCATCCCAAAACACCACTTTGCGGGGCAGCTTGTATTTGGCGATGCGTTCGGCCATCCAGGCCAGCAACTCGGCTTCCGACACCTGGTGTCCGGCATAACAAACGCAGACGGCTATCCCGACCTCGCCCCATTTGGGGTCCGGTACACCGACAATCGCCACCTCGGAAATAGCTTCGTGGGTCAGTATCTTCTCTTCTATCTCGCGAGGATAGATATTGGAGCCGCCCGAGATATACATATCGGAAGCCCGGCCGGTAATGTACAGATAGCCTTCGGCATCCCGGTAGCCCAGGTCGCCGGTACGGAACCAGCCATTGCGAAAGGCCTGGGCATTGGCGTCGGGATTGTTGTAATACCCGGCAAAAACGGCAGGGCCGATCACGCAAAGCTCGCCGGTCTGGCCATTGCCCAGCTCGTTGCCCTCGTCGTCTTGCACCGATACCTGCATGCCCGTGCGTTCGTAGCCACAGGTGCCCGGGCGCCCGTCTGCTTCGTGCTCATGGGCAGGCAGCACCGTGATATTACCGGTGACTTCGCCCAGGCCGTAATACTGCACCAGCACCTTGCCCAGGCAGGCCAAGGCCCGCTTCTGGTCTTCAGCATACATGGGAGCTCCTGCGTAGATCACATAGCGCAAACTGGAGTGATCGCGCTGCTGTGCCGCCGGGTGCTCGACCATGAGCTTCAATACGGTGGGCACGGTAAACATATTGCTTAGTCGGTGCCGTTCGATCAGTTCGAACGCCTCGTCCACATCGAACCTTTCGGTGGACAACAACACGGTCTGCCCGCCCCTGGCGATCATGTTCAACTGATGCACCCCCGCGCCATGCGACAAGGGGGCCACCACCAAGGAGCCATCCCTCTCGGTGCTGCCTGGCAGTAAATCGCACAAGTGATTGGTAATCACAAAAGCCATTTGTCCGTGAGTGAGCACAGCGGCCTTGGGTCGGCCTGTCGTACCCGACGTGAAGAACAGCCAGCAGGCGGCGTCGGACTCGACCGGAGCGTCTTCCATGTGTGTGCCGAGCCGCTCTTGCAGTAGATCCGCCAGCAAGGGGTAGTCGGCAGCGGCCGCTTGCTCGCCCACCAGCCACAGGATGTCCGTATCTGGCCGGGCAGCCTTCACCGCAGCGGCGTGTTCCGGGAAGTCGGTCTGGCACAACAGCACACGCGGCTGTGCAACGTCAGCCATGTAGACGATCTCGTCGGGCATGATCCGGAAGTTGGTGGGCACCCACACGGCACCCAACCTGAAGCAAGCCAGCATGGACTCGAGCATCTCGTTGCTGTTCTTGCTATGCACCAGTACGGCCGACTTTGGTGCCACCCCTTTTGCCGCCAGCACCGATGCAAGCGCCGAGACGCGAGCATCAAGCTCGGTCCAGCTCCAGGTTTGCTCGCGCCAGACGAGAGCAGGCCGGTTGGGCAAGCGACGCGCATTCTGTGTCAGCCAATATGCCAGGTTCATCACCCGACGCGACACCGGGCTTTGCTCGATTACGCTCACCTGACCCGCTCCAGAATGGAAACGTAGTTGGCCACCGCCGCGCCGCCCATGTTGAACACCCCTGCCAGGGAGGCGCCCGGCACCTGCATGTCGCCGGCCTCTTGCATCAGCTGCATGGCAGCCATGACATGCATGGAAATGCCGGTGGCGCCCAATGGGTGCCCCTTGGCTTTCAGCCCGCCTGACACGTTCACAGGCAGCCGCCCGTCTTTGGCGGTAATGCCTTCGCGTATGGCCTTCCAGCCTTCCCCCGGCTTGGCCAGGCCCATGGCTTCGTACTCGATCATTTCGGCAATGGTGAAGCAGTCGTGCGTTTCGACCAGGCTAAGATCGTGCAAGCTCGCCCCGGCGTCTGACAGCGCTTGCTGCCATGCACGGCGAGCGCCCTCGAATGCGATCGGATCGCGTCGCGACAACGGCATGATGTCATTAACATGACTGCGTGCCCGAAAGCGTATGGCACGCGCCAGGCCGGCCGCGGTCTCTTCGTCGGTCACCACCAAAGCCGCAGCGCCGTCCGAGACCATAGAGCAATCGGTACGACGCAGTGGTCCAACGACGATAGGATTCTTGTCAGACACGGTATTGCAGAAATCGAAACCGACATCTTTGCGCACATGCGCGTAGGGGTTGGCCATGCCGTTTTGATGGTTCTTGGCTGCAATCATGGCCATCTCGGCGCTGTGATCGCCGTAGCGTTCGAAATAGGCTTGCGCAATCTGCGCGAAAATCCCCGCAAAACCGGCGGGGTTCTCTTCTTCCTTTCGATAGCAGCCACTGAGGAGCACTTCGCCGACTTCGCGCGCAGGTATTGCCGTCATCTTTTCGGCGCCTATCGCCAAAGCGACACGCCCGCGCCCGCTCTCGATGAAATCCATGGCGCGATACAGGGCGGCGGTGCCAGTGGCGCACGCGTTTTCAACGTGGACGGCAGGGGTGAAACGCAAGGCCGGTTCGCCCAGCGCCACCAAGGCGCCTTCGAAGCCTTGAGGCGTCAGCCCGTTGTTGTAGACCCCCACCGTTATCATGTCGACGTCTTGCGGACCGAGCTGGGCGTGGTCCAGGGCGCCACGCGATACGCGGGCGATAAGGCTCTCGATATCGGGGTCGTCCAGCTTGCCAAATGGGGTATGGGCCCAGCCGACTATCACTGCGCGCTTGTGCATTACTTTGTATCTCCAGGCTGGCGCCCCTGACGGGCGTCTTTTATCCATTGATCTACCATGACCCGCAACTCGCGGCGTATAACCTTGCCGGTTGTGGTCATGGGCAATTCTTCCACGAAGAAGACTTCGCGTGGGTACTCGTGAGCCGCCAGTCGCTGCTTCACATGCTCCTGGATCTCGAGCTTGAGCGCATCGCTTCCTGTTCGGCCGTCCTGCAACACCACAATGGCAACGACGATTTCGGTGCGCTGGGCATCCGGCGCGCCCACGACAGCAACCATTTTGACAGCCGGGTGCTGCAATATGCTGTCTTCGATTTCTCCGGGGCCTATCCGATACCCGGCCGAGGTGATCACGTCGTCGTTGCGGCCGACAAAGTGCACATAGCCCTGTTCGTCCATACTGCCGGTATCGCCGGTAAGCAGCCATTCGCCCAGGTGCTTTTCCTTAGTCGCCTTGTCGTTGTTCCAATACTGCAGGAACATCACCGGATCGGGGCTACGCACGGCAATATTGCCCGTTCGGCCTGTTGCCATCGCCTTGCCGGTGTCGTCGATAATGGCCACATGGTGTCCCGGCACGGGCCGCCCGATAGCGCCCGGCATGGCCGGAAACACCTCGGCGCAAGAGGACACCGTCATGTTGCATTCGGTTTGGCCGTAGAACTCATTAATGGTCAGACCGAAGCTGCGCTGACCCCAATCGAGCAGCTCGGCGCCCAGCGATTCGCCACCGCTGGCCACGGAACGCAATCGATAGTTCCAGCGCTTTTGCGGATCGGGTACGGTGCGCATCATCTTCAGGGCCGTCGGCGGCAAAAACGTATTGCGTATCTGGAAATCCTGCAAAAACTGAAAGGCGGCTTCGGGCGTGAACTTCTGGAATCGATGCGCAACGACCGCGACGCCATGATGCCAGGCCGGCAGCAGCACATCGAACAAGCCGCCTATCCAGGCCCAGTCCGCCGGCGTCCACATGCGGTCATCGTCCTGGGGGAACAAGTTATGAGAGATCTCAACGCCCGGCAAATGTCCCAGCAACACACGCTGCGCATGCAGGGCACCTTTGGGTTGGCCAGTCGTGCCCGAGGTATAAATAATGACGGCCGGGTCGTCGGCAGCCGTGTCGAAAGGAACGAAGTCCGTGCTGTGATGGCGCATATCGCGATGCAGGTCCGCAGCGCCATGCTGCTCGCCGTCTATGCAGTACACCGACTGCAATGCCGGCAAGGAATCGCGGATCCCGGCAATTTTTGCGGCTCCTTCGGCATTGGTAATAACCAGCCTTGCCCCGCTGTCTTGCAGGCGAAAGCGCAAGGCCTCAGCGCCGAACAAGGTAAATAACGGAATAGCAATACAGCCTGCCTTGTAGGCCGCAATATGTGCAATGGCCGTCTCGGGGGCCTGGGGCAGGAGTATGCCTATACGCTCGCCAGGCTCCAGGCCGATAGCGCGGAACAGGTTGGCCACCTGGTTAGATGACTGATGAATCTGGCCGAAGCTATAGTGTTGCACCCCGCCATCCTGACCCACATGAATCAGCGCCAGCCGATCAGTATCTTGCTCTGCCCACTTGGCACAAGCGTCCACGCCGATGTTGTAGCGCAGCGGTATGTTCCAGTTGAAACGGCTGTTGATATCTTCATAACTGCTCGGCGACTGTGGCAACATGGACTGAACCTCGATCATCGGTCGTGTGGTGTCGATATAGTAACGCCGGCGCAAAGGCCCCCGCAGTGCCAATTCAACGGGAAAACCCTGATCAATTTTCTCCGCAATCCGTCAACAGGGTCTCTATACTCGTTTCACATTGAAATTGCTATGAGGTCCCGCATGCTACAGACACTGGATTTCCTGAAAAAGATGGCCGACCCCTATGGCGAGGCCATAGCTCTGGACGACGTCGACAGCGAAATCAGCCATAACGAACTGACCACCGCTGTGAATGCGCTTGCCGTCGCACTGCAAGCCAATGATCCGACCCCAGGGTCGCGTGTCATCCTGTGTGCCGAGAATTGCCCCGAGTACCTGGTCAGCGTCATGGCCATCCTGGCGGCCGGGAAGATCCTGGTGCCGTTGGGCGTGCGAGGCAGTCCGCAGGAGATGTTCGACATCCTTAATGCCACCTACCCCACCTCGGTCATTGTTGATGATGCCGGCAGCGAGGTTATCCCCTGCCATGACGACATGAAGATAAATTTCAACCAGTTCCCCGGCTTGGTACTTACCTACCGTGGGCAAGAGCCGCTGCGCTTCGGCCCGGAACAGGCCCCGGCGGACACCACTCTATAATACGCACGCTTTTTTTTCGTGCGCCACCATCTTTTGCACGCACACACTAACCTTATCAACGGAGCGGACCATGTCCCCAAACACACTAGATGACCTCGGTAAACTCGTTTTAAGACTTTCCCTGGGCGTGTTCTTGTTAATGCACGGTCTGTCCAAACTGATGAATGGCATCTCCGGCATAGAAGGCATGGTCGTTGCCGCCGGCATGCCTGCCTTCTTTGCCTGGGCGGTTTATTTGGGCGAAGTCGTGGCGCCCATATTGATCATCCTGGGCATCTATACCCGACTGGGTGGCTGGCTGGTGGTTGCCAATATGGTGGTGGCAATTGCCCTGGCGCATAGCAGCCAGATTTTCCAACTGGCCAGTTCAGGCGCATGGCAACTGGAACACCAAGGTTTGCTGCTGTTTGGTGGCTTGGCCATCGCGCTACTGGGTGCCGGCCGATACGCCATAGGCGCGCGCGGCGGCCGTTGGAACTAAACCGGGTTGGCGCGGGCTTGCTGCCCGCGCACCACTACGGTGCCATGGCCTTCAGGAACTCGCTGGGCGTCATGTGCAGGTTCCGGCGGAACATGGCCGTAAAGGCGCTTTGCGTCTGGTAGCCCAGATCGAGCGCAATACTCAGCACCTGGCGGCCTTCGGCCAGCCATTCAAGGGCGGTCAGCAGCTTTGCCTGCTGGCGCCATTGCACGAACGACATACCCAGTTCGCTCATGAACAGGCGATGGAGCGTACGCTGGTCGTAGCCGAGATCTTTTGCCCACTCGTGCAGGGTTTTCATGTCGTCCAGATGCTCCTGGATATGCGTGCAAATGGTTGCCAGGCGATGATCACGCGGCGTGGGTAAGTGCAGCGGCAGGCCGCAGTCCTGGCTGACTTCTTCCAGCAACAGATCCATTAGCAGACGGGTGCGGCGGCTGCGGGCATCGCTTGGGCTTGACGTGGCAACCGCTGCGATAAGCTCGCGAAACAACGGTGTAACCGGCAGCAGGCAACTGCGCGTGGGCAAGCCATGCGAATACTCGGGGTTGACAAAAACAGAACGCAGCTGGACCTTACCCAGCATACGGACGCGGTGTCTTACCTTGGGTGCCAGCCACAAGGCGCGCGTGGGCGGGACTACCCAATGGCCGTCTGTACTGGCAATAACCATGACGCCGCTGAGCGCAAACTTAAGTTGGCCCATGTCGTGCATATGGTCGGACAGAATGGTGGAATCAGCGAAATCACGGCTTAGGCTTCCGCCCAGCACGCCGGTGCGCTCCAGCACGCCGCTGTTTGATAGCGACTCCATGACGAATCGACCTCCCCCTAAACCACAATGGCCGTACAACACATAATGATCAAGATGACCGCGCGATCCGCTACGGTGTTTCATGCCTTGATTCTAGTCAGAGCAAAAGTTATATCCATGAAGGAAAACCCCAGTAGCAAGTTTTGACGAACGCCTGCCCCACACAGGCGTACGTCTCTTGCTTTTTTATGGCGCCATCACGGTGGTCAGTACACACCCGTAAACTGCTTCAGCACGTCGGGGTTTTCCAGCGTGGAGACGTCCTGGGTGACCTCGTTGCCCTCGGCTACCACACGCAACAAACGGCGCATGATCTTGCCTGATCGAGTCTTGGGCAAGTTGTTGCCAAAGCGGATGTCGCGCGGTTTTGCTATGGGACCAACCTGGTTGGCAACCCAATCGCGCAACTGCGCTGCGATGGCTTCGGCCTTGTCGCCTTCGGGAACCGGATCTTTAAGCATGATGAAAGCCACGATGGCCTCGCCCGTTGTCGCGTCGGGACGACCGACGACGGCTGCCTCGGCAACCAGATCGTGTGCCACCAATGCCGATTCGATTTCGGTGCCACCCAGACGGTGACCCGATATGCTGAGCACATCGTCCGTACGGCCCAGTATCCAGTAATAACCGTCAGCATCGCGCTGGGCGTTGTCGCCCGCCAGGTAATAGCCTTTGAGTTCTGGCGGGAAGTAGCCGGACTTGAACCGTTCTTCGTCGCCCCAGACTGCGCGTATCATGGCCGGCCATGGCTTCTTGATGACCAGGAAGCCGCCGCGTCCTTCAGCGACCTCGTTGCCCAGCTCGTCGACCACACCCGTGCTGATACCCGGCAGTGGCAAGGTGCAGGAACCCGGCTTGAGCGGCGTGGCTCCTGGTAGCGGAGCCAGGATGTGCCCGCCCGTTTCCGTCTGCCACCAGGTGTCCACGATGGGACACTTGCCGTTACCCACGTTGTTGTAATACCAGATCCAGGCTTCCGGGTTGATCGGTTCGCCGACAGATCCCAACAAGCGCAGGCTGGAAAGATCGTAGCGCTGGGGGTGAGTGGCCGGGTCGGCTTGCGCCGCCTTGATGAGCGAACGGATGGCGGTGGGCGCTGTGTAGAAAATGCTGACCTTGTGCCGCTGGATCATGTCCCAGAAGCGTCCCGCGTTCGGGTAGGTGGGAACACCTTCGAAGACAATCTGCGTCAGTCCGGCGGCGAGCGTGCCGTAGGCGATGTAGGAATGACCGGTTACCCAGCCTACGTCTGCGGTGCACCAGAACACATCGTCCGGACGGGTGTCGAACACCCATTCCGTGGTGAGCTTGGCCCACAGCAGATAGCCCGCTGACGAGTGCTGCACGCCCTTAGGTTTACCCGTGGAGCCCGACGTATAAAGTACGAACAGAGGATGCTCGGCGGACACCGTAACGGCCTCGCAGACATCCGGCTGCCCTGCTTCGATGTCGTGCAGCCAGACGTCGCGCTCGTTGTTCCAGGCCACCTGCGTGCCGGCGCGGCGATACACCACCACTTTACGGACGATGTCGCCACCCTCGTCGGCCAGGGCTTCATCGACCGCGGACTTGAGCGGAATAGCCCGTCCGCCCCGCATCTGGGCATCGGCCGTTACAAGCAGCGTGGCGCCCACGTCGACGACCCGCTGATGCAAGCTTTTTGCCGAGAATCCGCCAAAAACAACAGAGTGCGTAATGCCCAGTCGGGCGCAGGCCTGCATGGTGGCGATGGCTTCGATGGACATCGGCAGATAGATGATGGCCCTGTCTGCCTTCGTATAACCCAAGGCCTTGAAACCATTGGCGATACGGCAGACGCGGGCATGCAACTGCCGATAGGTCGCTTTCTCGACCTTGCCGTCGTCGGCTTCGAAGATGATGGCGGTCTTATCGGCATTGCCGTTTTCCAGGTGGACGTCCAGGCAGTTCTCGGAGACGTTCAGTTCGCCATCCTCGAACCAGGTATAGAACGGCGCATTGGACTCATCGAGAACTTTGGTAAATGGCTTGCGCCACTTCAGGTGTTCCTGGGCATGGCGAGCCCAGAAACCATCGTGGTCGCGCTCTGCCTCATCGCAAAGAGCCTTGTAACTTTCCATACCCGAAACCGTGGCGCCCGCGACAATTTTGCGCGCAGGAGGAAACACACGGCTTTCAATAAGAATGGAATCTATGGTGGACGACATAACTAGTACTCCTAACTTCTACAAGAACATGGACATCACGCTGCTGCCCCGAGATACCGATTAGTGATCTCGGGCTTCTGCTGCAGCTCTTCCGAGGTACCTGAGAAGACCACCTGCCCGGTATTGAGCAGATAGCAGCGGCTGGCCATAGACAACGCGGCCTTCACGTTCTGCTCGACGACGACGATGGTGCGACCTTGGCGCGCGAGCTCTTGGCATACGCCCATGAGGTCGCGCACGATCAGAGGCGCCAGCCCTTCAAAGGGCTCATCGAGCAAAATCAGTTTGGCATCGCGGATCATGGCGCGGGCAATGGCGACCATCTGCTGCTCGCCTCCTGATAGCTCGCGCCCCTTATTGGTACGCCGCTCGTCAAGACGCGGGAAGGTACGGTAAATCTCTTCGTAGCTCAGTGGCGCCTTGGCCGTCATGGCGGCCAACTGGAGATTCTCGTGAACCGTAATGCCACCTATGATGCGTCGCTCTTCGGGGACCAATTGCAGCCCCAGCCGCGCAATCTCGTGCGCAGGCATTTTTTCGATGGGCGTACCGTTAAAGCTTATGGTGCCGGACTTGGGGGTCAAGGCCCCCGCCAGCGTCTTCAATAATGTGGACTTGCCCGCGCCGTTGCGCCCCAGCAGCGCAACGACCTCGTTCTCGTTGATTTCGAGCGAAACATCGAAAAGGATATGGGAATCGCCGTAATAGGTATTGAGACCTTCTGCTTTAAGCAAACTCATGATTCTTCTACGCCTCCCAGGTAAGCGTCCTGCACTGCCTTGCTGGCCTTGATTTCGTCAGGCGTGCCTTCGGCGAGGAAATTGCCGTCGTACAAGACGGTGATCTTGTCGGCCAGTTCGAACATGGCGTCCATGTCGTGCTCTACGATCAGCACGGTGCGGCCGCGGCGTATGCTCTTGAGCAAGGCGATGGCATGCACGCGCTCTTCGGGGCTCATGCCTGCCAATGGTTCGTCCAGCAGCAGGACATTGGCGCCAGTAGCCAGTGCCAAGCCAATTTCGACCCGACGCTTTTCACCGTATGAGAGCTCGTGTACAGGGGTATCTGCCCTATGGGAAAGCTCGACCAGCGCCATGGCGGCCTCGACTTGCTCGGCGCAACCCTTGACCCTGTGCAGACTGACCAAAGCGTCGAAGCGGAATGAACCACGCTTTTGCCCCAGCACGGACATCAGGATGTTCTGGCGCACAGTGAGCGCATCGAAAAGCTCGTTGACCTGATAGCTTTTGCTCATGCCCATCTGGCAAACCTGCGTCACGCCTATGCCGGTGATCTTGTCGCCGCGCAGATAGACTTCGCCCAGGGTCGGCTCGATCTCGCCAGCCAGCATCTTGAAGAACGTGGACTTGCCGGCGCCGTTAGGACCGATGAGGCCGCGCAGCTCGCCTTCTTCGACGGCAATCGACACCCCCTTGACTGCCTTGAGCCCGCCGTAATGCTTGGCGATGTTATCGGCACGCAATACGGGCGTACCCTTGGCGACGTGGGGCGATTCGCGCATGACCAGTTGGGGTGCGGGCCTGTTGGATGCCGCTCCCGTTCCGGCCTTGGCCGGATTGTTGTCCATGGCACGATTAAGACGATTTGTCATGCGCTTGTCACGCCAGGCGATGAACTCCCCGCAGATACCACGCCGAAACACGGTAACCAGGATAACGAAGATCACGCCCAGGATCAGTCGCCAGTAGGGACCGACCGAATCAACAAACTGCAGGACTTCGAACAGATACAGCCAGATCAGTGCACCCAATAGTGGCCCGAACAACGTACCGGCCCCACCCATGACGGTCTGGATGACCAGCTCGGCCGACGTATGCAGGTTGAAGGCATCGGGTGGCATATAGCCCTGGAACAGACCCAGCAAGCCGCCTGCAACACCGCCATAAGCCGCAGCAACCACGAATACAGCCAGTTTGTAGCGCTGGATCTTGTGGCCCACAGCCATGGCACGGACGGGGTTGCCCCGGATGGCCGTAAGGATGACACCGAAGGGTGAAAGCGAGATGCGGCGGGCAATGATAAAGCCCAGGAAGAACATGACGGCCAGGAAGGTATACATCGGCCAGCCCGGCTGAATAACCAGGTGATAGAAGCCGAAGTCGATGGACGGCTCGGGTATGCCCGGAATGCCGTTCTCGCCACCTGTCCAGTCTCGTAAGGGACCGAACTCGAGGAAGTAGATCATCTCGGCAAACGCCAAGGTGCTCATGGCAAAGTAGATGCCACTGCGACGCAGGGTGAGATAGCCGATGATCAGGCCCAGCAACGACGCGACGATCATGCCTGCCGCCAAAGCGAGCAGCATGTTGGGGATGATCCCCGTCGTCAGAAGATAGGCCGTAACGAAACTGCCGGTTCCATAAAAGGCCGCCTGACCGAAAGACAGCAGGCCGGCATAGCCAAAGAGCAGGTCAAACCCAAGGCCGAACAGGCCCCAGATAAGCACCCGACCCAACAAGTCGGGGCCTGCGCCGATCAGGGGGGCCAGGAACGGTGCCATGCAAAGCACGATACCGGTAATGACCTCTACCCCATAGCGGCGACGCATGGCGCCGGGTGGCAGGGCGCTGGCGCCCTGGCTAGATGCGTGCGGAGCTGCTCCGCTCTCGATCGCAACAGAATTATCAGACTGGCTCATGCTCTGCCCTCCACACCCAACAGACCTTGTGGTCGCAAAATAAGTACCAGCGCCATGGCTGCAAACAGCATGACGTCGGAATAAACCGGATTGAACAGCGAAGTCAGGCTAAGTATCTGGCCCGCAATCAATCCACCAAGTATTGCCCCCGGGAAGGAACCGACACCGCCCAGCACCACGACAACAAAGGACTGAATCAGGACACGGAAACCCATGTCGGGCACGATCGAGACGATAGGCCCGTAGATGACACCCGCGAAGCCGGCTGCCGCCGCGCCCACACCGAATACCACCAGGAAGGCCCGCTGGATGTTGATCCCCAGCAGTCTTGTCATGAGCGCGTCTTCGATGCCCGATCGTATGATCAGGCCCAGACGCGTGCGGTACAGCACCAGCCAGCAAAGGAACAAGGCTGCTGCGGCAATGCCCAGGATCTGGATGCGATACAGGGGGTAGACGACAAACCCCATATCGACAACGCCTTCGCCCCAGGTCGGGATGGGTACACGTTGTCCGACCCCACCGAATATTGCCCGAACGATTTCGACAATAACGATACTGACACCGAAGGTGACAAGTATCTGGTCTTCGACCGGGCGGTTATAGAAACGTTTGATCAATCCACGTTCCATGATCAAGCCCACGAGCATGGCGGCCACTGCACCGCCGATAATGCTGATGGTGAATGAATCGGTAACCGTGAAGATTGAAAAACCGGCATAGGCGCCCACTACGAACAGCGCGCCGTGCGCGAAATTGATCACGCCAAGCGTGCCGTAGATAATGGTCAGGCCAGCCGCTATGAGGGAGAGCAGCACCCCCAGCGCGAGACCATTGAAAACTTGTGACATGAATAGGCCCAGGCTAGGCATACTAGTCCCCCTCTTTTCTTATAGAAACAAGCGATATACGAAAGGTTTACGCAGCAGGCGCCATCTTGCAGCCGGCATAGCCAATCGGCGGCAGTGTGTCAACGCCGCTTGCAATCGCAACGATGTCCACGAGATCGTCCTTGTTTTTGATCTCGGATGGCTTCTTGCCGCGTACCACTGCGAAGTCGGCTGCGCCGTCGTGATCTTCTGCGCGGAAGTAGACCTCGCCACCCATGGTGTAAGGACGCTTGTGGTTGATCCCGTCTTCGAGGGCTTCCACCACTGCTGCCGGATAGAAAGTGCCTGCACGTTCGATCGCATCAGCCCAAAGCACCATGGTCATGTAGGCATTGTGCTCGGGGTCGCGAGGCTTGGCACCAAACTTGGCTTCATAGGCTTCTACGAAGTCCTTGGCGATTTCGTTTTTCTCCATCTGGGTCCACCAGAACACCATGGTGCCGTGCACACCTTCCATGATTTCCGGGCCGACTTCTTCAAGCATGTAGGCGGGCATGTAGGGCACGCACATCTTCATGTTCTTGAGTACGCCGAACTGGTGAGCCTGCTTGGCCGAGTTGACCGCGTCTGCACCGTAATCCAGGTTGATCAGGATGTCGGCGCCGCTGTTGGCGACGTTGAGCAGATAGGCACTGTAGTCGGTGGCGCCCAGTGGGTGGATCTGCGGGTTGTCGATGGTGGTCCAGCCCTGCGCTTCGGTGAACTCGCGCATGTGGTCATGAATGGAGTGGCCATAGTTGTAGTCAGGAACCAGGTAGATGGCCTTCATGTTCTTGCCGTAGGCTTCAGCCAGCACAGGTGCGATGGCCTTGGATGCCGTGTAGGCGTGATGGCAAAGACGGAAGCCGTAGCGACGGCAGTCTTTCCCGGTGGTATCGCTGGAGCCGCTGATGACGGGGAAGTAAAGCGTCTTGGCGCGCTCGCAGGTGTTTTGCAAGGCGATGGCTACCGAGCTGCTGACGCTGCCGGAGATCATCATGGCCTTGTCCTGGCGGATGAAACGCGTTGCGGCTTGCACGGCGCTGTTGGGCTTGGTTTCGGCGTCGCCGATGGCGAGCACAATTTTCTTGCCCAGAATGCCTGTTTTGGTCAGCGGCGATATCTTCTTGATGCGTGGATCGCCATTGTTGATCATCTCTGCCGCCAATTCGAAGCCGCGCTTCTGTCCTGCGCCTTCAGCCGAGTAGGGGCCGGTAAGATCCAGGGTGAGGCCGGCTACGACGGTATCGCCTGCTACGCCTTCAGGGTAGTTGCCCAGTTTGGGGTATTTTTTCTCCTGTGCTGACGCTGTAGCGCTGTACGCGCCCGGAACCAGCAGGCCCCCTGCGACGGCCGAGCCGGTCTTCAGGAAGCTACGACGATCCGTCGAGCCGGTATCATTTTTTTGTGTGTTGATGTCTTTCACTTATATCTCCTTTAGTACTTCTGATTGACGTGCAAAACCACATCCCCCCGACTTCTCAGGCCAAGCTGCGCCCCCCCGAAAATCGGGAAAAAAAAGGTCACTGCCTGGGAAGTTTTGTGCCCCGCGTCGCGTGTGGCGCCGCAAGATGCTTAGTCTGCCGTGCGTAACGACAATCCGTCTGTTGTTTCTATTTGTGTGTTTGGGTACGGATGTGGCGAAGATTATCAAATGCGAAACACTGAAACTCACCCGGAAAGGACATTAAGTGTCTCGATTCAGACTTTCGCGAAAAACTAAAGGGTTAACGTTAATAAGGAAAGCCCGGAAGAACAAAGGAAAAGCCCCAGAAAAGGGGCTTCGTGAACAGGCTGGGGCAAGTGGTTTTTAGCTTAACCGAAGCGGCCCGTGATGTAGTCTTCGGTCTCTTTTCTTGCGGGTTTGACGAACACCTGGTCGGTCTCGCCGAACTCCATGAGTTCGCCCAAATACATGTATGCCGTGTAGTCGGAGCACCGCGCCGCCTGCTGCATGTTGTGGGTCACGATCACCACGGTGTAGTCGGACTTCAGTTCGGCTATCAGCTCTTCGATTTTTGCCGTGGAAATAGGATCCAGCGCCGAACACGGCTCGTCCAGCAGCATGATTTCCGGTTTGATGGCAATACCGCGCGCTATGCATAAGCGCTGTTGCTGGCCGCCCGACAGCCCGTTGCCGCTTTGAGCAAGTTTGTCTTTGACTTCGTTCCAGAGCGCCGCCTTGGTCAGGGCCCACTCGACGCGTTCGTCCATCTCACCCTTGCTGAGCCTTTCGAACAGCCGGACGCCAAATGCAATGTTGTCGTAGATGCTCATGGGAAAAGGCGTGGGTTTCTGGAACACCATGCCCACTTTGGCGCGTATCAATGAGATATCCATGCGCGACGACAGCAGGTTCTCGCCGTCCAGGATGATCTCACCCTCGGCGCGCTGTCCGGGATAAAGCTCGAACATGCGATTGAAGGTGCGCAACAAGGTGGACTTTCCGCAACCTGATGGCCCGATGAATGCCGTGACCTTGTTCTCCTTGATGGACAGGTTGACGTCCTTGATGGCCTGGTAGTTGCCATAGTAGAAGTTCAGGTTCTTGACTTCGAGCTTGGTGCGTTCGGCGTTGGGGTTTGATTGCATAGTCGTTCCCGGCTGAAAGGGCCTGCAAGCCCTTCCGGCACAGTATTATTTTCGAAAGAGGCTGCGAGCGGCGATGTTGATGCCCAGTACTAGCAGTGTGATCAAAACGGCGCCCGCCCATGCCAGCCGATTCCAGTCCTCGAAGGGGCTGGCAGCGTACTGGAAGATGACGACCGGAAGATTGGCGATCGGGGCATTCATGTTCAAGGACATGAATTGATTGTTCAAAGCGGTAAACAGCAGCGGTGCTGTCTCACCGGAAATACGCGCAACGGCCAGCAGGACACCGGTAATGATGCCGGACCGTGCTGCACGATAACTGATGAACATGATAACGCGCCACTGCGGGCAACCCAGGGCGGCCGCCGCCTCGCGCAGGCTGTTCGGCACCAGCAGGAGCATATTGTCGGTGGCGCGCACCACCACGGGGATCACCAGAATGGCAAGCGCCAGCGCACCAGCCCAGCCGGAATAATGGCCGACCTGCGCCACATAGGTGGCATAAATGAACAGGCCGATGACGATGGACGGCGCCGAGAGCAACACGTCGTTAAGGAAGCGCGTTGCCGGCGCCAGCCAGCCTCGCTGGCCATACTCGGCCAAGTAGGTGCCCGCCAATACCCCTATGGGGGTACCAATAAGCGTCGCCACCGCGGCCATCATCACACTGCCTATGATGGCATTGAGCAAGCCGCCATCGGCACCGGGCGGGGGCGTGCTTTGCGTCAGCAGTGTCAATGACAGGGCCGAGCCACCTTTGACGAAAAGCGTCAGTATGATCCAGCTGAGCCAGAACAGGCCGAAAATGACAGTGGCCGCCGACAGGGTCAGCATCAGCGTATTGAAGCGCTGCCGCCGCCGGTATACGGGGTTGGACAGGTTGACGATGGAGTCGGAAGAGAACATGGCTGGATTCGATACCTAGTGCGTGCCCTCGGCTTTCGCCAGGCGAAGTAGAAGCAGCTTGGACAAGGCCAACACCACGGTGGTGATCAGGAACAGGATCAGGCCCAGTTCAAGCAAGGCAGACTTTTGCATGCCGCCAGCTTCGTTGAACTCGTTCGCCAACGCGGACGCAATGGAATTGGATGGCGAAAAAACCGACGCCGGCAGGTTGAAGGCATTGCCGATCACGAAGGTAACGGCCATGGTCTCGCCCAGCGCGCGGCCCAGACCGAGCATGATGCCGCCGATCACGCCGCTTCTGGTATAGGGCAGCACGACTTTCCAGACGACTTCCCAAGTTGTGCTGCCCAAGCCGTATGCCGACTCTTTCAATAGAGGCGGTACCAGCTCGAATACATCACGCATGACTGCCGTAATGAAGGGGATGACCATAATGGACAGAATCAGGCCGGCGGTGAAGACACCGATGCCGAAAGGCGGCCCGGCAAATACTTGCTCCAGCACCGGAACGCCCTCGAAGAAGTCAATGACGTAAGGCTGTATGTACTGCTGAAAAATCGGCACGAAGACAAACAGCCCCCACATGCCATAAATGATGGACGGGATGGCCGCGAGCATTTCGATGGCCGTGCCCAGCGGGCGGCGCAGCCACACGGGCGACAACTCGGTCAGGAACATCGCGATCCCGAAAGACACCGGCACGGCAATGACCAACGCAATGAAGGAAGTCAGCAAAGTGCCGGTGATAGGCACCAGTGCACCGTAGATGTTCTGGACTGGATCCCAGTTGTTGGTCCAGAGAAACGCGATACCGTACTCGGCAATGGACTCGCGGCTGCCGTACAACAGCGATACGGTGATGGCGCCGAGCAGAATAAAAACCAGAAACGCGAAACTTCGAGTCAGGTTCTTGAACACGGCGTCCATGAGCGCGTTCCGATTATTTTTCATGTCTTGTGATGTTGCATTTCATGGGTGGGCATTACTATAGACGCATGAGCGCCGGGAAGCATTGAACCATAACCGAAGCTTCGATTTTTACACAAGAAGGACGGCACCATCCCGATGGCACCGTCCTTTGTTACTCATCCTGCGGCTCGAGCACCGCCAAATGCACTTATTTCCAGACTACTGAACCATCCGTGCCTTTGATCTCGGTCTTCCAGGCTTCGCCGATTTGCTTGGTCACGCTATCAGGCAGCGGCACGTAGTCCAGTTCTGCAGCCATGGCGTCACCGTTCTTGAAGGCCCAGTCGAAAAACGCCAGCACTTCCTTGGCTGTCTCGGGCTTGTCCTGCTGCTTCTGCATCAGGATGAAGCTGGCGGAGGTAACCGGCCACGATTCTGCACCCGGCTCTTCCGTCAGAACCACGCCCATGCCAGGCACGCTGTTCCAGTCGGCATTCGCGGCGGCAGCAGCGAAAGCTTCTTGCGTAGGCTGCACAAATTGACCATCCTTGTTGCGCAGTTGGGTCCATGACAGGCCGTTCTGCTTGGCATAGGCGTATTCGACGTAACCGATAGAGTTCTTCAGTTGGCGGACGTAGGCGGCGACGCCTTCGTTGCCCTTGCCTCCCTGACCGGTGGGCCATTTTACAGCCTTGCCTTCACCGACCTGCTCTTTCCAGGCTGGCGATACTTTGGACAGGTAGTTGGTCCAGCCAAATGTGGTGCCCGAACCGTCTGAGCGGTGAACCACAATAATGGACGCCGAAGGCAGTTTCAGGTCGGGGTTAAGCGCCTTGATGGCAGCGTCGTCCCATTTCTTGATCTTGGCGAGGAAAATATCGGCGATGACGTCGCCGGACAACTTCAGTTCGCCAGGCTTGATGCCCTCAATGTTGACCACAGGCACCGTGCCGCCGATGATGGCCGGGAACTGGAACAGGTCGTTTTTCTCGAGTGCATCGCCCTTCATCGGGTCATCGGAAGCGCCGAAATCGACCGTCTTGGCAATGATCTGCTGCTGACCGCCACCCGAGCCGATGGACTGGTAATTGACGCGGTTACCGGTTTCCTTGTTGTATTGGTCTGCCCACTTGGCATAGATGGGATACGGAAACGAGGCGCCAGCGCCCGTGATGTCTGCGGCATGTGTCGTCAGTGCGGCCGCGCCCATGGCGACCCCGACCGAAACCTGTAATAAAACGCGCTTTAACATAAAGAAGTCCTCGATCTGTTCTGGTTAAGTCAGGTTCAAACCTGCACAACCAACATGGTAAGACGCCAATGTGACATGTTCGTGACAGTGGCCGACTTTTCTCCAAGCAACCCTATCGCGTCAGATGATCCTGCAGGCTGAACGGCTTGCTGCTGTTTTTTACTTTCACATAACACCCGTCGGGCAAAGCCCGCCACGCGAGCTGGTTATCGCGTAAGGCATAGGTGAAAGCCTCGTCGATCACACGCTTTTTAAGCGCTTTATCCAGAATGGGGAAACTGATCTCCACCCGGCGGAAGAAGTTGCGGTCCATCCAGTCGGCCGATGACAAATACAGGTTCTCGGCACCATCGTTATAAAAGTAAAAAACCCGCGAATGCTCCAGGAAGCGCCCGATAATCGAGCGCACCCTGATGTTCTCGGACAAGCCCAGTACGCCGGCACGCAGGGCACAGGCGCCTCGCACGATCAGATCAATTTTCACGCCAGCCTGGCTGGCTCGATAGAGCGCCTCGATAATGATGGGCTCCAGCAAGGAATTCATCTTGGCCATGATGCGCGCCTTCTTGCCCGCCTTGGCGTTGACCACTTCGTTGCGTATTAGCGCCAGCATGGTCTCGTGCAAGGTAAAGGGCGACTGCAGCAGCAGCTTCAAGGGGCGACGCGCCCCCAGACCGGTAAGCAGCGAGAACACCTTATCCATGTCTTCGCACAGCTTCTGGTCGGCGGTAAGCAAGCCGAAGTCGGTATACAGGCGCGCCGTGCGAGGGTGATAATTGCCGGTACCCAAGTGCCCATAGCGCCGGATGTGGCCTTTCTCGCGCCGCAGCACCAGGGCCATCTTGGCGTGGGTCTTGTGGCCCACCACGCCGTAACTGACATGGGCGCCGACTTCTTCCAGCCTTGCGGCCCAATTGATATTGGTCTGCTCGTCAAAGCGCGCCATCAGTTCGACGATCACGGTAACTTCCTTGCCGGCCTTGGCGGCTGCAAGCAGCAAGCGCATCAGTTCGGAATCTTCGCCGGTGCGATAAATGGTTTGCTTGATGGCAACGACCGACGGATCCATGGCGGCTGCCGTCAGGAAGTTCAGTACCGGCTGGAAGGACTGATACGGATGGTGCAGCAAGCGGTCCTGCTGTGCAATGGCGCCGAACAAGGCGTCAGGACTGTCGGACACCGCATCGAAAGGCGGCGGAATTTCCGGTCTATGGTCAGGGAACAAGAGCTCGGGCCGCCCAACGACATTGCAAAGCTGCATCAGGCGCGACAAATTGACCGGCCCGCTGACGCGGTAGGTGTCCTGTGGCTGCAACAGGAATTCCTGCTGCAGGAAGACTTCCAGGTCGGTCGGCATGTCTTCGTCGATCTCGAGCCGCACCGCCGCGCCGAAATTGCGCTGCGACAGCTCCCCTTGCAGGGCGTGGCGCAGATTGGTGATTTCTTCTTCGTCCACGAACAAGTCGCTATTGCGTGTGACGCGCCACTGATAAACCCCCTTGACGTCCAAACCGGGGAAAAGATCGCCGACAAAGGCACTGATCAGTGCCGTGAGCAATAAATAACCATGAGGTATGCCCGAGATTTCGGGCGGGATCTTGATGACGCGCGGCAAGGCCCGCGGCGCCTGCACGATGGCGATGGAGGCGCTGCGACCAAAGGCGTCCTGCCCGGACAGGGCCACGATGAAATTCAGGCTTTTGTTGTATACCCGGGGGAAGGGATGGGCGGGATCCAGCCCTATCGGCGTGAGCATGGGCATGACATCGCTCTGGAAGCCGGCGTAGGCCCAATCGCGCAGCGCGTCGCTCCAGTTGGCAGGCTCAAGCAAGGCGATGCCTTCGGCCTCGAGGCGCGGCAAGACATGGTCGGTCAGCACCACATTTTGCTGTTCCACCAACAAATGCGCTGCAGCCTGCACGCGTTCGAAGGCCTCGCCCGGGGTGTAGCCGTCCGGCCCCACCAGCGCGGGCGTCTGGCGCTGCTGCTCTTTCAGGCTCGAAATACGGATCTCGAAGAACTCGTCCAGGTTGGAGCTGACTATGCACAGGTAACGCAGTTGCTCTAGCAGGGGCGTGGACGGGTTCTGGGCCATGGCCAGCACACGCTCGTTAAACTTGAGCAGCGACAACTCGCGATTAAGCAAGGTCGGGTCGGTCGGGGAAGGAAGCATAGGCGAGCCCTGGAGTGTTACCTGTTGTTTTACTTCAATTGGATGACGGCTTCATGACAGTTTGCCAGACAGCGGGCAGCCTGAGTACGATTTGCCCACTGGCGTGGCGAATCTGGCGCGCTTGTCGCGGTATGGCGTCCCGGTCTCTATAATCGCTGCATATTCATCCTGGTACCTACATAATGGATCATCTACTGGCTGCGGTCGACCTGGGCTCTAACAGCTTCCGGCTTTCGATCGGGCGGGTCGTGCAACAAGACGGCATCGCGCAAATCTACGCCATAGACCGCCTCAAAGAGTCCGTGCGCCTGGCTGCGGGCCTGGGCGACGACAAGATCATCGATGAAGAAGCCATAGAGCGGGCCATCACTGTGCTCAAGCGCTTCGGCGAGCGGCTCAGCGGCTTCCATCCCAATCGGGTACGGGCAGTGGCGACCAACACCTTTCGCGTCGCGAAGAACGTGTCGGAATTTCTGCCGCGTGTCGAAGCTGCGCTGGGCTTTCCGGTCGAGGTCATCTCGGGCCGTGAGGAAGCCCGCCTGATCTTCTCGGGTATCACGAACGAGCTGCCTCCTTCAGAACATCGGCGGCTCATGATAGACATCGGAGGTGGTTCCACCGAGGTGATCATCGGCAAAGGCTTCCAGCCCCTGCATCTGTCCTCCTTGTATATGGGCTGCGTCAGCTTTACGCGGAAGTTCTTCCCCGACGGCGTCATCACGGCGTCGCGCATGCAGCAGGCGGAACTGGCGGCAAGGCGCGAACTGGAAGCCATATCGCGCGTCTATCGCCGTACCGGCTGGCAAGAGGCCTATGGCTCTTCCGGCACAGCCAAGGGACTGCTGGCGGTATTGCTGGAAGGCGGGATGTCGCGTAAGGGCATCACCCTGGAAGGGCTGGAAAAGCTCAAAGCCAAGCTTATCCATGACGGCCAAGTCGTCATGGGCGAGCTTCCGGGCCTGAAACACGATCGCTCGTTGGTGTTAAGCGGCGGCCTGGCCATCATGATCGCCGCGTTCAAGGAACTGAACATCAAAGTGATGGCGCCCGGTGAAGGCGCTTTGCGGGTAGGCGTGCTGTATGACCTGCTGGGCCGCGACTCTGCACACGACAAGCGCCACGAGACCGTACGCCAGTTCATCAAACGCTATCATGTGGATGTGCGCCAATGCGAGCGCGTGAAGCAGGTTGCCCTGAGCCTGTTTTCTCAACTCGAACTCTACGATCCAACCGAGAAGCAAGAGCTGGAGCGCACGCTTGGATGGGCGGCCGACCTGCATGAAGTCGGCATCAGTATTACGCATGCGCAGTATCACAAGCATAGCGCCTACATTCTCGAACACGCCGATATGCCCGGGTTTTCAAACGACGACCAAGAGCTACTGGCGCTGATCGTGCTGGGCCATCAGGGTAAGGTCAGCAAGCTGTCACTGCATGATCCAACGCGCGGCCGCTGGCTTACTTTGCTGTGCCTGCGCCTTGCCGTCCTGCTATGCCGGCGACGCGAAGATCAGAAGTCGCTGCCGATCTCGCTTGCCGCCAACGGAAAAGGCATAAAAATGCACGTAAACAAAGCCTGGCTGGACGACCATGCCTTGTCAGAGTATTCGCTGCGGGCCGAACAGAAGGAATGGCGCAAGGCCGGCATCGATCTCGAACTGATCGAGACCTGAATACCTGTCAGCGGCTACTCCAGCGGACGGCTGCACTCCGGCTGATCTCGCCTTACGCAGCGACGGCGACCGGTGCGAGTCCAAAATGTCGCCGATAGCGTGCATCCATTTTCTGCATATCCAGCAGCACTGGAAAGTCTGCGGTATTGAAGTCCGGGTCCCATGCCGGCTCGCCGCAAATCGTGGCGCCCAGCTTCAGATAGCCCTTGATCAGTGCCGGGGTACGCGCGGGCAACATGCTGTCCAGGCGCTCTACCGGGTATCGGTGTAGAGGCGTAACGCGCGGTAAATGGCATGCGGGCATGGCTGCCGAACTGGAACGCCAGACCTTGGCAGCGGTGGCGCCGTCATCGCGCAAACTGACACTGGCACAGCCCAACACATACCTGCAGCCCAGTTGTTCCACCTTTCTGGCGAGGCCCGACCAAAGCAGCATGATGACTGAACCGTTGCGGTAGTCGGGATGCGTGCACGCCCTGCCGACTTCCACAATATTTTCTTGAATGGACCCCAACCCCGACAGATCGAACTCTGACTCGGCGTAGTAGGCACCCGCCTTGCGCGCATTGGCCGGGGTCAACAGCCGGTAAGTACCCACGACCCGGCCACTGGGCTGCTCTTTTACCAGGAAGTGTTCACACCAGGGGTCGTAGCGGTCGGCGTCCAGACCATTGCTGCCATCCGGAAAGACCGCGCCCATTTCTTCGGTAAAGACGTCGTAACGCAAACGTTGAATTGCCTCGAGGTCTTGATGGCTGCGCGCCAGCGTCAGTACAAGACCGGTGCCCGGCGGGGCTTCCCAGGTAAGGTGTGGGCCCGGCCCCTTTCGAGGCTGGTTGGCTGCAAGCTCTAGCATGGTGTCACTCCGTAAACATAGTGCCAGTATGTCTACGGAATGTTGCAGCTTCTTGAAAACCTAGTCGATGGCCAGATTCACCGCGACCAACTCGCGTAGGCCGTCTTCAACCAGGGCCAACTCGTCTGCTTCAACCATCAGTCGCAGCTTGGGCTCAGTGCCGGATGCCCGGATCAGCACCCTGCCCCGATCGCCCAGTTGCTTCTCTACTGCCTCGCGCGCCGCTTGCAAGCCGCGATGCGCCTGCCATTTGACGCCTGGAGCCAAGGGGACGTTGACCATCTTCTGAGGATACATTTTCAGTTCTGAAACGAGTTCGTCCAGGCTCTTGCCGCTGCGGCTCATGGCCGTCAGCACCTGCAAGGCGGCAATGATGCCATCGCCGGTCGTGTGACAATCGAGGCACAGCAGATGGCCTGAGCTTTCGCCGCCATAAAGCCAGCCGCGGCGCTGCATGGCTTCCAGTACGTAGCGATCCCCCACCTTGGCTCGCTCGAAACCTACCCCCAGGGCTTGCATTTGTTTCTCGAAGCCCAGATTGGTCATCAGGGTGCCTACCACGCCCTCTACAGGCTTTTGCTTCATGCGGTCGCACACGATGGCGTAGAGCAGTTCGTCGCCGTTGTACAGGCGGCCAGTACCATCCACCATCTGCAATCTGTCGGCATCGCCATCAAGCGCAATGCCCAGATCGGCGCCCCGTAGCCGGACCTCCTCGACCAGGGCTTCGGGGTGCATCGCGCCGACCTTCTCGTTGATATTGAAGCCATCAGGCTGGCAGCCTATGGCAAATACCTCGGCGCCCAATTCGCGAAAGACATGCGGCGCAATATGGTAGGCAGCGCCGTGCGCGGCATCCACCACAATACGCAAGCCGGATAAGTCCAGTTCGTTGGGGAAGGTGCTTTTGCAGAACTCGATATAACGGCCGGCAGCATCGTCGATGCGCCGGGCCCGGCCCAGTGCCTCGGATCCGACGCAACCCACCGGCTGATCTATCTCGGCTTCGATCTGGGCTTCGATTTCGTCGGGCAATTTCATGCCCTGGGCCGAAAAGAACTTGATGCCGTTATCTTGAAAAGGATTATGCGAGGCACTGATGACTATGCCGGCAACCAGCCGTAGGGCGCGCGTAAGGTAAGCGACGGCCGGCGTGGGCACTGGCCCGGCCAGAAGCACATCGATGCCCGCTGCCGACAAGCCGGCTTCCAGTGCGGACTCGAGCATATACCCAGAAATACGCGTGTCTTTGCCGATGATGACTGCCGGCCGACCCCGGCCCGGATACTGGCGTGCGAGCACGCGCCCCGCCGCATAGCCCAGACGCAGCGCAAACGCCGCATTGATGGTGGGTCCGCCCACTTCGCCCCGCACGCCGTCTGTACCGAAATACCTGCGCTCTGTCATAAAAAGTCTCCGTGTTCGATGGCGCGCCAAACCTTGACCGCTTCGGCGGTGGCGCGCACATCGTGCACCCGCACGATGTGCACACCGCGGGCGATGCCCGCCAGCGCGGCCGCTATGCTGCCGGGTACACGTTCGCTCGGCGTTCCGCCGCTTACGTGGCCTATCATGGATTTGCGCGACACTCCGATCAGCCATGGGCAGCCCAGGCTGTCCATTTCGTCCAGTCGACGCAATAAAAGATAATTTTGTGCAGCCGTCTTGCCAAAGCCGAAGCCAGGGTCGAGAACAATACGGCCGCTGTCGATGCCGCAGGCGCGTATGGCTCTTACCCGGTCATGCAGGAAGGCCTCGACGTCGTGCACCAGATCGCCGTACTGCGGGGCTTGCTGCATGGTTTTGGGTTCGCCCTGCATATGCATCACACAAAGCCCGCAGCCACTGCCGGCGACAGCGTCCAGGGCACCAGGCCGCCTGAACCCATAGATGTCGTTGATCATATCGGCGCCGGCAGCCAATGCGGCACGCATGACCTCGGGCTTGAAGGTATCGATGGACAGGGGAATGTCGGCCGTGCGCAGCGCCTCGATCAGCGGCAAAATGCGTGCGAGTTCGACTTCGGCGGGCACGGGTTCGGCGCCTGGGCGGGTGGACTCACCGCCAATATCAAGGATGTCGGCACCCTGCGCGATCAGCGAGCGCGCGTGCGCGATGGCTGCATCGGCCTCAAGGTGCTGGGCACCATCCGAGAACGAGTCGGGGGTGACATTGACGATGCCCATAATTAATGGGCGCTCGAGATCGAGCTCGAAGCGCCCACAAAGCAAGCCAGGACTCATGATGGAGTACGTTCGGCCTATACAGGTGTTGCCGCGGCACTGCCTCCGGCCGACGTCAGCCCGGTGGGCGGCGTGTGGTCGGACGTGTCGTTACTGGACGATGGTGGCTGCGGTGCCCGTGGCGGACGACCCTCGATGATGTCGTTGATCTGGTCGGCATCGATGGTTTCCCATTCGAGCAGCGCTGCCGTCATAGCTTCGATCTTGTCGCGGTTCTCTTCGATGATCTTGCGAGCCACCTGATATTGCTGATCGATAATGGCGCGGATCTCGTGGTCGACCTTTTGCATGGTCGCTTCGGAAACATGCGTGGTCTTGGTAACGCTGCGACCCAGGAAGACTTCGCCCTCGTTCTCGGCGTAAACCACAGGACCCAAAGAATCGGTCATGCCATAACGCGTGACGATATCGCGCGCAATGGCCGTGGCCCGCTCGAAGTCGTTGGAAGCCCCAGTGGTCATTTGGTTCATGAACACTTCTTCGGCGATACGGCCACCGAACAGGACCGCGATGGTGTTGAGCAGACGGTCTTTGTCCATGCTGTAGCGATCGCCTTCCGGCAACTGCATGGTTACGCCCAACGCGCGGCCACGAGGAATGATGGTGACCTTGTGGACGGGGTCGGTCTTGGGCAGCATGCGCGCCACCAGGGCGTGGCCGGACTCGTGATACGCCGTATTGCGGCGCTCTTCTTCGGGCATGATGAGCGAACGGCGCTCGGCACCCATGATGATTTTGTCTTTGGCTTTTTCGAAGTCGCTCATTTCGACCGTGCGCCCACTGCGGCGTGCGGCAAACAAGGCAGCTTCGTTAACCAGGTTGGCCAGGTCAGCACCGGAAAAGCCCGGTGTGCCTCGCGCCAGGACCATGGCGTCGACGTTGGTGGCCAAGGGCACCTTGCGCATATGGACTTTCAGGATTTGTTCGCGGCCACGAATATCGGGCAGCGACACCACCACCTGACGGTCGAAGCGGCCCGGACGCAACAAGGCGGGATCCAGGACGTCGGGACGGTTGGTGGCGGCGATAACCAGCACACCCTGGCCGGTTTCAAAACCGTCCATTTCGACCAACAACTGGTTAAGCGTTTGTTCGCGTTCGTCGTTGCCACCACCCAGGCCGGCACCCCGCTGACGTCCAACAGCATCGATTTCGTCGATGAAGATGATGCAGGGAGCCTGCTTCTTGGCGTTTTCAAACATGTCGCGAACGCGGGCGGCGCCCACACCCACGAACATTTCAACGAAGTCAGAACCCGAAATGCTGAAAAAAGGCACCTTTGCTTCGCCGGCAATCGCCTTGGCCAGCAAGGTTTTACCGGTACCGGGCGAACCCACCATGAGTACGCCACGCGGGATACGACCGCCCAGACGCTGGAATTTGGTGGGGTCGCGCAGGAAGTCGACGAGCTCTTGCACGTCTTCCTTGGCTTCGTCGCAACCAGCAACGTCGGCAAAAGTGATGTGATTGGTGTTTTCGTCCATCATGCGGGCGCGGGATTTTCCAAAGCTGAATGCCCCGCCCTTGCCGCCACCTTGCATCTGACGCATGAAGAAGATCCACACGCCGATAAGCAGCAGCATGGGGAACCACGATATGAACAGGCTGGTGAGGAAGGATGGCTCTTCGCGGGCCTTGCCGGATACCTGAACGCCGGACTTGACCAGTTCGGGGACCATCCAGAGGTCGCCAGGTGAAGTCAGGCTATAAGGACGGCCAGTATCGGGCGTAACATATAAGGTGTCGCCCTGAATGTCGACCTTGCTGATACGGCCAGCTTGTGCATCGTTGATGAACTGCGTGTATGTCACGGTTTCGGCCGTGGTCGCGCGCCCGTCGAACTGCTTGAAAACAGTGAACAGGACCAGCGCGATCACCATCCAGATCGCGACCTTGGAAAACGAGTTGTTCAAAGCCAACCTCCTACTTGTAACTTCGGCTTGCCTTACCCCCGCGACAACGGCAGCAGAACAAGTATGTCAATAGAATCATTCTACCTGATAGCAGAATTTCTGTTCAGGAAACGCTAAGCTTTCAACCGTCTTGCGACCAGAAAAGTTTCAGAGGATTTCACCCGTGAGGCTTTAGGCTTGCGTTCGACGACTCGGTGGAAATGTCGCTTGAATAATTCGACGGTCTGGGAGAACCCGCTGCCATGAAATGCCTTGACGATAAGAGCACCGTCGGGGGCCAGGTGATGGCAAGCGAAATCGAGCGCCAGATCGCATACGTGCTGAATGCGGGCCGAATCGGCCGAACTCACACCGGATAGATTGGGGGCCATGTCGGAAATCACAAGGTCTACCCTAGCGTCGCCCAGCAATTCTTTTAGCTGGTTCAGTACGGCGTCTTCGCGGAAATCGCCCAACATGAACTCGACGCCCTCGATGGGCTCCATGGGCAGCATGTCCAGCGCAATGATGCGCCCTTTGATAACACCGCCCGGACCGACCAGCCGCTCGCGCGCTATTTGTGACCAACTACCGGGTGCGGAACCGAGATCAACCACAACATCGCCGGGGCGCAACAGTTTTTCGGTGTCGACGATTTCGGACAGTTTGAAGGCGGCACGGGCGCGGTAGCCTTTTTGTTGCGCCATTTTAACGTATGGGTCATTGATATGCTGATGTATCCAGTCTTTGGAGAATTTTTTCTTGGCCATTCCCGTACAATCTCTATATGGCAAAACTTGACTTTACTTCCCAAGAGCGCAGCGCCTTACGCGCCGCCGCCCACCCTTTGCGCCCCGTCGTCCTTATCGGCGATCGTGGGCTGTCGGAATCGGTGCTGAAAGAAATCGACCTTAACCTGAATGCGCATCAATTGATCAAGGTACGCATTGCGGGCGAAGAACGCGACGCGCGCAATGCCATGCTGGAAACCATTTGCGACACACTATCGTGTGGGCTGGTACACCATCTGGGTAAGACGCTTATTCTTTATCGCCCCGACCTTGCTGCCGAACGCGCCAAGGCCGAAGCCGAGTACAGCACCCGTGCCATACGCAAGCCGTCCGAACCGCATACGCCGAAAAAATTAGCGGCAACCGGTGTTACGCGTACGCGGCGTACTGAAAAAGCGAAACGTTCGGCCCAAAAGGCAGAGCAGGCCGAAACCGCCGCGCCTCGCGCCCGCCGTGCGGCGGCTCCGGCTGCAGCGGCCCCGGTACACGGCATACCGCGACGCCCCGGCAGCGCCATGTCTTTACGCGCGGGCGCCCGGCGCAACCTGCGTCCCACCAAACCAAAAGTATAAATGATCAGGCGCCATGCCGCTGGGCATGGCGCCTGTTGTATCTTGTGCCGTAGCGTGGCGCAAGATCAGATATAGCTGACGTTAAGCACTTCGAATTCGCGCACGCCGGCTGGCGCTTGCACCGAGACCACATCGCCCTCGCCCTTGCCTATCAGCGCCCGCGCCACAGGGCTGGAAACGGAAATCATATTGGCGCGGATGTCGGCTTCGACATCGCCCACGATCTGGTATTTGAGGCGTTCGCCCGACTCCAGATCTTCGATCTCAACGGTAGCGCCGAAGACGGCCTTGCCGTCTACATCCAACGCGGCCGGATCAATGATCTGCGCGTTGGACAGGGTACCTTCCAGCTCTTGGATGCGGCCCTCAACGAAGGCCTGGCGCTCGCGGGCAGCGTCGTATTCGGCGTTTTCGGACAGGTCTCCCTGAGCGCGTGCTTCGGCGATGGCGTTAATGACCGAGGGACGTTCCACGGTTTTCAAACGGTGTAGTTCGGCTTGCAGACGCTCAGCGCCGCGTGCTGTCAACGGTATCGCAGACATAATATTCCTGAATCAAAAGTAAAAAGACGCTCGCACAATGGAGCGCCTGATAAAAAGTCGTGCCAGGGGCGGCGACCGCCGCCCGTAGAAGTGAACTAAGCGAACTGCTGGTTTCTTTTAGCTGTGAACAACAGTGGCCAGGCTCAAAATAAAACCCCCGGCCTGGACAGAAACCGGGGATATGGGACTATTGTCGGTAAACTTCGGGCAAATTGCAAGCCCCGCCCTACCGCGCAAGGCGGTATAGCCAATAAAGACGCCCGGCTACTGACCGATAATTATTTTGTAGCAAGGCATGACGATATGCCGCTTGGGCGCCGCTGTCAGATCGCCCGGGCTTTACCGCGCGACCCCATGCGCAGCAGGGCGTACAAGATAATTGCGCCGAAGGTTGCCGTCCCGATGCCGTCTAGCTTGAAAGCACCGAACTGTACGGTAAAGTTACCTGCGCCCAGCACCAGCGTGACGGCCGCAACAATCAGGTTACGGTTATCGCTGAAGTCGACCTGGTTCACCACCCAGATGCGTGCGCCGGCCACGGCAATCAAGCCGAATACCACGATAGACATGCCGCCCAGGACCGGTCCCGGTATGGTCTGGATCAGCGCACCGAATTTTGGCGAAAAGCCCAGCAGTATCGCAATGATGGCGGCAATCACGAATACCAATGTGGAATAAATCCGCGTGACGGTCATGACACCGATATTCTCGGCGTAGGTCGTAACACCGGTGCCACCGACCGCACCAGAGATCATGGTAGCAACGCCGTCGCCAGCGAAAGCGCGGCCCAGATAGACATCCAGGTTCTGTCCGGTCATGGCACTGACCGCCTTGATGTGCCCCAGGTTCTCGGCGACCAGAATAATCGCCACGGGCACAATCACGCTCATGGCGTGTACCTCGAAAACCGGCGCGGCAAACGCCGGCAAACCCACCCATGCTGCCGAGGCAACAGCGCTGAAATCAATCGGCGCGCCCAGACCCATACCGTTGGTCAAAACACCGTAGATCACGCAGGCCAGCAGCAGGCCCACCAGTATCAGCAGGCGTTGGGTGGTGCCACGCGTATAGACCGCAACGCCTCCCACACAAAGGACAGTCATCAGCGCCATCAGCGCGTCAAAGGTCGAACCGCCCATGGCGCCCTTGGCGGCAATGGGCGCGAGATTCAGGCCAATGACGGCAACAATGGCACCGGTCACCACAGGCGGCATCCAATTATTGATCCATTCAGCCGCGCCGCCGGAGCGCGCATTCATCCACCACACCAGCAAGCCGATCAGGGTATAGACGAAGCCACAGGCAATGATGGCCCCCAACGCAACACCGATATTGGCGTTTGCACCCCCGCCCGCGTAACCGGTCACGGCTATGACACCGCCGATGAAAGCAAAGCTGGAGCCCAGGTAACTGGGCACTCGGCCGCCCACGAACAAGAAGAACACCAGGGTGCCCACGCCGGACATCAAGATAGCCACATTGGCATCGAAGCCCATTAGCAGCGGCGCCAAAATGGTCGAACCGAACATGGCCACCACGTGCTGGGCGCCCATGGCCACGTTCTGCGGCCAGGACAACCGTTCGTCCGGTTGCACGACAACGCCGTCTGTGCCGCCTCGCACGAGGCGCCAGCGTGGAAAATAGGTGTTCGACATGGAGGAATTCCCTTTCTTATTAAAATGGGGCGACAGGCCAGGCGAGAGTGTACGGGCGCAGGCCTGCAAGGTGCAACAAGATAGTTACCACCGCCTATACTGAACCATGACTAATGCAACAAGATTCTGGCTGATACGCCACGGAGAAACCCAGTGGAATGCCGAAAGACGGCTGCAAGGCTGGCTGGACATCCCGCTGAACACTGTGGGCCTGGAGCAAGCCCGCCGCGTGTCCAGCCATTTGCAATCGGCCGACTTCGATGTGGACATCGACGTGGTGATCAGCAGCGACCTGGGGCGCGCCTACGAAACGGCCCGGATTGCCGCCGCGCACCTCCCGCTGCCCATCATGCGCGACAAGCAGCTGCGCGAACGCTGCTACGGCATTTACGAGGGCCGGGATTGGGCCATGCTTGAAGGCGAGCAGGTGGGGTCGCACTATGTCAATTTTCGTGATCCTGCCCAAGAAGTCGAAGACGGCGAAACCCTGCCCGAGTTTGCCACGCGCATAGCCCGGGCCTTCGAGCGGCTCGCGCAGGAGCACCCCGGGCGCAATGTACTGGTATTTTCCCATGGCGGCGTGATCGATATTGCCTGGCGCCAGGCTGCGGGCGTCGGACTTTCAGCCCCGCGTAACGGCCCCATCTTGAATGCCAGCATCAATTGCCTGGCTATCGACATTGACCGAAAGTGGCATCTGCTGGATTGGGGCCTGGGCAGTCACCTGCATGCGCCAGCTCTGGACGACGTCCTATAGCGTTTGGGCGATCAACGTGGCGGATGCTGCAACCGCGGCTTGCGTTCCCGCCGTACCGCAAAGTAATCGTACAAAGCGTCGGGCACCAGCCGCAGCAGTTTGGCCACCACGCCCATTTGCCACGGAATGACGGTATATGACACACCGTTTTCAATGGCCTTCACGGCCGCCGCGGCAAATTGCTCAACCGGCATCAGGAAGGGCATCTTGTACGGATTCACGGCCGTCATGGGTGTCCGGATAAACCCGGGCACCAGCGTTACCACTTGCACACCGGTCGGGCCAAGCTCAACCCTCAGGCTTTCGCAGTAAGCGCGCAGCGCTGCCTTGGACGCGCTGTAGGCGCCGGCGCCCGGCAGACCGCGTACAGCGGCAACGCTGCTGATACCGACCAGGCGACCCACACCCCGCTGTTTCATCGACGGTATAAACGGCTCGAAGGTTGCCACGGTGGCGTGCAGGTTGGTGGCGATGATGGCTTCGAAAACCTGAAAGTCATCGGGCTCTTCAGTCAGTGTGCCGGCGCTGATTCCTGCGCTGGCAATCACGATGTCCACCGGCCCGCCCGCCAAGAAGTCACGGGCGGCGGCGTGCAGCGCCGCCCTGTCCCGGACGTCAACTACATAGATTTCATGCTGGCCAGGCAGGCCGGCCTGAATAGCCTGCAGGGCGTCCGCCCGGCGACCCAGCAATCCCAGCTGCGCGCCCTGCGCCGCATAAAAAGAAGCGAGGGCGGCCCCTATGCCGCTGCTCGCTCCGGTGATGAATACGCGCTGGGTCAAGGCGCGCCGCCTTTACTGGGGCGGCAGGGAAGCATGAAGATCCTGCAGGGAATAGACCTTCAGTCCGCCACCATGACGCAGATACTGCAAGCCCTCGACAGCGGCGCGTGCTCCGGCGATCGTGGTGAAGAAGGTAACGCGCGCGGCCAGTGCGTTGGTGCGTATCATGCGCGAGTCGGCAATGGCATTGCGCCGCTCTTCAACGGTGTTGATCACCAGCGCGATCTCGCCGTTCTTGATCATGTCCACAATGTGAGGCCGTCCTTCAGTTACCTTGTTGACCACCTGAACTTCCAACCCGGAAGCCTCGATGGCGGCAGCCGTGCCACGCGTAGCGACAATCTTGAACCCGAGCGCGCTTAAACCGCGCGCCACTTCGACGGCGCGTGGTTTGTCTTGGCCGCGCACACTGATGAAGGCCGTACCTGATTCAGGCAAGGACACGCTGGCCGCAAGCTGCGATTTGACGAAGGCCTCGCCAAAGCTCTCGCCTACGCCCATGACTTCGCCGGTGGACTTCATTTCGGGGCCCAGTATGGTGTCTACGCCCGGGAACTTCACGAAGGGGAAGACAGCCTCCTTGACGGAGTAATAGTGCGGCACCACTTCTTTGCGTATGCCCTGCTCGGCCAGGGTCTTGCCGGCCATGGCGCGTGCGCCGATCTTGGCCAACTGCAAGCCAGTGGCCTTGGACACGTAAGGAACGGTGCGGGACGCACGCGGGTTGACTTCGAGCACGTAGACGTCGCCATCTTGAATGGCAAACTGTACGTTCATCAAGCCCTTTACATTCAGGGCGCGTGCCATGAGTGCCGTCTGGCGCTTAATCTCGGCAATGACCTCGTCGGACAGCGAGTAAGGCGGCAGGCTGCAGGCGGAATCACCCGAGTGCACGCCGGCTTGCTCGATGTGCTCCATGACGCCGCCGATAAAGACGGTTTCGCCATCGGCCACGCAATCGACATCGACCTCGGTGGCATTGTTCAGGAAATGATCCAGCAATACCGGCGAGTCATTGCTGACCTTGACGGCTTCGCGCATGTAGCGCTCGAGATCCTGTTGCTCGTGTACGATTTCCATGGCGCGGCCACCCAGCACATAACTGGGGCGCACAACCAGCGGGTAGCCGATCTCGGCGGCGTGTATCAGGGCCTCGCCTTCGGTACGAGCGGTACGGTTGGGGGGCTGGCGCAAACCCAGCTTGGTCAGCAGCTTCTGGAAGCGCTCGCGATCTTCGGCCACGTCGATGGATTCGGGGCTGGTGCCGATAATGGGCACACCGTTGGCTTCGAGCGCGCGTGCCAGCTTGAGCGGGGTTTGTCCGCCGTACTGCACGATCATGCCTACCGGGTTTTCCTTGTGCACGATCTCGAGCACGTCTTCCAGGGTTAGCGGCTCGAAATAGAGGCGGTCGGACGTGTCGTAATCGGTGGAGACGGTTTCCGGGTTGCAGTTGACCATAATGGTTTCATAGCCATCTTCGCGCAATGCCAGCGCGGCGTGCACGCAGCAATAGTCGAACTCGATGCCTTGGCCAATACGGTTGGGCCCGCCACCCAGCACGATGATCTTTTTGCGGTCCGTAGGGGCCGCCTCGCATTCGTCTTCGTACGTTGAATACATGTACGCCGTATCGGTGGGAAACTCGGCGGCGCAGGTGTCTACGCGTTTGTATACGGGGCGCACACCCAGTTGATGACGCAGCTTGCGAACTTCGGCCTCGGAGGTGTCAAGCAGAAAGGCCAGGCGGCGATCGGAAAACCCGCGGCGCTTCAGTTGCCAGACGGTGTCGTAGTCCAGGTCGGCCAGCGTCTTTTGCTCGAGCGCCAGTTCGATATCGACGATCTCTTTGATCTGGGCCAGGAACCACGGGTCGATACTGGTCAGGCTGTGAACCTCGTCAAGGCTGAAGCCCTGGGCAAAGGCGTCGCCCACGTACCAGATGCGCTCGGGGCCCGGTTCGCCAAGCTCGATCTGCAGCTTCTCGCGGTCGGTGGTCTTTTGATTGAGTCCGTCCACACCGACTTCCAGACCGCGCAAGGCTTTCTGGAAGGATTCCTGGAAGGTACGGCCTATGGCCATGACTTCGCCCACCGACTTCATTTGCGTGGTCAGGCGCGAATCGGCGGTTGGGAATTTCTCGAAGGCAAAACGCGGCACCTTCGTGACGACGTAATCGATCGTGGGCTCGAAAGATGCGGGCGTCGCGCCCCCCGTGATTTCGTTTTTCAGTTCATCCAGCGTATAGCCGACCGCCAGGCGGGCGGCAACCTTGGCGATGGGGAAACCCGTGGCCTTGGACGCCAGGGCCGACGAGCGCGACACGCGCGGGTTCATCTCGATGACGATCATCCGCCCATCGGCGGGGTTGACTGCAAACTGGACGTTGGAACCACCGGTGTCCACGCCGATTTCGCGCAACACCGCGATCGATGCATTGCGCATGATCTGGTATTCCTTGTCGGTCAGCGTTTGGGCCGGGGCCACCGTGATGGAATCGCCAGTGTGCACACCCATGGGGTCCAGGTTTTCGATGGAGCACACAATAATGCAGTTGTCGGCGCTGTCGCGCACGACTTCCATTTCGAATTCTTTCCAGCCCAGCAGGGACTCTTCGATCAAGAGTTCGTTAGTAGGCGATGCCTCCAGGCCGCGACGGCAGATGGCCTCGAACTCTTCGCTGTTATAGGCAATACCGCCACCCGACCCGCCCATGGTGAAGCTGGGGCGGATCACAACGGGGAAGCCGGACGTGCCCGCCTCGTCGCCGATGCGGCGCTGGACTTCCCAGGCTGCTTCCATGGAGTGCGCTACGCCCGACTTGGCTGACTCGAGGCCGATACTGCTCATGGCGTCTTTGAACTTCATGCGGTCTTCGGCCTTTTCGATGGCCTGCGCATTCGCGCCTATCAGTTCCACGCCGTGCTTCTCGAGTACGCCTTCGCGCACGAGATCCAGTGCACAGTTAAGTGCCGTCTGCCCACCCATGGTCGGTAGCAGCGCATCTGGCCTTTCGCGCTCGATGATTTTTTCGACCGCTTGCCAGGTAATGGGCTCGATGTAGGTGACGTCAGCCGTTTCCGGGTCGGTCATGATGGTGGCGGGATTGCTATTGACCAGAATGGTGCGGAAACCCTCGGCTTTCAGGGCCTTGCAGGCCTGGGCGCCGGAGTAGTCGAACTCGCATGCCTGCCCGATGATGATGGGGCCGGCACCAATGATGAGAATGCTGTTTAGGTCTGTACGCTTTGGCATAGTGCGGGATTATTTTTTTCCGGCCATAAGGCTGATGAATTTATCGAAGAGCACAACGATGTCGTGCGGGCCGGGGCTGGCTTCAGGATGACCCTGGAAGCAGAAGGCGGGGGTATCGGTAAGCTCGAAACCCTGCAAGCTGCCATCGAACAGCGACACGTGCGTGGCGCGGGCATTGGCGGGCAAAGAGTCGGCGTCTACATTGAAACCGTGATTCTGGCTGGTAATGAAGACCCGCCCGGTATCCAGGTCTTGTACCGGGTGGTTGGCGCCGTGATGGCCGGTTTTCATTTTGACGGTTTTCGCACCCAGGCCCAGCCCGAGTATCTGCTGGCCCAGGCAAATGCCGAACAAGGGGATCTTTTGCTCAAGTGCCGCCTTGCAGGTGTCGATGGCGTAAAGGCAGGGTTCGGGATCGCCGGGGCCGTTGGACAGAAAGATGCCGTCGGGTTTCAGGTCGAGCACATCTTGCACAGGGGTTTGGGCCGGCACCAGGGTAACGCGGCAACCGCGATCGACCAGCAGGCGCAGGATGTTGGTTTTGATGCCGTAATCGTAGGCGACGACGTGGTAGGTGGCGCCAGTGGGTTCGGAAAAGCCCTTGCCCATCTGCCAAGTGCCCGAACGCCAGTTGTCAGCGCTTTTGATGGAGACGGTCTTGGCTAAATCCTGGCCCGACATGCCGGGGAAGTCACGTGCCATTTGCACGGCATGGCCGACGTCGTCGCCCACCATGATACAAGCGCCTTGCGCGCCCCGCTGGCTTAGTATGCGCGTGAGCTTACGCGTATCGACACCGGCAATGGCGACTGTACCCTGCTCTTTCAGATAGTCGGGCAGCGACTGCGTGGCGCGGAAATTCGATACCCGCAGCGAGCAATCGCGCACCACCAGACCGGCTGCATGAACGTGAGTGGACTCGACGTCTTCCTCGTTGACACCCGTGTTACCGATATGAGGATAGGTCAGTGTGATGATCTGGCCGCTGTAGCTCGGGTCGGTCAGGATTTCCTGATAGCCCGTCATGGCGGTGTTGAAGACGATTTCGGCGACGCAATACCCATCGGCGCCGATAGAGACACCCTTGAAGATGGTACCGTCCGCCAAGGCGAGGATAGCTGAAGGAGCCCCTTTGGACCCCTCTGATAGTAGTGACGGCAGCACTGTAAACCCCGGTTATAAAGTCAGTAATTAAACCTTTCGATTATACCTTGCGGCGGCCGGTCCTTATGTAAGGGGCCGTCAGATCAAGGCGCCCGCCTGTCCGCAGGCGGAAAATGGTCTACAGTAACAGGCTCTGTTCCGTATTGTGTTAACTGGTGTAAAGCTTATGTCGAACCAACTAGAAGCCCTGCGTCAATTCACCACCGTAGTCGCCGACACTGGCGATTTCGACACCATGCGCAAGCATCGGCCGACCGACGCCACGACTAATCCCTCGCTGATTCTCAAGGCCGTTCAGAACGAACAAAACCGCGAACTTGTACAGCAAGTTATCCGCGACCATGCCAACGCTTCCAGCAGCGAGCTGGTTGATCAGTTGCTGGTGGCCTTCGGACGCGAAATCCTTGCGATTATCCCGGGCCGCGTCTCTACTGAAGTGGATGCCCGCCTGTCTTTCGACACACAAGCCAGCATAGAGCGGGCACGCCAAATTATCCAGATGTACCAACGCGCCGGCGTCAACCCTGAACGGGTGCTGATCAAACTGGCTTCAACTTGGGAAGGCATACAAGCTGCGCGTGTGCTGCAGTCCGAAGGGATACGCTGCAACATGACCCTGCTGTTTTGCCTGCCCCAAGCCATTGCTTGCGCCCAGGCCAAGGCGCAGCTGATTTCCCCCTTCGTTGGGCGCATTTACGACTGGCATAAGAAGGCTGCGGGCGACTCATGGGATGAAGCGGCCAGCGCCGGCGCCAACGACCCGGGCGTGCAGTCGGTCAGGCGCATCTACCAGTACTACAAGGCTTACGACATTCCGACTGAGATCATGGGCGCGAGCTTTCGCAATATCGGGCAAATCCGGGCTCTGGCCGGTTGCGACCTGCTTACCATCAGCCCCGATCTGCTGGACGAACTGGCGCACAATACCGAGCCCCTGGCAAGGCAGCTGGATCCGCAAAGCGCCAAGCAAGATGCGCCCGAGTGGTTGGCAAGCAACGAAGTGGCTTTCCGCACTGAACTGAATCAAGACCCCATGGCCACAGAGAAACTGGCTGAAGGCATACGGGCGTTTGCGGCTGATGCCGTCAAGCTGGACACCCTGATTGCGGCCGCGCGCAAGCAGTAAGCCACCACCCTGTTCAAGTGCTGCGTCTTTCCATCAGTGCCCAGGCTATCGTGCCCGCATCGACGTATTCGAGCTCGCTGCCCGCGGGCACGCCACGCGCCAGCCGGCTGACCGACAGCCCCTGGGCGCGCAGCAGCTCTGACAGATAATGAGCGGTGGTTTCACCCTCGGCCGTGAAGTTGGTGGCGAGAATGACCTCCTGCACCTGCCCGTCACCGGCGCGCCTTAACAAGCGGTCGAACTGCAGGTCCTGGGGGCCTATGCCTTCCAGCGGCGCCAGGCGTCCCATCAAGACATAATAAAGACCCCGGTAACCATGGCTGGACTCAATCATGTTCTGGTCGGCGGGTGTCTCGACCACGCACAACACGCTTGCATCCCGCTTGGGATTGCTGCACGTCGGGCAGACCTCGGCTTCGCTGAAACCGTTGCAGCGCGCGCAATGGCGCAGGTCGCGCACGGCAGCTGCCAGCGCCTGGCCAAGTTGCTCGGCCCCAGAAATATCGTGCTGCAGCAGGTGATACGCCATACGACGCGCCGATCTGACCCCGACACCAGGCAGGCGTCGCAAGGCTTCGATCAACGCTTTTAGCGGCTCGGGCTCGGGTAAGGGCGCTTCCATCAGAAGGGTAGCTTCATTCCCGGAGGCAAAGGCATGCCGGCCGTCACGGACGACATCTTTTCTTGCGAAGTGGTTTCCGCTTTGCGCAGCGCGTCGTTAAAAGCAGCGGCGACGAGGTCTTCCAGCATGTCTTTGTCGTCGGCCAGCAGCGTAGGATCTATGGTGACGCGCTTGACATCGTGCCTGCAGGTCATCGAGACCTTGACCAGACCGCCGCCCGACTCGCCTTCGACAATAATTTCGGCAAGGGCGTCCTGCGCCTTCTTCATGTTTTCCTGCATTTGCTGCGCTTGGCGCATCAATCCGGCTATCTGACCTTTCATCATGGTGTGGCTGTCCTGAAAATAGTTAAAAAATGGCGTTCAAGCGGCGCGGTCGCGTGGCGTCGCACTGACGGATCCGGGCACAACCTGCGCCCCAAAGTCGGTGATCAGCGCCAGCACGAATGGATCGTTGGCAACGGCCTGCTCGGCGGCTTGCTGGCGCAGCTGGCGTTGTGCCTGCTCTACCGCATGCGCCGTGTCGTCGCCGGTAGCGCCGTACTCCACATTCAGCTGCACGACCGTACCGAAGTGCTCGGAAAGCACGGTGCGCAGGCGTGATTGCCCTGGGCTCTCGGCCAGTGATCTTACGGCGACTCGCAGGTTGATCTGCTCGCCCTGCCCGCCCAGCCACTCGCTTTGCCGGGCCAGCTCGGCAGCCAGGCCGGTAAGCGGCAAACTGGCTGCCAGCGTCGGCCATTGTTGCGCTGTCATGTCTCGTATGCGCGCCGACTTGGTCTTCTTGCGCTCCGGCGCCAAAGCGGCGGGTATGACTTCGCCATCGATCGCAGCCTGTTCTTGCGTGAACTCGTCATCGAAGCCGTCCGCATCGGCAGGCTCGAACCGCGCATCGTCGAACCCGGCGTCATCGTCGGCACCATGCATGGTCTCGAAGTCGGCTTCAGCCGTTGCCCGGTCCGCTTGTACCGCTGCGGCTTTGGGGGGCTGTGGCGACTTTGTCGATGGGATCGCGGTGGGCGGCGGCGTAGCGGGCAAGTCTTCCCAGGCGGGGACATCGTGTTGGTCAGCAGGCGGCGTCTCTTGCGCAACGGGCACAATGGGAACAACTGGAGCCACCGGCGTCACCACGACGGGCGGGGCCTGGGGCGCTACCGACGCTGCGGGCGCCTGCGCGCTTGCGGGCTCCGCCGAAGCCGAAGCCGAAGCCGAAGCCGAAGCCGAAGCCGAAGCCGAAGCCGAAGCCGAAGCCGAAGCCGAAGCCGAAGCCGAAGCCGAAGTTGCCGGCGCTGCGGCCGAAGGCGCGGCTGCGACCGGTGCCACCGTTGCCGGCGGCGCAATAGCCTGCGCCTTGCTGTCGGGCCGGGGCGGGACCGGCGGAGCCGGATCGGTGGGCGCCAACGCCAGCATGCGCAGGCAGGCCATCACAAAGCCGGCGTACTCGTCCGGTGCCAGGGACAGCTCGTGACGGCTGTGAACCGCCACCGAGTAAAACAATTGCACCAGATCGGGATGAATCGCCGCGGCCAATGCAATGAGGTCTTCGGCCAAGGGGTCTTCCTGGGCCGGCATGTCGGGCAAGCGCTGCTGGATGGCTATGCGCGACAGCAGCACGGCCAGATCGGCCAGGGCGCCTGAATAGGACAACCCTCGAGACGCAAGCTCGTCCGCAACGGCCACAACTTGCTTGGCATCGCCAGCGGCCAGAGCCTGAAGCAAGTACACCAGGTGACGCTGGTCTATGGTGCCCAGCATGCCCTGCACCGCGTCGCTGCTTAGATTGCCGGCACTGTAGGCAATGGCCTGATCGGTAAGGGAAAGCGCATCGCGCATGGACCCGGAGGCCGCCTGTGCCAGCAAGCGCAGCGCCGGACCCTCGTAGGGCAGGCCTTCCTGGCCCAGCACTTCCTGCAAGTGACCGACTATTGCTTCGGCCGTCATCTGCTTCAGATTGAACTGCAAGCAGCGCGACAAGACGGTTACGGGTATCTTTTGTGGGTCGGTCGTGGCCAGAATGAACTTGACATGCGGCGGCGGCTCTTCGAGGGTCTTGAGCATGGCGTTGAAAGCGTGCCCGGTCAACATGTGGACTTCGTCGATCATGTAGACCTTGAAGCGACCGCTGCTGGGCGCATAGACGGCTTGCTCCAGCAATTGCGTCATTTCGTCGACGCCGCGGTTCGATGCGGCATCCAGTTCGACATAGTCAACGAAACGGCCGGTATCGATTTCGGTGCAGGCCTGGCAAACCCCACAAGGCTTCGCCGTGATCCCACCCTGGCAGTTCAGCGATTTGGCCAATATGCGGGACAAGGTCGTCTTGCCGACGCCGCGCGTTCCGGTAAACAGCCAGGCATGATGCAGGCGCTGGGTTTCGAGGGCGTGCGTCAGTGCACGAACCACGTGGTCCTGGCCGATCAGGGTATCAAACGAACGTGGCCGCCATTTACGTGCCAGAACCAGATATGTCATGCAGGGGCTTGAAAACGGGGAGCTATCGAAGGGTAAACAAAAAGTGTACCGGATTCGACGTCACTTGGGGCATTTGGGGCGATGCCATGGAGGATGAGGGGCGAGCCTGACTTCGGCACTGACTCTGAGCGACTATGGCTGCTTCGTTCCCGACCTGACCAGTTTCACCGCCGAACCATGCGAAGGGGCCCGCCGAATAAGAGTTTAACAGGACTTGCCCAGCTGCGCGGCCGGCGAAGGGGAATAATCGATCCACACATCGACGCGCGGGAAATACAAGGCGCCACGGGCTGGTCGGCCATCCAGCGCCGACACATGGGCGCAATAGCGCTCCATCTGTTCGCGGTATCGCTCGCGCATCCGCGTCGCGTAGTCTTCCATGGTTTCGCCTTCGGCCGGCACACCAGTCTTGTAGTCGACCACCAACCAGTTCTGCTCCTGTGAGATTGCCAGGTCAATCACCGACACACGTCCGGAGAGATCCAGCAGCGACCATTCCCGATGGGCGCTTGCCGCTTGCAGCAGCCAGAGCCCCCGTTCACTGGCCAGCGTGGCGGCCAGAGTGTCGCGCACGATACGGGCGGCGGCCGCAGCGCCCCCATCCGGTACGCCGGCCCGTGTCAATTGCCTGGCAAACAGAGGCAGGCAGTCGTCCAGTCTCTGCACTGTCCATGCATCAGCCCCTTCCTTGCCCACCCTCTCGAGCCAGGCGTGGGCAACCGTGCCTATGAGGTTCTCGAAGCCGCCATCAGGCTTCCATCTCCAGGCGGCGGAGCCGGCTGTGGCGGTTGCCTGGGGAATATCGGCCACTTCTGGTGGTTCGGACCGCCGAACCAGAAAACGCTGGCCTTCGGTCGCCCCGCGCAGATCGATCGTCGCCTCCGGCAACTCGTCCGCGCTCGGTACCGACGGCTTGCCCATGTAATCCCACAAACGGCCCAGCAAAGAGGTATTGGCCGGACTCTTGATGGCCATGTCCTCATCCAGTTGAACAGCGCCCACCAGATGCAGCTGCTGTTTGGCCCGGGTCAGCGCCACATAGAGCATGCGGTCGGTTTCGTACGCTGCGCGCTTTTTGTCGCGCTCTGCCAGATACACGGAGACAGGATCGTGATCGCCTGCCGCCCGCGGTTTGATGGGCCCAAGCAAGAGCTCTCCGTCGTTATGCTCGAAGCGCAACAAGGGCGCGCGGTCGGCACGTGGACGGCGATGCAGGCCGGCCAGGATGACGGTGTCGAACTCCAGCCCCTTGGACTTATGGATGGTCATGACCTCGACAGCGCGGCCGCTGCCTTGTGGCGCCGCGTAAAGCTTATCCAGGCGATCTTCCAGCGATACGGGATCCAGGTTGCCGTAGGGGGCCAGTTGTTCGATCAGGCGAAACAGGCGCTCGGCATCGGCCTTGTCGTTCGCGTTGGGGTACAAAAGCGGACCGCCCAGCCTCGTCCAGCAGTCTTCCAGCCATGCCGCGAAAGGGACCGAACCGGCAGCATTCGTGCCGTCCAGAAGGATGGCAGCCGCTGCCCGCAGCCGTGTCAGTTCCGCGCCATCGATTAGCGGATTATCGGCCTGATCCGACCGGAGATAGGGTGCCAATAGCGCAGGCACGCTGGACTGGAAGTCATGGCCACAGAGCGCATGCAGCGTGTTCAAGGTAAGGCCGCATAAAGGTGAACGCAGTACCGACAACCATGCAAGCCGATCCCCGGGATGAGACAAGGCGCGGGCCAACTGGGCCAGATCGATCACCACTTGCCGCGACTTCAGCGACACAAGCTCTACCGCCCGGCACGGCACGCCCTGCTCGGCCAACCGATGCACCATGGCGTCAAGGTGACTGCGCGCGCGAACCAGGATGGCCACCGGATGCTCACTGTCTGGATGCTGAGCCAGGGCCTGCTTGGCCAGCGAGATCGCAACCGACTCGGCCGTCACGATGGCCTCGTCCGCCTCGGCGCCAGTCCGGTCGGCGCGTATCCATATCGGGTGGAACTCAACGCCCAGGCCTTGCACGCCGTCATTGAAAGCTACCGACCGCGTGTACTTGATCGCCCCCAACCCCGGGCTGTCTTCCTTGGGAAAGACGGGGCCGCAAGTTGTGTTGACCCAATCAACCAAATGCGCCTGGGAACGGAAGTTGTCCGTGAGCTCCAGCGCTTTGAGGGACAAGGCACCCAGGCCTTGCGCCTTTACCTTCAGGAAGCCTCCGACGTCGGCCTTGCGGAATCGATAAATGGACTGCATGGGATCGCCGACCAGAAACAGGCTGCGGCCATCGTCAGATGTCCAGCCGGCCGTCAGGCGCTCCAGTAACTGGATCTGAGATTGGCTGGTGTCCTGGAACTCGTCGACCAAGATATGACGTATGGAAGTGTCCAGTGCCAGCAGCAAATCGCTGGGATCGTCGGCATCGCCCAACGCCTGCAGCGCGCGTTGCGAGATCTCGGTGAAGTCGACTTCACCGGCCTCGGCAAAGCGCAATTGCAACTGTGCAGCTGCCATCCACAACACCTCGATAAGCAGGCGCAGCACCCGCTGCTGTTCATCGCTATAGCCGGTGGACGGCGCATGGCGGATGTCGGCAAGCGCTGCGATCCAGGGCTCGGACTCGGGCACGGCCTGCACCCATGCGAGGAAATCGTCCTTGTAAGCTGCCTTGGCTTCAAAGCCCTCTTTGATGGTCACCCGCTTGCGCAGGCTTCCGCTTTTGGTGAGCAGCATTCGTGCAAGCGCCTGCCACTGCGCCACACAGGACGCGTCGGCATCCAGCGGCGCGCCGTCCCAGTCGTGCAGCAAGGCAAGGTCCGGGTCGCCTCCTTTCTCGGCCAGCACCTGCGCGGCGCGCGAAACACAAGGCGCAAGACTCGCGGCCCAGCCCGGCGGCATGGCGGCCAGCAGGCGAACCAGGTCCGCCTCGATGGCCGCATCCAAGCTGTGCAGCAAGCGCTCGATGTCGGCGCTGTCCGCCAGCAAGGGCAACCATTGGTCGCGACTGCCCAGCATGTCGACGATCAGATCCTGGGTATAGGCTACGTCGACATCCAGATGCTCGATGAGCGCCGCGACAGAAGCGTTCTCGTCAGCCATGGCCAGCGTGGCCCGGGCAGCCGCCTCGAAGTGTACGCGCGCATCGTCGGTAATGGCCGGCACCCCGCCCAAGGAGCTTAGCCACGGCATGGCACGGACCAGGTAAGCACAGAACGAATCGATGGTGCGTATGCCCAGGCGCGCCGGATACTCGAATAGATTCCAGCCCAGTTCGTTGTTGCGTTGCAAGGCCTTGCGCGCCAGCTCCCAGCTACGCAGCTTGTAGGGCTCGGTCGGTTGCGGGCCCGCACCCGCCCGCAGCTTGGCCAACACACGCGCATGCATTTCCGAGGCGGCCTTGCGCGTAAAGGTAATGGCCACGATCTCTTCGGGACGCTTTACAGTGGCCAACAGGGCCAGTATGCGATCGGTAAGCAGTTCGGTCTTGCCGGACCCTGCGGGTGCCTGGATAAGAAACGAGTGCGCCGGATCGACGGCGGCGGCGCGTACCGCACTGTCGCTGGGATGTTTAATCGACACGGGCAATATCCTCGGTAAGCCGCAAGAAGGGAAGCACATCGCAATACTGCAAGTCGTCTGCCCGCAGGCTGTGGTTGCGGGCGTAGCCTGACGCGTACTCGTCAGCCAGGCCTTGTATGGTCTCGCGCCACTTGGCCATCAGTTGCTCCCAACTGAGCGTGGCGAAGTCCGGCCAGTCGGACAGCGCGGATAGACCCTCCATGCCGAAGTCGCCGTCTGCCAAGCCCTTGATCTCGACCTCGCGAGCATGCAGGCGAGCCAGCACCAGCGCGGCGATCTGTTCATTGCCCTGGGCCAACACCGCCGCATAGAACGGAAGCTGCAGATTTACCGGACGCTCGCGCATCCAGTCGGGGCGAGGGTCGATAGCACCATTTCCGGATTTGTAATCGATGACGGCCAAGCGACCGTCGTGCAGGCAATCGATGCGATCCAGGCGCAGGCTTAGCTCCAGGGGCCCGTGCTGCCATTCGTAGCGCTGCTCGACGTCACGTACTTCGAAGGGTGCACGCTGCAGCTCGCGCATCAGCCACGTATGCATGACGCGGATGGCCCGCCGGCACTCGAGTTCGCGCAGCGCCTGCCCATAATCCTGTAAACACTCATCGGCCGCCTGCGCGACGACTTCCTCCAGCATGGCGAGGACGCCATCGCGCTGGTGCAGGTCGGTCAAGGCCTGTTGATCGGGCAGTATGCGCCACACCAATTCCGCCGCGCGATGCAGAAGCACGCCGCGCGCATTCTGATCCGAGATGTCGGCATAAGCGTCGAGACGTCTGGCGCCCAGGCGATATTTGACGAAAGCCCATAGCGGGTTGCGCGCCTGCGTGTCGATGACGGCGATCCCGCCACGCGTGCTGCTGCCCGACTGCAGGGCAGGCCCCGACTCGTCCAGCAGATAGTCCATGGTGCAGGGCGTGCTGGACGGACTGGACAGGGCGTAGTCAGTCAGCGGTAGTTCGGCAATGCACGGACTGGGGCGCAACTGGCGCTCACCCTCGTACAGCGCGTGACTGAGCCATACCTGGGGCGCGCAGGCCAGCAAGGATGCGTACAAGGTCTTTGCCCACTGCAGTTCGCGGTCGGGCGTCGCCCGCGGCGCTTGCGCCTGACGCAAGGCTGCCAAGGGAATAAACGGATTCGGTCGGGGTACTGCCGGCAATACCTCGTCCGTGAGGCCCAATACCCACACCCCGTCCCAACGTCCGCCTTCCGACTCCAGAAACCCCAATACGTCCAGCCGTGCGGCAGGATCGCGCTGCGGTTGAAAAGGTGTTTCGCGCAGCAGCCGGCGCAGCAGGCTGATCGCCGCGCTAAAACTGACTGGCCCTGTCACTGGCGCGAGGCGGCCCAGCCGATCCAGGGCCTCATCAAAAGCCTCCAGCGCCTGGAAGGCGTGGCTGCCCAACGCGCCTTGCCCCGGGAAGCCCAGGCCATGCAGCATGCGCCGGAACTGCTGAGCCCAATCAGACACCAGGGCCGCGCTCGAATGCTCGGTCGCGGCGCTGAGGCAGTCACGCCATGCGGCGGCAAGCCGTGGCGCGTGACGATCAAGCGAGGCCGCAAACTGGGTGGCGGTAACACTGACGGTGGCCTGGCGGCGCCAATAGGCGTCCAGCGCCGCCCGCCCGCCGGCCTCCGATGCATCGCCGACACAAGCACCGGCCAGCAAGGCCGGTCCCAACTCGGCCGGCTCGCACGGCCGTTTTCTGGCGTATCGCGACAGCACCTGCAACCAGGCCAGCGCCGCGCGGACCACCGCCCACTCGGCCAGCGGTCGCGCCACCGCGACGTTGTACGGCATGGCGCGCCCGCTCTGGTCAACACCCAGTGCGGCACGCAGGTAGCGATGGACCAGCGGCACATCGGCTTCGAGCTGTGCGGCAACGATGGCATATCGACCGGCGGGATCTTCGCGCAAACGGTTGGCTGCCCACAATGCCGCGTAACGCCATTCGGTATCGGGGTCGGGTGCCGCGATGCGCTGCACTTTCTGTGCTGGCGCCCCGGCTTGAGACAGCCGCAGGATGCTTACACCCTGCTCCCGCTGAGCTTCCAGGATGGCGGCCAGGCGCGGCGAAATCTCGTTGAACCCGGCCATGACCAAAACGGGAACGACTGCCGGCATCGCGCCGCAGCAGATCGCAGCATGGATGCGCTCGTATGCCAGATTGCTGTCTTCTGCATCCATCTCGTTCAAGACGCTGCGGTAGCGTTCGCGCCAAAGCTGGAAACGCTGGTAGTCGACGGTCAGGCCCTGATCGGGCACCTGAATGCGCCAATCATCCAGCAAGCGATCCGCGTCGGCAGCAAGCTTGGCTGCCTGCGCGACATCCAGCAAGGCACGATCGGCCTCGACCTCCTTGATGACACGCTGCCACAGCAATTGCGCGCCAAAGGCATCGACAGTATGCGAGGCCAATTGAGCCTGCGGCATGAATGACAACTGGTCGGCCAGCCGCCGCAGCCAGCCTGACAAGGGCACGATATCGGGAACCGGCATGACGCGTCGTTCGTCGCCCAGGGCCGCCGAGAACTCGGCCAGCACACGCCGCGCATGGCGATTATTGACCGTCAAGACAAGGACCTTCTGGGCATCGAGCCCGGAAAGTTCGTCCACCGTGATTTCGTCCAGCGTCGCGATCATTCCCTGATGCCTCTCTTGTGCACAAACGCAAGGTGCAGCTTAAACTAGATTGATGTCAACCAAGCCCAAACCTGTCTCTGAAAAGTCCACCATCGCACTGGACGGCTCGATCTGGTTCAGTTCGGGCGACCAGAAATGGGGCAGCGAAAAGCGCATGGCCTTGCTGGCCGCCATAGACGACGAAGGCTCTATTACGGCGGCGGCCAAAAGAGTGGGCCTGAGCTATAAGGCGGCATGGGATGCCGTGGACACCATGAACAACCTTGCCGGCGAGCCCCTGGTAAATCGAAGCACGGGTGGCTCGCGCGGTGGCGGTGCCACGCTTACTGCCCGCGCCCGCGAGCTGATTAACCTCTATCAAGCGCTAAGCCGTGAGCATGAACGCTTCATGGCGCAGCTTGCCGCGGGAGGCGGCCCATCGTCCCGTAACCTCGAGCTGATCCAGCACATGATGATACAGACTTCAGCGCGCAACAAACTTCCTGGCACGGTCGACCGGGTCGTGCACGGCGCGGTCAACGACGAAGTCATCCTGAAGGTGGGCGATGGCAGCGAAATCGTGGCGTCCATCACCAGCGAAAGCGCCTCGAATCTGAATCTGCACCCTGGCAAGCGGGCACTGGCTTTCATCAAAGCCTCGTCCATCATAGTGGGGCTGGGCGCTGGGTCCATGGTCTTGTCCGCGCGCAATCAGCTACCGGGGCGCATCGTCCGCATCACGCAGGGCGCCGTCAATGCGGAAGTCAGCATTCAATTGGATTCAGGCCCTACGATTGCCGCCATGGTCAGCCGCGACGGCATCGCCGACATGAAGTTGGCCGAGCACATGGAGGTCTACGCCATTTTCAAGGCATCAAGCGTGATGCTGGGCGTGCTGGATTGATGCAAGGCGTATTCATCGCGGGAGCTCTCCCGGACGATGCGACCGTCCTCAATTTCGAATACACGATCAGCCAGCACCCGCGCGTCCTCGGGATCATGGGTGATCAGTATGGAAGGAATATCCAGCCCCATCTGCACGGCGGCCAGTTCTGCACGCATGGCCTTGCGCAACCCCGCGTCCAGCGCGGACAAGGGCTCGTCCAGCAGTAACAAGCGGGGTTGTACCGCCAAGGCGCGCGCCAGGGCGACACGCTGCTGCTGCCCGCCTGAAATTTCTGCGGGGTAGCTCTCCAGCACCCCTTGCAGACCGAAAGCCTCGACCCAGCGACGGGCGGCAGGGCCGACCGTGCTGCGAGGAGAGTTGCGCCACCCGGGCTTCAGGCCGAACTCGATGTTCTGAGCAACGGTCAAGTGAGGAAACAAGCCATAATCCTGCTGCAAGTAGCCCAGCCGCCGGTCGCGTGGGGTCAGAGCGATGCCTTGTGCGGCGTCGAACAACACCTTGTCGCCTATGCTGACCATGCCGGCATCCGGACGCAACAGACCTGCAATAGCACGCAGCGTCAAGGATTTTCCTGAGCCCGAAGGGCCCACCAGGGCAATGCGGCGGGCCGATGCATCAAGATGAACATCCAGCAAGAACTCACGGTTGCCGGCACGTAGCGATTTCGTGACATGGATGCGCATCATGATCCCGCCCTCCTCGGGCCGGTCATCCGCAGACGATTGGGCATCAGCCGGACGGCGGCCCACAGGACGACTATGCATGTCAGCGATGTGGTCAGGACCAGGGTAGCGGCTGCACTGTCGTTGCCCGCCTGGACCGCCTCATAGATGGCAATGGAAAGCGTCTGCGTCTGGCCCGGAATACTCCCGGCTATCATCAGCGTCGCGCCAAATTCGCCCAGCGCGCGAGCAAAGGCAAGAAACACCCCCGCCAAAATACCGCGCATGGCGAGCGGCAACGTCACGCGAAAGAAGACGCCGGCAGCGCTGATGCCCAACACGGCGGCGGCATGCTCCAACCCTGGATCGACCTCTTCGAAGGCCGCGCGCGCCGCTTTCAGCACCATGGGGAAAGCCACCACCGTAGCCGCGATGACCGCTCCTTGCCAGGTGAACACCAGCTCTATGCCCCAGCCAGAAAGAAACTCCCCCAGCCAGCCCCGTCGCCCAAGCAGCACCAGCAGGTAGTAGCCGATAACGGTGGGCGGCAAGACCAGCGGCAAAGTCAGGGCGGCATCGACAAGATCGCGCCCAGGCGAGCGCCATCGCGACAAGCCATAAGCCGCGGCGGTGCCCAGCAGTGCAGAAAAGAAAGTCGCCCATCCGGCCACCTTCAGAGACAGCAACAAGGGAATGCTGACCTCAGACATGCTGCATCATCACGGCGCAGAAAACCCGTGCTTCTGAAGAACCTGCTGCCCGGCGGGCGAATTCACGTAAGAAAGAAATTCGGCCGCCTGGGGGTGACGGCCGCTGCGTTCGACCAAGGCGATGGGATACAGAACCGGCGACGGTGACGTCAGGGCGGTAACCACCTTGACGCGATCCGCCATGGCGGCCGCATCTGTGGCAAAGACAAAGCCGGCGTCGACCTCGCCGCGTGCGACGTAGCTTAATACCTGGCGCACATTCTGGCCCAATACTTCATTTTTCTTCACGGTATCCCAACTGCCGGCGTGTTCCAACGCCGTCCGGGTATAGCGACCCGCCGGTACGGTGGCGGGGTTGCCAAAGGCAACTCGTCCGATGGCGCCCCCTGCCAGATCGGCAAGGCCCGAGATGTTTTGCGGATTATCCGAGGGCACGATCAGCACAATTTCGTTGCGTGCGAAATCGCGACGACTGCCGGGCACAATATTACCGGCTTGCTCTGCGGTGTCCATCGCCTGGCTGTCGGCCGATGCGAACACATCAATGGGAGCCCCGTGCACCACCTGCTGCGCAAGCGCATCCGAACCCGCAAAACTCATCAATACTTTGGTGCCGGGGTGTTGCTGCTGAAAACCTATGGCCAACTCAGTAAAGGCATTGGTCAGACTGGACGCCGCTGCTACCAAGATGTCTTGAGCGCTGGCCGCGGTTGGTGCTCCAAGCAGCGCAATCGCTGCAATGACGAGATATCGTTTCAGTGCCATGCCGTCCTCCGGATGTGGCGGCAACCACTTAGCGCGGCAGCCTTCCTTGCGTAATATACAGAGGTATATAACGCAGCGTCAAACCCTCGTCTACGCTACTATCCCAGCATCATGGCTACACCCTCACCCGCTACGATAGACAACTTCCTGGACGCCGTGTGGCTGCAAGATGGCCTGGCTCAGAACACCCTGGCCGCTTATCGCCGTGACTTGACCGCCTTTGCACAATGGCTGTCAGCCAAGCATGGCAAATCGCTGACGCAGGCCGACGAGGCCGACATACAGGAATGGTTTGCCGCCAAGCACGCAAGCAGCAAGGCGACCACCGCCAACCGTCGCCTGGCGGCGCTGCGGCGCTACTATCTTTGGGCCTTGCGTCACGGCCTGATCAGCCGCGATCCATGCCTGAGCTTGCGTGCCGCCAAGCAGGCCGCGCGCTTTCCCAAGACGCTGTCCGAAGAGCAGGTGGAAGCCCTGCTGCAGGCACCCGACACCCGCAGCACACTGGGCCTGCGGGATAGAGCCATGCTGGAAACCCTGTACGCCACCGGCCTGCGAGTCACCGAACTGACCTCGCTGGGCCTGCTGGAAGTCAACCTGGACGAGGGCGTGGTGCGCGTGACGCTGGGCAAGGGGGGCAAGGACAGACTGGTACCGCTGGGCAGCGAAGCGCAGCACTGGATCGCCCTATATCTGCAGCAATCACGACCGGAATTACTTGGGCAGCGCCGTTGCGATGCCCTGTTCGTCACCGGGCGGGCCGCCGGCATGACCCGCCAGGCCTTCTGGCTGATCGTAAAAAAATACGCGGCCCTGGCTGATATACAAGTGCCCTTGTCGCCACACGTGCTGCGCCATGCATTTGCCACACATTTGCTTAATCACGGTGCCGACCTGCGGGTGGTGCAAATGCTGCTAGGCCATGCCGATATTTCGACTACCCAGATTTATACCCATGTGGCGCGGGAGCGGCTGAAAGCGCTGCATGCTCGCCATCACCCGCGCGCCTCTGCGTAGCAAACCATCATGACCAAAGAAAAACATGTATCCGAGACGCCCGCCACACAGTTGCTGCGGCGAAGCAAAGTCGTCTTTACCGAGCATACTTACCATTACGTTGACCACGGCGGCGCGGGCGAAGCCGCAAGGCAACTGGGCCTGGACCCGCATCAAGTGGGCAAAACGCTGATCATGGAAGACGAGAACGCCAAACCGCTGGTGGTGCTGATGCACGGAGACTGTGAGGTGTCGACCAAGAACCTGGCACGCCAGACCGGCGCCAAGCGCATCAACCCATGCTCTCCTGACGTGGCGCAGAAACACTCCGGCTACCTGGTCGGAGGCACGTCGCCATTTGCCACAAGAAAGAAAATGCCGGTGTGGATCGAAGCCGGCCTGCTGGCTTTTCCGAAGATCTATGTCAACGGTGGCCGGCGCGGCTATCTGATAGGCGTGGACCCGGCGATGCTGGCAAGTTTGCTGGGTGCCAAGACGGTCACGGCAAGCCTGCCCATGACGCGGCACGATTAGCTGGCGTCCCCGGCAGGAATCGAACCTGCAATCTTCCCTTAGGAGGGGAAAGTTATATCCATTTAACTACAGGGACGCATGCGGCCTGCGATTATAAAGCAGGCCGCAAAAACGCTTTATTGAAGCTTGATATTGCCCTTGGCAACCACCTCTTTCGCCCAGTCGTACTGTTCTTTGATCTCTTTGGCGAACTCTTCCGGTGTATTGCCCGATGGCGCAGCACCTTGCTTTTCGAGGGTCTCGATAACCTTGGGGTCCTTCAGCGCGACAACGGCGGCGTCACGCAGGATTTTGATGATTTCCGGTGGTGTGCCCTTCGGTGCCAGCAAGCCATACCATGCGGGCTGGTTCAGTTGGGGATAGCCCTCTTCAGCCAGTGTTGGCACGTCCGGCAAGGTTGCCAGGCGTTCTGGCCATGCCACTGCCAGCGCACGCAACTTGCCCGCCTTGATCTGACCCATGGACGACGGAAGATTGTCGAACATGCTGTCGATCTGACCGCCCACGGCATCCGTCACAGCAGGACCCGACCCTTTATAGGGCACGTGAACCGCTTCGGTGCCTGTGGCCTGCTTGAAGGCTTCGCCAAACAGGTGCAATACCGAGCAAGTGCCCGAGCTGCCATGCGTGTACTTGCCCGGATTATCCTTCAGCGTTTGCACGAACTCCTTGAAGTTCTTGGCCGGGAATTTCGGGTTGACCTCGATGACGTTGGGCACATTGGCAAAATTGGTGACCGGCAGGAAGTCGGTCAAGGGTTCATAGGTAAGGTCATCAGGACGGCAGGCGGGGTTCACTGCCAGCGTGGACACGGTGGCGATAGACAATGTATAGCCGTCCGGATTGGCGCGCGCGGCCTCTGCCGCGCCAATGGCGCCGCCGGCGCCGCCCTTGTTTTCGACCACCATGGTTTGCCCAAGCTCCTGGCCCATGCGCTGCGTGACAATGCGGGCCACGATGTCGGTCGAGCCGCCCGGCGCGAAGGGAACAATGACGCGTATGGGTTGCGTGGGGTAGTCGGCAGCCTGTACGGCCGTCGCACCCAACGCCGATGCCACACCTGCCGCCAGCGCCAATGCTGCGAGTCTGGTGGTTTTTGTCATAGTGAAGCCTCCTGGATAGTGAACTTATTAGAATTACGACAGAGGCGATATGCGCTAAGCTGCCTCCATTCCGCCGCCAAACAATAGTAATTTATAAATCCCTCCCTATGTCCGTCATTCAACTGGTGCTGCCCGATTTTTTGCTTATCGGGCTTGGGTGGATGCTATTTCACAAGCTGAAGTTCTCCAGCGAATTCTTCCGCGGTGCAGAGAAACTCGTTTACTTCATCCTGTTTCCCGCCCTGCTGTTCCACTCCATCACACAGACGCCGCTAAGCCTTTCCGGCACTTATGTCCTGCTGCTGGCTACGCTGGCCCTCATGGGATTCAGCATCGCCATGGCGTGGCTCGCCGTACCGCTGCTGCGACCCGACCTGCTGGACCATGCGTCGACAGCGCAATGCGCCTATCGGTTCAATACTTATATCGGTTTGTCGTTGGCCGGCGGCCTGGCCGGCTCCGCCGGGCAGACCATCATGGCAGTGCTGGTGGGCTTTGCCGTGCCCATTTCTAATATGGCCGCCGTACATGGCCTGGCACGCCAGACCGGAGGCAGGGTATTGGGCGAAATAGTCCGCAACCCCTTCATCATTGCCACGGCGGTGGCGCTGCTATGCAATATCTTTCGCGTGCCCATACCTGCAGCTATCGATGCAACGCTAGGCCGGCTTGGCGCCTGCGCCATCGCCATCGGCCTGATGTGCGTGGGCGCGACGCTGTCCCTTAAAGGCGGACGCGGATCTGCTCCACTGGTCAGCTGGATGATAGGCGTCAAGCTGCTGTTGACGCCGGCCGCAGCCATATTTATTGCGTGGGCGCTGGATCTGCCGCCCATGGAGCGGCAGATGGTGTTGCTTTTTGGCGCCTTGCCGACTGCCTCGTCAGCCTATGTGCTGGCGGCCCGGATGGGCGGCAATGGACGGCTGGTCGCCGTTACCATGTCGATCGGCACCCTTCTGTCGGCGGTGACCATCCCCATGTGGCTCATGGCCGGTCCTACGCCCTGAAAAAGGTCAACTTTATGAATACCCATCCTTTAGCGGAACTTAGCGTCGATTTGCCTGACGAAGCGGCCACGATAGCGCTCGCTCGTCAGCTTGCCCCCATGCTTGCTGAACCGCCGGCTATCGCTGATAACACGGCGCCCGGCGGCCGGATCCATCTGCGCGGCGATCTGGGAGCGGGGAAAACCAGCTTCGCCAGGGCCTTCCTGCGGGCCTGTGGCATCACCGGCAGAATAAAAAGTCCCAGCTATGCGCTACTTGAAAGCTATAATCTTTCTAACTTATACTTCTATCATCTTGATTTTTATAGATTTAGCGATCCTCGAGAATGGATGGATGCCGGATTCCGAGAAATTCTGGACAAAAATGCCGTCGTATTGATCGAATGGCCGGAGCATGCAGGCGCTTTATTGCCGCCTCCGGACCTGGATATCAAGCTCGATTATGCGGACACTGGGCGGCGCGCCAAGCTGACGGCCCACAGCGAAAAAGGAAAACTATGGCTGACGACACTTGCCCTTGCCCCCCAGCAATCTCTGCGACAGGCGCCTCACGACGCCGACTCATAGCCACCGCAGGGACCCTGCTCGTCATTCCAGTCATTCCAACGTTGGCGCATGCCGCATCGATTGTGGCGGTGCGCACCTGGCCTGCGGACGAATACACCCGCGTCACGTTGGAGATGGACAGCGAACTGAAGGCAGACCATTTCATACTGGACAATCCGGATCGGCTGGTCGTGGATATTGAAGGTCTGCGCATGAACGGCACCATCAACGACCTGGTTTCCAAGATCCGTCCCAACGACCCCTACATCGGCTCGGTACGGGTCGGCCAGAACCGGCCCGATGTAGTTCGGCTGGTGCTCGACCTGAAACAGCCTATCGCGCCGCAAGTATTCACGCTCAAGCCTATCGGCGAGTACAAATACCGACTGGTGCTGGACCTGTACCCGCAGGTTGCCCAGGATCCCTTGATGGCCATCCTGAATAATGCAGACAGCGACCCGCTTGCCGAAGTGCTGGAAGATCTGGCGCGCGGTGCCGAAGGACAAGCGCCCGTCCCGTCAGTGCCCGGCCAGCAACTCCCGCCCATTGCCAAAACACCCAAGGCACCACCCCAGCCGCCGCCCACAGCAAGCGAGCCGCGCCGCAACCGTCCCCTCCTCGTCGCCCTGGATCCCGGCCACGGAGGCGAAGACCCCGGGGCCGTCGGGCGTAGCGGCACCAAAGAGAAAGACATCGTACTGAGCATCGCGCGACGGCTGAAAAAACTGATTGATGCGCAGCCCGGGATGCAGGCCTATCTGACGCGAGACAATGATTATTTCGTACCGCTGCATGTGCGGGTACAAAAGGCGCGCCGTGTAAAGGCCGACCTGTTCATCTCCATACACGCCGATGCGTGGATCAAACCCAGCGCGCGCGGCTCTTCCGTCTTTGCCCTGTCGCAGAACGGCGCAACCAGTGCTGCAGCAAGGCTGATGGCACAACGAGAAAACCAGGCGGACTTGATCGGCGGCGTCGACCTGGGGTCGCACAACAAACAAGTCGCGCAGGTGCTGCTTGATCTATCGACGGCCGCACAGATCAACGACTCGATGCGAGTTGGTGGCCGTATCCTGGGAGAAATCGGCAAGATCAATCGGCTGCATAAAAAGCATGTCGAGCGCGCGGGCTTTGCGGTCCTGAAGGCGCCGGATATCCCGTCTATCCTGGTTGAGACCGCATTCATCAGCAACCCTCAGGAAGAACGCCTGCTCAAGAGCCCCAAATACCAGGAGAGCATCGCGCGAGCCATGCTGACCGGCATCAACGGCTACTTTGCCGATAGCCCAACCCTGGCGCGCAACGCCTAGCGCACTACGACGGCGTCTTGCGACTGAACAGCTTCCAGATTGCGCCCACCGCCACGGGGACGGCGGCGGCGCTTATGCCTATCAACACGATGGTATTCAGGTGCTCTTTGATAATGGGCACGTTGCCAAAGAAATAGCCCAGGGTCACGAAGCCGACCACCCACAGTATGGCGCCTGAAATATTGAACAACTGAAAGCGCAGTACGTTCATGGCGGCGACACCGGCAACGAAGGGCGCAAAGGTACGGAAAATCGGCAGAAAGCGGGACAGCACGATGGTTTTTCCACCATGCTTCTCGTAAAAAGCATGCGTCTTCATCAAGGCCTTGCGGTCTAGAAAACGATAATTCTTGACGAATACGCGCGGGCCTATGAACCGGCCGATGTGATAATTGACTGTGTTGCCCAGTATCGCGGCGAACACCAGTAGCGCCGCCAGTAGCACCGGGTCCAGCAATCCCGATGCACCAAATGCCCCGGCGATGAACAATAGAGAATCACCCGGTAGAAAGGGCAGGACCACCAGGCCGGTCTCGCCAAAAATAATCAGGAACAGCACCAGGTAAATCCACGCTCCATATTGTGCGACCCAGACCCCAAGATACTGGTCTATATGGACAATCATATTCAGAAAATCAAGCATAGCGGCTATTTGAAAAAAGTTACCGCAATATACTCCGTTAGAAGAGACAGCAAAAGAACAGCCGGGTCGTACGGGCTAAAATCATAGCTTCGAACCTGCTTATTGGAACCCCCGGGTATGTCTGAACGCCGCTCTATTGCTCCCCTCCCCGACATGTTGATCAGCCAGATCGCTGCCGGAGAAGTGATCGAGAGGCCGGCATCGGTTCTGAAAGAACTGCTCGAGAACTCGATAGACGCGGGTGCGCGCGCTATTGAAGTGCGGCTGGATGGCGGCGGCATACGAAGGATCTCTGTCAGCGACGATGGTGGCGGCATCCCGGAGGCTGAGCTTGCCCTGGCACTGACGCGCCATGCCACCAGCAAAATTGCCTCGCTGGCCGAGCTCGAGTCCGTCAACTCGATGGGTTTTCGGGGCGAAGCGCTGGCCTCCATTGCCTCGGTCGCCCGACTGACACTGACGTCCCGAACCGCAACCGCGCCCCACGCTTGGCAGATTCAGCCCGGCAGCAGCCAGCCCGTGCCGGCATCCGGCTCGGTAGGAACCACCATCGACGTCCGCCAGCTATTTGACGATGTGCCGGCTCGCCGCAAGTTCCTGCGAGCCGAGAACACGGAGTATGGTCATTGCGTTGATGCCCTCGAGCGCATCGCCTTGGCGCATCCGCACATCGCTTTCCGACTGTTCCACAACGACAAGGCGCAGCGCAACTGGCGGGCCGCCGACATCGGCCAACGCGTTCGCGACGTGTTGGGCGTGGAATTTATTGAACAAGGCCTGGAGGTCAACAGAGAGCAGGGCTTGGTCTCGCTGCATGGCGTCATTACCCGCCCGACGCATGCGCGCAGCCGCGCCGACAGGCAGTACCTGTATGTCAATGGCCGCTACGTCAAGGACCGCACGGTCTCCCATGCCATACGCCAGGCCTACGCCGATGTGCTGCATGGCGATAGGCAGGCGGCCTACGTCCTGTTCCTCTTGGTCGACCCCTCTACCGTCGATGTCAATGTGCATCCCGCCAAGAGCGAGGTGCGCTTTCGCGATAGCGGCGCCCTGCATCGCTTCGTAAGCCAGACCCTGGGCCACACGCTGGCCGCCGCAGGCGGACATGCCCCCAGCCCTGAACAGGCTGCTCCGCCCATGCCCTATGCCGATGGTACGGGCGCCGCCTTGGGTGCTCCCGCGAACGATGTGGAGTATGCGGCGCAAGCGTCTGCTGCGACATACCCCGGCTACGCGCCGCAGCCGTTTTTCCCGACGCCACAACACCAGCAAGCGTTCCGCCTGCGCGACCATCGTCCTGATTCCGGCGCCGGCGCGACATGGCAAACACTTTACCGGCCGCTGGAGGCTGGCGATCCCATCGGCGACGCGGCCCCGACTGCCCCCGCGAGCTCCGAATTCCCGCTGGGTATGGCGCTGGGCCAGTTGCACGGCATTTATATTCTGGCGCAGAACCAGGCTGGCCTGGTTCTGGTGGATATGCACGCGGCACATGAGCGTGTGATGTACGAACAGCTCAAGCTGGCGATGGATCGCCAAAGCCTTCCGCGCCAAGAGCTCCTCGTACCCGTGGTGTTCAGCGTCAGCGAAAAAGACGTGGCACTGATCGACGAACACGCATCCACGCTTGACGAGCTTGGACTGGACCTGCGTGCGGCGGGGCCAGCCTCTGTCGCGGTGCGCGCCGTACCGGCATTGCTTGCGGGCGGCGACATCGAGTCGCTGGCGCGTAACGTGCTGCGGGATTTGGCAAGCGTGGGCGTGTCGCCCCGGCTGACCGAACAGCGCAACGAGTTGCTCTCGACCATGGCTTGCCATGGCTCCGTACGTGCCAACCGCCGCCTCACGCTGGAAGAGATGAACGGCCTGTTGCGCAAGATGGAGCAGACTGAACGGGCGGATCAATGCAACCATGGCCGACCGACCTGGATGCAATGGAAAATCGGAGACCTGGACAAGCTGTTCATGCGCGGCCAATGAGCAGCCCGATTCTGTGTCTGGCCGGTCCGACGGCAGCAGGAAAAAGCGCGGCGACTCTTGCGCTGGCGCAGCGCTGGCCGATAGAAATCATCAATGTGGATTCCGCCACCATCTATCGCGACATGGACATCGGAACCGCCAAGCCCACGCCGGATGAGCAACAACAAATGCCCCATCATTTGCTTGATATCCGCGACCCGGCGCAAACTTACTCCGCCGCCGAGTTCGAGCGTGATGCCAGCGGCCTGATCGCGCAAATACAAGCTCGCGGCAAGTTACCGGTACTGTGCGGCGGGACCATGCTGTACTACAAGGCTTTGCGGGAAGGCCTGAACGCCTTGCCTGTAGCGGATGTCGCCGTGCGAGCAGCCATCGAAGCCGAGGCGGCCGTGCTGGGATGGCCCGCCCTGCACAGCCAGCTCCAGGCCTACGACCCCGCAACAGCGGCAAGGCTGGCGCCCAATGACAGCCAACGGCTGCAGAGGGCCATCGAAATCTATCGCGTCAGCGGTCGGCCCATGTCGGACTGGCTGCAAGATACCCGGCACCGGCAGGCGGGTGGCCTGCGCTTTCAGACTGTCAGCCTGGAACCCTCGGACCGACTGGCCCTGCACGCCCGCATCAAGCAGCGCTATCAGCAAATGATCGCAGCCGGCTTGGTCCAGGAAGTGCAAGCCTTGTATGCCCGCGGCGACTTGCACCCGGGCCTGCCATCGGTGCGCTGCGTGGGCTACCGGCAGCTATGGGACTACCTGGACGGCGCAGTTTCCAAAGATCTGGCCATAGAGCAAGCCATCGCGGCCACGCGCCAGTTGGCCAAACGTCAACTGACCTGGTTGCGGTCTGAACCTGATCGCGTGGTGATCGATTGCCTGGCGCCAAATGTCGCCGGACTGGTCGTCGATGCGGCAGCCGCCATATGGGCGGCCGACCCGCCTAGAGAATGACCGTTTGGGGCGCGTCGGGCGCGTCGCGCGCAACGATTTCGCCTAAACGACTGACTGCTTCGCCATGCGCTTGCAGGGTGGCTACCACCGCGTCGGCCTGCTGCGCGGCCACCACCATGACCATGCCAATACCGCAATTGAACACCCGATGCATTTCCGCGTCGGCCACGCCACCGTTTTCCTGCAGCCAGGTAAACAGCGCCGGCATGGTCCAGGCATCGCGGTGCAGGCGTGCGCACCATTCGGGCTGCAAGATGCGCGGTATGTTGTCCAGCAGGCCGCCGCCCGTGATGTGGGCCAGGCCCTTGATGGCCGGGCCGTGCTCGGCCAGCGCTGCCAGCACCGATTTGACGTAAATGCGCGTGGGTTCCATGACGACGTCTTCCAACGGGCGGCCATCGAGCTCCTGGCCCGGCCTGGCGTTGGCGTGCGTAAGGATCTTGCGCAACAACGAATAGCCATTGGAATGAGCGCCGCTGGAAGCCAGGCCCAGCACGACGTCTCCTTGGGTGATCGATTTACCGTCGATGATGCGCGCCTTCTCGACCGCCCCGACCGCGAAGCCGGCAAGGTCGTACTCGCCGTCGGGATACATGCCCGGCATCTCGGCAGTTTCGCCGCCGATCAGGGCGCAGCCTGCGAGCTCGCACCCCTTGGCTATGCCGCCCACAACGCTGGCCGCCGTATCGACCGACAGCTTGCCGCAAGCGAAATAATCAAGGAAGAACAAGGGCTCTGCACCTTGCACCAGAATATCGTTGACGCTCATGGCGACCAGATCGATGCCCACCGTGTCGTGGCGTTTCCAATCGAAAGCCAGGCGCAATTTGGTACCCACGCCGTCCGTTCCCGAAACAAGAACGGGTTCCTTCAAATGAGCAGGCACCTGGAACAGCGCACCGAAACCACCTATGCCGGCCATCACGCCAGGCCGCATCGTCTTGGCTGCAAGGGGCTTGATGCGGTCGACCAACGCTTCGCCGGCATCGATGTCGACCCCTGCGTCGCGGTAGGTGAGAGTAGCGGAATGTTTGTTTGTCATGAGAAATGCCGTGGGATGTGCAAGAATTGCGGGTTGGATGAACAAGCAGGGTCGATTTTACGATGAACGCCGCTCTTGCGCCCTGATGCCGCAAACACCATGACTCAACAATTGATTCTCGACGTCCTGCCCTACCCGCCTCCGACACTGGACAACTTCGTGTCGGGCGATAATGCGGCAGCCGTCGACGCGCTGCGCCACTGCGAGCCTGGCAGGGCAATCTACCTATGGGGCCCCGACGGCGCGGGGCGCTCCCACCTGCTGAAAGCCCTGGCCGGCCTACCGGACGCCTACTATTTTGGGCCTGATGGCCTGCCTTCCGAGCTGAAGTCGATAGCGGCCGCCGACAGCCAGCCTTATCGGCTTATTGCCATCGACGACGTGCAACGCCTGAGCCCTGACGGGCAGGCGGCGCTGTTCAGCCTGTACAATCGCTGGCGCGAGCTGGCCAGCGCACCGGCTGCTTTCGCACTGATCGTCGCCGGCGACCGCGCACCCATGGCCATGCCCCTGCGTGAAGACCTGCGCACTCGCCTGGGCTGGGACCTCGTGTTCCGGCTACAGATGCTTTCTGATGCGGACCGCGCGCAGGCCTTGCGCCGGCAAGCGTCTGACCGGGGCCTGCAACTGTCGCCTGAGGTCATTAACTGGGTATTGACGCACTATGCACGCGACATGAGCCACCTGAGCGCACTGGTGGACGCGCTGGATCGCTATTCACTAGAGAAGCACCGCGCCATTACCCTTCCCTTATTAAAAGAATTGCTGGCCAGTGGCCGGCCTGATAACGAATCCGATACCTTATGAAGCCTACCCGATTGGCCCTGTTCGACCTCGATCACACACTATTGCCGCTGGACAGCGACTACCAATGGGCGGACTTCCTGGCCCGCACCGGCAGGGCCGGAGATCCCGCCGAAGCGCAGCGCCGCAACAACGAACTGATGGAACGCTACAACGCTGGCCAGTTGACCGCCGAGCAGTCCGCAGAATTCATGCTGGGCCTGCTAAGCCGCGCCGAAGCCGTAGAGTTGGCGCAGTGGCACGAAGCCTACATGGCCGAAGTCGTGCGCCCTGCCATCCAGCCCATAGCCGAGAACCTGGTGCAGGAGCACATGGAACGCGGTGACCTGTGCGCCATCGTGACGGCCACCAACGACTTTGTGGCGGCACCGATCGCCCGCGCTTTCGGCATACCGCATTTGATTGCCACCATTGCCGAAATGGACAAGGGCCGCTATACAGGACGCATACAGGGGGTTCCCAGCTTCCAGGCAGGCAAGATCACACGTGTCAATGACTGGCTGGAAACCATGGGCCGTCAGTTCTCGGACTTCGAGACCACCTACTTTTACAGCGATTCGCCCAACGACCTGCCACTGCTGGAAGTGGTCAGCCACCCCATTGCGACCAACCCCAGCCCGGTGCTGCGCAGTATCGCGCAAGAGCGTGGATGGAAGATTCTTGACTTGTTCAAGGACATGCACGATGCAAAGTCATAAAATACCCCATGCTTAAAGACACAATAAAAAACTTTGTCAGTCGTTTATTCTCGGCGCCCCAGCGGGGGCCAGAACGTTTATCCCGCGACAAGCACGGTATTGACCGTCGCAATGTGTCGCGGCATGCGATCAAAGTGTGCGAAGTGCTGCGCCACGAAGGCTTTGACGCCTACATCGTGGGCGGTGCCGTACGCGACCTGATTGTCGGCCTGGTCCCGAAGGACTTCGATGTGGCAACCAATGCCACGCCCAACCAGGTCAAGCCCCTGTTTCGCCGCGCCCGCATCATCGGCAAGCGGTTCCAGTTGGTCCATGTGGTGTTCGGCCAAGAGATAATAGAAACCTCTACCTTTCGCGCCAACGCAAGCGCCGACGAAGATACCGACGAGCACGGCCGCATCCTGCGCGACAACCTCTTCGGCACGCAGGAAGAAGATGCCGCGCGTCGCGACTTCGCCCTCAACGCCTTGTATTACGACCCCATCAACGAGGAAGTCATCGACTACCACCGGGGGGTGGCAGACCTGAAGAAGCGCGTGGTGCGCATGATAGGCGACCCCGAAAAACGGTACCGGGAAGATCCGGTGCGCATGTTGCGAGCGCTGCGCTTTGCCGCGAAGCTGGACGGCACCATCGACCCGGCCACACGCGAGCCCATCGCACGCATGTCGTCACTGATCGAAAACGTACCCGCCTCGCGTCTGTTCGACGAAATGCTCAAGCTGCTTACCTGCGGCCACGCCATGGACTGCCTGCGTCAAATGCAGTCCGTGGGCCTGCACCACGGCATGCTGCCACTGATCGACCTGATCTTCGCAGAAGAAGGCGGCGAAGAGTTCGTCGAGCTCGCCCTTGCTCGAACCGACGCGCGTGTGCGCGCCGGCAAGACCGTCAGCCCCAGCTTTCTTTTTGCCGCCCTGCTCTGGAAGCTGGTAAACAAGCGCTGGCAAGAGAACCGCGCGGCGGGCGAGCACACCGCACAGGCCCTGATGAGCGCCGCCGACTCGGTGGTGGAAGAGCAAACCCGCAAGCTCGCCATACAACGCCGCTTCCAGGCCGATATGCGCGAAATCTGGTTCATGCAGGCGCGCTTTGAACATGCCAACGCGAAATCCATCTGGCGCATGCTGGAACAGCCACGGTTCCGCGCCGCAGTGGACTTTCTGCAATTACGGGCCGAGGCTCGCGAAGTGGATAGCGTCCAGGCCCAGTGGTGGATGGATCTTGCCGATGCGGCCGACGCGGACCGCGCCGAGATGATCGAAGCCTATCAGTCTGAGAACCGGGGCCGGTCTACGACAGGCAAGCGCCGCCGCCCGCGCAAGCGTCCCGCCAACAAGGCGGCCGTCCGACCGGCGTGATTCAGGCTTATGTTGGCTTGGGGGCCAACCTGGGCAATGCCCGGGAAAGCCTGCAACAAGCCGCTGCAGAACTGGCCGCAACCGCTGGCGTGCACAAGCTTCGCCTGTCGCGTTTGTATCGCAGCTCGCCTGTGGATGCCGGCGGACCGGACTACGTCAATGCCGTCGCCGCCATCACCACCTCATTGAACGCTCATGCCTTGCTGCGCATGCTGCAAGGCATCGAAGACCGGCACGGCCGTTTGCGGCCTTATCGCCATGCACCGCGTACGCTGGACCTGGATCTGCTGTTGTTCGGCGAGCAGGCGATTGATGACAGCGAACTGACCGTGCCGCATCCCCGCATGCATTTACGTGCCTTTGTGCTCAGGCCGTTGGCCGATCTGGCGCCTGACTTGCGACTGGCGCAGGGAGAACTTTCCGTGCTGCTATCCGCCTGCCAGGACCAGCAAGTATCGCCCTTGGACGATTACTGAGCGCTGAGCAGCCGACGCGCCCGTGCGATGACCGGCGCATCGACCATCTTGCCATCCACTTGAAAAGCCGCAGTGCCGCTTTCATCGGCATGCGCCACAACCCGCTCCGCCCAGTCCAATTCGGCGGGTGTGGGAGCGAACACGGCATGCACAGCGGCCAACTGCGCCGGATGTATGCACAGCATGCCGCCAAAGCCCATATCGCGTACTTGCGTCGCGATCGCGGTCAGGCCCTGGGCATCGGAGAAGTCTGGGTACACGCCGTCGAGTGCCGCAGCCAGCCCATGGGCGGCGCTGTGCAGCAATATCTGGCAGCGTATGTGGTCCAGCATCAGGCTGGCACCGGTGGTGTCGGGCCGGGTTCCCAACTGCAGCATGAGATCCAGCGCGCCGAAGGACAGGCGATCGACGCCCTGCGCCGCAGCGATGGAAGACAGATCGAGTACGCCCCGGGCGCTTTCAATAATGGGGACCACGGGCTTGCCGATGCTGGCAGCACGTTTGATCTGTTCGGCCGACTCGGCCTTGGGCAGCATCAGGCCCACGATGCCCGTATGCTGCGCACATAGCGCCAGATCGTCGTCAAACCATGAAGTGGTGGCGTCATTGACACGCACCAGGAATCTCGCCTGCGGGAATTGCGCCGCGAAGTCATCGATGTGCCGCCGCGCCTCGGCCTTCAAGGACGGTGCAACGGCGTCTTCCAGATCGATGATGACGATGTCGGCGCCGGCAGCCAATGCCTTGGCATAGCGTTCGGGGCGTGTGGCCGGTACAAACAGTGCGCTGCGCAGTGTGGGCTGCATTAGATAACGCCCTCGTCGCTGAAAATACTTATTTGCGCGTCGGTATAGCCTAATTCGGCAAGAATATGTCGGGAGTTCTCGCCCAGCGCCGGGATGGCGTCCATGCGTGCCTCGAATGCCGAGCTGGTAGCCGGAGGAATAAGCGCCGGGATAGGTCCGGCGGCGCTGTCCACCTGCCGCCATCGATCACGCTGCGCAAGCTGGGGGTGATTCCAGACGTCGTGCATGGTGTTGACCCCCGCATTGGCGATGCTGGCGGCTTCGAGGCGGTCGATGACCTGCGAGCGCGACAGGCTGGCAAATGTCGTGACAATCAGCACCCGCAATGCCTCCTTGTTTTTCACCCGCAGTGTGTTGGATGCAAAGCGGCCATCTTCGGCGAGCTCGGGCTGCTGCAGGACAGTGCGGCAAAAGGCTGCCCATTCGCGTTCGTTTTGCAGACCCAGCATGACCTCGCTGCCGTCGCCGACCGGGAAAGGTCCGTAGGGATAAATCGTGGCGTGCGAAGCGCCGGCGCGCGGTGGCGGCGCCGCGCCATCGAAGGCGTAATACAAGGGAAAACCCATCCACTCGACCATGCTTTCCAGCATCGATACATCCAACCTGCTGCCCACGCCGGTACGTTCGCGCAGCATCAGGGCGGAAAGAATGCTGCTATAGGCATACATGCCGGCCGCAATGTCCGAAATGGAACAGCCCGCCTTGGCCGGACTGTCGGGATTGCCCGTTACCGACAGGAAACCGCTCTCGCTCTGTATGAGCAAGTCGTAGGCTTTCTTATCTTGATAAGGTCCGCCTTCGCCATAACCGGAAATATCGCAAACAATAAGGCGTGGATGGGCTTCACGCAGGGCATCGTAAGACAGGCCCAGGCGCGCTGCAGCCCCCGGGGCGAGATTCTGGACCAGCACGTCGGCCTGACCCAGCAACTGGCCCAGAATGACTGCAGCATCGGGGTGCTTCAGATCCAGCGTGAGGCTTTCCTTGGAGCGGTTGGTCCAGACGAAGTGCGAGGCCAGCCCCTTGACGCGCTCGTCGTAGCCGCGAGCAAAGTCCCCTACGCCGGGGCGTTCGACCTTGATGACGCGAGCACCCATGTCTGCCAACTGGCGGGTGCAGAAAGGCGCGGCGATGGCGTGTTCCAGGCTAACGACAGTAATACCGTCCAGCGGACGCGGTGCGCCAGCACGAGTGGCTGCATCGCCGGACTGAGATGGAGAAGATGTGATGGTCATGACTTGAACCTGATATCGGCCTGATGGGCCAGTGTGCCGCCCTGTTCAGCCCATAGTTGAGCGCTGCCTTTGCCGCTGAGCGCGCCAGCCACATGAAACGGTCGCGGGGAAATCAGCGGACGCAAGCCCCGATACGACAGGAAAGTGATGATCTTGTCGGGATGCGCATTGGTAAAGGCGCGGCACATCAGCGTGGCTATCATGGGTCCATGGACGACGAGCCCGGGATAGCCTTCGGACTGGGTCGCATAAGACTGGTCGTAATGGATACGGTGCCCATTGAAGGTCACGGCGGAATAGCGAAACAGCATGACCGGATCAGGCACCACTACTTCGGACCATTGTGCATGCGGCGCTATCAGGCTACCTTCCAGCTTGGGCGGGCTGGGTTCGCGGTAGACGATGTCCTGCTCTTCAGACACGCAAACGGTGTCGTTCTGGGAGTATTCGTGCTTGACGGTAACAAACAACAGCTTGCCGGTGCGCCCGTCTTTCTCGGTGATCGATGCGATGGTGGACTCGCGGTGGCCCTTCACGCCGACGCGCATCGGTCGCAGGAACTCTACGCGGCCGCCGGCCCACATGCGATTGCGGTCGTCCGCTGGCGGCAGGAAGCCGCCGCCACGCCTGGGATGTCCGTCATCGCCCAGTTCTCGATAAGGTAGCGCATTAATGAACAAGCCCCACTGCCACAACGCCGGCAGCGCGTCTCCCGCCACAGGAGCGGGAGTGTCCAGACTAAGCGCCATCTTTTGTATATGCCCCTCGTCGATGTTGTCGTCGCAATGCTCTTTGCGCCCTATCCATGACTCTAGGTCTGTAATACTCATGTCCTCTTTCCCGGGTCCGCTAAGGTAAATCAGCATATAGCTTGCCTGTTAATGCGAAATAAATGAATTCGTATTTTGATAAGGGCAAGTTTGGCGACGCCAAACCGGGCTTGCGGACAGTACTTACACGGGAACCAACGGTATATCGGCAATGCGTGCTTGCCACTGCGCGGGTCCGGTCTGGTGTACCGATACGCCGCTGGAATCGACCGCCACGGTTACCGGCATGTCCTTGACATCGAACTCGTAAATTGCCTCCATGCCCAGGTCTTCGAAACCCACAACGCGCGCGTTGCGTATGGCCTTGGAAACCAAATAAGCAGAGCCGCCCACGGCCATCAGGTAAGCCGACTGGTGTCGGCGGATGGATTCGATCGCCACGGGGCCACGCTCGGCTTTGCCTATCATGGAGATGAGGCCGGTCCGGGCCAACATCATGTCGGTGAACTGGTCCATGCGAGTGGCGGTCGTGGGGCCGGCCGGGCCGACGACTTCATCGCGGACGGGGTCGACTGGGCCCACGTAGTAGATGACGCGGTTGGTGAAGTCGACGGGCAGCGTTTCGCCACGCTCGAGCATTTCCTGAATGCGCTTATGCGCCGCGTCGCGACCCGTAAGCATCTTGCCCGACAGCAATAGTGTTTGGCCAGGCTTCCAGCTTGCCACCTGCTCTTTGGTCAGCGTGTTCAGGTCGACCTGCTGCGACTTGTTGTAGTCGGGCGCCCAATGCACATCGGGCCAGTCCGCCAGCGAAGGCGGCGTAAGTTGCACCGGTCCGCTGCCGTCCAGTTCGAAATGCACGTGGCGTGTGGCGGCGCAGTTGGGGATCATCGCTACCGGCTTGGATGCCGCATGCGTCGGGAAGGTATGGATCTTGACGTCCAGCACCGTGGTCAAGCCGCCCAGGCCCTGCGCGCCTATGCCCAAGGCATTGACCTTGTGGTAAAGGTCGATACGCAATTCTTCGAGTTTGTTTTGTGGCCCGCGCTGCAACAGTTCGTACATATCGATGTCTTCCATCAGCGACTGCTTGGCCATCAGCATGGCTTTTTCGGCCGTGCCACCCACGCCTATGCCCAGCATGCCGGGCGGGCACCAGCCCGCACCCATCAGGGGCACCGTCTTGAGCACCCAATCGACCAGCGAATCGCTCGGATTGAGCATCGCGAACTTGGCCTTGTTTTCGGAGCCGCCGCCTTTGGCCGCCACCTGAACATCGACCTTGTCGCCCGCAACCAGCTCCACACTGACAATACAGGGTGTGTTGTCGCGCGTGTTTTTCCGCGTGAAGAGAGGATCGGCAAGGATGGAGGCCCGCAAGGGGTTGTCCGGATCAAGGTAGCCCCTGCGCACGCCTTCGTCGCAGACTTCCTGCATGCTGCGCCGCGTATCGAAACGCACGTCCATGCCGACCTTCAGGAAGACGTTGACGACGCCGGTGTCCTGGCAAATGGGGCGGTGGCCTTCGGCGCACATCCGGGAGTTGGTCAGGATCTGTGCAATGGCGTCCTTGGCGGCAGGGCTTTCCTCTCGCTCGTACGCACGCGCCAGATGGCGTATGTAATCGGCCGGATGATAAAAACTGATGAACTGGACCGCGTCGGCTATCGACTGAATGAGGTCGTCTTCTTTGATTATGGTTGTCATGTGCTTGGGCTATCAAAAAAAGGCTGATGGCGTGCTTACTTGCCGCGCCACACTGGAGCGCGCTTCTCTGCAAAGGCAGTGGCGCCTTCCTTGGCGTCGGCTGACGTGAAGATGTGCGCAACGCGGGGACGTTGGAGGTCGAACATATCGGCCTGACGCCAGTCGCGCGATTCGGTCACGACCTTCTTGGCTGTTTGTACAGCCAAGGGCCCGTTGGCCGCAATGATGCGCGCCAGTTCCAGCGCAACGTCGAGCGCCTTGCCGGGCTCTACCAGGCGGTTGACCAAGCCGTGTGCATGGGCGCGTGCCGCCGGCAGCATCTCGCCGGTAAGCACGACTTCCATGGCCAGGTGATAGGGCATCCTGCTGGGCAGGCGCAACATGCCGCCCGAGCCGGCCACGATGCCGCGCTTGACCTCGGGCAGGCCAAAGTTGGCGTTGTCGGCGGCCACGATCAGGTCGCAGGCCAGAGCCATCTCGAAGCCGCCGGCCAGGGCATAGCCTTCCACGGCGGCTATCATGGGTTTACGAGGCGCACGCTCACAAAGCCCGGCAAAGCCTCGGCCCTCCACTAACGGACGCTGCCCGTTAAGCGCGAAAGCCTTCAGGTCCATACCTGACGAGAACGTATTGCCGGCGCCAGTCAGTATGCCTACGACTACGTCGTCATTGGCATCCAGTCGATCAAAGGCCGCAGCCAGCTCGTGGGCGGTTTCATAATTGATCGCATTGCGAGCCTGCGGACGATTCACGGTAATGATTTGCGTGCGGTCGATTACCTCGACTTTTACGAGATCAGACATCCAAGCCTTCCTAAAGAAAAGGCGGCGCCAGGGCCGCGCGTTTTTGAGGTCGAGAACCTATCATCATACGACCAAATGAAGCATGATCGTTCAGGCGGTCACGCCAGGCTGCCCTAGTGCTGGCGCGAACCGGTTAAAATCCAGGACTTTGCGGCTTTTCGCTTTACTGGCCATCGTACATGCTCACATTTCAGCAAATAATTTTAACCCTACAACAGTATTGGGACCGACAAGGCTGCGCGCTGCTCCAGCCCTACGACATGGAGGTCGGCGCGGGCACCTCGCACACCGCCACCTTCCTGCGCGCCATCGGACCCGAGCCATGGCGAGCCGCCTATGTACAGCCTTCGCGCCGTCCCAAGGACGGTCGCTACGGCAACAACCCCAACCGGCTGCAGCACTACTATCAGTACCAGGTCGTCCTGAAACCCGCGCCGCCCGACATCATCGACTTGTATATAGGGTCCCTCAAGGCCTTGGGCATCGACCCCCTGGTGCATGACATTCGCTTTGTCGAGGACGACTGGGAAAACCCGACCCTAGGCGCCTGGGGACTGGGCTGGGAAGTTTGGCTCAATGGCATGGAAGTCACGCAGTTCACTTACTTCCAACAAGTAGGCGGCCTGGACTGCACGCCCACCATGGGAGAGATCACCTATGGCCTGGAGCGCTTGGCCATGTACCTGCAAGACGTGCAAAGCGTTTACGACCTGGTCTGGACCCAATCGGACAATGGCCAAAAAATACTCTACCGCGACGTCTTCCACCAGAATGAAGTAGAGCAGTCCACCTATAACTTCGAGCATGCCGACACCAAGATGTTGTTTGCCCACTTTAACGACTACGAAGGCGAGGCCAAGCGCCTGATCGATGTGCCGCTGGCTCTGCCCGCCTACGAAGCTACGCTAAAGGCGGCCCATACCTTCAATATGCTGGACGCCAGAAACGCCATCAGCGTAACGGAAAGAGCGGCCTACATCGGCCGCATACGCAATCTGTCGCGCGCCGTCGCGCAAGCCTATTACGATTCCCGCGAGAAACTAGGATTCCCCATGCTCGTGCAAACCGGCGACGCGGAGGCAGTCCTATGATGGACCAGACCCCGCAACCGCTGCTTATAGAACTGCTTACCGAAGAGCTTCCTCCCAAAGCCCTGCAAAAACTCGGCCTGGCTTTTGCCGAGGGCATACGCAAAACGCTGGCTGCCCACCACCTGCTGGCCACTGACTGCGCCGTGCGCGATTTCGCCACACCCCGGCGGCTGGCCGTGCATCTTGATGCGGTACTGGGGCTGGCGCCAGAGCAGGCTTATACCGAAAAACTGATGCCTGCCAAGATCGGCTTGACCGAAGATGGCCAGATCAGCCCGGCGCTGTCCAAGAAGTTGACAGCCAAAGGTCTGGGCCACCTGACTGCAGACGATCTCGTCCATGAGTCAGACGGCAAGCAAGACTACCTCTACGCCCGCGGCTTGACCAGCGGCAGCACGCTGACCCAGGGCTTGCAAGAGGCGCTGGACTACGCCATTGGCCACCTGCCCATTCCGAAGGTCATGAAATACCAATTGGCCGATGGCCGGACGAGTGTGAAGTTCGTGCGCCCCGCCCACCAACTGATGGCGCTTTGGGGCTCAGACATCATCGACGTGCAGGCGCTCGGTTTGCCGGCCGGACGCACGACCCTGGGACATCGCTTCATGTGCGCCCACCCGCTAGTCATTACTTCGCCCGATACGTACGCACAGCAACTGCAAGACGAAGGCAAGGTCGTGGCTTCGTTCAGTGCCCGGCGACAGTTGATCGAGCAAGCGCTGCATGCCCAGGCAGCCGCGCTGGATGCAACGATAGGCGATGATCCCGAAGTGCACGCATTGCTGGACGAGGTCACTGCCCTGGTCGAGTTCCCCTGCGTCTATCTTGGCGAATTTGAGCAAGCGTTCCTGCGGGTTCCGCCGGAATGCCTCATCCTTACCATGCGCCTGAATCAGAAGTACTTTCCGCTGTTCGAGCCGGGCATGGGTCGGCTGACGCATCGCTTCCTGATTGTCAGCAATATGCAGGTCGACGATCCGGTCAACATCATCGAAGGCAATCAGCGGGTGGTCCGCCCCCGGCTGGCCGACGCACAGTTCTTCTTTGAAACCGATCGCAAGCTGCCGCTGGCCGAGCGCGTTCCCGCTCTCGCAACCAGCATCTACCATAACAAGCTCGGTACGCAGCTGGAGCGCGTGGCCCGCGTACAGAAAATCGCCGCCTATATCGCAGGCCAGCTGGGCGCTGATGCAGGCAAGTGCGAACGGGCAGCCTTGCTGGCCAAGGCCGACCTGGGTACCAACATGGTGGCCGAGTTTCCAGAGCTGCAGGGTGTCATGGGCGCCTATTACGCCGCCGCCGATGGCGAACACCCGGACGTTGTCCAAGCCCTGAAAACACAGTACCGCATCCGGCTGGACGCTCCCGTCCAGGCCGATACCCTGACTTCCGCTGTCCTGTTCATGGCCGAGCGCTGCGAGACCCTTGTTGGCATCTGGGGCATAGGCCTGGTTCCCACCGGCGAACGCGACCCCTATGGCATGCGGCGCGCCGCGCTCGGGCTGATCAACGCCTACGAGCAGTTGCGCGAAGGCGCTTATCTGAAGGTCAGCAACAGCCTTTCGCTGGGCCTGAACGAACTGCTGGCCTTTACTGCGGGGCTTTATGCGCCGGGCACGCTGGCAGCAGACACGGCAACGCAGGTGCAGGCCTTCATTTTCGAACGCTATCGCAACCAGTTGGCCAACGACCACGACCGCAGTGTCGTCGACGCCGTACTGGCGCTTGAGCCGCCCTTGCATCAGGTGCACGAACGCATACGCGCGTGCGAGCACTTTGCCAAGCAGCCGGAAGCAGCCAGCCTCGCCGCGGCCAACAAGCGCATAGGCAATCTGCTCAAGAAAGCCGATGACGTGCCGACGCAGGTCGATCTGGCACAATTGCACGAACCGGCGGAACAGGCGCTGGCCGATGTCATGGGACGGCTCGAGCCGCAGGCCCGCCAGCAGTTTGCCAACGGAGACTTCGTCGGCAGCCTGGCCACCATGGCGCAGGCGCGAGACGCCGTCGACGCTTTTTTCAACGATGTCATGGTCATGGCAGAGGACCCCGCAGTACGGGCCAACCGGCTTGCGCTGCTGAACAGCCTGCATCAGGTCATGAACCAAGTTGCCGACATATCGAGGCTGGCGCAGTGAAACTTGTCATACTGGATCGCGACGGCGTCATCAATCAGGACAGCGCCGCCTTCGTCAAGCACCCCGACGAATGGGTGGCCCTGCCAGGCAGCCTGGACGCCATCGCCCGACTGTCACAGGCAAATTGGCGCGTGGTCATTGCCAGCAACCAGTCAGGCATCGCTCGCGGCCTGTTCGACATGGATGGGCTCAACGCCATCCATGCAAAGCTGCGCCGCGAAGTCATTCAGGCCGGCGGCATGATAGATGCCATTTTTGTTTGCCCTCATGGCCCTGATGATGCCTGTGATTGTCGCAAGCCCAAGCCCGGCATGTTCCGCGATATCGCCCGCCGCTACGATATCGACCTGACAGGCGTACCCGCCGTTGGCGACTCTTTGCGCGACCTGCAGGCCGCTGCCGACGCCGGTTGCCACCCCTGGCTCGTCATGACGGGCAACGGGCGAAAAACCTGGGACAACGGCGATTTGCCCGCCGGCACGCGCATGGCTGCCGACCTGGCCGCAATCGTCGACCAATGGCTGGCCGGGGACTCGTGATGGCCGTGCTGCGTGCGACGCTTTATCAGCTTTTCCTCATCATCACGGTCATTCCCTACGCCTTCGCCTGCGTGTTGTGGTCGCCCCTGCCGCTGCGCTGGCGTTACCGGCTGACGGTGGGCTGGCCCAGGCTGGCCGTCTGGGGCGCCAAAGTCATTTTGGGCATCCGATGGCAGCTGAAAGGCGCAGAAAACCTGCCGGACGGCCCTGCCATCCTGCTGTCCAAGCACCAGTCTGCCTGGGAGACCTTGTTTTTCCCGGCCTACATGCCGCGCGAACTATGCTTCGTCTATAAAAGAGAGCTCCATTGGGTGCCCTTTTTTGGCTGGGGCCTGGCACTGTTGCGCATGATACCCATAGACCGGTCCAAAGGACGAGACGCCTTCGAGCAGGTTGTGCGGGTGGGCCGGCAGCGCATCGACGCCGGTCGCTGGCCGATATTGTTTCCCGAAGGCACCCGCATCGCACCCGGCAAGGCGGGGCGCTACAAAATGGGGGGTGCCCTGCTTGCCACCCGCACCGATACGCCGATTATTCCCGTGGCCCACAACGCCGGCGAATGCTGGCGCCGCAAAGCTTTCATCAAGAAGCCCGGCCTGATCACCGTCTCGATCGGTCCCCTGATTCATCCGAATGGCGAAAGCGCCGAAGCGGTCAATGCGCGCGTCCGAGACTGGATAGAAGCGGAAATGCGCGTGCTGAATCCCGAACGCTATGGACCTGACTGAACAATTGGATCTGTTTCCGGACAACCCGGCGCCGGCGAGCCGCCAGGCGCCCCCGCCCGTAGCTTTATTGCACCCCGTCTCTGAAGCAACGCCCACGCCGCGCCCACCGAGCTTGCCGGCCAATGCACGCTGGCGGGAGGTGCAGGCTCCGCAGCAGGTCATCGGCTACGTCTTGCAGCGCTCGCGCAGGAAAAGCATAGGCCTGATGGTCAACGACGACGGCTTGCAAGTCACCGCCCCGACCTGGGTGACGCTAGGCCACATAGACTCCGCCGTCATCGAGAAAGCGGCGTGGATTTTGCGCAAGCTGCGGGCACGTCAGGAGCGCCAAACGCATCTGGCCACGGCTGACACCTTATGGCAGCATGGCGGCAGCGTGCCGTATCTGGGAAAGCGCATCTCATTGCTGCTGGATGGCGCACAGCAAACAGCCGTGTTCGAGGGGCAGCCGTACGCGCCGCAAGACGGCGACGCCTTGCGCCTGGCCTTGCCGGCCGACGCCGATCGGCACCGGGTTCGGGACACCGTACATACCTGGCTGCAACAGCAGGCACAAGCATGGTTCGAGCAGCGCCTGCACTACTTCCTCGAGCAGAATGACCTGCGCATCCGGCGCTGGCGACTCTCGTCAGCCGCCACCCGTTGGGGCTCGTGCAGTTCGGATGGAAACATTATGCTGAACTGGCGGCTGATACACTTTGAGCATGACATCATCGACTACGTCGTTGCGCACGAGGTCGCTCATTTGCGCCAGATGAATCACAGCAAGGAATTCTGGCGCGAGCTCGAGCGTATCTTGCCCGGCTTCGAACGCGCGCGCGATGCGCTGCGCAAGCACGATCCGGGCTCGCTGCCGCTGATCTGAAACCACGCTTTTTAGGAAACCAAGATGCGTTTACTCCACACCATGTTACGCGTGGGCGATCTGGATCGCTCGCTGGCCTTCTACACCGACGTGCTCGGCATGAAACTGCTGCGCCGGAAAGACTACCCCGACGGTAAGTTCACGCTGGCTTTCGTCGGCTATCAGGACGAAAGCGAAGGCGCGGCCATCGAGCTGACCCATAACTGGGACACCTCTTCCTATGACCTGGGCAACGGCTATGGCCATATCGCGCTGGAAGTCGAAAACGCCTACGACGCCTGTGCCCGCATCAAGGAAAAAGGCGGCAATGTCACGCGCGAGGCGGGCCCCATGAAGCATGGACAGACTGTCATTGCATTCGTGGAAGACCCGGACGGCTATAAGATCGAGCTGATACAGCGTAAGGACCGGCAAGACTAAACCGGGCCGTCCGCCTGTGCCGGGTGGCGTGCAAATTCGCCCGGCGCAAAATCGTCCACCTCGATGACTTCGGCCACCGCAGCCTCGACGGCTTCCAGCATCTTTGCCTGCTCGTCGGTGATGGCGCCCTTGGCATGCGCCAATCGCCAGTCCTTCAAGCCCGCGTTGCGGATACGATCGAGCAGCGGCTGGGCATGAACCACCAGGCCAAAGGCGCGCTCCAGTTGCTCGACGCTGCGGCTATCATGGCCTTCCCATACCGCGCCCACCAGGCGATCGCGGGTATCGGAGGGTTCTAGCAGTATGTTGGCGCATGCCGCGGTGAGCTTGTCTGGCGGCATGCCTGCTCGCGTACCCGGGGGCAACAGCAGCGCCCGCAGCACCACGGCAAGCGCCTGCGACGGGAAATTCAGCAAGACTTCGTCCATGCGCTTTTCGATCGTGGCATAGCCTTGCAGGGCACACCATCGCACCAGGGGCAGGTCGGACTCATGACGTCCCTCGTCATGCCAGCGTTTGAGCACTGCAGACACCAGGAATAATTCGGCCAGGATGTCGCCCAGTCGGGCCGACAGCATCTCTTTGCGCTTCAGTGATCCACCCAGGGTCAACAGGGCAACTTCGGAAACCAAGGCAAAGCCGGCAGCATAACGTGACAGCCGCCGGTAGTACTTGGCGGCAGCACCCGCCCCGCGCGGCACGGAGGCGAACAGCCCGGCTGTCCAGGCCTGGCCCGTGGCACGCAGCATATTCCGGGTGCTGTGGGCCAGATGCCGCCAGATGACCGCATCGAAGGCATCTTCGCCTGCTGTCTGGTCGGGATTCGCCAGCGCGAGGACTTCCTGCATGAGATAAGGATGGGCGCGGATCGCCCCCTGGCCGAACACAATCAGGTTGCGCGTCAGGATATTGGCGCCTTCCACGGTAATGGCGACCGGGATTGCGCGATACAGATTGCCCAGGTAGTTGGAGGGTCCGTCGATGACGGCCTTGCCGGCATGGATGTCCATGGCATCATTGACTGACTGCCTCATGCGCTCGGTGGCGTGCAGCTTCATGATGGCCGACACCACAGCGGGTTTGTAGCCCAGCGCCAGGCCCGCGCAGGTATAGCGTCGTGCCGCCTCGACCACATAGGCATTGGCTGCCAGTCGGCCCAGTTTTTCCTGCACTCCCTCGAACTTGCCGATAGGAATGCCAAACTGGGTACGCACACGCGCATAAGCGCCGGAAGTATGCGCGGTAAAGGTGCACGCGGCGGCGGAAAGCGAAGGCAGGGATATTCCGCGCCCGGCCGCAAGCGCGCTCATGAGCATCTGCCAGCCTTTGCCTGCCTGCTCGACGCCGCCGATGAGCGCATCCAGCGGTACGAATACGTCTTTACCCTCTGTGGGGCCGTTCTGGAATGCCTGCATGGATGGCAGGTGCCGACGACCCGTCTGCACGCCAGGTAAATTCGTTGGCACCAGGGCCACCGAGATGCCGGGTTCGGGCTCTGTGCCTATCAGGCCGTCCGGGTCGTATAGTTTGAACGCCAGGCCCAGCACGGTCGCGACCGGACTAAGCGTGATGTAGCGCTTGCGCCAATTAAGCAGTATGCCCAGGGTGACTACCCCATCGATCTCGCGATGGCAGACCACACCGGTGTCTACCATGGACGCCGCATCAGAACCCGCTTCGGGGCTGGTAAGCCCAAAGCAGGGCACTTCTTGCCCTCGGGCCAGTCGAGGCAACCAGTAATCGCGCTGCGCCTGCGTACCAAACTGCATCAGAAGCTCGCCGGGGCCCAACGAGTTGGGCACCATGACGGTGACGGCGGCCGTCGCAGAACGCACCGAAATCTGGCGTACGACTTCAGAATGGGCATAGGCGGAGAACCCCAGCCCGCCGTACTCGGTCGGGATGATCATGCCAAAGAAACCTTCCTGCTTCAGGAATGCCCATACCTCGGGTGATAGATCGCCGTCCTGCCACGATATTTGCCAATCGTTCAGCATGCGACACAGTTGCGCCACCGGGCCATCCAGGAAAGCCTGCTCGGCATTGGTCAAGGCCACGGGCGGCGTGTCCAGCAAGACGTTCCAATCGGGCTTGCCGGAGAACAGTTGGGCATCCCACCAAACGTCACCGGCCTCGATGGCCTCTTGCTCGGTGGACGATAGCCGCGGCATGGCGTCCAGCGCCATCCGGTATAAAGGCTCTGTCAGCCACTGACGACGCCAGGCTCTCCAGTTCATGATGCTCCCTTACTGTGCATTGTTGCTTAGTACTGATTATCCCCTGAAAGTGCAACGCCTGAATAGCACAAGACGGTCCGGCCACTCCTGACAGGCATACTCTGCGACAATCATGCACTGACGATCAACGCCTTTCGCGACGCTCCATGCTCAATACACTTTGGTTTGCTTTCTTTGCCGTGGCCGCAGTTTCCGGCCTGTACCAGTGGGTGGTACTGCAGGACGCAGAGGTCTTTGCGCGCATCGTCCTCAGCTTGTTCGACATGGCGGAACTGTCGGTCCAACTGATGATATTGCTGTTCGGCACCTTGACGCTGTGGCTGGGATTTTTGCGCATTGCCGAGACTGCCGGACTGATCGATCGCCTCAGCCGCCTGCTGACGCCGCTGCTTTGCAGGCTGATGCCCGAAGTACCGCCAGGCCACCCTGCCCTGGGCCTGATCACACTGAACTTCGCGGCCAACGGACTGGGCCTGGATAACGCCGCCACCCCAATAGGCCTGCGCGCCATGCGCGAGTTGCAAACCCTGAACCCTGATCCCAAATCCGCGAGCAACGCCCAGATCCTCTTTCTTGTCCTGAACGCGTCCTCACTGACACTGCTGCCTGTCACGATATTCATGTACCGCGCCCAGCAAGGCGCCGCCGATCCGGCCCTTATCTTTCTGCCTATCCTGCTGGCAACCAGCGCCTCGTCTTTCGTCGGCCTGCTGGCGGTGGCCTTCATGCAAAGAATCAAGCTGCACGATCCGGTCGTCCTGGCCTGGCTGGGCGGCCTCGTCCTGATCCTGGGCAGCTTCATGGGCTTGCTGGCCACGATGAGCAGCGCGACCCTGGCCGCCACCTCTTCCGTGATGGGCAACCTGACACTCTTTGGCATCATCATGTGCTTTCTTGCCGTAGGGGTGTACAAGAAGCTGCCCGTTTACGAGTGCTTTATCGAGGGCGCGCGCGAGGGCTTCGACATTTCGAAGAACCTCTTGCCCTATCTGGTCGCCATGCTCTGTGCCATCGGCGTATTGCGCGCCTCGGGTGCTCTGGATGTGGCCCTGGAGGGACTGCGCTGGGCCATAAGTGGCGTAGGCATGGATACCCGCTTTGTCGACGCGCTACCCACCGCGCTGGTCAAGCCGTTTTCTGGCAGTGCCGCCCGCGCCATGCTGATCGAAACCATGCAGCATTTCGGTGTCGACAGCTTTCCTGCGCTGGCAGCGGCGACGGTACAAGGCAGCACAGAAACCACCTTCTATGTGTTGGCGGTGTACTTCGGGGCTGTGGGCATCCAGCGGGCCCGCCACGCGGTGGGCTGCGCGCTGCTTGCCGACCTGGCCGGCGTCATTGCCGCCATCGGCGTGTGCTACTGGTTCTTCGGGTAGTACGGTCCAGCTATGCCGACAGCACGCCTGCAGCCAGCAGGTGGTCGCTCAAGGCGATGAACTGCGCCACGCTTAAGGCTTCCGCCCGGGCTGTGGGCGCAATGCCCAGACCATCCCAATCAATCAATGCCGACCAGTCGGCAAGACCCCGGCGCAACATCTTGCGCCGCTGCGCAAACGCGCGCGCGACCAGCTGCTCGAAGGCCTTGTGGCTTTTCGGCTTCAAGCGACTATCAGGCAAGGGCACCATACGCACTACGGCCGAGACCACACGCGGCGGCGGGTCGAAGGCCTCGGGTGATACATCGAACAGCTTGTCCATCCGGTACCGCGACTGCAGCATGACGGACAAGCGGCCGTAATCGCCCGACGACGGCGCCGCCACCATGCGGTCTATGACTTCGCGCTGCAGCATGAAGTGCTGGTCCTGCACCTGTTCGGCACAGCCGATCAGGTGAAACAATAGCGGGCTGGATATGTTGTAGGGCAGATTGCCGACGATGCGCAGGTTCTGGCCCAGGGCGGCAAAGTCCACCGTCAGGGCGTCTGCCTGCAATACGGTCAGTCGGTCTTCCGGGTAACGCCGGCGCAGGCCGGCGGCCAGGTCGCGGTCGATCTCGACCACAGTCAGATGATCGAGCGCCCGCATCAACGGTGCCGTCAATGCCGACAGACCCGGACCGATCTCGATCATGGCGTCATCAGGCCGTGGCGCGATACCGCGCACAATGGCCTCGATGACTCCTTCATCGACCAGGAAGTGCTGTCCAAAGCGTTTACGGGCCTGATGGGCCATATCAGCGTTGATTACGGTTCGATTGCGGATCCAGGCGATTGTCGATATAGGCCCCGCCGCGCAACTGGCTCAGCCAGTCTTCATAGGCCGGCTCGACGCGTCGCTCGAACAGCATTTGGCGCGCCTGCATGCGCTTGAACTCTTCTTCCATGTTCTTGGTACGGCGCTCGAGCACCTGGATCAGATGCCATCCAAACTGCGACTTGATCGGCTCGCTGATCTGGCTGGGCTGCAGGGCGTTCATGGCTTGCTCGAAGGCCGGTACGGTCTCTCCGGGCGTCAGCCAGCCCAGGTCTCCGCCCTGTGGCGCCGAGACGTCTTCGGAATATCGCTTGGCCAAGTCCTCGAAGCTTTCGCCGTTGACCAGTCGCTGGCGCAACTGCTCGAGACGGGTCCGCGCTTTGTCGTCGGACATCACTTGCGTGGTCTTGACGAGTATGTGCCGTGCATGGGTCTGGGTCACCATCATGGGGCCTTGTGCTTGCGCAGGAGCTTGCTGGCGGATGTCCAGCGGCCGGTTGGCTGCAGGCTGGCCTTGCGCCGGCTGACCACGGGTGAGCACCTTCAGGATATGAAAACCGTTGCCGCTTTGGACAATATCGCTGATCTCGCCTGCCTGCAGATCGCGCGTGGCATTGACGAACAAGTCGGGCCAGCCTTCGACCGGACGTACGCCGAGTTCGCCGCCCTCAAGAGCGCGGGGCCCGTCGGACGAGGAAGCCGCAACGCCGGCGAAGTCAGCCCCGCCCCGTACGCGCGCCAGCAGGCCCTCGGCCTTTTGACGCAGTTCCTGCACCGTAGCAGCAGTCGAGCCTTCGGGTACCGTAACGAGTATCTGGGCCAGCCCAAGTACCTGCGGACCACTCTGCTGCGCCGGCACAGGAGCTGCCGGGGGTGCGACAGCCGGCGCCGCATTCATCTGCCGGCCCTGGCTTTTCAGGAATGAATCGATCTCGGCATCGGAAATATTGATGGTGCTGTCCACAGTGCGCTGGCGCAACATATCCATGCGCACTTCCTGACGCACATTGCTCAGATAGGTATCCCAGTTGACGCCGGACTTTTCGATTTCCTGGCGCAATTGATCGACATTGAGGCGATTGCGCTGGGCAATGGTCAACACCGCCTGCTGCAGTTGGGCGTCCGACACCCTGATGCCCAGTCGCTCGGCCTCCTGGCGCTGAAGCTCTTCGGTGATCATCCGTTGCAGCACCTGCTTTTGCAGCACACTGTAGTCGGGCAGTGGTATGTTCTGGCGGCGCAACTGCTCCTGCGCTTCTTGCGCCTGAGTATTGACCTGCTGCAGGGTAATGACCTGCTTGTTGACGACAGCGGCGATGCCGTCGACAAATTGCTGCGACGCAGGCGCCGGGGCCGGGGTGGCCGGCGTCGCGGCCAGTGCTGCGCCGACTGACAAGATGCCGGCGACGCCCATCAGAGCGAGCACAAGCCAGCGCTTAGCATGCAGACTACGCATTATTCATACCTCTCGAAGGTGGTTTTTTCGGGTACTGGTGGAGTGATGGTTTCGTAACCGGAAATCCGCTCACGCAACAAGCGCATGGGGTCGGTGCCCAGCGAACCGAGGCCGGAAAGCTCTAACTGGAAGAACATGGCAGTGTTGGCCTTTTCGCGAGAAACCGCGTAGCGCTGCATGACTACCCGAGCCGTCCAGCAGCAGTCGCCACGGTACTCCAGCCCCAAAATGGACTGCGTTCCGCGTTTTTCCTGCAGGGAGTAATCGTAGCGCCCCAGCGCATATATTTTATTCGTCAACGGCCATTGACTGGCTACAGAGACTTGCTCTTGGCTGTTGTCGATATAGCCGGGGCCATATACGACGAAGGGGTCGGTGATTTGAACCGGGTCGCGCTTGTAGCGATATGACGCCGATATCGTGGCCAGCCGCTTGGGCACCCATCGGAATCCGGCCGTCATGCGGTTTCTGTCCCTGGACTCGGGATTGAACTGCGCGCCAAATCGTACGCTCAAGGTATCGGTAAGGGCCGCCGCGGCGCCGACCAGGTAGTCAGACTTCGTGTCGGTACGCCCTTTGTCGCCGGGATACAAGGTGACGAGTTGGTCTCGAAAATAAATGCGCTGGGCGGCTGACAGCGACAGACGCTCGAACCCCGAACCGGCGTCCAGCCAGCGGGTGGTCAGGCCCACAGTAAGCTGATCCGCATCGGCAATGCGGTCCCATCCGCCGCTGAAGACGTTCTCGTCGAAAGCTTGCGCAAAGTTGAAGTCTGCATAATACGTGTCGAATATCGGCAGCTCGGACTGATCGCGATAGGGAACACGCAAATAATAAAGACGTGGCTCCAGCGTCTGGATGCTGTCGTTGCCGAACAGGCTGGCGTCGCGCTCAAAAGTCATGCCGGTATCCAGGGACATAATCGGCAGCACGCGCGACTGTGTCTTCGATTGCGGCCCGGTTGCGGCAACGAAAGGCTGCGAAAAACCATGCCAGTCCATGTTGTACTGGCTCATGTGCACGCCGACCTTGGGTGTGACATACCATCCGGCCCTGACAATGGGATAGGCTACCGAGGTATACGAGCTGAACCGGGTCCCGTCATACGATTGGTATGGCTCAAGACCAACCGGACCAGGATAGTCGTGCGTGTTGTACTTGAACTTGGGCATCACGAAGCGTGTTGCGTAGTTGTCCGACTGCACATCGAAGCCGCCCCAGTTGTAACGTGCACCCCGAACGTAAAGCTCTGGCAACTTGTCGTACTGCGGCAGCAGATACGACGACGTGCGATCTTGCAGGGTTTGGTACGAGTATGCATACAACGACGTGCTGAAATACTTGGCACCGCTCCAGGTCAGGCCGGCGCTGCTGGGCAAGTAGGTGTAGCTGGCTTCGTTCAGGCCGAATGAAGAGAAATCCCGAAAATAGTCGTCGTCGGATACGCGCCGAATATCGAAGGAGGCATTCACCCCGCCCCCCAGGCTGTGCGCATGCTGGAAGGCGTAGTACCAGCGCTTGCGATCTGCCACCTGATCATTGGTCAGGTAGGTGCCATACACCTGGCCCGAATAGCCTTCGCCCAGATAACGGAACTCTGCGCCCAACTGCATGCCGCGCTTGGCCATATAGCGCGGCGTGATGGTCGCGTCGTAATTGGGCGCGATATTGAAGTAGTAGGGCAAGGTCAGCTCGAAGCCGCCCGAGCTTGATGTTCCGTAAGTGGGTAGCAAGAAGCCTGACTTGCGCTCTTTCTTGATCGGGAAGCTTAGCCAGGGTGAATACAGAATGGGCACGTCCTTGAAATACAGCACGCCGTGCCGAGCAATCCCCTCGTTGTCGTCGAAATGCAGATCCACCTGCGGCGATTCGATATACCACGATGGATCGGGGCAAGGGCAGCCCGAATAAGTCACGTCGCTTAAGCGCATGTGGTCGCGGCTGTAGATATCGGCCTGCGTAGCGGTGCCCGCACCGCCTGTGGCGCCCAGCCAGAAATTCGGGTCACTGATCTGACCGGTTTCACTGTCGACGTTATAAGTAAGCTTGGGCCCCTTGATGACGCTGGCGTCGCGCAGAATGAGCCCGTTGCCGCGTACGTGAACCTGACCGGTCGAACGCTCGTAGTCGATATGATCGCCCTTGACGATGGAATCGATACGGCGCACCTGGGCCGAGCCAGTCAGGATGATTTTGTCGTTCTCGTCGGTTTCCATCTTGTCGGCCACCAAAAAAGCCGACATATCGTCTTCGTTGACGTTGCGATGTATTTGCAGATTCGGCGCCACGCGAAGTTCGGCGACAGGCGCGCGTGCCCGGGCCGGCGCGTCAGGCTGCTGCGCCTGCACTGCCGATGCACCGCCCACAGCGAAAAGTACTGCCCACCAAACCGAACGCACGAGTAACTGTCTCCTGAAAACAGACTATATTTTGGCACAGCTGCCAAACCGTATCGATTGGCGACCCGGTATTATAGAGAAGCCAGCCCAAGCGCGGTAAAACCTTCGGCTTGACCTTTGCCGGCCCCACACCTTCTACCATGGAACCGACTTTGAACTCCAGCGATAACCGACTCGTCCTGCTGCGCAAGTGGCTGCAGGGCATTGCCAGCCAGCATCAACTTGCACTTGATACGCTGCAGCCCGCTTCCGCCGACGCGAGCTTCCGCCGCTATTTTCGCGTCCAGGCCGGCACCACTACCCTGATCGTCATGGACGCCCCGCCCGACCGCGAAGATTGCGGGCCATTCTTGCATGTAAGCAAGCTTCTGCAGCAGGCGGGCCTGCGGGTTCCGGCCATCCACGCCGAGAACCGTCAGGATGGCTTCCTGCTGCTTTCCGACCTGGGCGAGCAGACCTATTTTCAAGCCATCACGGCGGGGCTTTCCGACCTGCGTTTGCAAAGGCTCTACCGGGAAGCCCTGGGTGCCCTGGTGCGTTTGCAGCATGCTTCCTGCAACGATCTGCCGCAGTACGATGCCGCCCGGCTGCATGCAGAGCTCGAGGTCTTCCCCGTATGGTATGTGGACCGCCACTGCGGCGTCCAACTTACCGATGCCGATCGCGCTGTCATGCAGGACGCCTTTGCCTTGCTGGTGGACGACAATGTCAAGCAGCCTACCGTGCTGGTGCACCGGGACTTTCATTCGCCCAACCTGATGGTGGGCTCGGACGACGCGGACCCCGGCATCATCGATTACCAGGACGCCCTGTGTGGGCCCATCGCTTACGACATAGCGTCGCTGGTCATGGACGCGCGCACCACCTGGGAAGAACCGCAGCAACTGGACTGGGCCATACGCTACTGGGAGGCCGCCAAGGCAACCGGCCTGCCGGTACCGGAGGACTTCGCAAGCTTCCACCGCGCCTACGAATGGATGGGCTTGCAGCGCAACCTGCGTATCTTGGGCGTGTTTGCCCGGCTTTCCCATCGCGATGGCAAACACCATTACCTGGATCATCTGCCACGGGTCAGCGCCTATGTCAGGCAGGTTGCCAGCCGCTACGTCGCTTTTGGCAAGCTGCTACGCCTGATCGACAAGATCGAGAATCGACAAATCATCACAGGCTATACCTTCTGATGCGGGCCATGATACTTGCGGCCGGCCGCGGCGAACGCATGCGGCCGCTTACAGACACCTTGCCCAAGCCCCTGCTGCCGGTAGGCGGAAAGTCCTTGATCCAATGGCAAGTCGAGCGCCTGGTAGCGGCCGGCATCAAGCACTTGATCGTCAACCACGCCTGGCTGGGCGCCAAAATAGAAGAGGCTTTGGGAGACGGCAGCCGGTACGGCGCCCACATCACCTACTCGCCCGAAACCGAGGCGCTCGAGACCGCCGGCGGCATCGTCAAGGCGCTGCCTTTTTTTGACGAGCAGCCCTTTCTTGTCGTAAATGGCGACGTATGGTGCGATTGGGACCCGACCCAAGCCAAGGCGGCGCTTGCAGCCATGCAACGGGCGAGCGCCCAGGCCTGGCTGCTGTTGGTCGACAACCCCAGCCATAACCCTGCTGGCGACTTTGCCATGGATGGAACGGGCCGCATATATGACTTGGCTGCTGCCGACGCTGCGACCTATACTTTTGCAGGCATCGGCCTGTACCAGCCGTCCTTGTTTGCCGGACTCGCTGCCGGTAAGCCAGCACCGCTGGCTCCATTGCTTCGTGCTGCAATGCAGGCCGGTCGAGTCATTGGGGCGCATCATGCGGGCCTATGGGTAGACGTAGGCACGCCCCAGCGCCTGGCCGAGTTGGATGCGGCACTTGGCGCGCACTCGTAAGCCGGATCGCAGCTACACTGTCGCGTGTGCATTTGATACAAACGTTTCAAAACCCTGCAAGGAGAAACCAAGGCCTCCAATCGCTGACGGCGACGCCTTAGGGGTCTATGCTTTAGGGTTTTTCGGTGTTGACCCTTATAACGCGGTCACGCCTGCAATACAGGATAGCTCATGTTCGGTTCCAACAAACGCCACGTCTTCAAGCCCACGGCATATGGCACAACGCGCCGTCAGCGCCGCATTCCGCGATGGCTGGTGCTTATGCTGGCCGGCGTGGTCCTGGGCGCCGGCGGCCTGCTTTTCCTGCAAAAGAGTTACGGTCCGGTGCGCCTGACTGTAGAGCAGTCCGAACAACTGCACTACGACCTGAACAGCGTCAACATGGACAGACAGCGACTGCAATCGGACCTGAACCGCCAGGGCCGCGAACTGACTGATCTTCGCGCACGACTGAACGACCAGTCCGCTGGACTCGAGCAAGCGAAAGCCCAGGTCGAAACGCTGGCGAAAGATGTAGAGTTATTTGCGGCGGCCATGCCCGCCGATCCCAGGGGAACATCCCCCGGCATACGGGCTGCCTCTTTTGACGCCGAAGCCGACACCCTGAACTACGCCATCCTTATCATGCAGGACGAAGGCAAGACGGATCGCTTCACCGGCAAGGTCAAGCTGGTCGTAGCGGGGCGCCACGCCAATCGCCGTTCCGGCAATATTGACCTGCCCGAGTTCGATATTTCGCTGGAACGCTACACCCATGCCAGGGGCGCCCTGCCGCTGCCTGAAGGCTTCACGCCGCGCCAGGTCACCATCCAGATCATGCGCGATGGGTCCGACAAGGTGGTGGCCACCCGCACCATACGCGTCGCGGGCTGATCAACTTCTATCGTTCAAGAGACGTGCTGTAGAAAGTCGCGCAGGCGCTGGCTGGGCGGATTGCTCAGCAACTCGTTGGGAGGTCCGTCTTCAGAGATCTTGCCCTGGTCAATGAACAACAGCCGGGTACCGACTTTGCGGGCGAACTCCATTTCGTGCGTGACCACGATCATCGTCATGCCCTCTTCGGCCACGTCCTGCATCACCTTCAGCACTTCGTGCCTGAGCTCGGGATCAAGCGCCGACGTGGGCTCGTCGAACAACATCAGTTGCGGACGAATGGCCAGCGCGCGCGCTATTGCCACACGCTGTTGCTGACCACCCGACAACTGCCCCGGATAGTTGTCGGTTTTCTCGGCCAGACCTACCTTGTCGAGCAAGGCCCGGGCCTCTTCACGAGCCTGGCTGCGGGCTGTTCCACGCGTGTGCACAGGTCCGAACATGACGTTTTCAAGCGCGGTAAGCTGAGGAAACAGGTTGAACTGCTGGAACACCATACCTGCCTCGCGGCGCAGCTCGCGCACCTCGGCGCCACTGCCACGCACGCTTAATCCATTGACGACGATGTCGCCGCTTTCGATGGTCTCGAGTACGTTGATACAACGCAGCAAGGTAGACTTGCCGGACCCGGACGGGCCAACAATAACAACCACTTCTCCCTTGTCGATCGTAAGATCGATTTCGTCCAGTACGGTGCTTGCGCCAAACCGCTTGACGACTTTTTTGAATTCAACAATGCTCATACGATTTGCGTCCTGTGTTCGACGAATTTCAGTGTCAGGGCAATGATGCCGGTAAGTATCAGGTACAGCACGGCAACGGCGCCCCAGATTTCGACCGAACGGAAATTACTGGCGATGATCTCCTGGCCCTGACGGGTCAGTTCGGCTACGCCGATCACAATGAACAAGGACGAGTCTTTCAGGCTGATGATGCATTGATTGCCCATGGCCGGAATCATTCGGCGCAAGGCCACCGGGCCGATGATGAAAGTCAGTATCTTGTAGAAGGGCAAGCCCATGGCCTGGCCCGCTTCCTTCAGCCCCTTGGGCACAGATAGCAAGGCGCCGCGCACGATCTCGGCAATATAGGCGCCCGAATTAATGACCAGCGTAAAGATAGCCGCCATCACTGCGTCGATACGCCAGCCCGCGATGAGCGGCAAGGCAAAATAAATAAACATGACCTGAACGACGATGGGCGTGCCGCGTATGACCAAGATGTAGACCTGCGCCAGGAAAGACAAGGCAACAGGAATATACGCCGCGAAGCGCCACAATACGGCAATCGCGATCAATACCTGCAGGGCCAGCCATGCCCAATCGGGTACCGCGCCCAGGTAGCGGCCGCCAACCCATGACGCCAGACTGCCCAAGGTATACAGCGCCACCAGCGTGGCTACGGCGATCGCCGTGGTCTTCCAGGTGACCAGCACCTTGACGTAGGTGGTAATGACACCTGTCAGGAAACCGATGATCGTACCGCCGATCAAGCCCAGCAAGGTAATCTGCACCGTCATCTTGGCGCCTTCAAGCAGGCTGGGCATGGCGGCCCAAATGACTGACCATTCAAATGTCACGTTGATCGCCTTCAAAAATGGAGCGGGTCATCAGGCACTGATGAGAGCCGACAAAAAGAAAACGGCGATCCAGTGCCTGTGCACCTGATCGCCGTTTGGACTGGACTGAGGCCTATTCGACCTTGGCACCAAACCATTTGGTATACAGCGCGTCGTAGGTACCGTTAGACTTGAGCGTCTTCAAGGCCTCGTTGACTGCCGGAACCAGCTCGCTTCCTTTGGGGAAGCCGATGCCGTAGTAATCGCCGCTTTTGAGCGAGCCGACGACCTTCACGCGGCCTTCGCCGCCCGTCTTGGCAAAGTACTGAAGGTTGGGCGTGTCGTGTACCACCGCGTCGACACGGCCTGTGGCCAGCTCAAGAAAAGCGTTGTCGATATTGGGGAACAGCTTTAGCTTGGCGTCGGGCACGTTATCTTTCAGGTAGTCGACCGTTGCCGTCCCGATCTTGACCGCCACCATCTTGCCTTCCAGATCCTTGGCCGTCTTGATGTCGTTGTTGTCCTTGTTTACCAGAATGGCAAGACCGCTTTCGTAGTAAGGATCGGAGAAGTCAATAACTTGCTTGCGATCATCGCGTATGGTGATGCCCGCGAGGGCTGCATCGATATTGCGCGTTTGCAGGCCCGGAATAATGCCATTGAAGTCCATCGGGCGCAGTTCGTATTTGAAGCCTGCCTCTTTGGCGATGGCTTCCCACAGTTCGATATCGAAGCCGGTGTACTTGCCGTCCTGCTTGAACTCGAAAGGCACGAAAGCCGTGTCGGTCGCGACCAGCAGTTGCTTGTCTTGCGCGAGAGCGGTCGTTGCCGCAGGCAATGCCATGGCCAGTGTCAAACCGGCCAATGCGGCCTTGATTTTGTTTTTGAACATGATGGGACTCCTTGTTTGCTGGCGCTCCAGGTGCGAGCATCTTCAATGGCGCCGCTTGTGGCAGCTGGTAAAACACGTATGGTAACCGAAAAAAAGCGGCCCTAAGCCGCTTTCTCATGACGCCAGAATGCCAGGAGCCCGCTTAGAAAGCAGGAACAATCGCACCCTTGTACTGCTCTTCAATGAATTTTTTCACCTCGGGCGTATTCAAGGCTTTGACCAGGCTGGCGATGGATGCATCGTCCTTGCGCGATTCGTCCGTGACGATAATATTCGCGTAGGGGGACTCGGCGCCCTCAATGAACAAGGCATCCTTGACAGGGTTCAGACCAGCTTCCAGGGCATAGTTGGTGTTGATCAATGCCAGATCGACGTCAGGCAGGATGCGGGGCAGCGTGGCGGCTTCCAGCTCTTTGAACTTAAGCTTCTTGGGGTTCTCGGAAATATCGCGCGACGTGGCCAGGATATTCGTGGGGTCCTTCAACTTGATCAAGCCTTCCTTTTGCAGCAACAACAAGGCGCGTGCACCGTTGGAAGGATCGTTAGGCAGGGCGACCAGGGCACCATCCTTCAGGTCCTTGATATCTTTAATCTTGGACGAGTAGGCGCCGAAGGGCTCGACGTGTACCAGCCCAACCGTCACCAACTTGGTGCCGCGCTCTTTATTGAACGAATCCAGATAAGGCTGGTGCTGAAAGAAATTGACGTCGATATGGCCGTCTGCCACCTGCTGGTTGGGCTGCACGTAATCCGTAAACACCTTGATGTCCAGCTCGATGCCGTCCTTGGCAAGCGCGGGCTTCACGAATTCGAGCAACTCGGCGTGTGGCACGGGGGTGGCCGCAACACTTAGTGTGGCGGCCTGCGCCGCGGCAGCGCCAAACAACAGTGCAACGCCAACAGCCAACGCGGGCGCAATTTTTTTCAATAGCATGTAAGACTCCTTGATAAGGTTATTTACGGTTCAAGCGGGCAACCAGCCGATCGCCAAATACCTGCAAAATCTGAACCATCACAACAAGAATGACAACGGTCACGACCATCACATCGGTCTGATAGCGCTGATACCCAAAACGCAGTGCAAGGTCACCCAGGCCGCCGCCGCCAATGACGCCCGACATCGCCGAATAGCCGACCAGGGCAATGGCCGTCACGATGATTGCGGCCACGATACCGGTCGTTGCCTCGGGCACCAGCGCCATCAGTACGGTCTGGCGCGAATTTGCCCCCATCGCGCGACACGCTTCAGACACCCCGGGATCGAGTTCGCGCAGCACATTCTCGACCAGACGGGCAAAAAACGGCGCGGCACTGACGACCAAGGGGGGAATCGCCCCCTGCACACCCAGCGAAGTGCCCGCGAGCACGCGAGTCAGCGGGATCATGACAATAAGAAGGATGATAAACGGCACGGAGCGCAGCACGTTCACCACAAAAGACAGTACCTGGTACACCGGCCCGTTATCCAGCATCTGGTTCTTGCTGGTAAGGAACAACACTATGCCCAGCGGCAAGCCGATAATGACAGTGAACACCAGCGCAAAGCCCGTCATCAGCAGGGTGTCCAGCGTGGCGATGCCGATTAAGGGCCAATCCATGTTGGCAAAGATCATGGCCGCAGCACCTCGCACTCTACGCCTTCGCCCGCCAGCAGTCCGGCCAGTTGCTCCTGAGCCTGTACATCGCCATTGACCGCAATGACCAACTGGCCGTAGGGCGTGTCCTTGATTCGGCCGACAGCGCCCTGCAGTATGCTCAAGTCCAGAGCCAGTTCGCGGCTGGCCCGGCTAAGCATGGGCTGGACGGTGGCGTCACCGCGAAAGCTCAGGCGTATCAGTTTGCCTTCTATGCCTTCTGCCATGCTGCGCCATCCTTCCGCGTCCACCCCGCTTTCAGACAATAGCGATTGGGTAACCGGATGAGTAGGGTGCAGGAAAACGTCCAGAACATCGCCAACCTCTACAAGAAAGCCGGCGTCGATCACGGCCACACGGTCGCAGACACTGCGTATCACATCCATGCCATGCGTAATCAGCACGATGGTGATGCCCAAACGGCTATTGATATCCAGCAATAGCCGTAATATGGATTGGGTGGTTTCGGGATCAAGGGCAGAGGTGGCTTCGTCGCAGAGCAGCAGCTCGGGGCGGTTCGCCAAGGCACGCGCAATGCCTACGCGCTGCTGTTGGCCGCCGGACAATTGCCGGGGGTACTTGGCGGCATGGTCGGTCAAACCGACCAGCTCCAACACTTCGTAGGCGCGCTGCAATTGCTCGCGCCTGGCCATGCCGGTCAGGCGTAATGGAAAACACACATTATCCAGAACAGTGCGGGACCGCAGCAAGTTGAAATGCTGGAACACCATACCGACGCCATGCCGAAAGCGGCGCAGCTGGGCGTCCGACATCGCGGTAATGTTCTGTCCACCTACCCATACTTCGCCCTGCGTGGGGTGCTCGAGCAGGTTCAGCATGCGTATCAGGGTGCTCTTGCCTGCGCCCGACCGCCCTATGATCCCGAAAACCTCGCCCTGCCGAATGTGCAGGTCCACCCCCGCCAGCGCATGCGAAACGCGGCCGGGCGAGTGATAGGTTTTATGGATGTTTTTAAGGCGGATCAAGTTGAACCCCGCAGACTAGGCAGCGTCACAATTTAACATAACCACTAGCCCGAAATTGCCGGCCCCTAATGGTTTTAAGCTATATGAAAATATACGGCGCGTGCGGGAAGCTGGCCGCTTACGGCAAGTTATGTTAAAACAATCGGGCGCGCCAAGATTGCTGGCCGCAATAAAAAACCAGCCTCATAATATTTATAAGGCTGGCTTGATATCTCGGCTGGTGGGTCGTGCGCGGCTCGAACGCGCGACCAACGGATTAAAAGTCCGGTGCTCTACCAACTGAGCTAACGACCCAACCGAAGAACGAGATTATGACGCCAATTAAAAAGGCTGTCAAATCAGCCTATGCCCTCATCCAAGCGCCTGCGACTTAATATCCTTTCCGATTTACATCTGGGTCAAGGCGGCTTAGCGCTACCGCAAACCGACGCAGACATTGTTGTATTGGCCGGCGATATCAGTCGGCCACAGCAAGCCGCGGCGTGGGCCTCGGGCTTCGACAAACCGGTGCTTTATGTACCTGGCAACCACGAGTTCTACGGCAGCAGCATCCGTAATACCGTCGCCCAAATGCGCCACTACGCGCGCGAAACACCTATCCAGGTTCTTGACAACCAACAGGTGGTCATAGGCGGCGTCCGGTTTCTGGGCAGCACCTTGTGGAACGATTTCAATCTTTACGGTAAGGGCCCGCAGCGCGAGCAGGCGATCGCCGAGGCCCTGAAATTTATCCGGGATTTCGTTCGTATTCAATCAGACCAGGACCCCAGCGCCTGCCTGTCGCCGAACGAACTCGAAACCCTATTCCAGCGTAATTGTGCATGGCTGGACGACAGCCTGAACACGCCTTTCGACGGGCCTACCGTGGTCATCACCCACCATGCGCCATCAACCAAAAGCATACATCCCCGGTTCGAGGGCTCTTTGATCAACACCTGTTTTGTGTCGGATAGCGAGCACCTGATGGGAGGCGATCGCGTCGTCCTGTGGATACACGGTCATACTCATGACAGCTACGACTATTCAGTCAAGGGCACCCGAGTAGTCTGCAATCCGCGCGGCTATGCGAAAGAAGGGGTTAACGAAAACCCCTTCTTTAACGCAGAACTGACTATTGATGTTGGCGTCTAGCGCGCCCGAGATATCCTGACTTCAGCGCCCCGGCGTTTCACTTCCAACCCCTCGGATGGAAGTATGCGCAAGCCTTCCAGACCCTTGATGTAACTGGACCCCTGCATCTGCATCACGCGTATTTTGTTGCGCATGACCACAGGGCTGTGTTCGGGCATGCCGAACATCCAGACTTCATCAAGAATGCGGGCAGAATTGAACTCGCCGGAATGTTGCGCCGTTGGTCCCAGGCACAGCATATGGCCTTCGCGGCCAAATACAGGTAGCGTGTCCAGGCCAGCCTCGATCGTCCAGGTTGTGCCGCCTTCGTAGCGCCAGCCGGTGTTCAAGTCCCACCAGGCGTCGCCCTCGGGCAGGTAAACCTGCACCTGCTTGCCCGGGCGCAACGGCGGCGCCACCAGCAAGGCCGGGCCCAACAGATACTGGGTGTCCCAGACTTGCGCCACCGGATCATTCGGGAACGCCAGGGCCATCGAACGCTGAACCGGCTGGCCGCTGCGGACCGCATCTTCAATAATACCCAGCACGTACGGAATAAGTCGATAGCGCCACTGCAGCCAATGGCGAACCAGTTCGCGCGTTTCGGCATCGAAGGCATCAGGCAACAATGCGGGTAGCGACTGAAAGCTGAAGTTGGCCGAGAACACCGACATGGCCAGCCAGCGGATATACAGCTCGGGCGTCATGCCGGCCGTGGAGTGAGCGGCCGAGCCCAGGCTATGTGCCTGGAACGGAACACCGCTATCGCCCAGCGACAAGGCAGTACGCAATGTGTGCTCGAGCGCCTGCCAGTCGTTGCCGGTTTGCGGGCCGGTTTGCCAGGCAAAACGCTGCACCGAAGGAAAGAGATCGGCGCTACAGACTATGCCTTCCTGTGGCGTCTTGTGGCCCGCCACCGCGTCGAACAAGGCCTGGCGTGCCAGCATCGGGTAAACCGTGCGCAGCACCGCGCCGGATTCTCCGCCCCGGGCGGTAATGCCGTCGGGAATATCGAACTGCGCATCGCAGGTGGGGCCGCCCAACCCATCGTCGAATAATTGACGATGCCGTTCGGACCACAGCTTATAAACATCCTTGTTGGTCAGGTCCAGCAAACCGAATGGACGGCCGCCGCTGGCTTCGCAACCTGGCAATGCCAGCGCGTTGCCGTCGTCGTCGATCAGTAGCCAGCCTCGATCTTCCCATTCGTCGAAGAGTTCAGTGCCAGCCAGGACGCCGGGGAAAGATGGGGCCACAAGTTGGATGTTGGCCTCTTGAAACTGTGTAATGAGCTGGCGCGGATCGGGGACGCGGTCAGCATTCCATTCAAACGCAGGTTTGTCGGCCTGAAAGCCAAACGGCGCGGGTTGGGCCAATTGCACTACATCCAGGCCCCACTGCTGTTCTCGGAACCGACGTACGATCGCCAGCGTTTCGTCCACCGACTGACCGGGTGCCTGATCGAGCCAGACACCCATGGGCCATAGCCCGGGCTGGCCGGCACGACCCGTAAGAGCCGTGTATTGATTAAGGATTTCAGCCGGCTCGCCGACAAACAGGAACAGATCGAGCACATCGCCTTGTACGGTCAAACGGTAAAGGTCTGCATCGCTACGGCCAATGTCGTGTTGAATTCGATCTACGCTGCTGGCATAAACACCCCAACCTTTGGTGCTCCAGAGCAGCGGCAGCGCACGATCGGTCGGCACGTCCGAAATGATCTCGGTACCGCGGCGGTCGAGTTCGCCGTCGCTCAGGCCTGCTCCGTGCAGCGCATCGTCGCCATCCAGTTCGATATCGAACTGCCACGCGTTGCCCTGACCGTCAGAGCCATGCGCCAGCGTCGAACCGAGGCGAGTCTGCATGACGCAGTCTTCGTTGCGGTACACCGCAAACTGCAGAGGTGAATGCGATAGTTCGAGCACCGTGTCGCCTTGCTCGAGCCGCCATCCGTCCTGGGTGCCGTCCGCGATCGAGCTGACAAAGAGCTCGCTGATAGGCTCTTCGCGGGCGAGCAGCATCTCGGCGTGAGCCTTGGCGCGCGCCGATGGCTTTTCGGGAAGCAAGGCCGCCGGTAGCCCGGCACGCAGTCGGTAAACGCCAGGCGCGTGCGGTTCGATGTGCAGCTGCAGGCCGGCGTCCCCGAGCGAGAACTCGGCCCGCGTTGCCTTGGAGGCCAGGAAATTAAGGGAAGCTAGTTGCGTCACGTGAGCAAGGTCAGACTTGGGCGGCACAGCGCAATCCTCGGGGCTTAGGCCCAAAAAGCATTCAAAAGTCATTATTCTGACGGATTTGAGCTATAAAATAAAATCGCACGGCTAGTATTACCTCCTGTTTGGGTTGCTGCTCTTATCGAGGAGCAATTTTTCGCAGCAATTCACGTTCCAGAATGGCCGGCTCGCCCCGCAGCTCTGCCGCGATCACGTCGCCCGCCAAGGCAGACCAGGTAAGGCCACGCGATCCATATCCGCTAGCAAGCCATAAACCGGGGTAGCCGTCAATACGTCCAATGACAGGCAGACGGTCGCTTACTGCGGCGCGCCATCCGGCCCACCCCTTATTGTTGCCCGGCCTTGCGCCGAGATCCTGTTGCGCCAGCCCCAACAGCGCGCTCGCCTGCTGTGCGATCTGGGCCAAGGCCTTCTCGCTTAAGCGACTGGCCTCCGCATCCGGCAAATATGTGCTGCCTGCGGTACATAGTCCGGTCACTGCAGGCAACCAATATCCGTTGCCCGCAACAACGCTGTGGGCCTCCCCGGCCTTGCCGCCCTGGAAATAAGCGACCTGGCCTGCAATACGGCGCATCGCTGCCACTTTCGGTAAACTTACCGGCTGCGTAAGCGTTGCCAGCAGTGAAGAAACGGCCGACGAATTGGCAAGCACAAGCTGAGTCGCCGTCGCCAGCAATGACCCCTGAGCGTCGAACGCCGCCCAGTCGCCGGTGTCGGTTTGACCCAGCCTTGCGACCGCTTTCCCTATACAGTATACCTCTGGCAGCGTAAACAAGGCCTCCAGCAAGCGTTCGGGCTGCGCCCGCTGCCCGTCTGCGAACCACAATCCACCCCTGGAAAGCGGGACGCCAGCCTGCTGTGCCGCCGCCTCTGCGTCCAGCCACTTCACCCAGTCCGAAGGGAAAGCAAGCTCTTTTAATGCTCGTTGCTGTTCAAGAGCGTCGGCCTGCGTCGTGGCAAGCTGCAGCGTGCCGCAACGCCAGGGGCGCGCCCGCCCTGTGAGCCCTTGCCAGCGCTGCAGCGCGCGCGACACCCCGGCACGGGCCAGCCGCGCCCTCAGGTCGTCGCCCCGGCTGATGACCGGGCTGAGCGCCACAGCGATATGACCGCGCTGAGCCGCCCCCAGTCCCGCAGTGAATACGGGGTCAAGCACAGTGACGGCATGGCCACGCAGCGACAGCGCTTGCGCGACACCAGCAGCCGCGATGCCGCCACCGACGATCATGACGGGATCGCGGCGGCGGGTATCGACAACGGGACGACCCAAGCCCGGGCGTAGGGTGGCCACCATGATCTCCCGTTTGCCGCCGTAGCCCGCGGCTTTCGAGACGAGAAAGCCAGCATCTCGCAGCGATCGCCGAACCTCACCGGCGCAACACCAACTTGCTGCAGTGGCGCCGACACTGGCAATACGCACCAGTTGGCCAAACAGCGAGCGCGACCACATCTGCGGGTTGACCCGGGGCGCGAAGCCATCCAGGAAGAATGCGTCGACGCGAGCCGTCACTTGCCTGGCCAGGCGCTCGATCTGCCCAAATGCCAGCGTAAGCGTCAAGTGCCCGCCCTCGAACTCCAGCCGGTGCAGGCCGGGCAGCAATGGGGGCCAGGCCTGAATCAGTTGATCGGCAAGGCCGCACTCGGCCCCGGTCAGGCGCCCCAGTAATTGCGCGAGATCGCCTCGGTTGAAGGGGTGCGCCTCGAATGACACCACGTGCAAATGACGGCATCGTTGTGGGTCGGTGCGCCAGGACTGCCACAAGGCCAAAAAGTTATGCCCGAGCCCGAAGCCGGTTTCGCACACCGTGAAAGTATCCCGGCCCTGCCAGCGCTGCGGCAGGCCGTTGCCGCGCAGAAAAACCCGCGCGGCCTGCTCGAGCGCACCCCACGGCGGATGATAGACATCGCCGTAGTGTGGGTGCACCGGCACCCCTTGTTCATTGAAGGCAACCGTGGCCGGCGTCAGTGGCTGGTAGTTGCTGGACATGCAAAACCATCACGTACAATGATGCGTGTATGAGCGAGCGACGCTCTTGTTTGATCTGAGGCCCTGACTGTATGCAATCCAACCGCCTTCCTCTAAGCGACTGCCTGGATGCAGCCGTAACCGCCGCTCACGCAGCTGCTGCTATTTTACAAGCCTACTCGCACAATAGGGCCGAGCTGGTCATAGACACCAAAATGCGTAACGACCTGGTGTCGCAAGCCGACCGGGAAGCCGAAGAGGCCGTCATACAAATCCTGCGCGAGCGTTGTCCAGACCTGGGCATCGTCGCCGAAGAAAGCGGCGGCAACACATCGGGGCTGGCCACCTGGTATATCGATCCTCTGGACGGCACCACTAATTTCCTGCATGGCATTCCGCAGTACGCCGTGTCTATCGCCTTGATTGCGCATGCCGGCACCATCGTCGCAGGCGACACGCCGCTTGAACATGACACGCCCGTCATCGGCGTCATTTACGACCCCAATCGCGAAGAGCTGTTCACCGGCATGCTGGGCGTGGGTGCCTGGCTTAACGAGCGGCGCATTCATTGTTCGCCTACCGAAACGCTGGCTGAATCCGTCGTCGCCACGGGCTTTCCGTTTCGTGATTTTTCGTTTTCCGAACAATACATGCCCACCTTGCACCACGCCATCAACGTCACTCGGGGCGTACGCCGCCTGGGCGCCGCGGCATTGGACTTGGCATGGGTAGCTTGCGGCCGCTACGATGGCTATTGGGAAATGGGCCTGGCGCCATGGGACGTCGCTGCGGGTACCGTCATTGTCCGCGAAGCGGGCGGCATTTGCGAAGACATCCATCATCGCGATCCCTGGCCTATCAAAGGGTACGTCTACGCCGGCAACCTGCACACGGCACCGGCACTGGACGCGATGATACAGCCACACCTTACACGGGATAAGCAAACATGAAGCTGGCAGACGCTATTGTTGGTTGGGCCCCCGAGATTGTCGCCATACGACGCGACCTGCATACTCATCCGGAACTGGCCTATGAGGAAGTCCGCACCGCCGACGTCGTGGCACAGAAGCTCGAGTCCTGGGGCATCCCCGTACATCGCGGCCTGGGCATCACCGGGGTCGTCGGTACCATCGAGGGCAAGACGCAAAATGGCCGTGCCGTAGGGTTGCGGGCCGATATGGATGCCCTGCCCATGCAAGAGGCCAATACTTTTGGCCACGCCAGCAAGCACGAAGGCAAGATGCACGCCTGTGGGCATGATGGGCATACCGCCATGTTGCTGGCAGCCGCCCGCTACCTTGCCGAACACCGCGATTTCGAAGGTACCGTCTACGTTATCTTCCAGCCGGCCGAAGAAGGACACGGCGGCGCCAAGGCGATGATAGACGACGGCCTGTTCTCGCTGTTTCCCATGGATGCCGTATTCGGGATGCATAACTGGCCGGGCATGGCCGAAGGCAGCTTCGGCGTGGTGGCCGGCCCCGTCATGGCATCCAGTAACACCTTTCACATCCGCCTGGAGGGCAAGGGTGCGCACGGCGCCATGCCGCACCTGGGCGTTGACCCGGTCATGGCCGCAGTGCAATTGGCGCAATCGCTGCAAACCATCATCACGCGTGATCGCAATCCGCTGCAACCCGCGGTGCTCAGCATTACCCAAATTCATACCGGGTCGGCCGACAACGTCATCCCCAACGACGCCATCATACGAGGCACGGTGCGCACGTTCACCGACGAGACGCTCGACCTGATAGAAACCCGGATGGCCGAAATCACCGAACACACCAGCCAGGCACTGAACTGCAAGGCCGAGTTCTCCTTCCAGCGCAACTACCCGCCCACCATCAATCACGAAAAAGAGGCCGATTTCTGCGCCCAGGTGCTCAATGGCATTGTGGGGGCCGAGAACGTCGATCGCGGCATCCCGCCCTCCATGGGCGCGGAAGACTTCGCCTTCATGCTGCGCGAGAAACCAGGCTGTTATGTCTGGATAGGCAACGGCCTGGGAGGCCATCGCAGCGAAGGCCATGGCACGGGACCTTGCATGCTCCATAATGGCAGCTACGATTTCAACGACAACCTGATCCCGCTGGGTGCAACGTACTGGGTCGAGCTAGCCAAACAATGGCTGACCTCGTCCCATAGCTGAACCGCGGTTCATTAGCCCTTACCGGAGCCGCACTTGAGCGAGACCAGCACCTACACCGTCCTGCCACCCCCAGAGCGCCACGCCGTGCTGCGCGTCATGCCGCAGCCGGCCGACTCGAACATACATGGCGACGTATTCGGCGGCTGGATCATGGCTCAGGTGGATATCGCCGGCTCGATCCCGGCCACCCGTCGCGCCGCCGGCCGGGTCGCCACGGTCGCAGTCAACTCCTTCACGTTCAAGCAGCCCGTCTTTGTCGGGGACTTGCTAAGCTTTTACGCCGAGATCATCAAGATCGGCACCACCTCAGTGACGGTTTCCGTAGAAGTCTATGCCGAACGCCAACGCATGGAACTGGAAGTCGTCAAGGTTACTGAAGCCATACTGACCTACGTCGCTACCGACGAGGATCGCAAGCGCCGCCCCCTTCCACCAGCCTAACCCAAGGTTTTGCGTATGACGGATTCCGAAGTGCAGGCTGAAAGCGTGCCCATTACCATTCCGCGCCGGCTCGATCCCGAGGACGCGCAGATGGCACTGCAACGCCTGCAGAGCATACTCAAGCGCCAAGAGGTCGTGGAAACGCTTGCGCAGCGACAGTACGAGGACGACGACAAGTCCAATTTGCTCGAAGGCTTGCTGCATCGTCAGCACGAGAACGAGATCAAGGCGATCGTCAACGATCTGCATCCCGCCGACATCGCTTTCATCCTGGAGTCGCTTCCTGTCCAGGAACGTCAGGCAGTCTGGCAATTAGTCAGCGCGGAGCACGACGCCGACGTGCTGCTCGAGGTCGACGACTGGGCGCGTGAATCCCTGATCGAGTCCATGGACCACCAGGACCTGATCGCCGCGACCGGCACCATGGACGCCGACGAGATCGCCGACCTGGCTGCTGACCTGCCGGCCGACGTGATTGCGGAAGTTCAAAAAGGCTTGACGGACGCCGAGCGCGCCCAGCTTATCGAAGCCATGGGCTATCCCGAGGACACCGTCGGCGCCATCATGGACTTCGAGATGGTCCGCGTGCGGGAAGATGTCTCGCTGGAGGTCGTACTGCGCTATCTGCGCCGCCTGCACGAGCTGCCTGACCACACCGATCAGATCTTTGTCGTCGATCGCGATGACAAGCTGCAGGGCTCGTTGCCGCTGACCACGCTGCTCGTACGCGAACCGGACGTCCTGGTGTCCGATGTCATGGTGACCGACTACCTGACACTTAATCCGCTGGACTCCGACGCGGATGCTGCGGGCGCCTTCGAACGCTACGATCTGGTGTCGGCACCCGTCATTGATGATCAGGGCCGGCTGATCGGTCGAGTCACCATCGCCGAGGTCGTGGACGTGATCCAGGAAGACTCGCAAGAGCAAGCACTGTCGCGCGCCGGCTTGCAGGAAGAAGACATTTTCGCGCCTGTCGCGGACGCCTTGCGTAACCGCGCGCCATGGTTGCTGGTCAACCTGTGCACGGCATCAACGGCCGCGTTTGTTGCGTCGCGCTTCGAGGACACCGTCAGCCACATTGTGATCCTGGCGTTTCTGATGTCCATCGTAGCAGGCATAGCCGGTAACTCTGGCAATCAGACCATGACCATGATCATACGCGCGCTGGCGGTAGGCCGCGTGACGGGCTCGAACTCATGGCAATTGGTAAAGCGCGAGATGACCGTCACGTTTCTGGTAGGCGTATGCGGCAGCCTGGTGGCGGCCTGCTTTGCCTGGGCGATATCCGGATCGGTGGCGATTGCCGCCGTCATGATGGCGGCCATGATTTGCAATATGCTGATCGGCGCAGCACTGGGGGTGCTGATCCCCATGCTGCGCGACCGTTTCGGCAAAGACCCCGCAATAGGGTCCTCGGTGCTGCTGACCTTTGCCACCGACTCTTTAGGCTTTTTCGTGTTCCTGGGCCTGGCGACGATATTCCTGGTCTAGGCGGCGGCAAGCCCGGCCGTCAGGCCAGCTTGCCGTGGCAGTGCTTGTACTTCTTGCCGCTGCCACAAGGACAAGGCTCGTTGCGTCCCACCTTGGGTACAGCGCCCGCAGGCACCTGCGCCTTGGCCGCCGGCTGTTGATCCAGCCCGGGGTCCTCTCCGCTGAGTGCAGCGTCGTAGTCAGAGTGGTGATAAGTGACGTTATCGAGCCGGGGTTCGGATTCTTCTACTTCGACCTGCTCGGGCGACTGAATGCGCACCGTCATCAAGACCCGCACAACTTCGTTGCGTATGCGATCGAGCATGTCGGAGAACAGCTCGAAAGCCTCGCGCTTGTATTCTTGCTTGGGATCTTTCTGGGCGTAGCCGCGCAGGTGTATGCCCTGGCGCAGGTGGTCCAGCGCCGACAAGTGGCTGCGCCAATGCGTGTCGATGGACTGAAGCAACATGGAGCGCTCGAATGGCGCCCAGCCTTCCTTGCCCACCATATCGACCTTGGCCTGGTATACGCGGGCCGCTTCGGCCAGCACGCGCTCAAGCAGATCGTCGTCGGTAAGGTTGGGCTCTTGCTCGAGCATGTCGACCAGTTGCAACGATAGCTGCCACTCGGACTCGAGCGCATTTTGCAACGCGGGAACGTCCCACTGCTCTTCCATGGTCTCTTCGGGGACATAAGCCCGGAACTGCTCGGTAATGGCAGCATCGCGCAAGCCGGCGATGGTCGCCGACACATCGGTCGATTCCAATACTTCGTTGCGTTGCGAGTAAAGCACCTTGCGCTGGTCGTTGGCAACGTCGTCATACTCGAGCAATTGCTTGCGTATGTCGAAGTTGCGGCCTTCCACCTTGCGCTGTGCCGACTCGATAGAGCGCGATACCATCTTGGCCTCGATGGGCTCGCCCTCGGGCAGGCGCAGTCGCTCCATGATGGAACGCACGCGGTCGCCCGCAAAAATGCGCATCAGGGAGTCTTCCAGCGACAGATAGAAACGCGACGAGCCCGGATCGCCCTGGCGGCCGGCCCGGCCACGCAACTGGTTGTCGATACGGCGCGATTCGTGCCGCTCTGTGCCGATGATGCGTAAACCGCCTGCCGCCTTCACTGCGGCGTTGGCAGGCGCCCATTCGCTCTTGATGATCGCAATGCGCCGCTCTTTTTCGTCCGCCGAAATAGCGTCGTCGGCGCGGATGATGTCCACTTGCTTTTCAACGCTGCCGCCCAGCACGATGTCGGTTCCCCGACCCGCCATATTCGTGGCGATGGTGATGTGGCCGGGCTTGCCGGCCTCGGCAACGATCTCGGCCTCGCGCGCATGTTGCTTGGCATTCAGGACTTCGTGCTTCAGGCCGGACTTGTTCAGCAAGCCGGAGAGCAGTTCGGAGTTCTCGATGCTGGTGGTTCCCACCAACACCGGCTGCCCACGCTCGTGGCAGTCTTTGATGTCTGCAAGAATGGCGTTGTATTTTTCGACATCGGTCTTGAAGACCTGGTCGTTCTGGTCGTCCCGCGCCATGGGACGGTTGGTCGGGATGATGACCGTTTCAAGCTGATAAATTTCCTGAAACTCGTAGGCTTCCGTATCGGCCGTGCCGGTCATGCCGGCCAGCTTCTCGTACATGCGGAAATAGTTCTGGAAGGTAATGGATGCCAGCGTCTGGTTCTCGTTCTGGATCTTTACGCCTTCTTTCGCCTCCACTGCCTGGTGCAGACCGTCGGACCAGCGTCGGCCTGCCATCAGGCGGCCAGTGAACTCGTCGACAATGACAACTTCGTTGTCCTGGACCACATACTGTTGATCACGGAAGAACAGATTGTGCGCACGCAGCGCCACCATCAGATGGTGCACCAGCGAGATATGACGCGGATCGTAAAGGGATTCGCCTTCGGGCAGCAAACCGACCTTGACGAGGATCTGTTCGGACTTGATCTGGCCGGCTTCCGACAAGTGCACTTGCTGGCCTTTCTCGTCGACCCAGAAGTCTCCTTCGGGCTCGGGCTCGTGCGGCTTGGGTTCGGATGGCATGCGCGTAAGCATGGGCGGCACGGCATTCATGCCCAGGTACAGTTCGGTGTTGTCTTCGGCTTGCCCGGAAATGATCAGCGGCGTGCGCGCTTCGTCGATCAGGATGGAGTCCACTTCGTCGACAATGGCGTAAAACAAGGGACGCTGACGGCGGTCTTCCGGTCGGTACTCCATGTTGTCGCGCAGGTAGTCGAAGCCGTATTCGTTATTCGTACCGTAGGTGATGTCCGCCGTGTAGGCGGCGCGCTTCTCTTCGTTCTCTTGCTGGGGGACGACCACACCCACGCTCATGCCCAGGAAGTTATACAGACGACCCATCCATTCGGCATCGCGCCGTGCCAGATAGTCGTTGACCGTAACAACATGGACGCCCTTACCGGCCAAGGCATTCAGGTACACAGCAAGTGTCGCCATGAGCGTCTTGCCCTCACCCGTGCGCATTTCAGCGATCTTGCCATTGTGCAGCGCGATTGCACCCAGTAGCTGCACGTCGAAGTGCCGCATCCCGAATACCCGCTTGCTGGCCTCGCGAACTACCGCGAAGGCTTCCGGCAACAGTTGGTCCAGTGACTGGCCTTGCGCTACGCGCTCTCGGAAGGCCGACGTTTTGGCGGTAAGCTCCTGATCGGAAAGTTCCGCCATGCCGGCTTCCAGCGCGTTGATCTGCACAACCTGCTTGCGAAACTGCTTCAGTATGCGGTCGTTACGGCTGCCAATAATCTTTTTTAGCAAAGAAACCATTCTTTTGTCGTCGATGCGGCCCCTGCGCTTGCGCGCCGGATCGTCATGCTTGTCGTTGTGGTTGGCGGTTGATCCGCAGGAAAACGATACAGTTTAACGCACCTGAGTCTGGGCAGTATCGGTCTCTTGCATGGCGCTTGCGATCAATTGCTCATTGCCCCCGGCCTGTGCAAGGAACAGCCGCGGATCCAGGGGGTGCCCGGCAATACGCACCTCGAAATGCAGGTGGGCGCCGGTTGAGCGGCCGGAAGACCCGACCCGAGCAATCATCTGCCCCTTCTCGATCAGATCTCCTTGCTTCACATTAATGGAAGACGCGTGCGCATAGCGCGTAACCAGGCCGTTGCCATGGTTGATTTCGACCATCTTGCCGTAGCCGGGCACATAGCGGGCCTCGGTGACGACGCCGCCCGAGGAAGCATGTATGGGGGTACCCTTGGGGGCCGCGAAATCCAGCCCCTCGTGCATGGCATGGCGCCCGGTAACCGGATTGCGCCGCCAGCCGAAGGACGAACTCAGAAATGGATAGCTGACCGGCATGAGGGTGGGCAGGCCGGCTTGCACGCCCACGCGTTTGGTCAATACCAGATCAAGCATGGCCAACCAGTCTTTCTGCTCGGAAATCTGCTGAGTCAGGGCATCGAGTTGGCGCCCCAGCCCCTCGGCCGACCAGCCAGCGCCCTCTTCGGCGGTAATGTAGTCCATGACAGGCGCCGAGCCTTCCTCCAGGCTGGCATGGATCTCCGGATCGGTATAAGACACGCCGGCGACCTCTGCCACGCGCTTGCTGAGGCTGTCCATGGCAATGAGCTTAGCCTGCAGGTCGCCCACTTTGCTCGCCAGCAAGTTCACGTTGTGACGCACATAGGTGGAGTCTCGCGATACCTGTTCTGCGATCGCGTGCTCTTGATCGGGCGACAGTACCGGCTGCCTGTTAAGCTGTGACTGCATCCAGGCTCCTGCGGCCGCCGAAGCCCCCAGGGCGAGGATCGCCGCAAGGGCGATGGTCACGGTCCGGAACCCTCTGGCGTTAGAATCAACGTTACCGTTGCTCATAGTCAAAATCTCACTAAAACTTCATTGAAAAATACTAGGCATGTCTAAACCCGCTGCTCGACGATCACAAAGCGACGCCGCCCCCGCCGTATTGGCGCTCGCGTGGCTGGGTAGTGATCAGCAAGGCGCTCAGGTGCTGCAAACCGCGCAGAACATGCTGGCAATGGAGCAGGCCACCAAGGGCTTGCTGCCCCCTGCGCTGGCGCAGGTTTGCAAGGTGGCCCGTATAGACAGACAGCAAATAACCCTGGCGGTTCCCGGCGCGGCGCACGCATCCAAACTGCGGCAACTGGCACCGCGCATTGCGCGGGCCCTGAGCGAGGACGGATGGAACGTTACCGAAGTCAGTGTCAGGGTTCAAGCCGGGTTGTTACAAAGCCAGACAAAAACATCGTCCAGGGAGGTCGTGCCGCTGGACGAAACCGCATTGCAGGCCTTCGAGGACCTGCAGCGGTCCTTGCGGCCGGGGCCGCTTACGGATGCCATCGAACGATTGCTGGGGCACCACCGAAAATAGGCGTCAGATGCCCCCAACAAGCCGGGGAGTCAGGCGAACTTCCACTCGTGGGTGAAAGCCTTGGGAGCGGTCGCGGTGGACTCGTAGGTGATGAGCTCCCAGGCATCTTGCTGCGCCAGTAGCGCCCTGGCCAACTGGTTGTTCAGGCCGTGTCCCGACTTGCACGCCACGTAGCGCGCCACCAAGGGCTTGCCAATAAGGTAAAGGTCGCCAATGGCGTCGAGGATCTTGTGTTTGACGAATTCGTCGTCGTAGCGCAAGCCGTCGGTGTTAAGTACCCGATACTCGTCCATCACGATGGCGTTGTCCAGGCTGCCCCCACGCGCAAGACCCGCTGCACGCAAGGCTTCGACTTCGCTGACGAAACCGAAAGTGCGCGCGCGTGCGATCGTCTTGACGTACGAGTCTGTGGCGAAATCGACCTCGGCGAAATTGGCCGTGGAGTCGATGGCCGGGTGATGAAAGTCGATCGCAAACGACAGGGCAAAGCCGTCGTACGGTTCAAGACGGGCCCATTTCAGGTCAGAGCCCTCGCCCTCTTGGACTTCGATGGTTTTCAGGACGCGCAGGAACTGCTTGGGCGCAGATTGCTCTTCCAGCCCTGCGGAACGAAGCAAATATATGAAAGTACCGGCGCTGCCGTCCATGATGGGGACTTCTTCGGCGGTAAGGTCGACGTGCAGGTTATCGATACCCAGACCGGCCAGGGCAGACATCAGGTGCTCTACAGTAGAAACGCGCACATCGCCCTGCTGCAACACTGAGGCCATGCGGGTATTGCCCACCTGATCGGCCCGCGCGGGAAGATCGACAACTTCGGGAAGGTCAACGCGATGAAACACAATACCCGTATTGGGCGCGGCCGGTCGCAAAGTGATCTCGACCCGTCGACCCGAATGCAGGCCCACCCCTTTGGTACTGATGGCTTTTTGTATTGTGCGCTGACGTAACATAAATATTTAACGCGGCCCATGCATAGTGATGGATCTCGCTTCAGGAAAGAAGGTAACAGTGTAACCGAGTGGAGGGTTTACCACTAAAAATTTGTATTTCAAGGCGCTTCAATCTGCTCGCCTGCATGCCGACAAAACGCGGCCGCGCGCCTCCCTGGGGAAAGAGGGAATCGCGCGACCGGGCCCGCCGGGGCATGACACCGGCCAGGCATGTGAGAGGCTTTATTTATTAATATTGCTGGGCTGTCAGTCCGCCTGCTTGCGCAAGAAAGCCGGGATGTCGAAGTGATCCATACCGGCGGTTTCCAGGGCACGCACCTGGGCCGAAGCCTGGCTGCGTGGATTACGGATCACAGCAGGTACTTCGCTGTTGCCGTATTCGTATCCACCCATGGCGGACATATTGTCAGTACCGGTGCGCAGCTCCTGGGCGGTGTTCTGTACCAACTGCGGACGCGTGGCAGCAGCGCGGCCAAGGCCAGTTGCGACAACAGTCACGCGCAGGTTCTCGCCCATGGACTCATCGTAGGCCGTACCGAAGACGATGGTTGCTTCGTCGGCGGCGTAGCTGCGAATGGTATCCATGATCTCGCGCGTTTCGCGCATTTTCAGCGTGCGGCTGGCTGTGATGTTGACCAGCATGCCACGTGCACCGTGCAGATCGACTCCTTCCAGCAATGGGCAGGCGATAGCGCGCTCGGCGGCCACCTTGGCACGATCCTGACCCGCCGCGATCGACGTGCCCATCATGGCCTGACCCTGCTCGCCCATAATGGTCTTGACGTCCTCGAAGTCGACGTTGACGTTGCCCTCGACATTGATGATTTCGGCGATGCCGGCGCAAGCGTTGTGCAAGACGTCGTCGGCCGATTTGAAGCAATCTTCCTGTGTAGCGTCTTCGTCCATCAGGTCATACAGGTTTTCGTTCAGAACGACAATCAAGGAATGCACGTGCTTGGACAGCTCGGATATCCCCTCCTCGGCCATCTTCAGGCGTTTGGCGCCTTCGAATGCAAAGGGTTTGGTGACCACCCCTACAGTAAGAATGCCCAGCTCTTTGGCCACTTCCGCGACCACCGGACCTGCACCCGTACCTGTGCCGCCGCCCATGCCGGCGGTAATGAACACCATGTTGGCACCTGTCAGGGCTGCCCGGATTTCCTCCCTGGCGGTTTCCGCAGCTGCACGTCCTTGCTCCGGACGGGCGCCTGCGCCCAGACCCGTGCGGCCCAGACGGATCTGAACCGGCGCTTCGCTGGTTGCCAGTGCCTGCGCGTCAGTATTGGCGCAAATGAACTCTACGCCGCTCACGCCGGAACGGATCATATGGGACACCGCGTTACCACCCGCGCCGCCCACTCCCACTACTTTGATTACGGTACCGTTGCTGCTGGTATCGAGCATTTCAAAATTCATCATGATTGACTCCCTCACATATCCAAAAAACTAAAAAACTAAAATTCCCCAGTACTGCTTATTGTTCGGAACGGCTTCAAAAGAAATGCCAACGATGCTGCTCGCACCTGGTTTGAAGCTCCTCCGGAACAGGCTTGTCCCGCCTGTTCATCAGGGCTGTGTTGCGCCCTAATTCATGAACCACTCTTTCATGCGTGCCAGCAGAGTTCGGAAACTGCCCTTCTGCTGGGCCACCTTGCGCCCCCTGGCACGCTGCAAACGGGCTTCGGCCAGCAAGCCCATCACTGTGGAAAATCGTGGATTGTGCATGACATCGGCCAAGCTGCCCTCGTAAGCCGGAACGGCAACCCGCACCGGCTTGAGGAAGACGTCTTCCGCCAGCTCGACGATGCCGGGCATCAGCGAGGTGCCGCCCGTGAGCACGACCCCGGATGCCAACAAATCTTCGTAACCCGACTCGCGGACGATCTGCTGCACAAAAGTAAAGAGTTCTTCAATACGGGGCTCGATGACGGCACCCAGAGCCTGGCGCTTGACCTGCCGGTTGGGACGATCACCCAAGCCCGGCACTTCGATGTGCTCGTCGGCATTGGCCAGCACTTGCTTGGCAATGCCAAAGCGCAGCTTGATCTCTTCGGCATCCGGCGTGGGCGTACGCAACATGGCCGCAATGTCGCTGGTGATCTGGTCGCCCGCGATGGGCACAACAGCCGTGTGGCGTATGGCGCCTCCGGTAAAGATGGCGATGTCTGTCGTGCCACCGCCCACGTCGACCAACACCACGCCCAACTCCTTTTCGTCGGATGTCAGGCAGGCAAGGCTGGAAGCCAGGGGTTGAAGGATAAGATCTTGCACTTCCAGGCCGCAGCGCCGCACGCACTTGACGATGTTCTGCGCCGCACTGACGGCGCCCGTCACGATATGCACACGGACCTCCAGGCGCAGGCCGCTCATGCCGATGGGCTCGCGGATATCTTCCTGGGAGTCGACAATGAACTCCTGGGTCAACACGTGCAGCACTTGCTGATCGGTAGGAATATTTACCGCCTTGGCCGTCTCGATCACGCGGGCCACATCGGTGGCGGTGACTTCCTTGTCTTTGACGGCGACCATGCCGCTGGAGTTGAAGCTGGTGATGTGGCTGCCTGCAATGCCGGTGTAGACCTCGCGGATCTTGCAGTCGGCCATCAGCTCGGCTTCTTCGAGGGCCCGCTGTATGGAGTTGACGGTGGATTCGATATTGACCACCACCCCTTTGCGCATGCCCTGGGATTCATGCTGTCCCAGGCCCAGTACCTCGAAACGGCCTTCAGGCAAAATTTCCGCCACCACGGCCACCACTTTACTGGTGCCGATATCGAGTGCAACGATCAGGTCCTTGATGTCACGAGTCATAGTCTTTTTACTTCGTAGAGGTATTGGAAACAGGGGCCAGGGTGATTGCAAAACCGTTGGCATAACGTAAATCGGCACTGCTTATCGGCTGGCCATCCAGCCGCTGGGCCAGTGTGGGCCAGGCCTGGACAAAGCGTTCAATGCGCGAGGCAAACGGCAGGGCTCCCGAACGCCCATGCGGATCGGCTACATCGGCGGCCGGGTCGCGCCCCAGGCTAAGGTGCACGCCATTGGACAAATGGACCTCCCACGCATAGCGGGGACTAAGCGTCACTTGCTGCACCCGTAGTTGCAGCGGCGCAAACCACCGGGCCAGTTCGGCATAGCGCTGCACCACCAGGCGTTCAGAGCTGGCCGGCCCGTTCAGTTGGGGCAGCACCGCGTCATCGGCAAGTTCACCCTGGTTGGCCGAGAATGCCTCGCCCCAGGTGTTGATCATCTGGTTCTCATTCCACAGCGCCAATGGTTGCTGCTCTTCGATCTGCACCTTCAGGGTATCGGGCCACACGCGGCGTACACGCGCATGGCGCACCCAGGGCACGGTCTCGATCAGGTCGCGGGTGTCATCCAGCGACACAGAGAAGAAATTGGCCTGCACCCGCCCCGCTATCGTTGCGCTGACCGTTGCCGTGGAGACGAAGTTCAGGTGTTCGCCCTGCATGGAACCGATCTGCATTTCGGTGATGGCAAAGTAAGGCCGCTGTGCAATCCAGACCACGACGCCCGCAACCATAGACGCCACAGCCAGCAATGCCAGCGCGTTCGCGATCAGATTGGTTAGTCGGGGGTCGGTCAACACAAAGGGCTCCTTATTTGGACGGTGGCGCCTGCACCTTGCAGGATGCAGTGGACAAAATGGCAACACACAGCTCGGCGTAGCTCATGCCGGCGGCTGCCGCCCCCATGGGCACCAACGAATGGCTGGTCATGCCGGGCGACGTGTTCATCTCCAGCAACCAGGGGCGACCGCTTTGATCAAGCATGAAGTCCGCACGGCCCCAGCCCTCGCAGCCCAAGGTCACATAGGATTGTTCGGCGATGCGCAGCAATTGTTCGGTCAGCGCCGCATCCAGATCGGCGGGACATATGTATTGGGTGTCGTTGGACACATACTTGTGCTCGTAGTCGTAGTTGCCACCCGGAGCAACGATCTCGATAACCGGCAAGGCGCGCACGCTCTTGCCAGCCCCCAGCACAGGCACAGTCAACTCGCGCCCGTTGATGAACTGCTCTGCAAGCACCTGCGCATCGTAGCGGGCAGCCAGCTCGTAGGCCTCGCGCAATTCAGGCAAAGCCTGCACCTTGGTCACACCCAGCGTGGACCCCTCATGCGGCGGCTTGATGATCAGCGGCAAGCCCAGCTGCGCGGCTACCTTGTCCAGATCCGAATCCGCGGTCAGTACCGCGTACGCGGGGGTGGGCAAGCCTTCGTGCAACCAAACCTTCTTGGTCATGATCTTGTCCATCGCCAGGCTGGAAGCCAGTGGGCCACTACCCGTATAGGGCAAGCCCAATAATTCGAGAGCTCCCTGCAAGGTACCGTCCTCGCCATGGCGCCCGTGCAGGGCAATGAACACCCGATCAAAACCCGCATTGATCAGATCAACCAGCGTATAGCGGCCGGTGTCGAACAGGTGGGCGTCGATGCCCTGGCCGCGCAGGGCCTCGTGTACGCCCTGCCCCGACATCAAGGACACTTCACGCTCGGCGGAGCGTCCGCCGTACAACACGCCGACCCGGCCGAAGTTCATAGTCATACTGTTACTCCCAATTGGGCCGGGACGCGGCTGATCGAGCCTGCGCCCATCACCACGATCACGTCGCCGTCCTGTGCAAAATCCCGGATGGCCTGAGGCAGATCGGCGACGTCTTGCACGAACACCGGCTCGACCTTGCCGGCCACGCGCAGGGCGCGCGCCAGCGCCCGGCCGTCCGCCGCAACCAGCGGCTGCTCGCCTGCTGCATACACATCAGTCAGCAGTACGGCATCGGCGCGTCCAAGCACATGCACAAAGTCTTCGAAGCAATCGCGGGTGCGGGTGTAGCGGTGCGGTTGAAAGGCCAGCACGATACGGCGATCCGGCCAGGCGCCCCGCGCTGCAGACAGGGTGGCAGCCATCTCGACCGGATGATGGCCGTAGTCGTCAATGACGGTGAAGGTTCCGCCTCCACGTTGCGCCGCGACGGCAAAATCGCCCACCTGTGTGAAGCGCCGACCCACACCGCGAAACGCGTTCAGTGCGCCGCTGATGGCGCTGTCTGCCACGCCAAGCTCGGTGGCGACGGCAATCGCCGCAAGCGCATTGAGCACATTGTGATGGCCGGGCAAATTCAGGACGACGGACATGGCCGGCAAGGCCCCTGTGGCGCCCTGGCGTTCGACGTCGAAGTGCATCACCGTGCCATCCGCGCGAACGTTGTGCGCGCGCACCTGCGCGTCGCTGGTAATTCCATATGTCGTGACCGGCCGCGACACGAAAGGAATGATCTCACGCACATTGGCATCGTCGCTGCACAACACGGCGGACCCATAAAACGGCAACCGCTGCGTAAACTCGATAAAGGCGCTTTTCAGCTTGGCCACATCGTGCCCGTAGGTATCCATGTGATCCACATCGATATTCGTCACGATGGCCATGACGGGCAACAGGTTGAGGAAGGACGCGTCCGACTCGTCCGCCTCGACCACAATGAATTCGCCCTGGCCCAAGCGCGCGTTGGCGCCCGCAGAAGTCAAGCGGCCACCGATCACGAAAGTGGGGTCCAGATCGCCGGCAGCCAGCACACTGGCCACCAGGCTGGTGGTCGTCGTCTTGCCATGCGTGCCGGCCACAGCAATGCCGCGCTTCAGGCGCATCAGTTCGGCCAGCATCAGGGCACGAGGCACTACCGGAATACGCGCAGCCCGGGCGGCGAGCACTTCGGGGTTGTCGGCCGATACAGCCGTAGACGTCACAATGGCGCCCATACCTTTCACGTGCTCGGCGCTATGACCGATGGCGATGCGCGCGCCCAGGCTTGCCAGACGGCGTGTGACGGCTGAATCCTGGATATCGGAACCGCTGATGGAGTAACCCAGGTTCAGCAATACCTCTGCAATGCCACTCATCCCCGAGCCGCCTATGCCCACGAAATGGATGCTCTGTATCCGGTGCTTCACGCCTGACTCCTTGTTAGTTGTTCACATGCATCGGCGATCAGGGCCGTCGAGTTCAGGCTGGCGTGCTCATGCGCGTGCACCGCCACCTGGGCAAGTTCTTTACGCGTTACGCTGCGCAACCAGCCGCTTAGCCACTCGGCCGTGAAGGCCGGCTGCTTCTGCAGCCAGGCCCCCTGGCATTCGCTCAGATAGCGGGCATTGGCAGTTTGATGGTCGTCTATGGCATGCGGCAGTGGCACGAAAAGCGCAGCCACGCCAACGGCAGCGACTTCGGCGACGGTCATGGCGCCTGCCCGGCAAATCACGAGGTCGGCATCCGACAAGGCCTTGGCCATATCGTCGATAAAAGCGTGGCATACCGCCTGAACACCGTGCGACTCGTAGCTGGCGCGCAGTGTTGCCAGGTGCTGCTCGCCAGCCTGGTGCGTAACCAAGGGGCGCTCGGCTTCGGCCAGTTGGGCTAATGCCTGCGGCAACACGCTGTTCAGCGCAGCGGCACCCAGGCTGCCGCCCACGACCAGCACCCTCAAAGGGCCTTCCCTGGACGCGTAGCGCTCTGCAGCGGGACTGACCTGCGCGATGGTATGCCGTACCGGATTGCCAACCATCACCGCCCCAGGCAAGGCGCCGGGAAAGCCTACCAGTACCTTGCTGGCCAGCTTGGCCAGCCAGCGGTTCGCTGTGCCCGCAACTGCGTTTTGTTCGTGTATTACCAAAGGCACGCGACGTAGCGCGGCCATGAGCCCGCCAGGAAAAGCAACGTAGCCGCCCATGCCCAGCACAACATCCGGCCGCACCCGGGCAAAGTGACGACCGGCCTGCACGCAGGCTCGGGTCAAGGTTAACGGCAGCTTTATCAGCGCAGCGACACCCTTGCCCCGCAGGCCCGTAAAGTGCACCGGCAGCAGGTCTATCCCCTGGGGTGGCACCAGCCGCCCTTCCATGCGATCAGGGTGACCCAGCCACAGCACGCGCCATCCGCGCGACTGCATCTCGTGCGCAACCGCCAGGCCGGGCATGATGTGCCCACCCGTTCCGCCAGCCATGATCAGCAAGGTCTTGGTCGTCATGTGCGCTTGCCTCGCATCAGGTTGCGGTTCTCGAAATCAACACGGAACAGCAAGGCCATGGCAACCAGATTCATTACGATCCCGGTGCCGCCGTAGCTGACCATCGGCAAGGTCAGACCTTTCGTTGGCAACAAGCCCAGGCACACACCCATATTGATGAAAGCCTGAACCCCGAACCACAGTGCGACTCCTTGCGCTACCAGGCCATTGAATATGCGCTCCATGGCGATGGCCTGGCGGCCGATCTCAAAGCCGCGCCAAACCACAAAGGTAAATAGGGCTATCAGGCAGGCCAGCCCCACAAAGCCGAGCTCCTCGCCGATCACCGCCACGATGAAATCGGTATGCGCTTCAGGCAAGTAATGCAGTTTTTCGATACTGGCGCCCAGCCCCACCCCAAACCATTCGCCTCGACCCAAGGCAATCAGGGAATGGGACAATTGGTAGGCGCTACCGTAGGCGTTGTCCGGATTCCAGGGGTCCAGATAAACGAACAGGCGCTCGCGACGCCACGGAGACAGCCAGATCAGGAGCAAAAAGCTGCCCACCAGAAACGACAGCAGAACAGAGAAGAGCTTGCCGTTGATGCCGCCGATAAACAGGATGCCAACCGCAATGGCGACTATCACCATGAAGGCGCCCAGATCGGGCTCCATCAACAACACCAGCCCTACGACTGCCAGTGCGCATGCCATCGGCAGGAAGCCCCTGCCGAAGTCGTGCATATGCTGCTGCTTGCGCACGGTATAGTCGGCGGCATACAGCAATACCCCTATCTTCATCAGCTCCGACGGCTGGAAGTTGACCGGCCCCAGCGGCAGCCAACGCCTTGCGCCGTTCACTTCCCTGCCTATGCTGGGGATCAACACAATCAGCAGCAATACCAGGCAGGCCAGGAACAGCGGCACAGCAAGCTTCTGCCACACCCTCATGGGGATGCTTGCCGCGCACAAGGCGGCAAACGTTCCGATAAGTATGAACACGGCATGCCGCAACACGAAGTAAAAGCGGCCGTAGCTTTCGTAACGGGGCCCATCGGCCAACGCGATGGAGGCCGAATACACCATCAACAAGCCGAACAACACCAATGTGCTTGTCGCAACCAGCATGGAGATGTCTATGCTGGGCATGGACGTGCGGCCCGGGCGCACGGCGTTCACTCCGGATGTCAGGTCGGCGAATAAGCTCATGCGACCTCCCCGCGGCTTAGCGCCAGTTCGTTGACCTGCTCTATGAAGCACTCGCCGCGATGAACATAGTTCTTGAACATATCCATGCTCGCGCAGGCGGGTGACAAGAGCACGGTATCGCCGGCCTGCGCCACAGCCAGGGCGGCATTGACAGCCGCTTGCATGGAGGCGGCATGCTGGACGGCTACGCCGGAGGGCGCCAGTGCCGCTTCGATCTGCGCTGCGTCCTGGCCGATCAGTATCACTGCGCGGGCATGCTCGCGCACGGCCTTGCACAGCGGCGTGAAGTCCTGGCCCTTGCCCAGGCCGCCGGCGATCAGCACGGTACGCGCACCCATGCCATCCAGGGCAGCTACCGTAGCGCCTACGTTGGTTCCTTTACTGTCGTCGACGAAATCGACGCCGCCAATATTTCTGACAAAGTAGGTGCGATGCGGCTCGCCGCGATACTCACCCAGCGCCGTCAGCATGCTTGCCCAACCCAGCCCAAGTGCGCGCGCCAGCGCCAAGGCTGCCAAGGCATTCAGTGCGTTATGCAGGCCGCGAATGCGCAATACATCCATGGGCATCAGACGGCTGATGCGACCCTCGGCCCGCGGCAGCGGCTCCGCCGCTTTCTTGCGCTTGCTGGTTGGCGGCGGCAGGTCAAAATCCGAGTTCTCGGCCGCAGCAAGCCACAACATGCCGTTGCCGTTATCCAGGCCCAGATCGCCTTCAAGCACTGGTGCGCCGCGACCAAAGCTGCGCACGTTCAAGGCGGACAGGGCAGACACCATGCCGGCGACCAGCGGATCGTCACGATTGACGATGGCAAGGCGCGTCATGCTTAACAAGCGCGCCTTGGCCTGCACATAAGCCTGCAGGTCGCCGTGCCAGTCCAGATGGTCCTGCGAGATATTAAGTACGACTGCAGCGTCTGCCGCCAGCGAACTCAGGGTTTCCAGTTGGAAGCTGGATAGCTCCAGCACCCACACATCCGGCAAGGCATCGGCTGCCAGCGCATCGCGCAGTGCGCTCAGCGCCGCCGGACCAATATTGCCGGCAGCCCGGGCGGTCAGCCCGCTGGCCTCTACCAACTGGCGCGCCATCGCGGTTACCGTTGTTTTGCCATTGGTGCCTGTTACAGCAAGCACTCGAGGCGTATAGCCTTGCGTCGACAGATCGGCAAGCGCCCGCGCGAACAACTCGACTTCGCCGAGCACTTCTATTTCGCGCGTTGCCGCCAGCGCCAGGAGCGACTTCACCGGCTCGGCCAGTGGCGATAGGCCTGGGCTGAGCACAATGGTGTGAACCTGAGCCAGCGCCGCTTCGGTAAAGGCTTCTGGCCCCAGGCGGTAGTCGACCATCGTGGTGTCCAGCTCGGCTTGCAAGGCCAACAATCCCCCCGGCTGCTGGCGGGTGTCGAGCACACGCAAGCTGGCCCCGTGCTGCGCGCACCATAGCGCCGCCGCTGCACCGGTCTCACCCAGACCCAGGATCAGGGTCAGGCCATCCGTGCGCAAGGAGGGGAAAGACAATTTTTTCATCGCAACTTCAAGCTCGCCAAACCGATAAGCACCAGCATCATGCTGATGATCCAGAACCGTACGACCACCTGGGTTTCCTTCCAGCCGGTCACTTCAAAATGGTGATGCAAGGGCGCCATGCGGAATATCCGCCGGCCTTCCCCGTATCGTCTCTTGGTGTACTTGAACCAGACCACCTGGATCATCACCGAAAGGGTTTCGACCACGAACACGCCGCCCATGATGAACAGCACGATCTCCTGGCGAACAATCACTGCAATCGTGCCCAATGCGCCACCCAGAGCCAGGGCGCCGACATCGCCCATGAATACCTGAGCGGGGTAGGCGTTGAACCACAGGAAGGCCAGCCCGGCCCCGGCGATGGCCGCGCAAAGCACCATCAGCTCGGACGCCCCGGGTATATAGGGGAACAACAAGTATTTGGAATAGTCGACGCGTCCGACAACGTAAGCGAAGATACCCAAGGCGCTGCCCACCATGACGGTCGGCATGATCGCCAGGCCGTCCAGGCCATCGGTCAGGTTCACCGCGTTGCTGGACCCCACAATCACCAGCCAGGTCAGCGCCACAAAGCCGAACACGCCCAGGGGGTAGCTTACAGACTTGAAAAAGGGCACGATGAGGTCGGCGCGCGTAGGCAGTGGCATGGTAAAGCCGCTAAGCACCCAATCGCGAAACAACGGCCACAGGTCAGCCGTGGCAGGCGCAGATACGGCAAAGCTGAGATACACCGCGGCAACAATGCCTATCAGGGCCTGCCAAAAGAACTTACGCCTGGACGACATGCCTTCCGGGTCGCGGTGAACCACCTTTCTGTAATCATCGGCCCAGCCTATCCAACCGAAGCCGAAGGTCACCAGCAACACCACCCAAACAAACCGGTTGGTCCAGTCCGCCCACATCAGGGTGCTCACGCCGATCGAAATCAGGATCAGGGCGCCGCCCATGGTCGGTGTGCCGTTCTTTTGCAGATGCGACTCAGGTCCGTAGGCGCGCACCGCCTGGCCTATCTTCAATTCGGTCAGCTTGCGGATGACCGAAGGGCCTGCAAACAAGCCTATGAGTAGGGCCGTCCCGCAAGCCAGTACGGCGCGGAAGGTGATGTACTCGAACACGCTAAAAGCGCGTATGTGCGATTCTGACAGCCAACGCGCAAGCTCAAGTAGCATGGCCAGCCCCTTCTTCGTGGTTTATTGATGTTGTGTCCAGCGCCTTGATGACCCGTTCCATGCGCGTGCTGCGCGAGCCCTTGACGAGTATGTTTGCCGGCATGCGCGTGGCCAGGTTGGCGGACAGCGCCTCGATGGAATCAAAGGCGCAGGCCGCCGGGCCGAATGCCTGGGCGGCATGTGCGCAAGCCGGGCCGAAAGCCAGCAAGGCCTCGATACCGCGCTCGCGTGCATACGCCCCGACCTCGGCATGCATGGCGTGGCTGTTCGCGCCGATTTCGCCCATGTCTCCCAATACCAGTACCCGCGGAGCCGGCAAGCTCGCCAGCACATCTATGGCGGCACGTACCGAGTCGGGGTTGGCGTTATAGGTGTCGTCAATAAGCTGGTAGCCACCGCTCAGCGCGCGGGGCTGCATGCGGCCCGCCACCGGATTGAAAGCTTCCAGTCCGCTGATGATGGCCGACAGCGGCAGGCCGGCGGCTACGCAGCAAGCGGCAGCGGCAAGCGCATTACGCAGATTGTGCGAGCCGGGTACGGCCAGCGCGACTGCGCCAGATCCCATCGGCGTGTGCACCTGAAATACCGTCCTGGCGGTCTCGGCCTGAATCTGGTCCGCATACACTTCGAAGTCGGGCTGGAAACCGAAGCGCAAGACACGACGGTTGCCGGCCATTTCGGACCACAGCGCGGTATAGGTGTCGTCGCCCGGAAACACTGCCACGCCATCTTGCGGCAAGGCGGAAATGACAGCGCCATTCTCGTGAGCGACGGCCTCGACGGTGTGCATGAATTCCTGGTGTTCGCGTTGGGCATTATTGACCAGCGCTACCGTGGCCTGCGCAATGTCGGCGAGCAAGGCGATTTCGCCCGGATGGTTCATGCCCAGCTCGACGACGGCAGCACGATGGCTGTCCCGCAGGCGCAACACTGTTAGCGGCACACCAATGTGGTTGTTCAGGTTGCCACGCGTCGCCAGGCTGGCGGCCTCGCCCACGCCCTGGCGCAGAATGGACGCGATCATTTCCTTGGTTGTGGTTTTCCCATTGCTGCCGGTAACAGCGATAACAGGCAGCGAATAGCGGCGACGCCAGGCCGTCCCCATGCGTATCAAGGCTTGCTGGGTGTCGCCCACCACAAACTGCGGCAAGACGACAGCGGCATCAGCCTGCTCGACCACTGCGGCGCAGGCACTGGCCTGTTGCACCTTGGCAAGATACGCATGTCCGTCAAAGGACTCGCCGCGCAAAGCCACAAAAAGCTCGTTGGCAGCCAGCGTGCGCGAGTCCGTCGAAACTCCCGCACAACCGAGCCAGGTCAGGGCAAGGCCCGCCCACTGCCGATCATCAAAAACGGCACGCACACCTTGGACCTCTTGATAAGTCTCATGGCCTTTGCCGGCAATCAGAACGACGTCCTGCGGTTCGGCCTGCCACACAGCAGCAAGGATCGCCAGTGCGCGATCCGGCTCGATGGCCGGAACAGCCGGCATGCCCGCCACGATCCCGACAATGATCTCCCGCGGGGTTTCCATGCGCGGGTTGTCCGTTGTCAGCACCACCGTGTCGGCGAACTCGGCCGCGATGCGCCCCATGATGGGACGCTTGGCATGATCGCGGTTGCCGCCGCAGCCAAATACGCAAATGATTTTTCCGCCCCGTACCGTGGCAGTCGTACGCAAGGCCTGCAACGCCCTTTCGAGGGCATCAGGCGTATGGGCGTAATCCACCACGACCAAAGGCAAAGGAGCCTCGCCGGGACGGCGAGTGGCCGACTCGATGATCTGGAGGCGTCCTTCAACCGATTGCAAGGTGGCCAAGGTACGAACCACCTTGTGCAGATCCCAGCCCAGTTCGTGCAATACACCCGCAACCAATAACAGGTTGGAGACATTATGCTCGGCAATCAGGCGGGTTAGCAGTTGCGCGGTGCCATCGGACGCCCGCAGATTGAAAACCAAACCGTACGATCCCGTGTGCACGTCCAGGGCCTGCAAGTCAGCACTTGAAGACGCCTGACAGGAATAAGAAACAGCCAATGTCGGTGGCAGGCTGGCCAGCAGCTCGGCGCCTGCGCTATCGTCCGCGTTGATGATGGCGCGGCGCAAGCCGGCACGCTGGAAAAGTGCAAATTTTGCGGCCTTGTAGGCGTCCAGCGTGTGGTGATAGTCGAGATGATCGTGCGTCAGATTGGTAAAGCCGGCAATGTCGACCATGACGCCGTCCAGCCGACCCTGGTCCAATCCGATGGACGAGGCCTCCAGAGCCACGACATGCGCGCCGGCCTGGCGCATCGCGGCCAGACTGCGGTGCACCGTCAAGACATCGGGTGTGGTCAGCATGCCGCCCAGGGCCTGGCCATCAGGCAGAAAAACGCCCAGCGTCCCTATCGTTCCGCAGGGCACCGCCTCGGCAGCCAGAGCGGCAGCCAACCACTGCACGCACGTGGTCTTGCCATTGGTGCCCGTGACCGCCACGATCGTCATGTCGGCCGAGGGGGCCTTATACCAAAGATGCCCGACGGCGCCCAAAAGGGACGCAAGCGCGGGCACCTGCAGCACGGGCACTTTCATCTCGGAAAAATTCCGGCCGGCATCAGCTTCAGCGACGATCGCTGCGGCACCCAGCGCCACAGCCTGTTCCATGTAACTGCGCCCATCGCTGCTTAGTCCGGGGCAAGCAAAAAACACATCGCCAGCCTGGAGCTGGCGCGTGTCCATGCACAAGTGCGCACTATCGGCCACATGCCGGCTCAGCCAGGCGACGATATCCGCGGCGCTCATTCTCTCTTCTCCCGGTCCGGCCCAACCGCCACCAGCGACTCGATGGGCGCATCGGGCTGGACGCCCATGCGCCGCAAGGTGCTGGCTACGATATTGGCAAAGACGGGCGCTGCGATGCGGCCGCCGTAGTAATGCTCGGAGTGCGGCTCATCGATCGTGATCGCGACAACGACGCGCGGGTCTGATACCGGCGCAAATCCCACAAAGGACCCGCGATAGAGTGAAGTGCTGTACTTGCCATCAACAATTTTTCGTGCCGTGCCGCTTTTACCGGCCACGCGGTAACCCTGCACCTGCGCAAGCTTTGCTCCGTCAGGTCCTGCGGCCGCTTCCAGCATGGCGCGCACCTGGCCGGCAACCTTGGGCGTATACACCTGGACGCTGGTGGGCTTGCCTTCGCGCTTGAGCAAGGTAAGCGACACCATATCGCCATTGCGCGCGAAAGCCGTATAGGCGTGAGCCATCTGCAATAGGGAAACCGACAAGCCATAGCCGTAAGCCATGGTGGCCCGCTCGATGGGCCGCCATCGGTCCCAGGGACGCAGCTTGCCAGAAGCCACGCCGGGGAAGTTCGCTTGCGGCGCACGGCCAAAGCCCAGCTCGGTGAACTTGGTCCACATCTCTTCCGAGGTAAGCAACTCCGACAGCTTGGTCATGCCAATATTGCTGGAGCGCCTGAGTATGCCCGCTACGTTAAGCATCCCGTTACGGCTGACGTCGGAAATCGTCGAGCCCTGATAACGATAATGGCCGTTGCCCGTATCGAACATGGTGGAGGGGGTAACGCGCCCAATGTCCAGTGCCAGCCCGACCGTGAACGGCTTCATGATCGAACCCGGCTCGAAGGTGTCCGTCATTGCTCGATTACGCAGTGCCGGGCCCTTGCGATCGCTGCGGTCATTGGGGTCGTAAGTGGGCAAGTTGACCAGTGCCAGCACCTCGCCCGTATGCACATCAATGACGATGGCGGCGCCCGACTTCGCCTTGTGCTCGGCCAATGCCTTGCTGAGCGCCGTGAAGGTATCGAACTGCAGCCCGGCATCGATCGACAACTTCAAGTCCTTGCCATTGACCGGCGGGATGATGGCCTGCACATCTTCGACGACACGGCCCAGCCGGTCCTTGATGACGCGACGCGATCCGGGCGTGCCGGACAGCTCTTCATTGAAGGCGAGCTCGACACCTTCCAGACCACGGTCTTCTATATTGGTAAAGCCGATGATGTGCGCGGCCATCTCGCCTTCCGGGTAGAACCTGCGCATCTCGGCCTGCTGATGGAAGCCCGGAACCTTAAGGTCCTTGATCTGCTCGGCAACGTCCATCGAGACCTGGCGCTTCACATAGACAAAGGATTTGTCCTCATCGACCAGCCGACTTTTAATAGACTTGACGGACATTCCAAGCAGGCCTGCCAACTTGCTTAACTGGTCTTCGGACGCGTTGCGTGCGTCTTCAGGAATGGCCCAGATGGCGCGTACCGGCACGCTGGAGGCCAGTACGACCGAACCACTACGATCGAAGATCTTGCCCCGGGTCGCCGGCAGCACCAGCGTACGCTCGTAGCGACGCTCGCCCTGCTGCTGCAAAAACTCGGTAGTCAGACCCTGCAGAATCAAGGCCTTGACGGCCAGCGCGCAAAAGCCCATCAACAACAGAATAAGCACCAGGCGCGAGCGCCATAGCGGCATTTGCACATCCAGCACCGGGCTGTCGTAGAACCGTACGCGCTTCATGGCCGGCCCTCCACCGCTGCCTGGCCGCTCGCGGTGGGAGCCACCCCCTGGATATAAATGGTCCGATCCGGCGTCGCGTTGACCATCTTGAGCTCATCACGCGCCACGGCGTCGATGCGCGCGTTGCGAGCCAGTTCGGCACGCTCCAACTGCAGGCGCCGCCAATCCGTATCGAGGTCGCGCGCCTTGTCTTCAAGCTGGTCCAGTTGTACGAACAATTGGCGCGACTGGAAGCGCGCGGTCACCAGGGAAAGCGCCGAAATCATCAGCAGCGCGGCAAACAGAATACTGAGGCGGCTCATCGGGCCCGCCCCTTCTGTTTGCCGGGTGACGTGTGCGCCACCAACTTCATCGCCTTGACGAACGAGGCGCCCTGGTCTGGCGGCAAGGGCGTGGCGGTGCGCTCGGCAACGCGCAGCACGGCCGAGCGTGCGCGCACGTTCTCTCTCGCTTCAGCATCGGTCGGCAAGACCCGCCCGAGCGAGTTAAGTATGGGCTGCGGCATGTCCTTCTCGTAGATCGGCAGGCGCGCATGCACCGCTGCCGGCCTGGCGGCCGCCGCGATGCATTGCTTGACCATGCGGTCTTCTAGAGAATGGAAGCTGATCACCGCCAAGCGCCCTCCGGGAGCCAGAACCTTTAGAACTGCCTCGAGGGCGAGCGCGAGTTCTTCGAGTTCCTGATTGAGGTAAATCCGTATAGCTTGAAAGGTACGAGTGGCCGGATGTTGGCCCTTTTCGCGCGTACGGACGACACTGGCGACGAGCTCGGCGAGGTCGAGCGTTGTACGCAGCGGCCTGGATTCGCGGCGAGCAACAACCGCCTTTGCAATCTGGAAAGCAAACCGTTCTTCGCCATATTTTGCTATGACCTCCCTTAACTCTTCCAAGCTGACTTCTGCCAGCCACTGTGCAGCGGTCTGTCCGCTGCTCGTATCCATACGCATGTCCAGCGGGCCTTCCCGCATGAACGAAAAACCTCGACTGGCATCATCAATCTGGGGCGACGACATGCCCAGATCCAGCATCACACCGTCGACCTTGTCGATTCCCAATTGCTGCAGTTGCTCCGGCATGGATCCAAAGCCGGCATGCACTACCGTGACGCGAGCATCCTGCTGCCGCAAAGCGTTCGCGACGGCGACTGCTTCGGGATCCTTATCAAAAACCACCAACCTGCCTTGCGGTGCAAGAAGCTCCAGCAAACGACCACTGTGCCCTCCTCGCCCGAAGGTTCCATCGACGAACACACCAGCGCGACGGTCAGCGGCAGGCGCATCTTGCGCGGGCTTACCCTTACGTCCGAAAGCAGGATCAAGCAATGCATGGACTGTTGGCTCCAACAGCACGGATCGGTGTGAAAACTCCATAGTCGGGTTCAGAAGGAAAACTCTGCCAGAACCTCGGGCATGCCCTTGGCCAGGTCTTCAGCCTCGCGTCGCGCCCATTCGGCGGAATCCCAAAGCTCGAAATGACTGCCCATGCCCAGCAGCATGACCTCGCGGGTCAGGCTGGCGGCCGAGCGCAGTTCGGGCGAAACCAGGATCCGGCCGGAGCCGTCCATATCCACATCCAGTGCGTTACCCAGCAGCAGTCGTTGCAGCGGGCGGGCTGACATCGGGAAGTTGGCGATCTGTTCGCGCTTCTTTTCCCACACTGCACGGGGGTACACCAGGAGACAACCATCGGGGTGGCGGGTGAGCGTCAAACGCCCTTCCACCTGGGAAAGCAGGGCGTCACGGTGCCGGGTCGGAATCGAAATCCGCCCCTTGGCATCCAACGTGAGAGCACTACACCCTTGAAACACTATTCTTCCCCACTTTTTTGCACAAAAACCTACTTTTCCCCACTCTAAGGTATGGATTAGCGCAGGTCAAGCGCAAAGTTGCAATTTTTTCAATTACAACAAGCACTTAGCGCGGTTTTGCGGAAGCGGTCCAGGAAAAATACGTAAGTAAATCAAGAAATTGGACGTGCAACTGCAAGTCCTTTGTCACGCAAAACAGGCCCCGGCGTGGAATGGGGTGTTTGCATTTGCTGACCATGCCGGTCGGTGTAGAAGGAATTAAGGTGAGACAGGTCTATAGGCCGGATTCTGTACGCCGGGAGACCCGGCGGGCAATCATTCCTCTGGGCCCGGCATTACTGCCGGGCTCTAGCCATCTACCCGCATGCTCGAACGAGCCGCCCGTCTGGCCCGAAAGCCAAGCGCATGCCTATTTGATGTTGCTCCGGGTAGAGGTTGCCGCGTTTCACCCTGCCGCGCCGCAGCCGGTTTCCCGACTACGCAACACGGAGATGGCCGTGTCGGTGCATGTGTGAACATGCCCGCGCCGCAGACTCGTCTCTGTGGCCCTGTTCCTCAGCTTACGAACACATTGCTGTGCCCGCTTGCTGGACGGCCGTTAGCCGCTACCCCGCTCTGTGGAGTCCGGACCTTCCTCGATGACTGGCACCGCGATTGCCCGACCTGCCTCACCGCTGCATTGTAACCTGCGACAATAGGGGCTTACACCGACTGAAGAACTGAATTCGTTTTATGGCAGCCAATACTCTTATTACCCTTACCAACGTGCAGTTGGCCTATGGGCACCACCCCTTGCTCGACCACGCCGACCTGGCAATCCAGCCAGGCGAACGCATCGGCCTGATCGGCCGCAATGGCGCCGGCAAGTCTTCATTACTGCGCTTGCTGGATGGACGCAACCAACCCGACGACGGCGACATCATGCGCCTGGGCGGCTTGACGACGGCCACGGTCGAGCAAGAGCCCGAGCTCGATGAGGACCTGACCGTATTCGAGACCATATGCGGCGACATCTCCGAAAGCGAAGACTGGCTACGTCCATCGCGAACCGATGCACTGATCGAGCAGTTGGGCCTGGAGCCCGACGCGCGGATCGCCAAGCTTTCGGGCGGCACACGCAAGCGCGTGGCACTGGCCCGCGCACTGGCAGACCAACCCGACTTGCTGCTCCTGGACGAACCCACCAACCATCTGGATTTCATCGGCATCGCTTGGCTGGAAAGCCTGCTGCTCAACGCCCGTTGCAGCGTGGTCATCATCACCCACGACAGGCGCTTCCTGGATGCCGTGTCCACACGTATTGTCGAGCTGGACCGCGGCAAGCTGTTCAGCTTCCCCGGTAATTTCACCCAGTGGCAAGAGCGCAAGGCCGAATGGCTGCAAGCCGAGAAGCAGCAGAACGCCAAGTTCGACAAGGTGCTGGCACAGGAAGAAGCATGGATACGCCAGGGCGTCGAAGCCCGGCGCACGCGCAACGAAGGACGGGTCCGGCGGCTGGAGCAACTGCGCCGCGAAAGATCGGCACGACGCGAGCGGCAAGGCAGCGTCAACCTGGCCGTGGCGGAAGGCCAACGCTCGGGCAAGCTGGTGGCAGAGCTCGAGAATGTCTCGCACAGCTTTGGTGACAAGGTCATCGTCCGCGACTTCTCGACCATGCTGATGCGCAAGGATCGCATCGGGCTTATCGGTCCGAACGGCGCGGGCAAGACGACATTGCTCAAGATCATACTTGGGCAGCTCAAGCCGGACAGCGGCCAGGTGCGCCTGGGCGTGAATCTTACCGTGGGCTACTTCGACCAGATGCGCGCACAACTGGACGAGTCGGCCACCCTGGCCGATACCATCAACCCGGGCAGCGAGTGGATAGAAATCGGCAACCAGCGCAAACACGTCATGAGCTATCTGGAAGATTTTCTTTTCCCGCCGGCTCGGGCGAATTCGCCGGTAAAAAGCTTGTCTGGCGGCGAACGCGCGCGCCTCGTACTGGCTCGCATGTTCGCTCGCCCAACCAACGTCCTGGTTCTGGACGAGCCCACCAACGATCTTGATATCGAAACCCTGGAACTGCTCGAAGAGCTGCTGCAGGACTACCCTGGCACCGTATTGCTCGTGAGCCACGATCGCGAGTTCCTGAACAACGTCATCACGCAAACCATCGCGTTTGAAGGCGATGGGCACTGGCAGGAGTATGTCGGCGGCTACGACGAGTGGCTGGCTCAACGGCCCGAGCCCTCGGATCAGGATACCGCCAAGCCAGGCACCAAGCCGGTTGCTGCTCCGCCACCTGCAGTGGCTGCGGCACCGGCGCCAAAAGCCTCACGCATCACCTCATGGGAAGCGCGCGAGCTGGCCGAAATACCCGAGACCATTGCGCAATTGGAGGCCAAGCAAGCTGAACTGACCGCGCGCCTGGCAGATGGCAGCCTGTATCGCGATGCCCCCGAGGAAATCGACACCATCAATACGCAACTGCAAGAAATCGAAAGCCAGATGACGACACTATTCGCGCGCTGGGAAGCCCTGGACGAAAAACAAGGCAGCGCGGGCTAGCGCCGCAAGCTGCGCGCTAGGGCCGCGCACAGGCCGGCGACTAGCCTTAAGCCTGCACCGCCCAGCCCAGGGACTCTCCGGCCGCCAGCGGAACCACCGTGGTATCGGCCATCGGTAGCTCGGCCGGTATTGAATATTCGGCACGTTGCAACACCAGCTTTCCCGTGTTGACCGGCAAGCCGTAAAAGGCAGGGCCGTTCAGGCTGGCAAAGGCCTCTAGCCTGTCCAGGCGGCCGGCGGCATCGAATGCCGTGGCATAGAGCTCCATGGCGTGCAAGGCGGTATAGCAGCCCGCACAGCCGCAGGCGTGCTCTTTGAGACCGCGCGGATGCGGCGCACTGTCGGTGCCTAGAAAAAATCGCGGACTGTCACCTGTAGCAGCCTCGACCAAAGCAAGGCGGTGAGTTTCTCGCTTGAGCACCGGCAAGCAATACCAGTGCGGACGCACACCGCCCAGGAACAACGCATTGCGGTTGTACAACAAATGATGCGCAGTGATGGTGGCGGCGATCGGGCCGTCGGCATCCCGCACGTAGTCGACGCCATCCCGGGTGGTCAGGTGCTCGAACACAACCTTTAACCCGGGGAAGGCGCGGCGCAAGGGCAGCATGACGCGATCGATAAACACGGCCTCACGATCAAATAGATCTACCGCCGGATCGGTTACCTCGCCATGGACCAGCAAGGGCATGCCAACACGCTCCATGGCCTCGAGCGCGGGCGTGCAGCGTCCGAGCAGGTCTGTGACACCCGCATCGGAATTGGTGGTGGCGCCGGCGGGGTACAGCTTGATGCCATGCACGATACCCGACTGGCTGGCGCGGACGACTTCGTCGGCACTGGTGTTGTCGGTGAGGTACAGCGTCATTAAGGGTGTGAAGCTTTCCTGGGCGATACCCGCTTGCTCCAGCGACGTCATAATGCGCTGACGATAAGCCTGGGCCAATTCTGTAGTGGTTACCGGAGGCCGGATATTGGGCATGATGATGGCGCGCGCAAACTGGCGTGCCGTATCGGCGACGACCGAGGCCATCACAGCGCCATCGCGCAAATGCACGTGCCAGTCGTCGGGTCGGATAATCGTAAGCGTGTCTGTAGCGGTCTGCATAAGGCCCCTGGTGCAATCAGACGGCGTCTGCCATAGGCATGCTGCGCTCTACCAGCCGGCAGAACATGGCGCTACCCACGGGTATGACTGCGTCATTGAAATCGAAGGCTGCATTATGCAACACGCAGCCGTGCTCGGCTCCGCCCTGGCCCAAGCGAAAATAAGCGCCTGGTCTTTGCTGCAGCATGAAAGAGAAGTCTTCCGAGCCCATCGAGGGCGTAAGGTTGGCCACCACCCGGTCGGCACCGAACAGTTCGGTAGCCACATCAGCCACAAAGTGCGCATGCTCGGGCGTATTGACTGTGGCCGGAAACAGCCGATGATAACGAAGCGTGATCTTGGCCTTGAAGGCGGCGGCGATCCCATCCACCACTTCCTGCATGCGCTGAATGACTTGTTCTTGCACCACAGGGCTGAATGTGCGCACCGTGCCCACCATACGGGCGTCTCGCGGTATGACATTCATGGCTTGCAGGTTTCCGGCATTGACGGCCGCCACCGTAACGACAGCCGACTCGGGCGCCGGCACATTCCGAGAAACAATAGTCTGCAAGGCGGTGATCAACTGCGCCGCAATAACGACCGGGTCATTCGTTTGATAAGCATGTGCACCATGCCCGCCGCGACCCTCGATATGGATCTCGAAGTGGTCGGCCGCCGCCATCATGGGCCCTGGGTTCACACCGATGACGCCGGGCGGCAGCCCGGGCCAGTTATGCAGGCCATAGATCGCGTCGCAGGGAAAACGGTCGAACAATCCGTCATCCAACATGGCCTGGGCGCCGCCCAGCCCTTCTTCGGCCGGCTGAAAAATCAGCACGACGCGACCATTGAAATTACGTGTTTCTGCCAAGTAGCGTGCAGCACCCAACAAGACGGTCGTGTGACCATCATGCCCGCAGGCATGCATGACACCCACATTGGTGGAAGCGTAGGGCACGGCCCCTTGCTCGAGAATAGGCAAGGCATCCATGTCGGCACGCAGCCCTATGGACCGCCCGCTATCGTTGCGCTGCCCATCCAATAGCCCTACAACGCCCGTCTTACCGATTTTGCGATGCACTTGGTAGCCCAGGGCCGTTAATGCCTTGGCGACGATGTCGGACGTTCTGTGCTCTTGGAAGCCCAGTTCGGGATGCGCGTGCAGATCCTGCCGTAGGGCGGTCAGGTCACTATGGAAAAGACTGATCTTTTCAAATACGTTTTTGGCATACATCAGCTAAAGGCTCCTGCGGCTATCGGCATTTCCCCGACATATTCTTGTGCACAAATTACTTTGTCTTTAGAGGATTCTCACGTTATGCTGCTGGAGAAGCGTTTTTTCAACTATCAGTTAGGAGCCCTATTCTATGGCAACAACCGAGAAACCCGCCCGCAAACCCAACGCGGCGTTCATGAAGCCACTTACCCCTAGCGCTACCTTAGCTGCCATTATCGGGCCCGAGGCCGTCCCACGCACGGAAGTCACCAAGAAAATCTGGGACTACATCAAGAAGCACGATCTGCAAGACCCTAAAAACCGTCGCAATATCAACGCAGACGACAAGCTGCGCCCCTTGTTCGGCAAAGAGCAGGTATCGATGTTCGAGCTTACCAAATTGGTCAGCGGCCACCTGAAGTAAGCACCACGACTTATACCCGCCCCAAAGAAAAACGCTGCACGATTAACGGCAGCGTTTTTTTATGGGCAACTATCAGTACTCGGCAATAGGCGGCTGTCCGGACGCCAGGGCCAACCAACCCTTGATCAGACGATACACGATCCAGACCAGTGCAATAACGCCGGTGATCCAGCCGATAAAAATAAAGGTCGCCAGGCCGCTTAGGACGACCCACAGCAGGCCCCACCAGAACGTCTTGATCACCCAGTCGAAATGGCCGGCGTATATGGTGCCGGCTGCTTCGCCGCGTTTAAGATAAGCCAGAACAATGGCAGCAATGGTGGCAATGCCAAAGAAGCCGGCACTAAGCAGGCCCAATGCAAATAGGCCATAAATTAGATGCGTTAAATTGCGCATCGACATGCCCGTGCCGCCTTCTGGCGGATATGCCTGGGTCATACTAACCTCCGGAAACAATAGTAAGAAAAAAGCGGGCGTTACAACGCCAAGCGCGTATTTTACTCGAGACCGGGGCGCTAGCGGGGGCAGGCGCTAAACCCGTCGCCCAAAGACAAACCCCCACCCGCGGTGAGCGGATGGGGGTTTGGGGTATAAGAGCCTGACGATGACCTACTTTCACAGACGTACGTCCACTATCATCGGCGCGAAGGCGTTTCACGGTCCTGTTCGGGATGGGAAGGCGTGGGACCACCTTGCTATGGTCGTCAAGCGTAACTGGTTTGCCTTGTGGCCAAGCTGTTGCCAGCCTGGCCCTAAGGCCAATCTTAAGAAGAAGCACACCGCGCCTTCGCGTGCCAGCCGTTGGGCTGACCGCCAGGGGTGTAACGTATGGATTTGTGTGTTGGGTACGGGTTCGCGATTGTTACATCAATTTGTTTGAACGACACTTGAAACGCATAACCTACAAGGTTATAGGATCAAGCCGCACGGGCAATTAGTACTGGTTAGCTACGTACATTACTGCACTTACACACCCAGCCTATCAACGTCCTGGTCTCGAACGACCCTTCAGGGGGGTCTAGCCCCCGGGATACCTAATCTTCAGACGAGTTTCCCGCTTAGATGCCTTCAGCGGTTATCTCTTCCGTACATAGCTACTCGGCAATGCCATTGGCATGACAACCGATACACCAGCGGTACGTCCACTCCGGTCCTCTCGTACTAGGAGCAGGCTCCGTCAAGTATCCAACGCCCACGGCAGATAGGGACCAAACTGTCTCACGACGTTTTAAACCCAGCTCACGTACCTCTTTAAATGGCGAACAGCCATACCCTTGGGACCGGCTACAGCCCCAGGATGAGATGAGCCGACATCGAGGTGCCAAACACCGCCGTCGATATGAACTCTTGGGCGGTATCAGCCTGTTATCCCCAGAGTACCTTTTATCCGTTGAGCGATGGCCCTTCCATTCAGAACCACCGGATCACTATGTCCTGCTTTCGCACCTGTTCGACGTGTCAGTCTCACAGTCAAGCACGCTTATGCCATTGCACTATCAGCACGATTTCCGACCGTACCTAGCGTACCTTCGAACTCCTCCGTTACGCTTTAGGAGGAGACCGCCCCAGTCAAACTGCCCACCATGCACTGTCCCCAACCCGGATAACGGGCCAAGGTTAGAACCGCAAACAGACCAGGGTGGTATTTCAAGGTTGGCTCCAGCGAATCTAGCGACTCACTTTCAACGCCTCCCACCTATCCTACACAGGCCGGTTCACAGTCCAATGCAAAGCTACAGTAAAGGTTCATGGGGTCTTTCCGTCTAGCCGCGGGTAGATTGCATCATCACAACCACTTCAACTTCGCTGAGTCTCAGGAGGAGACAGTGTGGCCATCGTTACGCCATTCGTGCAGGTCGGAACTTACCCGACAAGGAATTTCGCTACCTTAGGACCGTTATAGTTACGGCCGCCGTTTACCGGGGCTTCGATCAAGAGCTTGCACCCCATCACTTAACCTTCCGGCACCGGGCAGGCGTCACACCCTATACGTCGACTTTCGTCTTAGCAGAGTGCTGTGTTTTTAATAAACAGTCGCAGCCACCGATTCTCTGCGACCCCTTCATGCTCAGGGCGCGGGCCCTTCACACTACCGGGGTATACCTTCTCCCGAAGTTACGGTATTAATTTGCCGAGTTCCTTCTCCTGAGTTCTCTCAAGCGCCTTGGAATATTCATCCCGTCCACCTGTGTCGGTTTGCGGTACGGTCTCGTGAAACTGAAGCTTAGAGGCTTTTCTTGGAACTGCTTCGGATCAGTTTAGGACCGAAGTCCTATCCAGTCACACCCTTGAATTACGCGCCCGGATTTGCCTGGGCGCCTTCTATAGTGCAACAACGGGGACATCCAACACCCCGATGACTTTCCGCAATCCGTCCCCCCATCGCATTTCACGACGGTGCTGGAATATTAACCAGCTTCCCATCAGCTACGCATCTCTGCCTCGCCTTAGGGGCCGACTCACCCTGCGCCGATGAACGTTGCGCAGGAAACCTTGGACTTACGGCGAGGGGGCTTTTCACCCCCTTTATCGCTACTCATGTCAGCATTCGCACTTCTGATACCTCCAGCATCCTTTACAAGACACCTTCGCAGGCTTACAGAACGCTCTCCTACCGCGTATATCAATCAAGATACACACCCGCAGCTTCGGTCTATGGCTTAGCCCCGTTACATCTTCCGCGCAGGACGACTCGATCAGTGAGCTATTACGCTTTCTTTAAAGGATGGCTGCTTCTAAGCCAACCTCCTGACTGTCTATGCCTTCCCACTTCGTTTCCCACTTAGCCATAGTTAGGGACCTTAGCTGGCGGTCTGGGTTGTTTCCCTCTTGAGTCCGGACGTTAGCACCCGGTGCTCTGTCTCCCACGCTCATACTTGCCGGTATTCGGAGTTTGCCATAGGTTGGTAAGTCGCCATGACCCCCTAGCTATAACAGTGCTCTACCCCCGGCAGCAATACGTGAGGCACTACCTAAATAGTTTTCGGAGAGAACCAGCTATTTCCAAGCTTGTTTAGCCTTTCACCCCTATCCACAGCTCATCCCCTAATTTTTCAACATTAGTGGGTTCGGTCCTCCAGCACGTGTTACCGTGCCTTCAACCTGGCCATGGATAGATCGCTTGGTTTCGGGTCTACACCCAGCGACTAAATCGCCCTATTCGGACTCGCTTTCGCTGCGCCTTCCCTATTCGGTTAAGCTTGCCACTGAATGTAAGTCGCTGACCCATTATACAAAAGGTACGCAGTCACGGGACAAGCCCGCTCCTACTGTTTGTATGCACACGGTTTCAGGATCTATTTCACTCCCCTTCCGGGGTTCTTTTCGCCTTTCCCTCACGGTACTGGTTCACTATCGGTCGATCACGAGTATTTAGCCTTGGAGGATGGTCCCCCCATGTTCAGACAGGATTTCACGTGTCCCGCCCTACTTGTCTGACGCCTAGTTCCACACGCACGATTTCATCTACAGGGCTATCACCTGCTATGGCCGCGCTTTCCATCGCGTTCGATTATCGTACGTGCTAAAACGTCAAGGCTGATCCGAGTTCGCTCGCCGCTACTATCGGAATCTCGGTTGATTTCTTTTCCTCGAGCTACTGAGATGTTTCAGTTCACCCGGTTCGCCTCCACGCACCTATGTATTCAGTGCGGGATACGCCCTTGCGGGCGTGGGTTTCCCCATTCGGATATCTGCGGATCAAAGCTTGTTTGCCAGCTCCCCGCAGCTTTTCGCAGGCTACAACGTCCTTCATCGCCTGTGATCGCCAAGGCATCCACCATGTGCACTTAGTCGCTTGATCCTATAACTTTATAGGTTATAGAAACACTTGAGTTTAGCGTGTGTTGTGCCGTTCATCGCTTTCAAAGCTCGTGTCACGCGTGCGATACTGCTACCCGCATGACCCGCTTTTGAGAACTACTTGAACTAATTTAATAATGCAATCACAACCCGTACTTTACTTACTGGTGCAGCGCTTCTGAAGGCGCGGCACCATCCATAAATTACTTCGTTGTGCTTCTTCCAGATTGTTAAAGAACGAGTAAAACCATTAAATCCGTAGACTTAACGAGCAGCGCTCTGACTTCCGGTACGCACTGTGTGTGCGCGCCAGAGCCCAAAGCCCTGTTCGTTAACTCCATCCAGCCGACAAGTGCACCGCTGCTGCTTTCGTCCAACCCGCACGCTCGGACCGCGCCTTCCTTTTAATACCTAAAAGAAGCTTGGTGGAGGATGACGGGATCGAACCGACGACCCCCTGCTTGCAAAGCAGGTGCTCTCCCAGCTGAGCTAATCCCCCGCACCGATAAAAACCGTACTGGTGGGTCAAGTTGGAATCGAACCAACGACCCCCGCCTTATCAAGACGGTGCTCTAACCGACTGAGCTACTGACCCAGTGTGCGCGCCATGCCCTGCAGCATGACCCGTAACCTTGTCGTGGCTTACTCTTTCTAATCAAACAGCCAATAAGTGTGGACGCTTTCGCTTCGTGTGCTTCGCTCTGAAAGGAGGTGATCCAGCCGCACCTTCCGATACGGCTACCTTGTTACGACTTCACCCCAGTCATGAATCCTACCGTGGTAATCGCCCTCCTTGCGGTTAGGCTAACTACTTCTGGTAAAACCCACTCCCATGGTGTGACGGGCGGTGTGTACAAGACCCGGGAACGTATTCACCGCGACATTCTGATCCGCGATTACTAGCGATTCCGACTTCATGCAGGCGAGTTGCAGCCTGCAATCCGGACTACGATCGGGTTTCTGGGATTGGCTCCCCCTTGCGGGTTGGCGACCCTCTGTCCCGACCATTGTATGACGTGTGAAGCCCTACCCATAAGGGCCATGAGGACTTGACGTCATCCCCACCTTCCTCCGGTTTGTCACCGGCAGTCTCATTAGAGTGCCCTTTCGTAGCAACTAATGACAAGGGTTGCGCTCGTTGCGGGACTTAACCCAACATCTCACGACACGAGCTGACGACAGCCATGCAGCACCTGTGTTCCGGTTCTCTTGCGAGCACACTTTAATCTCTTAAAGCTTCCAGACATGTCAAGGGTAGGTAAGGTTTTTCGCGTTGCATCGAATTAATCCACATCATCCACCGCTTGTGCGGGTCCCCGTCAATTCCTTTGAGTTTTAATCTTGCGACCGTACTCCCCAGGCGGTCAACTTCACGCGTTAGCTGCGCTACTAAGGCCCGAAGGCCCCAACAGCTAGTTGACATCGTTTAGGGCGTGGACTACCAGGGTATCTAATCCTGTTTGCTCCCCACGCTTTCGTGCATGAGCGTCAGTATTATCCCAGGGGGCTGCCTTCGCCATCGGTATTCCTCCACATCTCTACGCATTTCACTGCTACACGTGGAATTCTACCCCCCTCTGACATACTCTAGCTCGGCAGTTAAAAATGCAGTTCCAAAGTTAAGCTCTGGGATTTCACATCTTTCTTTCCGAACCGCCTGCGCACGCTTTACGCCCAGTAATTCCGATTAACGCTTGCACCCTACGTATTACCGCGGCTGCTGGCACGTAGTTAGCCGGTGCTTATTCTGCAGGTACCGTCAGTTGCGCCAGGTATTATCCGGCGCCGTTTCTTCCCTGCCAAAAGTGCTTTACAACCCGAAGGCCTTCATCGCACACGCGGGATGGCTGGATCAGGGTTTCCCCCATTGTCCAAAATTCCCCACTGCTGCCTCCCGTAGGAGTCTGGGCCGTGTCTCAGTCCCAGTGTGGCTGGTCGTCCTCTCAAACCAGCTACGGATCGCAGCCTTGGTGAGCCTTTACCTCACCAACTAGCTAATCCGATATCGGCCGCTCCAATAGTGAGAGGTCTTGCGATCCCCCCCTTTCCCCCGTAGGGCGTATGCGGTATTAGCCACGCTTTCGCGTAGTTATCCCCCGCTACTGGGCACGTTCCGATATATTACTCACCCGTTCGCCACTCGCCGCCAGGTCCGAAGACCCGCGCTGCCGTTCGACTTGCATGTGTAAAGCATCCCGCTAGCGTTCAATCTGAGCCAGGATCAAACTCTTCAGTTCAATCTCTGTATAAATCGTAATTTCCAAACCGAGCTCCTAAGAACCCGGCAGGTCATACGTCGCGTCTGCTCAAAGAAAAAGACCGGTTTAAATTACTTCAAACCTTTACTTTTTCAATGTGCGAGCACTTGATAATTTTGGCGAACCCTCGTGAGAAGGCTGCACACTCATTCCAAGCGCCCACACTTATCGGCTGTTAAATTGTTAAAGAGCGTGTGAGGCGTTTTGTGCGAACAACCCCTCGGGTACTAAATTCTGTACTACTGCCTGCTCGGCTAACCCACCTGGCAGCGTGTGGCTGGCCGTGTGTGCCTCGAGCAAAGAAGCGAGATTATGAAGCAGTTTTTCTGGCCTGTCAAGTTGGGGTGGTTCGGTCGGGCTTAACGCCACAAACTTCACACTACCCTCACCCTTGCTGCCAGCGCGCTTTAAAAACTACCTTAAAGCGCCGCTGCTTTGTCCTCTACCTTGCCGTTTTTTGGCAAGACCGAAATCATACCATAATCCGAGAAGTTTTTCGCTACCTGTTTTACTGCCCTTGCAACCCACTTGCCCGGTAAAACTGCTTTATTTTCAAAGCCTTAGTGCCGGTTGCTAACTAGGGTTAACCCCAGTCGCGTGTGCTGCGAAGAACAGAACTATAGCACAGGGTTTTTAGGCCGTGCAACTCGCTTTGCGGGCAAAAGCACGGTTTTGTGACGCGCTGATGACGGCTAGACAGATAAGCTGTTGAAATACTGGTGGAATGTTTTTTTGGGCGAGGTGAAAATAGTTTGGCGGCGGGGCTAAATTCCATGGGAAAGCACGCTTTTTACCTGGGCGAAGAGGCTGTTAACGATTAAGGCGCCGCTATAAAGCGCTTGTCGCGCTGGTGTTTGAATCTTATTGCCACGTACTGTGCAGTAAACCCTGCCTGAGGTGTGGGGCAGCGGTTGCGCTCATCGACCCCGGCCCTGGCTTGCGCCAGGGCTGCCCGCGGGTCAACGCTGCACGGGGCGCCTGCGGAACTTCCAACGTCGGGGCAGTGCCCCGACACCCGCGTTGGTCGAACAGCCGCAGGCTTGCCTCCCCGTGCAGCGCCGACCCGCGGCGGGGCCGACAAATCGCGCAACCGCTGCCCCACACCTCGGGCCTGGACTATTCATAGGGCGGACCGATAGGGATAAGCTGGCGCGTTGGGGGATTTCGCATTCTTTCCCCATGCCGTTGGGCGCTGCCCTCTCTATATATCATCTCCGTCCTGCATCGCTCCGATATAGCGAAGGCGGATACTGAGAGGCCATATATAAAGGGTCCATGCAGGCAATACGGATTACTTTGGCGCCCGTCCCAAGACAGCAAAGCGCCGCCAGCCGCGGAATATGGCTAAGAAGTGCCAGAATGGCGCGGCCACGAGCCTGACCCTGCATTGGCCGCCCCTCCTCTCCTTCCAATGTCGCTGCAATCTCGAGAAGCCGGGGCCTCAAAGGCATTCACCCTCGCTGCTTCGCTACTCGTTTTGATAATGCCTGCCTGGCTATCAAAGGTCCCCGCTATAAACGACGCAGCGCCGTCACGCTGGCCTATATCTCCACGCTACCTATATCTATACGTTACCTATATATAGAGGGAAGACACACCGACGCCCTAGCCGCTCCAGTCAGAAGGCTACCCACGCCGTCACAATCACTACAGACTCGCGGTGTGGCGTGGGGGCACGGGCTGGGCGGCTTTAGGGCACGCCTTGTGGCAGGGCTGCGGCGGGGAGGCAAGCCTGCGGGTGTCCGAGCAACACGGGTGTCGGGGCACTGCCCCGACGTTGCGAGTTCCGCAGGCGCCCCGCCGTGGCCCTGACGCAAGGTTTGCCACGGCGCAAGCCGGGGCCGTGACCGTCTAGCCCAGCCCGTGCCCCCACGCCGCGCCGCGCGCAATAGAAGCAGCGAATCGCAATAGGAGCAACGCAACGCAATAGGAACAGCGCATCGTAATAGCAAAGCCGCATTGACGAAGAACGCATCACAAGTTCGGGCTACCAGGCCCATCGCAGTGAACATCAGAATTGCGATATGGCCAGGCTCAACAAGTGCACGCACGCGGCCAAAAGCTGGATCCCGAGCACATAAGAGAGCCATCTACGATTAGACAGAAATCTCCGTCGTCTCCTTAATCCTTTGCAGCGTAAAACTTGACCGCATGTCAACCACAGCTGGATGCTGCATCAGCTTATCCATCGCGAACCGCGAAAACTGCGTCAAGTCCTCCACTTGCACCCGCAGCAGATAATCCATATCTCCGGACATCGCATAACACTCCACCACCTCCGGCCAGCTTTGTACATCGCGCGCGAAATCCGACACTGGCGAATGACTGGCCCGGAACACCTTGTTCAGCCGGATCGTCACATAAGCCAGCAACTTAAGCCCCACCTTGTCCGGATTAACCAAAGCCACATAGCTATCTATATAGCCCTCCTCCTCCAGTCGGCGCACACGTCGCAGGCAGGGGCTGGGAGACAGCGCCACCTTGTCGGCCAGATCTTGATTGCTAAGGCGTCCATTGCGCTGCAACTCCATTAAAATTTGCCGATCCACCCGGTCCAAGTCATTTTGTGCCATAAACCACCCTTAGATAAACAATCGAAGCAATTATATTGCCCAATCCGGCAAACAATCAGCTACTTTAGCAATCGCCTGCCATCCAATATTTCTTAAAATCTCTCCATACGACATCCGTACGCAACACTCTTATGGAGTTCCAGAACATGAACACGACACCGACCACCACTACGCCATGGGAAAATCCCATGGGCACCGCCGGCTTCGAATTTATTGAATACACCGCGCCCGATCCCATCGCCCTGGGCAAAGTATTCGAGACCCTGGGCTTCAAGCCCATCGCGAAACACCGCAATAAGAACGTCACGCTTTATCGCCAAGGCGGCATCAACTTCCTGATCAACGCCGAACCCGACTCGTTCGCGCAACGCTTCGCGCGTCTGCACGGGCCGTCCATCTGTGCCATCGCATTTCGCGTGGACGATGCGGCCAAGGCATACAAGCGCGCGCTGGAGTTGGGCGCTTGGGGCTTCGACTCGGGTAGCGGCCCCATGGAACTGAACATTCCCGCCATCAAAGGCATAGGTGACTCATTGATTTATCTGGTGGACCGCTGGCAAGGCAAGGCCGGCCACGGTGGTATCGGCGACATCAGCATCTACGACGTCGACTTCGAGCCGCTCAGTGTTGAAACTGCACACGATGACCTGCATCACGTGGGCGCCGGGCTGACCATCGTGGACCACCTGACGCACAACGTGCATAAAGGCCGCATGGACGAATGGGCGGAGTTCTATGAGCGCTTGTTCAATTTCCGCGAAGTTCGTTATTTCGACATTGAAGGCAAAGTCACCGGCGTGAAATCCAAGGCCATGACTTCGCCTTGCGGCAACATCCGCATTCCGATCAACGAAGAAGGCACGGACGAGAAAGGGCAAATTCAAGAGTATCTGGATCTGTACCGCGGCGAAGGCATTCAGCATATTGCGCTGGCCACCGAAGACATCCACAAGACGGTCGAGCAACTGCGCGGCACCGGACTGAAGTTTCTGGACACTCCAGACACCTATTACGAGCTGCTTGATCGCCGCCTGCCGAATCATGGCGAAGACGTCGATCGCTTGCAGAAGAACAAGATTCTGCTGGACGGCGCAGCCGAAGGCGGCCTGCTGCTGCAGATCTTTACCGAAAACCAGATCGGCCCCATCTTCTTCGAGATCATCCAGCGCAAGGGCAATGATGGCTTCGGCGAAGGCAACTTCAAAGCCTTGTTCGAGTCCATCGAACTGGACCAAATGCGTCGGGGCGTACTCAAGACGGTTGAATAAACCACAGTGCTTGTCGGCCTGCTTACCTCGCCATCGGGAAACCGATAAAATCTCCGGCACATACAACCATTGGGAAGCATGATGCTGGGATACGTAGTAGCGCTGATCAAGCGTAGTTGGCGGCTGTTCATCACCGTGACCAAGGTCATGCTGCCGGTCATGGTGATTGTACAGATCGGCCAGGAGTTGGGTCTGGTCGATCTTATCGGCCGTCTGATCGCGCCTGCAATGGCTCTGCTGCATCTACCGCCGGAGGCCGGCATCATCTGGGCAACCACCCTGCTGACCGGCATCTACGGCGGCATTGCTTCGCTTAGCACCCTGGCCCCCACCTTCGAGATGACCGTCGCACAGGTCAGCGCCTTGTGCGCAATGATGCTATTTGCCCATGCCATTCCGGTGGAGCAAGCCATCGTGCGACGCGCAGGTGCCAGCTTCGGCGTGACAGCGGCGCTACGCATAGGCACGGCTATTGTGTATGGCGGCGCCGTAGCGTGGATCTGCCATTGGACCGGCACCCTGTCCGAACCCTTGTCATTTGAATGGCTGCGGGGATCTTCCATGATGTCGGGCAGCGGCGACACCGGCTATTTTGCCTGGATACAAGCCACCGCCTTTTCCCTGGTCCTGACCTTCGTCATTATTCTGGTGCTGGTACTTGCACTGGACGCCCTGGATCGCCTGGGCATCACGCGCCGCATTACGGCAGCGCTGATGCCTTTGCTGCGGATATCAGGCCTGAATGCGCAGGTCGCGCCGGTTACGACCGTGGGCGTACTGTTGGGCCTGACCTATGGCGGGGCCTTGATTATTGAAGAGTCGGAAAAGCAGAACTTTTCTCCACGCACACGTTTCCTGGCCCTGTCGTGGCTGTCCTTGTCACACTCGCTGATCGAGGACACCTTGCTGCTGATGGCGTTGGGTGCCGACGTGTGGGTGGTGCTGGTCGGGCGTGTTGCGGTGACGCTGGCTATCGTCGCGGCGTTGGCGCGACTGACCGACCGCGGCAGTTGGGCAACGACGCGCGTTGCCCAACAGCAAACCTAGGCACGCAAATATTGCGCGAAACGCTGGCGAAACTTGGACAGCTTGGGTGAAATCACCACCTGGCAATATCCTTGATTGGGGTTGCGGGTGTAGTAATCGTGATGGTATTGCTCTGCCGGCCAAAAGCGTTCGGCGTCCAGTACCTTGGTTACGACCTTCTCGCCCAGTTCGGCCTCCACGCCCGCGATAACCTTTTCTGCAATGGCTTTTTGCTCTGCCGACTGGCAGAAAATGGCAGACGCATACTGCGGGCCAACATCCCCGCCTTGCCTATCAAGCGTGGTGGGATCATGGGTACCGAAGAATATTTCGAGTATGGCTTCGTAATCGATAACGGCGGGGTCGAACACCACACGCACGACTTCGATGTGCCCGGTATTTTTGGCGCACACCTGTTCGTAGCTGGGGTTCTCGACATGGCCGCCGCTATACCCGGAGGTGACCTCGCTGACCCCACGAACCGACAAAAACACGGATTCGGTGCACCAGAAGCACCCACCACCCAAAACTGCAATTTCGTTCATTGTCGCTCCTTGTTAGTCCGCACTTGATGCATCGGCGGCAAGTGAAAGTATCCAGGCCGCCAGTTGCTGTGCCTCGTCGGGGCTGACTTGCGGTTGTGCAGGCATGGGAACGGCACCCCACCGGCCACGGCCCCCGCTGCGTATCGTCGCTGCCAGATAGTCGGCGGCTCCGTCCTGATTGACAAAGCGTTGCGCAATGACATTGAAGGCGGGGCCGACCCGCTTGCTGTCTATCTGATGACAAGCCAGACAATTCTTTGAGCTGGCCAATTGCTGCCCGGTGGTACCGCTCTGGGCGGCGGCCGGCGCGGCAACTGCAACGATACTACTCACGACGAAAACCCCAGCATACCTTCTAAAAACCATGAACTGCACCTGCCTGCGTACGGTGAATCGGCCCGCGCATCGGGCCGGGTGAATGCGTATCGCGGTATTATCGGCGATATTCAAACAGGACAATACTACGTATGCTTCAGTATCCTCAAATCGATCCCGTCGCCTTGCAGATAGGCCCTATCGCCATCCACTGGTATGGGCTGATGTATCTGATTGGGTTTGCACTGGTGTGGATCCTGGGACGATGGCGCATCGCCCACGGCAAAACGGATCTGACGTTGCGCGACCTTGAAGACCTGATCTTCTATTGTGTCCTGGGCGTGGTCATTGGCGGCCGGCTTGGCTATGTGCTGTTCTATAAGCCGGGCGACTACCTGCACAAACCGCTAGAGGTCCTTTACCTGTGGGAAGGCGGCATGTCTTTCCACGGCGGATTGGTCGGTGTCATCGTCGTCCTGATGCTCTTCGCGCGTAAGCGCAACAAGTCGCTGCTGGAGGTCGGAGACTTCATAGCACCGCTTATTCCGCTGGGCCTGGGTGCGGGACGACTGGGCAACTTTATAAATGGCGAACTCTGGGGCCGTCCGACCGATGTGCCGTGGGCGATGGTCTTTCCGCAAAGCGGTGACGGGCTGGCACGCCATCCCTCGCAACTTTACGAGATGGGGCTGGAAGGCTTCGCGCTGTTCGCGCTGGTGTGGTGGTTTGCACGCAAGCCGCGCCGCACGGGCCAGGTCAGCGCTGTCTTCCTGGCTGGATATGGTGTCTTCCGGTTCCTGGTCGAATACACCCGAGAACCGGACTACTACCTCGGCCTGCTTGCAGGCGGGCTTACCATGGGCCAATTACTATCCTTGCCCATGATCGCGGCCGGCATACTTATTTTTGTGTTGAGTTCAAGAAAATCGAACCCTGCACCGACACGCTGACTGTCTCGGTACCGGCTTCCAGCGGTACATCAGCCTTGGCTGACATCGCCAACATGCGTGGCGCCGATTCATAACGCGCACCCGATCCGCCCAGATTGATTTCCTTGATGGCATAGCCGGCGTAACCAAAGGCTTGCGCCAGGGCTTGTGCACGATCGCGGAAGGCTTGCGCCGCCTGGGTCAGCAATGCCGCCTCTTTTTCGGCGCGCGCCTTGGGCGACACCGAGAACTGCAGGTTGGCGATCGGCATGCGCTCGTTCAGATCAGACGCCAGACGCGAAGCGGCCGCAAAATCTTGCGACTCCAAGACGATTTCAGCGCGCCCGCGCCAGTTGGAGATCTTGCCATCCTGGTCGTTCATGGGCCAGATCCGGTAGTTGCCGCTACTGACCTTGATCTTGTTATGACCCTTGGCGTCGATCATGACGTCTTCCAGCGTTTTACTGAGCACATTGGCCACTGCGGCTTGTGAACTGTCGCTAAGCTCGGAAGCCAGCGTGATGCGCACCGTATCTTGCACCACCTCGGCGGATGCTTCGGCCTGCAGACTGGCTTGCGGCCACTGCTGCTTTTTGTGTTGCGCTTCTTGCGCGTACGCCGGCAGGGCCACGGCGCCTGACACCGCCATCAACGCCACGGATAAGAAATATTTACGAACCGTCAAGGAGAGAATCATATTCGTCGCTCATAAAGGAAAAGCTCGTCCGAAGACGAGCTTTTCTGGAAATTGCCCCGCCTGTGCCGTCTAGGCCGGCATCCTGGAACCTGAGGTCCAAGGTGGTCGCCTTCAGTCAAGCTTCGGGAACACCATAAAAATGGCAGTCACGCCTACTTGTCAATCCAGCAACCTGTATGCCATAAGCATTGGTTCAAGGAATGTATGGCCAAGTCACGAACACGGCAGGGACTAACTGTGGAACACGCCATAAGGCGTATCCGGAAAATGAAGGAGTATACCTACCTTTGGATCGGAGCGACGGAGCCAGCCAATTGATCTAGCATGTCGTTCATGTCATCAATTTTACGCTTGAAATCGCCAAGCGCAACATTACCGAGTGGGCCGTCCGGAGCCCGCATGGACAGGAGCTCTCCGGCGATCTGGATTGCAGCCATGACGGCAATGCGTTCGTTGCTGGAGACTTTGCCCGAGCCCTTGATGCCCAACATGCGCTGGTCTACATGACGCACCGCCGCCAGCAATGCTTCTTTCTCCGTCGGCAGGCAAGCTAATGAATAATCACGCCCGAGTATGGATACGTCGACACGTTCCATGGTGCTTACTCCCGAGGTGCGCCGGGCAGGCGCATTAAAATTGAATCAATCTGGTTCTTTGCCTTGTCGGCCACCAGCCGCAAGTGCGAGGCATCTGACTGCGTTGCCGCGAGCCTGTGTTTTACGGTTTCGCACTCGGTCTTGTAGCGGTCGACGTCTGTTTCAAGTGTAGCCTGAGTGGCGCGAGCCTGTGCATGCAGAGACTGCAGCTCGGCCTCGTGCGCAGCGATGCGATCGGACACGGACGAATAGTCGGCCTCGCGCCGCTGCAACTGGTCGCGCAGCGCGTCGCGCTCTTGCTCCAGCGTACGGACGCGCGCCTGCATGGTCGAACGCTCGTCTTGCAGCTGACGAGTGAACTTCACCATTTGGCTGATACGGGCGGCTAGGGAATCGAGATCTTGCAACATGGGCGTTATCGTAAACCATCCAACCGTGAACGGGTTAGCAAAAAGTGAAACGCTATCATAACCTTTCACCACCCTTTCCAACGGCTTTCAATGTTCTTTCAATCCGCCTACTTATGGCGCAAGCTACATGACTGCCTGGCGAAATCTGCCCCAATCCAGGGTAAACCCTAGAGTTTTGCGGGGTATCCTGGGTTTCCAGCCATGTCGCCGTCCATTACCATGCTTCACCTTTGGTAGTTTGGCATCAGCTTTAATTGCAGTCTGGAGACTACACCAACATGCAAATTCGAAACAAACAGGACTTCTGGTCCGGCATTATGTTCGTCGCCCTGGGCGTCGGTTTCGCCCTGGGCGCAACCAGCTACTCCATGGGCACATCGGCCCGTATGGGACCTGGCTATTTCCCCTTTTGGCTGGGGGTGCTGTTGGCAGTGCTAGGCGCCACAGTGACGCTAGGCGCTTTTTCACGCAAGGCGGAAGAGGTCGAAATGGAGCGCTTCGACTGGAAGATTACCGGCATCGTGATCGGATCGGTCGCGCTGTGCGGCCTGGCTTTCAATTACCTGGGTGTTTATATCTCTGTATTTTTGCTGGTGGTTCTCAGCAGCATGGCCAGCCACCAGTTCAGTTGGAAGATCGCCATACCGACCGCCACGGCTCTGGTCGTGTTTGTTTGGCTGGCGTTCATCAAAGGCTTGGGGCTTATCTTCCCGCTGTGGCCTAGCTTCATCGGCAATTAAAGGAACCCCAAATGGAATTGTTAGATCACCTGGCACTAGGGTTCTCTGTTGCCCTGTCCTACGAAAATATCGCCTATTGTTTGTTGGGATGCCTGCTGGGCACCCTGATCGGTGTACTGCCCGGCATCGGCCCGGTACCCACCATCGCGATGCTGCTGCCCATTACTTATGTGCTGCCACCGGTGGCGGGCCTGATCATGCTTGCCGGTATTTATTATGGCGCGCAGTACGGTGGCTCAACCACGGCCATTCTGGTGGCGCTACCGGGGGAAACCTCTGCGGTGGTGACCGTACTGGACGGCCATCAGATGGCTCGCAATGGCCGAGCCGGCGCAGCGCTGGCCATCGCTGCCATCGGTTCTTTCTTTGCCGGTTGCGTTGCCACGGTCCTGTTGGCCGGCTTTGCGCCTCCGCTGGCCGAAGTCGCCTTCAAGTTCGGACCGGCAGAGTATTTCTCGCTAATGATATTAGGCTTGATCGGGGCGGTCGTATTGGCTTCGGGCTCGCTGCCCAAGGCGATCTGCATGATCTTGCTGGGCTTGCTGTTCGGCATGGTCGGCACTGACGTCAACTCGGGCGTCGCTCGTTATGACTTCGGCATCCCCGAATTGCAAGATGGCATCGACTTCGCTGTCGTTGCCATGGGCGTGTTTGGTTTCGCCGAAATCATGACCAACCTGGAACTCAAGGACCAGCGCGTCGACATCACGGGCAAGGTCGGAAGCCTGTACCCGAACAAACAGGAATTCAAGGAAGCCTGGCCCGCCTGCGTGCGCGGCACTGCCTTGGGTTCGGCTCTGGGCATCTTGCCAGGTGGCGGCGCCGTACTGTCGTCGTTTGCCTCGTATACGCTGGAAAAGAAACTTTCCAAAAACCCTGAACGCTTTGGCAAGGGGCACCCGGCCGGGCTGGCCGGACCTGAGTCCGCCAACAACGCCGCCGCACAGACCTCGTTTATCCCCCTGCTTACATTGGGCATACCGGGCAACGCCGTGACGGCGCTGATGATAGGCGCGATGACCATCCATAATATCCAGCCCGGTCCGCAGGTGATGACCAGCCACCCCGATCTGTTCTGGGGCCTGATCGTATCGATGTGGGTCGGCAACCTGATGCTGGTCGTGCTGAACCTGCCGCTGGTCGGCTTGTGGATCAAGTTGCTGAAAGTGCCCTACCGCATTCTGTTTCCAGCCATTCTTGTGTTCTGCACCATCGGTGTCTATTCCCTGAACTACAACGTCTTCGACATCTGGATGACCGCCGCCTTCGGTCTCATTGGCTACATCTGGGCCAAGCTCAAATGTGAAGGTGCGCCCTTGCTGCTCGGTCTGGTTCTTGGGCCCATGATGGAAGAGAACTTCCGCCGCGCACTGTTGTTGGCACGGGGCGACTACACAACCTTCGTAACCCGGCCGCTATCGCTGTCCTTGCTGGTCGTGGCAGCGGCATTGGTCGTCATCGTTGCCTTGCCGTCCATCAAGAAGAAGCGAGACGAGACCTTCGTAGAGGAAGGTTGAATGAGTTAATCTTATGGGGTGCCAAGCACCCCATAATTAATTTCGGAGACCAAAAAAAATGCCTTCCATCAATGCCAGGCCCTACGATAACCACCCCTCAACAGAAGTCGCCTTTCTGGGTCTGGGAGTCATGGGCTTCCCCATGGCGGGCCACTTGGCCAAGGCCGGACACAAGGTCACGGTCTACAACCGTACATTCAGCAAGGCCGAAGCATGGGCCGCAGAGTTCGGCGGTAAAGCTGCGCGCACCCCTAAGGAAGCGGCCGCCAACGCTGGTATCGTGTTTTGCTGCGTCGGTAACGACGAAGACCTGCGCAGCGTCGTGCTGGGCGAGAACGGCGCATTGGCCGGCATGGCCTCCGGTGCGATATTCGTGGACCACACCACCGCATCGGCGGAAATCGCACGCGAACTTTATCAGCAAGCCAAACAGCAAGGCGTCGGTTTCATCGATGCCCCGGTGTCAGGCGGCCAGGCGGGTGCCGTCAATGGCAAACTGACTGTCATGTGCGGCGGCGACCGCTCGCAGTTCGACACCATCCAGCCCCTGGCCTATCACTTTGCCCAGGCTGTGACGCTACTGGGTGAATCCGGCTCCGGCCAGTTGGCCAAGATGGTCAATCAGATATGTATCGCCGGACTGGTACAAGGTCTGTCCGAGGCCATCGCCTTCGGCCAGGCGGCCAAACTCGACATGAAGCAAGTGCTTGAGGTGATCAGCAAGGGCGCTGCACAAAGCTGGCAAATGGAAAATCGCGGGTCCACCATGATCGAGGACAAATTCGATTTCGGCTTTGCCGTAGATTGGATGCGCAAAGACCTGGGCCTCGTACTTTCGGAGGCACGGCGCAACGGAGCCCGCGTCCCGGTCACCGCGCTGGTCGATCAGTTCTACGCCGATGTCCAGCAAATGGGTGGCAACCGCTGGGATACCTCCAGCCTGATCAAACGCTTGCGCAGTTAAGCCGCAGCCGGCTGGATGGCCGGGAGCTTCAGGGTGGCGCATAATCCTGTGCCACCCGGCGACGGGTCGCCGTCGCCCAGGGCAATGGTGCCGCGATTGCGTTCGGCGTAAGCCAGTGCAATCGCCAGACCCAATCCAGAGCCGCCCCGACTGACCGTGTGACCGCGGCGCGCGCCACGATCGAAGCGCATGAAGACGCTTTCTCGTAAAGACGGATCCAGGCCCACGCCGTTATCGGACACACTGACATAGGCGTAACCCTCGCGTATGCCCGCCGACACCGTGATGATGGAAGCGGTGCCCGAATGATTGATGGCGTTATGGATTAGGTTGGCAATGGACTCGTGCAGCTCGGCTTCGTTTCCCAACACCCAGATGGGGCCTTCGTCTGCGTCGTCACCATCCTGACCGCCCTCTGTTGTATCGAGCCAGCCCAGGTCTTGGTGACGTTCGCGCGCCAGCGGCAAGTATTGCAGCACGACCTCGCGAGCCAGGGCGTTAAGATCGATCTCGGTTCGTGCCGCAGCGTCTTTGCGGCTGGCGTGCGCCAAAGACAGTAATTGCTCAGTCAAGCGCGAGGTCTGTCCCAACTGCTTGATGATGGCGTCCAGGGTTTCGCGCATTCTGTCGGTGTCGGGCTCTCGCCTGGCATACTGCGCCTGTGTGCGCATAATCGCCAAAGGGGTGCGCAACTGATGCGACGCATCGGCCAGGAACTGCGCCTGCTTGTCGAGCACACGACGATACAAATCGATGTGGTGATTCACAGCCTCTACCAGCGGAGCCACCTCGCGCGGGACCTGGTCGGCATCCAGAGGCGTCAAGTCGTCCACCTTGCGCGTCTTGATCTCGCGGCGCAGCTCGCCTAGCGGGCGCAATGCCCATTGCACGCTGAACCATACCAGCAACACCACCAGCAACAGCATGCGGGCATCGCGGAACAGGCCCTGGCGCCAGGCCTGCTGTTGCGTACGAAGACGCATGTCCAGACTTTCGCCCACCATGATCAGCACCTGGCGATGCGTGCCCTGAAAGTGCAGGTCGCGCCAGACGGCGACCATACGGACCTCGTCGTTGCTGAACAAGGTATTGTAGAAAACGGGCACGCCCTCGTTGTCGGCGAGCACTTCCGGACGCGGCAGACCGCGCATGCCAAGCAGCGTCTGCCCTGTCAGGCCCTTGGTGCGCGCCCCAGCCAGGCTGAGCACCATGGGGGAAATCTCTTCCACCCGAAAATACTTGCGGCTGCCTGCCCGCGACTCGAGCATCACCTGGGCATAAAACGGCGGGTCGATGCGCAAGGTGCCGTCTTCATTGAATGCCACACTGGTTTCGAGCACCTTGGCTGGCTCAAGCAGCGCGCTGTCATAGGCTTCCTGGGTGACTGCCGTCAGCGCCAGATAGTCGTTGCGACTGTCGTATACCAACAAAGCAATCGTGCCCGGTATAAGCAAAGCCAAGAGCCAATGGCGGATGCTTCCGCGTGGGTTCTGCTGTGTGCGGCTCATGTATCAGGTTTCTTCAGTAACGCTTTCTAGCATGTAGCCCATTCCCCGCACCGTCACAATATGCACATCGCTGCCCGCCAGCTTCTTGCGTAAGCGGTGCAGCACGACTTCGATGGCATCAACGTTGGCTTCACTATCGTGATCAAACACCCGATTGAACAAGTGGCTTTTCTCTACCGGCATGCCGCTACGCCCAATGAGAACCGCCAGCGCAGCATGTTCACGCGGCGTGAGATGCAAGAGATCGCCCCCTAGCGTAAACAGGCGGCTTTCATCGTCGTACTCGAGCGAGCCGCAAACCAGGCGAGGCGATTGGTGCCCGCGACTGCGTCGCACCAAGGCGGCCAACCTTGCCTCGAGCTCTTCCAGCGCAAAGGGCTTGCTGAGAAAGTCGTCGGCGCCCAGGTTGAGCCCCCGCACGCGATCCTGCAAGGCGCCCTGCGCCGTCAGTATGAGCACGGGCGTCACATCGCCGCGCGAGCGCATTTCACGCAGCAATACCAGCCCGTGCTTGTCGGGCAGGCGCAGGTCCATAATGACGGCGTCGTAGTCATTGCGCGAAAGCAGGTGCTCGGCACTACGGGCATCGGGCGCATGATGCGGCACGAACCCGCTTTGGGCGAGTGCGCGCTCTAGCCAGGCGGCCATTTCTTGCTCGTCTTCAACCAACAGTACGCGCATGGCCCTTGGGCTCCGCTGCAGGCAGCGAGCGCTGGCTTTGCACGCGCTGTCGCAAGTAACGGGTTTCTTGACCGCGCTTGAACAGAATAACGGCGAGTTCGTTCAGCGCAAGCGTGTATACCTCGCGCTTGAATTCGATGACGGCATCCAGCGGCACCCAATACTGGCTCCAGCGCCAGGCGTCGAACTCGGGGCTATGCGTAGCACGCAGACTGACGTCTGAATCGCGCCCTATCATTCGGAGCAGAAACCAGATTTGTTTCTGCCCTTTATAGTGACCGCGTGAATCGCGCCGAATAAAGTTGTTCGGTACGTTATAACGCAGCCAGTCGCGCGTCCGCCCTAATATACGAACATGTTCGGGCCGCAAGCCCACCTCTTCGTGCAGCTCGCGGTACATGGCTTGAACGGGGCTTTCTCCGTACTTGATGCCCCCTTGCGGAAATTGCCAAGCGTGCTCCCGTATCCGTTTACCCCAGAAAACCTCGTTTTTTTGGTTTACGAGGATAATGCCGACATTAGGACGGTAGCCTTCACGGTCTAACATAGGCCACCCCAAAGCGAATTCAATACAATTACGCTGATTATACGTATCTGTCGAGATCCCCACCATGTATGCAAGCAAGTATCACATCAACACCCTGAAAGAAGCACCGGCGGAAGCCGAAATCAAGAGCCACCAGCTTATGACGCGGGCCGGCATGATACGCAAGGTGGCCGGCGGCATCTACAGCTATATGCCGCTGGGCCTGCGGGTGTTGCGCAAGATAGAAGCGGTAGTGCGCGAAGAAATGAATCGTGCCGGCGCCATCGAGCTGCTGATGCCGGTGGTGCAACCGGCCGAACTGTGGGTGGAATCGGGTCGCTGGGAACAATACGGCGCCGAATTGCTGCGCATGAAAGACAGGCATCAACGTGATTTCGTGCTGCAGCCCACTTCGGAAGAAGTGATCACCGACATCGCGCGCAACGAAATTCATAGCTGGCGGCAGCTTCCCTTGAATTTCTATCATATCCAGACCAAGTTTCGGGACGAGCGCCGCCCGCGCTTCGGGCTGATGCGTGGCCGTGAGTTCACCATGAAGGACGCCTACTCGTTTGACCGCGACGAGGCCTCGGCACAAGCCAGTTACGACACCATGTATGACGCCTATATGCGCATTTTCCAGCGGTTGGGGCTCGAGTTTCGCGCGGTCGCGGCCGATACCGGCGCCATCGGCGGCTCCCGCAGCCACGAGTTCCAGGTTATTGCCGATACCGGCGAAGACCTGATCGTGTACAACCCGCAATCGCAGTATGCGGCCAACATCGAGCTGGCTGCGGCGCCCTGCCTCATTGCCCAACGGGCGGCCCCCACCGCCGAACTGGTCAAGGCCGCGACACCCGCAGCGCCCAAATGCGAAATCGTCGCCGAACAACTGGGCCGTCCTTTGGCGGATACGGTCAAGTCCATCGTTCTGGCAACCGAAGATGCTGACGCCGCCAAGCCGGCCACGATCTGGTTACTGCTGCTGCGCGGTGATCACGACCTGAACGAAGTTAAAACCGGCAAGCTGCCTGGTTTCGAGAACGGCTACCGTTTTGCGACGGAAACCGAAATACAAGACACCTTCGGCTGCGTGCCCGGCTACTTGGGCCCTATAAGCCCGCCCGGCCCGGTGAACATCATTGCGGACCACACAGTGGCCAACATGAGCGACTTCATCTGCGGTGCCAACCAAGAGGGCTTCCACTACACCGGCGTGAACTGGGGCCGCGATCTGCCTGAGCCGCAATCGGCCGATTTGCGTAATGTGGTCGCAGGCGACCCCGATCCGCAGGGCGGCCGGTTGGCCATACAGCGGGGCATTGAGGTCGGCCACGTTTTCTTCCTGGGCGACAAGTATTCGCGCGCGCTCGGCGCCACCTTCCTGGAAACCGACGGCAAGCCGGCGATGCTGCAAATGGGTTGCTACGGGATTGGAATCAGCCGGATCGCTGCGGCAGCCATCGAGCAAAATCATGACGACAAGGGCATCGTCTGGCCTCGCGCCATCGCACCGTTCGAAGTCGTCATCTGTCCCATGGGTTGGCACAAAAGTGAAACAGTTCGCAACGCCGCCCAAGCGCTATACGACCAACTGAGCGCGCAAGGGGTCGAGGTCATGCTGGATGATCGCGATACCCGACCAGGCATCATGTTCGCAGACTGGGAACTGATCGGTGTGCCGCTGCGCATCACGATCGGGGACCGTGGGCTTAAGGATAATGTGGTCGAGATCCAGACACGCCGCCAGCCCGAAGCCGACAAGGTCGATGTGGCCCAAGCGGCAGCCGTAGCGCTGCAACGTCTGGAAGCGCTATAAGGCGGATGTCACACGACTTAACCAAAGACATGCGCATGGAAGCAGCCAGTCAGTTCTCCACTCTGGATATTCGCGTATATTACGAGGACACCGACGCGGGCGGCGTCATGTACTACGCCAACTACCTGAAGTTCTTCGAGAGAGGCCGGACGGAATGGCTGCGTCGCCTGGGTGTGAATCAATCTGCACTGGCAGCACAAGAAGGCCGCATATTTGTTGTCAAGAACGTTGAAATACAATACCGCAAACCGGCCCGACTGGATGACCTGCTTGCCATACACAGCACCATCGTTCGTGTGGGCCCCGCCTCCATCAACTTCAGGCAATTCGCCAAGCGCGACGGGGAACTGTTGTGCGGAAGCGATATCCAAGTGTGTTGCGTTGATGCCAGTACTTTACGTCCAGCCCCACTAACGACTGAACTCCGAACCCTACTGCAGAAGGCCAAGAACTAACCATGCAAGCCGCTAGCGACCTATCGTTGCTTACCTTACTGATCCATGCAAGTATCCCCGTACAAGCGGTCATGCTCATATTGCTGGGCATCTCGATTTTGTCGTGGACCTATATTTTCAGCAAGCGGGCGGCCCTTAAGCGCGCCAACGAACAAACTCGGCGATTCGAGGACGACTTCTGGGCAGGCGGCGACCTTTCCGTGCTGCAACAGGCAGTCGCCACGCGCCGCGCCGAGCATGGTGCGCTGGCTCGCATTTTCGATGCCGGCATGACTGAATTCGTGAAGGCGCGGCGCGCCAATGGCGGAGGCGGAGACGCGCTGCTTGACGGCCCTCGCCGTGCCATGCGAGCAGCCTACCAGCGCGAAATGGACACCCTGGAAGCTCACCTGAACTTCCTGGCGTCGGCCGGATCCGTCAGCCCCTATATTGGTTTGCTGGGCACGGTGTGGGGCATCATGCACGCTTTCATTGGCTTGTCGTCCATGCAGCAAGCCACCCTGGCTGCGGTAGCCCCCGGCATTGCCGAAGCCCTGATCGCTACGGCTATCGGCTTGTTCGCCGCCATACCCGCCGTCGTCGCCTATAACCGCTACACCAACGAGATCGACCGACTGTCGATTCGCTTCGACAGCTTCATCGACGAGTTCCTCAACATCTTGCAGCGGCAGGTGCGCTAATGCCATCAGCACGCGGCAGCAGCCGCAGCCGTCGCCTCAAGAACGACATCAACGTCGTGCCCTACATCGATGTCATGCTGGTGTTGCTGGTGATCTTCATGGTCACGGCCCCAATGATCACCCCGGGTCTGATCGAACTGCCCACGGTCGGAAGCGCAAACGAGATTCAGGCCAAGCCGGTTGAAGTCCAGATCGAACAGGATGGCGCCATTTCGCTGCGGGTGCGCGACGCGGGCGAAGACTTCGCTGAGATCAACAGCGCAAGCTTGGTCACCGAGGTCAGGTCGCGCATTACCGCCGACACCCCCGTGATCATTGCGGCTGACGGACGCGTCCCCTACGAAACCGTGATGAAGGTCATGGACGAGTTGCGCGCCAGCGGCATCCAGCGGCTGGGCTTGCTCGTCGATCAGTCGGCCGCGCCCAAACCCGTAGAAAAATAGGAACGATCGGCGGTCTATGTTGCGATCGTTCCCCTTGATGGAAAAAATGAAACAGCGATACAAGAACCGACAGGGTGCTGATGCCCATACGCCCGAGCAGCGCGACGAACGCCGTGCGCTGGGCTATGCCGTGGGCATACACGCCGCCTTGTTGATCTTCATGCTGCTTGGCTTTGTATCGTCGCCACAAAATCCGAATCCCGTGCAGGTAGAACTCTGGGCGGACGGCACCACCCCAACGGCCGCCGAGCCCACGACTGAACCCGACACGCCTGACGAGGCCGAAACGCCTCCAGAACCGGAACCCGAGCCCACACCGGAGCCGGAGCCCGAAACACCTCCGCCACCGCCCCCACCGCCACCTGCTCCCGAACCCGAGCCTACGCCTCCCCAGCCGCAAGCCGAACCGCTGCCCGAGCCCGAGCCGGAGATCGATCCCGATATCGCGATCGAAGAGGCGCGCAAAGAGCGTGAGAAGAAAGAGCAACAGGCCGCCTTGGCTGCCGCAGAGAAAGCCGCCGCCGAGAAGGCCGAGGCCGAGCGCGTAGCGGCGGCTCGCGAAGCTGAACAGAAGCGCCTGGCGGCTGAGAAAGAAGCCCGCCTGGCTGCCGAGCAGAAAGCCCGCGAAGAAGCAGAAAAGAAGAAGGCCGCTGAGAAAGCCGCAGCTGAGAAAGCCGCCGCTGAGAAGGCAGCGGCCGAAAAAGCTGCCGCTCAGGAAGCCGCGGAGAAAGCTGAAGCAGAGAAAGCCGCAGCGGCGAAAGCTGCGGCGGCAGAGAAAGCCGCTGCCGAGAAGGCTGCAGCCCAAAAAGCCGCCGCTGCTGAAAAAGCTGCCGCAGAGACGAAAGCGCAAGAAGCCGCACAGAAAGCCGCTGCCGAGAAGAAAGCCGCTGCCGAGAAGCAAGCCAAGGAAGCAGCCGCCAAGAAGGCTGCGGCCGAGAAGGCTGCGGCTGCCAAACGGGAAGCGCTGCGTGATGCCATGCGCAGCGATGCGCTGGGCGCTGCGGGACTTCCTGGCGGCACGGCTGACCGCAATCAATCCGGCGGCGGTGGTGACAGCAGTGGCTACGCCGCCCAGGTTCGCGCCTGCGTACGACCCAAGGTCATTTATAACGTGCCGCCACGACAAGGATCAGCCAACCCGACAGTACAATACAGGGTACAGCTCAAGTCCGACGGTATGGTCGAGAACGTCGATGTCAGACGGTCTTCAGGCAACCCCCGCTTCGATGAGGCGGTCAGGAAAGGCATTCTCGGATGCTCTCCCTTCCCCCAACCCCCATCGGGCAAATATCCCTCGCATATCGAGGGTGACTACCGAATGTACGACTAACAGGAGATAGTAGATATGACAGCCGTCACTCCAGTACAAACCACCTCGTCCCGGTGGCGGACGTGGGCCTTGGGGCTACTCGTGCTAGCTGCGGGCGCTCTTGCCGTCAATCCGGTCCAGGCCCAATTGCGCGTAGATATCTCCGGCGTCGGCGCTACGCAATACCCCATCGCCATCGCCGATTTTTCGGGCGACCCACAAGGCCAGGCAGTCGCTGAGGTTATCCGCGCCGACCTGACCCGCTCCGGCCAATTCCGGCTGGTGAATGCTACCGGTGCCAGCCTTAATACCGAAAGCACGGTGTCTTTCGACGAATGGCGCAGCCGTGGCGCTGATTACCTGGCTTATGGTTCGATCACCCAGTCGGGTGGCCAGTACAGCGTCAGTTACCGTCTGGTCGACTCGGTGCGCAAGACTCAGCTTGATGGGGTGGCTTTCAATGGCACCGAGAAAGAACTACGTCGAATTTCACACCAAATAGCCGATCGCATCTACGAAAAAATTACCGGCGTACGCGGTGTGTTTTCAACGCGCCTGGCCTATGTGTTGCAGACCGGCAACAGCTATGAGTTACAAATTGCAGATGCTGACGGACAAAATCCTCAAGTAATGTTGCGATCGAAGCACTCGATTATTTCCCCGGCATGGTCACCCGATGGCCAGCGGCTGGCCTACGTGAGCTTCGAAACCGGCAAGCCTGTGGTGTATGTACAAACGCTGGCTACCGGTCAGCGCGTGCCCTTGGCGAACTACAAGGGCAACAATAGTGCACCAGCATGGGCGCCAAATGGCCAGAGCCTGGCCATCGTGCTCTCGCGTGATGGCATCTCGCAGATCTACACCATCAATGCGGATGGATCGGGCCTGCGACGCGTGATGCGCTCGCCCCTGATCGACACCGAACCGGTCTATACGCCAGATGGCGGATCTCTGGTATTTACCAGCGATCGCGGCGGCAGCCCACATATCTATAGGGTGCCGGTAAACGGTGGCGATGCGCAGCGACTTACCTTTAACGGAAGTTACAATATCTCACCGGCCCTCTCGCCAGACGGAAACAACCTGGTGTACGTTACACGTAGAAATGGTGCTTTCCGTATTGCAATACAAAACATGGGGTCAGGATCAGAACAGCTGCTTACCGCAGGGCCCGATGACGAGTCACCAAGTTTTGCACCAAACGGAATGCAGATTCTCTACAGTTCCGTACAAGGGGGCCGTAGCGTTCTAGCGGTCACCTCGACAGACGGTCGGGTGCGCCAAACGCTCTCAGCTCTAAACGGCACGGTACGCGAACCTACGTGGGGACCATTTACTAATTGATTATTTTCAGTGTGACTCTTTTTCAAAGGAACTTAAGAATGAGCTCGCGCATCGCAAGAAGCCTCACCATCGCCGTATTTGCAGCCAGCCTGGCTGCTTGTAGCTCGGTACCATTGGACCAGTCCGCGACCAGCGGCTCTGGCACAGGCGCCGATTCTGCAAGCTCCGGGCAGATCATGGACCCGTTCAACCCTCAAAGCCCGCTCGCCCAACAGCGTTCGGTTTACTTCGAGTTCGACAGCTATACGGTTCCTGAACAGTATCGCAGCCTGGTCGAAATGCATGCGTCCTACCTGGCCAGCCATGCCCAGCAAAACGTGCGTGTCGAAGGCCACGCCGACGCACGGGGCGGCTCTGAATACAACCTGGCATTGGGCCAGCGCCGTTCAGACGCCGTATCTCGCATGATGACGCTTCTGGGCGTAAACTCTAGCCAGATCGAAACCATCAGCTTCGGTAAAGAACGTCCCAAGGCTACAGGCAGTACTGAAGCCGACTACGCCGAAAACCGTCGCGCGGATATCGTCTATCAGCAATAATGTCTGATCGCATGTCGCTGTAACGCCGTGGCGGCATTCCGCCGCGGCGTTTTCATTTGAACGGAACCAAAAATGAGCCTAATCCCTACCCCGTTGCGTACCTTGGTGCTGCTTGTTGCCCTGTCGTTATCAGCGGGCATGGTCGCCCCGGCCCAGGCATTCACCGACGACGAGGCGCGCCGCGCCATCCTCGAGTTGCGCGAACAGTTGCGCCAGACTACCGAGCAAAACCGGCAAGCCCGCCTGCAACTTGCCGATCAGCTGGAATCCCTTCGGCACGAAATGGCCAGCATGCGCGGCCAGATCGAGAAGCTGAACTGGCAGGCAGATCTTGCACAGCGCTCCAGCCAGGACCAGTCCGGCGGCGCTACCCCCCAGGTTGCTGATCCGCAAGAGCAAGCCGCCTATGAGGGGCCCATGGGCTTGTTCCGTAGCGGCAAGTACAAAGAAGCGGCGTCCAGCTTCGCTGCATTCCTGGAAGCCTATCCCAACAGCCAACTGGCCCCGGAGGCTCGCTTTTATCAAGGCAGCAGCCGCTACGCCAGCAAAGATTTCAAGGGCGCCATCCAGGGCTTGAAAGAGATGGTCCAGGCTAACCCGACCGATCCTCGCGCACCGGACGCCCTGCTGGTCATTGCCGCAAGCCAGATCGAGGTCAACGACATGGCTGGCGCCAAGGCAAGCCTGCAGCGCATCGTGAAAGAATATCCCCAGACTTCGGCCGCTGAAACCGCTACGAGCCGCCTGAAGCTACTGTAATGGCGGCTACGGCCAGCAGCGCGGCCGCTGCTTACCGGCTGGCATCGCGCCGGCGCGGCTTGTTCCTGTCGCTGCTGTTCGCCTCGGTGCTGGCCCTGCTGGCCGTCGATCTTGCCATGGGCCCGGCCCAGATAGGCTGGGCGGCACTGTGGACATATTTCGCCGACCCTGCTGCCGCAAGCGCCACCCTCCATACGATAGTGTGGCAGCTACGCCTGCCCCAGGCCCTGATGGCGGTGCTGGTGGGGGCCGCCCTGGGGGTAGCGGGGGCAGAGATGCAAACTGTCCTCAACAACCCGCTGGCCAGCCCGTTTACGCTGGGCGTATCTTCGGCTGCAGCCTTGGGCGCCGCCATCACGCTGATTTTCGATTGGCAGCCCAGTTTTATTCCCGCACGCTATGTGTTGGCCTTCAACGCCTTCATTCTGGCATTTCTCTGCTCCGTGCTGCTGGATGCCGTTGCCAGGCGGGCGCGAGTCGGCATGGCGGGAATCGTTCTTTTTGGCATCGCCCTGGTCTTTACTTTCAATGCCTTGCTTTCCCTGGTTCAGCTCACTGCCAACGCCGGCGCCTTGCAAGACCTAGTCTTCTGGATGATGGGCAGTCTGCAGCGCAGCGACTGGCCCGGTGTGGGCTTGATGACAATCGCCCTCGTGCTGGTCTTGCCATTTTCCATCAGCAACGCGTGGCGGCTGACTGCCTTGCGTTTCGGCGATGACCGCGCGGCCAGTTTCGGTGTCGACCCGCGCAAGGTCCGGCGGGCATCGCTCATACGCGTCAGCATCCTCGCCTCACTTGCCGTTGCCCTGGTGGGCATCATTGGTTTCATAGGCTTGATAGCGCCCCATATTGCTCGCAGACTATGGGGCGAAGACCACCGGTGGTATCTGCCTGCCAGTGCGTGCATAGGTAGCGCCATCCTGATCGCCGCTTCGGTGGTGGCAAAACTGCTGAGCAGCAACGCGGTAATCCCCGTGGGTATCGTCACAACGCTGGTCGGCATTCCGTTTTTTGTCATGGCATTGATGCGCGGCAGGCTACAGTAAAACTCATGGCAACCCCCACCCCTACTGAATTGCTGCAAGTGCATGGCCTGTCGTGCCGACTGGGCCGCCGCCAGGTGCTGGAAGACCTCAGCCTGCCGGATCTGGCGGCGGGGCAACTTGTGGCTTTGCTGGGCCCGAACGGCAGCGGTAAGTCAACCTTGCTCAAGAGCCTGGCCGGGCTTGTCACCGCGCATGCCGACGTATTGCGCTTGGGCGACCGAAATCTCGGTGCCCTGCCCGCACATGCCCGTGCAGAGGTATTGCGCTACCTGCCCCAACACCTGCCCGAGGCCATCCACCTGACCGTCATCGAAGCCATGCTGGTGGCCTTGAATGCGCGCGCTGCCACGCGCACCCCCCAGGCGCTGGACAAAGCCGAGGCTGTTCTTTCCAGCCTGGGCATCGCGGCATTGGGTGCGCGCTATCTCGATGAGCTTTCGGGCGGGCAGCAGCAATTGGTCGGCTTGGCCCAGGCCCTGGTTCATGAGCCGGCGGTACTGCTGCTGGACGAACCACTGGCTTCACTGGACCTGAACTATCAGCACCATGCCATGCAGTTGCTCAAGCGCCTGGCCGCCGACAGCGAGCTGCTGATCGTGTTGGTCGTGCACGACTTGAACATCGCACTGCGTTATGCCGACACAGCCTTGTTGCTACATCAGGGCCGCCTGATCGCCAGCGGCGACCCCCTTACCGTGATTACCCCCAACTATCTCGGCACGGCCTTTTCGGTGCGTGCTCGCGTAGAGACCTGCAGCCTGGGCTACCCCAATGTGCTGGTCGATGATCTTATGCAACTTTAATCCGACTTTATGCCTTCCACCGCAACACTTCCCGCATTCGTTTCCCGCTCCACCGATTCCCCATTGCACTACACCGAGGCAGGCACCGGCGACATCCTGCTGCTGATCCACGGATCTTTGTGCGACTACCGCTATTGGCGTTGGCAACTGCCCGCCTTGTCCCAGCAGATACGCACGGTAGCGCCCAGCCTGCGGGGCTACTGGCCGGATGCCATCAAAGAGGAAGACCCGTCGTTCAGTATTACCCGGCACGCACAGGATCTCATTGCCTTCATTAATGAAATTGCTGGCGACAGACCGGTCCATGTGTTGGGGCATTCCCGCGGGGCGCAGGTGGCAGTAGAGTTAGCTTGCCGTGTGCCTGAGCGGATCCGCAGCTTGACACTGGCTGACCCGGGTTTCGCCCTTAGGGGCGAAGCACTGCATACGTCGTTTCAAGCGTCGATCGTGGATCGGCTGGTAGCGGGAGAAGTCGAGGAAGCGCTGGCCACCTTTGTTGACACCGTCAACGGGACAGGCACCTGGCGCAAAATGGTGGGCTGGTTCAAGTCCATGGTTCGCGACAATGCCTACACCCTGGTTTCGCAGGTTCATGAAGCACCGCAGCCGGTAGATCTTGCGCAGATGGCCAAGCTGGCTTGCCCCCTGCTGCTGATAGGCGGTGAACAAAGCCCCGCTCGGTATCACAGCCGGCTGGACGCTCTGCAGGCAGCCCTGCCGGGCGCCACCCGCGTCACCATTCCGATGGCCGCGCATGGCATGAATTTGGCCAATCCGGTAATGTTCAACCGCGTCGTGGCTGAGTTCCTGGCGAGCACGGGCCCGACAGAGCCGAAGCTGGACTGACGAGCGCTCAGGAGCGCCGGATGGCGCATCCTGAGGGCGACGTTTGCAAGCTTTGCCTAATGAGCCTGCGTATTGGCGGGCTTGACCTCGCACTGAGCCATGGCCTTCTCGCCGGTGTCGAAAAAGAAATCGATGGCGACCTGGCTTCCTATGGCCGGTGCAGCGTGGGGCTGCTCGAGCATGGCATGATAGCCACCCGGTTTGAACTCAAGCCGGCCCTGCGCCGGAATCGCCACATCGTGGGTTTCCGACATGCGGCTCATGCCGTCTTTGTGGGTGGTCTGGTGCAACATCACCATGCCGTAAGTGGCCGATGCCGCTGACTGCAGCTTGGCATCGGTCTTGCCCGAATTCTCAATGATGAAGTATCCGGCCGATGGCGCGGGCGCCGGTAACGAGCGTATCCAGCAGCCGCTGACTTTCAGCGTGCTCGATACCTCGGCATCCGCCGGTGCTTGGGTGTGCTGGTGGGTTCCATGGGCGAAGCACGAGAAGGCGGCACCGCCAAGGCTTAGCATGGCTGCTACGATTAGTTTATTCATGACCTATCCCTGTAGATTTTGCTAATTAGAAAACAAACTGGCTGGGGGATGGGTTGGGCGGCGGCGCGCGAGATCCTATGGGGGGGCCAAGCAAGACATAACGCAGCCCCGGCGGCGCCCGCCGCAGTAAAAGTCGACCTGCCACATAGAACAGAGCAATGACCAAGCCCATTGCAGCCAACAGCAAGATGGACTGGTCAGTGGCGGCGCCAAACGCGCACTGCAATGCCGGCGGCTCGGCTTGCTGGTTGCTGCTGTCCAACGCCAAGGTCTTGATCACGCCTGAAGGCAAACCCTTGACGCAGAGCGTCATGGTCAGCAAGGCGCCGTTGCCCGCAGCGTGGGCTGGCATGTATCCCATGGGAATGAAAGCACGCAGCAGGAACAGCAACATCAGCACCACGGCGAAAGAACGCCGCGCGCCTGCTGAAAACGACTTATTCCTGTGCCTGCTCATGGGCGCAAGTGTACTATGACCATGCTTCCATTCCTTCGATGACCGTTATGCCATCCATCAGTCCCATCATGCCCGACCCCGCTCCAAAAACGACTGTCGCTGACTTCAAACGCCTGCTGGAGGGCCATCATCCCTTTGCCGCTATCCTTGAGATCGACATCCTTGAAATCGGCCATGGCACCGCAACCTTGAAGCTGCCCGAACGCAGCGAACATCAACGACTGGGTGGCACAATTGCCGGACCGATGCTGATGGGGCTCGCCGACCTGGCTCTTTACGCCGCCATTGTCGGTGCCACCGGTAATGCCGAAGCGGTCACCGCCAGCCTCACCATGAATTTCCTGCGCAAGACGCCGCCTGGTGGCGTGCTCGCCCATGCACGCATACTGAAGACCGGTCGCATGGCGGCGGGTGAAGTGCTGCTGGTTCCGGCTGCAGGCGGCGAACCTGTCGCGCAAGCCATCAGTACATGGTCCTTGCCGCGCAGAAGCTGAAACCTAAAGCGCACCCAGCACGTCGATCGACGCCATTGACGGACACTTGTACATGCCGCAAGCGATCACCAGAAACAAGCGGACCCAAATATGGCTAACTGAGTTGCGCGCGTCGCTGCGCCTGGGCTGGCCGTTGATCCTGACCAATCTGGCGCAGATCGCGCTGCTGACTACAGACCTGATTTACATAGGCCGGCTGGGTGCCGAGGAACTGGCTGCAGCATCGCTGTCCATCAGTCTTTACCACACCTTCATGATCTTCAGTCTGGGCCTGGTGTCGGCGACCATACCGATGTTGGCCACCGTGCTGGGCAGGCGCCGGCACGCGGTCCGTGAGGTACGGCGCACGGTTCGCCAAGGCCTCTGGACCAGCGTGCTGATCTGCATCCCAGTATGGCTCATCCTTTGGCAGGCCGAAGCCATACTGGTGGCAATGGGGCAAGATCCCGCCATGGCCGCCCGCGCAATCGAGCTGATGCGCACGCTGCAATGGGCGCTGCTGCCCTACCTGGGCTACATCGTGCTGCGCTCTTTTCTCGCCGCCATGGAGCAGCCGGCCTGGACCTTGATTGTGGCCGGGGCAGCGATTGCTTTCAACGCCATGGCAGGATGGCTGCTTATCCTGGGTAACTGGGGTTTCCCGGCAATGGGACTCGCCGGCGCGGGTATCGCCAGCACAGCATCCAGCGTGCTGATGTTCGCAGGCCTGGCCCTGCTGCTCAGCCGCAACAAGCGGTTCCGACGCTACCATTTACTGGGACGCTTCTGGCAAGTGGACCTGCGACGGCTGGCCGAGCTGTGGCGCCTGGGCATCCCCATCGCCATTACCTTCACGCTGGAAACCTTGGTGTTCTACGCCGCGGTCATGTTGATGGGTATGCTGGGCACGACCGAGCTCGCCGCGCATGCGATTGCCATGCAGATTGTGACGATCACCTTCATGGTGCCGCTGGGTTTTGGGCAGGTTGCCACCATCAGGGTCGGGCGTGCAGCGGGCCGCGGCCAGTGGCACGATGTGCGGCGCGCCGGCTGGGCATCCTACGCCATGGGAGTCGGCTTCATGGCTATCGCCGCACTGTGCTTGTGGCTGGCGCCGCTTACCTTGATTGGCTTGTTTCTGGACGTCTCCTTGCCTTCAAACGCGCCCGTTATTGCCATGGCTGTCCAATTTCTGGCGCTGGCTGCCCTCTTCCAACTGGCCGACGGCGCCCAGGCCGTGGCGGCCGGCATGCTGCGTGGCCTGCATGACACCCGGGCGCCCATGGTACTGGCAGCGCTGGGCTATTGGGGCCTGGGCGTGCCCGCGGGCGCCTTCATGGCATTTATCTTGGGCTGGGGCGGGCCGGGCATCTGGATAGGTTTGGCCACCGGTCTGACTGTGGTTGCCGTCCTGCTTACCCTGCGCTGGATGCATCGCAGCCGCATTAAGCACAGTTAAATCGTTTATGCTGCCACGATCAAAACGCCGCAAGGAGAATCATGCAATACCGACGACTGGGAAACAGCAATTTACAAGTTTCGGCCCTGTGCCTGGGCTCGATGATGTTCGGCGATCAAACCGACCAGGCCGAAGCCGCCCGCATTGTCGATTCGGCCGCCGACCATGGCATCAACTTCATCGACACTGCCGACGTCTACGGCAAGGGCGCGTCGGAACAAATGGTAGGCCGGCTGATTGCGGCAAAGCGCCACGACTGGGTACTTGCCACCAAATTAGGCAACGCCATGTCGAAGGCACCGAATCAGTCTCATTATTCGCGGCACTGGATGATACGAGAGGTCGAGGTCAGCCTGCAGCGCCTCGCTACTGAACACATCGACATCCTGTATCTGCATCGCGACTTCCACCAAGAGAACCTTGAAGAAGCCGTGCGCAGCTTGGGCGATCTGATACGGGACGGCAAGATACGGGCTTACGGCCTGTCCAATTTTCGGGGCTGGCGCATTGCCGAGATCATGCGTCTATGCCAGCAATTGAATGTACCGCAACCCATTGTTTGCCAGCCGTACTACAACTTGCTTAACCGTGGACCCGAGGTGGAAATCCTTCCGGCCTGCGCCCATTACGGCCTCGGGGTCGTGCCCTATAGCCCCATCGCACGCGGCGTACTGACCGGCAAGTATCAACCGGGGCGCGCCCCCTCCGCCGACTCGCGTGCGGGGCGCAACGACAAGCGCATGATGGAAACCGAGTTCAGGGAAGAGTCGCTGCAGATTGCGCAAACCTTGCAGGCGCATTGCGAGCAGCGCGGCATCAAGCTGGCGCATTTCGCCACCGCCTGGGTGCTTGCCAACCGCCATGTCAGCGCGGTCATTGCCGGGCCACGTACCCTGGCACAGCTGGAAGACTACTACCCTGCGTTGGAAGTACAGGTAAGCGCTGAGGAAGAAGCGCTGGTAAATGGTCTGGTAGCACCGGGGCATGCTTCCACCCCGGGCTTTAACGATCCCAGCTACCCTTTCTTTGGCCGCTAACAGGCCATAGCCCTGCACACCCAGTGTGCAGGGCCGGCACATTGCTTTACTTGGTGGGCAGCTTGCCTGCAACGCCCTGAACGTAATAGTTCATCTTGTTCAGGCCGTCATCGTCCAGCGCGCCGGACTCCAGGCGTACTTTGCCTTCGTTGTCAGTAACCGGCGCGCCAAAGGGCGACAAGGTTCCTGCAACGATTTCGGCTTGCTTGTCCAACACCAATTGCTTGACGTCATCCGGTACGGCGGGCCCGAATCCCTCTATGGCCGCCATGCCTTCCTTGATACCGCCCCATGTGCTGTCGGACTTCCAGGTGCCGTCCAACACGCTTTGGGCCGACTTGGTGAAGTACTTGCCCCAATGATGGGTAACCGCCGCCAGTTGCGCCTGGGGACCGAACTTGCTCATGTCCGAGTGATAGGCAACGGCATACTTGCCTTGCTCTTGCGCAGCCTGGACGGTGGCGGTCGAGTCAGTATGATGGGTGACGATATCTGCCCCCTGGCCCATTAGCGCCAGTGCAGCGTCGCGCTCTTTACCCGGATCGAACCAGCTGTTGACCCAAATGACACGGACCTCGGCTTGCGGGTTGACGCTGCGCATGCCACGCGTGAAAGCGTTAATGCCCTGCAACACCTCGGGGATGGGGAAGGCGCCAACATAACCGGCCACATTGGACTTGGTCATCTTGCCCGCCAGGATGCCGGCAAGGTAGCGGGCTTCATAGAAACGCGAATTGGTCGTGGCCACGTTGGGCGCTGTCTTGTACCCGGTGGAATGCACGAACTTCACATCGGGAAACTGCTTCGCCACTTTAAGCGTCGGGTTCATATAACCGAAGGACGTCGTGAAGATCAGCTTGTTGCCTTGCTGCGCCAGGTCGCGGATGACACGCTCGGCGTCGGCTCCTTCGGGGACGTCTTCGACGTAAGTGCTCTTGACCTTGTCGCCCAGGGATTGCTCCATTTCCTTGCGACCTATGTCTTGCTGCCAGGTCCAGCCGGCTTCGCCGATGGGGCTGACATAAACAAAACCGATCTTGAGTGGTTCTTTCTCGGCCGCTGCGGCTGTTCCCGCAGCCAGGGTCAATGCCGGCACCAGGGCCGCCGCCCACAACGCTTTGCGCATGAATGTTGAAGACATGATATTCCTTAGAGGTTCGGGTTGAAGTTTTTCCCCAATGACGCCGGCATATTAAGCCGGATCCAGTTGGCGTTTCGAGAAATCAGGACCAGCACCAGTATGGTGGCCAGATACGGCAGCATGGATAAGAGCTGGGAGGCTATCGGTACACCCAGCGCTTGCATATGATAGGAAAGAATGGTGATTCCGCCAAACAAATAAGCACCTATCAGCACGCGTGCCGGGCGCCAGGTGGCGAAAGTGGTCAGCGCCAGTGCGATCCACCCGCGCCCGGCGACCATGCCTTCCACCCACATGGGCGTATAGACCAATGACATGAATGCGCCCGCCAGGCCGCAACAAGCGCCACCGAACAGCAAGGCGGCCAAGCGGATGCGGCGCACGTTATACCCCAGCGAATGCGCCGAGGCAGGCGATTCGCCCACGGCACGCAGCACCAGCCCCGGTCGTGTGCGGGTCAGGAACCAGGCGATGCCGCCGCAGAGCAATAGCGACACGTACACCATGGGATGATGCCGGAAAAGCGCCTCGCCAATAAAGGGTATGTCTTGCAAGACGGGAATGCCGAACTTGCCGGCTTGCAGGGTTTCACCCACGTAGCTGATGCCGATATAAGCCGAGGCCCCCACGCCAAAAAGCGACAGGGCCAAGCCGGTGGCGACCTGATTGGCGCCCAGCCACACGGTCAGCCAGGCAAAAAAGCCCGCCAGTACCATGCCCGCCAGTGCACCTGCTGCAAAGCCCAGGGCCACGTTGCCGGTGTGGATGGAGATCGCGAAGCCGACCACCGCTGCGACCAGCATCATGCCTTCGGACCCCAGGTTGATGACGCCGGACTTCTCGTTTACCAGCAAGCCAAGGGCGGCGAGCATCAGGGGTGTACCCGCGTTGATGGCTGAAGCAAGCAGCGGTGCCAGGGCTTCCATTACTTTCTCCAGCGCAGTCGGTTATGGATCAACACATCGCAGGCCAGCAGCGAAAACAGCAGTATCCCCTGAAAGATGCCGGTAATCGCGCTGGGCATGCCCAACCGGCTTTGCGAGAGTTCGCCGCCGATATAAAGCAGGGCCATGATGAAGCTTGAAAAGATCACGCCCACGGGATGCAGGCGGCCCACAAAGGCCACGATAATGGCTGCAAAGCCGTAACCCGGCGATACCGACGGCGTCAGTTGTCCGATGGGACCCATCACCTCGCAAGCACCCGCCAGACCGGCCAGGCCGCCGGACATCAGCATACAGGTCCATAAAGACCGGCGCGACGAAAAGCCGGCGTAGCGGGCCGCCAGCGGCGCCATCCCGCCGACCTGCAGCTTGAACCCTGCAAAGCTGCGCGAAAGATACAGCCACCCCAACAAGGCCGCAGCTACGGCCAGGACGATGCCCAGATGCAGACGCGTGCCGGGCAGCACCATGGGAAGCAAAAATCCATCAGAGAACAACTGCGACTGCGGAAAGCCGAAGCCATCCGGATCCATCAAGATGCCGTGCACCAGATAACTCAAGAGCAGTTGCGCCACATAGACCAGCATCAGCGAAACCAGTATCTCGTTGGCGTTGTAGCTGTCGCGCAACCAGGCAACGATGGCAGCCCACAACATGCCGCCGCAGGCGCCCGCCAGCAAGGCCAGCGCAATCATGCCTGCGCCTCCGTTAGTGCCATCATCCAATTGCAAGACAACGGCCCCTGCGGCAATCGAGCCCAGGACCAACTGCCCTTCGGCGCCGATGTTGAAAATGTTGGCTCGAAAGCACATGGCCAGGCCGACCGATATCAGCAGCAGCGGCGCCACCTTGACGCCCACCTCGGCCCAGCCGTGCATGTCTTTGATGGGTTCAAGAAAAAACACCGCCAGGCTGGCCAGTGGATCTTTGCCCACGGCCACAAACAGCACCACGCCGCACATCATAGTAAGCGCCACCGCAAACACGGGCGATAGCCATGACATCCACACCGAAGGCTGCGCGCGCGGCTCCAGCTTAATCATGCATCGGCTCCCGACTCTGCGTTGCGTTGTGGTCGGACGGCCATAGCCCGCTCATCCAGCGCCCGATAAGGTTAAGGTCGGCTTCTGAGGTCTTGATGGGCGGCGACACCTTACCTTTGGCGATGACGACCAGGCGATCAGCGATTTCAAACAGCTCGTCGAGCTCTTCGGAAATGACCAGCACTGCGCAGCCGGCGTCGCGCAAGGCCAGGAGCTCTGTGCGGATCTGGGCCGCCGCACCCACATCGACGCCCCATGTGGGCTGGGCCACCAGCAGCACGCGGGGCTGACGCGCCACCTCGCGGCCAATAATGTACTTTTGCAAATTGCCGCCAGACAAACTGGACGCTATCGCTCCCGGGCCAGCAGCCTTGACGTTGAAGCGCTTGATGATGCCGGCCGCCAGCTGCACGGTTGCCCGCTGGCGGATGAAACCGCGGCTGACCACGCTGCTTCCCTGATGCGATAGCAATATGTTTTGCGCCAGCGTCAGTTCGGGGACCGCCCCGCGCCCCAGGCGCTCTTCGGGCACGAAGGCCAGGCCCTGCGCGCGCCGCCAGGCTGCCGATCGGCGCCCTATCGCAGCGTCATCCAATGCCACCGTAGCAGCCGGTGCTCGCGTATCTTCGCCGGATAGCACGGCAAGCAACTCCTGCTGCCCGTTACCCGAGATACCAGCCACGCCAAGGATCTCGCCGGCATGCACATCGAAGCTGATGTCCGTCAATTCGGTGGCAAAGGGATGCGCGCGCGGTAGCGACAGTCGCCGCACAGACAGCACGGCCGAGCCGGCTTGCTTCTCTTGGTGATCAATGGCGGGCGGCTCGGCGCCTATCATGAGCCGCGACAGACTGGCTTCGGTTTCGACGCGCGGGTCGCAGACCCCGGTGACTTTGCCACCCCGCATTACGGTGCAGGTATGGCAGAGGGAACGGATCTCGTCCAGCTTGTGGCTGATGTACAAAATACTGCAGCCCTCAGCCGCCAGTTGCCGTAAGGTATCGAACAATTTGCCCACCGCCTGCGGCGTCAAGACCGAGGTTGGCTCGTCCAGTATCAGCAACTGCGGCTTGCCCAACAGCGCCCTGACGATCTCTACCCGCTGGCATTCACCCACCGATAAGGTATGGACGTGGCGTTGCGGTTCGAGGTCCAGGCCGTACTGGGCAGCCGTGTCGGCGATGCGCCGCTCGAGCTCGTCGATGCGCGTACCGCTGGGCAAGCCCAATGCGATGTTTTCGGCAACCGTCAGGGTGTCGAACAGGGAAAAATGCTGGAACACCATGCCGATGCCCATCTGCCGCGCCATGGCAGGGCTTGCAATGGTTACGGGTTGACCATTCCAGGCGATGGACCCGGCATCAGGGCGGATCACGCCATAGATGACTTTCATCAGCGTGGACTTGCCGGCCCCGTTCTCGCCGAGTACGGCGTGGATCTCTCCGGGCTGCACGACCAGACTCACCCCGTCGTTCGCCACAACGGCAGGGTACTGTTTGGTGATGTGGTTCAGCGCGAGGCGAGTCAAACTGATTGCCGGTTGTTTCGGTTGGCTGCTATTCTAACCGCAGCTTCACGCGACAATAAGGACGTCATGGCTGAAACAGCAAGCATCATCTGGAATACCCTGATCCAGGAGTTCTCCGACATCCCGGATGCTGCGGAAGCTACACGGCTAGTAACCCGTTTGGCCATGGCCATACTATTGGGTGCAGCCATCGGCTACGAGCGTGAACTCAAGGGCAAATCGGCCGGACTGCGCACACATATGCTGGTGTCGCTCGGCGCGGCAATTTTTGTACTGGTGCCGCTGCAAAGCGGCATTGAAGCCGCCGACATGAGCCGCGTCATTCAAGGCGTCATTGCCGGCATCGGCTTCCTGGGTGCCGGCGCCATCATCAAGCTAAGTGGCGATCCCGAAGTCAAGGGCTTGACCACGGCCGCCAGCATCTGGGTGGCGGCGGGCATCGGTATCGCGGCCGGCATGGGGCGCGAGGCGACTGCCGTCGTCACGACCTTGGCGGCCTTGTTCATTCTTGCCATCGTCCGACGCTACGAAAGTTAAGGCTGGGCCTTTGCAGCGGGCCAGTTCTCCTGCTCGGACACATGAGGCTGGGGTTCCAGACTGACTGCACCCGGCTTATTCGTAGCCGGCGCGTCGTTCGTCGCTGTGTCCTTTTTCTTCTCTTTTTCGTCGTCGCCCCTGGCAGCTGCCTTTTCGGCAGCAGACTCGTCTGATGCTTTCTTCTCCTGGCCAGGCGGCGGTGCCTTGGGGTCTTCCTTTGCAGCTGCTTCGAGCGTGGCGCACCCGGCTGATTCGTCTGTGCCGACGTTAAGCAAAGGCACCAGGGCAGCAAAGGGCGTGGCAACCACGCCCAGTAATATTGCAGCGCCCGCCCGGGCAGCCAGGGGCCCGGTCTGCACCCCTACATCGGGATTCTTGAACGACCCGCGAGCATAGAGCGGTGACCGCAAGGTAAAGATGCGGACCGTCTTGTTTGCCGGCTTGATATCCAGGTCCAGTGTCTCTTTGGCCAGATTGATGGTTCCGGTTATGTCCACGACCGCATCGGCCGTCTCCATCCTGAAGGCCTGGGCCGTCATGACGCCATTTTTAACGTTGAAGTCGGCCGCCAGGCAATTGAGCACGATTTGTTCGTCGCCAAACAGTTTGACCAACACCATGTTGGCGACGTTAAGCCCTGCCGCCTCAAGCAGGAACTGGCTGATGGTGCCGCGGCTGACCAATGCCTTCAACTCGCCATTGGAGCGTCCCAGCAATTCTGCTATGGATCCTCCTTCGGCGGAGAGCTCGATATCGCCATGCAGCTCACCAAAGCTGGCGTCCATGGACTCTGCCCCGGGGAACAGTTGCTTGAGCTTGAGGTGGCGGGCCGCGGTGTTAAGCCGGGCCTTGATCTTCTGGCCGCTACCATCAAGCGTAATGGTATTGGCCAGCGTGCCGCCCGCCACGCCGAAGTTCAGGGGGGTGAACGTCAGTATGCTATTGGCCATCTTTACGTGCGCCTCGATGTGGTCCAGGGGCAGATCCTTGCCGCGGACAATTTTCAGGCCCTTGAACTTCACATCGGCGTCCATGGCGCCCCAAGGCTCAGTATTGATGGGCTCAACGGGCAGGGCCTTGCCTGAGGGTTGCTTCACCTCTTTATCTTTGGACGATTTGACATCACTGGTGTCAGCGCCGACCAGGGGCCCAAGATCTTCGAACCGCAGCAATTTCGACTCGACTTCTCCGGTCAATAGCGACCTGGGCTCGCGTGCATGAAAAACCAGCGTCCCGTTCAGGTCGCTTTTGCCGACGATGCCCTTGAACTCTTCATAACGCCACGTGTCGTCTTCGCCCTCCAGCATGGCGATAAGTCGACCCTCGGTGCTGTAGGGCGGCGTGTTCGGCAGGGCGATGCCCAGAATGGGGAAAAGGTCGGCCATGGTCTCACCGGCCAGCTTGAGGCGCACGTCCAGTGAAGCCAGGGCCTGGGGACGAGTAACCGAACCCTCCAGCCCTATCGTCGTTGTGCCGACATTGACGCTACCACGCACCGGGAAGGGATCGCTGCCCTCGCGCAGCGATAAGATTCCGCCCGTCTTGCCCTCCCCGCTGACATCAGCGTCGTTATAGGACCCAGACGCCTTCCATCCGATGCCGTAGCCCTCTCCGTCGGTATCTTCCAGGGTGTCCAGATCAGCGGTCATATCGAGCTTGCTGGCAGCGTCCACCACTTGGGCATGCACGCTCTGCAAGGAGATCTCCTGCAGGTCTACCACCCACTTGGAGGGCTGTTTGTTTTCGTCTTCGTCTTTCTTGAACGTCCAGTTGGCCGCGCCATCGGCCTCCCGCTGCAACAGTATGTCGGCCTTCTCGATCTCCAGGCTCGCGATCTGCACGGTATGGTCCAGCAATGCCACGGGATTGATCAAGGCGGACAAGCGCGAAACTCGGGCCATCTCGCGAGCGGCTGGGCTGCCTTCGGGATTGCCCACGGTGACATCACTTGCCGTGATGTAGGGCCACGGCACCCAGCCCTTCCAGCCCCTTTCGGCGCCGGCATCGCGCCAGTCGATTTCAAGATCACCATTTACGGCCACCGGGCGCCCGGCCAGTTCGCTTGCCTGGCGATTGACCCAGGGCTTGGCGCTGTTCCAGTCAAAAGTGGCCAACACAGCAAACGCCAGCGCAATCAATAGCACCAGCCCAGCGCCTGCCCATAGAATTATTTTTGCATAACGAGGCACGTTCGTTGCTCCTGGGTTGCCATGGCGTCGCACCACGGCGAGGCCGACCTATGGGAGAAGCAAGCCGCGATCCCGGGTGCGATCGCGACAAACCGCAAGCAACTGCCTGCAGCCATTAAAGCAGTTCTTTTCGAAGCTCCTGTGGTGTTTTTCTGGACAGCAGGCCGGGGGCAACGTCGTAAACCGTTTTGGCGCCCGTGATGCCCTGCCGATTCAGACGCCATGCCGCGCGGGCATAGCAGACCAGGACGCTGGAGGTGAATTCGGGGTTGCTGTCCAGCTTCAGAGCGTATTCCACCACCTGGGTGTTGCTCGCGCCGGTCTGCCCGCTGCGGATCACAAAGCCGCCATGCGGCATTGCAGCATGGCGCTCGCGCAGTTCCTCGGCGGTAATGAAATTGACGGTCGTGTCGTAATCCGCGAAATAGTCAGGCATGCTGATGATGGCTTCCCTCACGGACTGCGCGTCCGCGCCTTCAGCCAACACCACATGGCATTCGCGCGTATGCTTTTCGCGGGTAGACAAACTGGGCAGCGAGCCGCTACGCACGCGTTCGATGGCTTGGGGTACGGGAATGGTGTATTGCACCGCGGCCGCTACACCTGGCACACGGCGTACGGCATCAGAATGACCCTGGCTTAAGCCCTTGCCCCAAAATGTGTAAGTCTGCCCTTCGGGCAACACTGCTTCACCCAGCAAGCGGTTTAGCGAAAACAGGCCTGGGTCCCAGCCCACCGAAATAATCGCCGTATGACCGCTGGGCTCCGCCGCCTGGTCGACGGCGTCGAAATAGGCAGGAATCTTGGCGTGGGTGTCGAAGCTGTCGACGGTATTGAACATGGCCGCCAGTGCCGGCCCCTGCTGCGGCAGATCTTCGCGCGAGCCGCCGCATAAGATAAGTACATCGATCTCGTCCCTGAAGTTGGCAATGCCATCCAAGGGATGCACGGGTACAGCGCTGTCCAGCAATTGCAATTGCGAGGGATCGCGACGGGTAAAGACACCCGCCAGCATCATGTCTGGATTCTGGCCGATAGCGGCTTCCACGCCACGGCCCAGATTGCCGTATCCGGCAATGCCAACTCTGATTTTTTCCGGCATATTGTTTCCTGCATGCTGTTATACGAGAGCTAGATTGTATGACGGGAGCCACCAACAAACGGGGCCGGGTTTTGCAATCGCGCGTGCGATTGCAAAACCCGGCCCCATCAAATGGCCCCAAAAATCGAGTTAGGCTGCGGCTGTCTCGGCTTGACTGACCGCCTCTTCGACTTCGGACACCGACGTACGGATCAGGTGATCGAAGGCGCTTAAGGCTGCCTTGGCACCATCGCCGGCAGAAATCACGATCTGCTTGTAGGGCACGGTCGTGCAGTCCCCCGCGGCGAAAACACCCGGCACGGAGGTTTGGCCCCGCGCGTCTATTTCGATTTCGCCGTGCTTGGACAGGGCTACCGCCCCACCCTTCAGCCACTCGGTATTAGGCACCAGGCCGATCTGCACAAACACCCCTTCCAGCTCGATGGTGTGGATTTCCTTGTCCGCACGATCTTGATAGGTCAGGCTGCTTACCTTCTTGCCGTCGCCATTGATCTCGGTGGTTTGGGCCGAAGTGATGATGGTGACGTTGGGCATAGAGTTGAGCTTACGCTGCAAAACGGCGTCAGCCCGCAAGGCGCTGCCATACTCGATAAGCGTTACATGCTTGACCAGGCCTGCCAGGTCGATGGCGGCCTCAACACCCGAGTTGCCGCCGCCAATGACCGCGACCCGCTTGCCCTTAAACAATGGACCGTCGCAATGCGGGCAATAAGCCACGCCGTTGTTGCGATACTGGCGCTCGCCCGGCACATTGATTTCGCGCCAGCGGGCACCCGTGGCCAATATGACCGTACGCGCCTTCAGCGACCCACCGTTGGCCAGCTTGATTTCGGTCAGCTTGCCAGGAACCAGTTCAGTGGCCTGCTGCAGGTTCATGATGTCTACGTCATAAGCCTGCACGTGTTGCTCGAGCGCCGCTGCGAACTTGGGGCCATCGGTTTCCTTGACGGAAATGAAGTTCTCGATGGCCATGGTGTCGAGCACCTGGCCACCAAAACGCTCGGCCACCACGCCGGTACGGATACCCTTGCGGGCCGCGTAAACCGCAGCTGCTGCGCCTGCCGGCCCGCCGCCCACAATAAGGACGTCGTAAGGATCTTTGGCGTTGAGCTCTTGCGCCTTGCGATCGGCCGCGCCGGTGTCCAGCCTGGCCAGGATCTCTTCCACGCTGGAGCGCCCCTGGCCGAAGACGTCGCCGTTCAGAAACATGGTGGGCACCGACATGATCTGGCGTGCGTCGACCTCGTCCTGATACAGGGCCCCGTCAATCGCCACGTGGCGGATACGCGGGTTGATGATGGACATCGTATTAAGCGCCTGAACCACATCCGGGCAGTTCTGGCATGACAGCGAAAAATAGGTCTCGAAGGCGTAATCGCCATCAAGATTACGAATCTGTTCAATCACGGTCTCATCCAGCTTGATAGGATGGCCGCCTACCTGCAGCAGTGCCAGGACCAATGAGGTGAACTCGTGCCCCATGGGAATGCCCGCGAACTGCACGCTGATATCGGTCCCGCTGCGATTGATGCTGAATGAAGGCTTGCGCTGGTTGTCGTCATCACGCTCGCTCAGGGTGATCTTGTCCGACATGCCATCGATTTCGCGCAGCAGATCGCGCAGCTCTGTCGATTTTTGGCTGTCGTCCAAATAGGCAACGATCTCGATCGGCTGCCTGAGCATTTCCATATAGGAGTTCAATTGCGTTTTCAAAGTTGCATCCAGCATGGCTATCTACCTTCATTGATAAGAGGATTTTCGGAAAGCGCCGCGCGCCGGCTCGTGGCCACACGCGGCGGGATGAGTACTTACCTGCTTATCGCAAGCAGATGATGCTTAGATCTTGCCGACCAAGTCCAGCGAAGGAGTCAGGGTTTTCGCGCCTTCTTCCCATTTGGCTGGGCATACTTCGCCGGGGTGGGCGGCAATGTACTGAGCAGCCTTTACCTTGCGCAGCAGCTCGGACGCAACGCGACCGATACCGTTGTCGTGCACTTCCATGACCTTGATCTGGCCTTCGGGATTGACAACGAAAGTACCGCGCAGCGCCATGCCTTCTTCTTCGATCAGAACTTCGAAGTTGCGGGCCAGCACCTGGGTAGGATCGGCAATCATGGGGTACTGCACTTTACCGATGGCTTCTGAAGTGTCGTGCCAGGCTTTGTGCGAGAAATGGGTGTCGGTCGAAACGCTGTAGATCTCAGCGCCGATCTTTTGGAATTCAGCATACTGCTCGGCCAGATCTTCCAGTTCGGTGGGGCACACGAACGTGAAGTCGGCGGGGTAGAAAACGAAGATCGACCATTTGCCGGCAATGGATTCATTGCTGACGTCAACAAACTTGCCATTGTGGTAGGCGGTTGCTTTGAATGGTTTGATTGTGGTGTTAATCAGGGACATTGCGTTTCCTTGTGGTGGTTAAAGAAATTGAACACGTAATCAGTATAGGCACCACGCCATCATTTGTAAAATTGATTAATACAATACCAGCGATAGCGTACGGCTATAGCCATGAGCAAAAAAATTGGCCGCCAGGTGCCTGTTGTCTTGTGAGGTTCATTGTACGCTTTTCGAGTCGCCGGGGATACACGTAAACTTGCTTTACTTGCGCTGGATGTTGCGGCATCCTTGCTTTTTGTAGGACAGCCATTCATTAAGTACGAGACACCGACCATGAGCTCCCTTTTTGCATTTTTGCATCATGTCGCTGCATTTACTTTGGTCTCGGCCCTGGCCATCGAGTTCGTCTTGCTGAAGGAAAAGCTAAGCACCACGATCGCACGACGCTTACTGCTTGCAGACCTGATGTTCGGCGTATCGGCCGCCGCGGTGTTGTTCGTTGGCTTGCTACGCGTATTCTTCTTCGAGAAAGGGGCCGCGTACTATTTCACCAACCTTCCTTTTCTGGCAAAGCTTGCATTGTTCATTGCCATCGGTGTGTTGTCCGCAGGGCCCACCAAGGAATTCCTGTCGTGGCGCAGTGCACTCAAGAAGGGCCAGGCGCCCATTACGCCACCAGAAAAAATCCGCGGTCTGCGACGGGTGCTTCATATCGAAATAGCGCTGACAGCAGCCCTGGTGCTTTGCGCCGTTTTAATGGCGCGCGGCGTGGGCAGCATAGGCTGACCGGCTTAGGCGCGCCTGCCCGCCGAGCCGATTTCCTCGCTCCGGGCCTTCACATACATGGTCCGTCCCGCACCCCAGCCGCTGATGGCCGCGCCCGTACCCAGAGCAGCGAACAGCCAGCCCGACGAAGCAAAGCTACCCGTGAGACTATGCAGGACACCGACCAGCAAGGGCCCCAGCGCAGCCAGCACGTAGCCCACGCCTTGAGCCATGCCCGACAAGTGAGCAGCCACATGTGAATCAGGCGAACGCAAGACAATGACAGTCATCGCAATCGCAAACAAGCCACCTTGGCCTATGCCCTGCAAAACAGCCCAGATCCAGACCGTGGATACCGGCGCGAACAACAGGCCAATAAGGGCGCTGGCGGCGGTCAGCGCAAGCGCGGCATTGAACAGGCTTTGATTGCGACATCGAACCGCCAACGGCGGTACCAGCAGGCATGTGACCACCTGCACCATAATGGACACCGATACGACCAGGCCGGCCTCTACGCCCTCCAGACCGCGTTCGCGCAGTATCGGCGCCAGCCAGCCCATGAGGCAATAAGCCAATGCCGACTGCAGCCCCATGAAAAGCGTTACCTGCCATGCCAATGGATCGCGCCACAGACCCGTCACATTGCGCCTCACCTGGCTAGACCCATGCGCGCTACGCAAGGACTGCGGCGCCCAGATCAGCAACACCAGCGCTGCAGGCAAGGCCCAGACAACCAGTCCGGCGGCCCAGGAGTCATCAAAGAAATGAGCAATGGGCAGGGTGAATGCCGCTGCCGAAGCAGCTCCCCCGCAGAGGGCCATGGTGTACAAGCCCGTCATCAGCGCGGCCTGATGCGGGAAGTCGCGCTTGACCACACTGGGCAGCAGTACATTGCCGGTCGCAATGGCGGCGCCGGCCAGGGCCGAACCTATGAATAAGGCGGCCATCCCGCCCATACCCCGCATCGCCGTCCCCACAGTCAGGAAAAACAGGACAGCGAGCAAAGTGCGCTCCGGCCCCACCCGCTGCGAGATCCTGGGAGCCAATGGCGCAAACAAGCCCAGACACAGTACTGGCAAGGTGGTCAGGTAGCCCGCCCCCGCAGAACTCAGGCTGGTGGACCCTATGATGTCCGGCAACAGTACCGAAAGGCTGGCAAATAGCGGGCGCAGATTGAAAGCGATCAGCATCAGACTGAGCCCAAGCAGAATCATGGCGGCGAGACTGGGGCTGGGCGGCGTTGATGAAAGTGGCTGTGCGCGTTCTTCCGGGGCGTTCATGGCAAGGCGTAGTGAGGCTCGCAGCCGGGTGCTGACGATTCAGAATCATACAGCAGGCATGACGCATGCTAGCTATGGGGCTGATCACTACCCACGCCACCCCGGGAGACCTTCCATGAACCGCTATCGCTCCACCTTATTGATTTCCTTGGCCGCCAGCATGATTACGCTGGCCGGATGTTCCACACCCCAGGCCAATTCGCCGCTGTCGGCGGCAGACCAGACCTTTTTGGAAAACGCCGCCCAAGGCAATTATGCCGAGATCGAGGGCAGTCGCATGGCCCAGGAAAAGGCAACGAGCCAGGACGTACTGGACTTTGCCGCCAACATGATCCGGGAACACACCCGCGCGAGCGAGAAGCTCTCGGCTCTGGCCAAACGTAAAAGCTATGTGCCACCGATGGAGCCGTCCATCGTGCAGCGCACCGAACTGAAGAGCCTGAGCTTGCTGTCGGGCAACGCCTTCAACAAGATGTATGTGGATCGCATTGGTGTTGCCGCCCATACCGCAACGATCCAGCAGTTTGAAACCGCTGCCGCCAACGCTCAAGACCCGGACGTTCGCGACTTTGCGCAAGACATGTTGCCGTCACTGCGCCACCACCTTGAAATGGCACAGGCCCTGAACCAGAAGCAGAAAGCGGAGTAATCATCGGCCAGCCGCAGTCTGGGCCAGCGCCGCTGCCGTCGCCGCATCGGCCGGCAGAAACACTTCGATCAAGAGCTCGGACACGTTGATGTCGAGCGGGTAATCGAAAACCATAGTCGTACTGAGGAAGGCCAAACTGCCCGACTCAGTACGCAGGCGTAAGGGCGTGGCAATGGGGCTGTGTCCCACAGCATGGCTGCCCTCGGGAGCTTCGCGCGGGCTTGGGTAGCTGGTCAGTTCCCGAAGCAAGTCATCCAGATACTCGTCGGCAGAGGCCTCTGCCTGGCGCTGCAAGCGTAGCAATACATTGGCACGCCATTCAGACAAGTTCTCTATGTGCGGGGCCATGCCTTCGGGGTGCAAGCTTAAGCGCAATACATTGACGGGTGGGGAGAGCAGCTTTGGCGACACACCCGCCAGTAGCGGCGCCACGGCCTTATTGGCAAAGACGAGATTCCATTTTCCGTCGACCGCCAGGGCGGGATACGGATCGTGGGCGTCCAGCAAAAGCTGAACCGACGCCCCCAGCGATTGCATGTCGGGGTCGGTCAATGGCCGCTCGGCAAAGCGTGGCGCGTATCCCGCGGCCAACAATACGTCATTACATGGCCGAGGTGGAATTTGCAGGCAGTCTGCCAGGCGCAACAGCATTTCGCGACTTGGCCGGGCGCGACCCGTCTCGATAAAACTCAAATGGCGCGCCGACATCCCAGCCTCCAGCGCAAGGTCAAGCTGACTAAGCCGACGCCTGTTGCGCCAGGTACGCAAGAGAGCCCCGAGGGGACGCCGAACAGTATCCATATTGAAAGCATAGCAGTGCGTGAGCATCCGCATTACCTCTCAGGTAATCGACGCCAGATCGAAAAAGCGTCAAAGTCGGTCATCGCGTCGATCCCTTCTACCCCTTTTGCAAGGACATCCATCATGCATCTTGACTCCAGCTCAGGCCTTGTAGCTTATGTCATCACTTTTACCGTCCGCCCCGGACAACAGGACGAGTTCCTGGGCTTGCTCGAACCGTTGTTGGACGCCATGCGCAACGAAGCGACATTTGCCAACGCTTTCCTGCATCGTGATCCTTCGTCTGACTATCGCTATATGCTGTACGAAACCTGGACGGACGAGAAAGACCTGGCCGAGGTCCAGATACATCGCGAATACCGACAGGCCTTCTGGCGGGCGCTTCCCGATTTACTGGAATCCCCACGCGAGATACAGAGGTGGCAACCCGTGCGCAGCGACATTCGCCCGCCGCAGCCTCTATCCGTTACGCCCGACTGCGCTTATGATTAAGTGATCCGTAACCACTCCTGGAGAAGATCTTGCCTAGCCTACTACCCGACGTCGACCCCAACGGGCTGCTCGAATACTCGGTGGTCTACACCGATCGTGCCGTCAACCATATGTCGCAGAATTTCCAGGGCGTCATGCGAGATATCTCCAGCACCCTGAAGCATGTATACCGCGCACAGTCTGCCATCGTTGTACCCGGCAGCGGGACCTTCGGCATGGAAGCCGTCGCGCGGCAGTTTGCCACCAACAAAAAATGCCTGGTGATCCGAACCGGATGGTTCAGCTATCGGTGGACACAGATTTTCGAGATGGGCTCCATCCCCGCCAGCGCCACAGTGCTGAAGGCCCGACCGATACAAGCAGGCCGCCAAGCGCCATTCGCTCCCCCTCCCATAGACGAGGTCGTCGCCGAGATTGAAGCAAGCAAGCCTGATGTCGTGTTCGCCGCACACGTGGAAACGGCAGCCGGCATTATGTTGCCCGACGACTATATGCGGCAGGTCGCCGATGCCGTGCATGCCCACGGTGGCCTGTTTGTACTCGATTGCATCGCATCCGGCACCATCTGGGTCGATATGCAGGCCATTGGTGTTGACGTGCTGATCACTGCTCCTCAAAAGGGCTGGAGCGGCCCGGCTTGTTGCGGCCTGGTCATGCTGGGTGCCCAGGGCAGAAAGCAAATAGACGCCACGATCAGCACAAGCTTTGCCTGCGACTTACGCAAATGGCTGCAAATCATGGAGGCCTACGAGGCAGGCGGCTTCGGCTACCACGCCACCATGCCGACCGACAGTCTTACCGTGCTGCGTAACGTGATGCAAGAAACCAAAGACTATGGCTTCGAGAAAGTTCGCGCCGAGCAGCAAGAGCTGGGCACCAAGGTGCGAGCCCTGTTGCAGGAAAGAGGCTTCCAAAGCGTTGCCGCGCCCGGCTACGAAGCCCCCGGCGTGGTCGTAAGCTACACCGACGATCCCGGGCTGCACTCCGGCAAAAAATTCGTCGAAGCCGGACTGCAAGCGGCAGCTGGCGTACCCCTGCAATGCGACGAAGGCGACGACTTCAAGACGTTTCGCATAGGCCTTTTCGGCCTGGACAAGCTGCATAATGTCGACCGGACGGTCAAGCACCTTGCAACAGCACTGGATGCCATCGTTCAACCCGTGCCAGTGGCCTAGCGGTATAGCGCCATGCCGAAGCACGGTTCCGACCGCATACTGAATCCAGCAAGCGAAGCCCGTGTACGCGCGAGCTTCGCTCGCCAGGGCCTGATGCGCCACCTGGGCGCTGAACTGCATCTGGTCGAGTCTGGCTTGGTCACAATACGGCTGCCCTATCGTTCAGAGCTCACGCAGCAGCATGGTTTCTTTCATGCCGGAGCAACCAGCGCGATCGCCGATTCGGCGGGCGGCTATGCTGGCTACACCCTATTTCCGGATGACAGCTCGGTATTGACGATCGAGTTCAAGATCAACCTGGTGGCACCGGCCCAAGGAGAACTCCTTGAGGCCATCGGGAAGGTTGTGCGATCCGGGCGCAGCCTTACGATCTGCCAAATGGAAGTGTTCGGCATAGCCGACGGCAAGCGTACCCTGGTGGCCATCGGCCAACAAACCCTGATGTGCATGCACGGCAAGCCCGATCCGCAAGAAGTGCTCGCCCCCGCCACGCCAACGTAAGGTTCCCATGGATATGCCATCAGGGTTGGGGGTATCCGGGCTGGAATCGGGTGGCCATGGCCAGTTCTTTTGCGGCGGCGGTGACAGCGGAACAATCAGGGTAGTGCGCCAGCCTGGGCACGACGTCTGACGCCCAGTTCGGCCAGCGTCGCGGCCATATCTTCGGCAGAAGTCTCGGGCTTGACGCTGGCATCTATTTTCAGCACCCGGCCGTCCTCGCCGATATAAATGGTGTGGCGCTTGGCCACCCCCAACATGCCCAGCACCCCATAGGCTTTCGCTGCAGATTTGTCTTCGTCGCTAAGCAAGGGAAAGTCAGCCTTGGTCTCCGCTGCGAAGCCTTCGTTGTCTGCCAGCGGGTCAACGCTGGCCATAAAGTAAGCGACGTCGAACTCGCGTATCAGGTGGCCGTTTTCGGCCAGCGACTTGCACTCGATGGTGCAGCCCGAGGTATAGGCCTTGGGAAACCAGGCCAGCACCACCGCCTGCTTGCCGCGGTAATCGGCCAGGCGATGCACCTTGCCATCAGAGCCGGGCAGCTCAAAGTCTGGGGCCATGTCGCCCACCTCGATCGCAGCCGCAGGAGCGGCGAACATCGCCAGCCATATGCCCAGCAATAATGGCTTCAGATACTTGAACATGGATGTTCTCCTTATGGCTTGCTATCGTCTTCGCGGCTCGTTGCGGATCGCCGCAGCGGCGTCAACAAGGGCCGCAAACCATTATGATCCAGCTCTTGCATCAATGCCAGGAGGCGACCGATTTCGCCCTTCGGAAAGCCGTTGCGAGCGAACCAGTTCAAGTAATGGCCGGGCAGGTCGGCCATCAAACGCCCCTGGTACTTGCCAAAGGGCATGATGCGCGTCACCAGCAGTTCAAGATCTTCGGGGTGCATGGCAAATACCCCATGTTAATCGCTGACGCTGGCGATGCCCAGTGCTAGAAGTCGACAGAGGCAGACAACATGACGCTGCGGCCGGCAGCATTGGTGGCGAACGAACCGCTGGCCAGCCAGTACTTTTTATCCGTCAGATTATCGATGTTGGCGCGCAGGACTACATTTTTTCCTGCGACCTTGGTCCGGTAGCGGGCGCCTACATCGAAAGTTGTGACGGCTGGCAAGCTGAGCGTGTTGGCATCGCTAATATAGGTGGACGAGGTGTGTGAAGCACGCCCGTTAAGACTCAGCCCCTCCACCCAGGGTGTATCCCAGTCCAGGCCCAGGTTGAATGTCCGGCTCGGTACGCCCGGGGCCCTGTTGCCGTCGTTAATGCCATCCTGCGTTTTGGTCAGCGTACCTTGCGTGAACGCGGCGCTGGCCATCAGACGCAAACCAGGCTGCAATTCGCCATAGGCGCTGAGCTCCAGCCCACGGTTGCGCTGCTCTCCCGAGTAACCGTAGAAGTCCCCATCTTCCTGAGCAGAAGGCCGCGCCACCTGGAAGATTGCCGCGCTAGTAGTCACGCTGCCCCAATCCACTTTGACACCGGCCTCGTACTGCTTGGATTTGTAAGGACTGAGTACCTCGCCGCTATTGGCGTACCCAGGGCCTACAACCCGTCCGGGCGTCAAGCCCTCTGTGAAATTGCCGTATACCGAGACATTGTCCACCGGCTTGATCACAATCCCGGCAAGCGGGGAGACCGCGTCTGCCTTGTAGCTGCCAGTTTTTGCGCCTGTGCCCGTGCTGTAGCTCTCGGTTTTTACGGTCTGCTTACGCGCACCCAGGGTTAGCAACACAGTGTCTTGGGCAAAGGACAGCGTATCGGCAATAGCGATGCTGTCCAATGTCGTTTCCGACGCGCGCCTCATGCTGTTGCGCACAGATGCATTCGCAGGGAGCGGTGACGGGTCGTAGATATTTGATGACACGGCCGTCGTACCCGGCGAGTAGGCGTTGCCGGCTTCTTGGCTCATGCGTGTCACTCCGACGGAAAGTGCGTGCCCAACGGTACCGGTGTCAAACCGCGCCTGTAGCCCGACGTCGCTGCTAAGCGTTTCGGAGTACGAGTCGTAATATGAATTCATGACGCCGAAATTTCCGTCGGCATCCACCCCGCGACGCGCCAACGTGGCCGGATTGACCGAGATGGGGAACACCTGGCGCACAACGTTATCCCGATAACCCAAGGCAACATGCCCCGTAAGATTGTCGGTCAGGTCGTATTCCAGCCTTGAAGCTATCGTCTTGTCACGCTGTGTCAGTGTCGTGCCCGGATAGAAAGCGATGCGCCCATCCGGTGCTGTGGGGATCTCTGTAATGTTGGGTGCGAACCCGATCTGAGACCGGAAATTCTCGACCTCATCGTCCTGATATATTGCATCCAGAGACCACCTCAGGCGTTGCCCCCGGAAGTCCAGAGCCAGCGCGCCCAGCCCCAAGTCCTGGCGGCCATCATTAATCGAGGCCTCGCCGCCACGCACTACACCGTTAAAGCGTATGCCCCATTCGTTGTTCTCGCCAAACCGCCTGCCCACATCCAGGTGGGTACCCACATTGGCCTTGGTGGTGTAGGTGGTCGTCAAGCGGGTTAGCGGCTCGTCATGAGCGCGCTTGGTTACGACGTTGATGCTGCCGCCTATACTCCCATTGGGCGGGATGCCACGCATCAGTGTACCGGGCCCTTTAAGAACTTCGACGCGCTCAACAAACTCCAGGGGCAGGCGGTTGGCGGACAACAAGCCATACAGCCCATTCATCCCCACATCTCCGGTTCCGACACTGAATCCGCGAATCTGGAAGTCCTCTCCGAACCCACCAGTCGACGTCGTCGTGCGCACCGATGCATCATTGGTAATGATGTCGGCCAGCGTACGCGCCTGGATGTCTTCTATCAGTTCCGATGTGTAATTTACCGTGCTGAACGGCGTATCCATGACATCTGCCGTGCCCAGCAAACCCAGGCCGCCGCCACGCGCCACTTGCCCGCCCGCGTAAACCGGTTCCAGATCTCCAGCGCGGCTTCCTTGAACCACCACTGCGGGCAGTTCCGTAGCCGGCGGCGCGGACTGCGCCATCGCACCCCCACCAGACGCGATCAGCAAGGCAGCCGCTAAGGGGCGCAGCATGGGCGGGCGAGACAGGGGGCGGTAGGACATGAAATCACTCTTAAAAGTAGGAAGCCGGGTTGAAAGAAACTGCGTGCGTGCCTGCTTGATCTATGTATAATTTCGCAAAGCACGGTGATAGTAATCGTTCTCAATACCATTATCAATAAGATTTTGCCCCGACTTTCCTGCTCCACATCCCGTTTTCGGAAACGCCCATGACCTGTCTTTTGTCCCTCGATTCAGCCGCTGCTTTACGCCCTACCGCGTCGTATGCCACTGCCGCCCTGACGCAGGCTGGGGCTTAACAATGTTGTCGACGGGAGCCTTGCGCAAGTGGTCCTTTGTACATAAATGGACCAGCCTGATCAGTACGATTTTTCTCCTGATGCTGTGCCTTACCGGCCTGCCTCTGATCTTCGAGCACGAGATCGAGCATTTCCTGACCGATGGTGTTCAACACACAAGCGCTGAAGCCGGTCTGCCCCTGGCGAATATGGATCAGGTCATCGCGGCCGCAAAAGCCGAAGCCCCTGACAAGTCCGTGATGTTCGTCGGCGACATTACAGACGATGGGTTCTGGTATGTAAACATGGCCGATACGGTGGCAGGCGGCGGCCCGCGCAAGACAGTGACGGTGGACTATTACACCGGACAAGTGCTGGACCCCTCGGCTCAACGCAGCCCTTTCATGGCCTTCATGCTGCGGCTACATACCGACCTCTTTCTAGGCCTGCCGGGCAAGCTATTCCTGGGCCTGATGGCTTTCTTGCTGCTGGCCGCCATCGTATCGGGCGTCGTGCTCTATGCCCCTTTCATGCGGCGGCTGCGCTTCGGCGAGGTGCGTCGCGATCGGGCCACGCGGCTGAAATGGCTGGATCTGCACAACTTATTGGGCATCGTCACCCTGGTATGGATAGGCACGGTGGGCGCCACGGGCATGATCACTACCTGGGCGGACCTAATCGTTGGTGCATGGCGCGCCGACCAAATGGCCGAAATGGTAGCTCCTTACGCCGGCCAGCCTCCGGTTACGCAGCCCGGTTCGCTTGAGCAGGCCGTACAAGCGGCCCAGCAGTTGGAACCCAACATGCAACTGGGTTTTGTGGCGTATCCCGGATCGGGTTTGTCCAGCCCGCACCACTATGCCGTCTTCATGCGCGGTACCGAGCCGCTGACATCTCGCCTGTTGAAGCCCGTGCTGGTGGATGCGCGAACGCTGCAAGTAACGGATAACCGTCCTCTGCCTTGGTACATGACCGGCTTGTTGATATCGGAGCCGCTGCACTTTGGCGACTACGGTGGCTTGCCCATGAAGGTGCTGTGGGCCGTGTTGGACATCATCACCATTATCTTGCTGGGCAGCGGCTTATACCTGTGGCTGGCACGCCGCCGTAAGGCCCCTGGCCGAACTATCGAAGCATGGGAAGCGAGCGCATGAAGCAACACGCCAAAGCCGAGGACAGCTACCGTTCACACACCAACATGCGTCAGATGTGGCTGGCCCCGTTGCTCATAGCAGCAATTACATCGGTAGGTTTGATCGCCGCCCTGGTGGGCGACGGATGGCACGATGCGGTGTCATGGGCCGCGCTTGGCGTGCCCGTGGTGTTGATCGCATGGAAGTGGCGGCTGGGCTGATTACTGCCGGCTCACACCAACCAATTTTCCACGACAAGCCCCCGAATACGGTCGAACTCCCGGGTGTTGCCGGTCACAAGTGTTAGGCCTAGCGTATGGGCGTGTGCAGCGATCAACAGGTCGTTGGCGCCGATAGGCTGCCCTGCGGCTTCCAGTTCAGTCCGGATGCTCCCGTACGCCGCGTCGACCGGTAGATCGAGAGGCAGCACAGGCAGCGTATCGAGCAAGCTCCGCACCTTGGCCAGCAACTTGGGGGACCCCTTTTTGGCGCACCCGTAGCGCATCTCAGCGGCAACGACGATACTGGTACAGACCGCATGGTGACCGACTCGCTGTATTTGGTGGGCCGCCAGGCCGTCAGGATTGCGCAACAGATCACTGAGGATATTGGTGTCCAGCAAATAGCCGTTCACAAAATATCCTCCGGCGCCGCAGGCATGTCTGAGATTTCAGGAAACCAGTCTTCTGGCCCGAGCGGCTCATCGTTCTTCCATTCGGCCAGCAGCTCGAGTATGTTGCTTGGCCCGGATACGGGCTCGATAATAAGCCTCGCTCCTTCACGATGGATCAGCACCCGATCGCCGGGCAGTTCAAATTCGGCTGGAATGCGGACAGCTTGGCTGCGGTTATTTCGAAATAGCTTGGCCTCACGAGATCTCGAAGAAGGTACGGGAGTAGTCATGGCGTCACCTCGTTTGTATATGCCATATTGTATATGCCATGCAAGCCGAATGGAAGCGCCTGAATCTGAGGATCAAGCCGGATTGCCCATCAAAAGGTAGCGGCCTTCACACTCGATTGCCGCTATTCTCAATAGCCGATGATTCCGGGCCGCATCGTCCGTTCGCCTTTGTTTGGCTTCCTGGATTGCGTCAGCGCATCCTTGGACATCGGCTTCGGTCTTGCCGTAATGCTTGCGTCCGATCTGCAGCCACTCCAGGAAGTAATTGGCGCGGCGCTGAAGCTGCATTTCGCCGAATTGTTCCAAAGCCTTGGCTTCCAGCCCGGGGCTGGTGACTACCCCGTACTCCCTTGGACCCCGCAAGGCCGAGAACAGCACGGTGGCGCTTTGGCGCTTGGGCGGATCGGCGGTAACGACCTTCAGAACACGGGCAGCGGCATGTTGCTCATATTCACAAAAGATCGCGGAAGCCGTCTCGGCGCCGTTCTCCGCTGCTTCTAATTCCTCACCCCGAATAAACCAAACTTCGCCAGCAGAGAGCTTGTGTTTTTCGCCCCATGTCAGATAGATGGCGTCGTCGTCTTCGGGGATCTCGTGCATGTCTCCCACCTTCCGAAAGCACGCGGCTATTCCCGCCCGGCCCAACTCGTTTCTGGCTTGACCCACTGTCTCGCTGTCGGTTATTTCCGTCACGCGGTGCCGGTAGCGGGGCTTCCACAGGCGGGTTGCCCGCAAACTTTCGTATCTTGTCGACGAGGTCCTGCGTCGGCTTCTCATACCCGTAGCAGTACGGAGGCGTAGGAGCCAATTCGGGGCGGTAGTCCTGCAGCACTGGCTTCGCGTCGCCAAGATACTGGTTGTCTTTCACCCGCAGAAAGGCTTTGTAGTCGCGGGTATAGCCATACTGCGACTTCCGTTGCTCGTAGGCCTTGCGATCGGATTCGCCGTTACCCAGCGCACTGCGTTCTGGCGCGATGGAGATATAGCGGCAGTAATTCACATCGATGCCGTGCACCGTAGGAAAGAACGCAGGCTCCGTGCACTTGCGCTGGGAGTCGTTCTTGAAGATGTTGCCTTCAACCAGGGCTTTGGCCTCCAGGCTGAAGCTCATGCCGTAGAAATCCCAGTTCTCCACCAAGTTGTTGAACAGGTGGAAGGTGCCGAACTGCGCCCTCGGGTTCCGCTGCACTGTGTTGAAAAAATAGTTGTGGTGCAGCGTCACGCGAGCGATCGAATCGCGCTCATAGTTGTGAAACAGGTTCTTCGAGGTAATGTTGTTCAGCAGCATGACCTTGTTCGAGTTGTGGAACTTGGTCCACGAGATCGTCACGTCGGTCGAACCGTTTTTCACATTGAGCAGGCGGTCCGACATCCGCGACAGGTCCATGTGATCAACCCATACGTCGCGACTGCCGTTGGCCACATTCACGGCTTGCGTAAGTCGGTTCAGGCGCCCGTCTATCGTCAGATGCGTCAGGATGACGTTGCGGCTTCCATATACGCCCAGCCCGTCATCGATCAAGGTCACCCGTTTGCCGCGTCCGTCTATTGTCGTGTTGGACGGCACACGCAATTGCGAATCCAGGACCACAGTCATGTCGGAGGCGAAGCGTATCCACGTCGGCCCTTCGCGGGCCTGCTCCAGCGCGGCACGCAAGGTGCCGGGCCCCGCGTCATGGTCCGAGGTCACCTCGACGAACCTGCCGCCCAGCCCGCCTGTGGCCTTGGCACCATAGCCCTCGCGCTGTTGCAGCAACGCGGCAACGAATGAGCAATCTTCATCCGGCGCCGCGCAACGCTCGCCCGCTGTCGCTGGGCCGCCATACAGCGCGGCAAGCACCAGCAGCCAGGTCATGGCCATGTTCCGTGCAAACACCTAAGCCGCTCCCTATTCCTGCGCGGACCGATCCGCGGACGCCACATGGCGCCAGATGCCGCCGCTCAGGCGCAGGTTCTCCGGCTGACTGGCCAGGTGTTCCCGAAGCCGTTCGAAATACGCCTTCTGCCAGCGCAACGAATAAGCTTGAGCATCCTCGCCCGGATTGGCCGCCGGCAGCATCTCCAACGTATAGGCCACGCGACCGCTCTCCCAGCGCGGCGCGTAGAAGACCGACGGCACGCCCAGACGATGCGCCAAATGGGACGCGAAGCTGGAGTATGTAACGCTCTGGCCTTCGAAGGTCGTGCGCGGAGCGGCGGGGTTGGCTGCGCCATCGATGGCCAGGCACAGTACGTAGCCCGAGTGGATCGCACGCATGCAGGCCTTGGCGACCTGGGCTTCGGTCTGGTCTGCGGTCGAAATCAGCGCGGCGGCATACCCGCTCTGGGCGATGCTCGGCGCCGTCGCCAACCAGCGCGATGGAATGCCCAATAGCTCCAGGGCCAGCAACCCGGCGTACATGGGGCCTACGTGCGCCGTGGCGACCACAACTCCGCGCCCCGCCGCCAGCAGCGGAGCAAAGAAGCGCTCGCCGGTATCGAGTTCGCCCAGCAGCTGCATGGCCTCTTCGGCGCGTTCTTCGCGGCATTCGAGCCAGTCGAACAGCAGATGATCGACCATATGACCCCAGCGCGCCCGCCGCTCCCAGGTCGCCCGGTGGATGGACGTGTCGCCGCGCAACGACCAGGCCCAATCCAGACGCGCCTGCGGAATGGGCGCGGTGTCCAGATTTTCCTCCATACGGGCCATGGCTTCCCGGAACGTGTCCGGAAGCCGATCGCCACGTGTGGCGACGTATCGCGCGAACAGCGCCTCGGCCTCTTCCTTGCGACCCGCCTGCGATAGCGCCCCGATGGCGGCCCGCTGCCACAGCAGCTTGTCCGGAGACTTCTTGACCAGTTTCATCAGCTGATCGGCCGCATCGCCATAGTGCTGGGTGTAGCGCAAGGCGCGGGCATACAGGCCGCGCGCCTGCTCCAGGTCCGGCGCCAGTTCGAGGGCTCGCGCCAGCGGCGGCTCGGCTTCTTTGTAGCGGCCCGCGCGCAGCAGGGTTTCCCCATAAAGCGTCAACAGCCTGACGTCCTCCGGCGCCGCCTGCAAGCCTGCTTCGAAATGCGCGACCGCAAGTACCTTGCGATCGTCTTCCGTGCCGCGCCGCAGATGCGACAGCCCTAGCGAGGAACGGAGCGCCGCGCAATCGTGGCCCGCGCGCACCGCGGTGTCGCCAAACCGGATCGCTGCCATAATGCGGCCGTCCTCCATCAGGGCACGCACGGCCATCGCGGCCACGCGCTCATTTGGCAGCTTGTCCGGATCCAGCGCCGCAGCGATGCCTGCCGCCTCGGCCGCATTGCCGTTGCGCACGAAAGCCATCATCCAGGGGTACGCTTCGCCTGGCTCGCTTTGGGCCAGGGCAAGGGTCGCGCGGGCGACTTCGGCCGCCTCGGCCACCCGCCCCCCCTGCATGCGCAATTGAATCCGCACGGCATGCAGCGCCGCAGCGCCGGGCTCGATACCCGCGGCAGCATCCGACTCGGCAATCGCCCTATCCCACTGCCCCATGCGCCCGAGAAGACTGGCGAGCAGGCGGCGATCGTCGACGCGCGACGGATAGACGGCAATCAGCACGCCCAGCCCGGCGATCGCGGGTCCGAGGCGGCCCTCGCGAACGAAGGGCGAAACCAGCAATCGCCGGACATCGCGCCAGCCGTCCTTGGCCTGCCGCAACGCCGGTTCGAGCGCCGCCATGCCGCCCTCGGGGTCGGCCGCGCCCCGGATCTCCGCGATGATTTCGCGCAAGCGGGCGGTGGCGTCCTGCGCATCGGTGCCGGCCACCGGCCGACGGCTTTCGCCAGGTGTGTCAACCATGACGCAGCCCCCTCAACAAAGCCATCGCCACACGAGCGATGAACATCAGCGCAAAACCCAGCGCCAGTGCCTGTAACAACAGGAGCCCCGTTCGCGGGCTGCTGGGCCGATCGGTGGGTACCGGTTGCGCAATAATGGATAGATACCGCTGCAAGCCTAAAGCCTCCGTCATGGCGTGTTGGTAGGATTGCTGAGCCAGGGTCAGGTTGGAATCGGCGAACACCTGGGCATTGCGCAGCGCCTCGTAAGCTTTAAGCTGCTTGGCTTCCGCATTGCTGTCCCCGCTTAACCGATAGCGTACGGACGCGAGCCGCTTGTTCAGGGCGGCGACTTGCATCTCGGCCGGCTCGAGCATGAAGTGCTCTTTGTTTCCCAGGGCCCGGATCTTGTCCAGCCTCACCTGCGCAGTGCTGAGCTCCCCTTCCAACTGGCTGGACAGATTCAACAGCATCGACACCGTGGCAGCGGGATCGATGTTTCCATGCTCCGTGCGCCAGGTCGTGAGCGCGTCGCGGGCCGCGAGCGCCTTCTGTTCCGCCAGCCTGACCGACTCCTTGCTTACCTTCAGTTTGTCGGCAACGCCCTTTTCGTTCATGGAGCTCACGAACTCCTCGGTCAGGCCGATCAGCGCCGCAGATAGCATGGCCGCGTCTTCCGAGGAGAACGCGCTGACCCGCAGCACATCAATCTGCTCCAACGCATTGAACGAGATGTGCACGGACTTCTGGTAGGCGCGATACAGGTCGTCCTCGCTGGAATCTTCGGAAAGACGATTAAGCGGGTCCCATCCAGTGTTGGTCAGATAGCCGCGCAGACCGACCTTCTTGTCCAGTTGCTGCATACTGTCGCGCGATTTCACGAAGTCGGCGACTGCCCACCCGTCCACGAATCCACCAAGCATGCCGCCCGAGTTTCCAGTGGTGATCAGGCTGGCGGCCCCACCCGCGCCGCCTTGCTGGCCGGACGCCGACTGCACAAAAAACCGCGACTCCGCCTCATAGCGCGGCGTGGCCAGGAAACACACGTAGACCAGGGTGAGCGCCACCGGCGCAATGACGATAAGCGCGTTGATCCAGCGATGGCGGCGACGCTCGCGCAGCGAGGCCTGCCGCTCGCGGCTTCGACGTTCGATCTCCGATTCCTTTTCAGAACCCGAGCTGGCCCTCGTCGAAGCCGCCCCCGAGGCCGTCATCCCGTGTGCCGGAGTCGCCCCGTGATCTTCTTGGGGGGAACCTGCTGAGGCACTGGTCGAGGTCGTCGTCGATGCGGAGCGCGCTTCGTTCATAGATCAAGCCTTTAATGCAATAGTCCGCCAACTGATTCTGGCGGTAACTGGAGAAAATAAGTGTCCGACCCACCAGCCGTTCTTCGAACAGGGCGAGCCAGAGACGGGTGAAGCGGCAAGGCTCGAAAGGAATACTCCCTTCGATCACGTAGACATCGAACGCCGGCGCCAGCGCCAGAGCGAACGAAAACTCCTGCCGCGCGTACAGCGGCCAATGCTCCATGGGCTTGGCCAGACCTTTGGGATCGCTGACCAGGTCCGCGACCAGCTCGTGCGTCGCATCGGCATTGATCTCGTATATGTCGCTGACGAAATCGATCATGCTCAGGCCGGTCGCCTTGCCGCGGATGAAGCCTTGCCGGCCGATTGCCCACGATACGCTGGAATCGTGTTTGACGAAGCCCTGGCGCGGCGGACGCAGGCAGCACAGTATGTCCACCAACTGGCGATGCATTTCCGGCGCGGACGACAGCAAGGCGTAGCGCCCCACCGGGATATCGAGATTGGCGTCGGCCAGCAGTGCTTGCCTGCTGCCGAAGGCATAGGGCTCGTCGGTAACGCCATTGAGTTGGATCAAAAAAGTAGCCTCCGCAAAAGTCCTGGCTCACATCGGCTGGACATTGGGGCGAGCCAGGCGCTCGCCGATCAGGGCGACCATCATCAGGAATACCAACGAGGTCAGGAAATAGCCGAGGCTGGCATCGGTCGATTGGTAGGCCTCGAAGTAAGCCGAACGCAGCAGCTGCATGCCATGCGCGAACGGCGACCAGAGCATCCAGGGGCGTAAGTGTTCAGGCAACTGTTCCGATACGAAAAAGACGGCCGCGAAGATCTGCAGGAACCGTTCAATAATCGGCGCGAGCCGAAGAAAGAAGGGCCAGAAGGTCGCGATCGACCCGAACAGCACCCCCATCGCCGCAGCGCAACACCCCATCAGAACGACGAAAAGAATGGAGCCGGGCCAGCTTATCGGCAACGTTACGAAGCCTAGCGCGTGGCCAGCGCTGATCAATACCGCAAACACCACCAGATATACCGATACATAGATAAGCGACTGCGCCAGGGCGCACATCAACGGCGTGACGCCCTGGAAGTTCAGCAGGCCGCGGGCCGAGACATAGGCCGTGCTGCTGCGGAAGACGATCTGCCTGAACATAATCCAGGTCGTCGCTCCCAACAGCGCGAATGTCTGCACATCCATGCCCAGGATGAAATGCATGCCCATCAGGATATACAGCGAGGAAATCAAGGTCAGCAGCACCACCGGGCCGACCAGCGCCCACACCAGTGCAATGCGGCTCTCGCCATGCATTACGTGCAACTGGTAGATGAACATCGCCATCAGCGTGCGCCCGACAGGCTGGAACCTGCCCGCCATGTCCGGCGGGTGCCCTTCGTGCAAGCCGCGCAGGCGGTCCCGCAGGATCGCCAGGTCGTCCTCTTCGTCCCGGGCCACCTCGATTTCCAGCGCAATGTCGTTGCGAGACGCATGGCGCCGCGCTTCCCGCGCCTCGTCCTGCTTGCGCCGCTCCGCGCGCCGCGCATGCGCCGCTGCAAGGCGCTCGTCCTCGGCCACCAGCTTGGCCGGCAAGTAGCCCGGCGCGAATACCGCCACGTCCGCGCGGATGTCCTGCTCCAGGAGACGCACGATGACGCGCAAGCGCCGTCGTGAAAAATCGGCCAGGTTCTCGTCGACAGCGCTGCGTGCAATCTCCGCCTCAAGCTCCGCCTGCACCGCCTCGTACACCGCCCGCCGGGCCGCCACGGAATCGTGCGGCTCTCCCTGCAAGCGGGCGAGCAGGGGCTTGAGCAGCACGCCCGGCGTGGCCTTGGCCTCGAATAGCGTGGCCGGATCCAGCCGCCATGCCGCGACGCCGGATCCTACCGTGTAGTTACCGGCTTGACGGCGCGATCGCCAGCCTTTGATCCGATCCTCGTTGCTCATCGGCAGGCTATTGGCTCAGGACGGACGAACTGGCTCCCGAATCGCTGTCGATGGCCTTCGTGGCGCTGAAACCGGCGCTCATCGTGAAGCGGAAGGCCGACAGGACCTTCTGCACCTGCGTGAACGGTGCGTCCGAAATGTAGATCGCCTGGCCTTCGCGCACCGTGAATTCGCGCGCCAGCGCCACCTGCTCCGGACGGGTGAGGTCAAACTGGTAGACCACGGGCAGCAGGTCAGGCTTGCCTTCCGCCCCGGCCTTCGCGGGCGTGAACAGGAACACCGAACGCGGATCCGCCAGCTTATCGTCCAGGCCCCTGGAATCGGCCAGCGCATCCAGCACGGTGTAATTGCGCTTGCTGATGGCCACGCGCCCTTGAGTGCCGGCAGCGCCCAGCACAGTCAGGAACTGCTTGGAGTCATAGACAGTAATGACATCGCCCGACCTCAAAAGGATGTCGTTGTTCTGGTTGCGGTAAATATCCGACAAGCGCACCGACGCCACCTGCTTGTCGCGGCGCAGGCTGATGATCAATTGCTCGGGGTTCTCCTGCACCGGCGCCGCCTGCGCCAACGCGCTGCTCAGGTACTGGGAGGTCTGCGTGATGGGATACATACCAGGCTTGGTCAGGTTGCCCTGCACCGTCACCATCTGCCCGCGCGTAGCAGCACGCGTCACGCTGACGTCGGCGCCGACCACCAACTTGCTCAGACGCGCCACCACGGCGTCATGCAGCTGTCCCAGAGTCAGGCCCTCGGCGCGGAATTTGCCGAGGATGGGGAACGAGACATGGCCGGAACGATCGACTTCCTGGTTGCCCAGGTCGCTCGCCCCGGCCGGATCCGCCCCGAACACACCCAGGCCACCGCGCTCCCACACCTTTACGTTGATGCCGTCGCCGGGCACCAGGCTGTCGAAGCCCGCTTGCGTAAGGTCGCGGTAGCGCTCGGGAAAATCGGCCACCTCGGGCACTCGGCTGTCTTGTGCGAGTTCGCGCGTCACGGGCATCACGATGACGTCCTTGTCATCGTGCGCCGCCGTCATTTCACTAAGCATGGGACCGGACCGCGGAAGCTGGCAACCCGCGAGGGTCAGTGCGGCAAGCAGCAGCATCGCCAGGGTCGAATGGCGCCGAGAATTCAGGGCCGGGACTTTTATTTGCATAAGATCCTTCAGCTTCAGCAACTTGAAAAAAAGCAATCGCCAATCACGCTTGCAACAGGCCCACGGGTGCAAGATCGATGCGATCATCGTTCCCGGATACAGCAGGCAGACACAGACTCAAGAACTTGGTGATCATTGCTTCCAGTGAAAACAGCGTCTGCGCCCTGCGGCGGCTATGCACCTTCAGGTCCTCGTTGCTGCACCCCTTGTCCACCATCGACGTGACCTTCTCGCACGCCTCGTGCAGATCCGGATGATCGACGTCGCTGAGCAGATGGCCAGTCTCGTTCTCCACGAAGCACTCGCCCGCGCCGCCAGCTGGCGTGGAGATCACCGGAACGCCCAGCAACTGAGCCTCGATCAGCACGTTCGGCAAGCCTTCGTAGCGCGACAGCAGCACGCTGGCGTCCATCTGCGAATACCAATACCCGACATGGTTCGACAAGCCGACCAGCAATAGCCGGTCTGTCACATTCAGCTCGTGCGCCAGCGCCTCGATGTTCTCGCGCAGGCGTCCATCGCCCACGATGACAAAACGCGCCTGCGGACGCTCTTTCAGGTACAGCGCGGCCAGCTTGATCCACAGCTGCGGCCGCTTGTCCGGTTCAAGCCGGAATACGCCCCCTATCGTTTCCGTGGCGTCGTCCGTGCTGGCGTGGAAGGCTTTCCACTTTTCCTTGTCGGCGACCGACGCGTCGGTCGCCAGGTCAGGCACACCGTTGTACAGGATGTGAAAGCGCATGATGGGAATGTCCAGCCAATCCGAGTACGCCTCTGCGGCCTTGCGGCTGTTGCTGACGAAGACCACCCCCGGTACCTGGGCCAGGGCCTGGTACAGCTCGGGATATTCGGCGCGGAAGCGATCCTTCCGGATATTCGGCGGCAAGCCGCGGAACACCAGGTGGATGGTCGGAGCGCCCGCCAGCAACGCCGCCAGCGCGCCGAACAGGCAGGTGCCGTCCTGCCACAAGCTCACCACATCGAACGGGTTGGCCCGCAGCACCGGGGCCAGGCGTGTCACGCCATAATGGACGGGCGGTGGCAAGTGCTCCAGAAGACGAGCCAGGTTTCCTTCCGGAACGGTCTGGTGAGCCACTGAGACGGCCGGCAAGCGGTTGATCTCCGTGACCGGAATCTGCGCCTTGACCAGGACGGGAAGGAAAAAATTGTCCTGTTTCTTGGGCGTACCGGTCGGTTCGGTGTGCTGCTTGACCAGCACTTCAACCTTCCTGGGCCGCATGAAGATGTCGGTAGGCTGCTGGTCGGAAGACTCGGCCATGCGGGTCAGTTCGCCGGCCAGGCGCGTCAGTTGCCGTTCGGCGCCGCCGGGACCCAGGCTGCCGGTAACCAGCGCCACGGAGACGGACTTGTCCGGCGCATGTTCGGCGATTTTCCTGTCGCGAAAGTGCAGGATCGCATGCTTCATCGACAAGATCCGGACGTCTTTTCCCGCCAGTGCATCTTCGGATTCGAAGCGCTGGTAGAACGCGTAGTCGCGTGCCAGCCCCTGGGCCAGTTCGGCCGCCTTGCTGCCCGGCGCCAAATGTTTGGCGACCGGCGCTATCACCTCGAACGCGTCAGCCAACAGGCCACGCTTGCGCAGGCGCTTGGCAAACTCGGCACGCATATTTCGATCCGTAGATTGCCAGATCAACCGGCGGAACAACGCGTCGGACTGTTCGTGCGCCCGGATGTCGCTCAACAGTTTTGCGCGCGCGAACATGCGCTCGGTATCGTTTGACTCGGGCAGATGGTGATCGACCAGCGACATGGCCTCTTCGAGGCGACGCTCCTTCACCAGGCGCATGGCGCAATAGCGGACGATCTTCAGATCGTCCGGGCAATCTTGCAGCAAGGCCGCCCATTGATCGGCCATGCCCTCGTTCAGGCCTGCCGATTCTTGTAACCGAAGTAGCAGGAAGCGGACCTTCGAGTCGTCCGGGAAATTTCCGGCCAGCACCTTCGCCCGAAGCAGATTTTCCTGTGCAGCTTGTACACGCCCCGACGCTGTAACGATTTCCTCCAGCTGGGCTTGAACTTGTTGAAGATCGGATCTGGTGTCCACTGGCTCGGTACTCAGTGGTGGGCTCATGCCGCCTTCCTCCGGCTGAGCTTCTCGATCCATGCCTGGCAGCGTTCTATGTAATTGTCGAACTGCGCCGGATTCTCGGAATGTTCCTGGAGTTTTTTCCAATACGCCAGGGCCTGCTCGAAGCGGTGCAGCCGCATGGCGCCCACTGCGGCCAGACGCAGGCCGATGGGGTCATCGGGCACGAGGTTCACGATGCGCTCGCCCAGGGCCAGGCGCTCGGACGTGCTTGACGACTCCAGCGCGCGCGCTTCGGCGTACAGATAGGCCAGAATGCGCCGCTTTTCGTGACTCACTTCCGGCATTTCGGGCCACGACTGCGCCACGCGATCCAGCACGTTCCAGGCTGCCTGATGGTCCCCTTGGGACAGAATCTGGCGCGCGCCTCGGATAGCTCGCGGGCCCAGCCTGCCGAGCTGGCGTTCCGCCTCGTCTCTTGCATTCTGGTCTGCGGACGAATGGGCCAGCACGTCTTGGTACGCATCGATGGCTTCACCGAACCAGCCACCTTTGAAGGCAACCCGCGCGAAGTACAGCTTGGCGCTGAATGGCGCAGATTCGCCGGCCGCCGCCTGCTCCAGGTGTCGCATGGCGGTTTCCTGGTCCCCCAGCGCATCCGCAGCGCGGCCGCGCATGGCGTGCAGTTCGGGAAAGTCCACATTGGTGTCGATGGCCAGGTTGGTCAGGTCCATCACTTCCTTGTGATTACCCGCCACCAGCGCGGCGCGAACGCCCAGGCGCATTGCGCGCTCAAACGCGCGCTGCGCCCGCGCACCCGCCAGCGCGTCGGGATTAAGCAGACGGTGCGCGCAGATGCGCTCGGCCGCGTCCCGCAGGCGCCCTTCCTCCAGCGCCCGATTACCTTCCTCGGCCCAGGTTGAAGACTGCGTCTGCAGCCATGCGCCGATTTCTTCGTGTTCGCTCCTGGCCAAGCCGCAAGACGCGGCAAGCGTTGCCCCGGCCATGATGCAACCTCGCCACGAGGCTTCCTTGACCAGCTCCAGGATCTCGACATCCCCCAACGCGGGATGCTCCGAGGCCAGGCCCCGTAGCGCGTCGCGGTCACCAGCCAGCAGCCGATCACGCCATAGCACCGCGAAGCCGCGGCCATAACCGGGAAGCGCCGCGCGGACCTCACGGACCCAGCGGATAGCCGCTACCATATCGCCGGCAGCCTGCAGCATCGCAAGCACCGTGTCGGCCGCTTCCTCCGCCATCGCGTCCTGTGGCGCTGAGATGCGGAACAACTGCTTCCAGTTGCCCATGCTCTCGTCCACGTAGCCCAGATGGCCGGCGGATACCGCCGCGATCCGGACGATTTCCGGTGTCTCGATTTCGTCGCCCAGCAGGCTGGTCGCCAGCGCGTACGCCCGGTCATGACAGCCCAGCTTGAACTGGTTTCGCATCAGGATGTGTTCGGCCTGGGTGCCCGATGCCCGGTCGCCATCCATGCCGGCCAGCAGCGCCAGCGAACCCTCGTAATCGCCCAGTTCTTCCTGAATTCGTGAGAGCAGCAGCACGTGATCGGGCAGCTGGGGGTAGCGGCGAAGCACGTCGCGCACGCGGCACGAGGCATTACGCAGATCGCCGGCATCCCAGAGCCGTTCGATGTGCTCGGCGCTCTCGTCGGCGGAAAGCTTTGGCACCGCAGGCTGCGGGGTGGACACGCCCATTCGCGGACGCATGAAGTTCTTGTACCACTCCGAGTACAGGCGCTCGGAAAAAGCCGGGGTGTAGTGCGTCAGATCCAGCCCGCCGTCCTCCATCGCGTCGGCCTGCCCGAGCTTGTTCATCAGCGGCGTCGGATCGTAGCAAGGCACGCCGATACGCTGGGCGGCGGCGGTAACGGCAGCGATCAGTTGTGCCCGCTGTTCAATCGTCACATTGTCCGGCGTGGTGGCATTGACGTGTGTGACAAACACTAGCTTGTCCCCATCCAGCAGCTCGGCCAGCTGGCGCATTTGCTGCTCGATCTCCTCGTCCGTCTGATCGCGCTTGACGATGCGGGCGAGCAAGTCACGGTCATCCGTGCTGAGGCTATTGAATGCCGCATCCTGGTCCAGCACGGCGCGGCGCTCGGCAAGCGATTCGACGTTGGCCATGGACCAGAACTGACGGGTACGCGCCCGATCAGCGAAAAACTCGCTGAAATAGCGGACTAAATAGTTGGATTGGATGGGAAGGCCGTCGATGGTCAAGAGCTTGCGCGAAGACAGCTCGACCATATACAGGTCGGCCGGCTTGTGCGTGCCGCGACGAGCCTGCGCGCCATTAGAAGGCCGAAAGATCAGGCGCTGGACGTCTTCTGGAATATCGGCTTTGCCGAGCATGAATCGCGCCTGCTGAAGCGCTTCGGCAACCGTGTGCACGAAACCGTAGTTTCGGCCGAGTTGCAGCTTGATCGGGTAACGCCCCAGTGCATCGCGCAGCGGCGTATGGATGCGGCAGGTCCCTATCGGAGCGATGGTAAAAACAGTCATTCAGGGTCTCTCCTGTGGTGATGGATAAGAGGCGTCAGCCTAGAGAGTCCAGCACGAGAGCAGACACAAAAAAAATGCCACCCGTCGGCGAGTAAATCGACATCAAGTCGAGATACGCATGCCGCATACGGGCGGACAGATAGGTAGATCTCTCGGTAGCGGGCCAAGGCATGCTAGATGGGTCGCACAGCGAAGTTATTTCTAAAAATTTTTATTGCTGTGGAAATGAATCGGGGTAACTACCAATACACTGGGGAGCTCCCTCAAACCATTACAACTATGACAAGCATGGCAACATAAACATTTGGCCGATCGCTAATAGACGTTAAAGGTGCTAGGGCGCAGTCTTTAGCTGTATCTCTACACTTTGGTAGTAGGCTGCGAGGTCAGCCATGTCGTCGTCGCTCAGGCCGGCCGCCATGAGGTTCATCACCTCGTGCTCGCGCGCCTTGGACTTGAAATCCTTCAGCGCTTTCACCAGATACATTTCGTTCTGGCCGGCGAGATTGGGTGCGTCGGGCGCTGTTGCCATGCCCTGGGCGCCGTGGCACACGGCACACTGCATGGACTTGGCCCGACCAGCCTCGATATCCGCACTCCAGGACGGCACGGCCAGGCCGGCCAGCCCCAGAGCAAGGAAAACCGAGGCTGGGCTGATGCTACTTCCCTTCATACGCTACGCGATAAATGGCGCCCACCATGTCATCCGAGATCAGCATGGAGCCGTCAGGCAGAAACGCGACGTCGACGGGGCGACCGAGGTACTCGTTCTTGTCGCTTAACCAGCCGTCCGCAAAGATCTCCGTCTCGCCCGCCGTGCCATCTTCTTTCAAGCTCGTGAACAGGACGCGCGCGCCGATAGGTGTGGTTCTGTTCCAGGACCCGTGCTGAGCGGTAAACAAGCCATTGCGATACTTCTCGGGAAACATCTCCCCCTTGGCGAAGTGGATCCCGAGGTCAGCCGCGTGAGCGTCCGTCTCGACCTGGGGAAACACCACATCGGCGGGCGGCTCGACATCCTTGAACTCCACCGTGCGTATGTTGCCGCCTCCGTAATAGGGGAAGCCGAAATGCTGGCCGAGTTGCGGCGCGCGGTTCAGCTCTCCCGGTGGAATGTCGTCTCCCATGCCATCTACCTGGTTGTCCGAGAACCACAGCACCTTGTCCTTGGGATTGAAATCCATCCCAACCGAATTGCGAACGCCATACGCGAAGACCTCGCGGTTCTTGCCGTCGGCGTCCATCCGTATGATGCCCATCATGCCGGTCTTGTCGTAAAGCTCGAGTTTTTCCTTGGGCGGCACGTTGTATGGGTTGCCCAGGGTGACATACAGCTTGTTGTCCGGACCGATGCGGCAGGTGCGAGCACCGTGGTTGAAGCTTTCATCGTCCACCGGTATGAGTTCACCCTGTGGAACGACAATGCCTGCGGCGACGTCCGGCCCCTCATAGAAGAACTCGGCTGCCGGAAACACAAGCACGCGATTGTGCTCGACACTGTACAAGAAGCCGTCCTGGGAGAAACACAATCCGTTCGGCACTTTGAAGCTTACGGACGGCGCGAAGCGCTTCACGTCGTCTGCTACGCGGCTCTTGGTCCGGTCTGTTACCGACCAGATCTTGTTTTTTCGGGTGCCGACAAACACGACGCCTGTCGAGGGCCCGACCGCCATGTGGCGCGCGTCTGGCACAATGGCATAGAGGCTGATGGTGAACCCCTCTGGGACCTTGACGTTCGTGAGTATGCGCTTGATTGCCTCGGCACGATCGCCTGTTTGCGGGATGGACTCAATATCCAGTGAGGCGCCCGTCGTGCCCATATTCATGAGCTTTTCAATGTTGTCCGGGACCTGACCCTGACCCTGCGCGATCACACCGCTAGATAACGCGGTAAGCGCAAGTCCGACTACAACTGCTGATACACCTCTTTTAGTGCGTTGCATTGTCGTCTCCTTGATGGACTTACTGTCCCCCGCAACTGCGGAAGGCGTTTTTGATTCTACGCAGAACCGGATGAAAATCGACAGCAGCGGCGCTTGCACTTGTAACAATCCATGCCCGCCCCCTTGAAGATTCCAACTTCGTCCTTATAATTAGCACTCGAAGGGGCTGAGTGCTAACAGGCCGCCCCCCGCCTTTTTTTCTTAATCATTATTTATTGAACAGGAGTTCCTTCATGGCACTGCGTCCTTTGAATGATCGTGTGATCATCAAACGTCTGGACAACGAGCGCACTACCGCCTCGGGTATCGTCATCCCTGAAAGCGCCGCTGAAAAGCCCGACCAGGGTGAAGTTGTGGCCGTTGGCCCCGGCAAGCGCTCCGATGACGGCAAAGTGCAACCTGTCGACCTGAAAGTAGGCGACAAGGTTCTCTTCGGCAAATATGCCGGCCAAACCGTCAAGGTTGATGGCGACGAACTACTCGTCATCCGCGAGGAAGAAATCCTCGCCGTGATCCAGTAATCAGACCCGAATCTACATAAGGAATTCTACAATGGCTGCAAAACAAGTTTTATTCGGCGATGACGCACGCGTTCGCATCGTACGTGGCGTAAACATTCTCGCCAATGCTGTCAAGACAACCTTGGGCCCCAAGGGTCGCAACGTTGTGCTCGACCGCTCTTTCGGCGCACCTACCGTCACTAAAGATGGTGTATCGGTTGCCAAAGAAATCGAACTCAAAGACAAGTTCGAAAACATCGGCGCTCAGTTGGTCAAGGAAGTGGCTTCCAAGACTTCCGACAACGCTGGCGACGGCACCACCACGGCTACCGTGCTGGCCCAGTCCATCGTTGAAGAAGGCCTGAAGTACGTTGCCGCCGGCATCAACCCCATGGACCTGAAGCGCGGTATCGACAAAGCGGTTGCCGTGGCTGTGGAAGAGCTCAAGAAGCTGTCCAAGCCTTGCACTACCAGCAAGGAAATCGCCCAGGTTGGTTCCATCTCGGCCAACGCCGACTCCTCCATTGGCGAGATCATTGCCAATGCCATGGACAAGGTTGGCAAGGAAGGCGTGATTACCGTTGAAGACGGCAAGTCGCTGGATAACGAACTTGATGTCGTCGAAGGCATGCAATTCGACCGCGGCTACCTGTCGCCCTACTTCATCAACAACCCGGACAAGCAAGTTTCCGTGCTGGAAGATCCGTATGTCCTGATTTTCGACAAGAAAATCAGCAACATCCGCGACCTGCTGCCCATCCTGGAGCAAGTTGCCAAGTCCAGCCGTCCTCTGCTGATCGTTGCCGAAGACGTCGAAGGCGAAGCACTGGCCACCCTGGTTGTGAACAACATCCGCGGCATCCTGAAGACCACCGCAGTCAAGGCTCCTGGCTTTGGCGACCGTCGCAAAGCCATGCTGGAAGACATCGCCATCCTGACGGGCGGCGTGGTGATCTCCGAAGAAACCGGCATGTCGCTTGAGAAAGCCACCGTCGAAGACCTCGGCCAGGCCAAGCGCATTGAAGTTGCCAAAGAAAACACCATCATCATCGATGGCGCTGGTGACGGCAAGTCGATCGAAGCACGCGTCAAGCAAATCCGCGTCCAGATCGAAGAAGCCACTTCCGATTACGATCGCGAAAAACTGCAAGAGCGCGTTGCCAAATTGGCAGGCGGCGTTGCTGTGATTCGTGTTGGCGCTGCCACCGAAATCGAAATGAAGGAAAAGAAAGCCCGCGTCGAAGATGCTCTGCATGCTACGCGCGCCGCAGTCGAAGAAGGCATTGTTCCTGGAGGCGGTGTTGCACTGATCCGCGCCAAGGCTGCCATCGCACAACTGAAGGGCGACAACGTCGACCAGGAAGCCGGCATCAAGCTGATCCTGCGCGCTGTTGAAGCACCGCTGCGCACCATCGTTGAAAACGCCGGCGACGAAGCCAGCGTTGTGGTCAACAATGTAGCTAACGGCACCGGCAACTACGGCTACAACGCCGCTACCGGCGAGTACGGCGACCTGGTTGAACAAGGCGTGCTGGATCCCACCAAGGTTACCCGCACTGCCTTGCAAAACGCAGCGTCGGTTGCCAGCCTGTTGCTGACGACGGAAGCCGCAGTGGCTGAAATCCCAGAAGACAAGTCTGCTCCTGCCATGCCAGACATGGGTGGAATGGGCGGTATGGGTGGTATGGGCGGCTTCTAATTGCGCCTTGCTTAGCCGTAACCCGGGCGTCCGCGCCCGGGCTTGCATCGAAAGCCTCCGATTTATTCGGAGGCTTTTTTGCGTTGGCGGTCTGCACCTATAATGCATCGGTTGCGCCGCCCGGCGCGGCCTTTACCGGTACATCGATGACCACTTCGCATTCGCCCTTTAAAAGCAAGGGCGGCCTTGCCCGCCTGTTCAAAGCCCTGCGCTATTCCGCTCAAGGCCTTGCCGCCGCCTTCCGGCATGAAGCGGCGTTTCGACAAGAGCTGCTGTTGGCCGTGGTGATGACACCGATGGCATTCTGGCTTGGCCGCAACCCGATCGAAACCATGATGTTGCTTGGCACGCTGGTTCTACTGCTGATCGTAGAGCTGCTTAACTCGGCAATGGAGGCATTGGCGGATGCCATCACGCTAGAGCCTCACCCATTGGTAGGCCGGGCCAAAGACCTGGGCAGCGCAGCCGTCATGTTGACCATACTGCTGGGCGCAGCGGTCTGGGTGTGCGTGGCGCTACGCCTATAATCTGGCGTACTTTATCCATATCGTAAGCACCACATGACCTTCATTGAAAAGCTGGCCAAGGCCTGGGCAACGTCCGGTTCGATGCTGACAGTGGGCCTGGATCCCGACCCTCAACGCTTTCCCGCCGAATTGCAGGGCCACCCCGACGCCATCTTCGAGTTCTGCCGCGCCATCGTCGACGTAACCGCCCAGTACGCCTGCGCCATCAAGCCGCAGATCGCTTACTTCTCGGCCGAGCGCGCGGAAGACCAGTTGGAGGCTCTGTGTGACTACGTACGTGAACACCACCCGGACCTGCCCATTATTCTGGACGCCAAGCGCGGCGACATCGGATCGACAGCGCAGCAGTATGCGCGCGAAGCCTTCGAGCGCTATCAGGCTGACGCCGTCACGGTCAATCCCTACATGGGCTCCGACTCGATAACGCCCTACCTCGAATGGGATGACAAGGGCGTCATCATCCTGTGCCGCACATCCAATCCTGGCGGCTCCGACCTGCAGTTCATAGAGTCTGCCGACGGCACGCCGCTGTATCTGCGCGTGGCAGCGCTGGCTGCGGATCGCTGGAATGGCAACGGCCAATGCGCCTTGGTAGTAGGCGCGACGTTTCCGGAGGAAATCGCCAAGGTGCGCGCGCGGGTGGCGGACATGCCGCTGCTGATACCCGGTATCGGCGCACAAGGCGGCGACATCCCCTCCACAGTGAAGGCCGGACTGGACAGCCAAGGGACAGGCATGATGATCAACTCGTCGCGGGCGATTTTATACGCCAGCACGGGCGACGACTGGCGTGTGGCGGCAGCCCTGGCAGCGCGCCAGACGCGTGACGCCATCAACGCTGTTCGATAAGGCTTATTGCGGTCATCAGCGCATAGTCGACCGCGGCCGCGCGTATCTGAGCTCGCTCGCCCTCGAATATTCTGGTCATGGCTCGGGTTACGACGCCGTCGGCCGTGCGCTGTGCAAAGCCGAAACACACCATGCCCACGGGTTTGCCAGGCGTGCCGCCGCCGGGGCCGGCCACACCAGTCGTCGAGATGGCCACGTTGGCCGGCATAGCGGCGGTCAACACCCCGGCCGCCATCTCCATGGCGGTTTCTTCGCTGACGGCGCCAAAGCGTTCCAGCGTGTCGGCGTTGACCAGCAGGTGTTGGACCTTGGCCTCATTGCTATACGTAACGAAGCCGCGATCGAACCACTGGCTGGACCCGGGCGTGTCCGTCATGGCAGCCGCCAGCAGTCCGCCCGTGCATGATTCGGCGCAGGCGAACATCCAGCCGCGTGTAAGCAGCAATTGACCAAGCTGATGCGCCTGGGGCCACGCTTGCCTGTCCATCATGGAAACACCTCGAGTCTGACCAGAACGGCCAGCAACAGCAAGCTATATGCCGCCGCCACAATGTCGTCCCACATGACGCCAAAACCGTTCTTGAAATGCTTGTCGAAGAAACTGATGGGTGGCGGCTTTGCAATGTCGAAAAAACGGAACACGACAAACGCCACAAGCTGGGCGATCCAGGTGTCGGGCGTCAGCCACAGCACCAGCCAGAACGCAACAACTTCATCCCACACCATGCCGCCATCATCGGCCTTGCCCATTTCGCGGCCCACCCGATGACAGGTCCAGCAGCCTAACGCAAAGGCCAGCACCAACACCGCGGCGATGGCCGGGTCGGGCAGGCGCGACACCCCAACTACCCATAGCAGCCAGCCCAGCAGCGTGCCCCAGGTGCCAGGCGCCGGCCGTATCAGCCCGCTACCAAACCCAAACGAGATCACGCGCGGCAAGGAGCCAAACACCCAGGCGGCGGTCGGCTTGAAGGCGTGAGGAGTGTCGGAAAGAGGATCGGTGACTGGCATGATTCAGTGCTCTGCTGTGGCAGCGACGCTATGAAAAGTGGTCGTAGCCACGGGAAGCCAAGCTAATGGTCTGGCCGTCTGCCGACCAGACGTGCAAGCCCGCTTGCTTGACGATGCGGCCTATCCGGCTGATGGGCTGGCCAGCATCATCCGCAAGCTGTTGTATGGCCTGGCGTTTATCTGCGGCGGCGGTAAAGCAAAGCTGATAGACGTCGCCGCCGGCAAGCACCGCCTGCTGTACAGTGCCAGTGTCCAGGGCCTGCAAGGCGGGGTGTACCGGCATGGATGCAAAGTGAAGCTCGGCGCCACACTTGCTGGCTTCGAGTATGTGGCCCAGATCCTGCAGCAGCCCATCGGAAATATCGAGCGCGGCGTGAGCCAGGCCAGGCAGCTTCTGCGCGAATTGCCAAGGCGGCTCGGGTCGATCGAGTGTGGGGCGGGTGGCTGCCAGCAGCGACTGGTCCATGGGCAATGTACCGTTCAGGAGCTGCAAGGCAATATCCGGTGCGCCCAAGGCCCCCGTTACCCAGATATCGTCATCGACCATCGCCGCATCGCGGCGCAAGGCTTGCCGGGCATCGACTTGCCCCATGACGGTTACGCTGATCACAATGCCGGAGATACTGCGGGTGGTATCGCCTCCCACCAGGGGACAGCCGGCGCTGTCAGCGAGCGCATGAAAGCCCGACGCGAACTGCTCCAGCCAGTCGGCATCCACAGCGGGTAGCGACAAGCCCAGGAGACAGCCCAACGGCTGCGCACCCATGGCCGCCAGGTCGGACAGATTGACGGCGAGGGCCTTGTGTCCCAGAGCTTCGGGCTGCGCATCCGCGAAAAAATGACGGCCTTCGATCAACAGATCGGTGCTGGTGGCCAGATGCCGGCCGCCGGCCAAGGGCAACAGGGCGCAATCGTCGCCCACGCCCAGGTATCCTGACGGCGCGGGCCGAGAAAAATATCGTGCGATGAGGTCGAACTCGTTGTCCAACGGGTTTGGCCTAGCGGCGAGGGGCCGCCTGAACCTCGGCCGGGCGGACATCGGCCGCCATTTTGTCGAGCACGCCATTTACAAACTTGAAGCCGTCAGTGCCGCCAAAGGATTTGGCCAGCTCGACCGCTTCATTGATGGCAACCTTATACGGCACTTCGAGGTGGTGTATGAGCTCGAAACTGCCGATCAGCAAAATGCCGTGCTCGATAGGAGAAAGCTCTTCCAGCGGGCGGTCGACATAAGGCATGAAGCGCTCGCGCAGTGCCGGCGCCTCACGAAGCACACCGTGCAACAGGGTTTTGAACCATGTGGCATCGGCTTCGCGGAACTCGTCGTCGTCCCGGATATGCGCATCGATCTCGCCGGCGTCCTGCAAGCCGGCATCGCCACGCAACAGCCAGGCGTAAACCCCTTGGAGCGCAAACTCGCGCGCCCGCCGCCGCGCGCTGCGGCTATTGCCGCGAGCCGCAGCGCCGGCAGGCGCTGTCCGTGTGCTATTTGTCGTCAAGATCGTCGTCCTCGTCCTCGTCGCCCTCATCGTCGTCGTCGAAGTCGTCATCGTCTTCGGTTTCGGGCTCGAGAGCAGCAACGAGGTTGGCCATTTCGACGGCGCTGCGTGCGCAGTCGCGCCCTTTTTCTTCGGCGCGCTCTTGTGCCTGCTCTTCGGTGTCAGTGGTAAGCACGCCATTGGCGACGGGAATGCCGGTTTCCAGCGACACTCGGCTGATGGACGACGCACTTTCGTTGCTGACGATTTCGAAGTGGTAGGTTTCACCGCGAATGACCGCGCCCAGCGCGATCAGCGCGTCGAACTCGAAAGTTTCGGCCATTTGGGCCAGGGTGACGCCCAGTTCGAGCGCACCAGGCACTGACACCACCATGACGTCACGTTCGTCCACGCCCAATACAGCCAATTCGGCCAGGCAGGACTCGAGTTCGGTTGTGCCGATCTCTTCGTTGAAACGAGACCGTACGATCCCGATATGGAGGCCTTCCCCATTCAGGTCGGGCGTCAAAGTGTAAGGGTTCATAGTCATGAGTTCCAGTTAGGGTGTGGCTTGCGGTTCACTATCGTAACCCGTTATCGTCAATGAAAACCCCGCCATGCTGGGCATTTTTCGGGGACGCGCCAGCAAGCGGGCCTTGCCTACGTTCAGATCGCGCATGATCTGCGCCCCAATACCGTAGGTACGCAAGCCATAACGGCTTTCGCGATCCAATTGGGCCGTTTCAGTCGCCTGCTCGTGGTTCCAGGCTTCGAACTGGCTGAACAGCAGTTCGGTTGAGCCTTGGCAGTTAAGCAGGATCATGAGCCCCGAAGGAGCAGCCACAATGGCCTTGAGCGCGTTGGCCACGCTCCAGCTATGGGTGGTGGCGCCTTCGAACAGTACATCCAGCATGCTGGTCGGCTCGTGAACGCGCACCAGCGTCTCGACCTCGGGAGTGATATTGCCATGGGTCAGCGCCAGATGGAGCGCGCCCGAAGCCAGATCACGGTAGGCCACGGCATGAAAGTCGCCCCAGGGCGTGCGCACGTCGCGGGCAGCCAGGCGCTCGACCATGGACTCGTGTTCGCTACGGTACTGGATGAGGTCGGCGATCGTGCCTATTTTCAGTCCGTGCTCGCGGGCAAAGACTTTAAGGTCGGGAAGGCGGGCCATCGAGCCGTCCGGTTTCAGGATCTCGCAGATGACCGCAGCAGGCGTCAGGCCAGCCAGCGCCGTCAGGTCGCAACCGGCTTCGGTATGCCCGGCACGCACCAGCACACCGCCACGCACGGCCTGTACCGGGAAAATATGGCCAGGCTGCACCAGATCGGCCGGCGTGGCGTCGCGCGCGACGGCTGTCTGAATGGTACGCGCCCGGTCGGCCGCTGAAATGCCGGTGTCCACGCCTTGGGCGGCCTCGATGGACATCGTGAAGTTGGTGCCGAAGCGCGTGCCGTTGCGGCTGGCCATCAACGGCAGGTCCAGTTGACGGCACCGCTCTTCGGTAAGGGTCAGGCACACCAGCCCGCGCGCATGCGTGACCATGAAGTTAATGGCTTCGGGGGTGACGAACTCGGCCGCCATGACCAGGTCGCCCTCGTTTTCGCGATCTTCTTCGTCGACCAATATAACCAGTCGGCCCGCGCGAAGCTCGGCAATAATTTCGGGGACGGGCGATATCTCGAAAGACGGCGCGTTGTCCACTTCAACAACGGAAGGCTTGCTCATGACATGTAGACTCAGTAAAAGATTGCCCCATTTTAACGCTTGCACAAAGGCGGGTAAGATCTGCGCTACAACTCCCTTCAATAGATGGCATGACTGTAAAAAAACCCGCGTCTGGCGTTCATGATGGTCGACGCAGCATCCAGTCGGTGGAAACCGGCTTTCCGCTATTGGCGGCACTGGTGGACGCCGCCGTTGCGCTTAACCTGCGCGACCTGGCAGCACGTGCCGGCATGACTTCCGCCAAGGCCCATCCCTATCTGGTCAGCTTCACCCGTGTCGGCCTGGTGCAGCAGGACGCCATCACCGGCAAGTACGAGCTGGGGCCCTTCGCCCTGCAGATGGGGCTGGTAAGCCTGCAACTGCTCGAGCCCGTGCGCGTTGCGCTTCCCCATGTGAATCAGTTGGCCGACCAAATAGGCCACACACTGGCGATCGCCGTACTGGGATCGCACGGCCCCACCATGATCCATATCACGCAGGCGAGCTACCCGGTGCATGTCAACATGCGTAATGGCACCGTGATGTCCATGCTGCATACCGCTACCGGCCATGTCTTCGCCGCCTGGCTGCCGCCAAAAATCGCTCGACACTATATAGAGCGTCAGATTGGCGACGAAGCCGTGGTAACCAGCATCAGCCCCTTGCTGCCCAGCCCACAGGCGCTGGATGCGCTCAAGGCGGAAACGCGACGGACGGGCATGGCGCGCGCCTTGGGCAACCCCTTGCCCGGTATCGACGCGCTGTCGGTGCCCGTGTTTGATCACTCCGGAAATATCGCGCTGGCGCTGACCAGCCTGGGGCCAAGCTCGCTGTTCGATGCGTCCGAGAACGGGCCGATTGCAAGCGCGCTGCTTGAATGCGCGGCCACCATTTCGCACCAGCTGGGGCACTCTGTAATTAAGCGGGAACGCCGTTTGCCATAGGGAAATACGGCAATTCTCTTATCTATCATATTCCTATATGATTGACGCCTAAACAATTAGAAACACCACCCGGAGACAGACCATGAAGCCATCACGCATGCTCCTGCTAGGCGCATTTACTGCCATTTTTGGCCTGGCGCAATCAGCCGTGGCCCAAGATAGCTGCCCCAACCGCGGCGACCTTGACACCATGTATTGCGACGCCAACAACGATCTGGTTGCCGATACCCCTACCGATCCGGCCAAGCTCAACACCCCGTCAACCGTCGTTTTCACCTATACGCCGGTGGAAGACCCCGCCGTTTACGCCGAGATCTTCTCGCCGTTTACCAAGCACTTGTCTCAGTGCATAGATCGCAAGGTCGTGTTCTATCAAGTCCAAAGCAACGCGGCCGAAATCGAAGCCATGCGCTCCAACCGCCTGCATGTCGGCGGCTTTTCCACAGGCCCCACCAACTTCGCGGTCAACCTGGCGGGCGCAGTACCTTTCGCGGTCAAGGGCGATGCCAGCGGCTTCCAGGGCTACAACCTTATTCTCATCGTCAAGAAAGACAGCCCTTTCAAGAGCCTTGGCGACCTGAAGGGCAAGAAAGTTGCGCATACCTCGCCGTCGTCCAACTCGGGCAACATGGCACCTATTGCGCTCTTTCCCAAGGAAGGCCTGGTACCGGGCACCGATTACGAGTTCCTGTATTCCGGCAAGCATGACCAATCCATCATGGGCGTGAATTCCGGCGACTACGATGCCGCCGCCGTTGCCTCCGACGTGTTCTATCGCATGGCCGAACGCAAGCAAGTCAATGCCGACGACTTCCGCATCCTTTACACCAGCGAAAAGTTCCCAACGTCCTCGTTCGCCTATGCCTACGACCTCGAGCCGACGTTCCGCGACAAGATGCTCAAGTGCTTCTACGACTATCGCTTCCCGGACGAAATGAAAGAAGCCTTCGACGGGGCCGACCGCTTCTACCCCATCACTTACAAGAAAGACTGGGCCATCGTGCGTGATGTCGCCAAGGCGGGCGGCGAAAGCTTCACCCGTTCGGCATACGACGAAGCCGCCAAGAAGGCGAAGTGAGGCAGTATGGGGGCAACACTGCATATCGCCGGACTCGCCAAGGAATACAAGGCCAACACGCCCGTCCTGAAAGACATCAGCCTGGACATCTCCAATGAGGGCCTGACGGCCGTCATTGGGCCCTCGGGCACCGGCAAAAGCACGTTGTTGCGCTGTATTAACCGGCTTATCGAGCCCACTGCGGGCGCCATCATCCTCCAAGACGATGGCACCCGTATCGATCTTGCCAAAGTGCGCGGCGCCGCCTTGCGCCAGGCGCGCCGGCGTATCGGGATGGTCTTCCAGGAATACAACCTGGTCGAGCGCCTGACCGTCATGGAAAACCTGCTTACCGGGCGGCTGGGCTACGTTTCCGCGTTCAACGCTTGGCGGCGGCGCTTCGAAGCGGCCGACATCGAATACGCATTCGATCTCCTCGACACCGTCGGCCTGTCAGGCTTTGCCAATCAGCGGGCCGATGCGCTTTCCGGGGGCCAACGCCAACGCGTGGGTATTGCCCGGGCACTGATGCAGCGACCACAATTGCTGCTGGCGGACGAGCCCACCTCTTCGCTGGATCCCAAAACGTCTGTCGAAATCATGGAACTGCTGATCGAACAAGGCGACGCCTTCCATATCCCTGTCATCGTCAACATCCACGACGTCGAGCTGGCCAAACGCTATGCATCCCGCATCATCGGCATGTCGGGCGGCACCATCGTCTACGACGGTCCCCCGGCCGAGCTTTCCAACGACATGCTCCAGCAAATTTACGGGGGTCAGTCTTGGCTGCAGTAGGCCACACCGCAGAACGCAGCAGCAAACCCTTCGCGCTGTCCACGCGGGCCAAACTGGGACTGGTTCTTGTGGTGGCCTACGCCCTGTTTGCCTCAACGCAGCTGGGTTTCTCGTGGGAACGCTTCGAGGCCGGCATGGGCCACGGCGCCAGGTTCCTGTCGCGCATGTTTCCACCCAGCCTCGAACGGCTGGACGTGCTGTGGAAAGGCATCGCCGAAAGCCTGGAGATCGCCGTGCTCTCCACCACGCTGGGCATACTGCTGGCCTTGCCCATCAGCCTGCTGGGCGCACGCAATTTGATGCCGGTATGGGCCTCCTGGCCCGCGCGCGCCATCGTCTCGCTTTGCCGCTCGCTGCACCCGGTCATCGTGGCCATCCTGTTCGTCAAGGCCGTGGGCTTCGGCGCATTGGCGGGGGTATTGGCGCTTACGGTCGCCTCCATCGGCTTCATCGGCAAGCTGTTTACCGAATCCATCGAAGAGATCTCCCTCAAGCAGGTCGAAGCCGTGCGCGCAACGGGCGCATCCTTTGCCAATGTCATTATCTTTGCCGTCATGCCGCAGGTCTTTGCGCGTTTCGTGGGCTTCTCCACCTATCAGCTTGACTCCAACCTGCGCAACTCCACCATGGTCGGCATCGTGGGGGCAGGCGGCATCGGGGGCACCTTGTTCTCGGCCTTCCAGCGCTTCGACTACGATTTCGTCTGCACCATTTTGCTGACCATCATCGCGATCATCATGCTGGGCGAGTTGCTGGCCGGCGTCGTACGGTCCATTTTGCTGGACAACGTCAGCCCCATGGCCTTGTTCAGGAAGAAGGCCCATAAATCCAGCGTGCCGGCCCCGATCGAGGACGACGGATGAACGACGCCACGCAAACCGCCGGGCCTGCCCCACGTCAGTGGCTGCGATACACCGCCGGGCAGCGTTTGCTGCGCTTTGCGCTGTACCTGATTTTCGTGCTGGCTATTGTGCAGTCGCTGCGCAGCATCGATGTCATTCCCGAGTTCCTCTACGACGCCCCCACACAGATGGCCGACCTGCTGCATCGCATGTGGCCAGTCTCGTGGCAGAGCTTCCCGGGCACCATACAGCGCGCTCTCATTGAAACACTGCACATGGCCACGCTGGGTACCATACTGGCGGTCATCATGGCCGTACCGGTGGGCCTGGCTGCGGCCAACAACCTGGTACCGAACAAGACCATCAATTTCCTGGCGCGGCTTATCCTGGTTTCCAGCCGCTCCATTAACTCACTGGTCTGGGCCTTGCTGTTTATTGCCATTTTCGGCCCTGGGGCCCTGGCTGGCACAATTGCCATCGCGTTCCGCTCTATCGGCTTCATCGGCAAACTGCTGGGCGAGGCCATCGAAGACGCGCAACCGGGGCCTATCGAAGCACTAACCGCCACCGGCGCCCGTACCGGGTCCATCATCGGCTATGGCTATTGGCCGCAAATACGCCCGGCGTTCTGGTCTATTGTGTTGCTGCGCTGGGACATCAATGTGCGCGAATCAGCCGTGCTGGGCCTGGTCGGCGCCGGCGGCATCGGCATGGCGCTGAACAGCGCCATGGACCTATTCCAATGGGACAAGGTCTCCCTGATACTGGTCCTGATCTTCAGTATCGTCGTGGTCGCTGAGGTTCTCATTACGCGGGCGCGCAAAAGCCTGCTTTAAAAAAGGCCGCGCCGCACTGGCGACACGGCGCGCATGGCTGCGAAGCCGATTAATCGCCCAGCAATGCCGCCGCGAATTCGCGCGCCACGAAGGGCTGCAAGTCGTGCAAGCCTTCGCCCACACCTATCCAGTACACCGGCACGGGCCGCACGCCTTGGCTGCCGGCTGCTACCGCGGCCAGCGTACCGCCCTTGGCCGTGCCATCCAGCTTGGTGACAACCAGACCGGTCAGGTTAATGGCTGCATCGAAAGCTCGGATTTGCGCAATGGCGTTCTGCCCGGTGTTGCCGTCGATAACCAGCAGCACCTCGTGGGGCGCCGCGCCATCGGCTTTGCCGATGACCCGCTTGATCTTCTTGAGCTCTTCCATCAGATGCAACTGCGTAGGAAGGCGTCCGGCCGTGTCTATCATGACCACGCCGGCCTCTCGCGCACGTCCGGCATTGACGGCGTCAAAGGCCACAGCAGCGGGATCGCCACCCTCTTGCGCAATCACCGTTACGTTATTGCGCGCACCCCATTCCATCAGTTGCTCGCGCGCAGCGGCGCGGAAGGTGTCTCCGGCCGCAAGCAATACCCGCGTGCCCTGCGCCTGGAAGTGATAGGCCAGCTTGCCGATAGAGGTGGTCTTGCCCGCGCCGTTGACGCCGGCAATCATCACAACCATGGGGGCCACGGTGCCCAAGGGGAACGGTTTCTCGAGCGGCGCCAGGTGCTCGGCCAGGATGTCGCGCAAGGCGGTTTTGACCTGGGCGGCGTCGTCCAGCCGCTCTTTGCGCACACGGGCGCGTAGCGCCGTCAGCAGTTTCTCTGTAGCCTCCATGCCCGCATCCGCCATGATCAGGGCTGTCTCGAGCTCTTCGAACAAGGCCTCGTCGACCTTCACGCCCACGAACAGGCCGCCGATATTCTGGCCGGTGCGCGACAAGCCTTTTTTCAGGCGCGTCAGCCACGACCCCTTCTCTTTCTCGACCGTAGCGGCTTCAGGCACGGCTAGTGGCTGGGTTTCCGGCATCGCGACAGTGACGGCATCGGGCGCCCCAGGCACCGTCTGAACATCTGCCACGGGCATCTCTTGCTGAAGTGCCTCTGGCTCGAGCGTGCCGGGATCCATAGCGTCGGGCCCGGGCTGTGCCGGCTGTTGTGTCTCAGGCGACGGACCTTTGGCTTCTGGCGGCGGCGCCTTTCTTTTAAAAATACTGAACATACGTTTTACACTACCCGATAGAGTTGGAATCCAACACAACAAATTCCTGGTCGCACATGAAGAAGCATGCAGTACGTATTGTAGGCGGTGATTACCGCAAAACACCCATACCCGTCGTCGACGCCCCAGGGCTGCGGCCAACACCGGACCGCGTGCGCGAGACCCTATTTAACTGGCTGTCGCACTTCTGGTCAGGCGACTTCAGCAAGAAACGGGTACTGGACCTGTTCGCGGGAACCGGTGCGCTGGGGTTCGAGGCCGCCTCGCGCGGGGTGGCTCACGTCCAGATGGTCGAGACCCACCCCGCAGCCGTGACGGCCCTGCGCAATTTGCGCAGCAAGCTCAAGACCAACAATGTTCGCATCCATGCGGGTGATGCCAGCACGGTGCTGCAGCGTGTGGAGCCTGCCAGTTTCGATCTGGTGATGCTGGACCCGCCCTTCGACCAGGCATGGGTGGACAAGCTCTGGCAGAAGGTAGGAGCGGTACTTGCCCCGGATGGCCTGTTGTATATTGAAGCCGAAACGGCTGTTGTTCCGCCCGAGGCATTCGAAATATTGCGGCAATCGCGAGCCGGCAGTGTGCACTTTCAGCTGCTGGGATTTGCTGCGGCGCAAAAAACAGTCAATAATCCCGAATCAATCTGAAATCGCATGACGACCGGGCGCTGGCCCGGCACTGCCAACCGGCGCTCAACCTCTTGGAAACTTCGGAATTTGCATGATTACTGCAGTCTATCCCGGAACATTCGACCCGCTGACCCGCGGCCATGAAGACCTGGTTCGCCGCGCTGCTGGTTTGTTCGACCGTGTGGTGGTGGGGGTCGCCCACAGCCGCAACAAAAGCCCCTTCTTTTCCGTGGCGGAACGCGTGGAAATTGCACGCGAGGTGCTGGGCCATTACCCCAATGTCGAGGTCAAGAGCTTTGCCGGCCTGCTGAAGGACTTCGTCCGCGAGCAAGAGGGCCGTGTCATCGTGCGCGGGCTGCGAGCCGTATCTGATTTCGAATACGAATTCCAGATGGCCGGCATGAACCGCCACCTGCTGCCCGAAGTCGAAACCTTGTTCATGACACCATCGGACCAATACCAGTTTATTTCGGGCACCATCGTGCGCGAAATTGCCATACTGGGCGGCGACGTCAGCAAGTTCGTGTTTCCTTCGGTCGAGCGCTGGTTACATAGCAAGGCTAAAACCCGCCGCGACGAACAAGACCACGAAGAACAAGGGTAATGCGGTCCGCCGCAGCTGACTGAACTACACTAGGCAAGGCGAACTGCACCGCGCAGGGCGCCTGGTCTTTTTTATCAGTTAGCTTTTGCAGGAATCAATCATGGCGCTGCGTATTACCGACGAATGCATCAACTGCGATGTCTGCGAGCCGCAATGCCCCAACCACGCCATCACCATGGGGCTGGAGATCTACGAGATCGAGCCTTCCTTGTGCACCGAGTGCGTGGGGCATTTCGACGAACCGCAATGCCAGGTCGTCTGTCCGGTCGAATGCATCGTCTTCGATCTGGACCACGAGGAAGACCACGACATGCTGTTGGCCAAGTACCAGCACATTACGGCAACGACTTAAGGGCCCCGCCCCAGCCTCACAGCGCGGGCCACAGCACCCTGCCTGCTTCGGGATGCACCTTGACCAGCCGGCATGGCTGCTCAAGGAACTTCGCGAACCAGGCCGCCGCCAAGTCGCCTTCGTCGACCACATCGACACTTTGGCTGCCCACTTTGGCAACACCACGTACGCTATCGTCGTCCTCGATGACGTCCAGCGGAATGTCCAGGCGCAACATGCCGGGCGCGCGCAGGACCAGATATCCCAGGTTCACTTCCACCGCAACCTCGGCAAGTCGGGGGCATTTGCCGGTGCCCAGCCAATTGGACGCCGCGTCTACAACCAGCCAACGCTTGTCATAGCCTGCCGCTGAAGGTTTGGCCGTGCCGCCGCATCCGGCAACGGGAAAATACAAAGGTGTAGTCATTGTCCTAGTAGTCCTTTTAAGGCCTCGCCTATGCTTTTTACGGGGTCCACGGGTTTTTTAGGCGGCTCCTGGCCGGGTGCCGGTGCGAGCTCGGCCGGCGGCTTGCCGATCTGGCTGGAAAGCAGGTCCAGCAGGCCGCCTTGCACCGCCTCTTTTACCGCCTTGCTGCCCACCTCTTTCCACTGAACCTGGTAGCCTAAATGATCAAAGGGACCGGATACCCGTACTGGCACCGTGACGTTGCGCAACTCGGCCAAACCAGCGTTGTCGCGCGCGGCGCGATCGCCTGCCACTTTGATATTGAGCATCACATCCAGTTGATCGTTAACCAGATCCACCGACGCCGGCGTACCTTGGGTTACGCGAAGCACGGGTGCGACGAGACTCAGCTTATTGACGGTGCCTTGACCATGGTCGAAGGCCATATCGACATCCAGCGCGCTGAATGGCGTGCGCCTGTCGATGTCAAAGCGAGTGACCAGATCGGGCAGTTGCCCGCTGAACATATTGCGCACGACAGCGTTGACCTCGCGTAGCGTCTGCGCCACGTCTATGCCACGAATTGCGCCATCACGGATCTTGCCTTGCACCGTGCCGGTCAGGCCCGCTTCCAGTGCCGGTACGGTATCGCCCTGGCTGGCCAGCTTAAGGCTGATCGTCCCCCGGCCCTCCAGACGGCGTTCGCGGGCAGCCGCCTGCAAGAAAGGCGCGAGCGATACATTGGTCAAAGCCAAGTCGCCCGTGAAGGCGTTCTGTGCATCGGCTGTAAGCGTACCGGCCAACAGCCCTTCGTAGAGATCAGCCTTGATGCCGCTGATGGTCAGCTTGCCGTCCGCCGCCAATACGTTGGCCGCGAATTTCTTGGCTTCGAGATCTTGCACCTTCAGTTCCCCGATGGCTATCTCGCCGTGGACGTCGGCGGACTGCAGGAAGGACAGGTTGACCGTCTGGGCGGCCTTGTCCGGCGCAGCGGGCGGCGCAGTCTCTTTCGGGGCCGGTGCAGGGGGTTTCTCTTGGACGTCCTTTGCCGCGGGCGGTGCTGCTGCCGGCGGCGCAGGCGGCGGGAACAAGGTGTTGAAATCAAGCCGATCTGCTGCCAGGGTGAACTTGACCTTGGGGTCTTTCAGTTGTGTTGCGTTGACGCGGAAGTCGAGCCGGCTGCCGCTTAGCACCGCATTGATTTCACTAACCAGTTGATCTTGAACCAGGTCGGCCTGCAGGCTGCCAATAAACGGAAACTGGAAACTGCCGCCAGGCAGCGCCGCATCTTCGATCCGGATATCGCCTTTCATGGCGGACAAGCCGCCTTTCTCTTCAAAGACGTCCCACACCGCCGGTGAAGTCATGTTTACCTGCACCAATCGCGCGTTCTCTTTCAGGCCCGCATCGATAGTGAGCTGCTCGAAAGTCAGCTTGCTGGCGTTTCCGCCTATGCCTTTCATGCCCAGGGCCACTGCAAGCACGTCGTTACCTTCACCGAACTTGATGGTGCCGGATATAGGCTCGCCCTGGGCGGCATCGGGAGAAATCGCCAGGCTGGGAGCGTCGAAAGCAATATCAAACGGCTTATCGGGCAGCTTGCCGCGGGCACGATAGGCCAGCTTCTCTACCTTTAGCTGTGCCTGGCTGCGATCCATCTTCAGTTGCGGCACGGTCAGACCGATGTCCAGCCCCTCGATGGGGGTGTCGCCGCCGACGTCTCCTTGTACGATCAACTCCAGCCCACTGGCACTGACCATTTCGCTGTACGCGCTGTACGCCAGATTGCCGCGCAAGCTGACAGCCCGTGCTTGCAAGGGACCCAGCATGCCGGCAACCGTCAGGTTAAGCCGTTGAGCCGAATAGGCTTGCTCATCGGGGTTGAACTTGACGATGGCCTGAGCGTCGATATTGGCGTCGGCAACGGGGAAGTCCCCCATCAGCTTGCCCTTGAGCGCCACATCGAAGGCCTGGTTGACGGTCATGCGTCCTGTATTGACATCCAGCTTTACCACGCGAGCCGACGAGCCCGTTATGTTGTCGTAGAGGTGGATCTCGCCATTCTTGAGATCGAGCCCGGCAATATCAATCTGCAGTTCCGCGCCGTCATCCGTTGCGCTTTTACCGGGCTCCGACAGCGCGTCAGTGTCTTGCGGCACCGGCTGTGCCTGGGCGGATGAAACCGGCTTGAGGTTGGGCAGAGATACCGCAGCCAGCGGCGGGGCCAGAACTTCCAGCCCGGCTGAGCGCCGCTCGATAAGATCACGGAAATTGAACTGGCCATGCTGATCACGCGTGACCCATGCCTTGAAGCCGGTAACAGCCACATGGTCAATGACCAGCCGATTGAACATCAAGGGCCAGATCGCGACCGCAAAGCGAGCGCTATCGACAGACGCAAACGTATCAGAACTGTTCCGGTTGGACAGCGACACGTTCTCGACGGACAAGCCTATACGAGGAAACAGCGACAGCTCGATCTCGCCCTTGATGGAGAGCGTACGCTGGTACCGATCGAAGACAACTTCCTCGAGCTTGCTTTTATAGGCGTTGGGGTCGAACGTCAGGAGGAATATTGCGATACCAACCAGCGCAACGATGACCACCACGACGAGACTGAACAGCACCCGTTTCAACCAAACTTTCATTTCCAGCCTCTAAAACCACGGGCGAACCCTAAGCCACATGCGGCATTCGGAATGCTAACCCATGATGACGGGACGATCGGGGAACCCGCGCCGCCTTTTTACGCACGCAATCGCAAAAAATTGCCGGGGTTGGCAGCAGGAACCTGATTTTATTACTATGGGCAATATAGAAATTGATCAAACATCGGTAGACAGATGGTACAACCCAGTACGATGTATATATGATCGCAGAATCAGCCCACCCATAACTTACAAGACGACACATGAAATTCGAAACCCTCGCCATCCATGCCGGCTACAAGCCCGACCCGACGACCAAATCCGTTGCAGTGCCCATTTACCAGACCACGTCTTACGCCTTCGATAGCACCCAGCATGGCGCCGATTTGTTCGACCTTAAAGTGCCGGGCAACATCTATACACGCATCATGAACCCCACGAACGCCGTGCTGGAAGAGCGCGTTGCCGCCCTGGAAGGTGGCGTTGCCGCCTTGGCTGTGGCTTCGGGCATGTCTGCCATTACGTACGCGATTCAGGCCATTGCACAGGCCGGTGACAACATTGTATCGGTCGCCAAGCTATATGGCGGCACTTACAACCTGTTCGCGCATACCTTTCCGCGCCAGGGCATCACCGTAAAGTTTGCACCGCATAACGACGTTGCCGCCCTGGAAGCCCTGATTGACGAAAATACCAAGGCTGTCTTCTGCGAAACCATCGGCAACCCAGCCGGCAACATCGTCGATATCCAGGCCTTCGCCGACGCAGCTCACCGTCATGGCGTTCCGCTTATTGTAGACAACACGGTGGCCTCGCCGGCACTGTGCCGCCCAATAGACTACGGCGCGGACATCGTTGTGCACGCCCTGACCAAATACATGGGCGGTCATGGCACCACTATTGCAGGCGCGATTGTCGATTCGGGCAAGTTCCCCTGGGCCGAAAACAAGAAGCGCTTCCCGATGCTGAACGAGCCAGATCCGTCCTACCATGGCGTGGTCTACACCGAAGCCTTTGGCCCCGCCGCTTTCATTGGCCGCTGCCGCGTCGTACCGCTGCGCAATACCGGCGCTGCACTGTCGCCCTTCAATGCCTTCCTGATATTGCAAGGCATCGAAACGCTGTCGCTGCGCATGGAACGCCATACCGAAAACGCCATGAAGGTTGCCCAGTATCTGAAGCAGCACCCGCAAGTATCGTGGGTGCAATATGCCGGTCTGGAAGACCATCCCGAGCATGCCCTGGCCAAAAAATATGTGGGCGGCAAACCCGCCAGCATCCTGTCGTTCGGCGTCAAGGGCGGCAGCGCTGCCGGCGCGCGCTTCATTGATGCCTTGCAACTGATTTTGCGCTTGGTCAACATAGGCGATGCAAAATCGCTGGCCTGCCACCCCGCTTCCACCACACACCGTCAGCTTAGTCCCGAAGAGCTGGCCGCCGCCGGCGTGGGCGAAGATATGGTCAGGCTTAGCGTGGGCCTGGAGCATATTGACGACATCCTGGCCGACCTGGAACAGGCTCTTCGAGTATAGTAGCTTCAAAAGCAGCATCAAAAGAAACCACAACCTAGCGGAAGAGACTACATGCATATTGGAATCCCACGTGAAACCGCGGCGGGCGAGACGCGCGTGGCCGCAACCCCAGAGACGGTAAAAAAATTCGTCGCGGCCAAGCATTCCGTCGTCGTAGAACGCGGCGCGGGATCCCAAGCACATTTTCTCGACGAAGCCTACGAGCAGGCCGGCGCCACACTGGCCGACAGCTCGCAGGCGCTGGGCGCCGACATCGTGCTGAAGGTGCGCTCGCCCGACTCGCAAGAACGGCAGCACATGAAGCAAGGTGCGCTGCTTATCGGCATGCTCGACCCGTTCAACGCGCCGGGCATCGCCGAACTGGCCAGCGCCGGCCTGACCGCCTTTGCGCTCGAAGCCGCCCCGCGCATTACCCGCGCACAAAGCCTGGACGTGCTTTCTTCCCAAGCCAACCTGGCTGGCTACAAGGCAGTGCTGCTCGCTGCCAACCAGTACGGGCGGCTCTTTCCCATGATGATGACGGCGGCGGGCACCCTGAAGGCCGCACGTGTCGTGGTATTGGGCGCCGGTGTGGCGGGTCTGCAGGCTATCGCCACCGCCAAGCGTCTGGGCGCCGTGGTCGAGGCCTCGGACGTGCGTCCCGCAGCCAAAGAGCAAATCGAATCCCTGGGCGCAAAGTTTATCGACGTACCGTTTGAAACCGACGAAGAGCGCGACATCGCGCAAGGCGTCGGCGGCTATGCACGTCCGATGCCTGCTGCCTGGATGGCACGCCAGGCAGCCTTGGTGGCTGAGCGCTGCAAGCAGGCCGACATCGTGATCAGTACAGCGCTGATACCCGGTCGACCGGCCCCGGAGCTCATCAGTGCCGAAACCGTCCAGGGCATGAAGCCCGGTTCGGTCATTGTCGATCTCGCGGTCGAGCGCGGCGGCAACTGTCCGCTTTCAGAAAAAGACCAGATTGTGCAAAAGCACGGCGTCTGGCTCGTTGGCTACAGCAACCTTCCGGCCCTGGTGGCACACGATGCATCCGCGCTTTACGCACGCAACGTGCTCGATTTCATGAAATTGATCGCCAACAACGAAGGCGAACTCGCCATCCAAGAAGAAGATGAAATCATCGTCGCCTGCATGGTTTGCAAGGACGGTAAGGTACTAAGGAGCGCCTGATGGAAGCCGTAAGTCCAACCCTGATCAACGTCATTATTTTCGTGTTGGCCGTCTACGTCGGCTTTCATGTCGTCTGGAACGTCACGCCGGCGCTGCACACGCCGCTCATGGCCGTCACCAACGCCATCTCGGCCATTGTCATCGTAGGCGCCATGCTGGCTGCCGCCCTGACCGAGGGCAGCCTGGCCCGCTACATGGGCGTATTCGCCGTGGCACTGGCCGGGGTGAATGTCTTTGGCGGCTTCCTGGTCACCCGGCGCATGCTCGAGATGTTCAAGAAAAAAGACAAGAAGCCCAAAGCAGGAGGCCAGGCATGATCTCCCACGACCTGGTCACACTGTTTTATTTGATTGCCTCGGTCTGTTTCATACAGGCGCTTAAAGGGCTGTCGCACCCCACCACATCGCGGCGCGGCAACGCCTACGGCATGGTGGGCATGGCCATCGCCGTACTGACCACAGCTGCGCTTATCGTCAGCCTGGCCAAGGACGGCGCCGCCGGCATCGGTTTGGGCTGGGTGCTGCTGGGTCTGCTGGTGGGCGGAACAGTCGGCACCATCATGGCCAAGCGGGTCGAAATGACCAAAATGCCCGAACTGGTGGCTTTCATGCACAGCATGATCGGTCTGGCGGCCGTCGCCATTGCGGTGGCCGTGGTGGCCGAGCCGCAAGCCTTCGGGATCGTCATACCGGGCGACCCCATCCCCGTGGGCAACCGGCTTGAACTCTTTATCGGCACCTTCGTCGGCGCCATTACGTTCTCGGGCTCTGTCATCGCTTTCGGCAAGCTCTCGGGCAAGTATAAGTTCCGCCTGTTCCAGGGCGCGCCCGTTGTCTTCCCGGGCCAGCACATGGTCAACCTGGCGCTGGCGATTGCCATGCTGGCATGCGGCTTCTGGTTCATGGGCACACAAGAATGGCTGCCCTTTATCATCATGACGGCGCTGGCCTTCGTGCTGGGCGTGCTGATCATCATCCCGATTGGCGGCGCCGACATGCCCGTGGTCGTCTCGATGCTTAACAGCTATTCCGGATGGGCAGCAGCCGGTATCGGCTTTTCGCTGAACAACCCCATGCTGATCATTGCCGGCTCGCTGGTCGGCTCGTCCGGCGCCATCTTGTCATACATCATGTGCAAGGCCATGAACCGGTCGTTCTTTAACGTGATCCTTGGCGGATTCGGCGCGGAACCCGGCACAGCGGCCTCGGGCGACCAGGCGGCGCGCAACGTCAAGTCGGGTAGCCCCGACGACGCGGCCTTCCTCATGAGCAATGCCGAGACCGTCACCATCGTGCCTGGCTACGGTCTGGCCGTGGCCCGTGCTCAGCACGCCCTGAAAGAATTGGCCGAAAAACTGACCGAAAAAGGCGTTACCGTCAAATACGCCATCCACCCTGTTGCCGGCCGCATGCCGGGCCACATGAACGTGCTCCTGGCCGAGGCAGAAGTGCCCTACGACCAGGTCTTCGAGATGGACGATATCAACAGCGAGTTCTCGCAGACGGACGTGGTGCTGGTGCTGGGCGCCAACGACGTGGTCAACCCAGCCGCGAAGAACGACCCGCAATCGCCCATCGCGGGCATGCCCATCCTGGAGGCCTACAAGGCACGCACGGTCATCGTCAACAAGCGCTCAATGGCCGCCGGCTACGCCGGCCTGGACAACGAGTTGTTTTATATGGACAAGACCATGATGGTGTTTGGCGATGCCAAGAAAGTAATTGAAGACATGGTCAAGGCAGTCGAATAACCGAGAGTTCATTATGTCTACCGCTAGTACCGAAGTTGAATCCGCCGAGCAATATACAGTTTCCTCGCCAGAGGAAATAAGGCGGTTGCTTCAGTCGGTACAAGCACAGAATTTGCCCGTGCGCGCTTATGTCGTCAGCCGCCGCGCCCCCTTGGTTACAACGATACTCCGCATCGAAGACGATACCGACTCCATCGTCATTGACGGTACGCCCGACAACGGCCTGGCCGCCGACCTTATCGCCGAAGAGAATATCCGCTTCGAGACCGTCCTGGACCACATCCATCTGCGATTCTCGTCTGCGTACGCGCGGTCGTGCCTGATGGACAAACGCAGCGCCTTCCGGCTACCGATCCCCGACGAAATCGGTTTGCAGCGACGCGAGTTCTATCGTGTCGAGGTGCCAGTCACGAACGCGCCGCAGTGCAATTTTCAGCTTAGAATTTCCAAGGACGAGGTCGTGCTTAACGTGAAAGATATCAGCGTAGGCGGCATTTGCGTCATTGATGACAAGAACGTGCTCAGGCAGGTACCAGGCGCTGTTTATGAAAACTGCGAGATCGACCTTCCCGAGCACGGTGAGATCGTTGCCAATTTGCGTGTCGTCCGCTCTGTCGTTCAAGAGCTTGACAACGACAAGCGCCGTCGGCTGGTAGGCCTGGCATTCATGGATTTGCCCAACCGCATGCAAATGCTGGTGCAGAGCTACATCGGGATGGTCGAGCGCAAACTAAACGCCAAACGCCGCGGCTTCGAGTGATCCGCCGCGCCGACAAACAATTTGCTCGACGCAATCAAGCAACGTATTAATAGCTGGCATCATCAATGACATATAAACCGGTTAGACTAGCGGCGACTGTTCCGGCTGCCATTTCAATGGCACCGCCCTCTTACCCGGTATTACATTAATGTCTATCGCCACAACGCCGTCCATGGACGATCACGAAGACCGCTACACCGTGACGTCACGGCTTGAAATTCAATCACTTTTGCGCTCGGTGCAGCGAAAGAACTCCTTGCTGCGGATGCATGTCAAGGGCCGCTTGGTTGCAATCATAACGACCATCCTCGAGATCGACACGGCTACCAACTCGCTGATTGTGGACAACTCTTCCGATGAAGAGTTCAATCGCCGCATCACCACTGCAGGAACCGTGTGCTTCGAGACGTATCTCGACAAGATACGGATAGACTTTTCAACTGATGAGATCCATAACTGCGTACAGGATGGCCGGCCCGCGTTGCGCCTGGCAATTCCCACAACGCTGACACGAGTCCAGCGCCGTGATTCCTATCGGGTCGAAACGCCCGTCACCGACATGCCGCGCTGCACTTTCACCATCGACACGGCAGACGGACCAGCTCGTACCACTCTAGACGTCATGGACATAAGCGCCGGCGGAATCTGTGTGGTCGACAACATGCACCGACTGGACAACGCGAAAGGCGCCACCTACCCCGAATGCAAGCTGAACCTGCCCGAGTTCGGCGACGTTATCGCCACCCTACGTGTGACGCGCTCACTTGACGACGTCGGTGCCAATAATAAAGAGCGCCGGCTACTGGGCTGCAAGTTCGTTTCGTTATCGAACCCAATGCAGATGCAGGTACACAGCTATATCGACATGGTCGAGCGCAAGCTGAACGCCAAACGCCGCGGCTTCGAGTAACACCATGGATGCCGACTTCTGGCTAGAGCGCTGGCGCGACGGGCGCACACACTTTCATCAAAACCGCATTACGCCGTTACTGCAGAAGTACTGGCCTACGCTGGCGCTACCCGCCGACGCCAAGGTGTTCGTGCCGTTGTGCGGCAAGTCGCTCGATATGCTGTGGATCGCCGAGCAAGGTCATTATGTGCTGGGTAGCGAACTATCGCAGTTGGCCGTAGAGCAGTTCTTTGACGAGAACAAACTACGTCCGACTACCCATGACAGCGCCGCAGGGCGACACTACACCGCCGGCAACATCGAGATCATTTGCGGCGACATCTTCGATCTGGACGCTGCAACGCTGGCCGGCTGCATGGGCGCCTACGATCGGGCTGCACTGGTTGCCCTGCCGCAAGACATGCGTCAACGCTATGTGGACCATGTCTATGCGCAGCTTGCTCCAAAATACCGGGGCCTGCTGCTGACTCTGGACTACGAACAAGAGCAAATGGACGGCCCGCCCTTTGCCGTGGGCGACGCGCAAGTGCAATCCCTGTATGCGCAGCACACCGATGCCAGCCTTATAGACCGGCGCGGCATCCTGGACAAAGAGCCAAAGTTCGCCGAACGCGGCCTGACGCGACTCGACACGTTGGTGTACACCCTTAGCCGCCGAACGTAAGTGGCGTTACCATCCTGATATGACCCAAGCCATACGCCTGACTCAGTACAGCCACGGGGCCGGCTGCGGCTGCAAGATATCGCCCAGCGTGCTCGACACCATCCTGGCCGGCAGCGGCGCGCAGAATCTTGATCCGCGCTTGTGGGTCGGCAACGCATCGCGCGACGATGCAGCAGTCTACGGCATCGATGACGAGCGCGGCGTCGTGTCGACGACCGACTTCTTCATGCCCATTGTTGACGACCCCTACGATTTCGGACGCATCGCCGCCACCAATGCCATCAGCGACATCTACGCCATGGGTGGCGACCCCTTGATGGCCATTGCCATACTGGGCTGGCCGGTCAGCATCCTCCCGCCGGAGATTGCACGCGAGGTAATACGTGGCGGACGCGCCGCCTGCGACTTGGCCGGCATCGCGCTGGCCGGCGGACATTCCATCGACGCACCTGAGCCTATTTTCGGCCTGGCCGTTACTGGCATCCTCGACAAGCGTCACCTGAAACGCAACGATACGGCTACCGTGGGCTGCTTGCTTTATCTGACCAAGCCGCTGGGCATAGGCATACTCACTACTGCCGAGAAGCGTGGCACGCTACGCCCCGAAGATGTTGGCGTCGCGCGTGACTGGATGTGCAAGCCCAACTCTGCGGGCAGCCGGTTTGGCAAGCTTGCAGGCGTAAGGGCCATGACCGACGTAACCGGCTTTGGCCTGCTTGGCCACCTGACAGAAATGGCGGATGGCAGCGGCTTGACGGCCCACATCAAGTACGATGCGGTTCCCCGCCTGGACGGTGTGGATTTCTACCTTGGTGCAGGCTGCGTTCCCGGCGGCACCTTGCGCAACTTCGAGAGCTACGGCGCGCGCATCGCCCCGCTGCCCGATACACAAAAATTACTGTTGTGCGATCCGCAAACCAGCGGCGGTTTGCTGGTTGCCGTCGAGCCCGCAGGCCAGGACGCCTTTCTGAAGGCGGCGGCGGAACTGGGTCTGCAGTTAAGCGCCATCGGCCAATTGCACCCCCGCCAGGAGTACGCGGTACAGGTTCTGTAATGCGCCCGGACAGCAGCGACTACGCAAGCATCTTTATCGACGACCTGCCCCTGATGGACGTCAGGGCTCCTGTCGAGTTCGCCAAGGGAGCCTTTCCGCAAGCCTTGAACCTGCCCTTGATGAACGACGGCGAGCGTCAGCAAGTGGGCGCCTGCTATAAGCAACGCGGCCAGCAAGCAGCAATTGCGCTGGGCCATGAGCTGGTGCGCGGCGCCATCAAGGCACAGCGCGTCCAGGCCTGGGCCGAATTTGCACAAGCCCATCCCGACGGCTATCTGTATTGCTTTCGTGGCGGCCTGCGCTCGCAGATCGCCCAACAATGGCTGGACGAGGCAGGCGTTCCCTACCCCCGCATCGTCGGTGGCTACAAGGCCATGCGCGGGTTTTTGATCCAGACGCTGGAGGTCGCCATTGCCCAGTGCGATTTCATTTTGGTGGGCGGGCTGACAGGCAGCGGCAAGACGGAACTGCTTGCCGAACTGGACAATGCCATTGACCTGGAAGGCCACGCCAACCATCGCGGCTCCAGCTTTGGCAAGCACGCCACGCCGCAACCTTGCCAGATAAATTTCGAGAACAGCCTGGCCATCGATCTGCTGAAAAAGCGACACCAGGGCCTGGCATACTTTGCGCTGGAAGAGGAAAGCCGCAGCATCGGAAGCTGCTTTTTGCCCTTACCCTTGCAGTCGGCCATGCCGGGCTACCCCATGGTGTGGCTGGAAGATGATCTGGACGGACGCGTAAATCGCATCTTGCGCGACTACGTGGTCGATCTTTGTGCCGAGTACGTCGCCATACAGGGCGAGCCCGCAGGCTTCCTGGCCTATGCGGATAGGCTGCGATTAAGTCTGGCCGGCATCTCGCGGCGACTGGGCGGCGCCCGCCACCAAAGGTTGGCGTCCATCATGGACGAAGCGCTTGCCACACAACAAAATACTGGTGCCGTCGAGGGTCACCGCGACTGGATACGCGCGCTGCTGACTGAATACTACGACCCGATGTATGCCTTCCAGAAGGAAGGCAAAGGCGAGCGAATATTGTTCAGCGGCCGATATGACGAGGTGCTGGCGTACTTGAAGGCAACGATGTCGCAGCGTCGGCATCCTGCAGGAAAGTCTCGAGTACCTGCGTAAGCCAATTTAAAATGCCTTGCACACGTGGTGGAACCTGCCGCCGGTGGGGGTACAGCAGCGTGACCGGCATGGCGGCCGCAGTCAGGTCCGGCATTACCGACACGAGCTGCCCGGCATCTATCAGGTGTTGCGCACCGACCAGTGGCGCCTGCACCATGCCCAGGCCCGCCAGGCATGCTGCCTGAGCGGCATCGGTGCCATTGACCACAATGGCGCTACGCATGGGATGCAGACGCCGCTGCGTGCCTTCCAGATATTCCCAACCAGCGCCTTGCGTGCCAAGTTTGGCCGCATAATGCACGATGCGATGCTGGTCCAGATCGGCCAGCGTCGTCGGCGTGCCGTAGACCGCCAGATACGCAGGGCTGGCAAGATTGCACATCTGCATCGCGCCGACCGGACGAGCCACCAACTCGGTGTCACGCAGAAACCCGACCCGCAGTACACAATCAAACCCTTCATGTATGAGGTCCACTTGATGGTCAGTGGTACTGATGCCCAGCTCCAGCGCGGGGTTCTCCGCCAGGAACTCCGGCAACCTCGGGATGATCAGTCGCCGGGCCAGTGCGGTTGGCAGGTCGATGCGCAGGCGTCCACGCAAACCACTTTTGACGGGCTGGAACATGGCCTGCAAGTTCTCGGCATCTTCGATCAAAGCCTTGCAGCGCCCAAGAAATTGTTCGCCGTCAGCGGTAAGTCGCACCTGACGTGTGGTCCGCTGCAGCAATCGCGTGCCCACCTGCATCTCAAGCTTTTGCACCGCTGCCGAAACGCGGCCTTTGGCCAGGCCCAACTGATCGGCCGTCTGCGTAAAGCTGCCAAGTTCTGCGACGCGAACGAAGATGCGTAGTGCTGTTAAATCCATGGGCAATTAAACCAAGCAAAGTCTGCCAGCGGCAAGCCCAAATTGAACCGGGACTGTCACACGGACGCAATATACCGTCCCTACACTGAAAACGTTTTCATCGTTCTCTCGTCCCCTTCGTTTTTATTTGGAGATCCACATGTCTATCGTAAAACGCGTCGCTCAAGCCGGCTTGCTGGCCCTGAGCCTGGCGGCCGGCAACGTCATGGCGCAGACTGCAATTTGCTACAACTGCCCGACCGAGTGGGCGGATTGGGGCACGCAATTGCGCGCCATCAAAGACAAGACGGGGGTGACCATACCGCCCGACAACAAGAACTCGGGCCAGTCGCTGGCCCAGTTGGTTGCCGAGAAGGCCAACCCTGTCGCCGATATGGTCTATGTAGGCATCTCGTTTGCCGCCCAGGCGCAGAAGGAAGGCGTGGTTGCGCCATACAAGCCCGCAGCCTGGGATGATATTCCGGCTGACTTGAAAGACCCTGATGGTCATTGGTTCGCCATCCACTCTGGCACCTTGGGCTTCATGGTCAATGTCGATGCTCTCGAGGGCAAGCCGATTCCAGCGTCATGGGCCGACCTGTTGAAGCCTGAGTACAAGGGCCTGGTTGGTTTTCTGGATCCGTCATCGGCATTCGTTGGCTACGTCGGCGCGGTTGCTGCCAACGTAGCGTTGGGCGGCTCGCTGGACAACTTCGAACCTGGCATCAAATACTTTACCGAACTGAAAGCCAACGAACCCATCGTCCCCAAGCAAACTTCTTATGCGCGTTTGCTGTCCGGTGAAATCGCCATCCTTCTGGACTACGACTTCAACGCCTATCGCGCCAAGCACAAGGACAAGGCCAATGTCGAGTTCGTGATCCCTCAGGAAGGGACAGTGGCTGTGCCCTATGTGATGAGCCTGGTTGCCAATGCGCCACATCCGGACAACGCCAAGAAGGCATTGGACTTTGTCTTGTCTGACGAAGGCCAGGCCATCTGGGCCCGTGCGTTCCTGCGGCCAATACGCGCTAGCGCGATGCCGAAAGATGTCGAGGCCTTGTTCCTGCCGGCGACCGATTACGCGCGTGTCAAAACTATCGACTACGCACACATGGCCAACGTGCAGCGCGGTTTCGTTGATCGCTATCTGAAAGAAGTGCAGTAGATTCCCCATTACCCTTAGCCAAGAGAGTCAATATGTTTGCTTTGAACAATCGGCGCGGGGTAATGCTGGCGTGTCTGGCACCGGCGGCAGCCTTCTTCTTCGCCTTCTGGCTGCTGCCCTTCGCGCGCCTGATTACGCTACCCGCAGAACAAGGCTGGTCGGCCTACTTCGATATCCTGACCGAGCGACGATACGTGGCCAGCATGTTCAATACCCTGGTCCTTTCCATAATCGTCACGGTCGCGACGCTGGTCATTGGCGCTGCGACCGGCGTCTATCTGGCCCGTCATGATTTTCGGGGCCGCTCTGCCCTCTTGTCGCTGCTGACGCTGCCTCTGGCATTTCCCGGCGTCATCGTCGGCTTCTTTGTGATTCTGCTGGGCGGCCGCCAAGGCTTGATCGCTGATCTCAGCCATGCAATGGGCTTTGGTCGGGTGACCTTCGCCTATGGACTGTTGGGACTGTTCCTGGCCTATGTGTATTTTTCGTTGCCACGTGCCATAGCGTCTTATACAGCGGCCGCCGAAGCCGTCGACATGCAACTTGAAGAGGCTGCCAGAATGTTGGGCGCAAGCCGCTGGCATCTCACGCGGGACGTCTGGATACCTCAACTGGCTCCGACCACAGTCGCTTGCGGAGCCATTATTTTTGCGACCGCCATGGGTGCATTCGGCACCGCCTTCACGTTGGCAAGCAAAGTGGAAGTTGTACCCATCACCATCTATAACGAGTTCACCAACTACGCCAATTTCGCCACGGCCGCCGCCTTGTCAATAGCCCTGGGGATCATTACATGGGCCGTCCTGTTTGCAGCCCGCATGGTCAGCGGCGCCTCGCCGGCAAATCAGGAGGCCAAATGAAACCACCCTGCGTCCATCGCGCGCCTATCCTGTTCACCGTTACTGTGCTGGTTGCGCTGTTCATGATCGGCCCGATGCTGGTTTCGATACTGGCTGGGCTGGTACAAAACTACAGCGTCGGCATCGCAAGTGGATTTACCTTGCGGTGGCTGGACGAAGTATGGTCGGTCTACGGGTCCACCGTAGGGGCCTCCATCGGCCTGGCGCTGGCTTGCATCGTCTGCACCATCGTCATGGGCGTACCCTGCGCCTATGCGCTTGCCCGTAGCCGCTCCCGCGCTGCGCGAGCATTCGAAGAACTGATCACGCTGCCGGTCGCGGTACCGGGCCTGGCTACCGCCCTCGCGCTGATCCTGGCCTACGGCGGCACGACCACCTTCCGACAAAGCTTCGCCTTTATTCTCGTGGGCCATGTGGTCTTTACCTTGCCGTTCATGGTACGGACGGTCTCTTCCGCCTTTCAGCGCCACGATCTGCTGGCCATGGAAGAGGCGGCCCGCACTTTGGGCGCAAGTTTTCCGCAACGATTTCTGGGCGTATTGGTGCCCGCTGTATTGCCGTCCATCGTGGCCGGCACGCTAATGGTATTTACGCTGTCGATTGGTGAGTTCAACCTGACCTGGATGCTGCATACGCCACTGACGCGCACGCTGCCAGTTGGCTTGGCCGACAGCTATGCCTCGATGCGCATCGAGATCGGGTCCGCCTACACCCTGGTGTTTTTCATCGTCATTCTGCCAACGCTTTGGATACTTCAGGCTGCATCGAGCTTTGTGCAAAAGCGATACGCCACCTGACAACAACTATGAAACTTGAAAAAACCCGCGTCGAGGTCGCGAACTGCGCCAAGACCTTTCCGGACGGCACTCGCGCCTTACTTTCGACCAACCTCGTCATAGAGCCGGGCGAAGTCATCGCCTTGCTGGGGCCTTCCGGCTGCGGCAAAACCACCTTGCTTCGCTTGCTTGCCGGCCTGGAAACGACCGATGACGGCGGCCGCATCAGCTTTGCGGAGCAAGACGTGACCCATCGGCCGGCCGAGAAGCGTGGCGTGGGCATGGTGTTCCAGAACTATGCACTGTTTCCCCAGATGAACGTCGAGGCGAACATCGCTTATGGGCTGACGATACGCGGCCTGCCTGCGCAACAACGCAAAAGCATCGTGGGCGAGCTCATCGACTTGGTGCGTCTGAATGGCCTCGAAAAGAAACGGCCAGCAGAATTGTCGGGTGGCCAGCGGCAACGCGTGGCGCTTGCCCGGGCCGTCGCCGTGCGTCCGCGCATCTTGCTACTTGACGAGCCCCTGGCGGCCCTGGACGCCAAGCTTAAAGAGTCGCTGCGGATTGAGCTGGCCGAGCTTCTGCGTCGCCTGGGCATTACCGCCGTCCATGTTACGCACGACCAGCAAGAAGCGCTGGCCATCGCCGATCGCCTGGCAGTCATGCACGCCGGCTCCATCGTTCAGATCGGCGACGGAGAATCCATTTACCGCAAGCCGACACATCCTTTCGTGGCGCAGTTCCTGGGTCGGGTCAACACCTTGCGGCGCGATGCCCAGGCGTGTGCGGACGGTGTCCTGCGTCTGGGCGGACAAAGCATGCCATGCCCCGAAGCCCTGCGGTCACACACTACGCTTATGGTACGACCCGAAGACTTGCAGTTAGGTCCCATGCGTGCAGGCTACGCGCAGGCGCGGATCGATCAGCGAGTGTTCCTGGGCGACCGCGTACAGTTCAAAGTGTCGACTGAGGGCCAAGACACCTTATTGGTTGAGATGCATGGTCATAGTCCTTTCCAGGCTGGCAGTACTGTAGGACTTTGGGTTGATCCGGATCGCTTGCTGCCCACCGCCCAGTTGCCGTCGCAAGCAGGATGAACATCAAGGATGTGGCCCGGGTCGCGGGCTTTTCCATCGCTACCGTTTCCCGTGCATTCAGAGCCCCGGAAAAGGTCAACGTGCACACACGTGCGCAGATTGAGCGCGTGGCAAAACAGTTGGGCTACATCGCCAATAGTTCGGCACAGGTGTTGCGGACCCGTCGCAGTCGCGTACTGGGTGTCGTACTACCCACCTTGCTGAACCCGGTCTTTGCCGAATGCCTGGACGGCATTGCAAGGGCAGCGCATGCCAGCGGGTATTCGATAGTGCCGGTTACTACGGACTATCAGGTAACTAGCGAAGAACGCACTGTACAGACATTTATTGCCGCCAATGTCGACGGTGTGCTTCTGGTGGTTTCCAACCCAGCCGATTCGCTTGCATTGCGCCTTCTGAAGTCCAAGCAGATACCGTACGTGCTGGCCTATAACCTGCACCAGGACCACCCTTGCGTCACCGTTGATAGCGAGGCCGCCGTCGCGGATGTCGTCGGACAGCTTGCTGATTGTGGTCACCGGCATATCGCCATGGTGTCAGGCCATCTGGCGCAATCAGACAGGGCGCAGCAGCGCTATCGCGGATATCTGAAAGCCATGCGCCAGTTAGGACTGCAGCACCGAGATCTTATCGAAGTGCCCTTCATGGCAACGTCCGTAGCGCAGATCAGCGTGCAGTTGGCGCGCAGCGACCGCCCTACCGCCTTATTCTGCTCCAACGATCTGCTGGCAATCCGGAGTGTACGCGCCGCCAATGACTCGGGCTTGCGTGTGCCGGACGATCTTTCCGTCGTAGGTTTTGATGGTATCGAGCTCGGCATGGACCTGACACCACGCCTGACCACGATCCAGCAACCAAACCGCGAGATGGGGCGCGTATGCGTCCGCTTGCTGGCGGATTCCCTGGCTCGCGGATTGCTGCCCGGGCCCGAACACACACAGATTCTTGACTATTCATTGCGTGTGGGTGAGTCGGCAACGATCACCGACGCCCACATGCCGACGCCATCGCGGAGAACAAAGTGATTACCTCTATCGTGCAGCTAAGCGATCCCCACATACGAGAGCCCGGCCGACTGGCATACAAGCGACTGGATACCGCCCCCTACTTATCGATGGCGGTTACTTCGGTTCTAACCTTGCGCCAGCAACCCGACGCCGTCGTGATAACCGGCGATCTGACGGACTTCGGAAGACCCGACGAATACGAGCACCTGCGCAAGCTGCTGTCGCCGCTACGCACCTCGATTTACTTGCTGCCCGGCAATCATGACTCGCGCACGGCAATGCGCATCGCGTTTCCTGATCACCCCTACCTGGGTGATGGCGACTTCATCCAGTACACCATCGATATCGGACCATTGCGCCTGATCGCGCTGGACACGGTGGTCCCCGGCGAAAGCTACGGTCGCTTGTGCAGTCATAGGCTGGCCTGGCTGGAGCAAGCGCTGGCAGAAACGCGCGAGCGGCCTGTGATCATTGCCATGCATCATCCGCCTTTCCGCACTCTTATCGGACACATGGACGAGATCGGCCTGCTGGAGGGCGCGACAGAGCTTGAAACCATCGTCGCCCGACACAGCAATGTGCAGCGCATCATTTGCGGGCACCTCCATCGCGCGATCACTACGCGCTTCGGCGGTACTATCGCATCGACCACACCTGCCCCAGCCCATCAGATAACGCTCAATCTCGCACCCGATGCCTCGTCGGACTGGATGCTTGAACCGCCGGGATTTCAAGTCCATGCCTGGGATGAAGGTAGCGGCCGTCTCGTCTCGCACACGGCCGCTTCGGGTGCATTTGCCGGGCCCTATCCCTTCCATGACAACGGCTTGCTGATAGATTGAAATACGACGCCTTCGCAATTAGCGCTTGAGCGAATTGCAACACTGCCTCAGAATGACGGGAATGTAGCACTGACGTAGACCAAGAAAGGAGAAGCTCATGGTTTCCATTAATACACCTATCACGATCATGTTCGTCATTTATATATTGGCGATGCTCGTAATAGGTTGGCTCGGCTACCGTTCTACAGCCAATCTTTCCGACTACATTTTGGGCGGCCGCCGGCTTGGCAGCTTCGTGACGGCATTGGCCGCGGGCGCCTCCGACATGAGCGGCTGGTTGCTCATGGGCTTGCCGGGCGCTATCTATTTATCGGGGCTTTCCGAAGCCTGGATCGCAATCGGCCTGATCATAGGCGCCTACCTAAACTGGCGCTTTGTGGCGGCACGTCTGCGGGTCTACACAGAAAAGACCAGCGACGCGCTGACCTTACCCGACTTCTTCTCGAACCGATTCAACGATTCCAGTAATTTGCTGCGTATCGTGTCGGCAATCGTCATTCTGATCTTCTTCACGATTTACGCAGCGTCCGGTGTGGTCGCGGGAGCCCGTCTGTTTGAAAGCATGTTTGGCATGTCGTACGTGCCAGCCATGTGGCTGGGTGCATTTTGCACCATGGCCTATGTGTTCATCGGCGGCTTCCTGGCTGTTAGTTGGACAGACACCATCCAGGCATCACTGATGTTCACTGCCCTGGTGCTCGTGCCCGTCATGATTGTCTTTTCGTTGGGCGGCGTCGGCGATAGCATCGCAGCGGTCGAAGCCATTGATCCTTCACGACTGGACTTCATCGCCAACCTGGACACCATTGCGATTATCTCGCTGCTTGCCTGGGGCCTGGGCTACTTCGGACAGCCGCACATTCTTGTGCGCTTCATGGCCGCCGAATCGCTGCAAACCATCCCGCACGCACGCCGCATCAGTATGACCTGGATGATCCTCTGTCTGGCAGGCGCTGTCGCGGTGGGCTTCTTTGGCATCGCCTACTTTGCCGCTCATCCAGACCAAGCGGCAGGGGTAACTGAAAACGCAGAGCGCGTCTTCATCGAGGCCTCGCTCTTCCTCTTCTGGCCACTGATAGCGGGCGTGTTGCTGGCTGCCGTGCTGGCCGCCGTCATGAGCACGCTTTCGGCACAACTACTGGTGTGTTCCAGCTCGTTGACGCAAGACATCTATAAAACCTTCTTCCGCAAGAATGCCAGCCAGCCCGAACTGGTTTGGTTCGGCCGAGCTATGGTTTTCATGATTGCCTTGATTGCGATCTGGCTGGCTTCCGACCCCAACAGCAAGGTGCTGGGCATGGTCAGCTACGCCTGGGCCGGCTTCGGCGCGGCATTCGGCCCGGTCGTCCTGTTCTCGCTGCTCTGGAGACCCATGACCCGCAATGGCGCCCTTGCCGGCATGATCATCGGGGCAGTCACGGTATTGGTCTGGAAACAGTTTGGCTGGCTCAGCCTGTACGAGATCGTGCCAGGCTTTGTGCTGGCGTCGATTGCAATTTACGTGGTCAGCAAGATGGGCGCATCGCCTGAAGCGGACGTATTATCGACTTTCGATAGCGTGCAGGACGACCTGAGGGGGCAGCACCAGTAAGGCGGTCGAATAGCAAATCGCGCCCTGGGCGCGATTTGCAATGGCGGATCAAGCCCGGGTAGCGACCGGATCGCGCTGCAACGATTGCACAGCCAGGAAGATCACCGTACCGATAGACAGCATCAGCCAGGACGGCCAGATAAGCGTGGCGATGCCGAAACCAACGGCAACGAATGACCCGATGGTAAGAACCTTGTTGCGTGGCTCGATGATGGCGCCGATGGCAGTACCCATAAGTATGGCAGCCAGGATCTGAATGATGTAGAGCATGGTTGGCCCCCTTGTTGTTTTGTTTGAAGGCGCGGGCGGCACGGCATCCACCCGCGTCGTCGTCCATACTGGACAGCCAGAGTGTATCATCGCCCCTCACTAACCAAGGCATCATCATGGCAAAGAAGAAAGGCAGTATTGATCCCGACGAGCAGGCACTGATCGCCTGGTGCATCGAGGTCGAGGGGCTATTGGTCGCGGCCGGTGCGAGCGTACGAGAAGCACAACAGCACATCGAAGAAGAAGCCGAATGGTTTACCGACCAGTTCTACGATGGCCTGACGCCGGAAGAAGCCGCCAAAGCGGCCCTTAACTAGCGCTACAGCACTTCCCGCCGCAACTCGGGAAACACCTTGGACACCTTGTCCAGCAGGTAGTCGCCGTAAATGCCATTGAAGGCATGAATATTCGCCTGGTCCCAGCGCGAGGCACTGTCGTCGGGATCCGGCACGGCGGGCAAGCCTTCAATGCGCTGCACACGCGCAAAGAAGTTGGGATCAAAGAACAGCGGAAAAGACAAGCGATCGTGCCCGGAGGTATTGCGCACGACCCGATGCGGAGTCGAGCGATACCATCCCCCCGTCATATGATCGAGCATATCGCCGATATTGCACACGAAGGCGCCAGGAATAGGTGGCGCCGCCAGCCAGCCGCCGGGTGTCTTCACTTCGAGTCCGCCGATATGGTCTTGCAGCAAGATGGTAAGCAAACCATAATCGGTGTGCTCGCCCACACCCCATTGCACATCCAGCCCTTCTGGCACTTGCTGCGATGGATAGTTGAAAAGCCGGAACAGAATCAGCGGATCGGTGGTGTAGCGCTCACTGAAGTAGCCGGCCGGCAGATCCAGGCTTAGGGCTATGCCTTCCATCAGTTGATGACCGAGTGCGGTAACTGCGTCCATGTACTCGAGTATGGTGTCCTTGAACTGCGGTACATCGGGAAACAGGTTGCGCCCGTGCACCGGGGTGCCAGCCTGCACCAGCGGATGGTCATCGGGCAACTCGGTGCCCAGATACAGGCCCTCCTTCCAGTCCGGCCTTCCGGAAGTCAGCTCACCACCCAAGGGAAAGTAGCCGCGCCAGGCACGGCCACCCAAGGCCATGCGCCAACGCATTTTCTCGGTCTCGTCCAGGCTGAAAAACTGGCGGCTTAAGGTTTCCAGGCGCTCTACCAGCGTTGCGCTGACACCATGATTCGTAACGTAAAAGAACCCGTGGGCGCGGCAGGCGTCGCGTATATTGCCCGCCACCTGCTGGCGCGCGGCGTCGGTCGCGGCCGTGACCAGGGCCGAAACATCAATAACAGGGAGCGTGTCGATGGGAAGACTGCCGCTCGTGGAATAAACCATTTGAAACTCCGAAATCAGATCGCTCGAGCAAAAGGCGTGCGAATGTCAGAAAGAAATTGCTGCGCGCGGGGATGCTGCGGCCGATTGAAAAAATCGTCAGGCGTTGCGGTCTCCAGGATGCTGCCGGCGTCCATGAAGAAGACGCGGTCTGCCACCTCGTGGGCGAACCCCATTTCGTGGCTGACGCACACCATGGTCATGCCGTCGCGAGCCAGGTCGCGCATCACCAATAGCACTTCGCCCACCATTTCCGGATCCAGCGCACTGGTCGGCTCGTCGAAGAGCATCAGGGGCGGTTCCATGGCCAGCGCCCGCGCGATCGCGACGCGCTGCTGCTGCCCACCGGACAGGGCATCGGGCATGGCGTCGGCCTTAAAGGCCAGCCCGACACGCTCCAGCAAGGCCATGGCCTGCTCGCGTGCCTGCTTGGCGGACAAGCCACGTAAATGCATGGGCGCGAGCGTGCAATTTTCCAGCACGGACAGATGAGGAAACAAATTGAATTGCTGAAAGACAAAACCAATGCTGGATCGGAAGGCGTTCACGTCCAGATTTTTATCGTGGATGTCCTGTCCGTTGACGCGTATGCGTCCAGATTGAATCGGCTCCAGGCGGTTCAGCGTGCGTATCAAGGTGGACTTGCCCGAGCCCGAAGGCCCGCACACCACCACAACCTCGCCGCGAGCCACCTTGGCATTGATGTTGACCAGCGCATGGTACTTGCCATACCACTTGTTGACGTCATGAAATTCGATCATGCCGATACCTCTTGCAAAGGCGCAGCAATCGCGCGGCGCGATAGCCGGCGCTCCAGCCAGTAGGCAAAACGCCCCAGACCGAAGCACATGGTGAAATAGGTCAGGCCAAGGACCAGATAGATCTGCGCCGGCCACACCATGACCTGCGTATTGATCTGCGATGTAATGAAAGACACCTCAGCAAGCCCAATGATGTAACCCAGGGATGTCTCCTTGATGGTAGAGACAAACTGGTTGACCAGCGAAGGCAGCATGTTGCGTAAAGCCTGGGGCAGCACTACCAGGCGCATCGCGCGAAAATACCCCAAACCCAGCGACCGGGCAGACTCCATCTGCCCTTTTGGCAAGCCCTGTATGCCGGCGCGTATGATCTCCGCCAGATAGGCAGCGTCGAACACCACCAGCGCGATCAGCATAGTGGTGAACTGGTCGGTCTTCACACCGGTCACACTGGGCAGGAAGAAATAAGCCCAGAACACCACCATCAGCAGTGGCGTGCCCCGCACCACAAACACCAGCGCACTGACCGGCCAGCGCACTGCGCGCCAGGGGCTGATGCGGGCAAAGGCCAGCACTACGCCCAACGGCAGGGCCAGCACCAGCGCCAATGACGCCAGGATGACCGTCAGAGCCAGGCCACCTAGCGGGCCATACGGATACTGACCCACCAGAAAATACAGCCAGTACGTATCGATGATCTCCAGGAAACCGCTCATAGCGCTCTCGCTGGATAACGATGCTGGAACCAGGCAGCCAAGCCCGTGATCATCAGCGATAGGCTTAAATAGGCCGCCGTCGCAAAGGCAAAGGACTCGAAGCTGCGAAACGTGGCGCTCTCGACCTGGCCTGCCTGGTACATCAGTTCTGCCACCCCGATCACTGTAGCGATACTGGTGTTCTTCCAGAGATTCAGGGTTTGGGAAATAAGGGGCGGCGTGGTCACCCGCAAGGCTTGCGGCAGAATGACCCTGCGCATGGCGCCCATAAAGCTGAAACCCAGCGCGCGGGCGGCTTCGAACTGGACAGTGGAAATCGAGCGGATGCCACTGCGGATGTCCTCTGCCATATAAGCCGAGGTGTAAAGGGTCAGTGCTATGACCGCGCAAGTGGCTTCGATGTCTCCGGCATAGAGCCATTTTCGCCAGCTATCCGGCAAAAGCTCTGGCGCGCCGAAATACCAGAACAGCATGTGCGCAAGCAGAGGTATGTTGCGTATGGACTCGACAAATACAAAGCCGATGGCGCGTAACGGGGCAAAGGGCGACAGGCGCAACAGCGCGACGATGGTCGCCAAAGGCAAGGACAGCAGCAGCGACACAAACAGCAGCATTAACGATAACGACAGGCCCGCCAGGAGCATGTCGTGATACTGACCGCTGAGCAGCATGGATACATCAAATTCGGGCATGGCGTACTTCAATACTTCGGTCGCCTGAGCCGACCCATGGAACCAGGCTTGCAGGACGTGAAAAAATAGTCGGCCAGAGCTAGGGAAGCCCTGAAGCTCCGGCCGTTCCTGGCCTAGTCGATTTTATCCGTTTCGAACTTGAAGTCGCGCGATGTGAACTGGGATTTGGTGTCTGGGCCGTACCATTTGAAGAAAATCTTCTCGGCTTCGCCGGAAGCTTCCAGCTCGCGCAGCGTGTCGTCCACGACTTTCTTCAGCGCGACCTCACCTTTACGCAAGCCCAAGGCCAGCGGCTCTTTGCTGAGGTTTTCCTTCAGGACCACGAAGTCTTTCTGTGCCGGGCCAAGCTTGGCATACACGCGCATCAGGGCAGCTTCATCGTCAACATAGCCCGCACCCTTGCCTTGCTGCAGGGCCTGGAAGGCTTGCTGGCTGGTATCAAAAGTGACCACATCGACGTCAGGCACCGCTTTACGTACGTTAGGCTCTTGCGTACCGCCGCGCAAAGTCACGACCTTCTTGCCCGACAGGTCCGCCAGGTTTGCGACGCCACTATCTTTGCGTACCAGTACTTTCTGCCCTGTGACGAAAGTCGTCAAGGAGAAATCCACCAGCGCCTCGCGCTCTTTATTGTGGGTCAGGCCGGCAGCAATAATATCGACATGGCCTTGTTGAAGCTCGGGAATGCGGGCGGCAACCGCCACCTGCTTGAATACCGGCTTCACGCCTATCTTGTCGGCGATGGCGTTTGCCAAGTCGACTTCGTAGCCGATGAACTGGCGCGTTTTGGGATCAATAAAAGTGGCCGGCTCGTCAGTACCCAGAACACCCACAACCAACTCACCTTTCTTCTTGATATCCTCTAGTTGGTCGGCATGAGCGACCGCCGCCGAAAGACTCAAGACCGTCGCGCCCACTAGAGCGATCAGTTTTGTTAAACGCATGATTTCTGCCTGCTAATAATGATGAATGGTAATTAAGAACTGCTTCGTTACTATAAAAAAGCATATCAGCGCGCGCAGTAACTCGGAAATGATTAAATCTTATAAGTTTATGGATTGTCTGTGTATATAGAAAATGTCTCCGCGCTTTTCATCCTGGGCCACGCCGGCACAGGCAAAACCTTCCTGACCAATCACTTCGTGGCCAGCCAGCGCAAGTCCGGCCATAGCTGGTGCGTGCTGGACAAGGATGTCGTCAGCGAAGTGTGGTCAGGCGCGCTGCTGTCTGCCCACGGCCATGACCCCAATGACCGCGACAGCCCCTTCTTCAAGGAAGCCATACGCGACCTAGGTTACCAAGGCACCTTACGCATAGGTAGAGATCAACTCGAACTGGGCACCAACGTGGTTTTCCCCGCACCCTGGAGCCGGGAATTGGCCTCGGGCGCCCTGTTTTCGGCCGCAGCACTGAATCTGCCCGAGCATACGCGGCTGGGGCACGTCTGGCTGGACCTGCCCATCGATGTGCGCAAGGCCCGCATCATCAGCCGCGGCGACCCCCGCGATCAATGGAAGCTGGATCACTGGGACGATTACGTTCGAGGACTGAAGCGCCCGGCGGCGGTGTCGGATGGCCGCGTGCCCGTTCTGGATGCCAGCCTACCGATAGACGAACAGATCACGTTCTTGAACAATCTGGCGCAGGGCGCCAGCTAGTCCGTTACAGGCTTAAACCGCCACTTGCCTCGATGACTGCTCCATTGACATAGCTGGCCTCGTCACTGGCCAGGAAGGCGTAAATATTGGCGATCTCCATGGGCCTGCCCAGCCTTTTCAGGGGTACTTGCTCGCGCATCTTGGTCAGCACGGTGTCTGGCACGCTGGACAACATGGAGGTCTCGATGAAGCCAGGCGCTACGGCGTTCACCCGGATGCCCTTGGGGCCCAGCTCGCGAGCCCAGGTTTTCGTGAAACCGATCACGCCGAACTTCGCGGCCGCATAATTGGTTTGCCCGAAGTTGCCGTAGATGCCTACGACGGAGCTCGCATTCAGAATAACGCCGCTGCCTTGCGCAATCATGAAGCCGATAACCGACTGCGCGGCGTTGAACACCCCCTTCAGATTGATGTCTATAACGGAATCGAACTCGTCAGTGCTCATTTTCTCGAGCCGCGCGTCCCGCGTAATGCCGGCGTTATTCACCAGAATGTCAAGGCGCCCAAAGCGCTCCACCACTTGGGCAACCATCCCATCAAGCGCGGGCCGATCGGTAACACTGAGCGCGAAACCGATCGCTGGACCGCCTTGGGCTTCACATGCGGCTACTGTACGTTCTACCGCTACGGCATTCAGGTCGCATACGACAACCGTTGCGCCTTCGCGAGCAAATTTCAGTGCCGTCGCCTCTCCAATGCCTTGGCCTGCGCCGGTAACAACCGCGACTTTTCCTTGTAGCTTCATAATTCTGCCAATATAAAGATGGCTAGCCATCGTTAACGAATGCGTATGCGCCGCCTTCGCAGCGAGGCGCCCCGCGCTCGCAAGCTTAACGAGTTTTTTGACGTCAGGGCAATCAGGTAGAATTGTCGATTCCGAATCACTCCAGTCGCTGCTTTGATGCGACGCCTCGCTTGCACGCTGCAGGTTGGCTGTTTCATGTATCTCTTCCACACATTCAACCGCGAATGGCTGGCCAACCCCCGAGCCGACATTCTGGCGGGCATACTCGTTGCCTTGGCCTTGATCCCCGAAGCTATCGGCTTTTCCATCATCGCCGGCGTGGATCCCCGCGTCGGGCTGTATGCGTCCTTTTCCATTGCGGTGATTATCTCGCTAGTGGGTGGGCGGCCGGGAATGATCTCGGCGGCCACCGCCGCCGTTGCAGTCGTTGTCGTGCCGCTGGTGCGCGACCATGGCGTCGATTACCTTTTCGCCGCCACCGCCCTGATGGGCGTCCTCCAGATTGCGGCAGGCTTTCTGCGGCTGGACCTGCTTATGCAATATGTGTCCAGATCGGTGGTCACAGGCTTTGTGAATGCGTTGGCCATACTGATATTTGCCGCGCAGCTGCCACAACTGATGGGCGTCACGTGGGTTACCTATGCCATGGTTGCAGCCGCCCTGGCGATTATTTACCTGCTGCCGCGATTCACTCGAGTCATACCGTCGCCACTGATCGCGATCGTGATCCTGACCATCGTATCGATCTATGGCGGCCTGGACGTCAACACTGTGGGCGACATGGGCGAACTGCCTTCGACCTTGCCTTCCTTTTTGTTGCCCAACATCCCGCTGACGTGGGAAACGCTGCAGATCATCTTTCCTTATTCGCTGACCATGGCGGCCGTTGGACTGCTCGAATCCATGATGACCGCGCAGATTGTCGATGACCTGACCGACACGCCCAGCGATAAGCGCCGGGAATGCAAAGGCCAGGGCATAGCGAACTTCGTGACGGCATTCTTTGGTGGCATGGGCGGTTGCGCCATGATCGGCCAATCGGTGATCAACGTTAAGTCAGGCGGTTCGACGCGGCTCTCCACTTTTGTGGCGGGCGCATTTCTGCTTTTCCTGATTGTCGTGCTTGGCCCCTTGGTGGCGCAGATTCCCATGCCGGCGCTGGTCGCCGTGATGATTATGGTGTCAATCGGCACCTTCAGTTGGAGCTCCGTAAAAAATCTGCGGTCTTATCCCTGGCAGTCGTCCGTGGTGATGATCGTGACAGTGGTCGTGGTCGTTTGGACCCATGACCTCGCGCGGGGCGTTCTGGCTGGCGTCATCCTCAGTGGCCTGTTCTTCGCCGGCAAGGTCAAGCAACTGTTCACCGTCCACACCAGCCTGTCTTCGGACGGCAAGATACGCACATACTTTTACGTGGGCCAGGTGTTCTTTGCATCCGCCGAGCGGCTGGCCGAGGCCATAGACTTCAAGGAAGTCGTCGATAAGGTCGTGATAGACCTGAGCGCAGCTCACTTCTGGGATATATCGGCCGTCGGCATACTGGACAAGGCCATCCTGAAGTTGCGTCGGGAAGGCACTGAGGTAGAGATCACCGGCCTGAATGAAAGTAGCGCGACACTCGTCAGCCGCTACGCCGTCTACGATAAGGCCGGTGTCAACGCTGGCTCTCAGGTGCATTAGGAAAAGACATGCCGAAAATACTCGCTTGCCTTGATACGTCCGCCTATGCCGAAAGTGTTTGCGATGTAGCCGCGTGGGCAGCAGCAAGACTGGCGTACCCCGTCGAACTTTTGCATGTCGTCCAACGCAAGAGTGCCGTTGCCATGCGCAACGACTTTAGCGGTGCTATCGGGTTGGGCGTCAAGAGCAGCCTCTTGCAAGAGCTTACCGAAATCGAAGAGGCGGAAGCCAAGCTGGCTGTGGAAAGCGGCCGCGCACTCTTATCTGCCGCAACAGATCGCTTGCGCTCGGCAGGCCTTACCGACATTGCCGTGACGCATCGCCATGGCGGTATTGTTGAAACCATCATCGAGCGTGAAGCCGATTGTGCGGTTGTCGTCATGGGCAAACGAGGTGCATCGCGCGAGTTCGCCTCCGCCCATATGGGTTCGAAGATCGAGCGCGTTCTGCGAGCCAGCTCGAAACCGACCCTGATCGCACCACTGAAGCTGCGGCCAATCAAGAATGCGATTATTGCCTTCGATGGCGGCGCATCGGCAAAGCGCGCCCTGGACCTGGTCCTGACGTCGCCGCTATTTGCCGGCATGGCGCCACATGTCATCATGGCAGGTACCGACAACGAAGAGAATCGTGCCGTACTCGAGGCAGTGCGCCAACGATTTGCCGACGCGGGAACTCGTGCCGAGACGGTTCTGCTTTCTGGAGTGGCGGAGACGGCAATATCGGACTACATGGACGCCCATGCCGAAAGCGTGCTTGTCATGGGCGCCTATGGACACTCGCCGCTACGCAATATGATCGTCGGCAGCACGACAACGTCGGTTATCCGAATGATATCAGTGCCGATACTGCTTGTTCGCTAGCGTCGCCGGCAGCCATTCCAGGGGTCTCTACAAGCGGATCAGTCGCTTGCCGAGGTTTTCGCCACGGTACAGTTCTTCGATTGCATGCATGGCGCTGTCCAGGCCATCGCTAATGTGTTCACGATACGTCAGCTTACCGGCGCGAATCAGCGCTTCAAGCTGATTGACGTACGTGGCATAAGTGTCCATGTGATCGAAAAGAATGAAGCCCTGCATGCGGGCGCGACGCGTCAATAGAAATCGTTCGACCCGCGGTCCCATGGGGACGGGATCCCACTTGGAGATGGAGGCGGTGCCGCACACGATCACCCGCGCGCCGATCGCCAACTGCGGCATAACCGCGTCTGAAATCAGCCCGGCGGTGTTGTCGAAGTAGACATCGACACCATCAGGGCAGGCGTCTTGCAAGGCGCCGGCTATGTCGTCCGTCTTGTAGTTGATGACATGGTCATAACCGAACTGCTCATAACAGGCCCGGACTTTTTCAGGCGTGCTGGTCAGGCCTACCGTTCGGCAGCCTAAAGCTTTCGCAAGCTGGCCCACGCAAGAGCCCACGCCCCCGGCGGCTGTGGAAACGACAACGGTTTCGCCTCGCTTGGGTGCGCCTATGGTGTGCAACGCTGTCGCGGCGGTAACGCCATTGATACCCAGCACCCCCAGGTATAAAGACGGCGGGATATCCGTGGCGGTGATCTTCTGTACGACTGCAGATGGCTGCACCACAGCGTATTGCTGCCACCCGAACCAGCCCATCAAGCGATCGCCCTCCGTATAGCCTTCGGCTTGCGATGCGACGACGGTGCCTACGCACAAGGACCGCATCACTTCGCCTATGCCAACGCTGGAGTAATTGTTGGCGTCAGCCAGCCATCCGCGCATGGCGGGCTCGACCGACAGCCACTCGTTTCGTACCAGGATCTGGCCAGCCTCCACGGCCGGGACGGCCTGGGTGTCTTTGCGAAAATTTGCCGCCGTCGGAATGGCTTCGGGTCGCGATACTACGCGGATGACTTCGTTGTTTAAGGGGTTCATGGGTTGCTCTCGATAAATGTTGGGGGCCAACGCCAAGTGTCCCATACCAGCTTATGGAATCAATACCACCTTACCCAACTGCCGAGAACTAGACAAGAATGTTAAAGCGTCTGCTGCCTTGTCAAAGCCAAAACAGGCAGCTACTGGAACACTGATGGAGGACAACAGCCCCTGAACGTCCTGCCTCATACTTGCATTCAGCACACGGATTTCATCGCGACTGCGTGTTCTAAACGTTACACCCATATAGGAGAGCCGACGCAGAGCATGTAAGTTGAAGTCGAACTCCGCTTGTGCTCCGCCCAATCGTCCAACATTTACAATCCTGCCGCCGATAGCAGCCGCGGCCATGCACTGGTTTGTGGCTTCCCCGGAGACTAAATCCACAATGATCGAAGCCCCTTCTCCCTTGGTCGCCTCCAGCACCGCCTCGGGCCATCCGGCCTCCGAAGTGTCGACTGGAACGTCGCAACCGTATGCGTGCAGTGTTGACAAATGTATGGAGCTTCTTGACGTGCCCATCACGCACGACGCTCCGAGTGCCTTGGCCAACTGCATTCCTATCAGGCCCATGCAAGATGTGGCGCCCTGTATCAGGACGGTACTGCCGGTCCGCAAGCCACCCTGGGTTACTAGAGCGTCATGCATCGTTTGCAGGCCTAAGAGCAAGGACGACGCAGTCTCCCATGCCATCCCGTTAGGCACCCTACAGCATCGGTGTGCATCTGCGACCGCAAACTGCGCATAGCCGCCACTGCCGGTACACATCACTCGATCGCCCACTTTAAACTCTTCGACCTGTGAGCCCACCTCCGCTACTTCGCCGGCCCACTCCATTCCGATGATTTGGTCTTTTGGATCACGCAGAGCCACGAGATCGATGCGATTCATTCCAATCGCCTTCACCTTGACAAGAATCTCTTGTGGTCCCGGCGTAGGCTGAGCAACGTCCGCAACCTCCACGCCAGCCGCAGCACTGATTAATGCTTTCATGTTTCTACTCTTCGGTAAGACTCAACGGAGTCGCCATATAACGTAACTGGAGCCGCTCGGGCTCCAGCGCCACTTCAACCATTTACTGTGACACCCGCACGGTCGATGATTTGAGACCACTTCTGATAGTCGCCGACAACCACCTTTGAGGCTTCCGCGCGGGAAACATTTGCAGGTTCGAGCCCCGCGCCAGTCAATGTCTTCTGGGTAGCCGGGTCAGAATTTGCCTCCGACATAGCCTCCGCAAGGAGAGAAATCGCTTGCTCAGGTGTTCCCTGCGGAGCAAACAGTCCGAACCACGAGTACACCTCAAAATCGCCCCCGAACACCTCGGCAACGGTCGGGACGTCCGGAAAGTCCTTGTGCCGTTGACGCCCAGTGACTGCATAAGCCTTGAGCTTTCCTGATTGGATATGTTGCGCCAAAAAGGATGTGTTATCGAAGACTGTGTCGATCACCCCACCCAGCAGATCGATGAGTGCTGGAGCACCACCTCGGTAGGGAATGCTCAGCATCTGAATGCCGGTAAGCTCTTTAAAATACTCCGATGCAAGGTGTGCGAGCGTTCCGTTACCGCCATTACCCATATCCAATGGAGTATTTTTTGCATACGCTACCAGTTCCCTGATGTTGTTCGGTTCGAGCGAGGCCTTGCCAGCCAGGATCATGGATCCGCGCGTACTCAGTCCGATGGGAACGAAAGAAGTTTCAGGACTGAATTTCGCGTTCGCATACAGTGCAGGCGCCACCGCAAGACTACTGGTGCCACCCCATAAAAGGGTGTAGCCATCTGCGGCTGACTGCGCCACTTGGGTGGTTCCGAGTATCCCGCCGGCACCGGGCTTGTTCTCTACCACAACCGGTTGCCCCAGCGCCACGCTCATCGCGCGGGCGATCACCCGGGCGCTGGCATCCGTGGGCCCTCCCGGTGCGAAAGGAACCACGATGGTTATCGGTCCCGAAGGGAATTTTCCTTGCGCGAATACCGAAGGAAGAACCAGTTGGCTCGCTGCTGCTGCACCCAAAACCGAAAGGAACCGACGTCGAGTTGTTATTGAAATTTTGTGCATATTGTCTCCTGTTGTGAATCGAAAAATGATGTGATTTATCTAGCAGGCAACACTATTGCCGTAACTTCGCCGAGTCCTATCCGAGGAAAACCTGGGGCATCACACCAACCAGTCATGACAATCTCGTCGCCGTCCTCGACAAAAGTCCGCTTTTCCCCGGTGGGCAAATCAAACCCAACCGTTCCACCGTTGGTGAACTCCATCAGACATGCGCGCGAATCATCCGTAGGACCTGACAACGTTCCCGAACCCAACACATCACCTGCCTCGAGGTTTGTTCCATTTGAAGTCTGGTGGGCTACAAGCTGGGCAATCGTCCAGTAGTTCTCTTTAAAATTACTTGTCGAGATCTTGTAAGCATCGATCCCTTCCGCCCGCATCTTAGCTGTACGAATGAGTACGTCGACTCGAACCTGCAGTCCGCCTTTGGAGCGCATATCCGCATCGTCCAGATGCGGTAACAGCTTGCGCTCACCGTCCTCGCTCCATGGCGGCGATGTCCAATACGGAGCTAATGCGTCGGCTGTTACGACCCAGTCGCCTAAGTGAGTCGCAAAGCTCTTACCCAAAAAGGGTCCAAGCGGAGCATATTCCCAGAACTGGATATCCCGCGCGGACCAGTCATTAAGCAGTCCGATGCCAAACACATGGTTCAACGCAGAACCAATGGGGATGGGCTCACCCAAAGCATTTTGGGCGCCGCTGTAGATAGCTAGTTCAGCTTCATAGTCGAGGCGTCTGCACGATACATATTCCGGCCCGCCGGACAGAGTTTTGACCTGGCCACGCGGTCGGTGGAACGACGTTCCTGACGCAAGAATCGACGATGTGCGGCCATGATAGGCGACCGGCAGCCAATGGTAGTTCGGGAGAATCGGTGCGTCGGGCCGAACCAGGGCGCCGATACGTGCGGCATGGTGAATAGATGAATAGAAATCGCTGAAGTTGTACGGCTTGACGGGTAGAACCAAAGCCGTATCCACCTGCGCACGGAGATAGGGCTTAAGCTGCTTCTGCAGCGCATCGCTGGCGTCCTCGGACAATGCAGCAAATAGCGCATGGCGCAAGGCCTTGGCCGCGTACGAACCTGCCATCATAAGGGGGCGCATCTGCCCGCCAGCTACATACTGTAGCGCGTCGCGCAGTGATTCCGGTAGTTCGACGGCTATGGCAACAGCCGTCAAATCGAGAATGCGATCACCAATCCCGCATCCAACCCTGGACTCTCCGGCTTCTTCAAAACGGCACAAGGGCAAGTTCTGAATCGGAAAATCGGACCCGGCGTTGGCGGATATCACCCAACTTCTGGCTGTTGGGTTATGTGTGTGATCGAGTTGCTGTACAACGGTGCTCATGCTTTCTCCGGGAGAGTAACGCGCTGGAATCCTTGCCACGCGCTGTGATAATCGTTCTGACGCGCGGTACTTTCCAATGCTTTAGTCGTAGCCACAAAAGGCAGCGCAGATTCAAGGACAAATGCCATCGTCCCTAACAAATACTCAGGCTCAAGCTTGCGAGTGGACGCTGCTACCCAAGAGGATGCATCAGGCCCATGGCCCATCATGCAGTTATGAATGGCGAGTCCACCTGGCTGGAATCCATCTGAGCGCACCTCATACTTGCCAACTACCAGACCCATTGCTTCGCTCATCGTATTCCGGTGGAACCAGGGTGGTCTGAAAGTGTCTTCGGCAACTTGCCAGCGCGGTGGAAAAATGGCGATCTCGAGGTTCGGCGCGCCCGCCGGGCCACCTGCCGATGTGAGCACTGTAAAAATAGAGGGGTCAGCATGGTCGAAACTAACTGTGTTAACGACCATGAACCTGCTTAAATCGTACTTGCAAGGTAGGTAGTTTCCTCGCCATGCCACCACGTCCAACGGCGTAAAAGCCAGGTCCGTTGCCCAAAACGAGCCGGCGAACTTGTTCACCCAGCGCATGGGACCTCGGCGGTCATGTACTTGAGCGACCGGATGAAGAAAGTCACGGGCTGCCGCCAGACCGTTCGCCCCTATTGGGCCAAGGTCAGGCAGTTGAAACGGTTGCCCATAGTTTTCAATCAAATACCCTCTGGCTTCGCCCCCTTTCTCGGGCTGGGCAAGAAGCTTCACGCCTCTGGGGATAAGCGCGATCTCACCCGGAACGATCTCCAGAACTCCAAATTCGGTGTGACAGCGCAATTTGGAGGTAGTTGGGATCCACAACATTTCCGCATCGGCGTTCGAAAACGCTGGCGCATCGGCATCCTCTGAAATCGCATACGCGTGCACAGCGCCCCCGCTCCGTCCGGCGCACGATCCTGTGATCGTTAGAGTAACGACACCGAAGGGAAACGCAGCGGGCACCAGCTCGTCGGGCTGCCGTTGTAAGCGAATCCTGTTGCCCTCCGCCACCGTCGCGCTCTCCGACAGAAAATCTTCAGCATCAATCATCACAAACGCACCATGGCTTGCCGTGGGCATCTGTTTATAGAGCCATGATCTCCGGCTAAGGTGCCGGGGCGTTACAAAAGGCGATCCCGATAACTGCTCGACATACAGGCCAAAAGGCGCTTGTTGTGGGGAATTTCGCCCTACCGGCAATGCTCCCGGAATCATCTCTGATTCAAGTTCATTGCCGAAGCCACTAAGGTAAGTGAGGGCCTCTTCTTTATGCTGCAAAATTAACCTCCTTGGTTCTCGTGGTGAAGATGGTCAAATTTGGAGCAGCGGCGCCGACGAAGAAAACGATCCGGCATCCGCTGCTTCAAATGACCACCTCATCAACGTTGTAGGAGAACACCCAGTCATAGCGCTCGCTCACTTTCTCTGAAGTCCACTCAGTGCTTACATAGCTCTCGGCCGCCCCCGGGGTGGCTAGCAATGGATTATGAAATCGTTGCAGGTTGTTTGCGGAGCCGCGTACAATTTTGGTCGTGCGATCAATACGCAACGACTGATATACCTGCAATGCAAGCTCTACATCGTCCGCATACTTCTTGAGACAACGCGCCAACACATAGCCATCCTCGATAGCCATTGCAGCTCCTTGCGACATAAACGGAAGGGTTGCATGTGCAGCGTCACCCAATAGAGCGACTCGGCCGGAAACCCAGTTCGTCATAGGCTCGCGTACCATCAAAGCCCAAACAAAAGGAGTGATGAGCGATTGTGCGAGTGTTAATACGTCCGGATGCCAGCCCTTGAAGTCCGCCACGCATTCGTCGACCGTGCCTTTAGCCGTCCACGACTCGTCGGTCCAGTTCTCTTTTTCCAGTATTCCAACAAAGTTGACCAACTCACCATGCCTCAAAGGGTAGTGAACAACGTGAGATCCAGGACCCATCCAGTTCACACCGAGTGGCTCTCTTAGGTGCTCCGGTAAGTCTCTTGACGGAATGACACCTCGCCATGCCACACAACCCGAGAAGGTTGGCTCGTCGGTTGCGATCAACTTGCTCCTCACAACCGAATGCACGCCATCCGCGCCAATAAGTACGTCAGCTCGCAGAGCTTGGCTACTTCCAAGCCGGACCACAACCTCTTCTCCTTGCTTCTCCACATCAACTACTGCTGCGTTGAGATGAATCGCATCCGGCTTTTCCTGACGCACGGCCTCAACCAAAACTCGGTGTAAATCGGCTCGATAAGCAGTGAAATAGGGATAACCGTAGCGCCTCACAGAGTCTGCCCCAAAATCAAACAGCTTCCAGGTTTGCCCCGTGTTCCATAGGCGAAATCTTTTCCCCGACGGCATGCTCGAAATGCCGAGCAACTGCTGCTCAAGTCCCAACTGGTAAAGGGGACGCACGGCATTAGCACTAAGTTGCACGCCAGCGCCTACCTCTTTAAGCTCGGAAGCCTTTTCCAATACAGTGACATCAAAGCCTTGCTTTAGTAGGGCTAGTGCCGCCGTAAGCCCACCGATACCAGCGCCAGCGATAATAATTTTAGGAGTCATTGTTTACGAACAATTCGAGTGAAGGGTGACTGAGCTGTAATTGTCAGCCAGCACTACTGATAAGTACATCAGTAATATCAAATGAATTAAGTGGGTTTTGCTATAATTAGCTGATGAACATTACTACCCGCCAGTTACGCGCCTTCACCGCCGTGGCACGCTTAGGCAGCTTTACTCGCGCGGCTCAACAGATCCACATGACTCAAGCGGGGCTGAGCGGAATCGTACGGGAGCTTGAAACACAAGTTGGGCAACGACTGTTCGACAGGACCACGCGAACGGTCACTCTGACGGCTTCGGGTGCAGCCCTTCTGCCGATCGCAACGCAAGTTCTGCAGTCCCTCGACGGAGCCTCCGCAATCCTGGACAACATCGGCTCCGCGGAGCGTCGTACTCTTACCGTTGCCACCACTCCCATGCTGTCTTCCACCGTACTGCCCGGTGCAATTCGCGCTTTCGCGGTCACCCACCCCTATGTTTCCGTCAATATCCGTGATCTGGATAGGTCGGAGATACAGGGCCAGGTTGATGCCGGCCATGTCGATGCAGGGTTCGGCGTCTTTCTTGGTGCTGCTGTTGGAATAGATCGGGTTCCGCTCCTAAAGCTGCCCTTGCTTCTTGCCGCACCCGAGGAAGAGAAGCTGCCAACGAGCGTTTCGTGGAAAAAATTGAAAGGCGCTAAGCTAGTAGCGCTTGCAGTAGACAATCCAGTTCAACGGGTTATTGATGAGCAGTTGGGACGGATCGGCCAGGCTAATGAAGAGCGACCTTGCGTCAACAACTTCAATACCCTTCTTGCAATGGTTGAAGCCGCCTTCGGATGGGCGATCGTTCCCTCATTTGCCCGGCTAGGGGGGCGGTACAAGGTGAGCTTCGCAGAGTTGACCGGGCCCCGCATCAGCTTGGACTTTTATCAGATTACAAAGAAGGGACGGAGTGTTAATCCTGCTCTTGGGGAATTCTCTACGACCCTCAAGCGTATCCTTTCAACTCCAGTTAGCTGATGCCACGGCTTCATCACTGCTCGCCTCCGGCCGTCTTCATTGCGGTCCTGAACGACGAGCAGCGCGCGCAGCTGGACTACCTGCTGCGTTGTTTTCTGTCAGGCCTGGAGGCGGAACAAGATCCATCGGGAAAAAGCCAACATCGTATGGCTGGGCCGCGTGCACGACGGCCTGAAATACCACATCTACACCAACAAAAAACCCGACAACAATTCCTTTGAAGAGATGAAGCTGCGCAGCGTGCCCGTGTATCGCTCGTTCTTTCAGTCGCTGGGCGCCCTGCCTCTGCAAATGCGGCCCGGCGAAGTCTATACCGCGCTTGAACGTGGCGTGGTCGATGGCTATGGATGGCCTAGCGTCGGCATCTTCGACCTGGGCCGGCAGGAAAAGACCAAGTATCGCGTTGACCCCGGTTTCTACAACGTCGAGGTCGGCCTATACATGAATCAGAACGCCTACTCGAAGCTTGATGACAAGCAACGCGCCTTCCTGGACGACCAGGTCCGCAGCTTGAAACCAAGTACGCGGAAGACCAAACGCTGGCAGAGCAAGAAAAGAAACAACTGACCGAAGCGGGCATCGAAATCATTGCCCTGCCACCTGACGAGGCCGAGAAGTTCGTTGCCCAGGCCAATGAAAGTGCATGGAAAGCCATCGATCAGGCCAGCCCCAAATACGCCGCCGAGCTACGGAAACTCTTCGGCCCTAAATAATCAGCGTCTATCTTCACGTATTGGTCTGATCGGGCGGCATACCTTGCGGGATCCGGGCGGCACAGCTGCCCTGCTTGCCCGATTCCAGTTGGGTGCCCAGCCCATAGCAGGTCATCGAAATGCCGCCCATGGAATAACCGCGCAGCAAGGCCTCGGGCTTGCTGCCTTCTGCAGTGGCCAGTCCGGCGACATAAAGCAGGGGAATGAAGTGGTCCGGTGTCGGAACCGCAAGGCTATAGTCGGGGTGCTCCGTAAGACGAAGGATTTCACCGGGGTCTTGCGCTAGCTGCTCGACCACCGCATCATCAAAGCGTTCAGCCCAATCGTAGGCAAAATCCTGGCGATCCCATTGCAGGCGCTGCAAGTTGTGCACCACATTGCCGCTGGCGATTATCATCACCCCGTTGTTTCTTAAGGCATCAAGTTTGGCCGCCAGATCAAGGTGGTAGTCCAAGGGCCTGAGGGCGTTAAGCGAAAGCTGCACCACCGGTATGTCGGCGTCGGGATAGATATGCGCCAACACTGACCAGGTGCCATGGTCCAGCCCCCATTGGTCGCGATCCAGGCCCACCCACTGCGGCTTTACGACTTCGGTGATCTCGCGAGCAAGATCCGGATCACCCTGCGCCGGATAATCGAAATCAAACAATTGCTGCGGAAACCCATAAAAATCGTGAATGGTCCTGGGACGCGCCATGGCTGTTACCGCAGTCGCGCCAAAGTACCAATGTGCCGATATCACGAGCAGCGCCCGTGGCCGCGGCAACTGCTGGCCAAAAACCTTCCATGCGTTGGTAAAGTCATTGGATTCAAGCGTATTCATGGGACTGCCATGTCCAACAAATAGCACTGGCATCTTGCTCATCGCATGTTCCTTCGGCGTAACCGCAAAGTTGAGTGACAGGGATTCATGTTAAATGTAGCTCATTCCATATTTATCAGCGAGAACGACCATGAACCTACGTACCAATGTTGGTAAACGCAAGTTGGGCAGGACCGACCTGCAGATCGCTCCCCTGGTTTTCGGCTGCAATGTATTCGGGTGGACAGTAGACACGGACACGTCTTTCAATTTACTGGACCGCTTTATTGGCGCAGGCCTTAACGCCATTGACACTGCCGACATGTATTCAACCTGGGTGCCGGGCAACCAGGGCGGCGAGTCCGAGACCATTATCGGGCAATGGCTGAAGGCAGATGCGTCGCGCCGCGAGAAGATCGTGCTTATTACCAAGGTTGGCGCCCCCTTGGGACCGGATCGTAGCGGCCTGTCGGCCAAGCGCATAATCAGCGCCGCAGAAGACTCATTGCGGCGCTTGCAGACCGATCATATCGATCTGTATTTCAGTCATTACCCCGATGAGCAAACACCGGTCGAAGAAACCTTGCGCGCCTATGAGACGCTGATCCAGCAAGGCAAGGTGCGCGCCATCGGCGCCTCTAACCACAGTACAGCGCAACTGCGCGAGGCGCTGGCTGTCGCTGCTGACGCCGGGCTGCCGCGCTACGATGTATTGCAGCCCGAATACAATCTATATGATCGGGCCGGCTTCGAAGACGAACTGCGCGACATGGCACTGAACCAGAACTTTGGGGTCATCAGCTACTACAGCCTGGCGTCCGGTTTCCTCAGTGGCAAGTATCGCAGCAAGGGCGATCTGGGCAAAAGCGTAAGGGGCGGCGGCATAGAGAAGTATCTTGACGCACGTGGCATGCGGATTCTTGCTGCGCTGGACGCGGTCGCGAAAGTGCATAACGCTCAGCCGGCCGAAGTTGCCCTGGCTTGGGTAATGACCCGCGAAGGCGTGACGGCACCCATTGCCAGTGCCACCAGTGTCGAACAGGTCGATAGCCTGATTCGGGCTACGCAGCTTGTTCTTACGCCGGCTGACCTCGCGTTGCTGGAGAACGCCAGCGCGAACGCCTGATGGGCTTGCGGGCACTGTCGTCTTATTCTCTTTCCGGCTTAACCAATGTATAGATTCGACCTACGCAGTATGCAGCTACTTTCCGTTATCGCAGATACGGGCAGCTTCGTTAAGACTGCCGACCTGATGAATATGACGCCGTCCGCAGTAAGCAAGCGGATACTAGAGCTTGAATCCCGCGTGAATGCCCGTCTTGCCATAAGAACGCCAGAGGGGGTCAAGCTCACCCCCGCTGGCGCTGCCATGGTTCGCTGCGCCGATGACGTCTTAGGCAGGGTCTCTCAGCTCTCACGCGATATCGCGCAAACCATGACCGGGGAAACCGGTGAGGTACGGGTCGCGGCCAATACAACGGCATTCCTTTTGGGGCTGAATGCCGAGCTGATGCAGTTTCAACGTCAGCACCCGGGGATTACGGTTCGACTGATCGAGAGAATCAGCGCGGATGTGGTTGCAGACGTATTGGCCGGACACATCGATATCGGTGTTTGCGCTGAGTCGGCTGCGCATGGCGGCGTGACTTCCGTGCCGTACAGAAGCAGCGATTTGATTGTCGCGGTCTCCGATACTCATCCGTTGGCGTCTAAAGAATCAGTACGTTACCAGGATGTGCTCGAGTATCCGAATGTCGGCAGACCCAAGGGTAGCGCCCTGCTGGATTTCTCACCGGTGCAATTGTCCGAAGCCCCCGTGCTGGATGTCAGCGCTTCGGTATATAGCTTTGATGCAACCATCGAGATGGTACGTAGCGGCGAACTGGTCGCAGTATTACCGAGGATTACCCTTGATCGCCGCCCTGTTCGTGGCGTACGTGCTCTTCCGCTGCAAGAAGCATCCGCGTCCTTCAAGCTAGTTCTGTGTCACGACGCTTCTCTCGTTAACAGCCCAGCCGTGCTACATACCTTTAACTGGCTGCAGTCGCAAGCGGTTGCGGCCACTCCGGTTGCCAGTTAAGCGCCCTGTGCAAGCGCAGACCGATCTCCAGCAAGCGCATATCGTTCCACGGCGTAGTGACAAGTTGCACACCGATAGGAAGGCCGCGATGGGTCAGGCCCGTGGGCAAGTGCAGCGCTGGGCTGCCCAAAGCGGACCAGACACGATTACACGATGAGTTGCCAGTGCGATTCAGACCCAAAGGAGCCGGGCCAGGCGCGCTGTAGGTAAGTATGGCATCGAACTTCAAAAGCTCATCGGTTGCGCGCACGGTAAGCTGCCTAAGCCGGCTTAGGCAATGCACATACTCTGTCGTCGATACGGCCGCGCCCTCGTCCAGTGCTGAAAGCGTCGCCTTGCCAAGCTTATCCTTGAACTGCAAACGCTCGTAGGCGAAATTGCGATACATCTCGTGCGTCATGATCTTGCGGTGCAAAAAATGTACTTGTTCCAGGTCTATGGGCAAGCGCGCCGGCTCAATGCGATAGCCCGCTACGCTTAAAATCTGAGCCACACCGGAAAGCGACTCAATGGACTCTGGGTCGATATCAGCCGGTCCAAGCTGCGTCAGTACACCGAGCTTGAGGTTAGCCGTGGCACCAGCGGAGCATGCCTCATTGGGCAGCAGTACGTGTCCTACAGTGATCGCCTCGTCAACCGATCGAGTGAACCAACCCAAGCTGTCAAAGCTTTCACTGATTGATTTGACGCCGCTTAAGCTCACTGCCCCGCGGGATGCCTTGAACCCTACAACGCCGCAATATGCGGCCGGCCTGATTATCGATCCGCCCGTTTGGGTGCCAAGGGCAAAAGGCACCATGCCAGCGGCTACTGCTGCGGCCGAACCGCTTGAAGAGCCACCAGGTGTGTGCTCTGTATTCCAGGGGTTGCGAGTAGGGCCAGGCTCTGCATAGGCCAGTTCAGCAGTAACCGTCTTGCCAATTGGGATAGCACCGGCATCACGCAGCATCGCCACACATGCAGCATCGGCCTGCTTCAGCTCTGCCTGCTCATACGCGCGACAGCCATTTTTTGTCGGCATGCCGGCGACGTCAATAATATCTTTGACGCCAAAGAGCAGATCTTTCAGCGGAGGTGCCACGCCAGAAATCTGTCTGCCGGGCACATTTTCCACTTCGGCGGCCGTCCAAGCCCAGGCTTGGAGGTCGGGCTCCGCCGCCTTGATGCCATGATTGAAACTGCGCAGGCGATCCGCCAGCAATGGTTTTGCTTGCACGAGTACGGGGCCCTTATCCATCTGGGGAATACCTTCCATCCATAAGCTTTGGATAGCTACTCTAACCCCGGATGCGCAAAGGCAAGATGAAATTCGGTCGCGGCCCGCTTTCCAAAAAGTCGTTTGCCTGCACCTCGCCGCTTCGGCATGATGATGTCGTAACAAGGCACAACGTTTTGTACTGTGTGTAGGCACCGAGGTTTGTATGCAGCAAATAGCTGATCAGTATGTAGTTCCCTGTGTGGTGATGCGAGGAGGCACTTCGAAGGGCCCATTCTTCCTGGAACACGACCTGCCCAAACCTGGTGTGCAGCGCGATCAACTGCTGCTCAGGCTGATGGGGGCATTGGAACCGCGTAGAGTCGATGGCATAGGCGGAATCGACTCATTGACGAACAAGATAGCCATCATCTCGCGCAGCGAGCGTGCCGATGCAGACGTCGATTACCTGTTCGGCCAGATATGCGTACACAAGAACACCATAGACTACTCGGTCAACTGCGGAAACATGCTGGCAGCCGTCGGTCCATTTGCCATCGATACCGGCTTGGTACCTGCCACTGACTCTCAAACGCAGGTACGTATCTACAACGTCAACACTGAAAAAATAATCCATGCCAGCATCCGCACTTCGCAGGGACGCGCGCTTTATGAAGGCGATGCAGCGATCGACGGCGTCGCGGGAAATGCTGCGGCTGTGTGGCTGGACTTTAAGGCTGTGCAAGGTTCCAAAACAGGCAAACTTCTACCTACCGGGAAAGAGCGCGAGATCCTCAATGGCATTGAGGTAAGTTGCGTGGATGCGGCCGTACCCATGATTCTCGCGCGCGCATCGGACTTTGGCTTGAGCGGCTTTGAAAGCGCTGAGCAGATCAATGCCGATCAAGGCTTGTTGGACAGGGTCGAGCTGCTTCGGCAAGCGGGCGGCCGGGCCATGGGCTTGGGTGAGGTCGCCAAGTCCGAGATGCCGAAACTCACTCTGGTAGCACCGCCTCAAACTGCAGAGGGAAGCATTGCCGGCAGGTACTTCATGCCCTACACCTGCCACACCTCGTTTGCGGTAACCGGTGCGGTCTGCCTTGCTGCGGCGGCAGCAGTCGAGGGCACGGTGGTTCACGAGTTGGTCAAACAGCAACCAGCCAACCCTGTTGTTTGCATTGAGCATCCATCGGGTAAGTTAAAGGTCGAGGCCACTGTGCAGACATCAAGCGATGGTAGCCAGGTTGTGACCTCGGCCAAACTGCTCAGAACCGCAAGGCGACTGATGGCAGGCGATGTATATGTACCTCTTGGATTTATGCAGGCTGAAACCGGCCTTGGAGAGACTGAATGAATAGCACTAGCACCCCGCCCCCGTATATTGCGGCTGTAGTTCAAGCCGCGCCTTGCGGGTTTGACACACCGGCCACCTTGAGAAAAGTAGCGATGTGGACAGCGTCCGCGCGTGATCAGAAGGCACAGCTCGTGGTGTTTCCTGAGGCGTTCGTGGGCTCGTATCCCTACGGCGTCGACTTTGGCACAAAGATAGGCCTGCGTACGCCGGAAGGTCGCGAGCTGTTCGCACGACTCCATCGTGCCGCCGTCGAAGTCCCTGGTCCGGAAGTGTCGGAACTGGGCGAGATCGCCAAAGAGAACAACTGCCACCTGGTAATAGGTGTGGTCGAGCGTGCCGCAGGCACCTTGTATTCGAGCACCTTATTTTTCTCCCCGGAAGGCGTGTTGCTGGGTTGCCGCCGCAAGCTGAACAGCGTGGGCGTGGAGCGCTATGTATGGGGACGCGGGGACGGTAGCGGCATTGTCGTGTTCCCCACGCCGCTGGGCGATATTGGCGCCATCATGGGCTGCGAGAACTACATGCCGCCGCTGCGGATGGCGATGTACTCGAAGAACATGAATCTGTATTGCGCACCCACCACCGATGACAGCGATGTTTGGCCATGCTCCATGCGCACTGTCGCTATGGAAGGTAGAAGCTTCGTGCTGTCGGCATGCCAAGTGTTGCGGCGTTCGGACTTGCCCGATAGCTACCCGATAGTGAACGAATCTCGCCCCGATGAACTTCTAATACGTGGCGGCAGTTGCATTGTCGACCCCCTGGGCGTGGTGCTGGCCGAACCTAAATACGAAGAAGAGTGCGTGCTGACGGCAGAAATCGACATGGCCAAGGTGGCTCGCGGCAAGTATGACTTCGATGTGGTCGGACACTATGCCCGCGCGGATATTTTCCAACTGGAGGTCACCGAGAGCCCTCAGATTTCGGTCCGCCCGGTTACACAGCCCATGGAAGCTATCGGCAACGCCGCGACAAGGAGCAAATGAGATGCAACACACATCATTCAAAGCGTCGGTCATTCAGACGGCTTCCGTCGCCTTCGATCCATGGAAAACGATAGACCGCCTCAAGGAATATACCCACAGGGCTGCCAGCGAAGGCGCGAAGCTCGTGGTTTTTCCCGAAGCTTTCGTAGGCGGACATGCCAAGGGGCTGGGCTTCGGTTCCGTCATGGGCAGTTGCACCCCGGCGGGCCGCGAGGCCTTTCAGATGTATTACGACGGCGCCATCGATGTGCCTGGCGAGGCGACTCACCGAATCGGACAGGCCGCGCTGGAGAATGACGTCTACCTGGTGACTGGCGCCATCGAGCGTGAGCTGGGCACACTTTTTTGTGTTGTCCTGTTCTTTGGCCCCGACGGCACCCTGCTTGGCAAGCATCGCAAGTTGATGCCCACCGGTACCGAACGCCTGGTATGGGGATTCGGCGACGGCTCCACGCTGCCTGTATTTGATACGCCGCTAGGCCGCATTGGCGCAGTCATCTGCTGGGAAAACTACATGCCCATGCTGCGCCTCACCATGTATTCGAAGGGTATCTCGCTGTATTGCGTACCCACAGCGGATCACCGCGAAACCTGGCTACCCACCATGCGCCACATCGCCCGGGAAGGCCGCTGCTATGTGCTTTCGGCCTGCCAGTATGGTCAGCGCTCGGACTTCCCCAAGGATTACCCGCTGGACGAGGAAGTACCCGGCGAGACCATTCTGGCGCGCGGAGGAAGCTGCATTATCGACCCGCTGGGCAATGTGTTAAGTGCCCCGGTGTTCGGCGAGGATCTGATCCATACCGCCCAAATAGACCTGGGCGCACTGACGCGGGCGAAGTTCGATCTGGACGTGGCCGGCAATAGCGCCAGGCCAGACATATTCAATCTGCATGTGGACGAGAGGCCTCGTTCATTGGTCAATTCAATTACAGCAGACTAACAGGAGAACAACATAATGATCCGACGCAGTTCCACCACCAATCTACGGCGCAAGCTTCTTGTTGCAGCCGCATCCGTGGCATGCATGCTTGCCGCGCCGGCGAACGCTCAAAGCAGCGACTATCCAAAACAGCCCATCAAGATTATTGTGGGCTACCCACCAGGCGGCAGCGGCGACATCACGGGCCGTATTGTTGCCGACATGCTTTCCAAGCAGTTGAACACCGCCGTCGTGGTCGAGAACGTTGGCGGTGCGGGTGGGAGCATAGGTGCGCAACGAGTTGTGTCGGCTCAACCTGATGGCTACACACTACTGGTCGGGGCCAACAATGAAATCGCCATCAATACCCTCACCAACCCCAGCCTGAAGTACGACGGCATCAACGATCTTACTCACATCGGCTTGATCAATAGCCAGCCCTTGGTGCTGGTTGCCAATCCGAAGAGCAATATCAAGACCATTGACGACTTTGTACGTAAAGCCAAGGAAAGCCCAGAATCGCTTGCGTACGGAACATCCGGCATTGGCACCTCTTTTCATCTCGTAGGCGAACTGATCAATCACAGCGCCGATATTGCCATGCTGCACGTGCCCTACCGTGGCGCGGCTCCACTGACCACCGATTTGCTTGGCGGCCAGATAGAGCTTGGTATTGTTGTGCTGTCTTCGGCGTTGCCGCACATTAAAGATGGGCGCCTGATCGCAGTTGGCACTACGGAACTGGAGCGCTCGGCAAGCACGCCAGATATCCCCGCTCTGGCCGAGCACGACTCATTAAAAGGGTTCAACATGGGCAACTGGTATACCTTTGCTGCACCCAAAGGGACGCCTGATGACGTCATTGCCAAGCTGCAAGCAGCGCTACGTGCGGGTTTGTCGGATCCTGAAGTACGCAAACGCCTTGAGGATGCGGGCTCGCGCCCCTTCAACGGAACAGAAGACGTAAACGATTTCCTGGCGAAGGAATCAGCCAAGTTTAAGGAAATTGTGAGCTTCGCCGATTTGAAGAAGTAGCAGCAAACTCAAACCGCGGCGCGGCTTCTCTTCCTGAACTGCGCCGCCTTGTGACGATTGCCGCACAAGGCCATGCTGCACCACCAGCGCTTACGCGCCTTCGTGCGATCGTAGAACCACAGTATGCAGTCCGGGTGCTCGCACTGCTTGATCAAAGTGAAATCCCCTTCCACCAATAGTTGCGCCACTGCCTCGGCCACCGCACCGAGCATGGATACAATGGCATCACCACGCGCCGTACGAGTCAACATCAGCTTTCCTTCGCTGTCGCATTGCAGTTGCGGAGCGCTAAGATAGGCATGCAGATACTCGTTCAAAGCGTCAACATCCCGGGCATCGCCCTGTTTGGGTTGAGCCGGCGGCATCGATAACGGCTTGCCTGGGTTACGTGACACCGCCAAAGGTTATCCGCCGGGCTACTATGCAGCGTTCGTTCTTGACCCGGACGGCAACAATATCGAGGCGGTCTGTCGCAACGGATGAAAGCACCGCGTGATAACGCGATACCAAGGAGACAAGTCGATGATCACTGAACAAGATCGCGTACATCTGCGACGCTGCGTCGAGCTGGCGGCAGCCGCACTGGATGCTGGCGACGAACCCTTTGGTTCGGTGTTGGTGTCCTCTAACGGCGAGGTTTTGTTTGAAGACCGCAACCGCGTTGCGGGCGGCGACCACACCCAGCATCCGGAATTTGCAATAGCAAAGTGGGCCGCGCACAACATGAGCCCTGAAGAACGATCGCGGGCAACGGTCTACACCTCTGGCGAACATTGTCCGATGTGTGCGGCCGCCCACGGTTGGGTCGGGCTGGGCAGAATCGTGTATGCCAGCTCGTCCGAACAACTAAGCGATTGGCTTTCAGCCTTGGGGGTACGCCCTGGGCAGGTGCGGGCCTTACCTATCGGCGAGGTTATTCGGGATACCGTCGTTGATGGGCCAGATGACGAACTTGCTGAGCAGGTTCGTTTGCTGCACATCAAGCTTCATGCGTCATCCTGACTGGCCTCAACATGGCGGGCGAAGCTGTTCAGTGAAGCCTCGATGTCAGTTTTTAATGGTAATGACAACCTTCCCGAAATGGGAGCCGCTACGCAGCCATGCATAGGCGTCGGCCGCCTGCTCAAAACTGAACGCACGATCCATGATGGGTTTGATCTGATGAGCCGAGATAGCTTTATTCATCGCGGCAAACATGGCATGACTGCCAACGTAGACGCCATTCAGGCGTATAGCCCGCGAAATCAGCGGCAGAGGGTTGATGTCTCCGACCCCGGAGACCAGGCCGATCGTGGCAACGGTCCCGCCCACGCGCACAGCTTGCAAGGATTGCTCGAGTGTCCCGGCTCCGCCGACTTCGACCACCAGATCAACACCGCGACCGTCGGTCAGACGCCTGACTTCTTGCGACCATTCTGGCGTGTCCCGATAGTTGATGGTGTGGCGGGCGCCCATCTGGCGCACACGCTCGAGTTTGTCGTTGCTGCTGGAAGTTTGAATGACCGTGGCGCCCATGGCCTGGGCGAACTGCAACGCGAATATCGAGACACCGCCCGTGCCTTGAAGCAGAACGGTTTGTCCGGCGTTGACCCTGCCGATATCCACCAGGGCCTGCCAAGCAGTAAGCGCGGCACATGGCAGCGTGGCGGCCTCTTCATAGCTCAGATGGTCGGCAAACTTCAGAGCAGCGCGCTCTGGCAACACTACATACTGCGACAGCATGCCATCCACCGACCCACCGAGCGATGACGATACTGCCGCTTCGGTGATGTCGCCGGCTGTCCAGTCAGGGAAAAATGCGCCGACGACCCGGTCGCCGACCCGCAGCGACGTGACACCGGGACCGACTGCACTGATTTCGCCCGCGCCATCCGACACAGGAATGACATTGGCTTTGGTGCCCCTGCCATAACTGCCATCCGCGATCAGGAGGTCCCGGAAATTCAGAGATACAGCATGGACGCGTATCAACACCTCGCCATGCCCGGGCTCGGGCTGGGCACGCTTGTCATTGAATGTAAGTGAGAGGCCGTTTTTAGCGGCGTGTAGTTCGTAAGCTTTCATGGTCGGAGCTCCCAATGTATTGATGGATGAGGTATGCACTCATGATACCGGGTGCGGTTGCCTACCTCAGTCATGTGGTCGGTGCTCGCACCGCAGGCCCTGAAATTTTTTCTTGTGCGAGATAAATCACGCGATTACACTGCCTTACCCTGTGTAAGCAAACTTATCCTTGCTTGCTTGGGACCCAAAAAACCAAACAGGCGTGGCCCCATGCAAGCAAGTAGTGCTCTTTACACCCGGCGTTCGCGGCCAGCGGTCAGTGAATTCTCATACGGGCTCTTAGGCAGCCTATTTCTCGCAAGCATCATGTTCCCGGCACTGCCCGCATACGCCGCGCCTACCGGTGGGCAGGTCGCAGCGGGCTCGGGCGTCATCAGCCAGGCGGGCGGCAATACGACGGTTAACCAGACCAGCCAGAATCTCTCTTTGAATTGGCAAAGCTTCAACGTGGGTGCCCACGAGTCGGTGAATTTCGTGCAGCCCAATAGCGCAGCCATTGCCGTGAACCGCATTGCCGATGCAAGCGCAAGCCAAATTCTGGGAAGCCTGAACGCGAACGGTCAGGTATTTCTTATCAACCCCAACGGCATTGTGTTTGGAGCCGGCGCCCAGGTAAATGTGGGCGGGCTGGTGGCGTCCACCTTGAATATCAGCGACAGTGATCTGACTGCCGCCACCCGCCACTTCACGGGCAGCGGCGTGGGCACCATTGTCAATCACGGGACAATTACGGCGGCGCCTGGCGGCTATGTGGTGCTGCTGGGCCGCTTGGTATCGAACCAGGGCACCATCAGCACGCCCGGCGGCACAGCAGCATTGGGGGCAGGAAGCGCGGTAAGCCTCAGCTTCGATGCCAACCACCTGCTCTCAATGCAGGTCGATCAAAGCACGCTTGCCGCGCTGGCCGAAAACAAACAACTGATCGTGGCAGATGGTGGCCAGGTGCTGATGAGCGCGGGGGCCAAGAACAGCCTGCTGGCCAGCGTGGTGAATAACACCGGAGTGGTCCAGGCGCAGACCGTGGCGAATCACAATGGTCGGATCGTGTTATTGGCGGGGATGGCTGCAGGCACAACGGAAGTAGGCGGCACGCTGGATGCGTCCTCACCCGAAGGAGCGGCGGGCGGCGGCTTTATTGAAACATCGGGCGCTGTTGTTCGCGTCGCCGATGACGCCCGCATCACAACCCATGCGGCCCATGGCCAGACCGGTACGTGGCTGATCGATCCGCAAGATTACACCATCGCCGCCAGCGGCGGCGATATCACAGGCAGCACGCTAAGCACCCACTTGGGCGGCAATAACATCACGCTGATGTCGAGCGCGGGTGGCACGGCCGGCAGCGGCAACATTAACGTAAATGACGCGGTAAGCTGGAACGCCAACACGCTTACCATAATCGCTGCCAACAACATCAACATCAACGCCGTCATGACTGCCAGCGGTACCGCCGGCCTTGCGCTTAATGCCGCTACTACCAATGGCGCTGATGCAGGCGTGACGGGCGGCACAGTGAACGTCATGCCGGGTACGGGACGCGTGGATTTCGCAGGCCGCTCGGGTACGGGATTCCTGACCATCAATGGTAATGGCTACACCGTCCTCAATAGTCTGGGAGTAGAAGGCGATGTGACAGGCGGAGCGGCCACCTTGCAGGGTATGGCCGCCTCGGCCAATCTTGCGGGCTACTACGCGTTAGGTAGCGATATCGACGCCAGCGCTACCAACGGTTGGAATAGCGGCGCAGGCTTTGATCCGATCGGCAATAGCACCACGTCTTTCACCGGCGTCTTCGATGGCCTCGGTCACACGATCAGCGGGGTGATCATTAACCGGCCGGCGCTTGACCGAGTCGGCTTGTTTGGTTCTACCGTTGACCCAGTGATCCGCAACGTCGGCCTGAGCAGTGTCAATATTACCGGTAACGACCTGGTCGGTGGCCTGGTAGGGTACAAATTCGGCGGTGACGTGAGTAACAGTTATGCCACCGGTCAGGTAATCGGCGGGCAATACACCGGTGGCCTGGTGGGGGCGAACATGGGCAGCATCAGCAACAGCTACGCCGCCGTCACGGTCACTGGCGACTTCGGTACCGGCGGCTTGGTGGGGTACAACTTGGGCAGCATCAATAACACCTACGCTACCGGCCAAGTGACCGGTACCGACTGGTACACCGGTGGCCTCTTGGGAGGCAATGTCAACAGCGGCAGCGTCAGTAATAGTTACGCCACCGGCCAAGTCATCGGTCGCGGCAGCGCCGCTGGTGGCCTGGTGGGGGCTAGCGTAGACACTAGCAGCATCAGCAACAGCTATGCAACGGGCAACGTAAGTAGCGACGTCAATGACGCCGGAGGCCTGGTGGCGTCCAGCAACGCTACCATCAGCAATAGCTACGCTACCGGTCAGGTGACCGGCAATGCCATAAATGTCGGCGGCCTGGTGGGCGTCCAATACAGTGGTTCGATAAGCCAAAGCTATGCCACTGGCGCCGTCAATGGCCCCAACGCCGGTGGATCCACTGGCGGCCTAGTGGGCAGACAGGACGGCGGCACCGTCAGCTCCAGCTACTGGAACAGGGAAACCACGGGCCAAAACCACAGCACCGGCAGCGCCGACAGCTTTGGCCTCAGCTCTGCCGAAATGCTGAACGCAAGCAGCTTCGCCGGGTGGGATATCGCCACCACCGGCGGCAGCACGGCAGCCTGGCGCATTTACGAAGGCCATACTGCACCGCTGCTGCGTGCGTTCATGACCGACCTGGCGGTCACCGCCAATAATGTAGCCACCACCTACACTGGCGCCGCCTACGCAGGCAGCAACGCTTATACCTTCGGCGCGCTTACGCCGAACTTCTGGCTCCAGTCGGCCGGTGTCAATACAGGTTTATTCATCGGCAACGCCAATACGAGCGCCCCTGCTATCGAGCTCGGCACCTACGCGTTGGATCGCGGCCCGCACTCCGGCCAACTGGGCTACGACATTGCTTTCACCCCGGGCAGCTTGACGATCAACCCCGTCACGGTGCCACCAGAGGTCGTTCCGACAGAGAGCTTGCCAGTAGAGAGCTTGCCTATCAACGTCAAAATGACCATCGCTGGACTGACCCAAGATTTTTCTCAGCCGGACTCCGGGGAGCCCGCTACCGACCACTGGGGATTCACATTGCCAAATGAAACGGATGCTGTCGCGTCCGACTTGTTCACCGTCGTTGGATCCGGTGTTCGCCTCCCATGAGAAAAGCACACATTTATTCCGTGGGCCTGACGCTAGCAGGATTCGCCTTCGTGGCCTCGCCCCAGGCGGCTCTTGCGCAAGTCTATCCGGGCAGCGGGGCTATCCTGCAAGAGGTGCAGCCCTCTGCGCCCGAGGCCGCTCCGAGCGCGGAGCCGGACCTGACTATCGAACCGCAAGCTGCGCCAGCCACCTCGGACGCCACCCCGATCTGGATTAGGCATATCACAGTCAGCGGCAACACCAGCTTTGACACCCCGACGCTGCACGCTCTCGTGGCCCAAGGCGAAGGTCGCAACCAGACGATTGGACAATTAAACGCGCTGGCCCAGATCATCACCGATTATTACCACACCCACGGCTACCCGCTTGCCCGCGCCTATCTTCCGCCCCAGACTCTTGAAAACGCAACCGTTGAGATCGCGGTGCTTGAGGCCCGTTACGGAAAGGTTGATCTCATCAACCACAGCCGGGTCAGCGATGGCCCCATCGCGGCGGTACTAGCGCCTTTGCGGCCCGGTGATATGATCACGCAGGAACAGCTCGACTCTCGCCTGCTGCTGCTGGGCGACTTGCCAGGCGTCAAACCCCACGCAACCTTGAGCCCTGGAGCGGCAGTGGGCACAGCCGATCTCGCCGTGCGAGCGGAGGCCGGGCCCCTTGTGACGGGCAGCGCCACCGCCGACGGCCTGGGCAATCGCTACACTGGGCGCGCACGCCTGGGAGCGAACCTGGATATCCATAGCCCACTGAAGCGAGGCGATCTTCTAAGTGCGAACGTCTTGTCTTCGGGCAAGGGTCTGACCTACGGACGCCTCGCCTACCAATTGCCTCTTGGCGGTTCCGGCACTCGATTGGGCGCAGCATACTCAGCGCTGACCTACCGCTTGGCGGGCGGGCTGGGGGCGTTGGAGGCCCACGGCACGGCTAGCGTGGCGAGCGCCTGGCTCTCGCAGCCCTTTATCCGTAGTCCTAATGTGAATATTACCGGGCGCGTGCAGTTCAATCGCAAGACGCTCGATGACCGAATTGATGTCGCAGCCCTTGTCAGCCAACGCCACAGCGACAGCGCCACCTTCGGTCTGGACGCGACGCGACGCGATGGGCTCGGGGGGGGCGGCATCACTTTGGCGAGCGCTAGCTTCACGCCCGGGCAGCTACGCCTCGACAACTTGCAGGCGCAAACAGCCGATGCGAATTCAGTAAAAACGGCTGGCTCGTACACGCGCTGGAATGCCACGCTGGCTCGTCTGCAAACCCTTACCCGGACCACACGCCTGTATGCAAGCCTAAGTGGTCAGTACAGCCCAGATAATCTCGACCCGTCCGAGCAGTTTCTACTCGGTGGGGCCTATAGTGTGCGCGGTTACGAGACCGGAACGCTGGGCGGCTCCTCGGGCTACTTGGCTACCGTCGAACTGCGCCAGGATTTGCCAATACCCCTGCCAGGCCAGTGGCAAGGCACTCTCTTTGCCGACACGGGCGCAGTGCGCCGCAATGCACACCCGATAGGGACCGACGCCAATGTGGCGCACATCAGCGATGCGGGACTAGCGCTGGACTGGACGGGACCACATCAATGGGCCGCCCGCGTGCAGGTTGCCATCCCTGTGGGTGCTACGCCGACCATCGCCGGTGAGCGACCCTCGGCACGAGTGTGGGTGCAACTGACCAAAGGGTTTTAGGTGCAAGCTGTGTAATGAAACCGCCTACCGCCTCCTCTCAATCGACAGAGCACTAGCCACCTCAATTCTGGATGACGTCGGACCACTCGGGATGCTTCTTCGACTGCGCCCGCACATAGGGGCATAGCGGCACGACGCGATAACCCTTGGCGCGCGCATCCGTTATCAGGGCATTGACCAGCGCCAATGCCGCGCCTGTACCGCGAAGCGCGTCCGGGGCGAAGGTGTGATCTGCGATGACCAGCACATCAGACACCTTCGAAATGGTCAGCTCGCCCTCTTCATCAATGCCATCGATACGGGCGACAAAGCGGCCTTTGTGGCCTTCATCTTCATATGAAGTTTGAACTGCAGGTTTGTCGGTCATTTCTGCCTCCGTGTACGTTCGTGTTTCCATAGTGCCATAAGCCTGCATCACTGACTGGACTCACCTCAGTCTTGCGACTTCAACCACCGAAGTAAGGTGGTGTTGAAATCACTGGGTTTTTCAACATTTGGGAGGTGGCGACAACCATCCAGCTCTACATAGTGAGCACCTGGAATCAGTGCTGCCAATCGCTTGTTCTCGGACGGGGGAGTACTGGGATCATCTGCCCCGCATAGAACAAGCGCTGGAGTACGCAAACCAGGCAAGACGCTCGAGAAGTCAAAATCCTGCATGGCTCGGGCGCAGCCCTCAAACCCGTCCAGGCTCGTGGCCAGAATGCTTTCGTTGAACTGCTGATATCTCAGAGGAAAGCCCGAGCGAAACACCTCCGTAAACCAGCGAATCAATGTCGCGTCCGCCAACGGCGCAAGCGAATCAGCCTCTCTGGCGACAGCGATGCGTTCATTCCACATATCAACAGCACCGGCCGCTGAAGAAGGGAGCGTGTCGCACAGGGTAAGAGACCGCAGCAAATGCTGGTGCTTGGCCGCAAACGCCTGTCCAAACATCCCGCCGATCGACAGACCAACATAATGAACGGCACCCAGTGCCAGGCCATTGACAACATCCGCAACGTCATCGGCCAGGTCATCCAGCGAATAGGGCCCTGCTACCGCCTCGCTTGCACCATGTCCGCGGATGTCCATTCGCAGCACGCGATATCCTGACTGCAACAACGCAGGCACCTGTTCGGCCCACATGCCGCTGTCAGCCGTAAGAGAGTGCGTGAGGCACACCACCGGCGCCTCCGGCTCACCTAGCAGTTCATACCAAATCCGCCGACCGTTCGACAGTCGAAAAAACATTCTCGTTCTCCAGTGGACATGATTACTACCTCACAATTAGAGGACTGGTTTCACTGACTTCCTCCTGAAGGACGCGGTCAACCATTGCACGGTCAATCAGAACGCCCAGTCCACCGTCAGCAGTCGGGCGGTATCAGGCTTGATGCTTACGCCTAACTCAAACATACCTGTATCCCCCTTCACGCTTGGCGAGAGTTGTGCGGTTGAAGCAGTATGATTCTACGGTGTTTGATGATGCCCCCCGTGTGCCGTTAAGCATAAAGTGGCCAAAAAACATACGCCGAAGAGGACACTATGGTTTAGTTAGAGCCATAGAGCGAGTCGATCTGAAATAAGACAAGTGGCAATCATAGAGTTTTGCCGGGCTAGTGGGAGATGGGAATATATATGGGGACTCTGCGATGATGAACTGTGAGGAGTTGTGAGATCGCTCCGAGTACGCGCGTGGGAAGCACACGGCGGGCGAGCCATGCCCGACAATATCCGTGTGGTGATGCAAGGCTTACCTATGAGCTCGATCGCCTCCAAGGTGTGGTTCCCGGCGCGCTTACATTGTTAGTGGTCACGGATCTTCTCTATGGCCCACGAGCTATGGTGTGAATCCGCAATGAAGTACTGCTAGCATAGCGGCACTTCTGGATACGAAATCAATATCAGCGGGAAGCTTTAGCCAAGGCCGATGCAGCGCCTCTTTCAGTTAAGCCTGAGCATCAAGAATAGGCTCGCCCCTATAGCCGAGATTAGCCGAAATCAAATTGGCTGCCTGCTGAAGCGCTTTTACTTGTTCCGCCGAAGGTACGGGACGCACAAATTGCATGGAGCCCACCACCGCCAGTGTTGCTATGCAATCGCCGGTATCATTAAGGATGGGGACGGCGATAGCATTGATCCCAAGCACCATTTCTTGTGAAGCCGTTGCCCATCCCCGCTCGCGAGCCAGCCGGGTTTGGAGCTCAATTTCACGAAGATCACATATTGTGTGTTCGGTATAGCGCGTTTGGTATTGCTGCTTAACCGTATCCATCAGGGGCTGTCGGGAAAACGCCAAGGCAACTTTACCTTGTGCGGTGGAATGAAAGGCCATTTCACTGCCTCTGCGCACGCCAATTTCCAATGTATTTTGGCTGAGCATGGTTTCCATGATCGTAACGCCACGTGGGCTGACCACCCCCAAAGCAATCGTTTGCTTCAACGTATCCCGCAAGCTGCGAATAATGGGTTCAGCCCCCGTGAGCAGATCAAAACGCTCTTCATATAAGCGTCCCAGCAACTGAGCCTTTACACCCAATCTATATCGGGCGGAGTGGAGGTTTTGGCTGATGTATCCCCGCGCCACTAACGTTTGCAAATGTCGAAATATGGTCGCTTTTGTCGAACCGAGCAATTCGGTCAGCTCCGTGACCCCAACGTCCCTTGGACTGTTTGCGACAGCCTCGAGTACATCAAAAGCGATATGGACTGATTTAACACCGGCCTCTGGCCGTGCTTCTGCCGTGTTATAGGTGTCTTGTTTTCCAGAGGCGATATGTGGTGCGTTCATAATTTCTTCGCAAGTCTCAAGGCGGCATCGACGGTTAGAGCTTAAGGGTGGTAACGCTGCCGGGCACCACTTCGTAGCTGACAATTGCTCGATTCCGAATTAGAGGGCGGAAGCGATCCCTTACATGCTCTTCATGCTCACGACTATTCAGATACGCTTTTAATTCGACTTCACTTTCGAATTCTACGGAAAAAGCATACTCAAATGTGTCGTCTCGCTCGCTTTGATTGGCACCTAAAGTGAAATCTCTCATAGCAAGGAATTGGGCTGGAAATGTGGTGTACTCCTTTAGAAGCGCGTTACGTGCTTCGGCAGAGACCTCAGGTTTGAAGCTGAAAAAAACAGTATGACGCATCATGAAGTGTTCTCTCTAAGTTAAGCGGCGACGGGTGGAAACCCAAAAAGCTCGATAGGGTTGTCTACGAGAATGGCTTTGCGCTGTTCCGGGTCGGACACGTAACGACTGAACAGGTCGACCAGTTCACCATCATTTGGCATCGCCCCGTCATATAGAACATGAGGCCAATCCGTTGCCCATAGCACGCGCTCGGGATTCATCGCGACAAGCCTTTGAACCGTGTCGATGGTGTCCTCATATGGGGGGCCGGCAGAAGAGACCTGATCAGTGCGCGATACCTTTAGCCACCAATTGCCTTGTGCAACAAGCGCTTTAACTAAGCTAAACCCCTCCCCCTTTAAGTCTTGCGGGGTGCAATAAGCTAAATGATCCAATACCACCTGCATACGCAGTTGGCGAAGCATATCACTCAAGTTAGACAGCTCTGGAATAGTGGCATGTAGCGACACGATCCAGCCAAGTTCGCGAACGCGATCTAGATTCCTTTGGAAAGCCTTTGGATCCCACGGCGCACCAAGACCCGAAAGAAGGTTGAAGCGAGCACTGCAAACACCGATCTCATCCAGCTGCGCCAGCTCACTGTCAGTGACGCTGTCGTCAAGAATCGCCACTCCCCTGTACTTGTGTGGATGCGCCTTCAAAATTTCTTTCATCAGTCGGTGATCCGTTCCATAGATGGAAGGCTGCACCAGCACGGCCCGCGAAACTCCAAGGACCTCATGCATGCGAAGCATGTCTTCCAAGCTGGAATGCGGCGGCGCGTCATACTTTCGACCCGCCTCCAGTCGACTTTGTCCAGTTGAATCATAGACATGCACCGCACAGTCACATGAGCCCGAAGGAAGCGCATCAGCGGGTGGACGAGTGTCCGTATCCCACGGGGTATATGCTTTACCCAAGTACCAATCACTTTTGGTGTTCATCGAAGCTCCTGGTGCCTTAAGGTTGAAAGTCCGGTGCGCGGACACTGTTTTCCGTCAAACCCTTTAGGGCAGCTAAACCCATAGCGATTCTTGCCTCAATAGTGCTAGCTCCGATGTGCGGGGTACCAACCAGTCCGGGCAGTCCGACAAGCTCATCGTCCGTGGGAGGCTCTTCAGCAAACGCATCAAAGCAGGCGGCTTGGATTTCGCCACTTTGCAATGCGCGCTTTAGCGCATCCTCATTGACAATACCGCCACGACATGTGTTGATGAGCACGCAGTCCGGGCGCAGTCGAGCCAACATCGCATCGTCGTAGATATTTTCAGTCTCAGGCGTCAAAGGTATGTGCAGTGAAAGCACCTCTGAGCGCTCGACCAGTTCATCCAAACTAACCGGCTCTACCCCTTCTTTCTCATAGAACCCACGGTAGTCCACGATGTCGTGAGCGAGGATCTGGCAATCAAAGGGCTTAAGTAATCGTACAACCTCTTTGCCGATGTGCCCGCACCCATGCAGGCCCACTACACGTCCGGTAAGCTGACGTCCAATCCTTTGTTTTGGGCGCCTCGCGCTACGCATGTCATATGCAAGTGGCCCGATCCAGCGCAAGGCGCTAATCATGAAACCCAGGGCAAGCTCCGCAACCGCGAGTCGGTTTACGCCCGGCTGCATACCAAAGGGGATGCCTCGCTCGTGCAGTGCAGGAAAATCGATGTTATTGCATCCCACGCCAAACTTTCCCACAGCCTTCAAGTTCGGCAATGCTTCTATGACCTTACGGCTCAAGGGCTCAAGCCCCACGATTGCCGCGTCGCAATCCTTCAGAAACTCTGTCAATTCCTCTTCATTCAATACCTGGATCTCATCGCGCAGTTTCGCATTGGGAAACTGCTTGAGAATCGCTTCGCGCACGTCCGGAATCATGGATAGCACACCAACCGCCACGCCTGGCCTCTGAAACATACCGCCTCCTTTTTCGTCCTGCGGAACAAACGTTTCGCAACATAATAAAGATAACTTGTCTTCTGGACAAGTGCAACACGGAACTCTGTTCTCTTAGTAATTTGGCGCGGTGGGCCCATTACTTTGTATCATTTCGTTGACTGCTCACATCCGCGGCTCGTATACTATTTACGAAACAGCTGTTTCTTTTTCTAGTAGGGGACGGGGAAAATGACTGAACAATCACATGTTGATCCCATTAATTGGATGGATCTGGTACGTGAAAACGTGCGAGAAGGGGTCGAGCGATCCGGCTTCCAAGGGGATAACGCGATCTGCGTATGGAACTGGATAGAGCCGGGTAATGAAGTCAACCCTCACAGCCATACCTTTGAGCAGCTAGTGTTGATACTGGAAGGTACGGCCAACTATCACGTGGGTGACAAAGTCTACCGATGCAGACCCGGTAGCGTTTTGCGCGTGCCATCCCACACTGAGCACTACATTGAGGTGGTCGGCAATGAAACAGTCCTTAACTTGGATATTTTCGCTCCCGTTCGGGACGACTACACCCACCTCACTGAATATCAAACAACGAGCCGGGATAGCGCATGATTGCATTATCCAGGCCAGACGGTACGCGGAGCTGTAGGGGGGGGGGGAAGGGGCGGAAGAGATGACCGTCATCTAGACCATAATGCACGCACTCTGGTCCAACAAGCAGGGTGCGGGCTCATTTTTTCGATCGTACCCATGCTACAGGGGCTAACCGCAGGCCAAAGCACAGGCCTTCTTCGTCGGATCCTGCGCAATCCCTATGGTTAGTCGGCTCGGCGAAAGCTATGCCCAATTTAAATTTTTTTTGAACTGCTAACACCATCCGTTGCAGTAACACATGTTTGGAGGAGAACCCATGAGAACCAGAAAACTAGCCAGATCCTTTGGGCGCGCAGCGCTTGCCTCACTGATGCTTTTATGCGCGATGACAGCCAGCGCAGCCGTGACGATCAAACTGGGCTGGGCGTCGCCCGACAGTATGCAAGATCCATACGGGATCGGAGCAAATGCCTTCAAAGAAGCCGTGGAGAAACGTTCCAATGGTGAAATCAAAGTTGAGTTTTATCCCAATCGCCAATTAGGTGATGAGCGTCAGCTGGCTGAAGGGGTTCGTTTCGGAACCGTTGATGCGAGCATTGTCACGAATTCCGTGCTCACTCAGATGGATCCCGCATTTATGCTGAACGACCTTCCATTCATGTACACAAATGCCGATCAAGGACGACAACTGTTGGATGGCGAGGTTGGACAGATACTTGCAGAGAAAGCGCAGTCAAAAGGCATTATTGTGCTTGGCTATTTCGAAGGTGGATTTCGTCACATGGCCAATAATTCCCAACCTGTCTCTGCGCCAGGCGATGTTAAGGGTGTGAAGTACCGTGTAATGCAAAGCCCGCTTTTTATCGACATGTTTAACGCCCTTGGCGGCTCCGCAATTCCTATGGCTTGGGGCGAAACCTTTACTGCTGTCCAGCAAGGCACGATCGATGGCCTTGAGGGGACCGTTGGGATCTTGTCAGCAGCCAAGTTGTTTGACGTCACCAAGTACTTGTCCCTCACAAATCACACGTACTCCGTTGGCGAGCTATTGATGTCTCGCCGCTTTTACGACCGGTTAAGTGATGACCACAAGCACATCGTGCGAGAGGCCGCCATGGAAGCGGTGAAGCGTCAGCGCGAACTAAACGAGAAGAACACCGAGACGCTGTTGGCAGACCTTAAAGGTCAAGGCCTACAAGTTAATGAGGTTGCCGACATGAAGCCTTTTCGCGAGGCGGTTCGTCCCCTGCACGATCAGTATCGTGAAAAGATCGGCGCAGATCTTTATGACAAAGCCATGAGCAGCATCCGGTAATAAGAAGCGGCCGGCGAGTATGCCAACGGGAGGCAGTAGTGATCACTCGTATCTTTGATACGCTCGACAAGATATTGCGCGGCATTGTTGTCGGGTTGGTGCTATTCATGTTGGCAGCGTTAGCCTTACAAGTGGCGATGCGGTATGTGGCCAACTCACCACTTGCGTGGAGCGAAGAGTTAGCACTACTTGCCTTTAGCTGGGTGGTGCTATTGAGCACCGCCTTAGGCATTCGCAATGCGACGCACGCCCGATTGGCGGTATGGGACAACTTGCTGCCGCGCGCAATTGTGCGCCTCCTCAACGGCCTAATAGCTCTTGCCATTGCGGGATTCGGCCTGTACTTGACTATTGGCGGGTTGGATTACGCGCAGATGAGTCTGGGTATGACCTCCGCGGCTATCGCGTATCCCATGGTATGGCTCAATGTCAGCGCTCCTGTCTGCGGTGTGCTACTTATTCTGTTTGCTTTGGAACAGGTCTATATGCAAATCGGCGGGAGAGCTACCCATGAGTAGCGTAATGTGGTGGTTGACCATCGGATTTGCCGGTTGGGTCATACTTGGTATGCCCTTCGCCTTTGCGCTTGGGATCGTTGTTGCAATATCGCTTTATGTGTCAGGCATTGATCCGATTCTCTTGCCTCAATCGGTCATGGCCGGCAGCCAGTCGTTCTCTTTATTAGCTGTACCCTTCTTCATGCTGGCGGGCGAATTGATGACGGCGGGCGGCCTTTCGGCTCGGCTGGTGCGTGTTGCCGACGTCTTCGTACGTCACCTTAGAGGGGGCTTGGGACACGTCACTGTGTTGTCGGCGGGTATCTTTGCGACTATTTCGGGATCTGCCCCCGCGACCACGGCAGCCATTGGCGCGATCATGATCCCGGTCATGGCACAGCGCGGATATGGAAAACCGTTCGCGGTTGCGCTAGTTGTTTCCGCTGGCGTACTGGCACCCTTAATTCCGCCCTCGATTGCGTTCGTCATATGGGGGGTGATTTCGGAGCAGTCCATTGCCCGACTTTTTACAGCGGGCATCATACCGGGTGCTTTGATGGCAATCGGCTTGTTGATTGTCTGTTATTTATACGCCGTACGTAACAACATCCCAGTCGAACCCAGAGCGTCATGGGCGGAAATCAAGTCGGCTTTGCGCGAAGGTGTTTGGGCGCTGCTGGCTCCGACCATCATCTTGGGGGAATATATGGTGGAGTCTTTACGCCAACTGAGGCCTCCGTGGTCGGTTGCATCTATGCTCTCATCGTGGGATTCTTCATCGAGCGGCGTTTAACCTTAAAAGAGTTGCCTGAGCTTGTATGGCGCTCGACGAAGATCACTGCGATTATCATGGCAATCGTAGTCTTCTCGTCAGGCTTTGGAATTTTGATCGCTCAAGAACGCGTCGCGGTTCATTTGTCGGAATGGCTTTCTGCCAATATCGAGCAAAAGTGGGTCATGATCCTCGCGCTAAACGTAGCTTTCCTAATATTGGCTGCAGTCATGGACGAGATCGCTATCATGGTAGTCCTAGGCCCGATGTTGATTTCAATTGCCAACACTTTCGGCATTGATCCCATCCATTTTGGCACCATCATCGTCACCAATGTAGCGCTTGGCATGGCAACACCCCCGATCGGTTATTGCCTTTTTGTCGGTATGGCGATCAGCGGTTTATCCATTGGCGCAGTCTCGCGTGCAATTTGGCCGTTTCTTGTCGTTATGTTGATCGGGTTGATGCTCGTATCCTACATTCCCTCTATTACGCTCGGTTTGCAGGGAATCCTACATTAAGAAAATGTAATAACCCCCTTGACACTAAGGCCATTAATCGTGAAACAATCGCTTCACGAGCGGGTATGAGTGCCCCTCGAGGGAACTGATAGGAAAAACAAGGACATGAGAACACATTCCTTAGCATGCTAAAACGTCAAAAGACGTCAAACCAAGGCAGCAAACCCTGGGGCATTCTAACAAGAAGCGATGAGCAAGCCGCACCGAACCCTCGGGACATGTCGGCTCCTACTAGTGCGGAAATGATACCCCAGTCGTATCCATGTTGAGTCAATTCATTATGCAATTTTTCGTACTTGTTGCGTACTGGGCACCATAGGCAAAGCCCTAAAAACATGTAAGCTTTTGATTTTTAACTGAATATATGGTGGGCGGTACTGGGTTCGAACCAGTGACCCCTGCCGTGTGAAGGCAGTGCTCTACCACTGAGCTAACCGCCCCAAGACGCGACGCAAGCCGCCTTAACTACCGGCTGGTTACGTGCTGATGGGAAGGCAAGAATTGTACACCAAAGCCTACGCCTCCACGGCCCGCCAGACACAAGGTTTTCCGACTATCTTGTCCAGCACCGCCAAATACTCTTCATGCTCCTGCAGCTCCGCCGCATTGGCCGTCACCACTTTCAACACCGAAGCGTCGAACGCTTCCAGCCGCATGCCGTTGGCATCCAGGCCGCTGTTGTCTTCGAAGTCCATGATCAGGCCGTCCTGGCCGCGCGTCATGGCCAGCCAAACATCGGCCAGCAATTCGGAGTCGAGCAAGGCGCCGTGTAGCGTGCGGTGGGCGTTGGATATGCCGTAGCGTTCACACAGGGCATCCAGCGAGTTTCGCTTGCCGGGGTGGAGTTCGCGAGCATGCAGCAAAGAGTCGGTAATCTTCACGCACATGGTGTCGAACTTGGGCAGGCCGCAGCGTGCCAGTTCGGCATTCAGGAACTTGGTATCGAAGGCCGCGTTGTGGATGATAACGTCGGCACCCTGGACGAATTCCACAAGCTGGTGAGCAACCTCTTCAAACCCGGGATGGCTGGACAAAAATTCCGTGGTCAGGCCATGCACGGCAAGCGCTTCGGGGTCGCTGTCGCGTCCGGGGTTCACGTATAGATGCAGGCTGCGGCCGGTAAGGCTGCGGTTTTCCAGCTCGACGCAGGCCAATTCCACGATGCGGTGGCCCTGTGCGGGGTCCAGGCCAGTGGTTTCGGTATCAAGCACTATTTGACGCATATCTTTCCAATCTATCTATAACGGTGGCGCCCGCCCGCAGCTTCACGCAGCGGTGATGGTGGCAGCTTTGGGCTTTACGGCGCCGGCAATCAATGTATAGGCTACGGGTACGACGAACAAGGTCAGTATCGTGCCCAGGCTCAGGCCGCCTACCAGCACCCAACCAATCTGCTGGCGCGATTCGGCGCCCGCGCCGGTGGCAAACGCCAGGGGCATGACGCCCAGCACCATGGCGCCGGTGGTCATCAGTATAGGACGCAAGCGCATGACGCTGGCCTCCATGATGGCATCCATCATGGGCTTGCCTTCGGCACGTAGCTGGTTGGTGAACTCCACAATCAAAATGCCGTGCTTGGTAATCAGCCCGACCAGGGTAATTAAGCCGATCTGGCTATATATGGACAAGGTGCCTCCGGACAGCCATAAAGCTGCCAAGGCGCCCGTCATGGATAGCGGCACAGAGAACATGATAATTAGCGGGCTGCGCCAGCTTTCGAACTGCGCTGCAAGCACCAGGTAAATAAAGGCCAGCGCCATCACGAAGACCAGGTAGATGCTGCCAGATGAATCGCGGAACTCGCGCGATTGTCCGTCCAGGTCGATCTGTACGGTGGGCGGCAAGGTGTCGCGAGCCACGGCGTTCATGTGGTCCAGCACTTCGCCCAGCGCGTGCCCGGGCGCAATCGAGGCCTGCACCTTCACGGCCCGCAAGCGGTTGAAGTGGTTCAGCGACTGTGGCGATACGCTTTCGCTCACCTCCAGGAAGTTCGATAGCTGCACCATGCTGCCCGAGGCAGTGCGCACATAAATGTCGGAAATATCTGCCGGGTCGGCGCGATCCTGCTTCTTCACTTGCACGACCACATCGTATTGCTCGCCGCTGTCGCGAAAGCGCGTAACCTGGCGTCCGCCCAACATGGACTCCAGCGTGCGCCCGACGTCGCCAACGTCCACACCCACATCTGCCAACTTGTCGCGCTGGACCACCACCCGCAGTTCGGGTGTGTTAAGGCGCAGGTCGGTATCGATATTCTGCAGGCCGGGGTAATCGCGTAATTTATCCACGAAGCCATCCACCAGCTTGGCCATTTCGGGGTAAGAGACCTGGCTCATGATGACGAAGTCGATGGGCTTGGAGGTGGCGCGCTGCCCCAGCGATGGCGGGTTGGTGGGGAAAGCTTGCATGCCGGGCAAGGCCGCAAAGGCGGGCTGCAGTTCTCGGGCGATGCTTTGCTGGCTGCGATCGCGCTCGCTCCAGGGCTTAAGCCGCAAGATGGCGAATGAGTCGGTCACGGTGGGAAAGCCAATAATGGACTGGCTTCCGGCGGCTTCGGGTATCTCTTCGTAGAGCGCCTCGACGCGCTTGACGCTTTCCAGCGTGTAGTCCAGCGTCGAACCTTCCGGCCCGCTAAGCACGCCGAACACTACGCCGCGGTCTTCAATGGGTGCGAGCTCGCTCTTTACCGTCTTGAACAACACGCCGCTGCCCAGCGCCACCAGCAAACCCAGGAACAGCACGATGGTGCGATGGCGCAGCGCGCGCCCCAGACCGTTGCGATAGCGCTGGGTAAGGCGTTCAAGAAAGCGCTCGATCAAACTGTATAGGCGGCCGTGCCCTGCCTGATGGCGCAACAAGGTGGAGCACATCATGGGGGTCAGGGTTAGCGCCACAAAGCCGGACACCAGCACGGCGCCGGCTAACGTCAAGGCAAATTCAATAAACAGCCGCCCTGTGCGTCCGGTGGCAAAGGCCAGCGGCGCGTACACGGTCACCAGGGTCAGCGTCATGGCGACCACGGCAAAACCGATTTCCTTGGCGCCCAGGAAGGCGGCCTCGATACGCGTTTTGCCTTCCTCGATATGCCGGAAGATGTTCTCCAGCACCACGATGGCATCGTCCACCACCAGGCCTATCGCCAGCACCATGGCCAGCAAGGTAAGCGTGTTGATGGAAAAACCAAAAAAATACATGACACCGCAAGCACCGATCAGCGACACCGGTATGGTCACGATGGGTATCAGGCTGGCCCGCAAGCTGCGCAAGAAGAAGAAAATAACCAGCACGACAAGGATGATGGCCTCGGCCACTGTCTTGTAGACCGAGTTGATGGACTCCTGAATGAATATCGAGGTGTCGTACGAGATGTTCAGCTTCATGCCGGCCGGCAGGTTCTGGTTGATTTCCTCGATCTCGGCACGGGCTTCGCGCGACAGGTCCAGCGGGTTGGCGGTGGACTGCTTGGTGATGCCTATGGTCAAGCTGGGCTGGCCATTGAAGCGCGCCAGCACGCGTTCTTCCAGCGGGGCGATCTGCACGTCGGCCACGTCGCTGATACGCACGGGGTAACCGTTAACGTTGGACACGATCACATTGCGAAACTGCTCTACCGTTTGCAGGTCGGTGGATGACACCACCGAGAACTCGCGCTGTTGCGATTCGATCCGCCCGGCCGGAATCAACACGTTTTGCTGCAGCAGCGCTGCCTCAACATCCTGCACAATCAGGCGGTAGGCCGCCAGTTTTCCCCGGTCGATAAAGATGCGCATGGAAGGCAGCCGCTCGCCATACACGCGCACTTCGGCCGCCCCCGGCAACACCGACAAGCGCGTCTTGACGTAGCGATTGATGTAGTCGGAGGCTTCCATCTGCGTATAGCTGCCCGCCGTTACGCCTATGTACACGATAGGGGTAGAGTCGGCCTCTACTTTACTGATGATGGGCTCGTCGATCTCGTCGGGCAGGTAACGCCGGGCACGCGAGACTTTGTCGCGCACATCGGCTGCCGCAGCGTCGGGGTCGCGCGACAAGTCGAAGCTGATATTGATAAGGCTGCGTTCTGACCGGCTGCGCGAGGTCATGACGTTTACGCCCTCGATGCCCGCCAACTGGTCTTCCAGCGGCTTGGTCACCTGCGACTCTACCACTTCCGGCGAAGCGCCCTTGTACCCGGTAATGACCGACACGACCGGTTCATCAATCGCCGGGTACTCTCGTACGGTAAGCCTGTCGTAGGAAATCAGCCCGACCAGCAAGATAATCAGTGACAGCACCGAGGCAAAGACCGGGCGCTTGATGCAGATTTCCGAGATAACCATTAGCTGCGCCTACCGATCAGGAGTTGCCGGCCGCTTGGTCGGATGGCAATACGCGCACGGCGGCACCATCCGTCACCTTCTGCAAGCCCGAAGTCATGACGACATCCCCCGCCTGCAGGCCCGATACGATTTCGACCTGGCCACCGCGGCGCAAGCCGACCTGCACCACCACGCGTTCAGCGCGGTCGTCCTTTACCCGATATACATATTGCGCCTCGCCGGATGGCACCAGCGCGGTTTCGGGCACGACCAGACCTTTGTCGTCGGCAAACTGCAAGCGAACTCTGGCGAACATGCCAGGACGCAAGGCATCGTCTGTATTAGGGACGGTAGCCCGCAACAAGATAGAGCGGCCACCGACATCAATCAGGGGGCTGATGGCATCGACCTTGCCTTCGCGTTGCTGGCTGGGCAAGGCATCGAAGCTTAAGGTCAAGCCTATGCCTACGTGGACCAGGCCCAGGAACTGTTCGGGAATGCGGAAATCCACCTTCAGCGGGTCGATGGACTCCAGCGGCACCAAGTCAATGCCGGGGCTGACATAATCACCGACCGATACGTTGCGCAAACCCACCATGCCATCGAAGGGGGCCAGGATGGCGGTCTTTTCCAATTGTGCACGGGCAAGCGCCACAGCGGCCTGTTGCACCTTTAGCTGGCTGGCCGCTTCGTCGCGGGCCTGCTTGCTGATGAAGCCCTGCTTGGTCAGCTCTTGCGCGCGCCGATGCTGGCTGCTGGCCAGACTTAAGTTGGCTTCCGCCTGCTGCAACTGGGCGCGCACCACGCTATCGTCCAGCTTAACCAGAACCTGCCCTTTCTTGACCCTGCCGCCTTCATCGAAATTGATCTCGGCAATGCGGCCAGTAATTTCTGGGCGCAGCATGACGGAATCTTCCGACCGCAAGGTGCCCACTGCCGATACGCCGCGAGGCAGTGCGATCTCCACGACGGGCGCGGTCTCGACAACGACGGCAGCATTATTGGCGGAGGCCGGCGAGGCTGCGGCGATGGCTGGCGTGGGCAAGGCAGACTCTTGCCGGACCAGCCAGTAGGTGCTGCCTACACCGACAGCGATGCCAATAGCGAGCACCAAAAGAAGGCCAGGGGTGGATGTTTTCATTAGCAACAGAAAAGCAAGGATGCGGACACAATTGCTGACTTTAGCATTGCTTTGCCGCCAATTACATTGTTTTGCTAATTAATTCTGCGCGAGCGTGGTCTACACCCAAATTAGCCAGTTCATCCGCTTTTTCGTTGCCAGGATCCCCCGCATGCCCACGTACCCAGCGCCACGTCAGTTCGTGCTCTTGCACCAATTCGTCCAGCTGCTGCCAGAGGTCGGCGTTTTTTACCGGCTTCTTGTCGGCCGTGCGCCAGCCGCGCCGCTTCCAGTTGGCCAACCATTCGTCCATGCCTTTCTGCACATACTGGGAATCGGTATGCACCACCACTTTGCATGGACGCTTCAGGGCTTGCAGGGCCTGTATGACGGCCATTAGCTCCATGCGGTTGTTAGTGGTGTGAGGCTCGCCGCCGTACAAGGCTTTTTCATGTTTACCTTGCCGCAGCAAGGCGCCCCACCCGCCCAGGCCGGGGTTGCCTTTGCAGGCGCCATCGGTCCAGATTTCTACTTGACTGCTTTGCATTGTTCTTGATTACCCTGGCGAGACGCCGACCGTCTGTCGTCGCATCCGCTTTTTGTCTGTCTTCCATGTAGGCCCCACCAGCCGCATGCCCACTACCCGTTTCACTGCCGAGATGACATAGACCGCGCCGCATACGGGCCACCAGCGATCGCCCGCAGATTCCATGAAGGACCAGCGATCGAGCCATATCTGCTCATTGCACGGCGGCGCATAGCATCCGAAGCGACCACGATCCACATCAAAGGACAGCAGTTTGAACCAGTCTTTCAGCCGCGGCACCGAAACCTGCAGATGCGCGGGCACCGGCAACAAAGGATCCAGGCCAGGGATACGGTCGCTGGCGCCCCATAGGCTCCAGGGATTGAATCCCGAGATGACCACCCGTCCCTCTGGCACCAATACCCGTTCGGCCTCGCGCAGAATCTGATGCGGGTCGGCAGAGCACTCAAGCACATGAGGCAGCACCAGTAAATCGAGGCTTTGAGAGTCGAAGGGCAGGTTCTCGGGATCGGTCACCAGCAAGGCCTTGGTTTCGGCGGACTCGTCGAACAAGACCCGTGTACGCCCTTTGAAGGGTATACGATTGGCCTGCAGCAAGTCCGACTGCGGTAGGCCGATTTGTATGGCATGATAACCAAAAACATTGGCCACCATGGCATCAATCTGCTTTTGCTCCCAGGCTTGCACATACTGGCCGGGCGCGGTTTGCAACCATTCGGCAAGCTCTAGAATAAGAGGTTGATCCACCGACACTATGACTCCCGTAGCTTTATGAAAGACACCCGACTTATTCCCGTGCCCGCGTTCTCGGACAACTACATCTGGTTGGTATGCAAAAACGGGCGCGCGGTTGTCGTGGACCCCGGTCAAGCCGCCCCAGTCCAGCAAATACTCGACCGCGAAAACCTTACGCTGGATGCCATTTTACTGACGCACCACCATGCCGACCATGTGGGCGGGGTGTTGGCATTACAACAGCGAACAGGGGCCGTCGTCTATGGCCCCGCCTCCGAAAAACTGCCCGCCTGCGACCACGCGCTGAAAGAAGGCGATACGGTACAATTGCCGACCGTCGGCCTGCAGCTGCAAGTGCTGGATGTGCCCGGCCATACGGCCGGCCATATTGCCTACTACGGGCAGTTTGCTACAGGAAAACCCCTAGTTTTCTGCGGAGACACCCTATTTTCGGGCGGTTGCGGACGTCTTTTCGAAGGCACGCCAGCCCAGATGTTGAATTCTCTGAGTAAACTTGGAGCCTTGTCGCCCGACACCCTGGTGTGTTGTGCGCACGAGTACACATTGTCCAATCTACGTTGGGCGCTACAGGTAGAGCCGGACAACCTGGCCTTGCAGCAACGGTGGCAACAGGCCAGCGACCTTAGGGCGCAAGACCAGCCGACGCTGCCGTCCACACTGGAAACAGAGTTGGCTACCAACCCGTTTCTACGGACCACAGATAGCACCGTGGCCCAGGCCGCAAGCCGGTATGCGCAACACCCCCTGGACACCAGGGTAGATGTATTTGCCGCCTTACGAGAATGGAAGAACAACTTTTAATGAATTACCAATGAACTGCCTACGACTATTCGTTCTGCTTCTCGTAGCAGTACTGGCCGGCTGCGCCACCAATCAATCGCAAAACCCCTACGCCCCATCCAAGAAAAACTATACGGCGGCCGAGACTTCACGCACCATCGATCTTACCCACCCGCCGCGCGATATGTGGGACCGCATCCGACGCGGGTTTGCCATTCCCAACCTTAATAGTGAGTTGACCGAGCGCTGGACCCAATACTACGCCTCGCACCCCGAGTCGGTCCTGTTGATGAGCCAGCGTGCGGGCAAGTATCTGTATTACATCGTCGACGAACTTGACCGCCGCGGCCTGCCCACCGAACTGGCGTTACTGCCTTTCGTGGAAAGCGCCTATAACCCGACCGCGTACTCACATGCCAAGGCGTCGGGGCTATGGCAGTTCATCCCCAGCACCGGCCGGCATTACAACCTGCAGCAGGACTGGTGGCGCGATCAACGCCGCGACCCCATCGCTTCTACCCATGCCGCGCTGGAGTACCTGGCCTACCTATACGACTTCCAGGGCGATTGGTATTTGGCCCTGGCCTCCTATAACTGGGGCGAGGGCTCGGTGAAGCGGGCGATGGAAAAAAAGGTCAAGGCGGGCATCCCGGCCGACTACGCCTCTATCGATATGCCGCAGGAAACGCGCAACTACGTGCCCAAGCTGCAGGCAATCAAGAACATTATTGCCGACCCGCAACGCTACGGCATCACCCTGCCGCCGGTCAGCAACACGCCTTACTTCACGACAGTAAACAAGAAGCGCGACATGGACGTCGAGGTGGCCGCGCAACTGGCCGAGATGCCATTGGACGAATTCAAGTCGCTTAACGCTTCATACAATCGGCCGATTATTCTGGCCGAGCACAATCCCGTTCTGCTGCTGCCCACCAACCGCGTCGACATCTTCAACACCAATCTTCAGGCTTATAAAGGGCGGCTAAGCTCCTGGGATACCTACCACAGCAAGCATGGCGAATCGTACGCCGCCATAGCCAAGAAGCACGGCATCAGCCTGGGGCAGTTCCGGGCCGTCAACGGCATAAGCAAGCGTCAAAGCCGGGCCGTCGCCCAGACACTGTTGGTACCCGCCAAGGGCAGCCCACCCGGGATCATGCTGGCCGCCTACACCGAACCATCGGCCGACGCCCTGAAGCAGCCCAAATCCGGCAAGAGCAAGGATGTGGTCGTGCTGAAGCGGGCTGCCAACGTGCGTACGCATACCGTACGCAGCGGCGACACGCTGTTCTCGCTGGCCAAACGCTACAACACCTCCGTTAACGAATTGCGCAGGCTGAACAACATGAAAGGCGACAGCCTTGCCAAGGGCAAACGCCTGCGCGTACCGGGCACCAGCATCCGCGGCTAGCCTGCCATCAACAAAAGGATTTACACATGGGTTTCCTGACTGGTCGTCGCATCCTGGTAACAGGTGTGCTGTCTAACCGTTCTATCGCTTACGGCATTGCCGCGGCCTGCAAGAAACAAGGCGCCGAACTTGCCTTCACCTATGTGGGCGAACGCTTCAAAGAGCGGGTCGAGGGCTATGCCAGCGAATTCGGCAGCAACATTGTGCTTCCTTGCGATGTGGCCGAAGACGAGCAGATCGAGGGCGCCATCACGACGCTACAGACGCATTGGGATGGCCTGGATGGTCTGGTGCACGCCATTGGTTTTGCGCCGCGCGAAGCCATTGCCGGCGACTTCCTCGAAGGCATGAGCCGCGAGGGTTTCCGCATCGCCCACGACATCTCGGCCTACAGCTTTGCCGCCATGGCCAAGGCCGCACTGCCTATGCTAAAGGGGCGCAACAGCTCGGTGCTGACTCTGACCTATCTGGGCGCAGAAAAAGTCGTCCCCAACTACAACACCATGGGACTGGCCAAGGCGTCGCTTGAAGCCAGCGTGCGCTATCTGGCCGCATCGCTGGGCCCCATGGGCATACGCGCCAACGGCATTTCCGCAGGACCGATCAAAACCCTGGCGGCCAGCGGCATCAAGGACTTCGGCTCCATACTCAAGTATGTGGAAGCCAATGCCCCGCTGCGCCGCAATGTCACCATTGAAGATGTAGGTAACGTTGCAGCCTTTCTCATGTCCGAGCTTGCTGCTGGCGTTACGGGCGAGATCACCCACGTGGATGGTGGGTTCTCCACCATCGTGCCGGGCATGCAATAAGGCTTAAGCCGCCGGCGGAAACAGGACAGGCGGGTCGCCTTCCTGCCATGCCGGGTACTTATGCATGATGCGCGCAAATAAGGCGCTGGCCTGCCAATCGGCCAACCAGCGGCGCAACGACGGCCAAGGCTGGGCGTCAAACCAGGCAATATCGGTGTGCGCGAACTGGCGCACAAACGGCACTATCGCCATGTCTGCCAGGCTGCGCTTTTTGCCACACAGCCAGGTGCCGGCCTGCAAACGCTGCTCCAGCTCCAGCAACCACGGTACCGTCTGATCTCTTTGGTCTGCGCCACTTTGTGCGCCGTAGCGTTGCGGATACTTGTAGCGGTCGAGCTTGTCTTTGAACGGGCCGTCGCATTGCGCGATGAGGTTCAGCATGGCCGGTAGATCGCCCTGCTGCGGCGTCAGCCACCCCTCGGGATCGCTCTGCCCAAGTGCCCAAAGCATGATGTCCAGGCTTTGATCAACCACCGTGCCATCGATATCGATCAACACTGGCACGGTCCCTTTGGGCGAAGCTTGCAACATCGCGTCCGGCTTGTCGCGCAGGACGACTTCGCGTAGTTCGCAGCCTAGCCCGCTTATTGCGATGGCGAGCCTGGCGCGCATCGCATACGGGCAGCGACGAAATGAATAGAGTGTGGGGCGGGACGAAGCAGTAACAGTGACCATGCGCCCTTTATAACAGCCCGGCCCGCTTACTTCATGCGTACGCCGATATGGCGCTGGCGACGGGCACGCGCAAGCTCGACCTGCTTCTGGCGCTCCATGAAACGTTGCTTCTGTTCGTCCGTGTGCTGATCGTGGCAGTGCGGGCAACTAACGCCTTCGACGTAATGCTCGGACGCCTTGTCCTCCGCGCTGAGCGGCAGCCGACAGGCACGGCACAGTGCATAGCTGCCGGGCTCCAGCCCATGCTGCACCGACACGCGCTCGTCGAAGACGAAACATTCGCCATCCCAACGGCTTTCCTCGGCCGGCACGGTCTCCAGGTACTTCAGGATGCCGCCCTGCAGGTGGTAGACCTGGTCAAAGCCTTGCGATCGCAAGTAGGCAGTGGATTTCTCGCAGCGGATGCCGCCGGTGCAGAACATGGCCACCTTGGCGCCACCGGCCAGCACGCCACCCTCGACGGACTGTTCCTGCACCCACTGGGGGAACTCGGAAAAACTGGTGGTGTTAGGGTTGACCGCCCCCTGGAACGAACCGATAGACACTTCGTAGTCGTTGCGCACATCAACCACCACGACCTGCGGATCGTCCACCAGGGCGTTCCATTTTTCCGGCGGCACGTAGGTGCCGGCCATGGTGTCGGGCTGCAAGTCGGGCACGCCCATGGTGACGATCTCGCGTTTCAGCTTGACCTTCATCCGGTAGAACGGCATGGTTTCGGCCCACGATTCCTTGTGCTCCAGTTGAGCCAATCGGGGGTCGCTGCGCAGGTACGCCAACACTGCCGCAACGCCGGCGTTGCTGCCTGCGATGGTGCCGTTGATGCCTTCCTGAGCAAGCAGCAAGGTGCCTTTTACCTGCTGGCTTTCGCAGAAATCGAACAGCGGTTGCTGCAGATCTTGATAGTCGGGTAGCGCTACAAACTTGTAAAGCGCTGCAATAAGAAATTGAGACATAGGCGGATATTTTACCGTTATCGGGCAGCCGCCGTTTCCAGTATGATTAAAACGCCAGTAGCATTGAAAGGACATTCTCATGACATGGAAACTGATGCCAGGCGCGCTCGTCGTGCTGGTTGCCCTGACCGGCTGCGCCGCCAATACGACCAGCACGTCTTCCAGCCCTGATACCGCAGCATCCGGCAATAGCCAAGTGTGTAACGCCGAACAGGCAGAATCGGCGGTCGGCCAGGCGGTCAGCCCGGCTCTGGTCGAGAAATACCGCAAGCAGGCCAATGCTGAAAGCGCTCGCGCCCTGCGCCCCAACGATGTCATCACCATGGAATACAACCCGCAGCGCTTGAACCTGAAAGTGGACGAACAAGACATCGTCATCAGCGTCAATTGCAGCTAGGCTAGCGGCACCTTATGGATTCCGTCACACAAGCGGTGCTGGGCGCCGGAATCCAGGGTGCAATGCTGGGCCGCTTCCATGGTCGCAAGGCCCTGGCGGCCGGAGTCCTGTTGGCCACGCTGCCCGATCTGGATGTACTGATCGACTACGGCAACCCGGTGGCCGGCATGATCAATCATCGCGGGTTCTCGCACTCCTTGTTTGTGCTCAGTGCGCTGGCTGTCTTGCTTACCCTGTTGTGGCGGTGGTGGCGGCCCACCGCAGCCTATAGCGCAGGCCGATTGTTCCTTACCTTGTGGCTGGTGCTGATCACCCACCCGCTGCTGGATGCCTTCACCAGCTATGGCACCCAACTGTGGTGGCCCTTTACGCCCACTCCGACCAGCGGATCGAGCATCTTCATCATCGATCCCTTCTTCACCGTGCCACTGCTGTGCATGGTAGTCGCGGCAGCCATCGTGGGCATTCGTCCGCGCGCCGAAGTGGCGCTGCGCTGGGCGCTGGCTTACTGCGCTATCTATCTGGCCCTTTCGGTAGCGGCAAAGCTGGCGATAGAAGGGCGCGTGCATGAAGCATTGACGCAGGATGGCACACGGGTAGTGGCCATGTTTTCCACGCCCGAACCCTTCAACATCCTGCTATGGCGCGTCGTCGCACGCACTGACGATGATCATTACGTAGAAGCTATTAGCAGTCTGCTCGATACCGAGCCCCCGGAACGCATCCGGCAGCCACTGAATACGCACTTGGCTGCTGTGGCGCTGCCGGATTCTGCACTATTGGCCGGCTTGCAATGGTTTACCGACAACTGGCTGCGTTATGACGAGGTCGATGGCACGCTGGTGGTCAGCGACCTGCGCATGGGATTGGGTGCTGGATACTATTCCTTCCGTTTCGCCATGGCGACCCGCAGCGGGCCGGACGGTGCGTGGCAGGCCATCACGCCTTCGTACTGGGCTCACGACCGCGGCACCGAACACCTTAAGGCTATCATGCGGCGCATATGGCAACAAACACCGCCGCTGCCGCTCGCCCAATGGCTGCAAGATGCCATGTAACGACGGCCAGGGGCATCTGGCTCAGTTGCCGAAACCTTGGGCCTTACGGTGATAAACCAGCAGGCGTCCCTTGTAGGGATCGGCCGAGGCAGCTTCGGGCGGCTGGTCATTTAGTCTTTCATCCGCCGCAAGCACAAAGCCATGCGTGGCCATATGCCGGTTGAACGCAGGGCGATGTCCGCGATTTGGATCCACCAGCCACACTTCTGCCTGTGGGGCAGCATGACGGTCGATGAACTGCGCCAGGTCTTTGGGCATGTCGCGGTCATACAGCAGGTCGCTGCCTATGATCAAGTCGTATTGGCTGGCTAGCACGGCGGTGTCGTCTTCCGGGTCTGCAACGGCCTGGCTGCCCCACTGGCCGTACTTGTAGCGCAGCAGCGGCAAGTCGTTCAGGCGGGCGTTCTCGTCCAGGAAGGTTTCAGCAAGTGGGTGGCAATCGCTGGCGGTAATACGCGCGCCGCGATGTTGGGCCACCAGGCTGGCCAGCCCCAGGCCGCAGCCGATTTCCAAAATGCGTTCGTTGGCACATACCGGGCGCGAGGCCAGTCGAGTTGCCAACTGAATGCCCGACGGCCAGATCATGCCGAACAATGGCCAGGTGGCCGAGTTGATGCCGCGACGTAGCGCGACACCTTGCGGATCATGAAATTGCTGGCGGTCCAGCAAAGAGCGGATTACGAGATTCTTGACGCCCGCTATGGCGATACTCTCGAGCTTGGTTCGATAGCCCGGCATCGTCATGTCAGCCTCATACTAAAAACCTTACAAAATGCGATACCTCAAGTATGCCCCATTTGCCCGGATAGAGCCAACGAGCTATTTGGAAAATCTCTTTTATTTCAATAACTTTTGTTTCGCTACGGGTCAGCCATCGCCGCTGGGTAAAATGGCGATTTGATGTCAGCTTCATGCCCCAGCACAACCGCAACACCTCCCCTACCCGCCCTGCCGCCTCCCCCGCTCTGGTGATCTTCGCCCTGGCCATCGGCGCCTTTGCGATCGGCACCACAGAGTTCGCCACGATGAGCCTGTTGCCCTACTTCGCGAAGGATCTGGGCATCGATGCACCTACCGCCGGCCATGCAATCAGCGCCTATGCCCTGGGAGTCGTCGTGGGCGCACCGGTGTTGACGGTGCTGGCAGCGCGGATGGCCCGGCGCACCCTGCTGCTGTGGCTGATGTCCATGTTTGCCTTGTTCAACGGCCTGTGCGCCTTCGCGCCCAGCTTTGAATCCTTGCTGGTGTTGCGCTTTCTTAGTGGCTTGCCGCATGGCGCCTATTTCGGCATCGCCTCGCTCGTTGCGGTATCGCTGGTGCCATTGAACAAGCGCAATCAAGCGGTGGGACGCATGTTCCTGGGCCTTACCGTCGCCACCATCATTGGCGTGCCCTTCGCCAATTGGCTGGGCCACGTGGTGGGATGGCGCTGGGGCTTCGCTCTGGTTGCCGTCGTTGGCGCACTGGCTGTGGCGTTGATTGCCTTGCTTGCCCCGCGCTCGCCGCCAGCGCATGGTTCCAGCCCCTTGCGCGAACTGGGCGCACTGAAGCATTTGCAAGTCTGGCTTACGCTGGCTGTCGGTGCGATTGGCTTTGGCGGACTGTTCGCGGTCTACACCTATCTGGCTGATGCCCTGCTGTTATACACACAGGTGTCGCCTTCTACCGTGCCGATCGTGCTGGCGGTATTTGGCATCGGCATGACGATAGGCAACATTGTGGTGCCCTGGTTTGCTGACAAGGCCTTGATACCGACGGCCGCCGGCTTGCTGCTGTGGAGCGCCGCCGCTTCGGCACTGTTTACGGTGACGGCCGGCAATGTGTGGGCGGTGTCCGTTACCGTCTTCTTTATTGGCATGGGCGGTGCCTTGGGCACCGTGTTGCAAACGCGGCTGATGGATGTGGCACGCAACGCGCAAGGGCTGGCCGCAGCGCTGAATCACTCGGCATTTAATTTTGCCAACGCCCTGGGGCCACTGCTGGGCGGAATGGCCATCGCCCGCGGCTACGGCTGGACCTCGCCGGGCTGGGTCGGCAGTTTGCTGGCTCTGGGTGGCCTGGCGCTGCTGCTGGTTTCCATCCAGGTGGATCGGCGCAGTAAAACGGCCCGTCCAGCGCGCTGAGTGGCCGAATGCCTAGCGGTCGGTGTCGGCTTCAGCCAGCAAAGGCGAACGCAGGATTATCTTGGTGGTCGCAAAAAAATGAACTTCCAGTTGCTCCAGCGCAGCCTTTTCGTCGCGGCGCAACACAGCATCGACCAGTATCTGGTGCTCTTGCCGGACATCGCGATGGTCAGTACCCAACGGCACCGATAACAGCCGGTAGCGCTCGCTTTGCCTGTACAGCAATAGGCGCAATCGCAGCAACCACTCGCTGCGGCATGCGCTGACCAGGGCCTCGTGGAACTCGGCGTGCGCTTCATTCCAGGGTAGCGTAGAACGCGGCTCGACCGCATCCGAGGTGTCTTGCAGGCGCTCCATGCGGTGTACGGCGGCCACGATACGGCTTTCCCACTCTACATCGCCGTATTGCATGGCCTGGGCCAGGCAAAGCGATTCTATCTCGACGCGCGTCTTGGTCAGGTCCAGCAGCTCTTCCTTGCTGACAGTGGCCACGCGGTAACCGCGGCGGGCCTCCGCCACCACCATCCCCTCGGCGCTTAGGCGCGACAGGGCTTCCCGTATGGCTCCCAGGCTGACTCCTATACGGGCTTCCAGCGCCTTGATATTCAGCTTCGCGCCCGGCAACAGCGTGCCGTCCAGTATTTCGGACCGGACGATATGGCAGACCGTATCCGCCTGCGTGAGCTTGTTGGTGGTGTCGTTCATGGAATCTATATTCTATACGGGTTTGTTCTAATCAACTAATAATATATTTTATAGGTGTTAATAGATTCACCGTGATACAGTACGTCCGAACAGCCATAGAAGAAGGAAAACACATGAAGCTGCTGCGTTTTGTTCAAAACGGAAAAGAGGGCTGGGCGGTGTGCCAGCCCGGGCGGGACAGTTGGCACGGCACCACCGAAGACGCGCCCGCTTACATCGGGTCTCTTGACGAGGTGATCAAGGCCGGCAGCCATGCGCTTCAAGCCGCCATTGACGACATGGCCGCGCAAGACCCCATCGATCTGCAAGCCGTACGTCTCTTGCCGCCCTTGAGCCAGCCGGGCAAGATCATTTGCGTCGGCCTCAACTACCATGACCACTCCATGGAAAGCGGGTTCGAGCAACCGGACTATCCCACCCTGTTTTCAAGGTTCAGCACCAGCCTGACGGGCCACGACGAGCCAATATTCCACTCCAGCCTTTCCGACACCCTGGACTTCGAGGGTGAACTGGCTGTGGTCATTGGTAAAGGCGGCGGCAACATCGCACGTGACCAGGCCCTGGACCATGTGCTGGCGTATTCGGTCTTTAACGATGGCAGCGTACGCGAGTACCAGTTCAAATCACCGCAATGGATGATGGGCAAGAATTTCGATCGCACCGGCGGCTTTGGCCCCTGGCTGGTGACCGCGGATGAGCTGCCGGCCGGCGCCAGCGGCCTGCGTCTGGAAACGCGGCTTAACGGCGTGACCGTACAGTCGGCCAACACACAAGACATGGTGTTCGACGTGGCATCGCTGATCGCGATCCTGAGCGAAGCCATCACGCTCGAGGCAGGCGACCTGATTGTGGCCGGCACGCCCTCGGGTGTAGGACATGCGCGCGACCCGAAGCTGTACATGAGGCCCGGAGACGTATGTGAAGTGGAAATTGAAGGCATAGGCTTGCTGCGCAACCAAATCGAAAGCCGCGCGGCAATCCAGTAAATCAAACCGGAGGAGACAACATGAAAATCAAGAAAATCCTGACCATGACGGTCATCGCAGCAGCCTTCGGGCTGTCCACATTCAGCGCTGGCGCACAAGACATCAAAGAGCGAACGGCGCGCTTTGGCCATGGCATGGCTGATGACCACCCCGCCGGCCTTGCCGCAAAGCAATTTGCCCAAGAGCTGAACAAAGCCACGGACGGCAAGATGAAGATCTCGGTCATTGCCAACCAGGCGCTGGGCCCCGATCCGCAGATGCTGGGTGCCCTGCAAGGCGGCATCCAAGAGTTCTACACCGGCAGCGCATTGGCCATGCTCGGTCAGGTTAAAGAACTGGGCTTCCAGGACGTACCCTTTCTGTTCCAGTCAGAGGCCGAAGCGCATGCGGTGTTCGACGGCCCCGTGGGCGACTACCTGAATGCCAAGCTAAGCGCTGTCGGCATACACGTGCTGGGCTGGTGGGAAAACGGCTTTCGCCACATCACTAACTCGCGCCGTGCCGTCAACACGCTGGAAGACCTGAAAGGCCTGAAGTTGCGCACCCAACCCAACCCGCTGACCCTGGATGCCTTCAAGGCACTGGGGGCCAACGCTTCGCCGCTGGCCTGGTCCGAATTGTTCGTGGCACTGGAAACCAAAGCGTTCGACGGCCAGGAGAACCCTGTCGTACTGATGTACACGCAGCGATTCTACGAGGTACAGAACCACATGACCCTGTCCGGCCACGTGTACTCACCGCTGATCTTCGCGGTATCAAAGAAGTTCTGGGATAGCCTCTCGCCCCAGGAGCAGGCGCTGATGAATACGGCAGCCAAAAACGCCACACAGTTCCAACGCCAGCACACCGCTGCCGAAGTTGACGTCGCGCTGCAGAAAATGAAAGAGCATGGCGTTGCTGTCACGCAGTTTTCAGAAGCCGACCTGCAAAAGATCCGCGACCTCGTGCCGCCCGCCATCGAGCCGCATCTGGCCAAGATCGGGCCGGAGTTCATGAATCTCGTGTACACCGAGATCGACGCAACCCGCGCCGCCAAATAAGCGGACTGAACCGGACCGCTTAGTCATGATGCCTCGTACTCCGTTAACGCCGGAGTTCATTGCCAGCCTGACCAGCCTGCTGGGAGACCGGTTTACTACCAGTCTCCCAGTGCGCGATCATCATGGCCGCGATGAATCCATTTTTCCCGCCATGCCGCCGGACGCTGTTGCGTTTGCGCGAAGCACGGAAGATATCGTCCAGATCGTAGACGCATGCCGCCATCATGGCGTGCCTATCGTCCCCTATGGCGCGGGTTCGTCCCTGGAAGGACACACGCTTGCTGCCGAAGGCGGCCTGTGCCTGAACGTGCAGCAGATGGACCAGATCATAGCCATCGATGCGGACGATCAAACCGCTACGGTGCAGCCGGGCGTCACACGCGAAGCCCTGAACGCCCACTTGCGCGACACCGGGCTGTTCTTTCCGGTCGACCCGGGTGCCGACGCCAGCCTGGGCGGCATGTGCGCAACCCGGGCCTCGGGAACCAATGCCGTGCGCTATGGCACGATGCGCGAGAACGTCGTCAACCTGACAGTGATCACCGCCGATGGCCAGACCATCAAGACCGGCCGTCGCGCCAGGAAGTCAGCAGCCGGCTACGACCTGACCCGGCTGTTCGTCGGTTCCGAAGGCACGCTGGGGGTGATCGCCGAGGCCACTGTGCGCCTCTACCCCTTGCCCGAAGCCATCATGGCGGCGGTTTGCGCCTTCCCCGACATCAATGCTGCCGTCGCGTCGGTCGTACAGATTATCCAGTTGGGCGTGCCGGTGGCCCGTTGCGAATTTGTCGACGCCGTCGCAATACGCGCCCTGAACGCCTACAGCAATACCGGCCTGCCCGAAGTGCCCCACCTGTTCTTCGAGTTCCATGGTAGCGATGCCGGTCTACGCGAGCAGATTGAATTGGTGCAGAGCATTACCGAAGACCATGGCGCTGCTCAGTTCGAATGGGCCAGCACGCCCGAAGCACGCAGCAAGCTATGGAAGGCACGTCACACCATTTACTTCGCCGCCTCTCAGTTGCGACCGGGCGCGCGCTCCGTCGTCACCGATGTGTGCGTACCCATCTCGCAGTTGGCCGAATGCGTCTGGGAAACCAGCCAGGATCTGCAGCGCGAGGGCATCATCGCCCCCATTGTCGGCCACGTCGGTGACGGTAATTTCCATGTGCAGATGCTGGTTGATGCTGACGTGCCGGCCGAAGTGGCCCAAGCCGAGCAACTGAATGCCCGGCTGGTGGCCCGCGCGCTGGCCATGGATGGCACCTGCACCGGCGAGCACGGCATCGGACTGCACAAGCAAGGCTTTCTGGTCGACGAACTGGGCAGTGCCTCGGTAGAGGTCATGCGCCAGATCAAACACGCCCTGGATCCCGGTAATATCATGAACCCCGGCAAGGTCTTCGCGTTCTAGACCATCGCAGGCGCCACAACTTTATAAAAAATAGATCGGACGCCCCATGAGACAAATCATCCACTGGTACTTCAAGACGCTGGAATTTCTGATTGTGCTGTGCCTGGCCGCCATGTGCATCATGGTCTTCAGCAATGTCGTCCTGCGTCACTTTTTCGACTCGGGCATCAATATCGCCGAAGAGCTCTCGCGCTTCATGTTTATCTGGCTGACCTTCCTGGGTGCCATCGTCGCCATGCGCGAAGGCGGGCACCTGGGTGTTGACATGCTGGTGGCCCGGCTGTCGGGACGGCCCCTGTTCTATACCGTGGTGGCAGCTCAGGCGCTGATCGCGCTCTGCTGCGCCGTGCTGTTGTGGGGCCTGTTGAAGCAGCATGCGCTTAATGTCGCGAACTCGGGTCTGGTCACCGGCATATCCTTAAGCGTCGTGTATTCGGCCGCTTATCTGTGCGCCGCGTCCATCGGCCTGTCCACCCTATACACCCTGCTGGGCCTGCTTCGCGGCAAGATCCACCCTGCCACGCTTATCCAGTCGCACGATATTGATCAGGGGACCGCATGATCATCGCCGTATTCGTTGCTTCCCTGCTGGGCGCCATGGGCATAGGCGTTCCTATCGCGTTTGCGTTGATGGCGTGCAGCATGGCCATGATGTGGTACATGGATTTTTTCGATGCGCAGATCATGGCGCAGAACATGCTGTCCGGCGCCGACAGCTTTCCATTGATCGCCATCCCCTTCTTTGTGCTGGCCGGCGAACTCATGAACGCGGGCGGAATCTCGCGACGGATCGTCGACGTGGCCAGCGTCTGGGTCGGGCATTTCCGGGGTGGACTGGGCTATGTTGCCATCTTTGCCTGCGTCGTGATGGCGTCCTTGTCGGGCTCGGCCATCGCCGATACGGCCGCAGTCGCGGCGCTGCTTATCCCCATGATGCGCAAAGCCGGCTACGACGTGCATCGTGCTTCCGGACTGATTGCGTCGGGCGGTATTATCGCGCCGATTATCCCGCCCTCCATCGGCTTCGTCATGCTGGGGGTGGTCGGCAACATTTCCATCACCGGCCTGTTCATCGCCGGCATTGTGCCGGGCTTGTTGATGGCCGTGGCGCTGGTCACCACGTGGACCTTCCAGGCCAAGCGCGACAGCATGCCGCGTGGCCAACGGCATTCGACGCGCCAGCGTTGGTCCGCAACCATCGCTGGCTTCTGGGCGCTGCTGATGCCCGTGATTATCGTGGGCGGCATGAAAGGTGGCTACTTCACGCCCACCGAGGCAGCCGTCGTTGCCGTGTTCTATGCCATGTTCGTCGGCTTCGTGGTGTATCGGGAGCTGAAGGTCTCGCACTTGTATGCACTGCTGCTCAGCGCTGGCAAAACTTCGGCCATCGTCATGTTCCTGGTTGCGGCCGCACAGGTGTCGGCATGGCTGATTGCTGCGGCCAGTATCCCCATGGTGGTGGCGGATTTGCTCGGCCCACTGGTAGAACACCCCATCTTGCTGATGCTATGCATCATGCTGCTGGTATTTGTGGTTGGCACGATACTGGACTTTGCACCGACGATACTGATTCTTGTACCCGTGCTTATGCCGGTGGTGCGCATGGCGGGCATAGACCCGATTTATTTCGGCGTGCTCTTCATCATGAACAACGCCATAGGCTTGATCACGCCGCCCGTCGGCACCGTGTTGAATGTGGTGGCCGGGGTAGCTCGGGCCAAGCTGGAGCCGGTGATCCGTGCTGTCATACCGTATATGCTGGCGCAACTGGCGGTATTGCTGCTACTGGTGTTCTTCCCGCAAATTGTTCTGGTGCCGCTGCGCTTCATGATGGGCTAAGCCGCCCAGCTGGCCCTAGCTCCACGCCAATGGCCACGTGCCGGCCCGCACATTCTGTAACCACAGGGTGCAGGTCAGTGTCTTGGCATCGGTGATGCGACCATCGCGGCATGCAGCCAGCACGTCATCGACAGCCATGGTTTGCACTTCCAGGAACTCGTCCTCGTCCAATTGCGCAGCGCCGGCCACCAACTGCCGCGCGAAGAAGATGTGGATGACCTCAGTGGAGTAGGAGATGGCCAGGTGCAGGTCTCCGGCATGCGCCCATTGTCCTGCCGTATAGCCGGTTTCTTCCAGCAGCTCGCGCTTGGCGCAGACCAGGGGATCTTCGCCAGGATCAAGCTTGCCAGCCGGAAACTCCGTCATCACCCGGCCCACCGGGTAGCGAAACTGCCGCTCCATCAGCACGCTGTCGTCATCCAACAGCGGAATGATGACGACCGCTCCGGGGTGTACGATGTACTCGCGGCTTGCCGTCGCGCCGTCCGGCAGCCGGACGGTATCGCGCCGGGCCTTGAGAAAGCTGCCCTCGCACAGGGTATGGCTTTTGATCAGGGTCTCGGTCAGGTGGTCGTCGTTAGGCATTTAATGTACTCACAGGCGCTGTGTATGTCGTATAACGGGTAACTAAGCAGCAGTGTAGAACGACGCAAGAGAAACATAGCGAGGAAAACATGGCCAGCAAGAGAAAAGTCATCATTACCTGCGCCGTCACCGGCGCCATCCATACGCCCAGCATGTCGCCTCACCTGCCGGTAACGGCTGACGAGATCGCCGAAGCGGCCATTGCCGCCGCGCAGGCGGGCGCGGCCATTCTGCACCTGCATGCACGCGACCCCCAGGATGGCAGGCCCACTCAGGAGCCCGACGCCTTCCGGCCCTTTCTGAGTCGTATCAAGACGTCGACGGACGCGGTCGTGAACATCACGACAGGCGGCAGCCCGCACATGACGGTGGAAGAGCGCATGCGGCCCGCCATGGAGTTCAAGCCGGAACTTGCCTCGTTGAATATGGGATCAATGAACTTTGGGCTGTTCCCCATGCTGGATCGCTTCAAGACCTTCGAACACGAGTGGGAGCGCCAACACCTTGAAAACAGCCGCGACCTTATCTTCAAGAATACCTATAAGGATATCGAGACCATCTTGCGCAAGGGGGCGGACAACGGCACACGCTTCGAGTTCGAATGCTACGACATCAGCCACCTGTACAACCTGGCTCATTTCGTCGATAAGGGCCTGGTGAAAAGCCCGCCCTTCATCCAGTCGGTGTTCGGCATCCTGGGCGGCATCGGGCCGCATCCGGAAGACCTGATGCACATGAAGCGCACTGCCGAGCGGTTATTCGGCGACGACTATCAGTGGTCGATACTGGGTGCTGGACGCAACCAGATGCCGCTGGCCACGATAGGCGCGGCCATGGGTTCGAATGTGCGGGTCGGTTTGGAAGATTCGCTATGGATAGGGCCGGGACAACTGGCCGCATCCAACGCCGAACAAGTGCAGCGCATAAGGGTCATCCTGGAAGCCCTGAATCTGGAAATCGCCACACCCGACGAGGCACGGGCCATACTGCAGCTTAAAGGCAAGGACCAGATCAACTTTTAGCTTCGCGCTTACTTTACGCGGTCCGTGTCACCCACAAAGGCCTCGGCGCAGAACGGCCCACCATGAAATTGGGCCGAGACGATATCTTCGCTGGGGCCCTTGGCCAAAATTTCTGAAGCATAGACCTCGGAATCGTCTTGCGGCTTATAGCCCAGAAAGCTGACGCTTTCGTTGCTCCATCGACTGCGGGTGTTGTTCGATACACCATAGGCGACAAGGAAGTGATAGTCGGGATGGTCGATGCAGCAGCCAACTAACTGCGACATGTCGCGGTGGCTGATCCAGGTAAGCAAGTGCCGCGGCTCGATCGGTCGGTCGGGTCGGCGAAACGTACCGATACGCAGGCAGGCCACCGACAGCCCGAACTTGTCGGCATACATGCGCCCCAGTGCCTCGCCAAATACCTTGGAGACGCCGTAAAGCGTGTCGGGTCTGGGCTGGACGGTATCGCCCAGAATACGTTCGCGGCGATGAAAGCCCACCGCATGGTTCGAACTGGCAAAAACGACGCGCTTCACGCCTTGGCGACGAGCCGCTTCGAAGACGTTGTAGCAGCCATTGATGTTCAGCGCCTCGACCTCGTCCCACGGTCCTTCTTGCGGGATGCCAGCCAAGTGAACGACGCAGTCTATCCCTTGCATGGCTTGTTCCATCGCGGCCAGGTCGCGGATGTCGGCCTGCACGAGCTCTTCGCCCGGCGCCGCCGCGTCTTGTGGCGCAATGTCGGCCAACCTCAGCAAGGTGTAGCGCCCGCTGAAGGCCTCGCGCAATGCCCGCCCGATACTGCCGGCAGCTCCGGTAATCAGTACGTGTGTCATGGATTTCACCCCTTCCTGTTGATACGTTTGATCTGGCTAGGGTTCAGCCATCACAAAGCGCTCCAGCTTGCCGCTGCCGTGCGCCACCTGCGCCCACCCGCCTGCGTCGAAGTCCAACACGGCCAATGACGCTGGCGGATAGGCGTCGTGCAGTAGTTCGAGCTGCGACGCATCGCCATCGCCGCACAAATGTTGCGCGGCCAATGCCACCCCGGGATTGTGTCCCACCAGCAATACCGTATGGATTCCCGGCTTTAATTCCTGTATGCGCTGCATGATTAACCCCACTGATGCCTCGTACAGACGCGCCTCGTCAAGAAACTCGATGGCGCCGCCAAAAGCCCTGAACACATGCTGCCAGGTTTGTTGCGTGCGTATGGCTGTCGATACGATGGCAAGGTCGGGGCGCAGACGCTGCGACACCATATAAGCCCCAACGGTTTCTGCCTCGCGGTGCCCGCGATCACTTAGCGGCCGTTGATGATCTTGCAGACCTGGCGGATGACTGGCATGGGCATGGCGCAGCAACATAAGACGAAGCATGAAAGCGGTTCCTTGGGGGTGTGCATCATCCTTAATCCTACTACGCCGGGCGGCTAGTGGGGGACGTCATCCCCGGTAAACCCTGACGTTCGCGTAACCATGGCGCAGGCGCAGCCTGTCGGCATACGGATTGCTGTGAGCGCCGGGGGAATCAGCGCCTTGCCGCTGCGACTCCTACCAAGGTGGCGCCAACCTTCTGGCGCGCCTTTCAATATCTTGTCGGGAGCCATCATGTTCGTGCACAACAAACGTTTGCAATATACCGTCAGGGTCACCGAGTCCAATCCCGGTCTGGCCAACCTTATGCTGGAGCAGTTCGGCGGACCGCAGGGAGAACTGGCGGCCGCCTGTCGTTACTTCACCCAGGCTTTAGGTGAAGACGACCCCGGGCGTAAAGACATGCTGATGGACATCGCCACCGAAGAGCTCAGCCACCTGGAGATCATAGGAACGATAGTGGCCATGCTTAACAAGGGTGCCAAGGGCCGTCTGGCCGAGGGCGTGGAGGAAGCCGCCGACCTTTATCGATCTATCAATGGTGCCGGCAACGACTCCCATGTCACACAGATTCTCTATGGCGGCGGCCCTGCCCTGACCAACTCCGGCGGACAACTATGGACAGCCGGTTACATCGACTCCATCGGCGAACCAACGGCAGATTTGCGGTCCAATATCGCAGCAGAAGCCCGAGCCAAGATCGTTTACGAACGACTCATCAACGTGACCGACGATCCCGGCGTGAAAGACGCCCTGGGCTTTCTGATGACGCGCGAGGCAGCGCACTTGATGTCGTTTGAAAAAGCGCTATATGCCATCAGCCCGAACTTCCCACCGGGGAAAATGCCCGTCATTCCGGCCTTTGCGAATAAATACGTCAATATGTCGCAAGGCGACGGCGACATGCGCGGGCCCTGGAACAGCGACGACAACTTCGAATACCTTACCGACGGCGACGAGCAGATTCCGGCTGACGGCGGCGACGGCCTGCCCCACGTGAAGCTCGACACCAAAGATACCAAAGTGCTGAAGGCCATGGCCGCGCGCACCAAGTCCGACCCAAATTCCAACCCGGTTACGGGCGCCGAACTGGGTCAGGAAGGCGGCCCTTCGCTGGAGGACAGCGTGTAAAAACCAAGACATCGCGGCATGACTGTGCCGCGATGTCGGCTGACTGGCGGGCGGCGTGCTTATAAAAAAATGCACGAAAACCTCGCAAATCGCGTACAATGTATCACTTCATGTCGGCAATACAGTATAAAAACCGATCAAACGCGGCCTACGTCGCAAACGTTGTTTTCAAGATATCCACCTACCCGGGTGTAAGCAGCAGCAATCAATTTGCTTGATGCAATAGAAAAATGGCCAAGGCCGGGGTAGCGCTGGAAAGCGTAGTTCCATCATTCTGAATCGTGTGGTTCTACCGCGCTGGCGACCTGCTCGCCAGCGGTCACGTCCATCGTGCCCGCCATCCTGGCGGCGCTTGCACGTCGATTCGTTATCGCTGCTTTCGCAGTGCACAACACCCGACGTGCTTCTGAGAAATGAGCTGCCCCCCGTTCTGGGCACGGCCTGGTCATTTCTCGAAACCTTGAAATGAGTCGATGTATTGCTCTTTCAAAAATGGAGGGAAGTTCCCATTGAAAATTCTTAACCAACTCAGTATTTCCTTACTGGCAGCCGCTGCTGTAATCGCCGCGCCCGCCTACGCCTTCACGCCTGAATCCAGCGACCCCATAAAGATCGTGGACAACAATTGGTCCAGTCAGAAGGTGTTGGCTCGCGTCGCGCAACAACTGCTCGAGAACATCGGCTACGAGACGAAAATCGTACCGTCGGACAGCCAGGGGCAGTTTGCGGCTATGGGCTTGGGCGACTTGCACCTGCAGATGGAAGTCTGGGAAGGAACGATGGACGACAGCTTCATGAAGGAAGTTCAGGCAGGCCGCATGGTGGACCTGGGCAGCCATACCGCGACAACGCGTGAAGACTGGTGGTACCCCCTGTACATGGAAGACATCTGTCCCGGTTTGCCAGCCTGGGAGGCCCTGAATGCATGCGCCGACAAATTCGCCGCCCCTGAAACCGCCCCCAAAGGGCGCTACCTGGCCGGCCCTGTTGACTGGATCAAACACGACCATGAAAAGATCGACGCACTGAACCTGAACTTTACCGTGATCAACGCCGGCTCGGCCGCAGCCTTGTTTGGCGAGCTGAAGTCAGCCGCCGCACGCAAAGAACCCATCGTGCTGTTTAACTGGGCACCCAACTGGGTAGGTGCGGCCTTCCCAGGAAAATTCGTCGAGTTTCCAGAACACGAGAAGGCCTGCACCGAAGATCCGAGCTGGGGCGTCAACCCAGACAAGACCTACGACTGTGGTTCCCCCCAGGGCGGCTACTTGAAGAAAGCGGCATGGTCGGGCTTTGAAGAAAAATGGACTTGCGGCTATCAACTGATCAAGAACATCGACTTTACCGGTCCGATGATCGACCAGGCCGCCGCGCTGGCCGATGTTGAAGGCATGGCACACGACGTCGCCGCCACGGCGTGGATCGAAAACAATCAGGAGCAGGTAGCCGCATGGACGCCCGCTTGCGCTAGTTAAGACCTGCACGCGTGACGACGGTTGCATCGTCACGCGGGCTGCGCTTTTGCGCATTTATCTATTTGAAAGGTCTGGCTATGAGCAAATCGGTAAAAATTTCATGCAAAAATTTGTGGCACCTGTTTGGCAAGGGCAGCGCAGGTTTTCTGGATAAACATCAACACAACCCCAGCGAAGCCGATCTGGCATCTGCTGGCTTGATTGCCGCCGTGCACGACGTCAGCTTTGATGTCTATGCCGGTGAAATCCTGGTCATCATGGGTCTAAGCGGTTCGGGAAAATCCACACTGGTGCGTTGCCTGACGCGACTGATCGAGCCCAGCGCCGGACAAGTCCTATTCGATGGGGTGGATCTCTTGCAAGCGTCAAGCCGTAGCTTGACTGATATACGCCGGCGCAAGATGGGCATGGTGTTTCAGAACTTTGGGCTGCTGCCACATCGCACGGTATTGGACAATATCGCCTTTCCCCTGGAAATCCAAAAGGTACCGAAAGCAGACCGCTTGACGAAGGCGCAAGAGCTGGTCGCAACCGTTGGCCTGGAAGGGCGCGAGCACAACTTTCCCCGCGAATTGTCGGGCGGCCAGCAACAGCGGGTGGGCATTGCGCGCAGCCTTATCGGCGAGTGCGATGTCTGGTTTCTGGACGAACCGTTCTCGGCTCTTGACCCGCTGATCCGGCGTGAGATGCAAGACGAGTTTGTCAGCCTGCAATCGCGACTGAACAAAACCATCGTCTTCGTCACGCACGACTTTGATGAAGCCGTCCGCCTGGGCGACCGTGTGGCCATCATGAAAGACGGCCATCTGTCTCAGATCGGCACCGCTGAAGAACTCTTGATGACGCCGGCCAACGATTACGTAAAAAAATTCGTGCAGCACGCACCACGCGCCAAATTAATTACGACCCAGAAGATCATGGTGCCTGCAAAGGCCGGTGATATCAGCGTTGCCACGCATGCGAACGCGGTTAAGGCTACTGATGTATTGGAAAAGATTGCTCAGCGCGTTATCGAAGCCGATAAAGCACTGCCCGTCGTCGATGCCGCAGGCTTGGTGGTGGGCCAGGTCAGTCGCGAAAACCTGGCGCGGGCGCTATTCCAATGACACAAACCATCACCTTGTCCAACGACAGCATCAATGCCGCGAATGCCAACAGGCAGCGCCCTGCCACCGAAGTAAGCGCCCGTAGCGTCAAGGCTTCACTGACAGGACGACCGGCCAAAGCACGCCCGCATCATTGGGCTTTGTATTGGGCAGCAGCGCTAGCCATTATTGTGCTGGGCCAGTTTGCAGTCAGCCGGCTTGAGTGGATCGCCAGCTACCCGTCCAGCTGGATTATGCCTCTTAAGGATTGGATAGACTCATTTTTTGAATGGCTGATCTATGGCCTGCTCTTTTTCGAAGGTACGCCATTCGAGTTCGCGCCACGCGACATAACCCGCGGATTCTCGGCGCTGCTGGCCTACCCTTTGGGACTGACCGCGTCGCTGTTCTCCGATGGCTACTCCAAGACGGTTCCGGCACTGCCATGGGTCACTGTGGCCGGACTTGCCGCGCTGTTGGGGCATTGGGTGGGCGGCTGGCGTAGCGCATTGCTGGCCGCAGCGGCGTTCAGCTACTTGGCATTGTTTGGCGTCTGGCAGGCGTCGATGCAGACTTTTTCGCTTGTGCTCATTACGGTACCCCTGGTTTTCCTGATCGGTTTGGCAGCCGGGATAGTGATGAGTAAAAGCCAGCGCTTCAAAAGAGCAGTGACGCCACTGTTCGATATCCTGCAAAGTATGCCGCCGTTTGCCTACTTGGTGCCCATCGTCGTGTTGTATGGCGTGGGCGACGTGCCCGCCATGATCGCTACCGCCCTATTCGCCGTACCACCCGTTGCGCGATGCATCGCACTGGGTCTGGAAGGCGTGCAAAAAGGCGTGCTGGAGGCAGGACGGATGATGGGTTGCACGCGCTGGCAGCTATTGTGGCAAGTGCAGATGCCGGCCGCACGCTCGGTGATACTGGTGGGCTTGAATCAAGGCATCATGCAAACACTGGCCATGATCGTCTTGGCCGCCCTGATCGGGGCCTCGGGCCTGGGCAGCGAGCTGCTGACCTCACTGCAATCGCTACGCCTGGGCGAAGCCTTGGAACAAGGCATTGCGATTGTTGTGATCGCCGTGGTGCTGGATCGCCTAAGCCGAGCCTATGCGCTCAAGCAACCGGTGTATGCAGACCCACGCCGCAGTTGGTGGCGGCGCCACCCCTATGTAGCGCTGGCGCTGGCGTACTTGATTGTCAGTATTATGCTTGCTCGGGTGTTTCCCCAGATGGCGCTACTGACGGGTGAACACAGCATTACCACCGCGCCGTACTGGAATGCCGGCATCGATTGGATCAACCTGCACCTGTATGAATCCGTCCAGGCATTTCGAAACTTCACGCTGCTCGAAATCCTGATCCCGACCCGCAACTTTTTTCAAGCAATTCCGTGGGTCACCTTGGTAGCCTTGCTCGCTTTACTCGGCTATCGCTTGGGCGGCTGGTCTGTAGCGCTGGTTGCCGGTTTGTTGACATTGTTTCCCGCAGTCACGGGACTTTGGATTCAGACGATGACTACGCTGTACATGATAGGAACGGCAGCCGCCGTTTGTGTCGTCGTGGGCTTTGCAATTGGGCTGGCTGCATCACGCAGTGCGCCCTGGTCTCGTTTTGCGGCCGGCGTATGTGATTTCTTTCAGACCTTCCCATCGTTTATCTACCTGATTCCGGTAGTGATGCTGTTCAAGGTAAGCGACTTATCCGCCATTATCGCCGTGCTTTTGTTTGCCGTTGTGCCGATGATACGCTACACCATATTGGGCCTGCGAGGCGTACCGAAGCCCATTATGGAGGCAGCAACGCAACAAGGCACAACGCCGCTACAGCGCTTGGTAAAGGTGGAGTTGCCAATAGCGCTGCCCGAAATCATGCTGGGTGTGAATCAGGTGATCTTCATGGCGCTCTTCATGGTTGCCATTACCGCCTTGATCGGAACTCAGGATCTAGGTGCAGAGATCAATGTCGCTCGTTCAGGCAATGAAATTGGCAAGGCTTTGGTAGCCGGCTTGTGTATTGCGTTTCTTGGAATCACCGCAGACCGCTTGATCGGCGCATGGGTCAAGCGTAAAAGAATCGCGTTGGGTTCGGCTTAAGCAAATAAAAACCGGCAGAGCCATTGGCTGTGCCGGTTTTGACTAAAGATATTGGTACTGAGCGTTGTAGTCAGGCCAATGCATCAATGACTGCTTCGGGGTTGCGCTCGATCACATTGAGCAGCACCAGTGCAGGACCACGCGGAATACGATCACCCCGTTCCCAATGGCGCAAGGTCGCCGTGGAGAAGCCAAAACGGGCAGCAAACTGCTCTTGTGTCATACCCACCTTGGCTCGTAGCGCCTTCACATCGACGACACGCGGACGATGCACACGCACGCCACGCTCATCGCCCTGGGCATGAGAGATGGCTTCTTGCAAACCTTGCTTAATGCTTTCGAATGCGCGGCTCATGAATTTCGTCCTTTCCAAATGCTTACCAATATTTCGACCAGACCGGCCAGCTCATTGCGTTCTGCCTTCGTCAAGTTGGCTTTGTCTCCTTTAGAGAAAAGCGTCAACAAGTATAGGAGCATGCAGTCATCATGGTAGTAGTAAATAATGCGCACGCCCCCGCTTTTGCCTTGCCCGCCTCGACGCCAACGTAACTTACGTACGCCACCGGTGCCCTCCATAAGGTCACCATCCTGCGGGTGCTCGGCTAAGTAGTCGATCAGGTCGCGGCGTTCATCCTCACTCAGAAGCTTGTTCGCTAGCCGACTATAGGTGGGTAGTTCCGCGATACCGTGCATAATGGATTGTAATCCATTGGATTACCACAATCAAGAGTGGTGGCTAGGCTCTTTACCAAGTCCAATGGGATCACCGAAGGATTCCACACGAAGATGGAGATGCTCTCACGCCGAGCGTATGGCTTCAGGAATTTTGAGAATTACCGCATGCGAGTCTTGGCTCAATGCGGTTGGAATGGTGTAATTAACCGAGTGTAGTGAATGCCCAGATCCCCCGATATGGACTGACCCCAATTAGTTGGACATTTGAAGCGGGTGGTTAACCCACTGGGCACTGAGTCCTGTATTGAACTGGACTCAGTCCTTTTAATCTGGTCTTGATCCGCTCGTGATTGTAGTAGTGAATATACTTGCGCAGGCCAGCGTCAAGCAGTTCAACGCTATCGAATTTGTTTAGGTAGAAAAACTCCGACTTGAGTGTGCCAAAGAAACTTTCCATGGAGGCGTTATCTAGGCAGTTTCCCTTGCGTGACATGCTTTGGGTCAACCCATGTTCTGCCAACTGCCGTCGATACGCGGGCATGTGATACTGCCAGCCCTGATCCGAATGAAGTAACGGGGTTTGGCCGTCGCCGAGTTTGCTTAACGCCCTTTTGAGCATAGTGCTGACCAATGGCAGTTGAGGCGTTCTTCGTGTTTCGTAGGCCACAATTTCCCCGTTGTACAGGTCCATTACGGGCGAGAGATAGAGCTTATCGCCTCGGACATTGAACTCGGTCACATCGGTCACCCACTTCTGGTTGGGCTGATGCGCCCGGAACTGTCGATCCAACACGTTGGGCACATTAGCATTGATTTCCCCACGATAAGAACGGTACTTCTTAGGGCGAACCAGCGACCTCAACCCTAGCAACTGCATCAGGCGCTGAACCGTTTTGTGATTGACCCCCGAGCCCGCATTCTGCAGCTCTGCTGTGATACGCCGATAGCCGTAGCACCCCTTGTGACGCTCGTAGACTTCTCGAATCTGAGCCTTCAAAGTGGCATACTTGTCGCTCCCCTGTTGGATCTTGGCTTGATAGTAAAACGTGCTGCGCGAGAGCCTGGCGATCTTGAGCAATGTCGCCAGTGAATGTTGCTGCCTCAGTTCGATTACAACTTGCGTTTTTTGGGCGCAACCTGCTTCTTGGCTCGAACCAAGGCATCCAACTTTTTTAGGTACGCCACCTCCGCGCGCAGATATTCATTCTCTTTGCGCAAAGCTTCCAGCGTACAGGCATCCTGTGGCTGCACAGGAGCAGGTAACGGATTTTCGGGATTTTTCATCTTCTTCGGGCGTCCTCGCGGCTTTGGCTCTAATGCATCTAAACCACCTTCATAATACCGGCGCGCCCAGCCCGAAACCATCCTGGCTCCCCCACGCAAATCAAACAGCGCAGCCACCTGATTGAAAGACAACCCCTGCTGCCACATCTGATTTAACACCGAAAGTTTAAATCGGGCACTGTAATGGCTGGGCCTCTTACGCAAACCCGCATCGCCATGGTGGCGATAAAGGTTAACCCAGCCCTTGATCGTCATACGATTCACCCCGAACTTGGCCGATAGCACCTTGTAACCTGAGGCTCCTTTCAAGTACTCCTCAACTATTGCCTGCTTAAATTCCTCGTCATATTGCGCCATAAAAAACACCCCGAAGGTTGGATGGGTGTCCAACTTTTGGGGTGCAGTTCAATAACGGGGAAGAGCCGCTTCATAGACTTCTGTGTACTACCATGGATGCATTCTTGGCGGACAGAGGGTCATTCATACTGTTGCGCTAAATCCGCATTAACAAATTATCTACAAAAACAATAAATAGGATGTACCCCCAAATGTACCCCCAGAGCGTTGGCGCTGGAGGCATTTTTGCTCGAGCAAATCGGGCACCCTGTTAGAAAGTAGACTCCGAATTATTAGTTGCAGCCGCTACCGAAACCGAGTTGGCGCCCACTCAGTGAACCGTCTACAAACATTGGGGTCATGATGTTGCGGCGCCCACCGGAAAGCTCCCTGCTGGTCAACTTGCACTACATTTCTTCTAGCGGGCGTCGAATAGACACCTTCGGCGAGATGCTCGACTTGTAGAGCACTGACAGAGGTCAATCCCCATGTCTCCCAAAAACCTTCGGTGCGGACAGCGAAATTAATAGAGCCGGGCAGCTTTGTGCTTTCAAACGCGATACATCGGACAGCGGGGGTTTTCTCGAAAATCGATCTGGCAATGTGGCTTGATAGCAAATACGGTGCTTCATCTGTGGCCATAACTCGCTGCAGAAACGAATCAGTTATCACGAGCGATCTGATATCTTGAATGTCGCCAGCATTTAGGAACGGATAGAGCAGCTTGGCTTGGTCACCAATAAGCCTGCCACGTCCAGATGCGTAAATATTCGCAATCTCTCCAATTGGTGCGACATGACAGAACTTATCGTGCCTTATTGTGAACTCCGCAAGGGCGACGTCTGCAACAGTTATGCCTATCTCCCGGTAGCAGGTTTCTGAGCGATTAGCTAAATACAACACCGGAAATCCGCCTGGGTTGGCCCGCCCCGGTCGCGCAGGCGCATCTGTTTGCCAAATTATCTCGTCAACGTTCAAGGCGCCGGGGAAAAATGGCATTGATCTAGCTCGATAATACCAAGAGCCAGGCCCCCACCTTACGTTGAAAGTCACGTGAACAACAACTAATGCCGAGATAAATTGGATTTTTTCCTCTAACGACCGCGCGCCAAAGGATTTAATTCCGTCTACGAGCGTCTGGAGCGGCATCGGTGGATGGACTTGTGTGATTGTCTTCATGTAAGCAAGCAATTAAACAGTTTCAGCTAACCCGTATGCTACAAGGAGTTGCAACCAAACTCATCTGACCGATATATAGCTAACGATTTTGTATTGACTAGGTATCGATTTCTCCCGTTTGAAAACCATGCTTCGAAAGTGCCACTACAACGCTGCGTAACCAGCCACCCGAGGGAAAGCTCTGCATAGAAAGATAGACCTGTTGCTGCATCTCTACGATCAAGACAGTACCCATCACACATCCGCAGATGCTCAAAAGCTCAAATAGGCGAAGTACCCCTCAACAGCTTGTCACACGCCGGCCCGTAGGCATTTTGAGGGTGCCATTACCGATTAACTACGTATGCGTTTTGAGGGGGGTGTTATCGATTTGAAAATACCTGGCAAAATTGCACTAAAACGATAGCCATCAACATGTGTATCAGGTTCCCGCAAGTTTGTGTAACCACGTAAGCATTTGAGAGCAGGGATAGGGCTGTTGATTGGTTTTGATTGTTTTCAAGCTGCCCAGCGGCTTTTAGCAGTTACAGCACTCTTTTTAAGGGCTATGAAATTTCCCCTATCGGGCGCGCCATCTTGCGATCCATCACAAGATACAGCCCAATCTTTGGGCCATGTCCAATTGTGCAACGTTGCGCAATGGAAAAGCATACGCTCTCACCTGCGTACAATCTCAATCTGCGTAGTGGTAATCACAAATGCCGTAGCTTGGGCTTTTATCTGAATATATTTTGGCCGAGAGGTAACGAAATGAAAAAACTAATTCTTTTGGTGTTGCTGGCAACGTTAACGGGATGCGCCGCCTTGAGTCGGCCAGAAGTGACGGTCAATGCAATCGCTGCGCCCGACGCAGACCAGTACAAAACATACGTGATGATGCCCGCTGATGAGAAATCGCGCGGGCTAGAGTTTGATCAGTACGTCGCACTGGTTGACCAGGCGTTGGCAGAAAAAGGATTTATTAAAGTAAACGAAATCAGCCAGGCCAATATTGCTATAGGGCTAACGACAAATGTGGGCGATGCGAAAGCCACCACTAACTCTGGCGTAATTCCGCAATGGGGCCAGACCGGATACAGAAGCGCTCAGACGTATGGCTCGGTCGTTGGCAATCAGTACCAGGCGAACACCTACTACACACCGACATACGGCGTAACTGGCTACATGCCGTACTCTAATACAGTCACCTACTACCCAATAGGGTTTGCATTGGGCGCATGGGCTAAGACGGCGGACGGAAAAGACATTAGGCAAGTCTGGAACATTGTCGCTTCTGGCAATTCGCGCAACGGCGATTTGCGATCAGCATTTCCAAAAATGCTTAGAGCTGCGATGCCCTACATTGCGGGAGACTCAAAGGGAATGATAAAAATCACCGTACCAAACAACTAAGATACTGATCGGGCCGCGTGATGGTGAGTAGCGGCGATAGCAGCCCAAGCAAAGCCCTGGAGCTGCTATCCCAAACTTTACTGCACTGCAACTACTGACGCTCCCCTATACCCTGTGGCTTTCAGTGCCCTTAATGCTGCCACCAGTGCCTGTATCTGCGGGATTGCCATCGTAGACGGTGCCATCAAGCCGGTTGTAGTCTGAGGGCTAAGTAACGCCTCGGCAAGCTGACTTGCCATCTGCTTATTTGCGCCCCCGTATATCGCCTGTCCGCCACACTGCGGCAGATTACCGACAATACCCGCCGGGTCAAAGTTTCGGATTGCGCCAGGGATAAGCTATGGTGGGAGGTCAAAGTTAAGTTTGGAGGTTTGGTTTTCGCCTTCTTCATATCGACTAACCCACACAGGCACCCCGGGATGCTGACGTACTGCCCGGGCCTGCAAGGCGTCTACTGACTCGCCAGCTAAGCGAGGTAACAACTTGCCGCTAGAGGAACACGGAGAAAGGCCGATAAGCTCATGTGGCCTAGGCCCTAAAGCCGTGATGAAGACGAACAGCCGTTCTTGAACGCCGCCCCCGTGCACCCGCTCAAGTTTCACGAGCCTTCTTTCTAGTGCGCTCATGTTTGCCCCGCTTGATCCTCAAGCGCCTCGATGCGTTTTTCAAGGTCGCCCACTTCAATCATCTTGCCCAGCGCCAGCCGCTAGCTTATAGGGCTTTGCCTTGGGTACAGCCTGCTTACATTGGATGTTGGTCAGGGCCATATTGGGGGTACTTTTTCCAGCGGGTACAGGAGATACCCCCAAATGTACCCCCAGATGGGGGGTATCTGGCTAGAGGCTGTCATAGATTACCGTAGACAACAAAAAACCCGCAGAGCGTTTAACTGTGTGGGTTCCGTAGACTTCTATGTACTGCTGTAGACTAATTCTTGGCGGACAGAGGGGGATTCGAACCCCCGATACGTTATTCACGTATACACGCTTTCCAGGCGTGCGCCTTCAACCGCTCGGCCACCTGTCCGTTCTGCTTTTTGAACAAAAGCGAAGTCCGCTATTCTAACAGAATCGCGTCCGCATGGTTTTTCAGGCTTGGCCCTTAACGGCCAACACCCGCTCCACGTAGCGTGCGATCATGTCGACCTCAAGGTTAACCAGCGACCCCACCGTCAAATGCTTCAGGGTCGTGACCTGCACGGTATGCGGAATAAGATTGATGCGGATCTGGCAGCCGCTGCCGTCGTCATCCACTTCGTTGACCGTCAGGCTTACGCCGTCGACGGTAATGGAACCCTTGTACGCCATGTACCGGGCCAGGTTGTGCGGCACGCGGATGCGCAAGTCCCAGGATTCGCCCACAGGCTCGAAGCCGCTGACTTCGCCCACCCCGTCGACATGGCCGGAAACCAGATGGCCATCCAGCGAATCGCCCATGCGCAGCGCATGCTCCAGGTTGACCTCGCCCTCGGTGTCCAGGCCGGCGGTCTTGCTCAGGCTTTCGCGAGAAATATCCACGCTGAAGCTGTCGTTGCCCAGTTCTACGACGGTCATGCATGCGCCTTGGATGGCGATGGAGTCACCCAGCCGTGTGGATTCGCGCAGGAAGCCGGGCGCACGTACCCATACGTGCGCGCCCGCGTCCCGGTCACCGTCGTGATAAGGCGCGACTTGAACAATATTTCCGACGGCTGCAACAATACCTGTAAACATTGACGATTCCTTAATCCTGCACGCTTTCCATCAGCGATTTCCAGTGGCCGACATGCCGGGCGCGCAAACGCAGGTCGGGTGCCAGCGCCGTGGTTTCCATGAACTCGAACCGTTGCGCCTCGGCCAGCGACTGCAAGGCTTGCATGCCCACCATCCCGATGGCGTCGCCCAACAGCACCGGCGCCAAATATACCAGCAGTTCATCCGCGCAGCCGGCCTGCAGCAAGGCGCCGCTTAGTCGTGCGCCGGCCTCGACATGCACCTCATTGATATCGTTCTGTCCCATCCAGCGCATCATGGCGCCCAGATCGACGCGACCGTTATTGGGCGGCAGTTCGACCACTTCGACATTCTTTTCGGCCAGGCGCCTGGCCTTCTCGGGGTTGCCACTGCATGTAAACACCCAGGTCTTGATACCGTCGAAAATGCGCGCGTTCTCGTCCACTTCGAAGCGGGTATCGACAATGGCCTTGATGGGCGGTCGGGAGGTCTCTACATGACGCACATTCATTTGCGGATTGTCTGCCAGCACCGTTCCCGATCCGGTCAGTACGACGCAACTGCGGGCACGCCAATGATGACCGTCGGCCCGCGCGGCCGGGCCGGTGATCCATTGTGACTCGCCGTTGGCCAGCGCGATGCGGCCGTCCAACGAGGCAGCCAGCTTGAGCCAGGCCCACGGCGTCTTGCGCGTCATGCGGGCCACAAACCCCGGGTTAAGCGCCAATGCCTCTTCCTGGCAGACACCCACTCTTACCTCGATGCCAGCGGCCCGCAACCGCGCGATGCCCTGTCCGCCTACCAGGGGGTTGGGGTCGCGCATGGCAATGACCACGCGCGCTGGCTGGGCGCGTATCAAAGCGTCCACGCAGGGCGGTGTGCGGCCATGATGACTGCAGGGCTCCAGCGTTACATAGATGGTGCTGCCCGTCGTCACACAGCCGCGCTCGTCCGCCTGCCGCAAGGCCATTACTTCGGCATGCGGGCCGCCGGCACGCTGCGTGGCGCCGCTGGCGAGCAGTTGATCCTGACGGACGATCAGGCAAGCAACGCGCGGGTTGGGCGAGGTGATGGCCATGACGGTTTCCGCCAGCGCCAGCGCCCTGCCCATCCAGTGCTCGTCGGTGGCGACCGGACTGGCGTTCACGGCTTGCGCTGAACCTGGATTTCGTCGATGGCCTTGACGAATTCGCCGATGTCTTCAAAGCTTTTGTAGACTGACGCAAAGCGCACGTAGCCGACTTGATCCAGCTTCTTGAGCTCGGCCATCACCAGTTCGCCCACATAGCCGGACTCCACTTCGCGCAGGCCGCTGACCAGCAAGGCCTCTTCGATGCGTGCCACTGCGGCATCGACATCCTCGGTACTGACCGGGCGCTTGCGCAATGCCAGGTTCAGGCTGCCCCGCAACTTATCGACATCGAACTCCACCCGCGTGCCATTGCGCTTGACCAATGTGGGCATGACCAGCTCGACGCGCTCGTAGGTGGTGAAACGACGGTCACAGGCCGTGCAGCGCCGACGACGACGGATGGTGTCGCCCTCTTCTGAAACCCGAGAGTCGATGACCTGCGTATCGAAGCTGCTGCAAAATGGGCATTTCATAAGTGGCAAGCCCCGGATGATGCCGGGGCTGTTGTCGCGTTAACGGTAGACCGGCAAGCGCGCCGTCAGTTCGTTGACTCGGGCACGAACGTCGGCGATGGATGCTTGGTCGCGTGGGTTGTCCAACACGTCGGCGATCAGGTTGCCGGTGAGTTCGGCCTCGGCTTCCTTGAAACCGCGCGTTGTCATCGCCGGCGTGCCCAAGCGAACGCCACTGGTGACGAAAGGCTTTTCCGGGTCATTCGGGATGGCATTTTTGTTTACGGTGATATGTGCTTCACCCAGGACTGCTTCGGCTTCCTTGCCGGTAATGCCCTTGGCGCGCAGATCGACCAACATCAGGTGGCTCTCAGTGCGACCGGACACAATGCGCAGACCGCGCTTGACCAGCGTACGCGCCAGTACGTCGGCGTTCTTTACGACCTGGGCTGCATAGTCTTTGAACTCGGGCTGCAGCGCTTCCTTGAAGGCCACGGCTTTGGCGGCAATGACGTGCATTAGTGGGCCGCCCTGAATGCCCGGGAAAATTGCCGAATTGACGGCTTTCTCGTGTTCGGCCTTCATCATGATGACGCCGCCACGAGGGCCGCGCAGCGATTTATGCGTGGTGGAGGTAACGAAGTCGGCATGCGGCACGGGGTTGGGATAAACACCGCCCGCCACCAAACCGGCGTAGTGGGCGATGTCGACCATAAACAGCGCGCCGTTGTCGTGTGCAATACGGGCCATGCGTTCGAAGTCGATGCGCAGCGAGTAAGCCGACGCACCGCCTACGATAAGCTTGGGCTTATGCTGCTTTGCCAGTTGCTCGAGCTGGTCGTAATCCAGTTCTTCGTTGGCATCCAGCCCATAAGACAGGAAGTTGTACAGCTTGCCCGAGGCGTTGACCGGCGAACCGTGTGTCAGGTGACCGCCTTCGGCCAGGCTCATGCCCAACACGGTGTCGCCGGGCTTGAGCACAGCCATATAAACACCCTGGTTAGCTTGCGAGCCCGAGTTGGGCTGTACGTTGGCGGCTTCCGCACCGAAGATTTCCTTCAGGCGATCAATAGCCAGTTGTTCGACGATGTCGACGTACTCGCAACCGCCGTAATATCGTTTGCCCGGATATCCCTCTGCATACTTGTTGGTCAACTGCGTACCCTGCGCCTGCATCACTGCCGGGCTGGTGTAGTTTTCGGAGGCGATCAGCTCGATATGCTGTTCCTGGCGGACATTTTCTTTCTGGACAGCGGCCCAGACATCTGGGTCGGCGTGATCGAGGGTACGGGAACGGTCAAACATTGGATATCCTGGTGAAAGACTGCGATGGCGAAAGACAAAGACGGACATTTTACCGTGATTGCCCCGGATTTCCCGGTCAACACCGTCTAACGCCCCACATACCGATTCTTTCCGGCCTAAAACCTCGTCAATACCAGTCGAAGCTCAAACTGACTTGAGGCTTGTTCATGGTGTCCGTCACTACCCTTGGGTCGCGCTATTCTTTAGCCGCGGGTTCAAGGTATATAGACCGGTAATGGACGCCTGTCCCAGCACATGGCCCTGAATCGCCTTGATCACGTCGGCACCGGTAAAGCGCCCCTCGAAAGGAAGCTCGGCGATGTCCAGCGCGTATACCGTGAAGACGTAGCGATGCGGAATGGAATCATTCCAGGGCGGGCAAGGACCGTCGTAGCCGAAATAATCGCCATTCATGTCGCGATCGGCGGCAAACCAATTGGTAAAGTCATTGACACCCTGACGTGTGCCATCGAGCGCCAGTGGGCCGGCTTTACCGCGTGGCGTAATGCCACTGGAATAGGCGCCCTGGGCGATCTCGGTGGAGGTGGCCGGGACGTCGACCAAGGCCCAATGGTAGAAATCAACACGCGGCAATGCGCTGGGAATTTCGCGGTCTTCCTGATTGACGTCATCCGGCTTGCTGGGTACGTCGGGATCGTGGCAGATGACAACAAAGCTTTGCGTCGCGTCCGGTACATCGGTCCATGCCAGGTGGGGGTTCTCGTTGCCGGCCAACGCGACATGGTTCTGTCCGTCGATTTTGCCGAAGGCGTTGCGCTCTGGGATAGAGCCTTGATCGGTAAAAGAATCGCTGAAAAGCTTCATAACGAACTCCTTTGTAAGGGGTGTCAGCCAGTTAAGGTGACGCGGGCGAACTTCCGTTTGCCCACCTGCACCACGTAGGTGCCGGCCTGCAATTGCAGTGCCTTGTCATCAATGCGATCGCCGTCGACGCGCACGCCGCCCTGCTCTACATTGCGCTGCGCCTCGGAGCCGGATGCCACCAGGCCGGCCTCGCGCAATACCTTCAGTATGCCCAGTGGTGCGGCGCCCAGCTGGACTTCCGGCATGTCTTCGGGGATGGCGCCATCGCGGAATCGCGCGTCGAAAGTTGCCAGGGCCTGCTGGGCAGCGTGTTGCGAATGAAAGCGCGCGACGATTTCCTGCGCCAGCGAGACCTTAGTATCGCGCGGATTCATGCCGTCGTTTACTTGCTTTTGTAACTGGGCGATGTCTTGCATGGAGCGGAACGACAGGAGCTCGAAGTACTTCCACATCAACGTATCGGAAATGGACATGAGCTTGCCGAACATGGAGTCGGGCGACTCGGTGATGCCTATGTAATTGCCCTTGGACTTGGACATTTTGTCGACACCGTCCGTGCCTTCAAGCAAGGGCATGGTCAAGATGCATTGCGGCTCCTGGCCGTATTCCTTTTGCAGTTCGCGTCCGACGAGCAGATTGAACTTCTGGTCGGTGCCGCCCAGTTCAAGGTCGGCCTTCAGGGCGACGGAGTCGTAGCCCTGCATCAAGGGATACAGGAACTCGTGAACCGAAATGGGGATGCCGCCCTTGAATCGCCGCGTGAAGTCTTCGCGTTCCATCATGCGTGCCACGGTATAGCGCGAGGCCAGCTTGATCAGCCCACGGGCGCCGAGCGGATCGCACCATTCAGAGTTATAGCGAATCTCGGTACGGGCAGGGTCCAGCACCAGGCTGGCCTGGGCGTAATAGGTCTTGGCGTTTTCGTGAATCTGCTCGGGCGTCAGGGGCGGCCGCGTTGCATTGCGGCCGCTGGGGTCGCCGATCATGGAAGTGAAGTCGCCAATCAAAAAAATAACGGTATGGCCAAGATCCTGCAGTTGCCGCATCTTGTTCAGCACCACGGTATGGCCCAGATGAATGTCCGGCGCAGTGGGATCCAGCCCCAGCTTGATGCGCAGCGGTGTGCCGCTGGCATGGCTGCGGGCCAGCTTGGCGGCGAACTCGGTTTCAACCAAAAGTTCGTCGCAGCCCCGTTTGGCGATGCGCAGATGCTCTTGTACTTCTGGGGAAATTGGTGCTTCAGTGGACGGCATAACGGCGCTTTATCAGGAGATATACAAAAAAATGCTCGAAAAATCAGGCTTAATACGCTAGCATAGCGTGCGGGGCGCGCCCTTGCATGGCAAGCGCATCCGTCCTGAAGTCTCACGGCAACATATTATCAGAGCGCCTCGCACTAGAAAAAAAGGGCGCAGCTCGTGGCCAGGACGCGTATCTGCACGCGACCGGCCGGCGGGCTTCCCACCAATTCAGCAGCGCACAACCAGGTTTAGTTTATGTTCAAAAAAGGGACTAATGGCACTCCCTCGTACCGTCACACGTTAAGCGCACATCGCACTCGTAATTTATTTCGCAATGGTCTTGTACTGATTGCGTTGGGATTGTTCGCCGGAGCCGCGGCTTTAGCTGTGGTGAAGCCGCCCGAGGCGCCACCGGTATACCAGGCAAATCAGCCGCTGGCACTGCCCAATCCCTTCCCCGAGCCCCTCAGTTCATCCACCCCCTATATCAGCGAAACCCAGATCCGGCGCGGGGACACCTTGGCAGCGCTGTTGCAGCGCCTGCGCATACAGCAGCCCGGCCTGCAGCAATTTCTGGTACAGAACAAAGACGCACGATCCATCTACAAGCTATACCCGGGCCGCAGCATACAGGCGGCCCTGGACAAGGACGGCCAACTGCAGTGGCTGCGGTACAACCATACGCCGGGCGCCCAAGATAACGGCCAATACGTCTCGCGCTGGCTGGAAATCACGCCCGACGACGCCGGGGGTTTTACGGCCATAGAGCAAAGCCAGCCGGCAGACATGCAGGTGCGTATCGCCGAAAGCGAAATCAAAAGCTCGCTATTCGGGGCGACTGACGAAGCCGACATCCCCGACGCCATCACCATGCAGATGACCGACATACTGGGCAGCAAGATCGACTTCATACGCGATCTGCGCCAAGGCGACCGCTTCCGCATCATTTACGAGTCATACAGCCACGACGGCCGCGAAATCGGCGTAGGCCGCATTCTGGCGCTGGAATTCATCAACAAGAAAAAAACCTATGAAGCAGTGTGGTTCTCGCCCGATGGCGATTCGGGCAGCTATTACGACTTTGAAGGGCGCAGCCTGAAAGGGGCCTTCCTGCGCACGGCCCTCAAGTTTTCGCGCATCAGCTCCACCTTCGGGATGCGCAAGCACCCGGTGCATGGCGGCTGGCGCGGCCACAAGGGCGTCGACTATGCCGCACCTACCGGCACCCCCATACATGCCACAGCCGATGGTGTGGTGTCCTTCAAGGGCAGCCAGAATGGTTATGGCAATACCATCATCCTGACGCATCACAATGGCTATAGCACCTTGTACGCCCACCAAAGCCGTTTCGCCAAAGGCCTGCAGAAGGGCGATCGCGTGCAGCAAGGTCAACTGATCGGGTACGTCGGCGCCACCGGGTGGGCAACCGGTCCGCATCTGCATTATGAGTTCCGTGTCAACAAAACGCCGGTAGATCCCTTGTCTGTCGACCTGCCAGTGGCACGTACGCTCGAGAAGTCGCACCGTCTGGCCTTCGAGAAAGCGGTCGCGCAGTACCAAGAGCACATCCACCTGCTTACTACGTTGCAGGACAGCGACACGCAGGTGGCCAGCCGCTAAGCGGCTGGCTCAGCGCGCCCATGCCTAACATGCTTTATGCAGGATTGATGTCGGGCACCAGTACCGACGGTGTGGACGCGGTGCTGGCCGACTTTAGCCGGCCAACTCAGCCGACGGTTCGTGCAGCGGTTTCATTGCCCATGCCGGCGCCACTACGAGCCGAGCTCCTGGCCTTGAACATCACCGGGCCCGACGAACTCGCCCGCTCTGCGCTGGCTGCCAACGCGCTGGCCGAACTCTATGCAAGCGCCACCCTCAAACTTCTTGCACTTGCCCGCTGCACACCGTCAGACGTAAGAGCCATCGGGGCACATGGCCAAACCGTGCGCCACGATCCCGCAGCCGGCTACACCATACAGATCAACGCCCCCGCCCTGCTGGCCCAGCGCACCGGCATCGCCGTTATTGCGGATTTCCGCTCACGCGATGTGGCGGCCGGCGGCCAGGGAGCACCCCTGGTTCCCGCCTTTCACCAGGCATTGTTTGCCAGTTCACGACCACGCGCGGTATTGAACCTGGGCGGCATTGCCAACCTGACCTTGCTGGACCCCAACGAGGAAGTGCGCGGCTTTGATACCGGTCCGGCCAATGTCTTGCTGGATTTGTGGGTGGCGTCCTGCAAGGGCAAGACCTACGACGAAGACGGTGCGTGGGCGGCCAGCGGACTATGCAATACCAAATTGCTGGACTACTTGCTGAGCAGTGAGCCCTGGTTTGAACTGCCGCCACCCAAGTCGACGGGGCGCGACCGATTCAATTGGGCATGGCTTGGTCAGCGGCTTGCACAATTTGATTGGCAGGCGGCCGGGCTGAGAGAGCAAGATGTACAGGCCACGCTACAACAACTGACCGTCCAGACTATCGCCCGGGCTCTGAAGCGCTACGCCCCGAATACGGAGGACCTGCTGGTTTGCGGCGGTGGCGCATTGAATGGCAGCCTGATGCGTGAGTTGACCGCCGCCCTGCCCTACCCCGTCCGGGCTACGAGTGAGCTGGGTGTACCGGTACAACAGGTGGAGGCCCTGGCATTTGCCTGGCTGGCCTGGGCCCACGACCAAGCTTATGCCGCCGGGCTGCCTTCGGTTACAGGCGCAGTCTCAGCCAACGTGCTTGGCTGCAAATACCCCGCCTGAGATACGGCGTCTTAAGGTGTGAAGGACGAGCCGCAGCCGCAGGTGGTGGTGGCGTTGGGATTGCGGATAACAAACTGCGCGCCTTCCAGATCGTCCTTGTAGTCGATTTCGGCCCCGACCAGATACTGGAAGCTCATGGGGTCGACCAACAACTGAACGCCTGCCTTGTCGATGGTGGTGTCGTCGTCGTTGATGGTTTCATCGAAGGTGAAACCATACTGGAAGCCCGAGCACCCGCCACCCTGCACGAAAACGCGCAGTTTCAGTTCGGGGTTGCCTTCTTCAGCCAAGAGATCCTTGACTTTTGATGCCGCGGCGTCGGTAAACAGCAGCGGGGACGGCGGCGCTTGGAGATTGGTGGTTTCGGTAAGGGTATTCATTTGGTACTCCGTGGCGGCCTGATCGGGCCGCGCCATAAAAACTACTATAACACCACGCTGCGATCAATCTGCGGCGGGCAGATTCACAGTACGCGATACCCGCAAAGTGTCGCCCTCCAGGACGTTGAGCGTAACAGTCTGCGGCGTGAAGTCGGGGGGTATGCCCAGCACGCCGGCGCCTCGCTGGAACTGGTCAAAACCCAGCGCCAGGGTAGCGGGCGCGGCCTCGGCCGGCTCGTTGCCCGGCAAGCGCACGGGGTCCAGGGTAACAGTGGCCGGCTTGCCCTGACGCAAACCCTTGGCCACGAACTGCATCCGGCCGCTGAAGGGGACGTCTTCTTGCGCATTGCGCATCAGCAGTACCTTGTATTGCAAGATGGGCCCGACGTGCTCGATTTCAAGGGCCCGTATACTGACCGCCCCTTTGGGCCCCGGCGGCAACAACTGATCGAAAAACGCCAACTGTTCGTGCAACTGGCCAAGCTCGGCCTGCGCGTCCGCCAGTGATGTTACCAGCCCCCTGCGGGTGCTTTCTTCAACCATCAACTGGCCCTGCAGCGCATCGTTCTGGGCCCGCGCCGCGGCAAGCTGTGCGCGTACCTGGTTCAGCTGCGCCTGCGTTTGAGATTTCAAGACATCATACTGGCGCAAGGCTTCGTTGCCGAACCAATGGCGCGCGACCGATGCACCCAATATAAGACCCAGTACTAATATGCCCAGCCAAAGCGCATAACGTAGCCGACGCGTGCGATACCGCCGCGCGATAGCCTGCGATGCCGATCTTGCCGGCGAAGGCTGCGCGGCTGACTCTGATTTGTGCATGATGAACAGACCCCCAACAAGGGGAACAGTTCCCGCTTGCCGGGTTCGCGGATGTTACGGCAGCACGGCAACCTGAGTCAGGCCGGTTGATTCGGGCAGCCCAAACATGAGGTTCATGTTTTGGACGGCTTGGCCGGACGCCCCCTTGACCAGGTTGTCTTGCGCGACCAGGACGACCAGCTGATTGCCGCCTTCGGGCCGGTGCACGGCAATGCGCAACACATTCGAGGCGCGGACCGACCGGGTTTCGGGCAGGCTGCCCGCCGGCATGACATCAACGAAGGGCTCGTCAGCATAACGCTCTTCGAACAAGGCCTGGAAATCAGTGTCGAGTGCCTCGGGCAGTATGCGCGCGTACAAGGTCGAAAACATGCCCCGGATCATGGGTACGAGGTGAGGCACGAAGATCAGGCCGACGGGTTGCCCGGCCAGGATCTGCAGTTGCTCGGAGATCTCGGGATGATGCCGATGGCCGCGTACGGCATAGGCCTTCAGGTTGTCGCTGGCCTCGGAGAACAAGCTACCGACTTCGGCCTTGCGGCCGGCGCCAGACACCCCCGACTTGCAGTCGGCAATGATGTTGGAGGTATCGATGAGCTTTTTGCCGCCTTCCAGCAAGGGCGCAAGACCCAGCAGTACTGTGGTCGGATAGCAGCCCGGGTTGCCTATGACTTGTGCATTGGCGATTTTTTCCCGGTTGAGCTCTACCAGGCCGTAAGCCGACTGACGCAAGACGGGTGGGCAGGCGTGCGGCATTTTGTACCACTGCTCGAACACCTGGAGATCTTGCAGGCGGAAGTCGGCCGCCAGGTCGATGATGCGAACCTTATGCTTGAGCAGGGCCTCGGCCTGGCTCATGGCCACGCCATGAGGCGTAGCAAAAAACACCACATCGCACTGCTCGAGCGCAGCTTTTTCGGGCGTTTGAAACGCCAGGTTTACATGACCACGCAGATTCGGGTACATGTCGGACACCGGCATGCCGTCCTCTTTGCGCGAGGTAATGGCGGTGAGCTCGACCTGGGGGTGTTGAGACAGCAGGCGCAACAGTTCGACGCCCGTGTATCCGGTACCACCAACAATACCAACCTTGATCCGAGAGGGAGCTGCTGCCGTCGTCATAACAATTCCTAAAAACGCGATTCAACACAATAGATTATGCAACAAGCCGGCTTGCCCGTGGCAAAAGCCGGGACAAAACTGACCCAAAGGCAAAAACCCCCGACGCTGGGCCGGGGGTTTTTGGTGTCGCCAGGCGTGTAGCCCCAGTACAGCGAATTAACGCTTGCTGAACTGTTTGCGGCGACGTGCCTTGTGGAAACCGACTTTCTTACGTTCGACTTCACGGGCGTCACGCGTTACGAAACCGGCCTGCTTCAGGGACGGTTTAAGCGTCTCGTCGTAGTCGATCAGGGCGCGAGTGATGCCGTGGCGTATTGCACCGGCCTGGCCGCTTTCGCCGCCGCCATGAACGTTGACATGGAAGTCGAACGATTCGAGGTGGCTGGTGAGTTCCAGGGGTTGACGAACGACCATACGGCCGGTTTCGCGAGCGAAGTATTCATCAACGGGCTTGCCGTTGACAACGATCTTGCCCGAGCCTTTCTTCAAGAAAACGCGAGCCACCGATGTTTTGCGGCGGCCGGTTCCATAATTCCAATTACCGATCATGACCTGTCCTTAGATTTCCAGCGGTTTGGGCTGCTGAGCCGAATGGGGATGCTCGGCGCCAGCATAAACCTTGAGCTTCTTGGCCATGGCGTATCCGAGCGGCCCCTTGGGCAGCATGCCTTTGACGGCTTTCTGGATGGCACGGCCAGGAAAACGCTCTTGCATCTTCTGAAAGTTGGTCTCGGTGATACCACCTGGGTATCCCGAGTGACGGTAGTAAATCTTGTCTTGCGACTTATTACCGGTCACAACGATGTCGGCAGCGTTGATGATGACAATATAATCGCCGGTGTCAACGTGGGGCGTGAATTCTGGCTTGTGCTTGCCGCGCAAACGACGTGCGACTTCGCTGGCCACACGACCGAGGACTTTGCCCTTGGCGTCAATCACGTACCAGTCACGTTTGACTTCATGCGGCTTGGCCACAAAGGTCTTCATGATGGTTCCTAAATATACAGTTTGATGGCCACGCAAACATTGCATGGCGCGCTTTCCTGGCTAAAGAAAACTATAAATACTGCCTAAGCGTTGTTCTTCGCCCGTGCAAGTAGCCAGAAAAGCCCATAATAATACCATAAGTCGCTGTCGCAATTAAGCATTCTGGCGCCTGCCCTTGTCTGGGCGCGGCGCCCGGACAACAAAACGGCCGCTCGCGCGGCCGTTTTGTTGTGCTTGCCTGCTTACGATTTTTTCTGGTTTGCCAGGGCAAGGCCCAGATAGTTGTCGTAGGAACCTTCGGCAACGCGGAACCATGGCACGATGTTGTCGCGGAATTCCATGTAGTTGTCGTGGATCTTCTTGAACATTTCGTTCTTGGCGCAGAACTCTTTGTAGAGCTCGTTGGAAGCGGCGAAGGACGCGTCCATGACATCGCGCGGGAAAGCCTTGAGCACAGCGCCACTACCAATCAGGCGGCGCAGGGCTGCAGGGTTGTTGGCGTCGTAGTCGCCGATCATTTTGCCGCCCGCGGCACGCGAGGCGATTTCGATCAGGGACTGATATTGCTTGGGCAGGCTGTTGTAGGCTTCGTCGTTGACGTACAGCGATACCTGGGCGGAACCTTCCCACCAACCCGGATAGTAATAGTACTTGGCGACCTTCTGGAAGCCCAGCTTTTCGTCATCGACCGGGCCGACAAATTCGACGGCGTCCAGTGTGCCTTTTTCCAGCGATGGGTAGATGTCGCCAGGAGGAATCTGCTGAGGCACCACACCCATGCGGGACAGGACTTCGCCAGCGAAACCGGCCGTGCGCATTTTCAGACCTTGCAGGTCGGCGACGGATTTGATTTCCTTGCGATACCAGCCGCCCATTTGCGTACCGGTATTGCCCAGCGGGAAGTTGATGATATTGCGTGGTGCGAAGAGTTCGCGCATCAGCTTCATGCCGTCGCCTTCGTACATCCAGGAGTACATCTGGCGGGCGTTCAGGCCGAAAGGCACGGCGGTGTCGAAGCAGAAGGAAGGATCTTTACCGTAGTAATAGTAAGAAGCCGTCTGGCCGCATTCGACCGTGCGGTTGCCGACTGCGTCCATCACGCCAAAGCCGGGAACGATTTCGCCAGCCGGGTACAGGCGGATGGAAAAGTTGCCGTCGGAGGCTTCTTCGACCATTTTGCAGAATGTCTGTGCAGTCGTGTAAAGCGGGGGAAGCGACGGTCCGTAGGTGGATGTCATTTTCCAGCTGATCTTGGGATTGCTTTGCGCAAAAACGGGGGCGGCTACAGCGGCAGAACCTGCCACAGCGCCGAGGCCGGCTTTTTTAAGGAATGAACGACGCTGCATTAAAGGCTCTCCTGTGGGCATTCGTTTATTTTTTGCAGTAAAACTGCCAACGCAGATATTACACCGTGTTGCAAGGCTTGTAACGCAGTATTAGCCCTGCCTTATTGGCCTGCGATGGACATCTGCTCTATTAATATAGAGCCGGTGGTTTTCGAACCACGCGTGATGGTGTCGGCACCGATGGCGGCGATCTGGCGGAACATGTCTTTCAGGTTGCCGGCGATGGTGACCTCTTGAACCGCATGGCGGATCTGGCCATCGACCACCCAATAGCCAAACGCACCGCGCGAATAATCGCCCGTCACGTAATTGACGCCCTGCCCGATCAGTTCGGTAACCAGGAAGCCGGTGCCCAGCTTGCGCAGCATCGCGCGAAAGTCGTCATCCGGCTGGGTATGGCGCGAGCGCAACTGCAGGTTATGCGATCCGCCTGCATTGCCGGTGGTTTGCATATTGAGTTTGCGGGCGGTGTAGGTGGACAGGAAATAGCCCGACAGCACCCCCGCGACGACGACATCACGCGGCGTGGTGCGTACGCCTTCCGCATCAAACGACGAGCTGCCCATGCCGCCCGGTATGTGGGGGTCTTCCATGACGTCCAGGTGATCGGCCAGCACGGGCTTGCCCAGACTGTCCAGCAGGAAACTGGCTTTGCGATACAAGGCCCCGCCGCTGGTCGCCTGCACCAGCGCCCCCAGCAGACCGATGGCCAAGGGGGCCTCGAACAGCACAGGGAAACGACCGGTCTTGATGCGGCGGGCGGACAGGCGCGACAGGCTGCGTTCGGCAGCGTAGCGGCCTACCGCCTCGGGCTCGGCAAGATCGCCGGCCGCACGCGCCGTGGAATACCAGTAATCACGCTGCATATGGGCGCCCTTGCCGGCAATTGGCGCCACCGACAGGCTGTGACGCGAATACGGGTAGCCGCCCAGAAAGCCCCGGCTGTTGCCCAGCACGAAGTGGCCTTCATAGGTGTCTACCGATGCACCGTCAGTGTTGGTGATCAGCGGGCTGGTGTCCTGTGCGGCGCTTTCAGCGCGTATGGCCAGGCTGGCCGCGTCTTCGGCGGTGATATCCCAGGGGTGGTGCAAACCGAGATCGATATAGTCGCGAGCCAGAAGCTCGGCCTCGGGCAGGCCTGCGGCGGGATCCTCGGCGGTATAGCGGGCGATATGCCAGGCGGCTTCGACGGTTTCGCGCAGTGCCTGGGCCGAAAAATCCGAGGTCGACGCCGAACCCCGGCGGGCACCAGCGAACACGGTGACATCCAGCGAGCGGTCGCGGGTCTGCTCGACGGTTTCAATGTCTTTATTGCGTACCGACACCGACAAGCCGCGGCTTTCGGATATTTCGGCGGCTGCATCGGAGGCGCCGAGGGATTTGGCATGGTTGAGCGCGTCGCCGACAAGTTCACGAAAGCGTGCCTGGTTTTCGACGATGGGCAAGGAGGAAGTGGATGGGTGGCTCATTGATGCTCTTTCAGGTTAGACGGTTATCATAGCCAATTAACGCCAATTTTTTCGAACCCATGTCAAATAATCCTGACGAAACTCCCGACCACGGCTACGACCGGCCCAGCAAGTCTCAGGTCAAGCGCGACATGCTCGCCTTGCAAGACCTGGGACGGCAGTTGGTCGACCTGTCTTCAGAAAAGCTGAAACAACTGCCGCTCTCAGAAAAAATGCTCGATGCCATCAAGCTGGCGCAAAAGACAACCAGCCGCGAAGGCCGGCGACGCCAGATTCACTACGTGGGCAAACTGATGCGCGACGCCGATGCGGACGCCATCCGAACCCAATTGGACATCTGGGAAAATGGATCAAAGCAGCAAACACTGGCCATGCACCGGATCGAGTCGCTGCGCGACCTGTTGTTGCGCGACGATGACGCCCTGACTGGCCTCTTGAAGGAATATCCGGGCGCCGACATCCAGCATCTGCGCACACTGATACGCGAGGGACGCAAAGAGGCGCAAGCCAACGAACGTCTGCAAGCCGGCCAGGATCCACAACGCAAACATTACCGGGCGCTATTTCAGGCACTGAAAGCCCTGGACGACACACAGGAAACCGAATGAGCTCTACCTTGCTGGAATGCATAGAAATAGAAACCGGCCCCGAACCGCAACATGCCGTTATCTGGCTACATGGCCTGGGTGCCGATGGCAACGACTTCGCACCGCTGGTGCCCGAGCTGAAACTACAGGGCTGCCCCGCGATCCGCTTTGTTTTTCCTCATGCGCCCGTGCGCCCCGTCACCATCAATAACGGGGTGTCCATGCGAGCCTGGTACGACATTTTCGCGCCCGATCTGGTGCGCCGCGAAGATGAGCCAGGCCTGCGGGACTCACAGCTTGCAGTCCAGTCCTTGATCGCCCGCGAGAACCAGCGCGGCGTACCCACCTCCAACATCGTGCTGGCGGGGTTCTCTCAGGGCTGCGCCATGGCCTTGCAAACCGGCCTGCGCCTGGATGAAAAGCTTGCCGGCATCATTGGCTTGTCGGGCTACTTGCCACTGGCTTCGCTGATCGAGGCCGAGCGTCATCCCGCCAATCAGGACACGCCTATTTTCCTGGCTCACGGCACGCAAGACCCCGTGGTGGTGCTGGCCCGTGCCGAAGACACCCGGGCCGCACTGGACAAGATGGGCTACACCGTCACCTGGAAGACCTATCCGATGCCCCACTCGGTATGTCTGCCCGAAGTCGACGATGTGTCGGCCTTCTTGCGTTCAGTGCTCGTATAGCGACTGGACCCCGCCGGTTTCACCCAGATTCAGCCACACCCGGCGCATCGTGGCGTCTTCGAGGTCCTGGTCGTTTTGAAAACCCAGATGCGTCATCAAGGCCAGCATCGGACGGTTGGATGCCAGGACCACGCCATCGATATAGGTCAGGCCCTGCTGCTGAGCGGCATCGATCAGCCCGCGCATCAACTGGGCGCCCAGGCCGCGCCGCTGCCACGCATCGCCGATGACCAGCGCATATTCGGCCCCACGCCCATCCGCATTACGCAGATAATGCGCAAAGCCGATGATCTGCTCGCGCGGGTGCCCCCGGTTCAAGGGGTTGGGCATCTGCACTGTGGCCACCAGGGCCAGTTCGCGGTCGTAGTCGATCGCGGTGTAGCGCGCCAACATACGCGGCGTGAGTTCGCGCAGCATGGACACGAAGCGCATGTATCGCGACTCGTCCGATAAGCCGCGCACGAACTCCTGCAAGGGCTCGGCATCTTCTGGTCGTATGGGCCGCAGCATCCAGGGCTGGCCATCCTTGAACGTCTTGGCCTGGACCAGACCCCGCGGATAGGGATGTATGGCCATGTGCCGATAACCGGTGGTTTCGGGCAGAACCAGCATGGATTCGCTGCGCAAGTCCACCTGCACGCCAAGGGCAATCAGTTGCATATCGTCCGCATACAGCGGATCGATGAGGAAGCTGTCCAGCGCGGGCAGTTCGCTGACTGCCTGCGAGAGGTTCTCCAGCGCTTCCAGCAGATTCTCGAATGCGGCTGGCGTCATCTGCCGCGACAAGGCCCCGCGCCACAAATCGCTGCGCTGGACCAGCTTGCGGGCCAGATAGCGATTGAGCGGTGGCAGCTCCAGGGCGGGGAAGCCACCGGCGATCAGCGCATCATCCCCGCCAGAGCCAAACAGAAAGTACGGCCCGTAACGCGGATCGCGGCGCACCCGTATGGACATCGGCATGTTGTCTTCGCGGTCGATACCATGGGCATCGGCTTGCGCCGCCACGCGCACCGGTATGTGAAAGCAGGCCAGCAGTTGCTCGCACTCTTGTGGCGTCAGGCTGCGCCGGCGCTCTTGTTGGGCATGGGCAACCAGGGCTCGGGCCTTGTCCAGCAAGGGCGGCTTGCCCAGCGGCTCGGGCGGCAATGTCTGCTGCGCCAAGGTTTGGTTGTAGTGATACGCCCCCAGTATGCCAAAGGCATTGGCAGCCGATTCGGGGGTGCGGAAGGCCGGCGTGCCGACCCGGTCGAGCACTTGCCGCAGCGCGCGCATGCCCGCGTCGCCCATAAAGCAGGAAACAATGGGCTTGCGTGCCTGGGCCGCCATGCCTGCCACCTGGCGCGCCACACCTTCCAGATCAGACAAGGGGTCGGGGGCCAACAACACCAACACGCCATCGACGCCCGTATCGGCTTCCAGCAACGCGACCACGCGCTGCACCTTGTCCGCCGACAAGGGGGCGTGCGTTACGATCGGGTTGACGGTGCTGGCGCCAGGCTCGAGCAGATCCCTGAGCGCCTTGATGGTGGACTGCGCCAGTTCTGCCGGGAACACGGATTCGTTATCGCCGATGACATCAATGGCCAGCTGGGACGCCCCGTTGCCGTTGGAAAACAGGGCGATCTTGCGGCCGCGCACCCGCCGCGTGTGCACCATGACCTTCAAGGCCGAAAACAGCTGCACGAAATAACGTATGCGCACGGCGCCGGCGCGGCGCAGCAAGGCATTGAATACGGCGTCTTCGATGGACGGCCTGAGCACCTTGTGCCCCGACTTGAGCACCACCACGGGCTTGACGCTGGCCGCAGCGCGTAGCGCACTGGTAAAGCGCCGCGATGACGAGGCATCTTCCAGGTACAGCACTATGCTTTCGGTGCGCGTGTCCATGGCCAAATAATCGAGCACATCCGGAATGTCGACACCCGCCTCGTCCCCCAAGGACACCACGGCAGAGAACCCCAGATCGATATCCTCGGCCCAATCGAGAACCGCCGAGGTGATGGATCGGGACTGCGCCACCAGTGCGACCCGACCGCTTAAGGCCACCTTGGGCTGATGAGTCAGGTTCAGGCCCAGATGCGGGCGCTGCAAACCGAAAGCCCGCGGGCCCAGCAGCGTACAGTCTTGCAGGGTTGCCCAGGCTCGGCAATATGCTATGTCTTCTACCGGATCGGCCGAGGCCTGCGGGTGTGCCAGCACCACCAGGCTGCGTGGTCGTGCCGGCTTGAGCGACTCGAGCGCTTCGGGCAGGCGAGCCGGCGCCACGCACACCAGCGCCAGGTCGAGGCGCGCGCCAGCCGCCACACCGGCCAGTGTGGTCGGCAAGGTGATGGGCTGGCCGCTGGCCACCGGGACGGTGCTTACGGCGTTATGCAGGCAACGCGGAGGCGTTGCCATCAGCGTCAGCTCGCTCTCGGCCAGCACAAGCAGCGTACGCGGTTCGAACAAAGAGGCGAGACGATGACGCGGCATGATTTATGGTGGTTTCAGCGTTGAACGGTGGGTACTCTAAAATACAGGATTGCCAGCACACGCTAAAGACTAACGAGTAACAATGACTACGTCCACCCCTACCCAAGTACGCACCCGCTTTGCACCGTCCCCGACAGGGTATCTGCATCTGGGCGGCGCACGCACGGCACTGTTTTCCTGGGCGTTTGCGCGCCATCACCAGGGCGTCTTCGTACTTCGCATCGAAGACACCGACCTGGAGCGTTCCACCCCGGAAGCTGTGCAGGCCATACTGGACAGCATGGACTGGCTCGGGATGCAGCCCGATGAGGGCCCGTTTTATCAAATGCAGCGCATGGACCGCTACCGCGAGGTCATTGCAAGAATGCTGAAGGAAGGCACGGCCTATTATTGCTACAGCAGCCCCGCAGAGATCGAAGCCATGCGGGACAAGGCGCGCGCCGCGGGACTGAAGCCACGCTATGACGGCACCTGGCGGCCTGAAGCCGGCAAAACGCTGCCCAGCCCGCCCGCAGGCCGCAAGCCCGTCGTGCGCTTTCGCAATCCGGTGGATGGTGTCACCGCCTGGAACGATCTCATCAAGGGTCCCATCAGTTTCGACAACACCGAGCTGGACGACCTGATTATTGCGCGTCCGGACGGCACCCCGACCTACAACTTCTGTGTCGTGGTCGATGACTGGGACATGAACATCACGCATGTACTGCGCGGCGACGACCACGTGAACAACACCCCCCGGCAGATCAATATCTTGCGCGCCTTGGGCGCCACCCTGCCCGAATACGGCCACCTGCCCATGATCCTCGGGCCCGACGGCGAAAAGCTGTCGAAGCGACACGGCGCGGTCAATGTCATGGAATACGAAGGCCAGGGTTATTTGCCCGAAGCCATGATCAATTATCTGGCGCGGCTGGGCTGGAGCCACGGCAACGACGAGCTGTTCACACGCGAGGAACTGGTCGCATGGTTTGACACCCGGCACCTGACCAAATCAGCAGCGCAGTGGGACCCAAAGAAACTGAACTGGGTCAATGCGCACTACATCAAGACGACGACAGACGCTGACCTGGCCGCGCATGTGGCGCCGCGCATACGGACACGCGGCGGCGATCCTGACGCCGTCGATTTGCTTGCGGTCATGGCATTGCTGAAAGACCGGGCCGAAACGCTGGAGCAACTGGCGGACGGCGCCATGCTCTTTTGCGCACCTTTCAGCCCAGCCGACCCCGAACTGCAGGCGCAATATCTGGACGACGGCGCCAAGTCTTTGCTGGCAGCGTTTGCCGCCAAGGCCTCAGACCTGGCCGAATGGAATACAGAATCGCTCGATGGCCTGATCAAAGAACTATTGACCGAGCACGGCGTGAAGATGCCCAAGCTGGGCTTGCCGCTGCGGCTGGCGGTTACCGGCCAGAAGCAGACACCTGCCATCGGCGCGGTACTGGCCATCATCGGTCGTGAGCGGGTACTGCAACGGCTGGCAGCCGCCTGATCAGAACGGCAGGCGATAACCCGGCGACATGCGACGCGCGGTGATGCGCGCGCCGTCCGCATCGCGCAGCGCCACGTTGTCGGTTGTGATCGATGTGACGGCATAGCGGTTGGTATAGATCGGATCGTCCAGATCCACCGGCATCCCGTTGGATGTCAGGGTCTGCAATACCAGCGTTTGCTTGGTGTGCTGCCAGCAACCCGTCTCGGCCAACCCTTGCGAAGGGTTCTTGCCGCGCTTCAGAAGCTCGGTATACGCCATGGTGCCGTCTGCGTTCAGGGTGTACAAGGTGCGCAGTTCTCCGGCGACGCCTTTTTGCTTGCGTATGCTTAGCCAGTTGCCGACCAGCTTGTCGTCCGTCGCGGCGGCCTGGCAGGCCGGCGGCGCTTTCTCTTGCGGCTGGGGCGCCGGCGGTGTGGCGCAAGCGCCCAGGACCATGGCGGCGGCCAGGCCTGTCATCAAGGAACAATAGCGCGACGGAATGAAGAACATGGTCACTTCCTTTGCAAAACCACAAACCGCAAGGGGTATCGGCAGCCGCGCGAACCCGCACGACCTACAATCGATTTACAAAAATATTCTACCTGAATGGTCGGCGCGCCAGGCTCGCCGCCCATTGGGTTGCGCCGGAGCTGCGCCCGTCATGAACTACGCTGTATTGATTACCCTGCATCTGTTTGCCGCCTTCATTTTTGTCGGCACGGTGTTCTTTGAAGTGCTGATGCTGGAGGGTATACGCAAACAGGTGCCGCGCGACGCTATGCGCAGCGTCGAACAGGCCATAGGCAAACGGGCGCGCCGCTTCATGCCCTGGGTGATCATTGTGCTTTACGGCGCCGGCATCGGCATGGCTTGGCACTACCGCGTGGTGCTGGCGCATCCGCTGGACACTCCCTTTGCTACGCTGCTGAGCCTGAAGATCCTGCTGGCCCTCAGCGTGCTGGCGCACTTCATTACCGCTATGGTCCTTAGCACTCGCGGCAAAATGAAGACACGCCACTTCCAGGCGATTCATGTCAGCGTGTTCTTGCATATGTTGGCCATTATCTTGCTGGCCAAGGCCATGCTTTACGTCGGCTAGGCAAACCGCCACCAGCCGCCGCTACAGCGGCAACTTGATCTCGTGTTTGATCTCGCGCAGCGCGACGATGGTGCGCGTCTGGCGCACGCCGGGCAAGTTGAACAGAAAGCGGTGCAGGAAGCTGTCGTAGGCTTCGGGACTGGCCACCAGGATCTTCAACAGAAAATCGGCGTCGCCCGTTACGGCATAACACTCCAGGATCTCGGGGGCGTCGCGCACCGAGCGTTCGAAGTTCTGCACGATGTCGGCCGAATGCCTTTCCAGGCTGATCTGCGTGAACATGCATCCCTGCAAGCCCACCTTGTTGCGGTCCACGCTGGCGTAATACCCCTGAATGACCTTGGCCGACTCCAATGCCTTGACCCGGCGCCAGACCGGCGCCGCGGACAAGCCCACATGCTCGGAAAGCTGCTGGGCCGAGGCCCGCCCGTCCACCTGAAGCTGTTCCAGGATTTTTAGATCAATTTTGTCCATATTGGCCTCTTGCACGCAATGTTCATTTCAATAACAAGGGATTTTACGCGATGAGATAGCAATAAACGCGCTGTCCATGCTGTCTATCATGGATAGGAATTATGGAGTTTCACTATGCCTTCCCCTATTGCTGTAGACAGCCAGTACCAGCTAAGCCACAACCTGACCGCCACATCAGGCCGGGTGTTCCTGACCGGCACCCAGGCCTTGGTGCGCATGCTGCTGGCGCAACGCCGTGCCGACCGCGAACGCGGCCTGAACACCGCCGGCTTTGTCACCGGCTATCGCGGCTCGCCATTGGGCGGGGTCGATCAGGCCATGTGGCGCGCACAGGCATCGCTGGACGAAAACCAGGTGTCGTTCCTGCCCGCCATCAATGAAGACCTGGGCGCCACCATCGTCATGGGCACACAGCAAGCCGGCGTGCGAGACGACAAGACGGTCGATGGCGTATTTGCCATGTGGTACGGCAAGGGTCCGGGCGTGGATCGGGCGAGCGACGCCCTGCACCATGGCAACGCGGCGGGCGCGTCGCGGCACGGCGGCGTGCTGTTGATTGTGGGCGACGACCACACGGCAGCGTCTTCTTCCATCCCCCACGCCAGCGAAACCAGCTTGTCGGCACTGAGCATACCCATAGTCCATCCGGCCTCAATCGAGGAGTACGAACTTTTTGGCCTTTGGGGCTGGGCGCTATCGCGTTATAGCGGAGCCTGGGTAGCCTTCAAGGCCATTACTGAAACAGTTGAAAGCGGCCGTTCGTTCAGCTTGCAGGCCGTGCCGGATTTTTCCGTCCCGGACGAAAACCGGCACGGCACGCTGGAGTACAGCGCTCGCGAGTTCCTGACGCCGGCGATGGAAACGCGCATGGCTCAACGCCTGGAAGCCGTCAAGGAATTCGCACGCCTGCACCCACTGGACCGCATGGTGGACGCTGCGCCGAATGCGCGGCTGGGCATTATCACCACCGGCAAGGCTTACCTGGACACGCAAGACGCGCTGAAGCAACTGGCAGCCGAGCTTCCCGGCACGGGCCTGCCGGCATTGCGGCACTACAAAATAGGCTTGAGCTGGCCGCTGGACCTGCAGGGGCTGCGCGAGTTCGCACAAGGGCTGGACCACATTCTTGTCATTGAAGAGAAAGCACCGATTATCGAAACGCAGGTCAAGGACGCCTTGTTCAATCTGGACATCCGGCCGCGGGTGGCCGGCAAGCGCGATCTGGAGAACGCCGCCCTGGTCCCGCAGGAGGGCCAGCTAAGCCCGGCGCTGGTCGCGATCGCACTGCGCCGCTGGTTGCGCCAGGGCGGCCTGGCTTGGCCCGATGTGTGTGACGCCGGCCTGCAGCAAGCAACGCCGAGTTCATCAACGTCGCTGACGCGCAAACCCTATTTCTGTTCGGGCTGTCCACACAATACATCCACCAAAGTGCCTGACGGCAGCCAGGCACTGGCCGGCGTCGGCTGCCACTATATGGCAACCTGGATGAACCGCGAGACCAGCGGCCTGACCCAAATGGGCGGCGAAGGCACCGACTGGATCGGGCTGTCGCGCTACACCCGCATGCCGCATGTGTTCCAGAACATGGGCGAGGGTACCTACTTTCACTCCGGCTACCTGGCCATACGACAGGCGGTCGCCGCTGGCGCCAATATTACCTACAAGATTCTGTTCAACGATGCCGTTGCCATGACGGGCGGCCAGCCGGTGGACGGCTCGATATCGGTGCCGCAGATTTGCCAGCAGATGCTGGGCGAAGGCGTGCGACGCGTGGTCGTGACCTCCGATGACGTAGACAAGTACCGCGACATCAGCTTGCCCGCCGGCGTGGCGGTCCACGATCGCCATGAGCTGGATGCGCTGCAACGCGAGCTGCGCGACCCACCGGGCGTAACTGTACTGATACACGACCAGGTCTGTGCCGCCGAGAAGCGGCGCCGTCGCAAGAAAAGCGCGTATCCCGACCCCGCCCGCCGCCTGTTCATCAACACGGCGGTCTGTGAAGGTTGCGGCGATTGCAGCAAACAATCCAACTGCCTGTCGCTGGTGCCGGTGGAAACGCCTTTCGGGCGCAAGCGGGCCATCGACCAATCCAGCTGCAACAAGGATTACTCCTGTGTGGACGGTTTCTGTCCGAGCTTTGTGTCGGTGGTCGGTGGCAATTTGCGTAAAGAGGCAAGCGCCTCGGGCGAACGGGAACGCGAGCGATTACAAGAGCTGCTGACCACCCTGGCCGAGCCCAGGTTCCTACCCTATGCCGACCGATGTAACATCCTGGTGGCCGGGATAGGCGGCACCGGCGTGGTAACCGTCGGCGCCATATTGTCCATGGCAGCGCACCTGGAAGGCCGGGCGGCGTCTGTACTGGATATTACCGGTCTGGCCCAGAAAGGCGGCAGCGTCATCAGCCACATACGCCTGTCTAGCAATGCCGACGCGACCGGAACCGTACGCATAGACGCCGGCCAGGCCGATGTGCTGATCGCCTGCGACATCGTTGCCGCCAGCCGGGCCGATGCCTTGCAGGCTGTGCGCTCAGGCAAAACCCAGGCCATCGTAAACAGCTACCTGGCGCCGACCACCGAGTTCACTCAGGATCCGCAAGCGGACCTGAACCCAGAGCCGCTGATTGCCGCAGTGCGCAGCGCCGCCGGCGCAGACCATACTTGGACGCTGAATGCCCACGAACAAGCCTCTCGTTATTTTGGCGACAGCATCATGGCCAACATGATGGTGCTGGGCTTTGCCTGGCAACACGGAGGCATACCCTTAAGCCTGCCCGCCATCATGCGTGCCCTGGAACTGAACGGCGTGGCCGTCGAGCGCAACCAGCGCGCGTTCCAGATGGGCCGCTTGCTGGCTGCCCAGCCAGACGCATTGCGCGTGGCCACGGCTAAGGAGAAAGCGGTCCTGATCCACATGCCCGAGTCGCTGGAGACAGTGCTGGAGCGGTGTAGCACCGCGCTGCGTGCCTATCAAAACGATGCCTATGCGGCGCAGTTCACTGGCTTCATTGACCAGGTACTGCACGCCGAGCGCAAGCTGCGGCCGGAAGGTCGGCCGCAATTGACCATCCAGGTGGCAAAGTCCCTGTATAAGCTGATGGCTTATAAGGACGAATACGAGGTCGCCCGCTTATTTGCCAGCGGCGAGTTCCGCAAGTCCTTGGCTGAACAGTTCGAGGGCGACTACAGCCTGCAGTTCCATTTGGCGCCGCCGCTGTTTGCGCGCCGTGATCCACATACGGGTATTCCTCGAAAGATGACCTTCGGCCCAACAACCGAAAAGCTGTTCCGGCTGCTGGCCCGGTGCAAGGGCTTACGCGGCTCGTGGCTGGATGTGTTCTCGTACACCGCCGAGCGAAAAATGGAGCGTCAGTTGATCATCGATTTCAGGCAAGCGGTGCAAGATATGTTGGGTACACTGAACGCCGACAGCTACGCCTCGGCTCTGCAATTGGCGCAGGCCCCGCAAGAGATACGGGGCTTCGGCCACATAAAATTGGCCAACATACAGGCTTATCGCAAAACCGTTGCGGACCTCACAGCGGCAGCGTCCAGGCCGGAAATGAAAGTTAACAATATTTCCCACATGCGCGCTGCAGTGCAATAAAAAGGCGTAAGCCAAGCCAGCCGGGGCCTTGCGCTGCAAGGCCCCTTTTTATTGTCTGCCCTTCCATACAAATCGCCGAAAATCAAGCCCATTTCGGGCTTGCCTAGGACGGTCCCGCTCACTACAATTAGTGCTCAACAAATAACAGACCACAAGATGTTGTGGTTGAGCCACGCCAGAAGGCGTCTTTCAACCTACTGCAGCAAACGCTGTTTGCAGTCCACCTACTACCCCTAATTCTTTTTACGCGCGTGTAAACGTGCGTCTTTATTGCCTCAGGAGCATTCATGCAAAGTACACAGATCGCTGAGTCCATGCCCCAAACTATCCTTCCCGAAACCACCGCAGCTTCCGCTACAAGCAGCGCAGGCAGCCAATGGAGCAACTTCCATATTATTCGCCGCAATGGCGCCGTGGTCGGTTTCGAGCCAGGCAAGATCAACATTGCCATGACCAAAGCCTTTTTGGCTGTCAACGGCGGCCAGGGTGCCGGGTCGGCACGGATACGCGAACTCGTCGAAAGCCTGACCACCCAAGTGGTCAACGCGCTGGTGCGCAACCGTCCCAGCGGCGGCACCTTCCATATAGAAGAAGTTCAGGACCAGGTCGAACTTGCCCTGATGCGCTCGGGCGAGCATGATGTGGCGCGCGCTTATGTGCTGTACCGCGAAAAGCGCTCACAGGAGCGCGCGCGCACTGCTCCCGCCCAGCCGGCAACTGAAGCCGTCGCGCTTAACGTAACGGACAACGGCATCAAGCGCCCGCTCGATATGGCCCGACTGCGTCACATCGTCGCCGAAGCCGGCCAGAACCTGCCGCACGAAATCGACGTTGATGCCATCCTGCGCGAAACCATCAAGAACGTATACGACGGCATCCCCGTAGACGAAGTCTTCAAGTCGGCCATTCTTTCCGCGCGTGCCATGGTCGAGAACGACCCGTCGTACAGCCAGGTGACTGCCCGACTGCTGCTGCACACCATCCGCAAGGAAGTGCTGGGCGAAGAAGCCACGCAGGCCGACATGAACACACGCTACGCCGAATACTTCCCGCTATTTATCAAGACCGGCATCGAAGGCCAGTTGCTGGACGAAAAACTCGGCCAGTACGATCTGCCCAAGTTGGCCGCAGCCCTGAAAGCCGAACGCGACCTGCAGTTCAATTACCTGGGCCTGCAAACACTTTACGACCGCTACTTCCTGCACTTGGGCGGTCGCCGCATCGAATTGCCGCAGGTGTTCTTCATGCGTGTGGCCATGGGCCTGGCCCTGAACGAAATCGATCGCGAAGCGCGCGCCATCGAGTTCTATGAAGTCCTGTCTTCTTTCGACTTCATGAGTTCCACGCCCACGCTGTTCAATTCCGGTACCTTGCATTCGCAGTTGTCGTCTTGCTACCTGACCACGGTCTCTGACGACCTGGCCGGCATCTACGACGCCATCAAGGAAAACGCCCTGCTTGCCAAGTATGCCGGCGGCCTGGGCAACGACTGGACACCGGTGCGCGCGCTGCGTAGCCATATCAAGGGCACCAACGGCGAAAGCCAGGGTGTGGTTCCCTTCCTGAAGGTGGTCAACGACACCGCCGTCGCGGTCAATCAGGGCGGCAAGCGCAAGGGCGCGGTCTGCGCTTACCTGGAAAGCTGGCACCTGGACATCGAAGAGTTCCTCGAGCTGCGCAAGAACACCGGCGACGAACGCCGTCGCACACACGACATGAACACCGCTAACTGGGTACCTGATCTGTTCATGAAGCGGGTCATGGAAAACGGCGAATGGACGCTGTTCTCGCCATCCGACGTGCCCGACCTGCATGACAAGTACGGTCGCGAATTCGAAGAAGCCTACCTCGGCTACGAAGAGAAAGTCGCACGCGGCGAAATGCCCTTGTTCAAGAAGATCCCGGCCAACGCCCTCTGGCGCAAGATGCTTTCCATGCTGTTCGAAACCGGCCACCCCTGGATCACCTTCAAGGACCCGTGCAACATCCGCTCGCCTCAACAGCACGTCGGTGTCGTGCACAGCTCTAACCTGTGCACCGAGATCACGCTGAACACCAGCGACACCGAGATCGCCGTGTGCAACCTGGGCTCGATCAACCTTGCCGCCCACCTGAAGCAAGACGCCAGCGGCCAGTACGTGCTGGACCACGAGAAGCTCGAGCGCACGATCGGCATCGCCATGCGCATGCTTGATAACGTCATCGACATCAACTACTACGCCGTGCCCAAAGCACGCAACTCCAACGTGCGTCATCGCCCGGTCGGTATGGGCGTCATGGGCTTCCAGGATTGCCTGCACATGATGCGCGTGCCGTTTGCATCGGATGCCGCCGTCGAGTTCTCGGACCGCTCCATGGAAGCCGCCTGCTATTACGCTTACTGGGCTTCCAGCAAACTGGCCGCCGAGCGCGGCGCCTATGCCAGCTTCAAGGGATCCTTGTGGGATCGCGGCATCCTGCCTCAGGACACACTGGCCATGCTGCGTGACGAACGCGGCGGCTACGTCGAAGTTGACGACAGCAGCACGCTGGACTGGGAGTCGCTGCGCGGTCATATCAAGCAGTACGGCATGCGCAACTCCAACTGCGTTGCCATTGCGCCAACGGCCACCATATCGAACATTATTGGTGTGTCGCCCTGCATCGAACCCAACTACCGCAACCTGTACGTCAAGTCCAACCTGTCGGGCGAATTTACCGTGGTCAACGACTACCTGGTACGTGACCTGAAGTCGCGCAAGCTGTGGGACGAAGTCATGGTTGCCGACCTGAAGTATTTCGATGGCAGCCTGGCTCGCATCGATCGCATCCCCGACGAACTGCGCGAGCTCTACGCCACCGCTTTCGAAGTCGACCCAACGTGGGTGGTTGAATGCGCAGCGCGCCGCTCCAAATGGATAGACCAGGCCCAGTCGCTGAACATATTCATGGCGGGTGTCTCGGGCAAGAAGCTGGACGACATCTACAAGCTGGCCTGGGTGCGCGGCCTGAAGACCACGTATTACCTTCGGTCCATCGGCGCAACCAATGCCGAGAAATCCACGGGCCGCGGAGGCGAGCTCAATGCTGTCTCCATGGGCGAATCCAGTCCCGCTGCACAGACAGCGGCCGCGCCATCGGTACCCGCATTGCCCGAAGCCGAATTCGTCGGAGACGCTTGCATGATGCGCCCCGGTGACGAAGGCTTTGAAGAATGCGAAGCCTGCCAATAATTTAATACGGGAACTTATTATGTTGAATTGGGAAGACACCCCTGCCACACAAACTGCAACGCCCACCCCAGACCAGGGGCAGGCAGCCACGCGCGCGCAGCACAACATGACCGACAGCGCCATGCCGCCCATCCAGCAAGCCGGGGGCACCACTGCAGACACCGCCGGCCGTGTGCGCGCTGCGGACAAGCGCATCATCAATGGCAAGACCGACGTCAACCAGTTGGTGCCATTCAAGTACAAATGGGCCTGGGAAAAATACCTCGCCACTTGCGCGAACCACTGGATGCCGCAAGAGATCAACATGTCGCGCGACATCTCACTTTGGAAGAACCCCACCGGGCTCACTGAAGACGAGCGTCGCATCGTCAAGCGCAATCTGGGTTTCTTCGTTACCGCGGACTCCCTGGCGGCGAACAACATTGTGCTGGGCACCTACCGCCACATCACGGCACCAGAGTGCCGCCAGTTTCTATTGCGCCAGGCATTCGAAGAGGCCATCCATACCCACGCCTATCAGTACATAGTGGAAAGCCTGGACCTGGACGAATCCGAGATTTTCAACGCGTACAACGAAGTGCCATCCATACGCGCCAAAGATGAATTCCTCATCCCGTTCATCAACGCGATTGCCGACCCGCACTTCCAAACCGGCACCCCTGCAGCCGACCAGACACTGCTTAAATCCTTGATTGTTTTTGCATGCCTGATGGAAGGCTTGTTCTTTTATGTTGGTTTTACGCAAATACTTGCGTTGGGTCGTCAGAACAAAATGACGGGTGCAGCCGAGCAGTACATGTACATACTGCGCGACGAATCCATGCACTGCAATTTCGGCATCGACCTGATCAATACCATCAAGCTCGAGAACCCACATTTGTGGACGGCCGAGTTTCGCGAAGAGATGCGCGAACTCTTCAAACGCGCTGTAGACCTTGAATATGCTTACGCTGAAGACACCATGCCTCGCGGCGTGTTGGGTTTGAACGCATCGATGTTCAAATCATATTTGCGTTTTATTGCCAATCGTCGATGCCAGCAAATTGGTCTTGAACCGCTCTTTGCGCAAGAAGAAAATCCCTTCCCATGGATGGCCGAGATGATCGATCTGAAAAAGGAACGCAACTTTTTTGAGACACGAGTCATCGAATATCAAACAGGTGGTGCCTTAAGCTGGGAATAATGCTTGGAAGAGAGTATGAGCTTACGTTAGACTCTAGGCGTGCGAAGCACATAGTGCTTCGCACGCTTGCGCCATTTGAGATGGGTCGCACCCTTTCGTGGGGGCCATATCAAATGGGTGGACGTTCTCTACGATTCGATCTCAAGGAGCATTACTATGGCAACAGCCAAAAAGGCCGCCAAGAAAGCGGCTACCAAAAAAGCTGCACCCGCCAAGAAGGCTACACCCGCTAAGAAAGTTGCTGTAAAGAAAACAACCGCAGTCAAAAAAGCTGCACCTGCCAAGAAGTCCACCGCTGCAAGCAAAAAAGCAGTCGCCAAAAAAACGGCGCCCGCGAAAAAGGCAGCAGTAAAGAAGGCAGCACCCGCCAAGAAAGCAGTTGCCAAAAAAGCACCGGCCAAGAAAACGGTAGCTAAAAAAGCAGTCGCTAAAAAGGCGGTAGCAAAGAAAGCTGTTGCCAAGAAAACCGTAGCCAAGAAAGCGCCAGCCAAAAAGGCAGTTGCTAAAAAAGCAGTCGCTAAAAAAGCCGTCGCCAAGAAGGCTCCCGCAAAGAAAGCCGTTGCTAAAAAAACGGTAGCCAAGAAAGCACCGGCTAAAAAGGCAGTCGCCAAAAAAGCGGTAGCAAAGAAAGCCGTGGCCAAGAAAGCGCCAGCCAAGAAAGCAGCAGCCAAAAAGGCGGTAGCCAAGAAAGCACCCGCAAAGAAAGCAGCAGCCAAGAAGGCTCCGGCCAAAGCCGCGCCCGCCAAAACGGCAGCGCCGGCAGCCGACAAAACCGTAGCCAAGAAGGCGGCTCCCAAGAAGGCAGCGCCCAAGAAGGCAGCGCCCAAGAAGGCAGCGCCCAAGAAAGCCAACGTTAAGTCGGCGGCTCAGGCTACCAAGGCTGCAACGGCGGCACCTGCCAACAAGAAAACCATCAACCCTGCCGCTTCGTGGCCCTTCCCCACCGGCGGCCGTCCTTAACCCTTCAGTGCTTGCCCGTCGATAGCGGCAAGCACTGTCTGTAAAGCATGATGGCTATACTTGCTGCCCGATCGTCTCGGGCAGTTTTTTATTGGGCGGCTGTTTGCTTCCATGAAGCAACTTTCGCCGCCCCTACAGGCATGCGACAATGTCGCTTCTGAAATCACCCCGATCCCGCCAGCCATGTTCAGCGATGCCCTGCACTTCGTCATCAACATCGTGTTCTCCCTGTTCGGGATCGCACTGATTATCCGCGCCTGGATCTACGCGATACGGTTGCACCCATTCAACCCCTACTCGCAAGCAGTACTGCGTATCACCGACTGGCTGGTCCAACCTTTGCGCCGGCTTGTCGGCCCGGGCAACCGCGTCGATTGGCCCACCTTGCTGGCGTGCTGGCTGACGGCGCTGGTATTGCTGCTCTTGACCTGGACAATATTTAGCGGCCAACTGCCGCCGCTACAAGCGATATTGCCGGCACTATTGGCGGCCGTCCTGACGATGCTGAAATGGACCTTCAATGTGATCCTGTGGATGACACTGATCCAGGCAGTGCTGTCGTGGGTCAACCCGCTGGCGCCGGTCATGCCCGTGCTGCATACCCTGACTGCGCCCTTGCTCGATCCCATCCGCCGCATACTGCCCAATCTGGGCGGCCTGGACTTGTCGCCGCTGGTGCTGCTGGTTATTGCGCAGCTGGCCATGATGTTCCTGCAACACTTCTCGTACTCGATGTTCGGCATGTAGAACGCGCCCAAAAAAAATACGCTGCCGAGGCAGCGTATTTTTTGCGTTGCAATTTGGCTTACATGGGCACGACTCGCGTTGGTCCGTTACCGCTGATGAGGCGTACACGCTGACCTGCGCTGACTGCGACATCAGCCGCTTGCGCGATGACGCGGGTTTCGCCGTTGTCCAGACGCACGGTGATTTCCAGGCCCTGTGTTTTGCCAACCTGATTTTCGACCGCGTTACCCGCAACGGCGCCCAGTATGCCGCCGCCGATCGTGGCCAGGACATTGCCCCGCCCGCCACCGATGGAGCTACCGGCAACACCGCCCAGGGCGCCGCCAGCCAATACGCCGGCTCCGCTGGTTTTGTCTTTTTGGATAGTGACCGAGCGTACGGCTTCGACCGTGCCCAGGCGAACGACCTGCTCGCGCTGTGCCTGCCCATAGCTGTACACCGACGATGATGCGTTGTCGTTTGCGCAACCGGCCAGTACGGCCATGGCGCTGACCACAACCGCCATCGCCAGGATTCTCGGGGAACGTCCGCCCGGACGCTGCATAGTAGATGAATTCATGTGGGACTCCTTGAGGGATAAAGCTTGCCGCTGTGTTAGCAAGCCGCTTGCCGGTTCGGGTTCAAGCTAATAAATCGACACCATAGTGATGATTCAGGGCGAGACCGATTTCGGCACGGGTCGGGCGATGGTTTTGCGGACCCCGTGATGCAATTTTAAAGCTACCCATCACGTTCGCCAAGCGACATGCATCGGCCAAACCCCAATTTTGTGTCAAGCCGTACAACAGGCCCGCCCGGTGGGCGTCGCCGCAACCCGTTGGGTCAACCACTTCGGTTGCCGCGACGGGTGGGATATGGGTTTGCGAGCCCTCGGTGTAAAGGATGGCGCCTGCGGCGCCCTGCGTGACTACGATCGCCCGCATGCCCTGTGCGATGTCGGCCATCTTGCGTCCGGTACGCTGCTCGACCACGCTGGCTTCATAGTCGTTGGCGGTAAAAATCTGCGCCAGTTGCAGCATCTCGTTGATGTCATCGCCCGAGAACAGTGGCATGGCCTGCCCCAGGTCAAAGACAAAGGGGATGCCTTGGGCGTGCAAGCGCCGCGCATGTGCAAACATGCCTTCCTTGGCATCGGGGGCCACGATCGCCCAGGCCGCATTGTGCCCAGTAATATCGTTCTCGGCGGACCGCGTCATGGCGCCGGGGTGAAATGAAGCGATCTGGTTGTTGTCCAGGTCCGTCGTAATGAAACACTGCGGCGTGTACATGTCGGCCAGCACGCGAACCATGCTGGTGTCTATACCCAATTGCTGCATATAAACGATATAGTCGGCGGCGTCTGATCCGACCGTGCCCACCGGCACGGGGCTGCCACCCAGCAACTGCAGGTTATACGCAATATTGCCCGCGCAGCCGCCGTATTCCTTGCGCATCGTGGGTACGAAAAACGAGACGCTGAGCGACTGGATGTTGTCCGCCAGTATGTGATCCTTGAAGTGCCCTTCGAAGACCGCAATAGTATCGAATGCCACTGATCCGCAAATCAGAACCTTGTCAGACATGCCTTTCCTTATTGAAAAAACTTCTCGAGTTGAAAACCATTGACCTTCACGCCATTCAGCGCCACGGGTACCGCGCTGGTCAATTCGCTTCCCGCCGGGAAGGGGCGCTGCAGGTCCTCCGGCGTCAGATACGCTTCCGGCGGCAGGTTCTTGCGAACCACGCGGGTGCCCGAGAAGTCGGTTAGATCCAACTGCAAAGTGGGCCACTCCTGCGGCTTGTCATACATATTGCGCAGCGTGAAGTGTAGGCTCATGGTATCAGTTGCGGCCGGCACCGCAGCCCCGGTTGTTCCCGCCGTGTCCGCAGCGCCGGCAGATGCACCAGGCGCACGTGGCCCGGCACGCAATGCCGAGCTCATGATGGAGATCTGATCTATCTGCCGCGAATACGGCACCTGGCATTGCAGCTTGACGCAGGCGCGTTCGAGTACCGGCCTTAGGACCGGCATGTTATTGGCCAGCTGCGCCCTATATATATAAGTCAGTTGCCCCGCCAACACCAACATGCCGACGACGACCAGCACTGTCCAGAACAAACGCAGCAGCGCGCCACGGTCCGAGCGGTGATCATCATAGTCCGGGTTGAGCGCCACACGAGGGTTGCGGGGGCCCACGGGATCGCGACGCGGCTCCATGTAGATCGAAGCGCTGCGCGCGGCTATGTCGGATACGGGCTGCGGTCCGCCGTGCCCAATGGCGGGCTCGGGCCTGCTTGCCACCAGCGGTGTATCCACATGAAGGACGGGGTCTGGCTTTGCATGTGCCAAGGTATGGGCACGCGTAGAGATCGTGAAGCGGGCCTCGTCGGCGCTGGCTGGCAGGGGCGCATCGGCGCCTACCGTATGCCCGGTGGGCGCCGGTCGAGCAGCCACCGTTCCCTGGCTTTCGTTGGCCGCCGGTCGAGTCCGGAGCACATGGGGTAACTGGGATCTGGGTGCTGGCGCAGGTTCTGGTGCAGGTTCTGGTGCAGGTTCTGGCGCAGGTTCTGGTGCAGGCTCAGGCTGGTTCGGAACCACCGCTTCGTAGCCGTCGAAGATATGGGCACAGTGCACGCAACGGATATAGCCCTTGCGCAGTTGCAGTTGCGCAAGGGTTGCCTTGAACGTTGTGCCGCATTCTGGGCAGCGCGTGGTCAGATCCATAAGCCTAGTGTGCAGTGCCGTGCAGGCAGACCCAGCCCTCGCGCGCCTGCCACACGCTCATTTTGAGCCAGGGTGCATAAGCCTGGGCGACCTCTTCCGCCTGTCGCTCCAGTATGCCGGACAAAGCCAGGCGCCCACCGGGGGCCACGCGATTGGCGAGCATGGGGGCCAGCACCTTGAGCGGATTGGACAGAATGTTGGCCACCACGACTTGGAACTGCCCGTCGGACAATTGATCGGGCAGCATGGCATTGACCTGCACCCTGTTTACCTGTGCATTGTACCGGGTCGCCTCCACAGCCTGCTCGTCGATGTCGACCGCGTCGGTACGGCGTGCACCCAACATCTGGGCCGCGATCGCCAAAATACCCGAACCGCAACCATAGTCCAGCACCGACTGCCCGACCGGGGAGTTCGCCGCCAGCCATTCCAGGCACAAGTGCGTCGTAGGATGACTGCCCGTGCCAAAGGCCAGGCCCGGGTCCAGTTCAATATGGATCATTCCTTCGCCGGGCGGGACATCGGGATGCTCGCGATGCCAGCTGGGCACGATCCAGATACGGCTTCCGACCTGTATGGGTGGAAACTGCGATTGGGTAAGCCTTACCCAATCGGCATCCGGGACCTCGCGTATGGACCAGTCACCTGGTGGAATGTCGTCGATGCCGGCGGCGCGGATCTGCTCGAGCATCTGCGCGGGGTCGAGTCCATCGGGCAGCAAAGCCACAATATGATTGCGATGCCAGGCTTGAACCTCTGGCTCAAGGCCGGGCTCGCCAAAAAGGGGGCGCTCGGCGCCGGTGTCTCCGTCGGCATCCTCTACCGATACGGACAGCGCGCCGGCATCCAGCAAGGCATCAGATAATGCCTCGGCCTGCGCCTCTGGGCATGTCAACACGAGTTCGCGCATAAGACTGTACCGACCTAAGGTCGCTGCGACAGCTTGTGTTCGAGGTAATGAATGCTGGTGCCGCCTTCAATGAAACGGGCATCCTGCATGAGCTCGCGGTGCAGTGGAATATTGGTCTGAACGCCTTCTACGACCATTTCCGACAAGGCGATCTCCATGCGGGCAATCGCCTGTTTGCGCGTGTCGCCATAGGTGATGAGCTTGGCAATCATGGAGTCGTAATTGGGCGGCACCATGTAGCCGGTGAACACATGCGAATCCATGCGCACGCCCGGACCGCCCGGCGTATGCCAGTTGGTAATGCGGCCAGGGCTGGGCGTGAACTTGAACGCGTCTTCGGCATTGATGCGGCACTCGATGGCGTGCCCGCGAAACTGGATGTCGCGCTGGCGCAAGGTGAACTTCTCGCCGGCGGCAATCAGGATTTGCTGCTGCACCAGGTCGATGCCGGTGATCATTTCGGTCACGGTATGTTCGACCTGTATGCGGGTGTTCATCTCGATAAAGAAGAACTCGCCGTTTTCGTACAGGAACTCGAAGGTTCCCGCGCCGCGGTAGCCCATCTTGCGGCAGGCTTCCGCACAGCGCTCGCCGATGCGTTCGATCAGGCGGCGTGCGATGCCAGGTGCAGGGGCTTCTTCTATGACCTTCTGGTGGCGTCGCTGCATGGAGCAGTCGCGCTCGCCCAGCCAGACAGCGTGGCGGCCCCCATCTGCAAGCACCTGAATCTCGATATGGCGAGGGTTCTCGAGGAACTTCTCCATATAGACTTCGGGATTATTGAAGGCGGCACCGGCTTCATTACGAGTCATGGCCACAGCGCTCAACAGTGCCGCTTCGGTGTAGACGACGCGCATGCCGCGACCGCCACCGCCACCGGCCGCCTTGATGATGACGGGATAGCCGACATCGCGTGCGGTTTGCATGATCTCTTCGGGATCTTCCGTCAGCGCGCCTTCAGAGCCTGGCACGACGGGCACGCCGGCTTCTATCATGGCGCGTTTGGCGCAGACCTTGTCGCCCATGGCCCGGATGGATTCGGGACGCGGTCCGATGAACACAAAGCCGCTTTTCTCGACGCGCTCGGCGAAGTCGGCGTTCTCGGCGAGGAAGCCGTAACCCGGATGGATGGCTTCGGAGTCAGTGACCTCGGCCGCCGAGATAATTGCCGGCATATTCAGATAGCTGTCGCGCGCGGGAGCTGGCCCTATACACACCGACTCGTCGGCCAGACGCACGTACTTGGCATCGCGGTCGGCTTCAGAATGGACGACAACCGTCTTGATGCCCAGCTCGCGACAAGCGCGCTGGATACGCAAGGCGATCTCGCCACGGTTGGCAATGAGGATTTTTTCGAACATGTCAGCCGATCACAAACAAAGGTTGACCGTACTCGACCGGCTCGCCATTTTCGACCAGGATTTCCTTGATCACGCCTGACTTGTCGGCTTCGATCTCGTTGAGAAGCTTCATGGCCTCGATGATGCACAAGGGCTCGCCTTCTTTGACCGCCTGACCGACTTCCACAAACGGCGACGCGCCCGGATTGGGCGCGCGATAGAAGGTTCCGACCATGGGAGCCTTGACGGCATGGCCTGCAGGCACCGGCGCAGCGGCAGGCGCCACAGGAGCTGCCGCTGCCGGCGCAGGCGCGGGTTCGGGCGCATACGCGACCGGTTGCAGGCTTTGCGAGAATTTGACGATTCTTACCTTGCCTTCGCCTTCGGTGATCTCCAGTTCGGCAATCCCCGACTCTGCTACCAGGTCGATCAAGGTTTTAAGTTTTCTGAGGTCCATACCTACTTCCCGTGACATTACTCTGTTGCCGGCGCACAGAATGAATGTGAATGATTAAGGTTAAAAGAAATGATCAGGCGCTAGTTTGCCAAGGCAAAACAGAGGGCGGCCTCGTAACCGTATGGCCCGAGCCCCGTAATGACTCCCCGTGCCTTGTCGGCCAGGTACGAGTGGTGACGAAAACTTTCCCGCTGGTGGACGTTGGACAAATGCACTTCGACATAGGGAATGTCCACGCCTGCCAAGGCATCCCGCAGCGCAACGCTGGTATGCGTATAGGCTGCAGCATTGATAATGATGAAATCGGTCTGGTCCTGACTGGCAGCTTGGATGCGATCGACGAGCCCGCCTTCGTGATTACTTTGAAACGTCGCGCATTGCGCACCATTATCGGCGGCAATTTGCTGTAAACGCTGGTTGATGTCTGCCAAAGTATGCCGCCCGTAGACCTCTGGCTCGCGTGTGCCGAGCAGATTCAGATTGGGGCCGTGCAAAACCAGGATGTGCTGCGCCATTGCGAAATTTTTGTGAAGACAGACCGCCTTTTTACGCTAAATGGCGGTATTTGTCCATTAACGCCGACTGATCGGCCGGTAGGCAAACCCTGGCGCAAGCAGGCCCCAGCCTATGCAAGGGAGGCAAGCAAGGCATCAAGTTCGGCCGGTTTTATCTGACCCAGGATGCTTTCGGTAATTCGGCCATTTCCGTTGAACACCACGGTAAAAGGCAGGCCACCCTGCTTGTTGCCCAGATCGCGCATCAGCTTGATGCCGCCGTGGCCGGCGACCAGGAGCGGATAGGAAACCTGCACCTTCTCCTGGAACGTCAGAACGTTTTTGGTCGTATCGACGGCCAAGCCCACAAAATGAATAGAAGGGTATTTGTTATGCAAGGCATCCAGGTCGGGCATTTCCTTCACGCAGGGCGGACACCAGGTGGCCCAGAAGTTCAGCACCATGGGCTTGCCAAGATAGCTGTCCAGCCCGACGGAGCGGCCTTGCGTATCGGGGAAGGCGTTGCCATAAAAGGGGTGAGGAGGCAGGGCACTTGCCGCGGCCGCCGTTGCGGGCCAGGGCAGCGCCGCCACGCCGGCTGCAAGCACCGCAGCCTGGCGCAGGAAGTCTCGCCGTTTCATAGATATACAGTCCAGGGAGTAAGCATCTCAAGCCCATGATAGCATCGGCGCACTCGCGTTTCTAACCAGGGCGGCAGCCCTCGAACTGACTACAATAAGTGCCGGAGGATCCACATGCATCTACATATACTGGGCATTTGCGGCACGTTCATGGGTGGGCTGGCGCTGATCGCCCGTGCGGCAGGCCACACCGTAACGGGCTGCGACGCCGGCGTTTATCCCCCCATGAGCACGCAGCTTGAAGAACAGGGCATACGCCTGGTCGAGGGCTACGAGGCGGACCAGTTAAGCCTGAAGCCCGACTTGTTCGTGGTGGGCAATGTGGTTACGCGCGGCAACCCCTTGATGGAAGCCATACTCGACCAGGGCCAGCCCTTTATATCAGGCCCCCAGTGGCTGGGTGAAAACATCCTGAATGGGCGGCACGTGCTGGCCGTGGCGGGCACCCATGGCAAAACCACCACCAGCGCCATGCTGGCCTGGATACTGCAGTACGCCGGGCTGGAGCCCGGTTTTCTCATCGGCGGCATCGCCACCGACCTGAAGGTGTCCGCTCGTCACGACGCCGCCAGCCGGTTCTTCGTTATCGAGGCGGACGAATACGACACGGCCTTCTTCGATAAACGGTCCAAGTTCGTGCACTATCGGCCGCGCACCGCCATATTAAATAACCTCGAGTTCGATCACGCCGACATCTTCCCCGACCTGGCCGCCATAGAAACCCAGTTTCATCACTTGGTCCGGACGATCCCGGCCAGTGGCCGCATCTTGTTGCCGGCCGGCTGTCAGGCGCTGGACCGGGTGCTCGACAAAGGCTGCTGGACCCCTGTTGAACGCTTCGGGCCCGGCGGACGGTGGCAGGCCGTCGCCAGTGCGCACCCCTCGCATTTTGAGCTGCGCTGCGACGGCGCCACGGCTGGCACGGTTCAGTGGGATCTGACCGGCGAGCATAATCAAATGAATGCGCTGGCGGCCGTGGCGGCTGCCGAGCACGTGCATGTACCACTGCCGACCGCCATCGCAGCGCTGTCGGCATTTCAGGGGGTGAAACGACGCATGGAGCTGCGCGGTACCGTGCAAGATATTGCGGTATACGATGACTTTGCCCACCACCCCACGGCTATCGCCACGACGCTGGCCGGCCTGCGCAAACAAGTGGGCCGGGGCCGGATTATCGCGGTCCTGGAACCACGCTCCAACACCATGAAGCTGGGCACTATGGCCGCCAGGCTACCTCAGGCGCTGGAGGCGGCCGATCTTGTGTTTTGCTTTGGCGCCGCCCAGGGCAAGCACGCCCTGGGCTGGGATCCGGCCATAGTCCTGGCTCCGCTTAACGGCCGCGCCTGCGCCTACGACGATCTGGATAAAATGGTGCTGGCTATCGGACGCGCGGCGCAACCCGGCGATGCCATTCTCGTCATGAGCAATGGCGGCTTTGGCGGCGTGCACCAGAAGCTGCTGCAACAATTGCAAACCCAGGCTGCCTGAGCCCATCACCGGAAGATCCCCATGATCCTGTACCTGCACGGTTTTCGTTCATCGCCCAAATCCCATAAAGCTGCGCTCATGGCGCAAGCCATGCAGGAACGCGGCCTTGCCGATCAATGGCGGTGTCCCCAATTGCCCGCCAGCCCTGCCCGCGCCATGGCGTTGGCCAACCACTTGATCGAGCAAGCCATACGCGACCAAGGCCTTGCACCCAATAAAGATCTGGTCATCATGGGCTCTTCGCTGGGCGGCTATTACGCCACTTGCCTGGCTGAAGACTGGCGGTGCCGGGCGGTGCTGCTGAACCCGGTCGTCCACGCCGCGCGCGACCTTGCCACCCAAGTGGGTGAGCACAGCATGTATCATTCCGACGATCTTTTTACCTTCCTGCCCGAATATGTGGACGAGCTGGCTGAAATGGCCGTGGGCCGGCCTGCCCATCCCGAGCGCTATTACCTTCTTGCCGCGAAAGGCGACGAAGTCCTCGATTGGCAGGAAATGGCAGATTGGTTCGACGGTTGCCAGGGCCGCATACTGGAAGGCGGCGACCACGGACTGACCGATTTCGAACAATGGCTACCGGATGTCCTGGCATTTGCCCTGAGCCCCGGCTAGCCAACACAACCATACGGGCACAAGGCCCGTATCCCCACGGAAAACTATGTACGTTCTTTACGAAGACAGCGGAAATTTCAAGGCGGAAAAGATATTTTCGCAGAGCGACTCCACCATGCAGGTGGAGTCCGAATCGGGCAAGCGCAGCAAAATAAAGAACGCCAGCGTACTGTTCAGTTTCGACCAGCCGTCACCGGCCCAATTGCTGGAGCAAGGCAACGCCCTGGCCCAGACCCTGGATGTGGATTTTCTTTGGGAATGCGCGCCACAAGAGGAGTTCGAAGCGGCAGCCTTTGCGGAAGAATATTTTGGTCACCCACCCAGCGCACCTGAGAAGGCCGCGCTGATTTTCGCCTTGAACGCCGCGCCCGCCTACTTTCACCGTCGCGGCAAAGGCTGTTACCGGCCTGCACCGCCAGAGATCCTCGCGGCGGCATTGGCCGCTATCGAGAAGAAGCGCAAGCAGGCGGAACAACAGCAGCAATGGGTGGACCAGATGGTGGCCGGCGAACTGCCTGCAGCGATCGCCGAAGTAGCCGATACGCTGTTGACCAAGCCGGACAAGAACTCGCAGCAATGGAAGGCCTTCGAGGCGGCCGTCGCGCAAAGCAACACCAGCCCGGAAAAACTGCTGCTGTCGCTGGGTGCCTGGCCGCATGCGCTGGCGCTGCACCAGCATCGCTTCCTGTCGCAATATTTTCCACGTGGCACGCAGTTCGGCCCAGTGCAAGTAGCAAATGCGTATGAGCATCTGCCGCTGAATGACGTCGTGGCCTATTCCATGGATGACACCACCACGACTGAAGTGGATGACGCCTTGTCGGTCGTGCTGCACGATGGCGACATGGCCACCATCGGCATCCACATTGCCGCGCCGGGCCTGGCCGTCACACGCGACAGCGAACTGGATCACCTGGCGCGCGGCAGAATGTCTACCGTGTATATACCGGGGTTGAAGATCCCCATGCTGCCCGATGAGCTCATAGGCAGCTTCTCGCTGGACGCCGGGCATATCCGCCCCGCCCTGTCTCTATATATAGAGGCCAACCTGGCAACCGGCGAAATCCTGTCTTCACAGACCCGTCTTGAACGCATACAAGTGCGCGAAAACCTCAGGCACAACCTGCTGGACGAGGCAGTGACTGACGAAGCCCTGGCCGACGCGCAGGGCGATCTGCCTTACGGTGAATGGCTGCGACCACTATGGCGCATGGCCATGCACTTGTGCGCAGCTCGCGACCAGGTACGTGGCAAACCGGAAAACAACAACCGCGTGGAGTATTCGTTTGTCCTGGAGGGTCCGCATGACGATCCGGACACGCCGGTGCGTTTGGTGCCTCGGCGCCGCAATGCGCCGCTGGACCGCCTGGTGGCCGAATACATGATACTGGCCAACAACGTTTGGGGCGGCCTGCTGGCAAAGCATGGCGTACCCGGCATATACCGCTCACAGCAAACTGGCCGGGTCCGCATGTCTACCCATGCCCTGCCCCATGAGGCCATCGGTGTCCCCCAATATGCATGGTCGACTTCCCCCTTGCGCCGGTATGTGGACCTGGTCAATCAGTGGCAAATACTGGCGACGGCGGAACATGGCGTGTCGGCACGACTGGTGGCGCCCTTCAAGCCCAAGGATGCCGATCTTTTTGCCATCATTGGCGCCTTCGACGCCCAGTACAGCGCATGGAGCGAGTACCAATCGGCCATGGAGCGCTACTGGTGCATGCGCTGGCTGCAGCAACACGATATGAAAACCGTACAGGGCAGTGTCATCCGCGATGACCTGGTTCGGCTGGATTGCGCGCCCTTTGTCACCCGCGTCGCGTCTCTGCCCGAGCTGGAGCGTGGCCAGGCGGTCACCCTCGACATACTCGGTTATGACGAGCTTGCGCTCGAGCTGGACTGTCGACTGCGCGAAGTCATTACCGACTAGCCAGCACGGACTATGGAACGCGACCCTTCCCCGCTTTCCGACGCACGCTGGCCGCGGGTGCGCAGCGACTACCTGCGCATCGCTCTTATATTGTCGCTGGCGATACACGCCGCCGTGCTCAGTTTGCGCCTGGTCGCTCCGCCCCAGCCCGTGCCTCCGCTTGAAGCCTTGGAGGTCACGCTGGTAAACGCCCGTACTGAAGCGCCCCCGCTGCAACCAAAAATGCTGGCACAGGAACAGATCAATGGCGGCGGTACGGCTGCAACGGGGCAGGCCTCTTCCCCCTTGCCGCGCACGGCGGCCGAATCTGCCGACGAGATCGTGCTGGCGGCCTTGCGCAAGCGCCAGGAAGAGCTGGAGGTCGAACAGCAGCGGCTCTACACCCAAGTGATGTCTGAGCAAAAGACCCGCCCAGAGCGCAAGCAACCCGATCTATTCGAGCGCTCGAGCGATCCGGGCGCTGACGAACGCCATCAGGAAAGCCTGGTGGTCAATGCACAGATCAGCGCGCTACGCGAACGGATAGAACGCTACAACGAGCGGCCCCGGCGCCAGTTCACCGGGCCATCGACCAAGGCCGTGGACTACGCCGAATATGTCGAAGCCTGGCGTAAGAAAATTGAATTGCTCGGCACGGAGCACTACCCCGATGAAGCCCGAGGTAAAGTCTACGGCAGCCTGCAACTGACGGTATACATACGCCGCGACGGCACGCTGGAAAAGGTCGAGATCGACCGGCCGTCGCCGCACGCCATACTGAACCTGGCCGCAGCCCGCATTGTGCAGTTGGCCGCGCCCTTCGCGCCCCTGCCACCGACCATGGCCGCCAACATGGATGTGCTGGCCATCACGCGCACCTGGCATTTCGTGAACCAAACCCTGGAAACTCAATAGTCCGTGAACGTGCTCGCCACCACCCATCGCTACGGCGTCATCGGCAACCCCATCGCGCAAAGCCGATCTCCTTTCATACATCGGGAGTTCGCGCGGCAGACTGGCATCGAGCTTGAGTACGAAGCCATCCTCGCGCCGCTGGAAGGCTTCACCGCCACGGTCGAGGACTTCTTCCGTGCCGGGGGCAAGGGGCTGAATGTCACGGTTCCGTTCAAGGAACAGGCCTGCGCACTGGCCAGCGGGCATCTTAGCCAGCGGGCCAGCGTGGCGGGCGCCGCCAATACGTTGTGGATGCACGAGGGCGAACTGCATGCGTGCAACACCGATGGCGTCGGTTTGCTGAGCGACCTGGAAAGATTGGGGTACTCGCTGCAAGGGCGGCGGGTATTGCTGGTGGGTGCGGGCGGCGCGGCAAGAGGGGTCATGCAGCCTTTGCTGTTGGCGGGATGCGCGGCCCTGCGCATCGCCAACCGGAACCCTGCCAGAGCCGGCCAGTTGCACGACGTAGTGTCCCGCGCCATGCCGGAGCTCGCAGCTCGTGTGCAGGCCGGCGGCCTGGAAGACGCCGGCCAAAACTGGGATGTCGTCATTAACGCCACCTCCAGCAGTCTGGCCAATACGGCCCCAGACCTGCCCGAGGGTCTTTACGCGCAGGATGCCCTGGCCTATGACATGGTCTACAGCCCGGAGCCTACCGCGTTCATGCAGCAGGCACGGCAACAGGGCGCGGGGCGCGCCGTCGATGGGATTGGCATGCTGGTGGGGCAGGCAGCCGCCAGTTTCGCCATCTGGCATGGCGTGGCTCCCGATATCGAACCGGTCTTGCACAAGTTGCGCGACGCGCTTCTTTATACTTAGGCCATGGTTGCCAGAAGAATCAATAAAACCAAGGCCGTCGGCGCGGCACTGCTGCTTGGGCTCACCGCCCTGCTGCTATACCAGTTTGGCCTTTTCGTCATGGTGTTGTGGCTAAGCGTGCGCAACCCGAACAGCAGCGCGTTCATGAAGGCCACCATTGCCGAATTGCGCCTGTCCAATCCGGACGCCAATCTGCAGCATCAGTGGATCCCCTACGAGAAGATCAGCAACAACCTGAAGCGCGCGGTGGTCGCCTCGGAAGACGCGAACTTCACCGGCCATGAAGGTGTGGAATGGGATGCCATCCGCAAGGCGTGGGAATACAACCGCAAGCAGGCCGCGAGCGGCGCAGCCAAGCGGCGGGGCGGCTCCACCATTACCCAGCAGTTGGCCAAGAACCTATTTCTTTCCAGTTCGCGCTCGTATTGGCGCAAGGGCCAGGAACTGGTGCTGGCCTACATGATAGAAATGGTAATGAGCAAACGACGCATACTCGAGCTTTACCTGAATGTGGCCCAATGGGGCAAGACGGCCTTTGGCGCGGAGGCGGCCGCACGCCATTATTACAAGACCAGTGCCGCCAGCCTGACACAGCATCAAGCGGCGCGGCTGGCGGCCATGCTGCCCAATCCCGCGTATTACGATGCCAACGGCAACACTTCCTATCTGCGCTCGCGCACCAGCACCATCCAAAAGCGCATGCACATGGTGGAAATCCCGAAATAAACACCGGCCCGTCGCGTGACCCAATGTTAAGCTTGTGGTTTTACGCTAGGGCCTGAACGCCCAGTTTGCCTGCCTTCATGCGTACCGCCCGCCGCTATCTTGCCCGCGAAATCTACCGTTCCAGCACCGTGGTGCTGCTGGCGTTGATCGGCCTGTTCACTTTTTTTGCCCTCATCGAAGAGCTTGACGATGTCGGCAAGAAGTTCACGCTGGCGAACCTGTTTTACATGCAGGCCTTGCAATTGCCCACCCGCTTGTACGATCTGCTTCCCATAGGGCTGCTGATTGGCGCCATCCTGTCGCTGGCGGGCTTGGCGCAGCGCAACGAACTGGTGATCTTGCGGGTCTCGGGGGTTAGCGGCATCAAGCTGCTGATCATGCTGTGGCTGGTCACCATTCCGCTGGTGATCGGCGCCTTCGTGCTGTCCGAAGTGGTCACACCGGCGGCAGAGATCAAGGCCAGCGAAACCAGCCTGACCTTGCTGGGCGAAGCCGGTGGCGGCCGGCTTAACAGCGGTTATTGGTTCAAGGAAACCGCTGAGCAAGGCGGGACCCGCATCATCAATATCGCCCAACTGAAAGCCAACGGCAATGTAGGCGATGTAACCGTGTACGAGTTCAATACCGGACAAGAGCTTACCTCGTTGTCGCAGGCCGGCACGGGTCATTTCGCTGATGGCACGCTGGTGTTGCAACAGGTGGTGCAAACGCATATTGACGCGCGTTCCCTGTCCGCACTGGCGGACGCCATCAAGCCAGACGCTCCGCTTACGCGCGTACAGTCGGTGGGCGAGCGCGTGCTGCAAACCACCCTGACACCAGAAAGATTGATCGCGCGGGTATTGACGCCAGAGCGCATGTCCATGCTGGATCTGGTCGATTACATCGACTACCTTGAAAGCAACCAGCTTCAAACGGAACGACAGGTGGTCGCCTTGTGGCGCAAGATGGCGTATCCGTTTACCTTGCTGGTCATGATCACCATTGCCGCGCCTATCGGTTTCATGCAAACCCGCCGGGGTGGCGTAGGCAGCAAAGTATTCGTGGGCATCTTGCTCGGCGTGGGTTTTTTCATGCTTAATCAATTGGCCCTGAACGTCGGCATGCTAAGCCAGTGGGCACCCTGGGTTACCGCGCTGGTGCCTAACCTGGGGGCGCTGGCAGTCGCGCTTGCGGCACTGATCCTGATGGAAAATCAGCACAACGTCAGGCGCTTCAACCAGACGCGCTGGCCCTGGAGCAAGGCTGCGGCATGACGGACAGCGGCAATGTTTGGGTGATAGGCGATGTACAGGGCTGCGGCCAGCCGCTGCAGGCGCTGCTGCAACATCCCGATCTGACAGCAGATCCTGATGCGCGCTACTGGTTCGCGGGCGACCTGGTGAACCGAGGGCCCGATTCCCTGGGCAGCTTGCGTACTGTCATGGCCCTGGGCGATCGGGCCGTCACCGTGCTGGGCAATCACGATCTGCACTTGCTTGCCGTGGCGGCAGGCCGCAAAAAGTTCGGCAAATCAGACACGATCCACGCCATACTGGACGCGCCCGATGCGCCGGAATTGCTGGACTGGCTGCGTCACCGTTCGCTAGCGCATTACGAATACGGGCACCTGATGGTGCACGCCGGTGTGCTGCCTGCGTGGACAGTGGCCAAAACGCTGGCGCTGGCCGGCGAACTGGAAGCTGCCCTGCGCGGACCCAACTGGAAAGACACGCTCGAGCGCATGTATGGCAACGAACCCACCGGCTGGAAGGATGACTTGGCGGGGTCCGCACGCATGCGGGTCATTGTCAACGCCCTGACACGCATGCGCCTTTGCAATAGCCATGGACACATGGAGTTTGCCCACAAGGGCCCGCCCGTGAAGGATGGCGGGCTGATGCCGTGGTTCGACGTACCCGGCCGCGCCATCACGGATGACACCGTCATCTTCGGCCACTGGTCCGCCCTGGGCTTGATGATACGCCCCGATGCGATCTGCCTGGACACCGGTTGCGTATGGGGCCGCCAACTGACCGCCTTGAGGCTATCGGATCATAAGCTGGTGCAAATACCCTGCAGCCAGTATCAGCAGCCTCATCAAGACTGACCGGCCATCGCCTGTTCGACAACCCGTGCCCGTATGGCGCCATGGGCCCGCGCGGCAATATGCGCACGCCCTTCGGCGTCGCAATGGTCCGCTGCCATGATGGGCAGAAAACAGACTTCCACCTCGGTACCCGTCCTGCTTAACAAGCACCAAAGATTCTGCATCAGAGTTTGCTCGCCGACAAAGGCGACAACATCGCTGCGTTGCCCCCGGTGAAAGAAACGTAAGGCAACAGGTTGTATGTCCACGCCCGCGCGGATCGCCGCATCAAACAGGCTGGAGTGAAACGGCGCAACGTCGTAGCCCGACGAGGTTGTGCCTTCCGGAAACAGCCCGATGACTTCGCCACGCTCGAACCGCAACTTCATTTCGCGCCCGACCGCCCTGACCGCATGGCGGCGCCCGCGCTCGATGAAGACGGTACCGGCGCCCGCGACCAGCCACCCAAGGAGCGGCCATTTGCGGATGTCGCTCTTGGCAATGAAGGCGGTTGGGCGCACGCTGTTAAGCACGAAGATATCGACCCAAGAAACGTGATTGGCCGCCCACAATACCGGCCCCTCGCGGCAGGGCTCGCCGACCACGCGCATGCGCACCCCGCAAAAGACCATCAGGATCCTGGACCACCACAGCGTCATCGCGGCGCGCAGCCGCGAACCTGCCAGCGGAAAAACCAACATCACGGAGGCCAGGCCCAGCAATACCCACACCGCGACAAACACAATACGAGCAGAAAACAGCGCGATACCGATCATGCCTTCACGGCATCCGGCGAAGACGCATAAGCATCCAGGTAACGCTGAAGGATGACCATGGCGGCCACCGCGTCATCGGGCGCATGGGTGCCCAGTAGCTCTTGGGCCTCCATGCTGGAGCCGCGCTCGTCGACCAATACGACATCGACGCCGAACCGGCCATGCAACTGATTGGCGAAGCGACGACAGCGCAGGCTGGCGTATTGTTCTTGCCCGTCCAGCGCCAGCGGCAACCCCACGATGACGCGATCGGGGCGCCACTCGTCAAACAGGGCGGCGATAGCGGCAAACCGCTGCTGGCGCGTTACCGAATACAGGATATCCAGCGGCCGGGCGCGCCCGGTAAGGGTATTGCCAATGGCCACCCCGATCTTGGTGGTGCCGTAGTCGAAGGCCAGCAGCGTCTGGTCAGGCATGACCCACGTCGCCCGCGAGCATGATTGGGTTTATACCCAATTGCCCCAAGGCGACTTCGTAGCGTTCTTCGAACGGCGTGTTGAACAAAATGTCGTTGGTAGCGCCCACATTGATCCAGGCATTGCGCGACATCTCGCTTTCGAGTTGCCCCGCCCCCCAACCGGCATAACCCAGCGTAATAAGCAGCTGGGCCGGTCCCTTGCCTTTGGCGACATCCTGCAAGACATCGCGGGATGTGGTCAATGCAACCTCGCCCAGCTTGATGCTGGAGTTATAGCCGCCGGCCGGTGCGTGCAATACGAAGCCGCGGTCGGTCTGGACCGGCCCGCCAAAGAATACGGGGAAGTCCTGCACAGGCCCGATCTCGAGCGAAAGGTCGAGGTCGATGCGCTTGAGCAGATCGCCCACGGTAATGTCGGTCGGTCGGTTAATGACGAGCCCCAAGGCGCCATGCTCGGTGTGTTCGCACACATAGATGACAGTACTTGCCAGGTTGCCACCCACCTTGCCCGGCATGGCTACCAAAAGCTGTTGGGACAAGTCGACGCTGGATGCCGTATCAGGTCGTTTAGCCGATGTACTCATGACTCGTCCTCCTGTGCAATCAATGCACCTGCATCAATAGGCTATACCTCGATCAGTTCGAAGTCTTCCTTGCGGGCCCCGCACTCGGGACATACCCAGTTGGGGGGTACGTCTTCCCAGAGAGTTCCGGGTGCTATCCCTTCTTCTGGCAGGCCCGTTTCTTCATCATAGATCCAACCACAAATCAAACACATCCAGGTACGCATATTGTTGTTACTCAGTAAAATTAGGCGCCCATAGCCCGACGGACCTGGGACGCATCTATTAGAATGGGGTCTATGTTACTAAACCCAAGCCTTGTCTCGTGAGTTTTACCAAAACCCTTCGTAAAGACAACGCCCCATTAAGGTCTTGACCCCCGCTTTGCAAGCTCCATGCCCGCCACTCGTGCTTATTTTCGGCCCTTACGACCCCAGCGGCGCCAGTAGCCTGCCTGCCGACGCGGTTACCTGCGCTTCGCTGGGCTGCCACCCGCTAAGCACGGTAACGGCTATTTTGGTGCAAGACACCGCCGGCGTCGAAGACATCCAGCCGGTGTCGCCCGAACTGATTGACGACCAGGCCCGCTGTCTGCTTGAAGACATGAAGGTGCAGGCGATCAAGGTCGGGCCAATTTATACAACGGAATCAGCCAGCGTGCTTGCGCAGATAGCCGCCGACTACAGCCACGTCCCGCTGGTGCTGCATCTGGATCGCCTGCCCGACGAATCGCTTGCCGAAGACCTGCATACCGAAGACGTGCTGCTGGCCGTCTGCGAGTTGCTGCTTCCCCAGACCGATCTTGTCGTGATCGACCACAACCTGCTTGCCCAATGGCACACCGAAGGCGTGTTTGAAGACAGCGACGCCGAAAGCCCCACCGACGCCTTGCTCGAGTACGGCGCAAAATGGGTGCTAAGTACCGGCGCACCCTTGCGACCGGGCCATTACAGCCATTCCCTGCGAGGCCAAAGCGGAGAGACCGGCGATTGGCCCTGGCAGCCGCCCACCACCCGACTGACCGACCCCGATAGCTTGCTGTCCTGCGCCATCACCACGCAGTTGGCCCACGGTCAGCCCATGCAGGCCGCGGTGGCAAACGCCATCGCCTCGTGCGGCAATGCCGCGGCACGCTGGCTCCAGCCTGGCATGGGGCATCGCCTGATCGACCGGACCACGCCATGACCAGCGACAAGCATTTGCGATTTCCAGCTGGTCTTTATGGCGTGACGCCTGAATGGGACGACACCGACACTTTGCTGCAAGCCATCAGTTCGGCGGCGTCGGGCGGGATGACGGCGCTGCAGTGGCGCCGTAAGACCATCAGCCCTGAAGCGCGCTTGTCCCAGGCCAGGCGGGTGGTCGAGCATTGCCGCAAGCTGGGCGTCGTCAGCATCATCAATGACGACTGGCGACTGGCAGCCCTGGTGGATGCCGATGGCGTACATCTGGGACGTGAAGACGGCAGTCTGGTCGAGGCGCGCCTGGCCATGGGGCCGGGCAAGCTTATGGGGTGTTCATGCTATAACGACCTCGCGCTGGCGGCCCAGACGCTGGACGCCGACGTAGACTACATAGCCTTTGGCGCCATGTATCCATCCAGCGTCAAGCCTGAGGCAGTGCGCGCTACGCTTGAGCAATTGCGGCTGGGTCGCGCGCTGGTCGAAAACATCGCCACACGGCCCCGGCCTGCCGTCGTCGCCATCGGCGGCATCACTGCCGACAATGCCGCGCCGCTCGTTGAGGCCGGCGCTGACAGTATCGCCCTGATCAGCGGACTGTTCGGCAGCAACGACATTGCCGCCACCGCTGCACGCTGCTCGGCCCTGTTTGCCTGAGCCCTTCTTCACCTTTAGATAGAGCCCCATTATGTCCCGCAACAGCCAGCTTTTTGAACGCGCCCTTCAGACCATCCCGGGCGGCGTGAATTCTCCCGTGCGTGCCTTCCGATCGGTGGGTGGTTCGCCTCGCTTCATCGAACGCGCCCAAGGCCCTTATATGTGGGATGCCGAAGGCACTCGCTATATTGATTATGTCGGCTCCTGGGGGCCTGCCATCCTGGGGCATGCGCATCCCGAAGTCATACGCGCCGTACAAGAGGCAGCCGTGAACGGCTTGTCCTTCGGCGCGCCTACCGAAGCCGAGATCGAAATCGCCGAAGCCATCGTCGCGCGTATCCCGTCCATCGAAAAAGTACGGCTGGTAAGCTCCGGCACCGAAGCCACCATGACCGCCATCCGCCTCGCGCGCGGCGCGACCGGCAGAACCAAGATCGTTAAATTTGAAGGCTGCTATCACGGCCATGCAGACAGCCTGCTGGTCAAGGCCGGCTCGGGCATGCTGACCTTCGGCAACCCCACCTCCGCCGGCGTCCCGGCCGAATTCATCCAGCACACCATGGTGCTGGACTACAACCGCCTGGAAGCCGCCGAAGCAGCGTTCAAGCAGTACGGCAGCGAAATTGCCTGCGTCATCATCGAGCCCATTGCCGGCAACATGAACCTCGTCAAGCCGCTGCCCGGCTTCCTGCAAGGCCTGCGCGACCTGTGCACTCAGTACGGTGCGCTGCTGATCTTCGACGAAGTCATGACGGGCTTTCGCGTCGGACCGCAAGGCGTCCAGGGCCTCACCGGCGTCACACCCGACCTGACCACCCTGGCCAAAGTCATAGGCGGCGGCATGCCCGTAGGCGCCTTCGGCGGCCGGGCCGACATCATGGAACACATCGCCCCCATAGGCAATGTCTACCAGGCGGGCACCTTGTCCGGCAACCCCGTCGCCGTCGCCGCCGGCCTAGTCACACTGAAGCTGCTAAGCGAACCGGGCTTCTACGAACGCCTGGGCGAACAAACCCGCAAGCTCGCCGAAGGCCTGGCCGAGCGCGCCCGCGCAGCAGGCGTTGCCGTTTGCAGCGATCACGTCGGCGGCATGTTCGGCCTGTACTTCAGCGAGGCCGTCCCCCATACCTTCGACGAAGTCTCCCTGGCCAACGTTGAACGCTTCAAACGCTTCTTCCACGCCATGCTCATCAAAGGCATCTACTTCGCCCCCTCCGCCTTCGAAGCCGGCTTCGTCTCCGCCGCCCACGACGATGCCACCATCCAAACCACCCTGGACGCCGCCGAAGAGGTTTTCGCCAGCTTGAAGTAACAACCGGGAGCGCCGCAGGGCTCTCTGGGGATACCAATGAATTGTCGAGAACGCTGCGGAGCATGCTGTACGGCGCCCTCCATCTCCAGCCCCATTCCAGGCATGCCTGGAGGAAAACCCGCCGGTGTTCGCTGCGTTCAGCTCGACGATGACGAGAAATGTAAAATTTTTGGGCATCCAGACCGACCTGCAGTTTGTAGCTCATTGAAGCCAAGCGTTGTGATGTGTGGTGAAAGCCGCGAACAGGCAATGCTTTGGCTGGGGCAGCTGGAAGAGCAAACCTCCCCGTTCGGTAATAAATAGCATAGGCCCAGAAATATGGCTCGCTATACCAACATCCCACAACGCCGCAACTCAGACATCGCCTTGCCAAGCCCGATCCCACATCAGCAGCATCCATAAAGGCGTGGGTGGCCGGGTGTTCCGCCCGGCGACTTCGCGGGCTCGCCGCGGCCAGTGTCGATTCGGGGATGAAGGGCGCGGCTGTCTGAGGAGCGCAGCGACGAGTTCCGCGACCGCCCCGAATCGGCACTGGCTGACGGGCAATCCCGGCAAGGCCGGGATCGAGACCGCTAAGCCGGGCGGAACACCCGGCCACCCACGCCTCTTAAGAACGAACGGATATGCGACCAACAAAAAGGGTAAAATGGCAAAAATGCCCTTTCTATGGAGTCTTCTATGACCTCTGAAGCGATCGATCAGCTAAGCTTCGCACCCGCCTCCGAAATAAAGAAACAAGGCTGGCGCGGCATCATGCGTAGCGTGTCAAGAACCGGGAAACTTGTAGTCACCAACCATAAGCAGCCCGAAGCAGTCATCCTGTCCGTCCCGGAATATGACCGCCTGATGCAACTGGCCCACAGCGCAAAAAATCGCACAGACGATCCTCTGCAAGCCCTGCGTGAACGCTTCGACCAGCGACTTTCCTCCCTGAACGCAGCCGACGCCGCCGACCAGTTGCGCGATCTAATGAACCAACCAGCCGCCCTATCCGGCAAAGTCAAAGCCGGCGCATCCTATTAATGCCCAGGCCCGCCCTATACGTGCTGGCAGGCGTCAATGGCGCCGGGAAAAGCTCAATCGGTGGTTATCACCTAACGCAGGCCGGCCTCGCGTGGTTCAACCCAGATACCTTTGCCAGAGCTCTAGTATTGGAAAACCAATACAGCCAACAAGACGCCAACGCGCAAGCATGGCAAGAAAGCGTGCGCCGCCTCGATGAAGCCATCCAAAACCTGCGCTCTTTCGCTTTCGAAACCACACTGGGCGGACTAACCATCGCCCACAAGCTCCAATCTGCCACGCAAACCCACGACGTCATGATCTGGTATTGCGGCCTGCGCAGTCCCGAGCAACACATCGCCAGAGTCAAGTTGCGCGTAACCCAGGGAGGCCACGATATTCCCGAAACCAAAATTCGCGAACGCTGGAATAGCTCCGTACAGAACCTGATCGCCCTCATGCCAAGGCTTGCGCACCTACGCGTCTACGACAACAGCCATCAAGTCGACATAGGCGCCGCCATCCCCGACCCCCTCCTGCTGCTTGAACTCGCGCAAGGTCGACGACGGTTCCCCGCCACAATACAAGAGGCAGCCAACACCCCCGACTGGGCAAAGCCAATACTCGAAGCGGCCTTCACCCTCGACAGCTCGCGCGATCTAACCATGTAACTCAAAGCAGGTCATTAAAGTAACGCCACGTGCGCCACACCGTTCCACTGCCATCAGCAACCGCAATAGCACGTCCCCACATCAGCCCATCCATAAAGGCGTGGGCGGCCGGGTGTCCCGCCCGGCGACTTCGCGGGCTCGCCGACGGCCACTGTCGATTCGGGGATGAAGGGAGCGGCTGTCTGAGGAGCGCAGCGACGAGTTCCGCGACCGCCCCGAATCGGCGCTGGCCGACGGGCAATCCCGGCAACGCCGGGATCGAGACCGCTAAGCCGGGCGGAACACCCGGTCACCCGCGCCTCTTAAGAACGAGGTTCTGTTAAGAAGAACGGCGTTGGTTCAAGGCACAACCGCCGTCACTTCAATCTCCACCCGCGCCCTATCCTCCACCAGATCAGCCACCTCCACCGCCGTCATAGCCGGAAAATTCCGCCCTATCACCTCCCGGTAGTGGCGCCCCACATCACGCAGCGCCGCAACATACTCCTGCTTGTCGCAAACATACCAAGTCATGCGCGTAATATGCTCCGGCCCGGCACCACCCTCCTTCAGGATGGCAACAATGTTGCGCAGCGTCTGGCCCACCTGCTCGGCGAAATCATCCGTCTCGAACTCTTGCTGCTCGTTCCAGCCGATCTGCCCGCCTACAAACAACAGGCGGCTGCCCACCTTCATTTCCGTCATGATGCCGTTGGCGTACCCGCGCGGCTCCACCCAGCTGGGCGGCTGCAAAATCTTCATTGCGTGATTCCTTGTTCAGTTGCTTGCTTGCGCAAAACGAAGCGCTGTAATTTTCCTGTTTCAGTCCTTGGCAGACTGTCCACAAATTCGATAGCTCGCGGATACTTATAGGGCGCGATCGCCGCCTTGACGTGCTCCTGTAGGGCTTTGACCATAGCCTCATCGCCCTGATACCCCGGCTTGAGCACCACGAAAGCCTTGACGATCATGCCGCGCTGCTCGTCCGGCTGCCCGACCACCCCGCATTCGGCCACGGCGTCGTGCAGCAGCAGTGTGCCCTCCACTTCCGGGCCGGCAATGTTGTAGCCCGCCGAAATAATCATGTCGTCGTTGCGGGCCTGATAGTACAGATACCCGTCTTCGTCCATCGCAAAGGTATCGCCCGGAAGATTCCAGCCCTGCTGGACGAACACCCGCTGGCGCTCGTCGTCCAGATAGCGGCAACCGGTGGGGCCTTTCACGGCCAGGCGACCGACCACGCCCGGGGCCACCGGCTTGAACGCTTCATCCACGACCTGGGCGACATAGCCGGGCACCACCTTGCCGATGGCGCCGCGCCGCACATCGGCTCCGGCACTGGACACGTACACGTGGATCATCTCGGTGCCGCCTATGCCATCGATCATTTCGATACCGGTGGCTCGCTTCCATAACTGTCGTGTTGCATCGGGCAATGCTTCGCCCGCCGACACCGAATTCTTCAGCGAAGAAAGATCGTAGTTGCTGACCTGCGCCGCCATTTTTCGATAGAAAGTCGGAGCGGTGAAGGTCATCGTCACCTTGAAATCCTGGACAGTTTGCAGCAACTGCTCGGGCGTCAGCTTCTCGGCCAGCACCGTGCTGGCACCCACCCGCAAGGGAAAGCACAACAGCCCGCCCAAGCCAAAGGTAAATGCCAAAGGCGGCGTCCCGCAAACCACATCGTCCGCATGCATCTTGAGCGTGTGGCGCGAAAACGTGTCGCACATGGCCAACACGTCGCGATGAAAATGCATGCAGCCCTTGGGTTTGCCCGTGGTGCCGCTGGTAAAGGCGATCAAGCAGATGTCATCGACCGCCGTGTCGCAACTGGTGAACTCGGCCGGCTTGCCGGCCGCCAACGACTCCAGGCTGTCAGCCCCTTCATCGTGGAAATAGCGCAAGTGCTTCAGATCGGCGCAATAGGCCGGATCGTTTTCGTCCATGCAACGCTCGACTTCCGCAGCGAGACGCTTGTCGCACAACACAGCCTGAATCTTTGCCTTGTCGATGGCTTTTTTCAGTTCGCCGGCGCGCAGCAAAGGCATGGTGGGGACAGTAACCAGGCCGGCCTTGATCGCGGCCAGCCACGAGGCCGCCATCATCACGTTATTGGGGCCGCGCAGCAAGATCCGGTTACCCGGCTGCAGCTGCATGTCCTGGACCAGCACATGCGCAATGCGGTTGGTCAAGACCATGAGTTCGCGGTAAGTCATGGTCTTGCGCTCTGTACCATCTTGCCACCGCAAGGCCACGCGCTCGCCCATGCCCTGCTCGACCAAGTCGTCGACCAGCGCCTTCGCGCAATTGACGCGCGACGGATAGGCTACGTCGGGATTGCCGTCCAGCAGCAATTCGGGCCATTCATGTAGGGGCGGAAGGTGGTCCCGCGCAAAGGTATCGGTATGGGCGGATGCTTCCATGCTTGTCTCCTGTCTCGTTGTATGAGCGCTGGCAGTACGCGGGCGGCCGGCGTGTAGCCAGTCGCCCGACCAGGCCTATGGCTGCTTGGCTTCCAGGTCTTTTAATAGTTCACGCGCAATAATCAATTTTTGGACTTCGGTGGCGCCTTCATAGATGCGCAGCGCCCGTATCTCTCGATAAAGCTTCTCGACCGGCGCACCCGACACGACGCCGGCGCCGCCAAACATCTGCAACGCACGGTCAATGACCCGTTGCGCCGACTCTGTCGCTGCCATTTTCGCCATGGCGGCCTCGCGGGTAGTGCGTACACCTTTGACATCGCGCAGCCATGCCGCGCGGTAGGTCAGCAAGGCTGCAGCGTCGATGTCGCAAGCCATGTCACCCAGCGCGGCCTGAGTAAGCTGCAAGTCGGCCAGGCGCTGGCCGAACATTTTGCGCGATGTGGCCCGCGTCAGCGCCTCGTCCAGCGCACGGCGAGCAAACCCCAGTGCCGCCGCCGCCACCGAAGCGCGGAAGATATCCAGCGTCATCATGGCCAGCTTGAACCCCTGGCCCGGCGCGCCCAGCATCTGGGTACGCGGAATGCGGCAGGCCTCGAAGCGCAATGTGGCCAGCGGATGCGGCGCCATCACATCGATGCGATCGGCGATGGTCAGGCCCGGCGTGTCGGCATCGACCACAAAGGCACTGATGCCACGCGCGCCCGGGGCTTCACCTGTCCGCGCAAACACGCAGTAAAAGTCTGCGATGCCACCATTGGATATCCAGGTTTTCTCACCATCCAGCACGTAATCGTCGCCGTCAGGGACGGCCGCGCATGCCATGGCCGCCACATCGGACCCGGCATCGAGTTCGGACAAGGCAAAAGCGGCAATGGCCTGGCCGCTGGCGACGCGCGGTAAATAGTGCTGGCGCAAGGCATCGCTACCAGCCAGTGAAATGGCGCCACTGCCCAAACCCTGCATCGCGAAGGCGAAATCCGCCAGCCCATCGTGGCGCGCCAGGGTTTCGCGCAAAATACACACAGCACGCGAATCGATTTGAGGCCAACGGCCGCCCCAACTGCCATCCGGGCCTTGCGGGACCGCAAACTGCAACCACCCGCCGCGGCCCAACTGGGCAACCAGGTGGCGGCAGGCCGCATCCGTATCGGAGTGGTCCACATTTTGCAGCGTCGCGGCGCACCAGTCTTCCAGGCTTTGCGCCAGCTCGTGATGCTTCTGATCGAAGAACGGCCAGTCCAGCCAGCTAGCGTCGCGCATCAATCCCCCTGGAATACCGGTTTCTGTTTCGCCACAAAGGCGTCGTAGGCGCGCCGGAAGTCCTGGGTCTGCATGCAGATAGCCTGCGCCTCGGCCTCTGCTTCGATGGCTTCGTCCACGCCCATATTCCATTCCTGGTGCAGCAACTTCTTGGTGATGCCGTGGGCAAATGTGGGGCCATCGGCCAACTGGCGAGCCAGCTTGTCGGCCGCCGTCAGCACCGCATCGGACGGGTGCAAGGCATTGAAAAAGCCCCAGGCCATACCTTCGTCTGCCGTCATGGCGCGTCCGGTGTACAGCAGCTCGGAAGCACGCCCCTGGCCTATCATGCGCGGCAACAAGGTGCATGCGCCCATGTCGGCGCCAGCCAGGCCGACGCGCGTGAACAGGAAAGCGGTGCGCGCTTGCGCCGTACCGACGCGAAGATCGGAGGCCAGCGCGATCATGGCGCCTGCACCCGCACAGATACCGTCGACCGCCGCCACGATGGGCTGCGGGCAGGCGCGCATGGCTTTGACGAGATCGCCCGTCATCCGCGTGAAGTCCAGCAACTGCGGCATGGTCATTTCAGTGAGCGGGCCGATAATCTCGTGGACATCGCCTCCTGAACAGAAATTTCCGCCTGCCCCGGTTATGACGACAGCCTTGATGTCGGTGGCATAGACCAGCCCACGGAACAGGTCGCGCAGCTCGGCATACGAATCGAAGGTCAGCGGATTCTTGCGCTCGGGCCGATTCAGCGTGATGGTGGCCACCTTGCCGTCCTCGGATACCTGCCACAGAAAATTCTTGGCCTGATAGTCGGCGTAGGGGCGCTTGTGATGCGCCATCGTGTGTACTGCCTGTTCCATTCCATACTCCTTGTGTTCGATAAGGGGCGGCCCAGGGAAGCTCTTGTTCAGAGCTTCCCTATCCTGCCATGACCTCTCCGCCATCCACCGGGATGGCCTGTCCGTTGATTGATGCCGACGCCGGGTCGCACAGCCACCCCACAGTACCGGCCACTTCCTCGGGCTGAACCAGCCGGCCTTGCGGGTTGCGCTCGGCCAAGCGGGCTTTGGCCTGCTCTGGCGTCATACCGGTTTTCTGGGTGATGTTGGCAACGGCATCGTGCACGATATCGGTTTCGGTATAGCCGGGGCACACCGCGTTGACGGTCACCCCCTTGGCGGCGACCTCGAGCGCAACAGCGCGTGTCAGCCCCACGACGCCGTGCTTGGCTGCGCAATAGGCACTGACATACGGATAGCCGATCAGCGCAGCGGTGCTGGCAACGTTGACGATGCGCCCCCAACCTGCCTGCAGCATGTCTGGCAAGGCGGCCTGCATGCAGTGGAAGGTGCCGCCCAGGTTCACGGCGATCATCTGGTTCCAGTGGGCCCGATCCACACGATCGAAGCGCTGGCTGCTTGCCTGGCCGGCGTTATTGACCAGGATGTGTATGGTGCCGGCCCGTTGCCGAGCTTGCCCCATGGCTTGCTCTACCTGGACGGGGTCGGCGATATCGCCCGTGACATAGCCGGCGCGGCTGCCGGCGGCCAGTTGCTCGACCGCCTGTTGCAGCGAGCTGGCATCGCGCCCCATCAGCGTAATTTGCGCACCCATGCCCGCAAGCTTGTGCGCGATGGCCAGGCCAATTCCGCGTGACCCGCCCGTAACGATGGCGTGGCGACCGGACAAGGGAAGATGGTTGCTCATTTACCGACGGGCTGCGCGTAGGCAGCCGCCCTTTCAAAGTTGGTTTCCAGCTGACGCTTGGCGGGGAAGTACTGTCGCGGCCAACTGACATCCTGATAGCCGATGCGTGCAGACTCGCGCAGCGTCCATGCCGCGTCGGCCAAGTGCGGCCTTGCCAGCGCGCAAAGGTCTGCCCGCCCAGAAGCAATAATGCTATTGACGTGATCGGCCTCGAAGATGGCGCCGACCGCAATGGTGGGCACGCGCGCTTCGTTGCGGATGCGGTCCGAGAAAGGCGTTTGATACATGCGCCCGTATACCGGTTGCTCGGCCTTGCTGACCTGCCCCGACGAGCAGTCCACCATGTCCGCACCGGCGTCCTTGAAGCGCCGCGCGATCTCGACGGCGTCATCGGCGGTGATGCCGCCCTCGACCCAATCATGAGCCGATATGCGCACTGACATGGGCAAGTCTTGCGGCCATACAGCGCGTACGGCGTGGAAGACTTCAAGTGGATAGCGCAAGCGCTTGTCCAGCGAGCCGCCATATTCGTCAGAGCGGTGGTTGGAAAGCGGCGAGATGAAGCTGGACAACAGATAACCGTGGGCACAGTGCAGCTCGAGCCAGTCGAAGCCGGCTTGCGCGGCACGCTGCGCCGAGGCGACGAACTGATCGCGCACTTCAACCATCTGAGCCCGCGTCATGGCCTGCGGCACCTGAGAGACACCTTCGATATACGGAATTGCCGATGCAGACACCAGGGGCCAGTTGCCTTCGTTCAAGGGCATGTCGGTGCCTTCCCAACTGACGCGTGTCGAACCCTTGCGTCCGGCATGGCCCAACTGTATGCCCAGCTTGGCGTCCGTGTTGTCGTGTACGAAATCGACGATGCGCTTGAAGGCGAGCATTTGCTGATCGTTCCACAGCCCTGGGCATCCCGGGGTGATGCGGGCCTCCGGCGACACGCAAGTCATTTCGACCATAACCATACCGGCCCCGCCCATCGCACGGCCGCCCAGATGGACCAGATGGAAGTCGCCAGGCACGCCGTCGACGCTGGAGTACATCGCCATGGGGGAGACCATGATGCGGTTTTTCAACTGTACGCTGCGCGCTTTATAAGGAGTGAGCATGGGCGGCACGGGGTGCAGTCCACCTGTAGCGACGCCGGCGCGCTCGGCCATCCACTTCTCGTAGCCTTCCAGCCACTGGGAATCGCGCAGCCGCAGGTTTTCGTGCGAAATTCGCTGGGAGCGTGTCAGCAACGAATAGGCGAACTGTTCGGGCTCGAAATCAGCATAGCGCTCGACGTTCTCGAACCACTCGGTGGAGTTGCGGGCGGCATTTTGAATCTTCAGGACCTCCACGCTGCGGACATCCTGATAGTGGTCCAGCGCCGCCGACAGATCGTCGGGATGCGCCTGTATGGAGCGGTGCAGCTCGATGGCATCTTCCAGAGCCAGCTTGGTTCCCGACCCGATGGAAAAGTGCGCGGTATGGGCGGCGTCGCCCATCAGGACAACGGGCACTTGCTGGCCATTGGGCAGCGCTTGTTTGTGCACCCAGGTATCGCAGATAACGCGCGGGAAGCGGATCCAGATGGCGGAGCCTCGCAGATGGCCGGCATTAGAGATCAGGGCATTGCCATCCAGCCAGGGTGCGAACAACTGCTCGCAATAGGCGATGCCGTCTTCCTGGCTCATGGTGTCCAGCCCCGCCGCCCGCCAAGTTTCGTCGCGGGTTTCGACAATGAAGGTCGCCATGCCAGGTTCGAACTGATAGGCGTGCGCCTGGAACCAGCCATGCTCGGTCTGCACAAAGGCAAAGGTGAAGGCGTCGAAAGTCTTGTGTGTGCCCAGCCACACAAACCGGCACTCGCGGGTGTCGATGTCGGGCTTGTAGGTATCGGCGTAACGGGTGCGCACACGGCTGTTCAGGCCATCCGAGGCGATGACCAGATCGGCCTGGTATTTGCGGGCGATTTCCTGGTCATCGGTCACGTCGGTTTCGAAGACCAGATCGACGCCTACCTGCTCGCAACGCGCCTGCAGGATGTTAAGCAGCTTCTTGCGGCCTATGCCGATGAACCCATGGCCGCTACTGCGCAGGCTGCGCCCCTTGTAGTGGATTTCGATGTCGTCCCAGTGATTGAAAGCCGCGCTGATCTGCTCGGCAGACACGGGGTCGGCTTCCTTCAGGTTCTCGAGCGTGGCATCAGAGAACACCACGCCCCAGCCAAAGGTGTCGTAGGGACGATTGCGCTCGACGACGGTAACCGTATTGGAAGGGTCTGCCAGTTTCATCAGCAGACCAAAATACAAGCCCGCCGGACCGCCACCTATGCATGCAATTTTCATTTTCTCTCCGTTGGACCCGACTTGCCGCCGCCATTTACTTTAGGTTTAAACTATATAACCAAAAAAAAGCCGGCGCAAGGACTTTTCGAAACGACGAGACTAAGGGGTTTCCCGCGCCAGGCTAGCGAGACAGGCCGTATATGGCCTGCAATAAACCGACACGTGACTGGCCAATGACTGCACCGCGCCAATCGTCGTGATCCGGATAAAAGGCAGCGCGGTGCGCCGCCTTCAGTTGCTTGCGCAGCGCGGCATCGGCCTGCGGGTGCGCGGCCAGCCAGCGATCCGCCCGCAAGGCCAGGAACACCTGGTCCATCGGCACGGTGCCATACTCGAGCGCCAGGAAAGTCAGTTCGGGTATGTCGGCGCACTCTTCCAGCAATGCCTGCATGCCCGTGCCGGCGATATCCACCGTGCTGGAGTCCGGGTCGGACACGGCCACCACGTCGGCGCCCCACCATACACACGCCCTGTCATACTCGGGCTGCCCCTTCTGCACAAATATCTTCTCAGCGTGCCCATAAGGCCCAAGGCCGGTGTGGTAGTCGATCCAGGCTATACGTTGCCGACCGCGCCCGTACTGCCCGATAATGTGGCGCAGCGTACGGTTGCTCCAGCTCGGTTCCTGTCCCCCGTAGAACAAGCCATCCGGATGGCTGTGCTGGCCCATCATCATGCCTTCGCGGTAGGCCTGCTCGCCCTCTTTGCGCCTGAACTCTTGTATGGCGGCGTCGTTGTCGGGCCCGGGCGGCCAGCTTTCAGGAATCAGCAAGGGGTGCAGGCTGCGATAATGCGGGTTGTCGCGCAAGGGCTTGCCGAAATCGCAAAAGTTGCGATTCAGGTCGATGTTGTCTTCGTTGGTACGATGCCCCCACGAGAACCCATAGGGGTTCACGGCATGCACCAGCAAGATACCCACACCCGCCGCAGCGGCCTTGTCCAGCAGTGCGGCATCGTGCAACAGTGCGACCTGGCAACCCGAACCGCAATAGCCCTCTTCGCCGTGCATGGCCGAGGTCAGTACCAGCAAGGCAGGCGCGTCTGCTGGGCCGAAGTAAGCGGTGTCCATCGACAGTGTTTCGCCCCCTGCCCCCTTGCTGACCGGGTTGACAAAGGATTGCAACTGGCAAGCGCGTTCGCGCCCCGCAGCCACGAAGCGCTCGCGCGCGTCGGCATAGCTGCGACCGAAATACTGTCCGAACATTGTTGTACTCCGTCATCGGGAAAAGGCAATTTACCACTAACATCTGATTGAAGATTAAACTATCTTTGCTTTTATATCCTGGGGTTACACACCGAACGTCATGAGCGATACTCTTTCGAGCACCAGAATACTGTCCGACATTCCCGATCTGGAAAGCCGCACCGTACCCGAAGACCACCATGATCTTCGCCTATGGCTGCGCATGCTGACATGCTGCAACCTGATCGAAAGCGATATCCGCACGCGTCTGCGCACCGAGTATCAGACGACCTTGCCGCGCTTCGACCTCATGGCGCAATTGCTGCGCGTGCCAGGCGGCATGAAAATGAGCGAGCTGTCCCAACACATGATGGTCACCAACGGCAACATCACCGGCATCACGGACCAACTCGAACGCGAGGGCTTGGTCGAACGGGTAAAGGTGGCAACGGACAGACGCAGCTCTTTAATTCGGTTGACCAGCAAAGGCAAGCGCACTTTCAAGAAGATGGCCCAATCACACGAGCAGTGGGTGCAGTCGATGTTCAGTGGCGTGTCGGAAAAAAGCCGGGCAGCGCTGTTTGAAGCCCTGGGCGAATTGAAGCTCGTGACGCAGGCCCGCATGGCCAGGCGCGACACCAGAGCCTAGGCTAGAATCAAAGCTTTCCCCAACCGCTGAACCGCTGCCATGGCCGTCAATCTGTACATCCCTCCCGAGTCCCAGATATTTCCCGTTGCGGGCGTCGAAATCGGCATCGCCGAAGCCGGCATACGCAAAGCCAATCGCCGCGACCTGACCGTGTTTCGGCTGGCCGCAGGCAGCAGCGTAGCGGGCGTGTTTACGCGCAATCGGTTTCGGGCCGCGCCGGTGCAGGTGTGCGAAGCGCATTTGGCTGCCGACCGCGGCATCCGGGCCCTGGTCATCAACACCGGCAATGCCAACGCCGGCACTGGCCAAAGCGGACTGGAGATCGCTCGCCAGACCTGCACCGCACTGGCCTCCTTATTGGACATAGAAGCCGAACAGGTCTTGCCGTTTTCAACCGGCGTCATCCTCGAGCCCTTGCCCCTGGATCGCCTCGTCGCCGCCTTGCCCACCGCTATTCGCGGCACCGCAGCCGACAACTGGTTCGCGGCAGCACACAGCATCATGACCACCGACACGCAGCCCAAGATTGTTTCGCAGCGGGTCGCTATCGGTAATCAAACCATTACCATCACCGGTATCAGCAAAGGCGCGGGCATGATACGGCCCAACATGGCTACCATGCTGGGTTTCCTGGCCACCGACGCCGGCATCGCGCCAGACCTGCTCAAACGCATGGCCGGGAGCATCGCCGACCGCTCGTTCAACCGGATTACCGTAGACGGCGACACCTCGACCAATGACTCCTTCATTATGGCGGCTACCGGCGCCAGCCCGCTGCGCATTGAGTCCGAATCCGACCCGCAGTACGAACCCCTGTATCGGGCGCTGACGGACGCCGCCGCCGAACTCGCCCAGAAAATCGTGCGTGACGCCGAGGGCGCTACCAAATTCATTACTGTACGGGTCGAGCAGGCCCTCAATACCGAAGAGGCCCTGAAGGTGGCCTACGCCGTGGCCCAGTCGCCCCTCGTAAAGACCGCCTTTTTCGCCTCCGACCCCAACCTGGGCCGCATCCTTTGCGCCGTCGGCTATGCCGGCATCGACGACCTGGATGTCAGCCGCACCAAACTGTGGCTGGGCGACGTACTGGTTGCCAGTCGGGGCGAACGCCACCCCGACTACCAGGAAGCCGACGGCCAGCGCGTCATGAAAGAGCCCGAAATTACGGTGCGCATCGCTCTGGGCCGCGGCGACGTCACCGAAACCGTCTATACCTGCGATTTTTCTCACGAATACGTCAGCATCAATGCGGATTACCGCTCCTGAGAGCGGCAAGCCCTTGACTTCCCACAACATTCGCGCCAAGCCCAACTTGACCGCAGCCACGCTCGCGCGCTAGAATCATGAGCTTGGCATTTGGCCAAGATTTATTATTTAGGAACTCCCACATGTACGCGGTCATAAAAACCGGCGGCAAACAGTATCGTGTTGCTGCAGGTCAAAAACTAAAGATAGAACAGATACCGGCAGACATTGGGCAAGAAATTACGCTAGACCAGGTACTTTCGGTTGGCGAAGGCGAGCAGCTACAAATTGGCGCGCCTTTGGTTACCGGGGCCGTGGTCACAGCAACCGTTCTTGCGCAAGGCCGCCACGACAAAATCAAGATCTTCAAGATGCGCCGGCGCAAGCATTACCAAAAGCGCCAGGGCCATCGTCAGAACTACACCGAAGTTCGCATCGACGCCATCACGGCCTAACGATCAACGACGGTTTGAATAGCAGGAGCTAAACATGGCACAGAAAAAAGGCGGCGGCTCTACGCGCAACGGTCGCGACTCAGAATCGAAGCGACTTGGTGTAAAAACCTACGGTGGCCAGCTGATCTCGGCCGGTTCCATCATCGTGCGCCAGCGTGGCACCCAGTTCCACCCGGGCGTCAACGTGGGCATCGGCAAGGATCACACCTTGTTCTCGCTGGTTGACGGCACGGTCAAGTTTGCCATCAAGGGCGCCCTTAACAAGCGTACCGTTTCGGTTGTTGCCGCCGAGTAATCTCAGCCTGGCACACCAGCAAAAAGCCCTGCCATAAAGGCAGGGTTTTTTGTTTTAGAATACCTACATCATGCAAAAGGCAGTCCCATGAAATTCGTCGACGAAGCCACCATCGAAGTCATTGCCGGCAAGGGCGGCAATGGCGCGGCCAGCTTTCGCCGCGAAAAATTCATACCGAAGGGCGGCCCTGACGGCGGCGACGGCGGACGCGGCGGCAGCATTTACGCTATAGCCGACCGCAACATCAATACACTGATCGACTTCCGCTACGCCCGTCTGCATCGGGGCAAAAATGGCGAAAACGGCCGCGGCTCCGACCAATACGGCGCCGCTGCGCCCGACATCACCTTGCGAGTGCCGGTGGGCACCACCATTCTGGATGCCGAAACGGGCGAGCAGCTGTTCGACCTGGACCGCCATAACGAAAAAGTCACCCTGGCGGCTGGCGGAGCCGGCGGGCTGGGCAACCTGCACTTCAAGTCCAGCACCAACCGGGCACCGCGGCAAACTACCCCGGGTCAAGAAGGCGAACAGCGCAAGCTACGGCTAGAGCTCAAGGTATTGGCCGATGTCGGCCTGCTGGGCATGCCCAACGCCGGCAAGTCCACGCTGATCAGCAAGGTCTCCAACGCCAAGCCCAAGATTGCCGACTATCCCTTCACCACCCTGCACCCTAATTTGGGTGTGGTGCGCACATCGCCATCGCACAGTTTTGTCATTGCCGACATTCCCGGCCTGATCGAAGGCGCGTCCGAAGGAGCCGGACTGGGTCACTTGTTCTTGCGTCACCTTTCGCGCACACGCGTGTTGCTGCACATACTGGATGTCTCTTCAGCCGATCCCGACGTCGATCCGGTCGAGCAAGCCGTGGCCGATGCCAAGGCCATCGTCGAAGAGCTGCGCCTGTACGACGCCGATCTTTACGAAAAGCCCCGCTGGCTGGTGCTGAACAAACTCGATATGGTCAACGACCCGCAAGACGTCCAGAAAAGGATATGCGCAGCACTGGACTGGACTGGCCCCGTCTTTACGATTTCGGCGCTGACCGGCGAAGGCACCCAGGATCTCACCTGGCACTTGCAAGAATGGCTGGACGCCGAACGCCAGCAAGCCAACATCGAGCAAGACAAGGCCGACGGCAGCTATGTGGCGGAAGACCCGCGTTTCGACGATACTCGTTCCGACGCCGAATAACCCTAACGCACCGCAATCTCGCTCATGGCCGCTACACAATCCACGGCACCTGCCGTCTCGCACGCTAAACGCCTGGTCGTCAAGGTGGGCTCTTCGCTGGTCACCAACGAAGGCAAGGGCATAGACGTTCAGGCCGTAGAGCAATGGGCCAGCCAAATCGCACAACTGCATGCAGGCGGCAAACAGATGGTGCTGGTGTCCAGCGGGGCCATCGCGGAAGGCATGGCGCGCCTGGGGTGGCCGCGTCGGCCCAACGCCATGCACGAGCTGCAGGCCGCCGCCGCAGTAGGCCAGATGGGACTGATCCAGGCCTACGAAGCCGCCTTTGCCCGCCATGGCATACGGACGGCGCAAATTCTCCTGACTCACGAAGATCTGGCCGATCGGCGCCGTTATCTCAATGCCCGAAGCACGCTGTACACGCTGCTCGGCCTGGGCGTGGTGCCCATCGTGAATGAGAACGACACCGTCGTCACCGATGAGATCCGCCTGGGCGACAACGATACCCTGGGGGCCCTGGTTACCAATCTTATCGAAGCCGAGGCCATGGTCATCCTGACCGATCAGACCGGCCTGTTCAGCGCCGATCCGCGCCGCGATCCGGACGCCACCTTCATTGCATTGGGCCAGGCCGGCGACCCCGCCCTCGAAGCCATGGCGGGCGGCTCGGGCAGCAGCATAGGTACGGGCGGCATGCTGACTAAAGTGCTTGCTGCCAAACGGGCCGCCAACAGCGGCGGCCATACGGTCATCGCCTCGGGGCGCGAACCCAACGTGCTGCTCAGACTGGCCGCCGGCGAGTCCATCGGCACCGAACTACGCGCCATCCTGCCAGTGCGTTCAGCGCGCAAGCGGTGGCTGGCCAACCACCTGCGCCTACGCGGCCGCGTCACGCTGGATGCCGGTGCAGTGCGGGCACTGACTCAAGGCCATAGAAGCCTGCTGGCCATCGGCGTGGTTGCCGTCGAGGGCGAGTTCGACCGGGGTGATGTCGTCGCCTGCGTGGATCAGCACGGCGTAGAGTGCGGGCGCGGCCTGATCAATTATTCGGCCGCTGACACCCGGCGCATCATGCGACAACCCAGCCAGCGCATTGCTGACATCCTGGGCAGCATGTCGGATCCCGAACTGATGCATCGCGACAACATGGTGCTCCTGCGCACCCAGACCAGCGCTACCGCAGCTACTGCTGAGCAGTAATAAACAGCGTCTCTTTGACTTCCTCCATGACCACACAGCTTTTGGTCTGTGTAACGCCGGGAAGCCGCAACAGGATGTCGCCCAACAGGCTGCGATACTGGCTGATTTCCTTGATTCGCGCCTTGACCAGATAATCGAAGTCGCCCGAGACCAGATGGCATTCCTGCACTTGAGGTATGCATAAAATTTCGCGACGGAAGTCGTCAAAACTGCGATCCGACTTGCTGGACATGGAAACTTCCACAAACACCAGCAAGCCCGCGTCCAGCGCCTGAGGCGAAACACGGGCGTGATAGCCCATGATGACGCCATCACGCTCCAGCCGTTTCACCCGTTCGATGCAAGGGGTGACAGTAAGCCCCACGCTTTCAGCCAGCTCGGTCATGGACATGCGGCCGTCTCGCTGCAGCAGGTCGAGAATATGCCGGTCGAGCTTATCAAGCACCGCCACCGGCGTTCGTTGTATGCGCATTTTTCCCGCCAATTAATCGATCGATGACTGGGCCGTCAGGCCGGTTCAGTGATTATTACTGATTTAGCGCATGGCCGCCGCCTCTACCAGAAAAATGGCCTGAAAAACACGATTCTTTAGGCAAAATGACTGCATCACCTCGTCTACCATCACGTAAACAGGATACGGATAGCACAACAGCATGAAAATCATTGTATTGGGGGCTGGCGCTGTAGGAGTAAGCAGCGCCTATCATCTTGCCCGTCTGGGCCATGATGTCACGGTGCTGGAGCGCTTGGAAGGGCCGGCACTGGAGACCAGCTATGCCAATGCAGGGCAGATTTCCTACGGCTACTCGTCGCCCTGGGCCGCCCCCGGCGTACCGCTCAAAGCCATCAAATGGATGTTCGCCAAGCATCCGCCGCTGTCGATCCGACCGGATGGCAGCCTTTACCAGCTTTGGTGGATGTTGCAGATGTGGCGCAACTGCGATGCACGCCGCTACGCCGTCAACAAAGAGCGCATGCTGCGCTTGTCCAGCTACAGCCGCAGTTGCCTGGACAGCCTGCGCGACGAACTGGGCATCCAGTACGAAGGCCGCCGCCAGGGTACTTTGCAGGTGTTTCGCGAACAGAAGCAGCTGGACGCCGTGGCCCAGGACATACAGGTACTGAAAGAGGCTGGCATCCACTACGAGTTGCTGGCGCGCCAGGACCTTGCGCGCGTAGAGCCAGCCCTGGCCCGAACCGCCGACAAGCTGGTCGGCGGCCTGCGCCTGCCCGATGACGAAACCGGCGACTGCAATGTCTTCACCACCCGTTTGGCGGCCGAAGCCGAACGCCTGGGTGTGCAATTTCGCTACGGCGTCACCGTGCAGCAGTTGGTGATGCAAGGGGGACGGGTGGCTGGCGTGGTGGTGGATGGCCAGATTTTGACAGCCGATGCCTATGTCGTTGCGCTGGGCAGTTGGTCGCGACCCTTGCTGAAAGGCGCGGTCAGGCTGCCGGTATACCCCTTGAAGGGATATTCGATTACCGTGCCGATTGCCGACGAACAATGCGCCCCGGTTTCGACCCTGTTGGACGAGACCTACAAAATTGCCATTACCCGCTTCGACCAGCGCATACGAGTGGGCGGCATGGCTGAAATTGCCGGCTACGACAAAACCCTGAACCCAAAGCGGCGCGAGACGCTGGAGATGGTGTTGGGGGATTTGTTCCCGGGTAGCTATTCGACTGAGGAACTGACATTCTGGACCGGGCTGCGCCCCAAGACTCCTGACAGCACGCCTATTGTGGGCGCAACCAGCGTACCGAACCTGTACCTGAACACAGGCCATGGCACCCTGGGATGGACGATGGCCTGCGGTAGCGGACAACTGATAGCCGACATTGTGTCGGGCCGGCCGACGGCCATACGCAGTGATGATTTATCCATAGGTCGCTATGCCTGACACGGGGCTCAACCCGTAAACATGTAGCCCCATTTGTGCACCGACTGCAAGGGGATGCTGGCGCCCTGCTGTGCACATTTACGACGCAGACGACTGACGGTTACCCCCAGCGTGCGCCGCCGCGCCGTTGCTTGGCCGTCGGCGTAAGCCGAATTTAGAGCAGCGACCAAGGCGCCATGCCTGGCGCTTTTTTCTGGGGAGGCCAGCAGCGCCGTAACAAATGCCCGCTCGCCCGTGGTAAGCGAGATGCGCTTGCCCTCGGGACTGACCAGCACCCAACCCTGCTCTTGAAGCGACCATGCACTGGCCGGCCGGCTGCTTTCGAGCGGCTGAGGCGCCACCGTGGCAGCGCGCGCCAGCAGCCGGAACACGATCGCCGCCAACAAGGCCGACGATGCCTCTTGCGGGCAATAGGCGTCGGCACCGTTATGCAGTAGCTGGATGACTTGCGACTCGATCGTGGTGTCGGCAAGGGCCACCATGAATACCTGCGGGTGCGACGCTCGCAAGTTGACTGCCATGGTGGCATTTTGTTCGGGCAACCCTGCCAGAATGACAGCCACGGCGGCATAGGCAAGCAGGCTTTCGTCAGTGGCACGGTAGAGCCCGGCCATGTCGGGATAGCGACGCACCGGCAGCCCATGTGCTTGCAGCCCGCCCACCAGCTCGGTAGCTGCGTATTGTGGGCAGCTATCGACGGGTGCGAAAAGCAATACAGCAGGGTCTGGAAACATGGCGAGCCCAGGAAGGTTACACGGACAGTCCCGACCCAATTTACCGTTATCCATCACGTTTGTAATCGGCATTATTACCAATGTGTTTGAATTACATCGTTCAATCACAAACGTGAACAACTTTGCCGATCGTCTACGCTATGCCCGCAAGTTGCGTGGCCTGAGCCAGTCTGCGCTGGCGGCTGCCTGCGGACTCTCGCAAGGAGCCATCGCCAACTACGAGAGCAAGGCCCGTCAACAGACCAAAGAAATTTTCCGCTTGGCGGCAGCGTTGAACGTAGAGCCTCAGTGGCTGGCCGAAGGCATAGGCCCTATGGAAAAACCCGAGGCACCCACAACTCCATCGGCTTTCCATGTTGCCGAGGCCAGCCCGGGAAGCCAGGCGCAACTATGGCCCTTTCCGACCGTGCCGGCGTCCGTAATTTGGTCGCTGACACCCCGGCAAAGGGCCATCGCTGAAGAGATGCTCGCCACCCTGGTTCAGTCTTTACAGACCAAATAGGTTGGCGACCTGACTTACTGCGGCTGAACCGCGTACAGGTAAAGCTCTACCCGACGGTTCATGGCGCGTCCTTCCACGGTGCCGTTGTCGGCTACCGGGTTGGAAGAGCCGCGGCCTTCAGCAGTCAGCTTGGTGGCAGGCACGCCCTGTTGCGCCAGGTAATTGGTGACTGCTTGCGCGCGGTTCACCGATAAGGTCTGGTTGGTCGCCTGCGAGCCCGTACTGTCGGTGTGTCCAATGGACTTCGCCCGCAACTCTGGGTGCTGAACCAGGGCGCGCGCTACGCTATCGAGCACGGGAAGCAACGCGGGCTTGAGCACATACTGGCTGCTATCGAACGACACATTGCTGGGTATATTGACCCGCAAGGTTCCATCCGGCATTTCGGTGACGTCGACGCCCAGGCTGCTGGCGCCCGATTTCTCAACATCGTTCTTGACGCCCGCCCAGTTGTAACCCGCAATGCCACCGGCCACGGCACCTATGCCTGCGCCAATGGCAGCCGCTTTACTGCTGTCGCCGATCAATGCACCGAGCCCGGCACCCACTGCGGCGCCCGCACCTGCTCCCATCGCGGTCTTTCCACCGGTACCCATCTCGTTCATGTTCGCGCAACCTGCCACCAAGGCAATCACACCGATACACGTGGCAAGTCGCCCAGTGCGCATGGAAATTTTCATAGAGTTCTCCTTGTTCGTCAGTGACAGCGTGGAAGCTGCCGCCAGCCATGCTACCAAGCAGGGCCGCCCCCGCGTGTTACCGTTTGGTTCAATGCAGGCCAGCTTGACCTTTGTTGACAGTGCCCATGAAAGGAAAAATCCCTGAGCGCGCGAGGCGGTCAGGGATCGAAGCTGCCAGTGCCCGGCGCAGAGCGCCCGGCACACACCGCCATCAGTGGTTAGAACAACTTCGCACCGGAAACCTCGACGATTTCCTTGTACTTGGCCAGATCGTTCTTTACCAGTTCAGCGAACTCTTCCGAGCTGGTGGGCTCGGAGTCCGAACCCATGGTCAAGAGGTTTTTACGCACGGCTGGGTCGCGCAAAGCCTTGACGTAAGCAGCGTTGAGCTTGTCCACGATGGCCTTGGGCGTGCCGCCGGTCGTGAAGACGCCGAACCAGGTGCCCAGGTCGAACTTTTCGATGCCTGCCTGTTCCATCGTCGGCAGATCGGGAAAGGCCGACGAGCGCGTGGTGGTCGTCACAGCCAGTGCCTTGACTTTGTTTTCGGAGATCAACGTTGCGGCCGAGGCCAAGTTGTCAAACATGAAGTTGGTCTGACCGGCCAGCAAAGAGAGCTTGGCGGGCGAAGAGCCGGCATAAGGCACGTGTACCGACTTGGTGCCGGTACGTACGTTAAGCAGTTCGCCGGCAAGATGTCCGGCACTGCCATTACCGCCTGAAGCAAAGTTCAGCAAGTCCGGATGTTTCTTGGCATAGGCAACCAGATCAGCGACCGTCTTTATATTATTGTCGGCAGCGAACTCGTTGTTCAGAATCAGTACGTTAGGAACCGAAGCGACCAGCGTGACGGGCTCGAAGCTGGTAATTGGGTCGAACGGGAGCTTCTCGTACAGCCAGGGATTGATGGCGTTGATCGCAACTGCGCCCATCACCAGGGTATAGCCATCGGGTTTTGCCTTGGCCGCTATGCTGGCACCGATATTACCGCCCGCCCCTGGCTTGTTTTCCACCACAACAGTGCCCAAGTCCGGCTGAACCTTCTCGGCCAGCAGGCGCGCCATGCCATCAAGCGGACCGCCGGGCGCGTAAGGCACGATGAAGCTAAGCGGCTTGGTGGGGAACTCTTCAGCCAGTGCGGGCGCGGCCAAAGCGGAAAACGCAACGCAAGCAGCGGCTGCGAGAGAGGTAAGGGGCTTGAAACCGGACATCATTGGGTAATACCTTGAAATAAGTGCAAAGGCAGTACCCTACACCAAATGTCGCTCTCGCGCTTGACCGAAGAACCGGACACTATGGGGCCTTCGTGGCTCAGTGCAAAATTTGGCTCAAGAACAGCTTGGTGCGTTCGTTTTGAGGGTGATCAAAAAAGGCGTCTGGCGTGTTTTCTTCGATAATCTCGCCCTGATCCATGAAGATGACGCGGTCGGCCACCTTGCGGGCGAAGGCCATTTCGTGCGTCACGCACAGCATGGTCATGCCGCTTTCCTCGGCCAGGCTAACCATGACGTCCAGTACTTCCTTGACCATCTCGGGGTCCAGGGCGGAGGTCGGCTCATCGAACAGCATGATCTTCGGGCTCATGCACAAGGAACGCGCAATTGCCACCCGCTGTTGCTGCCCGCCGGACAACTGCCCCGGGAACTTCAGGGCTTGCTCGGGTATACGCACGCGCTCCAGGTACTTCATGGCAGTGGCCTCGGCCTCGGCCTTGGACTTCTTGAGTACCCAGATGGGACCCAATGTAAGGTTCTCAAGGACCGTAAGATGCGGGAAAAGATTGAAGTGCTGGAACACCATGCCGACGTCTCGCCGTATGGTTTCGATTTGTTTCAAATCGTTGGTCAGTTCCTTGCCGTCAACGATGATGCTGCCCTGCTGATGCTCTTCCAGTCGATTGATGCAACGGATCATCGTTGACTTACCCGAGCCCGAAGGCCCGCAAATCACGATGCGCTCGCTGGGCGCGACGTTCAGATTGATATTGCGCAGTACGTGAAACTGCCCGAACCACTTATTGACATCTGCCAGGCGAATGATGGCCTCAGACATGTCTGTACTCCCTTGTTGTTAGCGCAGTTCAGCGCTGCTCTCCCGTACGCAAGTGCTTCTCCAGCGACTGGCTATAACGGGAAATCGAAAAGCAGAAAATAAAGTAAATGAAGGCGATGAACAGATACGCCTCGGTGCTGAAGCCGCGCCACGCGGCATCGGCCACTGCCGTCTTGGCGGCCAGGGTCAAGTCGAAAATACCGATAATCACCACCAGGGAGGTGTCTTTGAACAGCGCAATAAAGATACCGACCAGGGGTGGAATGACGACCTTGAGTGCCTGTGGCAGGATGATCTTGCGCATCTGTTGCCAGTAGCTCAAGCCCAGCGAATCGGCGCCTTCATACTGCCCCTTGGGAATGGCTTGCAGGCCGCCCCGAACCGTCTCGGCCACATAGGCCGCAGCAAAAAGGATGATGGCGATTTGCGCGCGCAGCAGTTTGTCGATGCTGAAGCCCTCGGGCAGAAACAAAGGCAACATGACCGACGACATGAACAGCAAGCTGATCAGTGGCACGCCGCGGATCAATTCAATATAAACGACACACAAGGCCTTGACGGCTGGCATGTGCGACCGGCGGCCCAGCGCCAGCAACAAGCCCAGGGGGAAGGCAAATGCAATGCCGAAGGTTGCCAAAATAAGGGTCAATGGCAGCCCGCCCCAGCGGTCGTTCTCGACATGGCTCATGCCCAGCACGCCGCCCCACATCAGTACCGCCACCGCCACCAGGGACACGATCCAGATAATGCCCAGGAAGGGTCGCCAGAACCACCGAACGCAACTGCAGACAATGACGGCGATGAGTATGATGCTGGCCAGCAAGGGCCGCCACTGCTCGTCGTAGGGGTAGACGCCAAATAGAATAAACCGGTGCTTCTCTACGATGAAAGCCCAGCAGGCCCCGCCCGACTCCCGGCATTCGGCAGCGCTGGTGGCATTGAAATCGGCCCGTATGAACAGCCATTCAATCAATGCTGGAACCGACATCAGCAGCAGCCACGCCACCAGCACGGTCAAGATGGTATTGAGCGGCGAAGAAAACAGGCTTGCCCGCATCCAGCCCCAAGTGCTTTGATGCGCCCGGGGCGGCCCGAGCTTCGCGGGCGCGGTTAGATCCTGGCTCATTTAGCGCTCCACCAGCGCGATGCGCTTGTTGTACCAGTTCATGAATACGGATATAGACAGGCTGACCGTAAGATAGGCGGCCATGATGATCAGGATGCCCTCGATAGCCTGGCCCGTTTGGTTCAAGGTCGTGTTCACGACGGAGACAATATCCGGATAGCCTATCGCCACTGCCAGCGAGCTGTTCTTGGTAAGGTTGAGGTATTGGCTGGTCATGGGCGGGATAATCACACGCAAGGCCTGCGGCAGTATGACCAGGCGCAACACGCGCGGGCGGCTAAGTCCGATGGCGCCGGCAGCCTCCCATTGCCCCTGGTTGACCGACTCTATGCCCGAGCGTACGACCTCGGCCACAAAGGCAGAGGTATAGATGACCAAGCCGGCAAGCAGCGCGGCGAACTCGGGCGACAGGTTCAGCCCACCCACGAAATTAAAGCCCTTGAGCTCCGGCAGCTCGACCGTAAGCGTGGCGCCGCTGATCAGCCACGCCACCGCCGGGAGTGCCAGCAGCAACACCACGCCGGTACGCACCAGCGGAAAAATCTGCCCGGTAGCCTCTTGGCGTTTCCGCGCCCAATGAGCAATCAGCACGATGACAACAATAGCCAGCGCGATACCGCCGAGGATCCAGTCCAGGGCGTCGCCGTGCAGGCTGGGCAACTTCAGCCCACGATTGGAAAGGAACACACCGGGCACGGGGTTTAGCGCATCGCGAGGCCCAGGCATGATCTCAGTGATGATGGCATACCAGAAGAACAACTGCAGCAACAGGGGAATGTTGCGCATGACTTCGATATAGGCGCTGGCCACACGGGCAACCAGCCAGTTCTTGGACAGGCGGGCAATACCCAGTATGGTGCCGAACAAAGTGGCCGCGATGATCCCCACGACGGAGACACGCAGTGTATTCAATATGCCGACCCAGATGGCTTTGCCGTAGGTGTCTGCAGGGGTGTAGTCGATGACGGATTCGCCAATGGCGAAGCCGGCTTCCCGATGAAGAAAGCCAAATCCGGTGGAAATATTACGTACGGCCAGGTTATGCAGGGTATTGGAAACCAGATACCAGACGCCCAAGCCTACGATGCCCAGCACGAGCACCTGATAGATGATCGATCGAACGCCCGGGTCGTTCCAGGACAGACGCCGTTTGGGCGTTTGCGGCAATAGAGTTATTTTCGTCATAGCGGTGCAATCGTTAGGGGACCCTGACGCAGCATCCCCAAGTGTTCGAAGGCTGGGCAGCGTGGTGCCGCCCAGCCTTCGTCTTACAGATCCGCCAGATTAGCGGATGGGCCAGCCATACATCAGGCCGCCGTCACGCCATTGTGCGTTCAGGCCACGATCGAGCTTCATGGCCGAGCTTGGGCCGATGTTGCGCTCGAAGGATTCGCCGTAGTTACCTACCTGCTTGATCAGGTTATAGGCCCACTTGGAATCCAGGCCCAGACCCTTGCCCATCTCGCCCGTCACACCCAGAATACGCTGGATGTTGGGGTTGCTGCTTTTGACCATTTCGTCGACGTTCTTGGAGTTGATGCCGTACTCTTCAGCTTCCAGCATGGCGTTGAGCGTCCAACGCACCACCATGAACCAGGGGTCGTCGCCCTGACGCACCATGGGGCCCAAAGGCTCTTTGGAGAAGTCTTCGGGCAGGATGACGTGATCGTCCGGGTTGCTTAGCGTGGAACGGATCGTGGCCAGGCCCGACTTGTCGGTCGTGTAGGCATCGCAACGGCCAGCCACGTAGGAGCGCATGGCTTCATCGGGGCTGTTGATGACGACAGGCTTGAATTCCAGGTTATTGGCACGGAACCAGTCGGCCAGGTTCAGTTCGGTCGTGGTGCCGGGCTGTACGCAAACTGCGGCGCCGCCGAGCTCTTTGGCACTTTTCACGCCCAGGCTCTTGGAAACCATGATGCCCTGGCTATCGTAATAGTTGATACCGGCGCTCATCAGGCCCAGCGTGGTGTCGCGAGTCAAGGTGGCGGTGGTGTTGCGCGTAAGAACGTCGACTTCGCCCGACTGCAAGGCGGTGAAGCGCTGTTGCGTCGTGACCGGTGTGGTTTTATATTTGGTGGCGTCGCCGAACATGACGGCTGCAATGCCGCGGCACAGATCGACGTCGATGCCGGACCATTCGCCCTTGCTGTCGGCGATCGCGAAACCGGGCAGGCCGGTATGCACGCCGCATTGAACGAAGCCCTTCGCTTTCACGGAATCGTAGGTCTCACCGGCATGAGACGCCGTCGCTGTCATGAAGAACAACGAGGCGCCCAGTGCAGCCGCTTTGATTAGTTTCATATTTTGTCCCATCCGTATTCAATTCATTGATGATTCACGGCATACAATCGTGTTGCGCCGTTAGGGCTCAAATCGTAGCTGTTGGCTAGTGCAAAAAACATGGGGGATATCCCTTGCGACACCTCGTGTAACGCTCGGCAAACTTCGTTCACATACCTGTTTCGTCGCACCTGACGCCGCCATCCCTATATCTATATGATAGAGGCCTTGATTCCAATGTTGCCATGATCGAATTCCAGCACGTATTCAAATCCTATGGTCGCAGCCGCAACATCCTGGCCGACATCAACTTTCGCGTGGAACCGGGCGAGTTCGTTTTTGTCTCGGGGCCTTCCGGGGCAGGCAAATCGACGCTGCTTAAACTTATCGGCGGGCTCGAGCCGCCCAGTCGCGGCTCCGTCCACGTCAACGGCCATCGCATCGACAAAATGCCGGGGCGCGCGCGGCCCTACCTTCGCCGCGCCGTAGGCGTGATCTTGCAGGACATGCATCTGCTCTACGATCGCAACGCCATCGACAATGTGCTGCTGCCGCTTGCGGTCGCCGGCCTGGAAAGGCGGGTGGCGGCTACGCGCGCCCGGGCTGCGATCGAGAAAGTCGGCCTGTCGGGCAAGGAAGACCTCAACCCCATCGAAATGTCGGGCGGCGAGCAGCAACGGCTGGCCATTGCACGGGCCATCGTCAATCGGCCGGCCATACTGATCGCCGACGAACCCACGGCCAATCTGGACGAAGAAAGCGCCCGTAAAATCCTGGAAGTCTTCCGGGATTTCAACCGGGTGGGGGTTACAACGCTAATTGCCTCGCATGACAGGGCGCTGATGGCCCGCTATGCCGGCCGCACCTTGCGGATCGAAGCGGGCCGCTTTTTTGATTCCGCAGGAGCGCCGGCATGAGACGATGGCTGCGGCAACACCGTTACGCCCTGCAAATTGCCCTGCGGCGCCTGATGTCCCAACCTTTTTCGTCCCTATCCAATATTTTGGTCATAGGCCTGACCCTGGCCATACCTATTATTGCGGCAGCCGTATTGGCCTCGGCCCAGCCGGTCGTGCGCGAGATCCCCGTCTCGCCGGAAGTCACCGTCTTCCTCAAGCCTTCTGCCAGCGACCAGGACGCGCGCGAACTTGCTCAAAACCTGCAAACCCAGCACGCAGAGCAGATACAGTCCGTGCGTGTGGTTACCCGCGATCAAGCCCTTAAAGCGTTAAAAGAGAACCCCAGTTGGAGCACCGCCCTGGCGGTATTGCCGGGCAACCCCCTGCCCGATGCGATCGTCGTGACTCTGCGCGATAGCAGCGAACTGGCTAGCCAGGCCAGTTCGCTGGCCGACGAATGGCGCCAGCTGGATGCGGTGGACGCCGTGCAACTGGACAGCGACTGGGTCAGACGCCTGGAAGCCATCCTGAGGTTCGTGCGCATCGGACTGGGCATGCTGGCCATCGGTGTTGCCCTGGTGGTGCTGGCGACGGTGTTCAACACTGTGCGCATGCAAGCACTGACGCAGCGTGAAGAGATCGGCGTGGCAAGGCTGGTAGGCGCGACTGAATCCTTCGTGCGCCGGCCATTTCTGTATCTGGGCGCCCTGACCGGCGTGATTGCCAGTGGCGTCGCGATCGCGCTGTCCGCCGTGGCGCTGCTGCCGCTTAACGCAGCGTTGGCCCGGCTTGCCAGCAGCTACGGCACCCAGTTCGTGCTGCAGATGCCCGACCCCGTCAACCTGGCCTTGGCAACGGTGGTTGTGGCCATACTGGCGGCGCTTTCCGCCCGCTGGTCGGTCACCCGCAATACCCGTTTTTAGGCCATGACATCAAGCTCGGGCACCCCGCTGGCCGATTTCGCCAGCACCATCGTCCAATGGCAACAGGAACACGGGCGACATCATCTGCCCTGGCAAGGCACGCGCGATCCCTACCGCATCTGGCTGTCGGAAATCATGCTGCAACAAACGCAGGTCGCCACGGTTATCGGCTACTACGAGCGCTTCCTGCAACGCTTCCCCGACATAGCCGCCCTGGCCGCAGCCAGCCAGGACGAAGTCATGCCCTATTGGGCTGGGCTGGGATACTACGCACGCGCCCGCAACCTGCATCGCTGCGCCCAGACCCTGGTCGCGCAATGGAATGGCCGCTTTCCCGAGCAATCCGCCGACATTGCCACCCTACCCGGCATCGGCCCGTCCACGGCGGCCGCCATCGCCGCCTTTGCCCATGGCGAACGCAGCCCCATCATGGACGGCAACGTCAAACGCGTGTTCACGCGTTACTTCGGCATCCATGGCATAACCAGCGAACGCGCCACCGAGAAGGCGCTATGGGAGCAAGCCCACGCCGCGCTGGCCTGCGCGCCAGCCTCACTGGACATGATCGCCTATACACAAGGCCTGATGGACCTCGGCTCACAGCGCTGCACCCGCGGCCGACCCGCCTGCGCAGCTTGTCCGCTGCAAGCAGGCTGCTACGCCCGCCGCAACGCATGCCAGCACGAACTTCCCACGCCCAAAAAGAAAAAAGCCATCCCCGAGCGACTATGCCTGATGCTGGTCGCCCGCCACAACGACCACATCCTGCTGGAGCGGCAACCCTCCCCAGGAATCTGGGGCGGCCTCTGGAGCCTACCCAAGTACGAGGATCGGCTGACCTTGGAAGCGGCCAGCCTGGCCCTCGGGATGTCAGGGGCGCCACCGCAAAAAATGGCCGCCTTCTCGCACACCTTCACACACTTCAAACTCCACATCGAACCCTGGTACACGGAGGTGGGCAGTGGGGGCGCTGTGATGGAGGTAGGTAAGGGACGGTCCTGGACAGCGATTGGTGAACTGTCGGAGACGGCGTTGCCGGCGCCTGTTCGCAAGATTCTTGATGGGTTGTTTTTTTAGATTGCTGTGTTACTTACTTAACACGCCGGGGCTGTGGAGGTAAGGGGTGCTGGCCAACGGAGCCGGTTCGGCGCCCTGCGCGCCGAACACCGCATCGCCTTGCTCGTCCGCCCGTACGGGCTTCCTTCGCCTACGGCTCGCTCGGCTCCAAATGGCCCTCACCCCTTACCTCCACAGCCCCGGCTGCATTGAGGTTGGCGGCGCATCGTAGGGACGGTCAGGGTGCTTGGCATGATTCTGAGCCGTCCCCACTTAATAAGAAAGGATTATTGCGCTCGCCCCACGCGGCCCGCCTGCCGGGCCACGCGTAGCATCGGGTTAGGTATGGCGGACGGCATCAGTTCGCGTAGGAACTGGCGGCGCTTGCTAGTGGGGTCAGGTCTTGCAATCACGCATGCGACGGGGATTCGCGAATTGCCAATGCCTAGGCCGCATGCGTGATTGCAAGACCTGACCCCACCTCCGAAGAATAAAAAGAAGTGACGCCCACCGCAAGCGATCGCGAATGCAAAATTCGGCGCCGCAGGGGCGCCGAATTTTGCGGCGACGCAAACCCTTCTCAAACAAGCAGGATTAGCGGCAAGCATGCCAAGCAACCGACTCGTCCCAGCTACGCGGCAAGCCCGATCCAATGCAGCGGCTGGGGCTGGGTGGACGGTGTGGCGGGACTTTGGGGCCGAGCGAGCCGGAAGCGAAGGGAGCCCGTATGGGCGGACGAGCAAGGCAACGCGCTGTTCGGCGCGCAGGGCGCCGAACCGGCACCGTGTCCCGCCACACCGTCCACCCAGCCCCGGACGCGTCAATAGAACCCAAGCCGGTATAGAGCCCTAAGCCGTTACTACACCTAACTCCGTAACGGCCGATAATGACTAATACTCATCAATATCCCGCTGGCAACACCAAGCGTCAACAGCGCCGTCCCCCCGTAGCTCAGGAACGGCAGTGGCACGCCGACTACGGGCAGTATCCCCGTCACCATGGCCACGTTCACGAACACGTAAACGAAGAACATCATCGACATAGAACCGGCCATCAGGCGACCGAAGTGCGTGTGCGCTTTCACGGCAATCGCCAGGCCGCGGGCGATCAGCAGGGCGTAAAGCACCAACAGCATCACGCCGCCATACAGACCGAATTCTTCTGCAAAAACCGCGAAGATGAAGTCGGTCGTGCGTTCGGGGATGAAGTCCAGATGCGCCTGCGTGCCCATCATGTAGCCCTTGCCGTATACCCCGCCCGAGCCCACCGCAATCATGGACTGTATGGTATGAAAGCCCTTGCCCAGCGGGTCCGAGCTGGGGTCCAGCAGCGTGCAAACACGATACTTCTGGTATTCGTGCAGCAACACCCAGTCCACATCGGGCTGACAGATGTCCGTCTCGAAATACACCAATGTGCCCACGCCTATGACGACAGCCGCCGTCAGCGGCGCCAGCAGCTTGAATGACAGACCGCCAAAATAGATGACGCAGAAGCCGGACACGAACACCAGCAGCGCCGTGCCCAGGTCGGGCTGCATGACGATCAGGGCAAAAGGCAGCGCCAGCAGGGCCATTGCCACCACGAAATCCAGAACATGCAGCCGACCTTGATTTCGATGAAAGTACCAGGCCAGCATCAAAGGCACAGAGATCTTGAGCATCTCGGACGGTTGTAGGCGAACGAAGCCCAGATCCAGCCAGCGCGTCGCCCCCTTGCTGGTTTCGCCAAAAAACTCCACACCCAACAGCAGCACGACGCCTGCGACATAAATGTAGGGAGCCAGCCGCATCAACAGCGGCGGGGGCAGCATGGCAGCTATCCACATGGCAACGAAGGCGATCAGGAAATTGCGCGACTGGTCGGCAAAGCGCCAGTCGGTGCCGCCGACGGCCGAATGCATGATGGTCATGCCCAGTATCGTCATGATCACCAACAGGGCCAGCAACGGCCAGTCAAAAGCCAGGACAGCGCGCGTGACCCACTGCAGCAGTCGCTTCATCGCCCACCTCGCAGAACCGCAGACACATCCGTTGGGCCGTCGGACAGCTCGGGTGGCTCGACGGTCGCCTCATCTGGCAACGATGGTGCCATATGCTCGGGAGGCAGCATGGCATCCAGCGATTCGCTCTGCGCGCCCTCCTCGATCAAGCTTTCATCCGCAGGCACTTTTGGCGGCGTGAGCGGGCCGGGCAGCTTGTTACGCGCCAGACGTTCGGGCGAGAGCCAATAGTCGAAGACCTTGCGTGCCACCGGCGCCGCCGTTGTCGCGCCCCAGCCGCCGTTCTCAACGATCAGCGCGATAGCGATCTTGGGATCTTCCACCGGCGCGTAAGCCATGAACAGGGCATGGTCGCGCAAACGTTCGTCCACGGCACTGGCGTTGTATTTGGCGCCTTTCAAGCTGTAGACCTGGGCGGTGCCGGTCTTGCCCGCCGCCTGGTAAGGTGCATCAGTGAAAGCGCGCCGCGCCGTGCCTTTACGCATCACGTCCGCCATGGCCTTGTGGATGACCTCCAGGTTCTCCGGCTTCAGCGGTATGGTGTGGGACGGCTCGGTAACCGTGCGCTCCAGCGCCCCGGTTTGCGGGTTCTCGATCAGGCTGACCAAATGAGGCTTCATGTAGCGGCCGTCATTGGCCAGCACTGCAGTGGCCTGGGCCAGCTGCAATAGTGTAAAGGCGTTGTAGCCCTGGCCCACGGCGACCGACACGGTCTCGCCCGCATACCAGCGCTGCTGCTCAGGGTCTTTATAGTGCTGGCGCTTCCATTCTGTGGACGGCAGCACGCCGCGCCGCTCGCCCTCCAGATCGATGCCGGTAATCTGGCCAAAGCCGAACTGCTTGCTGAAATCGTGCAGCGCGTTTACGCCTATCTCCGGGCCCAGCGAAAAGAAATACGTGTCGGACGACACCACGATGGCGCGGTGCAGATCTGTGGGGCCGTACGCAGCGCCTCCGGCGTTGCGAAAGCGCTGGCCGCCCAGTTCGAAATAGCCCGGATCGGAAATTCGCTCGGTGGCCGTGCGCTTGCCCAGTTCGAGAGCAGCCAGGCCTACAAAGGGCTTGTAGGTCGAACCGATGGGATAGGTGCCGTACAGCGGTCGATTGATCAAGGGATGGTCAGGGGATTCGTTCAGCTTGCGCCAGTTTTCCACGTCGATACCGTCGATGAACAAATTCGGATCGAAGGATGGCGCCGACACAAAAGCCAGAACATCACCGGTGTCCGGTTCAATAGCGACCAAAGCGCCACGCCGTCCGGCGAACTGCGCCTCGGCTTCCTTTTGCAAGCCGATATCCAGGGAAAGAATCAGATCGGAACCGGGAATCGGGTCCACACGGCTAAGCGTGCGAACTGGACGGCCCGTTGCAGTGACTTCGACCTCTTCCACGCCAGTACGGCCATGCAGGGCCTCTTCCCAGGTTTTCTCGATACCCTTCTTGCCTATGGTGTCGCTGCCCCGATAGTTGCCCGACTGTCCGGCTTCCTCGAGCCGGGCCAGGTCGGCTTCGGATATGCGGCCTACGTAGCCCAGCACATGGGCCGCCGATTCGCCTTCCGGATACTCGCGCACCCACCGCGCACTGAGCTCCACGCCTGGAAACTTGAACGAATGCGCGGCAAACCACGAGGCCTCTGTTTCATTCAGGTCGTTGCGTAGCAAAATAGGGGTATAGCGGCTGTTCTGATTCAGTTGCCGAAAGAAGCGCCGGCGATCCGAAGGGCTCAGGTACACCAGTTGGCTCAGGTCGTCCACCAGCGCCTGGATGTCGCCTTCGACCTGGGCGCGCACCACCGAGAGCGTGTAATCCCGGTAGTTGCGGGCCAGCACTACGCCATTGCGATCCATGATCTCGCCGCGCGGTGGGGGTATGGGGACGACGGCGATACGATTCTGGTCGGCACGGGCTGCCAGACCTTCGTAGCGCTCCACTTGCAAATACCACAGTCGCGCAACCAGCCCAACAAAGCAGAGCGATGCGAAAACCGCCGCCACCACGACGCGGATCAACATGCGCCGCTTTTGGTGTTGGGTGGTTTTCTTGAACTCGAACATGGCCGACCGCTATACCGAACCGGCGTCGGTATCGTCCAGGCGGCGTTGGGGCATAAGCAGCAGGAAGTCGGCCAGCGGCCACAGGGCGACGGTAAACAGCGACGACCACAGCCATTGCCATCCCGACCACTCGCCTGCCAGCCAGGTATAAACCACTTGCGTCACGGCTTGCGCCAACACGAAGATGGGCAGCATATGTATGGCCTGCACGATCGAATTGAAGCGCTGAAGCCGGCGATGCAGCACCGTGGCGCCGTAGGCGACCAGTGTGAAGGTCAGCGCCTGGCCACCCAGCAGCGCGGCGTCGTGGACATCCATGAAAAGACCGAATACAAAAGCGGTAAGCATGGTGACGCGCTGCGGTTCGTTAAGGCACCAAAGCGCGATCACCAGCAAGAGCAGATCGGGCGAGGGTTGCCACAGGCGCCAGGGCAACAGCGAAAGCAGCCACACCAGTATCAGGGTGAACCAGATGAACAAGGGACTGGTCGGGCGCTTCAGCGGCGTGGTGTCCAGCGGCTGCAGCGCACTCAGGCCCGAGTTTCGTTGCGCCGGAAGCGCGGCGTTGTTACTGGAGTGGCGTAGCATCTTTCAAACTCTTTTGGGGGTCGGTCGCCGAGACATCGACCTGCAACACCAGGAAATGCCGATGCCGTTCGGGATGAGACAAGGGCGTGGCCACGGCAAGCGCAAAGCCCGAGGAATCGTCGCGCTCGACCTCATCGACCTCGGCCACCGACAAGCCGGCCGGGAACATACCGCCGATTCCGCTGGTGATCAGGATATCGCCCGGAGCCAAGTCTACATTGGCGGTAAGGAAACGCACCTCTACCTTGCCGCTGACATTGCCGCCGAACGCGATCAAGCGCAAACCGTTGCGCAATACCTGGACAGGAATCGCGACCTTGTCGTCCGTCAGCAAGGCGGCCTCGGAGGTGAACGGCGTAACCCGCACGATTTGCCCAACGACACCGCCCTCATCAATCACCGGCATGCCGGGCTGAATACCGCTGGACGAGCCCTTGTTGAACACCAGGTGATGCGAAAACGCATTGGGCGGCTCGTACATGACTTCCACGGCAACCGAGCGCTGGGTCACGGCCTCGCCCACGTCCAGCAAGCGCCGCAATTGTTCGTTCTCGGCGGCGAGTTGCGCAGCATGGGTCGAGATCTGGGCCAGCTCGATGCGTTGGCGCTGCAAGGCTTCTTTTTCAGTGCGTGCCAGCGCGGCGGCGTCGGTCCAGTTGTTGATGTGCTCGACCGCGTCGCGCGGCGCGAGCATCAAACGCTGAAAGGGGTACAGCACGACAGACACTGCCTGACGAGCCGGGTCCAGCGCCTGGAATCGGGAATCGACAATAAGGAAGGTAAGGGACAGCAATACGAACACGAACAAGCGGAATTCGGCCGTGGGACCGCGCTTGAACAGCCTGATCGTGCCGGATTCTCGCATGAACTGTTTGTGCCTATGCCTGGGTACGCCCGGCGCACACTAGAGCACCCGACCTCTACCCAATGCAGTTAGTCGTAAATAAATACCCCGCCCAGCCGCTCGAGGTGCTCAAGCGCCTCGCCGCAGCCGCGCACGACGCAGGTAAGCGGATCTTCTGCGATGACCACTGGCAGACCGGTTTCTTCCTGGAGCAAGCGGTCCAGATCGTGCAGCAAGGCCCCACCGCCCGTAATGGCGATGCCCTTGTCGGTGATGTCGGCACCCAGTTCGGGGGGAGTTTGCTCGAGCCCGGTCTTGACGGCCGATACGATCTGGTTGAGCGGATCGGTAAGGGATTCAAGGATCTCGTTGGACGATACCGTGAAGCTGCGCGGCACGCCTTCGGACAGGTTACGGCCCTTGACTTCGATTTCGCGGATTTCAGAACCCGGGAAAGCCGAGCCGATTTCTTTCTTGATGAGTTCGGCCGTCGGTTCGCCGATCAGCATGCCGTAGTTGCGGCGGATGTAGTTGATGATGGCTTCGTCGAATTTATCGCCGCCCACCCTGACCGAACCCTTGTACACCATGCCACCCAGGGAAATAATGGCCACTTCGGTGGTGCCGCCACCGATATCAACCACCATGGAGCCGCTGGCATCGGAAACGGCCAGTCCGGCGCCGATGGCTGCTGCCATGGGCTCTTCGATGAGATAAACCTGGCTGGCGCCTGCCCCCAGGGCCGACTCGCGTATTGCGCGGCGCTCGACCTGCGTAGAACCGCAAGGAACGCAAACGATGATGCGCGGGCTGGGCGCGAACATGCTGCGGGGATGCACCATGCGGATAAACTGCTTGAGCATTTGTTCGGTAACGGTGAAGTCGGCAATGACGCCGTCCTTCATGGGACGAATGGCTTCGATGTTGCCCGGCACCCGACCCAGCATCTGCTTGGCTTCCCGGCCGACGGCCTGGATGATCTTCTTGCCGTTGGGGCCCCCGTCGTGGCGTATGGCCACCACCGATGGCTCGTCAAGCACAATCCCTTTGCCGCGGACATAGATCAGAGTATTGGCGGTACCGAGGTCGATCGCCATATCGCTGGAGAAGTAACTACGAAGGAATCCGAACATGGGCGCTCAGTGATATCAAGATTGAAAGAGAATTCGTCCGAAACATGCTGCCTTCAAGCGCAATCGCGAGGCGCCGAAATTTCGCTGACGAATCAAACCAGCAATGATAACTTATAATCGACTATTGATTAGGCCGAATTAAGGCAGTTTCTTTTGGCAACCCGCCTTATATAGTGCAGCTTGCCGGTGAACCCGCTCGGCCAGAACCCCCATCTTAAAGAATCCATGCCCATTACCGAACAAGACGTAGCCCGCATTGCGAGGCTCGCGCGCATTGAGCTTTCGCCGGATCAAACTGCTCGCGCCCAAACTGAACTGGACGGCATTTTAAACCTGATCGAGCAACTACAGGCCGTCGACACCACCGGCATCGAGCCCATGGCACATCCGCTGTCAACGCACCAGGAAATCGCACTGCGATTGCGTCCTGACGCCGCTGCGCCCACCAGCACCGACGCGCAACGCGAGGCCCTGATGGCCAATGCCCCGGCCGAGCAAGCCGGCCTGTTCCTGGTACCCACGGTGATCGAGTAATCCATGGCAAATACACCCCTGCACACACAATTCGACAGTATTGCCGCCCTACGCCAGGCCTTGACCTCGCGCTCGCTGAGCGCCCACGAGCTTGCGGTCAGTGCGCTGGACGCCGCCGAAGCCCGCGCCGACCTTAACGCCTTCCTGCATATCGACCGCGACCTTACTTTGGCGCAGGCCCACGCGGCCGACAAACTGCTGGCCAGCGGGCAAGATGCGCCGGCACTGGCCGGTGTTCCCATTGCCCATAAAGACGTGTTCGTCACCCGCGGCTGGCGCAGCACGGCCGGCAGCAAGATGCTGGCAAATTACGTCAGCCCTTTCGATGCCACGGTGGTCGAACGCCTGCACGAGGCGGGCGCCGTGTCGCTGGGCAAACTGAATTGCGACGAATTCGCCATGGGCTCGGGCAACGAAAACTCGGCCTTCGGTCCTGCCAGAAACCCCTGGGATACCAGCACCATACCGGGTGGTTCGTCGGGCGGCTCGGCAGCGGCCGTGGCGGCCGGCCTGGTCATGGCGGCCACCGGCACCGACACTGGCGGCTCTGTGCGCCAGCCGGCCGCCCTGTGCGGTGTCAGCGGCATCAAGCCCACCTATGGAACGGTATCCCGCTTTGGCATGATCGCCTATGGTTCCAGCCTGGACCAGGCCGGACCGATTGCGCGCCATGCCCAAGACCTGCTCGACATCCTGGACCCCATCAGCGGCTTCGATCCGCGCGACTCCACCAGCCTGGAACACTGCAACGGCAGCGCTAACGTGCCCGGCCGAATTCGCAGCCAGTACGAGCAAGCCCTGCAGGCACAAGAGGCCGGCGGCAGCCTGCCCCTGAAAGGCCTGCGCATCGGCGTGCCCAAAGAGTTCGTCAACGACAAGCTCGATGCCGATGTGGCCAAAGCCGTCCAGGCCGCCTTGCAGGCTTTTGAAGCACTGGGCGCTGTACGGGTAGAGGTCTCCTTGCCGCGTACCGAGCTGTCCATACCAACCTACTACGTCATCGCACCCGCCGAGGCCTCCAGCAACCTGTCGCGCTACGACGGCGTGCGCTACGGCCACCGGGCCGCCCAGTACGGCGACCTGGCCGAAATGACCAGCCGTTCGCGCACAGAAGCCTTTGGCCCGGAAGTGCTTCGACGCATCATGGTGGGCACCTATGTGCTGTCCCACGGCTACTACGATGCCTACTATCTGCAAGCGCAACGGGTGCGCCACATGATTGCCGACGACTTCCAGCGTGCCTTTGCGGATCATTGCGATGTCATCATGGGCCCGGTCACGCCGACCACCGCCAAGCACATAGGCGACAACCGCGAAGATCCTGTCGCCGAGTGGTTGGCCGACATCTATACGCTGGGCGTCAGCCTGGCCGGCCTGCCTGCCATGTCGGTACCTTGCGGCTTCGGCGGAGCGCAGGGCCGCTTGCCCATAGGGCTGCAAATTATTGGCAATTATTTCCATGAAGGGCAGTTGCTTGCCGTGGCGCACCGCTACCAGCAGGCCACCGATTGGCATCAACGCAAACCGGAACAACAATAATGGAATGGGAAATCGTCATCGGGCTGGAAACACACACCCAGCTTTCCACCGAATCCAAGATCTTTTCAAATAGCAGCACACGCTTCGGTGCAGCGCCCAATACGCAGGCCAACGAAGTTGACATGGCGCTGCCAGGCAGCTTGCCGGTCATGAATCGCGGCGCCGTAGAGCGGGCCATCCAGTTTGGCCTGGCTGTGGGCGCCCATGTTGCACCTCGCTCCATCTTCGCCCGAAAAAACTACTTCTACCCCGACCTGCCCAAGAACTACCAGATCAGCCAGTTCGAGATCCCGGTCGTGCAAGGCGGCACCATTAGCTTTTTTGTCGATGGTCAGGAAAAAACCATTAACCTGACCCGTGCGCACCTCGAAGAGGATGCCGGCAAATCGCTGCACGAAGACTACACCGGTCCCCATGGCGAGTCGTCCACAGGCATAGACCTGAACCGGGCCGGTACTCCCCTGCTCGAAATTGTGTCCGAGCCCGAAATGCGCTCGGCCGCCGAAGCCGTGGCCTACGCGCGCGCCCTGCACGGCCTGGTTGTCTGGCTGGGCATCTGCGATGGCAACATGCAAGAGGGCTCATTCCGGATCGACGCCAACGTATCGGTACGTCCAAAAGGCGAGGTAAAGCTGGGCACGCGCAGCGAAGTCAAGAACGTCAACTCATTCCGCTTCCTCGAGCGCGCCATTCAGTACGAAGTGCGCCGCCAGATCGAGCTGATCGAGGATGGCGGCAAAGTCATGCAGGAAACCCGGCTGTACGACGCCGATCGCGACGAGACCCGCAGCATGCGCAGCAAGGAAGATGCGGACGACTACCGCTACTTCCCCGACCCCGACCTGCCACCGCTGATCATCGGCGCTGACTGGATACAGCGCATCAAAGACGCCATGCCCGAGCTGCCGGCGCAGAAGCGCTCGCGCTTCGAGCAAGAGCTGGGTCTGACACCCTACGATGCCGCTCAGCTGACCATGTCGCGTGCCATTGCCGACTACTTCGAGAGCGTGGCCGGCAAGCTGCCAACCGACCAGGCCAAACTGGCCGCCAATTGGGTGCTGGGCGAATTATCGGCAGCGCTTAATCGCGATGAAATCGACATCGAGCAAAGCCCGGTACAACCCGAAGCCCTGGCGGCCATGATCGTGCGCATCATCGACGGCACCATCTCCAACAAAATGGCGCGCGACGTTTTCACGGCAATGTGGGAGAACGAACACGGCGGCAACCCGGACGACATCATCGAAGCTCGCGGCCTGAAACAAATCAGCGACACGGGGGCAATCGGCGCCATGATAGACGAGGTCCTTGCGGCCCACCCAGCGATCGTGGAGGAATACCGCGCGGGCAGGCAAAAGGCGTTTAACTCGTTGGTGGGTCAGGTCATGAAAGCCGCCAAAGGCAAGGCCAACCCCCAACAAGTCAATGACCTGCTGAAGCAAAAGCTGGGCTGACCAGCTGGGTTGACCTATACGCCGTAGCGGCTGCGATACGCGGCTACGGCCTCGCGGTGTTCTGCCAGCGTGGCGTCGTCAGCCAATACCGTCATGATGTCGTGCAAGGATGCAATGCTGACTACCGGGATGCCATAGGTGGACGCCACATCCTGGACTGCAGAATGAGCCGATAGCGCATCGTCGGGACCTGCCCTTTCCATGCGATCCAGGGCGATCAATACCGCGGCGGGCTCGGCGCCGGCCTGGCGGATGATCTGGACCGATTCACGGACCGAGGTGCCCGCAGTGATGACATCATCGATGATCACCACCTTGCCCTGCAGGGGCGCGCCGACCAGTACACCGCCTTCGCCATGATCCTTGGCTTCCTTGCGATTGAAGGCGAAGGGAATATCGCGATCGGCCATGTCTGCATGGCCGGCCAAGGCCACTGCTGTGGCGGTGGATAATGGAATTCCCTTATAGGCAGGACCGAACAACATGTCGAAACTCAAGCCAGAGTCCACCAGGGCCTGGGCGTAGAACTCGCCCAGACGACCCACACTACGGCCCGTATTGAACAGGCCGGCATTGAAAAAATAAGGGCTCTGGCGTCCGGACTTGACTTTGAAGCTGCCAAAACGAAGTACGCCCTGCGCCAGGGAGAAGCGAACGAAATCCGCGCGGTTGGAAGTGTGGAGCATGCCTGAATCGATAAAAGGTAAAGCGACATTATCGCCAAAACGCATTAGACTTGCCCGACAGCGGCCACCCGGGGCGATGGGTTAAAGTTCCCATCCTGCAGATTGATAAAGGCCCGACGATGCTACGTGTTATTTCCGCCAACCTGAACGGCATCAGATCCGCCGTCACCAAGGGGTTACTCGACTGGCTGCCGCAGCAGCAGGCCGACTTCGTCTGCCTTCAGGAACTCAAGGCCCAGGCCGACAACATGACTGCCGACATGCTCAACCCCACGGGCTATTACGGTTATTTCCACTATGCGGAAAAGAAGGGCTATAGCGGTGTGGGCATCTACGCACGCCAGCAACCGCTGCAAATCATCGAAGGCTTGGGCGTGCCCGAAATCGATGCCGAAGGCCGTTATCTGGAGCTCGTCTACGACGAACTGTCTATCATTTCGGTGTACCTGCCCTCGGGCTCCAGTGGCGATCATCGGCAGGCGGCAAAGTATGTGTTCATGGAGCACTTTTTCGGCCATTTGGCCACGCTGGCCGCATGCGGTCGGCAGGTTATCTTGTGCGGCGACTGGAATATCGCGCATCAGGAAATCGACCTGAAGAACTGGAAAGGCAATCGCAAAAACAGCGGCTTTCTGCCCGAAGAGCGCGCTTGGCTGACTAAAGTGTTCGACGAGCTGGGATGGAAAGACGTCTATCGCTCGCTGTATCCGGAGGCCACCGATGCCGCCTATACCTGGTGGAGCAACCGGGGGCAGGCCTGGGCCAAGAATGTGGGCTGGCGCATCGATTACCAGATCGCCACGCCGCAGATCGCCGCCACCGCAACATCCGCCGCCATCTATAAAGATCAGCGGTTCAGCGACCACGCGCCGCTGACTATCGATTATGACTGGGCGGCCTGACCTGACAGCAGATGCCGAGCTGCAAGCATTACGCAGCGAACTGGGCGCACTACGTGAACGAGAGCGCCGCATGGCGCTTGCCCTGGAAGGCAGCGGCACCGGCGTATGGGATCGCGACATCCCGGCCAACCAGATTCATTACTCCCGCGCGTGGAAAGCCATGCTGGGCTATGCGGATCATGAAATCTCCAACCAACTGAGTGAGAGCTACAAGCGCGTCCATCCCGACGACCTGGCCTACGTCCAGGCAACCATGAAGGCTCACGCGGATGGCACCACCGAGATTTACGAGGTGGAGCACCGGCTGCGCTGCAAGGATGGGAATTACAAATGGGTGCATAGCCGCGGCAAAGTCATGGAGCGCGATGCCCACGGCAACGCCCTGCGCATGGTTGGCACGACCACTGACATCACTGCACTGCGCGGCCTTTCGGAAACACTGCAGCAGACGGTGGACCTGCTTACCTTCCTGACCGACGAGGTGCCGGGCCTGGTCTTCTGTTATCAGGACGACGCCGACGGCAGGGGCTTTTTTACTTATGTCAGCGCAGGGGTGCGCGACATCTACGAGCTAGAGCCCCAACAGGCGCTGCGCGATCCCGCCGCAATACAGCGAGTGATCCATCCCGAAGACATACCCCGCTATCGCGAATCCCGAGCCCGCTCGGCCAGCACACTGGCGCCCTGGCGTCTTGATTTCCGCGTGCTATTGCCCCGCCAGGGGCTGGGCTGGCGGCAACTGGACGCCCGTCCGCAACGGCTGGAAGACGGCACCATGGTATGGCGCGGATTCATCACCGACGTTACCGAGCGCAAGCGCATCGAAGCCGAACTGCAGCTGTCCGCAACGACGGACGACCTTACCCAGCTGCCCAATCGGCGCTACTTCATGGATCAGTTGGGCGCTGAACTGGCCCGCATGAAGCGCGACGGCGACGGAAGTGCTGCCGTGCTGATGTGCGATCTGGACTACTTCAAAACCATCAATGACCAGTGGGGCCATGCCATTGGCGACCTGGGGCTGCAGCACTTTGCTGCAATGCTGCGCCAGCAACTGCGCGCCACCGACGTGGCGGGCCGCATGGGCGGCGAAGAGTTCGCCGTGTTGTTGCGCCGCTGTGGCGCGGAGGCCGCCATGAATTTTGCTCGCCGCCTGCAACGGGCCCTGGCAGCATCGCCGCTGTTGGTCGGCGACCAGAAAGTCGTACTGACGGTCAGCGTCGGCATCGCTAACCTTCATGCCAGCGACGACGATGCCAGCCTGGCACTGAACAGAAGCGACGAAGCCCTATACCGCGCCAAGAAAGGCGGTCGCAACCGCGTTGAGTGCCATCAATAAGCTTACGCGACGCTGCCGGCCCTTGCATGCAGTCTGGACTTGCGCTTGCGCACCCAGATCACAATGCCCGTGATTGACAACATGGCAACCATTAACCCCATCAGCGACATCAGCACCCTTCCCGGTAAACCAAGTATCCGCCCCGAATGCAGCGGAAACTGCAACTGCACGAAGATGTCGGCTGCACTGCCCCGCCACGGTAGATAATCGCCCAGGAAGCGACCATCCGCCCCATCGAAGTACATATTGGCTATTTCCATGCCGCCGCTGCCATGATCTGCACCGGGATGGAAAAACGCGACACTGTAAAAGCCCAGGCTTCTGGCATAAAAGATGCCCGCCGGCGGGCGCTCCCAGTTGCGCGCTTCCCCTTCCTCATGGGCCTGCTGCAGGATCTGCTCATAAGTGATGGTGGGCGCTATGGGCTGGTGTAGCGGCGCAGCAGGGCGCGTCTCGAATGGTCCTGGTGTTACCTGCGACACCATCGACATCGCGGGAAAGAACACTTCGCGGTACAGGTTCAAAGAGAACGAAGTGAAGGCGATCACCAGGATGACGCCCCATATCCACAAGCCGCCGGCACGGTGCAAGTCGAAATTAAGCTTGTAGGCTCCCGCCTTCCAGCGCACACGCCAGGCCGGCATCCAGCGCCCCCACCAGCGACTGTCCTGCGACGGCTTGGGAGCATCCGCGGCCAACATTGCTCGCCGGGCCGCTGCCTGTTGCCGCCTGATGGGAAACGTCAGGTACAAGGCTACGAAGCTGTCCAGCAGCCAGACCAGCGCCACGATGCCCATGAACTGATAACCCCAGCGATCGGAGCCCCAGAACGCCGGGACATGCAGGCTTTCGTGCAGATCGTTAAGGAATGGCATCAACGCCCGGCGCGACAGCGAAACTTCGCTGGCGTCGCGCCTGCCGACGATCTGCGCCGTGACTGGATCAATGAAGACCTCGGTGTAGTCCAGCGGAAACGGCTTGCCCGTAGCCGGATCGATACGCGGCTGCACCAGATAGGTGGCCGCGTGGCCGGCCTCGAAATGCAAAGGAACGTACACCACCTGCGCTTGCGGGTCGCTGGCTTCGATGATGCGCATCAATTCGAGGGGCGGACGGAATTCGCCCTGGCTCTCGACCTTGTATAGATCGCTGTTAAGCCATTCATCGATTTCATGGTCCCAAGAGATCACCGCCCCGGTCAGTCCGGAAACGAGCAGGAACAAGGCAATGAACAGGCCGGCCCAGCGATGGACCAGCGTAGCAAAAGCGCGCATTTAAAAGTCTACGGACATCGACAGTTTGAAAGTGCGACCGCGACCCTGAGTAAGCTGACCATACTGCGGGGCCACCGTAGCCCAGTAGCGGCGGTCGGCGACGTTATCCACGCCAGCGCGGTACGTCACATTACGCCCCTGGATCTTGCTGCGATACACCACACCCAGATCCACACGCGTCCAGCTGGGAATCTCATAAGTGTTGGCGGAGGATGTATATTGCGCGCCGCGATGGATCAGGCTGGCCTGCAGCGTCAGGCCACTAACTGTCGGAACATCCCATTCCGTGCTGAGCGTTCCCTGGAAGCGCGGGACGCCTCGGGCGCGGTGATTATCCAGCGCGCCGTCCGGAGTATCGATCAGCCGGGCATCCATGTAGGTCACCCCGCCCAGCACACGCCATCCCGATAGCGGCTCGCCATACAGGTTCAGCTCGACGCCGCGGTTGCGCTGCTTGCCCGCAATTCCATACACCCGCTGAACAACGTCTACTTCCGGCTTCTCTATCTGGAAAACGCCGAGGCTGCCGCCGTAGCTTTCAAAGTCCACCTTGATACCAAGCTCAGTCTGCTTGCTGCGTATGGGCCCCAGTGTTGCACCCGGATTGTCCACCACACTGGGATCATTGGATGCGCGGCCGCCTTGCGTCAAGCCTTCGATCCGATTGGCATACAGCGATACGGAATCCCACGGACGCAGCACCAAGCCCAAGACGGGTGTCGTAGCGGATTCATCGTACTTGCCAGGTGTGAACGCATCGTGCGCTACCTGGACGATGGATTGATGCCGCGCGCCCAGGGTCAGAAGCACATCGCCCTCGAACAATGAGAGCGTATCGGCGACCGCAAAACTGCGCAACTTGACCTGACTTGCCAGGTTGGTATCGAGGTCGCCAGCCGAAGGCACGCCGGCGGGGCGCGGTATGTAAGCTTCGTCATACAAATTGGTGGGAGACGCTGCCGAGGAAACCCAGCCGTCAAAACTATCTGAGTTCAATGCCGAATACGCCAGGTTCACCCTGTGCCCAACAGATCCAGTATCGAATTCTCCTCGCAGCCCCACTTCGCCGGTCAGCGTGTCGCGACGATACGCGGCCCCGAACAGTCCGACCGTACCTTCACCATTCGCGCCAACAAACGGTCCGGCGTAGTCGCCGTGCTCGTTGTCGCGACTCATGCCGGCCGCAGCATAAGTCGTCCAGTTGCGCGTAATGTCGTACTCGAGCCGCGCCACGCCAAAGGTGCTCTCCAGGTCGGTGTAAGACCAAGGCTGACCGTAGTTGGTATGCGTCGAAGGTGCAGCAGGCGGCGCCGTATCGCCGGCGAGGCGCACCGTCGGCAGGGGCTGATCGAAGCGTATTTTTTGATAGCCTGCATCCAGCGATGCCCGCACGCCGTCCCCACGGAAATCCAGTCCAACCGTCCCCACCGTGCTGCGCATATCGGCGTCATGCAAAGATATATCGCCATCATGCTGTGCGGCGTTGACACGTATCCCAAAGCGGTTGTCTTCGCCCCAACGGCGGCCGATATCCACACCGCCCCCGAAATGAGCAGGCCCGGTGTAGTCCAGGTTCAGACGCGTAAGGGGATCGTCGCCCGCCCGCTTGGGCTGGATATTGATCAGTCCCCCGACACCCGAGCCCCCCGGCGCGGCACCGTTCAAGAACGCGCTTGCTCCCTTGAACACCTCGACACGCTCGACCATCTCGATGGGAAGAATTTGCCGCGGCAATATGCCATACAAGCCATTGAACGAGAGATCGTCATTATTCAGTGCCAAGCCCCGTATTACAAAAGTCTCGGCCTGATTGCCAAAGCCGTTACCCACTTGCACCGACGGATCGTTCTTCAACACGTCGCCCAAGGTACGGGCCTGTTGATCCTGGATCAGCTTGGACGTATAGCTGGTCTGGGTGAAGGGCATGTCCATCATGTCCAGGTTGCCCAAAATGCCGGCCTGGCCGCCGCGGGCAACTTGGCCTCCTGCGTAGGCTTCGGGTGTCGCGTTGTTGACCGACCCGTCTCCGGTCACCGTAATGGTCTCCAGCGTGTTGGCAGCTGCGGAGATAGTTTGCGCCATGACCGGCGTACTAGCGAAAACAGCGAGAAGTACGGCGTACAGCGGGAGAGGCTTGGGCATGATATTCCTGATGCGGAATTGATATTGAGAATGATCCGCATTCTCTCATGTCCAAATAACCAGGGTCAATCACGCATCGTTCTACGTGCCCTACTGTTGCGTTTCGGGGACAGCGTCCAGACTTCTGATTTCCGCCCGGCGCCACCACAACAGCACCAGACCCGGGATGGCGATCAATACCGTAATGACAAAGAAGCCGGGCCAGCCCAATGATTGCACCAGGGGCGGCGTCAAGGGGCCGGCAAGGTAAGTACGCCCCACGGCCGACAAGGCGGAAAGCAAGGCAAACTGCGTGGCCGAGAACTCCTGCCTGCACAAGGCCATCAGCAAGGCCACGAAAGCGGCGGTGCCCAAACCGCCGCAGACGTTCTCCAGCGCGACAACCAGCGCCATCGAATAAAGATGCGGCGGCGTAACGGCCAGTACCCAATAACCGAAGTTGGATACCGCCTGCAAGATCCCAAACAGCATCAGCGACCGGTATAGCCCCAGGCGGGCCATGAGTGCCCCACCCGCCAGGGCGCCGACGATCGTGGCGGCCAGGCCAAAGACCTTGTTGATGCTACCCACTTCCGATACCGTAAAGCCGGCGCCGCGCAGCAGGAAGGTGGTGGACAGCGCTCCTGCAAAGGCGTCGCCCAGCTTGTAAAGCACGATCAGCAGCAAGATCGTGATGGCGCCACGGCGACTGAAAAACTCTGATAGCGGCTCAACCACGGCGCTGCGCAAGGAGCGTGGCGCGCGCGCTACGACTTCCGGTTCGGGAGCCAGCACGGTTGCGATCGCGCACAGGCCCATGAAGCCGCCCATCAAGAAATAGGTATTCTGCCAACCGAGCCACTGATCGGCCAACACCAGCGCAAGCCCGCCCGATACGATCATCGCCAAGCGATAGCCCAGGACCTTGACCGCGGCGCCCGCGGCCCGCTCCTCCCGGTGCAGCACATCGGTACTGTAGGCATCAAAAGCGATATCCTGCGTAGCCGAAAGAAAAGCTACCAGGACGGCCAATGCGGCCAATAGGCCCAGATGCCCGCCGGGCGAGAACAAGCCCATGGCGGCCACGCAGGCGGCCAACAACAACTGTGTAATGAAGATCCAGCTACGGCGCCGCCCCAACAGGGGCGGCGCATAGCGGTCAACCAGCGGGGCCCACAGGAACTTCAGGGTGTAGGCTGTACCGATCAGCGTCAGGAAGCCGATGTTTTGCAGTGAGACGTTTTCGACTGTGGCCCAGGCCTGGAGGGTTCCCCCCGTCAAGGCCAGCGGCAGCCCGCTGGCAAAGCCCAGCACCAACAAAGGGATGACACGCGGGCTGGCATAAACACTGGTGAACGAAGCGATAACCGGCCCCTTGTGTTTCAGTTGGGAGATTCGAAGCGATACACCGCCAGGGTGCTACGCCAACTGGGCAGCAGTTTAACTTCTTTGTTGCCATTGAACGTGGCCAGATGCGTGATGCGCAATTGCAAGTTTGCCGCCAGGGACTCGAAGTCGCGCAGCGTACACAGATGGATATTGGGGGTATCGAACCATTGATACGGCATTTCGCCGGTTACCGGCATGCGTCCGCGCAATATGGACCAACCATGCGGCCAATAGCCAAAATTGGGAAAGGACACAATGCCAAACCGAGCCACCCGGGCCATCTCGCGCAAAATATGCTCGGTGTGGCGCATGGACTGCAAGGTCTGCGACAAGACCACGGTATCGAACTGCTGGTCATCGAACAGGGCCAGGCCTTCTTCGAGATCCTGCTGAATCACCGACACGCCACGTCGCACTGAGGCGATGAAGTGCTCATCGTTCAGTTCGACGCCGGCACCGACCACCTTCTTGTTGGTCTGCAGATAGGCCAGCAAGGTGCCGTCGCCGCAGCCCAGATCCAATACCCGGCTTTTTGGTTCTATCCAGCTGGCAATGCGTCGAAGGTCGGCCCGCACATGCCGGGGCGCAACGGTAGTTTGATTCACGCCAATACTCCTGACGTTTGCTGGCGCTCGGGCAAGCCCAACCCTGCGGCGATGCGGTCGTAGTAGCCCTGCACCACCGCATGGTAGCGGGCGTCGTCCAGCAAGAAGGCGTCATGGCCGTGGGGCGCGTCGATCTCGGCGTAGGTGACCGGCCGCTTGTTCTTGAGCAGCGCGCGCACGATCTCGTGCGACCTTGCCGGCGGGAAACGCCAGTCGGTACTGAAGGACACCAGCAGGAAGTCGGCCTGCACATGCTGCAGGGCGCGCGCCAGATCGCCGCCGTGACTGCGCGAGGGGTCGAAGTAATCGAGCGCCCGTGTAATCAGCAAATACGTGTTGGCGTCGAAGTAGGTCGAGAACTTTTCGCCTTGGTAGCGCAGATAGGACTCCACCTCGAACTCAACGCCGTAGCCATAGTGGAATTCGCCATTGTCGGCCGGCGCGCGCTGGGCACGGCCGAACTTCGCGGCCATGTCGTCATCCGACAAATAGGTAATGTGGCCGACCATGCGTGCTACGGAAAGCCCGTGTTTGGGGACGGTGCCCTGCGCGTAGTAGTCACCACCATGGAAGTCCGGGTCGCTGATAATAGAGCGGCGCGCCACCTCGTTGAAGCCGATATTCTGGGCTGACAAACGCGGCGTGCTGGCAATGACGATGCAATGGCCGACCCGCTCCGGGCAGGTAATGGCCCAGCTTAAGGCCTGCATGCCACCCAACGATCCGCCCATGACCGCGGCAAACTTCTGAATACCGAAATGATCGGCCAACCGGGCCTGGGCACGCACCCAGTCTTCCACCGTCAGCATGGGAAAAGCGGCGCCCCAGGGCTGGCCAGTCGCCGGATTGATGCTGGCAGGGCCGGTAGAGCCGAAGCATGAACCGATGTTGTTCACACCAATGACGAAGAACCGGTCGGTGTCGACAGCTTTACCCGGCCCCACCATGTTGTCCCACCAGCCGATGTCCTTGGGATTGTCTGCACATATGCCTGCGACATGGTGTGAGGCATTCAGCGCGTGGCAAATCAGTACGGCGTTATTGCGTTCGGCGTTAAGTTCGCCATAGGTTTCAACGGCAAGCTCGTAGCTGGGCAGCACCTGGCCGCTGGTAAGGGCCAGCGGCTGATCAAAAGCGATGTATTGGGGGGAGACAATACCGACCGACCCTGGGGGAATGGTGACTGGAGCAATCTCGGACGGGACAGCAGGCAAGGAAGAAGAAATATCGGTAACGGAAAGTTCGGCCATAAGGACCTCTTTAGCTGGATTTATGAGGCGCCCGCAAGCAGATCAAGCAAATCGGCGCTGTGTCGAAGGGGGATTTTACCACCCCCTAACCGCGGGACTGATGGTAGCCCTTCCGACAAGGAGGCATCTATGCACGCGTTTTTATCCCACGCGATTTTACCTTCGTGATAAAACTTGATACATTCTATGAGAAAATGTAATCAATCGGGTAAAGGAGAGGACGTTCATGGCGCAGCTCACCGATAGGGAATTGTGCTGCCTGCAATGGGCCGCACTGGGTAAGACCAGTTGGGAAGTGGGCGTGATCCTCGGACTTACCGAACGCACAATCAACTTTCATATTCATAATGCCTGCCGCAAGTTGGGTGTGCATAGCCGCCAAGCCGCCATTACGGCCGCCCTGCAGCATGGTCTGCTTCCCGCGCTTACCGAGCCACTTTCACGCCCCGTAGAAACTCATCGGCCTCTGCCTCGGGGAACGTAGCGCTATCGCCGGTTACCAGGGCCTCTATCAATGCATGCTCAGTCAGCCACACGGTGGCCCGCAATCGCACGGGGCCTTGCGGCGACATGCCTTCGATCATAAAAGGCTGTCCTGTAGCGGGCAGGTCTTGCGGCACCTCGGCGCCCAGATTACGGTACAAGGACTGCACCACGGCATCGGCAAACGCCTTACTGGCCGCCGCATCATCCTGCATGGGCGCCGGCAAGGCGGCGTAGGCTACAGTAAAGAGCACATCATCCACCGGAGCGCTGGTTAGCGTAAAAGACAGCTCGTGCCCCGAAAACGTAAGGTCGCGTGCCTGAGTAATGGGCTTGGCTGGAAAATAAGCGCTGATTGCGCCGTCGTTTATAGGCATTTCTCGCCAATCATAGGTAGGCGAGCAAGCTGCCAGCAAACCGGACAGCAACATAATCAAAGCGAAACGTAGCACCACCACTCCTCAGGTAAAATCGCCAGCGACAAGACTTTCTTTAAAGATATCCGTAAATGAGCTCAAGTAACCCACGCCATGCAGTGCTTGGCCCACATCTGCCGGTGCTGAAGGGCATATTGCGCGGTATTGAAAAAGAAGGCCTGCGTGTGGATGCCCATGGCGAGCTTGCCACCACGCCGCATCCGCGTGCTCTCGGCGCACCATTGACGCACCCCCAAATCACCACGGATTATTCTGAAGCGCTGCTGGAACTGATTACGGGTACTCACCATTCTACCGAAAGCCTCATACACGAACTTGAACAAACCCATCGCTATGTAGCCTGTCAATTACAGGATGAGCTGATCTGGAATCAGTCCATGCCTGCGCTGCTGCCTTCCGAGGCCGACATCCCTATCGCCTGGTACGGCACCTCCAACACCGGCATGCTCAAGCATGTGTATCGGCGCGGTTTGGCCGAGCGCTACGGAAAGGCCATGCAATGCATTGCCGGCGTGCACTATAACTTTTCCTTGCCCGATGCTTTATGGGATGTGCTGGGCACAGAAGGCGCCACGCTGGATGAACAGCGCTCCAAGGGCTATCTGGCGCTCATCCGCAATTTCACGCGGTATTCATGGCTGCTGATGTATTTGTTCGGCGCATCGCCGGCAGTGTCATCAAGCTTTGTGCGCGGCTTGAAGCACGACCTGCCCAAGCTGGATGAAGACACCTTGTATTTGCCTTATGCCACCAGCCTGCGCATGAGCGATTTGGGCTACCAGAACAAGGCGCAATCCGATCTGCAGCTTTGCTATAACGATCTGGAAACCTTTCTGGCGCGCATGCATGCCGCCGTCACGACGCCGTGGCCCGCTTATCAAGCCATCGGCACGCATCGCAATGGCGAATGGATACAGTTAAGCACCAACATCCTGCAGATCGAAAACGAGTACTACTCCAACATCCGTCCCAAGCGCAGCACCGGCCGCTGCGAACGTCCCGCTACGGCACTGGCCGAACGGGGCGTGCAATACGTCGAAGTGCGTTGCCTGGACATCGACCCGCTATCGCCCACCGGCATCTCGGCCGTCACCAGCCGCTTTATGGACACCTTCCTGCTGTTTTGCGCAACAGAGCCCAGCCGCTTGTTTCCCAATAATGGTTTTTGTCGCGACAGCCACGACAACTTCAACCTGGTCGTCAAGGAAGGGCGCAAACCCGGCTTGATGCTGATCGATCAGAACAAACCCAAGTCGCTGGCCGACTGGAGTGCCGAGCTAATGGAGCGGATGGCGCCGTACGCCCGCCTGCTGGATCAGGCTTATGGCAATGAGCACCACGCCGCCGCACTGGCCGAGCAAGCCGATAAAGTGCGCGATGGCAACAACACGCCTTCTGCCCGGATACTCCAAACCTTGCGCGACCAGGGCATAAGCATGCACGAGCTTGCCCTGCAGCAAAGCATGGCGCACCGGGATGCCCTGCGCGCCCAGCCGCTGGATGCGGCGGTTCAGCAGGAATATGATCGCCGTACGCAGGAATCTTTTATTGCCCAACAGCAACTGGAAGACAGCGATACGGAAGATTTTTCCAGCTATGTGGCGCGCTATCATGCCGCATTGAAGCCACCACCTACCCCCTGACATCGCCGACTGGCCCAGCGCGTTGCGTTACATCTCCCTGAGAAAATATACTGTATATTTGTACAGTATATTTGCAGGAGAGCACTATGGGCACAGCACTTTCTTCCCGGCCCGACCAGATCCATCCCGCCTTGTGGCGCGCCTCGCAATTGGCACGCTCACCGGGCCATTACACCGACACTGGCTACCCCGCCCTATCGACTGAACTGCCGGGCGGCGGATGGCCTTTGGGCAATCTTATCGACATCCTGGTGCAACAAACCGGCATCGGCGAATTGCAATTATTGCGGCCCGCCCTGCTGGGCTTAAGCCACCGCCCAATTGTGTTGATACAACCACCGCACCCACCCCAATTTACGGCATGGGCAGCCTGGGGCGGCAATCCTGCGCAATTGCTCTGGATACGGGCCGCGCGCTCGGCCGATGCATTCTGGACAGCAGAACAAGTATTGCGCAGTGGCGCATTTGGCGCCGTCCTGCTGTGGCAAAGCTCGATACGCAATCAGGTATTGCGCCGTTTGCAGTTGGCTGCCCAGGAAAGCACCAGCCTGTTTGCGCTGATCCGCCCGCTGGACGCCGCCAGCCAGGCCTCGCCCGCTCCGCTGCGCCTGGCTTTACAGCCTTCTGCTCAAGGCTTGAATGCTTCCATCCTGAAACGCCGGGGCGGCACGCTGGAAGACCCCATAAAAATTCGTCTTTATCCCGACACCCGATTTTCCGAGTTTGACCATGCGATTATGGATAGGCGTGCACCTTCTGCACCCCGGCCTGGACGCTCTGTGCCCGAACTGGCGCACTGAGGCCGCCGTTATCCTCGAGCACGACAAAGTCCGGGCCTGCTCTCCGCTTGCCATGCAGTTTGGCGTACGACCCGGCATGCGCAGTCGGGGCGTCCATGCCTTGTGCCCGCAAGCTACCCTGGCGCACTACGATGCCCATGTTGAAGCGCGCAGCATCAACGAGGTGGCGCTGGCCTTGCTGCAATACACGCCGCAGGTGGCACAAGGCGAGAACAACACATTGCTGCTGGAAGTCTTCGCCAGCCTGAGCCTTTTTGGCGGGGTGCGCAAATTGTTGCAACGGGTACAGGCATCCCTATGCGCCCTGGGGCCCACAGCACGCATTTCCTTGGCGCCCACGGCCGCAGGGGCCTGGCTGCTGGCTACCTGCACGGTCGCTCGCCACCGACGCAGCCTTCGGCTGCCTACACTGGCCCGGCGACTGGACCGCTTGCCTTGCGCTGCCCTGCCCGCGGCTCGGCCTTACCTGGACTGGCTGGAAGGCATAGGCGGCACGACCCTGGCGGCTTTGCGCGCCTTGCCCCGAGCAGGTCTGCAACGGCGTACCCACAAGACCGTGCTGCAAGCATTGGATGCTGCCTATGGCCAGGCACCCGAACTGCTTGAATGGATACAGGCTCCGCCCGAGTTTTCAGGCCGCATTGAACTGATGGAGCGCGTCGAACATGCCCAGGCCGTGCAATTTGTTGCGCACCGCTTGATCGAACAGCTTTGTGGCTGGCTGGCGGCGCATCAGCGCGCCGTCACCCGCGTCATCTTGCTGCTGGAACACGAGCGCGGCCGCCATGCCCGGGCACCCACGCCGCTTGAGTTGGCGCTGGGTGCGCCCACCTGGGAGTCCGGCCATTTGCTGCGGCTATTGCAAGAACGTCTGCACAATCTGCAATTGGCTGCCCCCATCGTTGCTGTTGCGCTGCAGGCGACCGATACCGAGACCATGTCGCCCGTCTGCACGGATTTGTTTCCGGATCCTGGCGGCACGCCCGCGGATCGTCGCCGTCTGCTCGAACTGCTGGTGGCCCGACTGGGCCGCGAGAACGTATTGCACCCCAACCCGGTTGCCGACCACCGCCCGGAAATCGCCAACCGCTGGAGCGCAGTCGACCAGGTTGCGACCCGCGTACCATGCAAAGACGACGCGGAGCGACCTTTCTGGCTGCTGGATACACCCATCGCCCTGCCGCTGCGCCAGCATCGGCCCTTTTATGGCTCTCCCTTGCGCATTCTGCGCGGTCCCGAGCGCATAGAAGACGGGTGGTGGAATGGCCTGGCCGTGCGCGATTACTTTATTGCCCAGGCATCCGATGGCACCCGATACTGGCTTTACCAGGAACGCGGCGCACACAGCGGCTGGTTTCTTCATGGTTTGTTTGCCTAGCGTGCCATGTATAGCGATCCCGTCCTGCCGCCTTATGTCGAGCTTCATTGCCTGACCAACCATACCTTTCTGCGCGGTGCCTCGCACCCCGAAGAGCTCGTGACGCGTGCAGCACAACTGGGCTATGCGGCCATCGCAATTACCGACGAATGTTCGGTGGCCGGCGTGGTCCGGGCCTACGTGGAAGCCAAGAAGCAAAACCTGCCGCTCTTGACGGGCGCAAGCTTTATCTTGCGCAACGCCGACACGAAGCCGGCGGTACAGATCGTGGCACTGGCTCAAACACGACGCGGCTACGGCAACCTGTGCGAACTCATCACCCTGGGCCGTCGGCGTGCACCCAAGGGCGAATATCGGCTTTCGCCCACCGACATCGATCATCCCGCCGATCCACAACTGGCTCATTTGCAAGGGCTGCCCGAATGCGTCGTGCTGCTGGTGCCCGAGTATGGCGCCCCCTTCGAGCGTCTGCTGGCCCAGGCAGAATGGGTGGCCGCCACCTTCCCCGGCCGCTGCTGGATGTCCCTGACCTTGCTGCATCGCGCTCAGGACGACAGGCACAAGGCCGCTGTATTGGCGGCGGCGCGCCATGCCAACATGCCCGTCGTCGCCACCGGACAGGTCGAAATGCATGTACGTTCGCGCAAGCCCCTGCACGACACCTTGACTGCCATACGGCTGGGCAAATCGGTACAGGAATGCGGCTTTCAGCGCGCGCCCAACGCCGAGCACCACTTGCGTGCCCGCATGCGCCTGGCCAATCTTTATCCGCGCGAAACGCTGGAGGAAACCCTCGAGGTTGCCACGCAATGTCCATTCACGCTGGACGAATTGAAATACGAATACCCGGACGAAATCTGCCCGGCAGGGTTTAGCCCGGAAGCTTATCTACGTCAGGAAACCTATATCGGTGCGCATCGCCGCTTCCCCAAAGGCATACCGCTGAATGTGCAAGAACAGCTCGAGCATGAGCTGGCCCTGATCGCCGAGCTGCACTACGAGCCCTACTTTCTTACGGTCTATGACATCGTAAAGTTCGCACGCAGCCGCAAAATACTGTGCCAGGGTCGCGGGTCTGCGGCCAATAGCGCCGTCTGTTATTGCCTGGGCATCACCGAAGTGGATCCGGCCCGGGGCAACAATTTGTTCGAGCGCTTCATCAGCAAAGAGCGCAACGAGCCACCCGACATCGATGTGGACTTCGAGCATCAGCGACGCGAAGAAGTCATCCAGTACATCTATGAGAAATACGGCCGCGATCGCGCAGCATTGACCGCAGTGGTCATTACTTATCGCGTCAAAAGTACGCTGCGCGACACCGGCAAGGCGCTGGGCATAGACCCCATGATCATCGACGCCGTCGCCAAGTCTTATCACTATTGGGATGGCCGGGCCAATCTGGCGGCCCGCATGGCCGAATGCGGACTGGACTCGAACTCACCCACGACGCAGCAATGGATCAGCCTGGCTGAAAGGCTGTTGGGCTTTCCTCGTCACTTGTCTCAGCATCCGGGCGGCTTTGTTATTTCGCGCGGACCACTATGCCGGCTGGTTCCCATCGAGAATGCCGCCATGGCCGATCGCAGTGTGGTGCAGTGGGACAAGGATGACCTTGACGCCATGGGCTTGCTTAAAGTGGATATCCTGGCGCTGGGCATGCTTAGCGTGATACGCCGGGCACTGGAATATGTGTCAGAGCAGCGCGGCGAACCTTTCGAACTCCAGGACATCCCCGCCGAAGACGACGCCACCTACGACATGATCTGCGCCGCCGACACGATCGGCACTTTTCAGATCGAATCGCGAGCGCAAATGTCCATGTTGCCGCGCATGCGCCCCCGCGAATTCTACGACCTGGTCATCGAGGTGGCCATTGTTCGTCCTGGCCCCATTCAGGGAGGCATGGTGCACCCATACCTGCGCCGACGCCAGAAGCTGGAGCCGGTCACCTACCCCAGCGAAGATGTGCGCAAAGCGCTGGAGCGCACGCTGGGCATCCCTATTTTTCAGGAACAAGTCATGCAAATTGCCATGCTGGCTGCGGGTTTCTCTGCCGGCGAAGCCGACGAGTTGCGTCGCTCCATGGCAGCCTGGCGCCGCAAGGGCGGACTGGGCAAGTTCTATGACAAGATCATCGGCGGCATGGCCAGCCGCGGTTACGACCCTGAGTTCGCCGAACAGATTTTTCGGCAAATACAAGGCTTCGGCGAATACGGTTTTCCAGAAAGCCATGCTGCCAGCTTTGCCTTGCTGGCGTACGCCAGTTGCTGGCTCAAGTGCCACGAGCCCCAGGCCTTTTTGGCTGCCCTGCTCAACAGTCAGCCCATGGGGTTTTATTCGCCCTCGGCATTGGTGCAAGATGCACGCCGCCATGGCGTGATAGTGCGTCCGGTGGATGTTACCTGCAGCCGCTGGGACGCCACGCTTGAGCCCATTGCCGGCCAGCCCCCTGCCGTTCGCCTGGGCATGAACCAGCTAAAGGGCATGCAAAAGGAAAGTGCATGGCGCATTGAAGAAGCGCGTTCCATACGTCCCTTTGCTTCGGTGGCCGACCTTGCCCGCCGGGCCAACCTGGGGCGTCTGGACTTGAATGCCTTGGCAGCCGGTGATGCATTGCAAGCCCTGGCCGGACATCGGCGGGCCGCGCTTTGGGAAGCCGTGGTCAGCACTCCTGAGCGCGGCTTGCTGAACCAGGCTGACATCCGCGAACCTGTACAACCCATGCTGCCTTTGCTGACCGAAGGCCAGTCTCTGATAGCCGACTACCGCTCGCAAGGCCTGACCCTGGGACGCCATCCGCTAGCCTTGCTGCGCGACAAACTGACAGCCCTGCGGTTTTCTTCCTCGGCTGATTTGCGCGAGCAGCCCAACCGACGGCTGGTGCGCGCCTGCGGCATCGTCACGGTGCGCCAGCGCCCAGGCACCTCCAAGGGGGTGGTGTTTATTACGCTGGAAGATGAAGCCGGACAAGTCAACCTGATTGTGCGCCCCGACATCGTGGAAAAGCAGCGTCGTGAAGTTTTAAGCGCCAGCTTGCTCGGTGCCTATGGCGTGTGGCAATCGGAAAGCGGTGTCCAGAATCTGGTCGTGGGCCGGCTGGTGGACTTAAGCCCACTATTAGGCAGGCTTGCCACCACCAGCCGCAACTTCCATTAAGGTTTCTTGGAGCTTAACAGCGTATGCAGCACCAGCCCCAAGCCAAAGGCCACATAGACTCCGGCCAGCGCCGGCTTGCCAAGGCGCCGCTCGAACCCGGGCGTCAAGCGCTCGGGGGTGCACTTCATATCGACCACGCAAGCCATGGCTGCAACACCGCCGGCAATGGCCAGTGCCTGCTTCTTGCTGGGTTGCGGTTTACAGCGGCACACCAGATACTCGTACGCCACCGCCCAGAAAACCGATGCCGCATGATGTATGCAATACCCCGCAACGCTATAACGCCACGAACTATCCTGTTGACGCAGCGCCTTGTCGGCCCAGACCCAATGACTTACAGCGTTTACCGGCGCAATCGCGCTGCGGCAATCGCGCACTCCACCATGCAACAGGGCAACGGTGGATGCCACGCTTGCGGAACTGCCTGATACCAAGGCGCGCTTTAACAGCCTTACCAATGTTTTCATTTTTGGGCTCCCCTACCGGCAGCGGCAACCTAGAATAGCAAGACGCAGTCCCGCCCTTGTAACGATCTGTTGAACGACTCAGAGGCTTGCATGAAGATTTTGCTTACCGGAGCATCAGGCTTTATTGGGCGGCATCTGCTCACCGCACTGCTGGATGCCGGACACGACGTAGTGTGCGCCGTCCGCAAGGCCCGCGCTGCGGCGCGGCCCGGCCTGTCGCAGGTTGTCGTGGATTTCAACAAGGCACAACATCCCCAAGACTGGATGCCCGCGCTCAATGGCGTCGATGTGGTGGTTAATGCTGTAGGCATCTTGCGCGAATTGCCCGGTCAGACCTTCGACACCCTGCATCGTGCCGCGCCGATTGCACTGTTTACGGCCGCCGCCGAAATCGGCGTACGCCATATTGTGCAAATCTCGGCGCTGGGTGCCGACGAGCAAGCCGCCTCGCGCTACCACCTGAGCAAGAAAGCCGCCGATGACTTTCTGCTGGCCCTGCCGGTACAGGCCACCATTGCCCAGCCCTCCTTGGTCTATGGCCCCGGCGGCGCCAGCGCGGCTCTGTTCGAGCGCTACGCCAGCATGCCGCTCATCCCACTGCCCGGCGGCGGCACTCAGCAAGTTCAGCCCGTGCACATTGATGATGTGGTCAGCGTGTTGCTGCGCCTGATCGAGTCCGCCCCCGGGCCCGACCGACGGGTGGCCATCGTGGGGCCGGAACCCATATCCTTGCGGTCGTTCTATGCAGCACTGCGACGCGCCATGGGCTTTAGCAGCCCCGCAAGATTCGTGGCGATACCCATGCCCATCATGCGCATGGTGGCCCGCATCGGCAACCGCTTGCCTGGCGGTTTTCTCGACACCGAAACCCTGGACATGCTGCAACGGGGCAACACGGCTGACGCAGCCGCGACGCAATCTTTATTGGGGCACCGGCCACGCGCTCCCCGCCAGTTCGTACCCTCACGCTATGCCGACGCGGTCGCCGCCCAGGCGCGCCTGCGATGGCTGCTACCCATGCTGCGATGGGCTGTAGGCCTCGTCTGGATTGTTACCGGCCTGGTTTCTCTGGGCCTGTACCCCGTCGAACAAAGCTACGCGCTATTGGCCCGCAGCGGCGTGCCGCCCCCGCTGCAGCCGCTGTTCTTGTATGGCGCGGCGGCGCTGGATGTACTGCTGGGCGTGCTGGCCCTGCTGCCCCGCAGGTCGCGCCTGATATGGCTGGCGCAAGCGACACTGGTGCTGGCCTACACCGCCATCATCACCGTCAAGCTGCCTGAATTCTGGCTGCACCCCTACGGCCCCGTCCTGAAGAACCTGCCGTTCCTTGCGGCTCTATGGATACTGTACGAGCTGGAGGACCGCACATGGACTACGTGATTCTTAAATGGCTGCATGTGTTGAGCTCGACGATATTATTCGGCACCGGCATCGGCAGCGCTTTCTATCTGCTGCTGGCCACCTTGTCCAAGGACGTGCAGGTGATCGCACGGGTGTCGGGCTATGTGGTGATTGCGGATTATTTATTTACCGCCACCACTGCCATCGCTCAACCGGTGACCGGTTTCTGGTTGGTGTATATGGCCGGTTTTCCGCTGGACGCGGCCTGGCTGTACCACTCTATTATCTTGTACGCGCTTGCCATTGCCTGCTGGTTGCCTGTGGTCGGCATACAGATACGCCTGCGCAACCTGGCACAACTGGCCGCGCAACAGCACAGCCCCTTGCCACCCGCTTATTGGCGCTGGTTCCGCGCCTGGTTCGCCTTGGGCATTCCCGCCTTTTTCGCTTTCGTCATTGTGTTTTATCTGATGGTTGCCAAGCCGGTATAGCAACCGCCGGTACAGCTTTTGCTGAGTGCTCCTTGTCGAAAACCTCACAATCGGAGCACAACCATGAATGACGCAACAGAGCATCTGCTGGACTGGCTACGTGACGCACACGCCATGGAGAAACAGGCAGAGACCATGCTGACCGCCACAGCGGAACGCCTGGAAAACTACCCCGAATTGCGCGCCAAGCTGCAAGCGCATTGTGAAGAAACGCGCCAGCAGGCCGATCTGCTGCGTCAGTGCCTGGAACGCTTGGGCGAAGACACCTCGACCATGAAAGACATCATGGGCAAAACCATGGCGACAGCCCAAGGATTCAGCGGCGTGTTCGCCCCCGACGAAGTGGTCAAGGCCGCCATGGCCAGCTACACCTTCGAGCACATGGAGATCGCTTCCTACCGCTGCCTGATTGCTGCAGCTGAACTGGCCGGCGACATGGAAACCAAGCGCGTCTGCGAACAGATTCTGCCGCAGGAGGAAGCCATGGCCAAATGGCTGCTGGAACACCTGGCTCCGGTCACACAGCAATTCCTGGCGCGAGACGAATTCGACGCCGACACCGCCAAACGCTAAGTCGCAGCCCGGAGCGCAACATGAGAGCACTAACCTGGCACGGCAAACACAAGATACAGTGCGACACGGTTCCTGACCCCATCATCGAGCACCCGCGCGATGCCATCATCAAGGTCTCTGCCTGCGCGATCTGCGGATCGGACCTGCACTTGTTCGATGGTTTCATGCCAGGCATGAAATCGGGCGACATCATGGGCCATGAGTTCATGGGCGAGGTCGTCGAAACTGGCAGCGAGAACACGGCCCTTTCCATAGGCGAGCGCGTAGTGATTCCGTTCACCATCTTTTGCGGCGAATGCGAACAATGCAAGCGGGGCAATTTCGCAGTCTGCGAACGCAGCAACCGCAACAAGGATGCGGCTGCGAAGTTGTTCGGACATACCTGCGCGGGGCTGTTCGGCTACACCCACATCACGGGCGGTTACCCGGGCGGCCAGGCAGAGTATGTACGCGTGCCCTACGCCGACACGACGCACATCAAAGTACCCGAGGGCCTGACAGACGACCAGGTGCTGTTCCTGGGAGACATTCTGCCCACGGGCTGGCAGGCTGCAGCGCAGTGCGACATACAGCCGACCGACACGGTGGCCATCTGGGGCGCGGGACCGGTGGGCCAAATGGCGATACGCAGCGCCGTGCTGATGAACGCCAAGCAGGTCATCGTCATCGACCGTGTCCCCGAACGACTGGCGATGGCCCAGGCTGGCGGCGCGATAGCCATTAACTTCGACGAGGAAAGCGTACTGGATCGGCTGAACGAATTGACGGCAGGCAAGGGACCCGAGAAATGCATAGACGCCGTCGGCATGGAATCACACGTGACGCGCTCTTTTGACTCTGTTTACGATCGAGTGAAGCAAGCGGTGATGCTGGAGTCGGACAGACCTCATGTATTGCGCGAGATGATTTATGTATGCCGGCCCGGCGGCACCCTGTCCATACCCGGCGTGTATGGCGGCCTGATCGACAAGATACCGTTTGGAGCGTCGATGAACAAAGGGCTGACCTGGCGGATGGGGCAGACGCATGTCAATCGGTGGACGGACGAGTTGATTCAACATATTGTCGACGGGCACATAGACCCTTCTTTTGTCATTACCCATACCGTGGGGCTGGAGGCCGGGCCAGAGATGTACAAGACATTCCGGGAGAAGGAGGACGGGTGCATCAAGGTCGTTATGAAACCGGGGCTGGTTTCTTAGGATGGTGTCTTTCTGTGCCATTGATTTTGGTTTCTTAAGAAGGCGCGCACGGGCAGGTGGCGGGGCGGCTTAATGGTCACGGTCCGGCAAGCCGGACTTCCCGTCCATCAGCACGGATCAGGGCGGCCGCGAAACTCACAACGTCGGGGCAGTGCCCCGACAAACATGTTGTTCGAACAGTCGCGGCCTTGCCTCCCTGATCCGCACTGATAGCCGGCGTGCCCAATGCGCCGCCCCGCCACCTGCCCGTGCACACCTTTTGCAGTAGCTCGGGTTGAATGGCACTGGTTGCCACGGACTTGGGTTGCAATAAACCGCTGTTGGTATGAGGTGCCAGCACCCGTCTGGGGTGGAGAAAGGGTATATGCGGGAGACCTCGATTCGAAGACTCACCTGCTGGCACGGTGCCCAAGAAGCCTGCCCTCTACCGATACCTCAAAGAAAAACGGCCCTCGTCTCCGATCACTGCTTCAATCACTTCAATCGGAGGCCTGGGGTGGGTGGGGCTGGCTGGGCGGCTTTAGGGCACGCCTTGTGGCAGTGTCGCGGCGGGGAGGCAAGCCTGCGGCTGTGTGAGCAACGCGGGTGTCGGGGCACTGCCCCGACGTTGCGAGTTCCGCAGGCGCCCCGCCGTGGCGCTGACGCAAGGTTTGCCCCGGCGCAAGCCGGGGCCGTGACCGTCGAGCCCAGCCAGCCCCACCCACCCCGGGCCGGCTTTAGAACGAAGACCGCCGACAGCCCACCTCAAGCACGGCGCTTGGAACAAATACCGGCTCAATAACGAATGTTGGATGTGTCGCTTACGAACCAAACCGCCGATTCAGTTCGGCATTGCTGATTACCCCAGCAAATGAATCAAATACGCCTTCATCGGCAATCTGCCCTGCCGCCCGCAAGAACGCATCCATCGCCACGCGTGCCAAAGCGCCACCTACACTGATGCGCCGTACGCCTAATTGGGCGAGTTCGTTCACCGTAAAGCCCAGGGCGCCGCCGCTTAGGAAGTTCACCGCCCGCCCACCAACTGCCTGGACCGTCGCCTCGATCTGCTCCCGCGTATTGATGCCAGGCGAATACAGGCAATCCGCGCCAGCGTCCGCAAACGCTTTCAGACGCCGGACCGTCTCGTCGATGTCCGGAGCTCCACGTATAAAACCCTCCGTACGGGCAGTCAACAACACCGGCTGACCGGTACCATCGATGGCGGCCCGCGCCGCCTTGATTCGAGCCACCGCAACATCAAAGGCATACAAACCATCAGCCTCACCTTGAGGCACGTCCTCGATCGAGAGCCCAGCGACCCCCGTCTCTATGCAACGGACAATATTTTCCTGCATGCCTTCCAAATCGTCCGAAAAGCCGTTCTCGAAATCTGCGTTCAAGGGGATGTCGACCGCGTCGGCCAACTCACGCAAATGCGCCAGCACCAACTCCAGCGATTGGGCGCCGTCAGGCAGACCATTTGAATAGGCATGCCCGGAACTGGTCGAGGCTATCGCTTTGAAGCCCATATCCTCCAGGCTGCGCGCCGTGCCGATGTTCCAGGGGTTGGGAATCACAAAACACCCGGATTGGTGCAGCCTGAAAAACTCCGTTCTCTTATTGGCAACCGTCGTTTTTGTCATGATGAATTATCCTTGGATGGACCTTACCCGAGGCCGAATCGGCCAGCTCATATTAAACTTAACAATAAAACAGAGGTTTACATGATTTCACGTGCGCGGATTCTATGGCTGTTGTGGCCGGCCCTGTTGTGCCTGGTATCCGTGCTGATGTATGCCTTCCACGCCTACCTGTTCCCGAAGTTCATGCCGCAGGCCGATCCCCAGGCCATGCTGCGCTTCAGCGCCGTCGCGGCCTTTTACTCTTTCGCATGGCTCGCAGCCAGGATCGCCGACATCGCACTCGCGCGCAAAGGGAAGGCCAAGCGCCGCAAGCCCAAACTGCTGGGCGATCTGGTAACTGCCACACTATTTGCCCTAGCCACTGTGGCCGCAATTGGCCTGCTTCTTGGTCAGTCGGCAGGAGGCATACTGGCCAGCTCCGGTTTGATTATCGCCATCCTGGGCTTTGCGATCCGCAATGTGCTGGCCGACGTGCTGTCGGGGATTGCCATCGGCCTGGAGGCTCCCTTCCGTATCGGAGACTGGGTGGAGTTCGACGAAACCACCACCGGCCGCGTCATAGAGATCGGGTGGCGTACCACACGGGTATTGACACCCAACGACACTTACATGATTTTGCCCAACAGTCAGATCTCGCGCCTGATGCTGACCAACTACAGTGCGCCTCGCAAGCATTACCAGGCCAGCGTCCAGATCGTCCTGCATCACGACATCCCCGTCTCGCAAGGAAAGCAACTGCTCTTTGAAGCGGCAATGTCGGCCTCTGCCATGCCGCCGGCCATGGCCAAGGAAGCCGTTGTTCGAGCAAGTGTCTACGACGTGGAAGGCGTGACCTATACCGTCAAATATTGGGTTCCCACTTTTTCCCGAGACATCGACTGTCGCGACGCGGTCTTGATGGCGATCGACGAAGCCCTGCGAGAGCGCGGCTGGATTCCACCGCGTGCCACCGGTCAACGCCAGCTGACCCTGCACGAGAACTCATAAGCACATCAAGCCGATTATTGCGTATATCGGAATGATAGCTTGCCCATTGCCCCCTTTTTCCAGGTGAGCAATAGGAATACAGTGTCTCCATAGCCCCCTTGCGGCCGACAGAGAGACCAAACATGACGACCAGATTTCCGGTGTATTTTGTATCCCACGGCGGCGGGCCGTGGCCTTATGTTGACAGCATGAAACCCATGTATGCCAAGACAGAGCGCGGGTTCAGCGAACTACCAGCGCGCCTGCCGGCCAAACCCAAGGCCGTGCTGGTAATTTCCGGCCATTGGGAAGCGGAAGACTTCACCGTCTCGACAGCCGAGCATCCGCCCATGGAATACGACTATTTCGGATTTCCTGAGCACACCTATCGCATCAAGTATCCCGCAGCGGGGTCACCCAACCTGGCATCACGGGTGAAGACTCTGCTTGCCGACGCGGGATTCAAGCCCCGCGTCGATGCGGAACGCGGCTTCGACCATGGCACTTTTGTACCGCTGGGTTTAATGTATCCCGAAGCGGACGTCCCTGTGGTCATGCTGTCCATGAAGTCCAGCTACGACGCCGAGGAACACATCCGGGTCGGACAGGCCCTGGCTCCGTTGCGCGATGAGGGCGTGCTGATCATCGGCAGCGGCCTCACGTATCACAACATGCGCGGCTTTCGCCGCCCTGAATCAACCCCCATTGCGGAGGCTTTCGAGGCTTACCTGAACAAAGCCATCAGCCAGGCCGACGCCAAAGCCCGCAACGATATGCTCGTGCGATGGGAGACTGCTCCTCATGCGCGGCTGGCTCACCCAAGAGAAGACCATCTGCTACCCCTGATGGTCGTCGCCGGAGCAGCAGCCAGCGATGTGGGTCAGGCGGTTTTCATTGACCATGTCATGGAGGTACCGATGGCCTCGTATGAGTTCGGCGCAGTAAGCGCCGCTAAGGTTAACGCAACAAATTTTTAAGGATGGACGATCATGGCTGGACATCAGCATCGAATTACCCTGGAGTATCTGGGCGGCAAGCATGCCGAGCCCGACCTGCATCAACCGCTGGTATTCACCGCAGAAAACCATGACGACTTGTTCGAGATCATCGACAAGGCTCAGGCTGCGGAAATCTTTGATAAAGAAACCTCTGCTGCGCTGGTACTCGGAATGAAGCTATTCAGCGAGGTGATGCTCAAGAACAGAAAGGACCCCATGTTCGAACCGATGCTGGCAGCTTATCGAGACTACATCAAGGTGTTCAAACAACGTATCTTAGAGGCAAAAACATGATGAACATCGACATATCAGGCAAGACAACCATCATCTCCGGCTCGACCAGCGGCATTGGCCTGGCGATAGCGAAAGGGCTGGCACAAGCCGGCGCGTCGGTCGTAGTAAACGGACGCTCGCAAGCAGCGGTAGACAAGGCTATCGCGGCGGTTAAACAGCACGCTTCTACGGCCACGGTGCGTGGCGTCGCCGCAGATCTGGGCACCGCCGAAGGCTGCGCATTACTGATCAAGGCGGAACCACGCTGCGACATCCTCATCAATAATCTCGGTATCTACGGCCCACAACCGTTCTTTGAAATCGACGATGCAGAATGGTCGCGCTATTTCGAAGTCAACGTCCTGTCGGGCGTACGTTTGGCAAGAGCCTATATGCCGGCGATGCTCGAACAGAACTGGGGCCGAGTCGTGTTTATTTCATCGGAGTCGGCATTGAACATTCCGGCCGACATGATCCACTATGGCTTCAGTAAAACAGCGCTGCTCGGGTTGGCCCGCGGCCTGGCCAAGCTTGCCGCCGGCAGCGGCGTCACAGTCAATTCCGTGCTGCCTGGCCCGACGCTATCCGAAGGCGCGGCGCAAATGCTGATGGCCTCGGCGCCCGAGGGCCAGACACTGGAAGAAGCTGGCGTAGCCTTCGTAAAAGCACAACGCCCCAGCTCCATCATCCAGCGTGCGGCAACCCTTGAAGAGGTCGCCAATATGGTGGTCTATGTGGCTTCTCCGCTATCATCAGCCACGACCGGTGCGGCGCTCCGCGTTGAAGGCGGTGTGGTCGACAGCCTATAAGGCCATCATCAAAAGGCGGCTACTTTCTGGCGCAAGCGCCAGCCGCCCCATACACCCAGCACGCAGGCGATCGCAAAAACCCAGCCCGACAAGGCTCCTGCCATGATGCCTGACAACAGCGTGCCGACCGTGCATCCCAGGGCCAGCATGGCGCCCCAGCCCATCAGCACGCCGCCCCCGAAATTGCGCAGCACATCGCGCAGCGACGGCAGGCGGGGCTTGAACTCGCCGGCCACCAAAGCTGCTGCCCAGGCGCCTCCAATCAAGCCCAGCACAAACAGGCCGTTGGGCGAGAGCAAGGTTTCCTTGACCACCGTGGCGCAACCCGAGAAGGTATCCAACCCCTCAAGGCGATCAGGCAACAACTGCCACTGTGAGGCCGCGGTCCGCGCCACGCTGCCTAGCTCTGCCGTAACGCCCAAGGGCGCATAGCGAAAGTAAGACATCACGCCTATGAACGCGACCAGTAACCCGCCAGCCCAAGTGGGCCAGCGGCGTACGAACACGTCGGCCCACTGGAACGTTCCCGCCGGTTCCGATGCATGCTTGGTGCCGTCGTGGCGCTTAAGTAAAAAAGCGGCTACCAGAGCCAAGGCTGCCAACTGAGCAAGCAGCGACCAGCCATACCCCAACGAATGCGGCAGCCATACGATCGGCGCCTCTTGAATGGTAAGCAGGTATAGCGTGTTCCATGATGCGAAGCCCAAGGCAAAACCCACCAAGGCGCCAAGCAAGGCAAAAATGGACGCGACCGAGCCTTCGCCCAGGCGATACAGATGCGCGCTGATGCACGATCCCGACACCGCCATGCCCACGCCAAAAGCCAGACTGCCCAACACCAGCACCCAGCTTATCGGCCCGATGTGCGCGCCCGGCGGCAAACGCCCGACAGCAGGTATGGGCAGGAAGGCACTGAACAAGACGTGGTAGCCGATGGTGCCGACGGCCAGCGCAACCACAATGCCGATCAAGCCGCGCGAGTCGTTCTGATCGAGAAAGTCGCGCGTAACGCAGAAGAAGCAAAAGCGCGAACGTTGCAGCACCACGCCGAAGGCCGTACCCGCCAACAAGGCGAACGCCAGCACACGGCCATTTGCTGGCCAGCCAGCCACGATGCCGGATGCGTAAAAAATGGAAGCGAAAACAAGAACGGCCAGCATTGCTGCTGGCCAAACTCGTTTCGCTGGAATCGCGAAACTAGTCATGACTTACAAACATCCGGTTAGATGTTGCCCCAGACGGTGCCGGCGGGATTGGTGATGGGTACACCAACAGCGTTACCGTACTCGGTCCAGGATCCGTCGTAGTTGCGCACGTCGTAGCCCAGCAGCTTTTTCAGAGCAAACCAGGAATGGCTGGAACGCTCGCCAATGCGGCAGTAGGTGATGACGGGCTTGGAGCCATCCACGCCAACGTCGGCGTATAGCTTCTTGAGCTCTTCAACGGGCTTGAACGTGCCGTCTTCTGCAACCAGCTTGCTCCAAGTGACATTGACTGCACCCGGGATATGGCCGGCGCGGATCGACAGCTCTTGAACGCCGGAAGGTGCGAAGATCTTGCCGTTGTATTCGTCAGCAGAGCGGATGTCCACCAACACGGCGTCTTGCTCTTTCTTGGCGACTGCAACCACATCGGTCAGGCGTGCGCGCAGGCTTTCGTCGGCGGCCTGGACCACGATATTGCCGGCAGCGGGGGTGGCGGGCGTGATGGTCAGTGGGCGGCCTTCGGCTTCCCACTTCTTGCGGCCACCGTCCAGCAGCTTGACGTTGTTCACGCCATAAATGTCGAACACCCAGGCGCCCCAGGCGGCGAACCAGTTGTTGGTGTCGCCGTACAGCACGGTGACGGTGTCATTGCTGATGCCAGCGTTGCGCAGCAGGTTTTGGAAGGCGTCTTGGCCGACGATATCGCGCTCGACCGTGTTGACCAGATCGGTATGCCAGTTGAAATTGACCGCGCCCTGGATGTGTCCGCGCTCGTACAAACCGGGGTTGACACTCACTTCGACGACCCGAACCTTCGGATCGGCAAGGTTCTTTTCCAGCCAGTCAGTGCTGACCAATACGTCTGAAGCAGCGGCGTGCACCGCCCCGCCCACCAATAGTGTTAAAGAAGCAGCCAGTACGCCGGCCATTTTTTTATAAAAGGACATGATTTCGTCACCCAGGTAGAAGTAATAGACTGAGTACGAAAGATACCGAGGATTGCTACATAACCAAACTAACGGTTACAGCTAAGCTTATATAAGAAACCATATCAGCTCGTTTCTGAACAGACCAAGCGGCGGCCTGCTGCGGCGTGCCCGCCACCGGGCACTCTGGCACGCAGATAGAGCAATCGATGCATTCGTCGGGTTTGATGACCAGGAAGTTGGGGCCTTCCATGAAGCAATCCATCGGGCAAACAGACACGCAGTCGGTGTACTTGCACTGGATACATGCTTCAGTAACTACATAGGGCATGTTCGTCGATTCTGGCGCGCCCGACAGGAATCGAACCTGTACCAAGAGCTTCGGAGGCTCCCATTCTATCCATTGAACTACGGGCGCAGGGTCGCCATTGTAGCGTGTTTGCGCAATCCTGCACTAAAGCACCAGTCTCGTTATAATCGCGTATTCAGGTGCTGCCCGACCGTTACTCGTAACGTCGCGCGGAAGCCCTGCAATGGCAGGTCCTCTATAGCATTCAGGCCTTTTTGCCTACAGACTAGGAACACGCAGGATTCGATTATGAATAATACGGAACAACACGTCGAAGAGACCATCGAGGAGCACGAAGGCCTCATCAAAACGCCCAAGCAGCTAATCGTAACGATCATCCTGGCTTTCCTGGTACCGGTCATCGTCATCGTCATGCTGGTCAATCTGGTCGAATCCACCATGCAGGCTGGTGCCGGGTCCACTGCTCAATCCGAAGAATCCATCGCATCGCGCATCAAGCCGGTAGCGGGCTTCAAGCTGGTCGACGCCAATGCGCCCAAGGTTTTCCAGACGGGCCAGCAAGTCTTCGAGACCACCTGTGCCGCCTGTCACTCCACTGGCGTGGCCGGCGCCCCCAAGCTGGGCGATAACGCCACCTGGGCTCCGCTGATCGCAAGCGGTTACGACAAGCTGGTCGAAATCGCCATTCACGGTAAGGGCGCCATGCCACCCAAGGGCGGCAATGCTTCCTTAAGCGACTTCGAAGTCCAGCGCGCCGTCGTTTACATGGCCAATGAATCGGGCGCGTCATTCGACGAACCCAAAGAACCGGCCGCCGACAATGCCGCTGCCACCGAACAACCCGCGGCAGCAGCAACGGCTGCTGCGCCCGCCGCTGCACCGGCGCCACAAGCTGCAGCGCCTGCCGCCGCAGCCCCAGCCGCCGAAGCACCCGCGCCTGCAGCACAAGAAGCCGCAGCACCCGCCCCGGCAGCTGATAGCGCTGCTGCCGATTCCACCGGCAAGAAGGTTTACGAGTCCGTCTGCTTTGCTTGCCATGTCAGCGGCGTAGCCGGCGCACCCAAACTGGGCGACAAGGCCGCCTGGGCCAAGTACCTGGACCATGGCATGGATACCATGTTGCAAAATGCCATCCGCGGCGTAGGCGCCATGCCTCCTCGCGGCGGTTCGCAAGCTACCGACGAAGAAATCAAGGCAGCCATCGAATACATGGTCCAGTCTGTGCAGTAAGCCAGACGCCAACACAAAAAAGGCCAGACGCGTGTCTGGCCTTTTTTCTGGACGGCCTCGTGTATTGCGCGGCCGTTTTCCTTATCTTGCTTGAACTGCCGCTTGTGCCTGCAGCGACATCCCAAGTTGCACGCGGCGCTGCAGCCAGGGGCTGGGGCGATAACGCATATCGCCCGTCACGCGATGCATGGCGCGCAAGATCTCCAGCACATGGGCACTGCCCAGGGCATCTCCCATCGACAGCGGCCCGCCCTTGGGGTAACCCAAACCCAGCGCAACGGCTTGATCGATATCCTGTGGGGTGGCGATGGCTTGCTGGGCAATATCGCTGGCCACGTTGACGATGGCTGCGACGATGCGCTGGGCGACGAAGCCGGCCGAGTCATCAATGACCGATACCGGGGTGCCATCGCTGGCAAACAGCGCGTGAGCGGCATCGCGCCATGGGGCTTGCGTGGCCGCCGAACACATGACTACACGTCGCCTGCCTTGCTCCAGACCAAAGAAGGTATCCAGCGCCACGGTGCGCTCGCCATCAAGCTGATGGCCGCCGACCAGGCATGCCGTATCTTCGCCGTAGGGCGTCACGACGATCAAGGCATCATCGGGCGGTGCTTCCGCCGCTATCGGCGTTACGCCCAAGCTCTTGAGCAGTGCCGCGGCGCGTTTGTGGCCAACAGAGTGATACGGGGCAAGCCACACCCGCAGGCCCTCGGGCAACGCTGGAACTGCGGGCTCTTGCGGTATTTGCTTGCGACCGTCCACATACTTGTAAAATCCCTGCTCGGTCTTGCGGCCCAGCATTTTGCCCGCCGAGCGCACCGATGTGATGGGCGACGGACGGAAACGGGGCTCATCGAAAAACTGGCGGTAGATCGATTCCATGACGGGGTGCGACACATCCAGGCCGGTCAGGTCTAGCAGCTCGAACGGGCCCATGCGAAAGCCTGCTTGCTCGCGCATGATGGCATCGATTTGATAAAACGGCGCCACCGATTCCTGAGCGGTCTTGAGCCCCTCCACATTCATGCCGCGGCCGGCATGGTTGACAATGAAGCCGGGCATATCGCGAGCCCTGACGGGGGTGTGACCCATGACGCGGGCCAACGCCATCAGCGCATCGCCAGTTTGCGGATCGCTGCGCAGGCCGTCGATAACCTCCACGACCTTCATCAGCGGCACGGGATTGAAAAAGTGATAGCCGGCGACCCTGCCCGGGCGCTCACAAGCCTGGGCGATCGCTGTGATCGACAAGGAAGAGGTATTGGACGCCAAGATGCAATCGGTGGAGACTATGCCTTCCAGTTGACGGAACAAGTCGGTTTTGACATCCAGCCGTTCAACGACCGCCTCGATAACCAGGTCGGCGCGCGCCATTTCGGCAATGTCCGCGCACGCGTGCACGCGTGCCAGCGACTGTGCCGCGAGGTCGGCGCTGAGCTTTTCCTTGGCGACCAGCTTGTCCCAGATTTGCTGCAGCGACTCGCGCGCGGCAGCCACAGCGGCTGCATTCAGGTCGAACAGCAGCACGTCCAGCCCGGCCTGCGCGGCAATTTGCGCAATCCCCCGGCCCATGGCACCTGCACCGACTATTCCTATGGTCTTAATGGTTTTCAAGATAATCTCCTTCTAATCCGCTTGCATTAACGGCCTGGCGTTAACGCGTCAATTCTTCGATTTCTTGGTCGCTAAGACCCAGACGGTCACGTAGTACCTGACGGGTATGCTCGCCCAGTAGCGGCGCAGCATGGCGATAGCTGACCGGGCTGTCCGAGAAGCGCAAGGGACTGGCCCCCACCGGAGCCTCCCCGGCCGTGGCGTGCGGCAGCATCTGCTGCATGCCGCGCCATTTCACCTGGGGGTCTTCGTAAACCTGATCGATCGTATTGATGGGGCCGGCTGGCACGCCCACCTGCTCGAGTTCTCGTAACCAGTAATCGCGCGACTGGGTCTTCATTGCCTCTACCAGCATGGGCACCAACACTTCGCGATTGATCACCCGATTTGAATTGGTCGAGAAGCGAACATCCTCGGACAAACCCGGCCGGCCTATTACCCGGCAGAAGGCGGCAAACTGCCCATCATTGCCCACGGCGACGATCAAATGACCATCAGCGGCGGAAAACACCTGGTAAGGGACCAGGTTCTGGTGGGCATTACCGGCGCGTTGCGGTGCTTGGCCGGTCGTCATGTAATTCAAGTTTTGATTGGCCAGCATGGCAACCTGGCAATCCAGCAAGGCCATGTCGATGTGCTGCCCCAGGCCGCTGCGGCTGCGTTCGTGCAAGGCGGCCAGAATACCGACCGTGGCGTACATGCCGGTCATGAGGTCGGCCACGGCAACCCCCGCTTTTTGCGGCCCGCCGCCAGGCAGGTCGTCGCGCTCGCCCGTAATGCTCATCAGCCCGCCCATCCCCTGGATCATGAAGTCGTATCCGGGACGATTGGCATAAGGCCCTGTCTGGCCGAAGCCGGTGATGGAGCAATAGATAAGCGCCGGATTCAAAGCCTTGATGCTTTCGTAGTCCAGCCCGTACTTGCGCAGGCCCCCGACCTTGAAGTTCTCGACCAGAATGTCGCACTGCCCGGCCAGCTTGCGAACCAGTTCTGCACCGCGCGCCGTGGCGATGTCCAGCGCAACCGACTGCTTGTTGCGATTGGCCGAGGCATAGTAGGCGGCTTCGGAGGTATCGCGTCCCTGGGCATCCTTGATGTAGGGAGGCCCCCAGCCTCGGGTGTCGTCGCCGGCACCGGGGCGCTCTATCTTGATGACCTCCGCACCCAGGTCCGCAAGGTTCTGTGTACACCACGGCCCCGCCAGCACACGCGTGAGGTCAAGGACTCGGATGCCGGTAAGAGGCGCTGGGCGTAAAGACATGGCAGACAATAGCTTCAATAGGTAAACCAGTATTTTGCCTGATATGCGCAGCCCCTGCCGCGTCGCCAAAGAATGGCCCTAGAATAGAACCACCCCTCAGTACGGAGAAACGCATGCCAGGCCCTTTAGTCGACGAACTCTATCCGCAGTTGGTGCTGCCCGTCATCGCGGCGCCCATGTTCATTGTGTCCGGCCCCGAACTTGTCATTGCCCAATGCGCCAGTGGCATCGTGGGATCCATGCCGGCCTTGAATGCCAGGCCACAAGGCTTGCTGACAGAGTGGCTCACGCAGGTGGAGACGACATTGGCCGAACTGAAGCAGCGGGACCCGGACCGCGCCATCGCGCCCTACGCCATCAACCACATCATCCATAAGTCCAACGACCGCCTGGAGCACGATCTGGATGTGTGCGCACAGCATAAGGTGCCGCTGATCATCACCAGCCTGCGCGCGCCCGGGGATGTCGTCAAGGCCATACACGGCTGGGGCGGCAAGGTCTTCCACGACATTACCACCCTGCGCCATGCCGAGAAGGCGCTGGAGGCAGGCGTGGACGGGCTGATACTGGTGTGTTCGGGGGCTGGCGGGCATGCCGGCACCCTTAGCCCCTTTGCCCTCATGGCCGAAGTTCGGCGCATGTACGACGGGCCTATCGCCTTGTCTGGCGCCATATCGCGCGGCAGCGACGTATTGGCTGCCCGGGCCATGGGCGCCGACTTCGCCTACATCGGCACGCGCTTCATTGCCAGCCGCGAAGCCCGCGCGGTAGACGCCTATAAAGACATGCTGGTACAGGCGCGCGCCAGCGATGTCATCTATACCCCTTACTTTACCGGCATCCCGGGCAACTACCTCAGGGCCAGTATTCTTGCGGCGGGCCTGGATCCCGACCAACTGGACAAGGCCGGCAGTGCAGGCGCCAACTTCGGCACCACGCGCAGCAAGCCATGGCGCGACATCTGGGGCGCCGGCCAAGGCGTGGCTGCTATCGAGCAAATACTTGCCGTGGACGAAATCGTCGAGAACCTGAAGCGCGAATACCATCAGGCTCGCAAAAGTCTGGCCCTCGAAAGCGAAGGGGCTTGCGCATGATAGAAACCAGCCGCAGCGGCGCCTGCGTAACACTGCTTATCAACCGCCCTGAAAGACGCAACGCGCTGAACAATGTCATGTATCGCCAGTTGGAAGACAGCCTGCAGGCGGCACAGGCTGATGCCTCTTGCAGCGCAATTATCCTGACGGGGGCGCAGGGGTATTTCACTTCAGGCAATGATGTGTCGGAGTTCCGCGGCGCGCGCAGCGTGGAAGACAGCCCGGCGCTCTCGTTCCTGCGTACGCTGGCAAGCATAGACGTACCGGTGGTGGCCGCCGTCGAGGGCGCGGCCATCGGGGTAGGGGTCACCCTGCTGCAGCATTGCGACTTCGTCTATGCCGGCGACACCGCCACGTTCGCCATGCCGTTTGTTTCGCTGGGGCTCAGTCCCGAAGGCGGATCCAGCCTGTTGCTGGCACAACTGGTGGGTGCTCGGCGCGCCGCTGAATGGCTACTGCTCGGAAAGCCCTTTTCGGCTCAGGAAGCACAAGACAGCGGCTTCATTACCCAGGCCGTTCCGGCCGGCATGGCGCTCGAGCACGCTACAAACACGGCCCATGCCCTGACAGCGCAACCGGCACAGGCTCTGCGGGAGGCCAAGAAAATCCTGCAGGAAAGCCAGCGCGCGGCACTAGGGCATGCCTTTGACCGGGAAAAAACCCTGTTTGGACGCCGCCTGGTATCCGATGAAGCGCAAGCGGCTTTCGCGAGTTTCTTAAGTAAAAGGAAGGCGCCAGAAGCTTGATCCATGTCATCTCGCTACATAAGCTGCGGAAACACGACACTTTATTGATGGCCTAGGGTTTACCCTTGCTTTAATCCTAGGGTAAACCCTATAATGGACTTGTCAGCACAAAACATCCTGTTCTGTGCCAGACATAACATCAATAGGTAGACACCATGTCAGATCTTTCCATCAATCAGTACACTCGCTTGAATGACTCTCTTGAGCGCGATTTGATGCGTCAGGCTCTGAACAGCGGCGAGTCCTTATCCTTCACGGCACTGACCAAAAACGCTCTTGGTTCCTTGCGGAAAGCCGGTAGCTGGTTCTTCGCATACATGATCGACGTAACTGAAGCCCTGAACGAAGCACGCGCTAAAGACTCGCGCTATTCACGCTCGTACTGGTAACAATCTGGGCGCGCTCTAGCGCCCTCCGAATTCTTGTGATTGCGAGCCTGCCTGTTGTGGCAGGCTTTTTATTTGCTGTTCAGCATGGCCTTGAGCATGCCCAATCGATCTTTGGGACTTAGCGCCGTTGCCGCCGGGTCTTCCGTAACCGTAAGCTCGGCCAGACCCATTTCCTCGATGAAGCGAGAGCGCTCTCGCACCAGATCTTCCCGGGCTCGACGTCGCTTCTTGCACCAGCTTAGGTGCAAACTGCGCTGCGCCCGGGTAATGCCCACATACATCAGCCGCCGTTCTTCCTGTATGCGCAGCGCCAGCGACTCAGCCGCGGCGGCGGGGTCGGCGTCTTCTTCGTCCCGGCCAAGATGGGGCAGCAAGCCCTCTTCGACGCCTGCCAGATAAACGTGAGGGTACTCCAGGCCCTTGGAGGCATGCAGGGTCGACAGCTTGACCGCGTCGGGATCGTCATCGTCGTTGCGCTCGAGCATCGTGACCAAAGCAACGTGCTGCACCAATTCGAGCAAGTTCAGACCGTCTTCCTCGGCTTTGCGTGTCAGCCAGCCAACAAGCTCGAGCACGTTCTGCCAACGCGTCTGGGCCGGCTTCTCTTCGAGCGTATCGTAAAGATAGCGCTCATATTGAATATTGCTGACGAGTTCATCCAATATGGCGCCCGGACTGTCTTCCGTGGCGCCGTCGACGCCGATCGCGGCTGAGGCGGGCAGGTCTCCAGCCAACAGGCTGGCTTGCGCGGCGGGGGCCAACTGCAAGCTTCCTTTGCGCCCGGCCCGCGTCTGGATACGCTGGATGAACTGGCCGAAAGTCTGCAGCGGCTCCAACTGCTTGGTGGCCAGCTTGTCGCTGGCGCCGATCTCGAACACCGCTTCAAACAAGGACAACTGCCGTTCGCTGGCGAACTGGCCCAAGGTCTGCAAGGTGCTTTGCCCAACGCCTCGACGCGGCGTCGTGACCGCCCGTATGAAAGCCGGATCGTCGCTGTCGTTGGCGATCAGGCGCAAGTAGGCAAGGATATCGCGGATCTCGGCCTTGTCAAAAAAGCTTTGCCCGCCAGATATGGTGTACGGGATGCGTAGATTGCGCAGCGCCTGTTCCAAGGCACGTGCCTGATGATTGCTGCGATAAAGCACCGCGAAGTCACGCCATTCGGCGCGCCGCTCGAAACGCGCGGCCGACAGGCGCACGGCAATTGACTCGGCCTCGACGTCCTCGGTGTCCATGGGCGTAACCTGTATGGGCTCACCGACCCCAAGGTTGGACCACAACTTCTTGCCGAACAGATTCGGATTCTTGCTGATCACTTGGTTGGCGGCCGACAGAATGCGCTGCACCGAGCGGTAGTTCTGCTCGAGCTTGATGATTTGCAGATTGGGGTAATCGGTAGTTAGATTGGCCAGGTTCTGCACTGTCGCGCCGCGCCAGGCGTAGATCGCCTGATCGTCATCACCAACAGCGGTAAACATGGCACGATCGCCGGTCAGCCATTGGACCAAGCGGTATTGGCAAACATTGGTGTCCTGGTATTCGTCGACCAACAGGTAGTGCACACGGGCCTGCCAGCGCTGGCGCACTTCAGCATTGGTTTCAAGCAATAGCGCCGGCAAGCGGATCAGGTCATCGAAGTCGACCGCCTGATAAGCCGACAAGGTAGCGCTGTAGCTGCGATACACTCTGGCGGCTTCGATCTCGCTGGGGCTGGCCGCTGCACGATCCGCGGCATCCGGGTCCATCAACTGGTTCTTCCACAACGAGATATTTTGCTGCACGGCACGCAGGCGGGCCTTGTCGGTGGTGGCCAGCAGCTCTTGAATAATGGCCAGCGCGTCGGTGGCGTCCAGAATGGAAAAGCTGGCCTTCAGGCCGGCATGACGCGCCTCTTCGCGCAGGAAGCGCAAGCCCAGCGAATGAAAAGTACTAACCGTTAATCCCTTGGCAAGCTTGGCGTCCACCAGCATCTTCACGCGCTCGTTCATCTCGCGCGCGGCCTTGTTGGTAAAGGTAAGCGCCACCACATGGCGTGCCGGATAGGCGCACTCGCGCAACAGGTAAGCAATTTTTTGAGTGATCACCCTGGTCTTGCCGCTACCGGCGCCGGCCAGCACCAGGCACGGGCCGTCCAGATACAGCACCGCCTGGCGCTGCATGGCGTTCATATCGGAGGCTACGGTGTGGCCAGACGTACTCAAGAATGTTCCTAGATTTCCAGCGGATCGACTTCAAGGTTGTAGCGCACGCGAAAGTCCCGCGCGAGCCCTGCCAGCGCAGCCGACCAGGTCGTCAGGAACTGTTGCAGGGCACGGCGATTGGTGCTTTCAACCAGCAATTGTGCGCGCTCGACATTGGCCACCCGGACCACCCGCAAGGGTACGGGATCGTAGAGCGTAATGGCATCAAGGGCCTCGTACATCGTAGCCTGTTCCGCCGGAAGCCGGCGCGCGCTGGCCAGGAAGTCCAGCGCCGCGGCCAACTGCCGGGCCTCGGCCGTAAGCAAAGCCTGATAGGCATAAGGCGGCAAGCCCACCGCCTTGCGCTCGTCCAGCCCATAGCCTGCAAAGCCGGGATAGTCGTGACGTATGAGGGCCTGATAGACCGCCTGCTCGGGGTAATCGGTCTGGATGATGACCTGCCCGCCCTTTACGTGGCGGCCTGCGCGCCCGGCCACCTGCATCAGTTGCGCAAACAAGCGCTCGGGCGCACGGAAATCTTGAGCAAACAGCATGGCATCGGCATTCAGCACGCCGACCAGGCCCAGGTTGGCGAAGTCGTGGCCTTTCGCAACCATTTGGGTGCCGACCAACAGGTCGAACTCGCCGGCGTGTATGCGGGCAAAAAGCGCCGCGGCGCTGCCTTTGAGTCGGGTGCTGTCGGCATCGATGCGGGCAATACGCGCCTGCGGAAAAAGCTCGGCTAAATGCTCTTCTACCCGCTGGGTGCCTCGCCCCATGGGTTTTAGGTCCTGGTCGCCGCACTCGGGACATGCAGCAGGAACGCGCGCCTGATGACCGCAATGATGGCACTGCAATATATTGCGCCGCGCACCTGCCCGGTGCAGCACGGTATACGCGGTACAACGGGGGCATTGGCTGACCCACCCGCAAGAAGAACAATTCAGTACCGGCGCATAACCCCGTCGGTTAAGGAAAACCAGGGCCTGCTCTTTGGCCGCCAGCCGTTCGCCGATGGCTTTGATCAGTTGCGGCGAAAACCCCTGCTGCAATGCCAGTCGGCGCGTGTCCACCAGCCGCACTTCAGGCAGCGCGACATCGCGTGCGCGCTGCGCAAGCGTGTAGCGCAGGTAGTGACCGGTTTGCGCGTGATTCCAGCTTTCCAGCGAGGGCGTCGCCGAACCCAGCACCACCGGTATGTTCAGGTCGCTACCGCGCCAGACGGCAAGGTCGCGGGCCGAATAACGCAGCCCATCTTGCTGCTTGTATGAGGTGTCGTGCTCTTCGTCGACGATGATCATGCCCAGTTCGGGCATGGGCGCAAAAATCGACAGTCGGGTTCCGAGCAGCACGCGGGCCTGGCCCCGCTGTACTTGCAGCCACGCTCGCAAGCGCTCGCCATCGGACAAGCCGCTGTGCATGACCGCCAAGGCGCCTGATCCGGCCACGCTGGCCAGGCGCGCGCGTAGCGACCGTTCCAACTGCGGCGTAAGGTTGATTTCGGGCACCATGAACAGCACCTGCTTGCCGCGAGCCAGTACTTGTTGAGCCGCGTGCAGATAGACTTCGGTCTTGCCGCTACCTGTGACGCCATGCAGCATTACCGTTTTATGTTGCCGCAACGCAGCAATGGCGGTGGCCGCAGCGGCCTGCTCGGCATTCAGTTGTGGTGGAACGTCGGGCGGGACGTCGCGCCGCGCAACTGGCTTGCGATTGTCCAGGCGCTGCACCGGTCCACCTGCCGACAGTTTTCCTTGGTAAGCCGACACCTTGCGCAGCGCGGTGGGCAGTGCGGGCAATATGACCTCGCCGAGCGGGCGTTGATAGTACTGCGCAGCAAATGACGCCATCCGTAACCAATCGGCCGACAAAGGCGGTGTGTCGTCAAGCACCTGGTCTATTTCTTTGACCAAGGCAATATCAATAGCGGGGGCCTCCGGCAAGCCGACCACCACCCCCACCACCTTGCGCCGGCCAAAGGGCACAATAACCCTGACCCCGACCTCGACCGGCACTGTCGACAAGTAGTCGAACAAGGCCAAGAGCGGCACATCCACCGCCACCCGCAAGCAATAAACCCCGGGTGCTACCGGGCCGGCAGCAACCGGCGACGACAAACCAATCGAGGATTCAGTGGGCATGGATACTTCAAGTAAATTCTGGCTTAGACGTATAAATGATTGCTGGACCTGGACTTAGCGCCCGTGCCCCTCCCCTGTGGATAACTTTGGGGAAAAGCTTGGTCATAAGATGTGGAAAGTCAACCTACCCCGCACTGTAATAAGCGAATTGCTGTGCCACACGAGCTAATTACTTATATTTTTCAATAGCTTGTGAGGCATTCCGAAAGCGTAACTGAACAGTAATACCAAATGCTGCAGAGCACCGAAAATTGTGCACAACCGGCACCCGCAGCATAAAAAAATAGGGGTTTTACCTGTTGCCGGGCAAAAGATTTAGTGCTTGCCGCGACTATAAGTATGGACCTCGTCAACCAGTGTGCTGACCGCAGCAGGCGGCGTAAATCGGGATATTCCGTGGCCCAGGTTGAACACGTGCCCGCCCGCCCCTACTGTGCCGAAGTCGTCGATGACGCGACGAACTTCGCGGCGGATTGCGGCGTCTCCGCCGAACAGCGCCATGGGATCAAGGTTGCCCTGCAATGCGACCGCATCGCCCGTGCGTTGCCGCGCTTTGGCCAAGTTGGCCGTCCAGTCCAGCCCTACAGCGTCACAACCCAGGCCGGCGATATCTTCCAGCCACAATGCACCACCCTTGGTAAAGACGATGACCGGCACCCGCCGTCCTTCGTGTTCGCGGATAAGTCCGTCTACAACCTTGCGAGTGTATGCCAGCGAAAATTCCTGGAAATGCCCATCGGCCAGCGCCCCGCCCCAACTGTCGAAGATCATGACAGCTTGAGCACCCGCCTGGATCTGAGCATTGAGGTACTGCTGCGTAGCCAGGGCATTGACTTCCAGCATGCGATGCAGGAGATCGGGGCGGCTGTACAGCATGGTTTTGATCAGGCGATAGTCATCAGAGCCCTGGCCTTCGACCATATAGCAGCCTACCGTCCAGGGGCTGCCTGCAAAGCCGATAAGCGGCACTTTGCCGTCGAGCTCTTTGCGAATAAGCGTGATGGCATCGAAAACATACTGCAGGCGTGCAAGGTCGGGTACGGCCAGGCGCTTGACGTCGTCTTCGTTGCGTACGGGGTGGGCAAACTTCGGGCCTTCACCGGCCACGAAGTCCAGCCCCAGCCCCATGGCATGAGGAACCGTGAGGATGTCTGAGAACAGGATGGCTGCGTCCAGATCGAAGCGCATGAGCGGCTGTAGCGTGACCTCGCAAGCGTACTCGCGATTTTGCGCCAAGGCGAGGAAAGAGCCAGCCTTTGCGCGGGTCTCATTGTACTCGGGCAGATAGCGACCAGCCTGGCGCATCATCCAGATAGGCGTATAAGGTACGGGTTCGCGCATGAGCGCACGCAGGAACACATCGTTTTTCAAAGTCGGTGTAGTCACGGTTATCCTTATTGCAAGACCATTGATTTTACCCGTCTCCGGGGTGGTTGGGGACGGCTTCGGCACGGAACGGCGCAGCGTCGATATCGTGCTTGCGCATCAGCGCCCAAAAAGCTCGTCGGTGTTTTTGCGCAGCGCGCGCGGCCATGGCGATATTGCCGGAGTGTCGGCCCAGCGCCGCAGTGATGTAGGCGCGTTCGAAGCGCTCGATAACCTGGCTTTTGGCGGCGCGGAAGGACTCGCGCGTGGTCGCACAGCGCGAGGCTGACGCAATGGCGAACGCTTCGAGCTCGGTACCGCTGCGGTCCAGTATGGTGGCACACAGTGCTTCTTGAGTAAGCGGGCCCGCCAAGCCCGCCATGCGGGTGTAGTTCGCCCGGTTTTCGGAAATGGACGACGTGGCAGCCGGCGGGCTTGCCAAGTAACGATTGCCATCCAGCAGGCGCTCGATACGAGCGCGGAGCTCTTCTATGCACAAGGGGTCGCGTACGAAATCGGCCAGGCCCAGTGTGTGCAGGTCGTCCAGGGCGGCGGCCTTCAGGTTGCGGACCAGCGCAACGACCGGCGTGTGCAATGCCCCCTTTGCCATCGATAAACTGGTGCGCGCCCAAGCCAGATTGCTTTCGTTGACGGGTATCAGGCAGGCATCGTAGCGGCGCAAGCGCATGGACGAGGCGGCAAGGAGCCGCGCCGACTCGACGCTGTCGACGGTGGCGTTGCAGCCGTCCAGCGGATGCAACTGCAGCTTGCCCGCGGCATGCGGACCCAGCCAGGGCCCTAGCCAATCGAAGCAGCATGGCGTACTTAGCACTGCGCAATCCAGACGTTCCCTCATGGTGATCTCCTGATAGTTGAAGCGTAGCGGTAGAGCCAGCATAGTGAGGCTCGCTTGCTACAACAATCCGGAATACTGTTAACTCGGCAACTACCTACGCCGAGACGGGCACGAATGGCGCAAAGCCTTCGGCGCAAAAAGCAAACGCCCCGCAAGTGCGAGGCGCCGGCTTGGTGGCAGCCCCGTGGGGGCATGCCGCGACAGGATCAGTGCTGGCGGCGGGTTTGCCGAAGCGAGCGCGCTGCAGCGGCCTGAGCAGCCAACATGGCCAGCTCGGCTTCCACGACAGCGATGTCAGCCTTGTCGGTGGTATTGCGCAATGCCTCTTCGGCGCGCTTGCGCGCTTCCAGGGCCTTGGCTTCGTCAAGATCTTCCGCACGGATGGCCGTATCGGACAACACCGTTACGGTACCCGGTTGGATCTCGAGAATACCGCCTGCAACAAAGATGCTGACTTCAGTCTCATCGGCCAGAACGATCTTGACCGTTCCGGGACGGATCCGCGAAATAAGCGGGGTGTGGCCGGGCAGTATGCCCAGCTCGCCCGCCTCGCCAGGCAGCGTCACGAACTTCGCCTCGCCGGCGAATATCGATTCTTCTGCGCTGACAACGTCAACATGCAAGTTGGCCATGTTTAATCCTTATTGGAGTTTCTTGGCTTTTTCGAATGCTTCGTCGATAGAACCGACCATGTAGAAAGCCTGTTCGGGCAAAGCATCGCATTCGCCTTCAACGATCATCTTGAAGCCGCGCAGGGTTTCCGCCAGCGGAACGTATTTGCCGGGCGAGCCGGTAAACACTTCTGCCACGTGGAAGGGCTGCGACAGGAAGCGCTGGATCTTGCGAGCACGAGCCACCGCCTGCTTGTCTTCGGGCGAAAGTTCGTCCATGCCAAGAATGGCGATAATGTCGCGCAGCTCTTTATAGCGCTGTAAGGTTTGCTGTACACCGCGGGCAACACTGTAGTGCTCTTCACCGACGACTTGAGGATCAAGCTGGCGGCTGGTGGAGTCGAGCGGGTCGACGGCCGGGTAGATACCCAGAGCGGCGATGTCGCGGGACAACACAACGGTGGAGTCCAAGTGCTGGAAAGTCGTGGCTGGCGAGGGGTCGGTCAAGTCATCGGCAGGAACGTAAACGGCCTGGATGGACGTAATGGAACCCGTTTTGGTCGATGTAATGCGCTCTTGCAACTGGCCCATTTCTTCGGCCAGCGTTGGCTGGTAGCCCACCGCGGAAGGCATACGGCCCAGCAGTGCGGACACTTCGGTTCCGGCCAGCGTGTAGCGGTAGATGTTGTCGACGAAGAACAGGATGTCGCGGCCTTCGTCACGGAATTTCTCGGCCATGGTGAGGCCCGACAGCGCAACGCGCAGACGGTTCCCAGGAGGCTCGTTCATCTGACCGAACACCATCGCGACCTTGGATTCCTTCAGGTTATCCAGCTGAATGACGCCGGCTTCTGCCATTTCGTGATAGAAGTCGTTGCCTTCGCGAGTGCGCTCGCCCACGCCAGCAAACACTGACAAGCCGCTGTGCGCCTTGGCGATGTTGTTGATGAGCTCGAGCATGTTGACCGTCTTGCCCACACCGGCGCCGCCGAACAGGCCGACCTTGCCGCCCTTGGCAAACGGGCAAACCAGGTCAATAACCTTGATGCCGGTTTCGAGCAATTCGACCGAAGGCGAAAGTTCGTCGAACTTGGGCGCCTTCTGGTGGATGGCGCGTGTTTCGTTGCCCTCGATGGGGCCGCGCTCGTCGATCGGACGACCCAGCACGTCCATGATGCGACCCAGGGTGCCCTCACCGACAGGCACCGAGATCGGCGCGCCGGAGTTGGCCACTTCCATGCCGCGACGCAGACCGTCGGAAGAGCCCATGGCAATGGTGCGGACGACGCCGTCGCCCAATTGCTGCTGCACTTCGAAGGTAAGGCCGGCTTCGGCGAAATCCGAGCTGGTGTCGACGAGCTTGAGCGCGTCGTAAATCTTGGGAATGGTGTCGCGGGGGAACTGAATATCCACCACGGCGCCGATGCACTGAACGATGGTACCGTTGCTCATGTTTAGTCCTTGCTAAATAACTTTGACGGGATGCCTTCTGTTAAAACTTAAACAGCGGCAGCGCCCCCCACGATTTCTGAAATCTCTTTGGTAATAGCGGCCTGGCGGGTCTTGTTATAGACCAGCTCGAGCTCGCCGATGACTTTCTTGGCATTGTCCGACGCTGCCTTCATGGCGACCATCCGGGCAGACTGCTCGGACGCCATATTTTCGGCCACTGCCTGATACACCAACCCTTCCACGTAGCGCATCAGCAGATCGTCGATGACGGTCTTGGAGTCGGGTTCGTAGATGTAGTCCCAGCCGTATTCTGACTTGATCACGCCGTCCTGGCCGTCGGCATCGTCGCCGCCATCAGCCTGAAACGGATCGGCCAGACCGCTGGGCAGCGGCAACAGGCGAATGAAGGTTGGGTCTTGCTTCATCGTATTGACGAAGCGATTGGTCGCCAGATAGACGGCGTCGATCTTGCCGTCTATGAAATCATCGATCTGCACCTTGATGGCGCCGATCAGGCGGTCCAGGTTGGGCGTGTCGCCCAGCTGCACTTCCTGGGACACCAGGTTTGCACCGATACGGCTTAGCAGACTGGCGCCCTTGTTGCCCAGGGCAGTGGTCTGAACCGAAATGCCTTTTTGCTCGAACGCTTTCAGGCGTGCAAGCACCAGACGCATGATGTTGGTGTTCAACCCGCCGCACAAACCCTTGTCGGTCGTAATGACCACGATGCCGACGCCGCGAATGTCGCTGCGCTCGATCATGTAAGGATGCGTGTAGTCGGGGTTGGCCCCCATCAAGTGTGCTGCGATATCGCGCACCTTGGTTGCATAGGGACGGCCGGCACGCATCCGCTCTTGCGCCTTGCGCATCTTGGATGCCGCCACCATCTCCATGGCTTTGGTGATCTTGCGCGTGTTTTGCACGCTCTTGATCTTGGTTCGAATTTCCTTAATTCCGGCCATCGCTCTTTCCTGAAAGGGCGTTATAGCGGGGCGACTTGCGTAAGCCCCACCGTATGTGTGAATGACGAAGCCAATGCCGCGTCATCCCCCGCCACTAAACCTTAAAAAGCACCGTGCTTTTTGAACTCTTGTATGGCTGCAACCAGGCTTGCCTCGTCGTCCTTGGACAGTTCCTTGGTGTCTTCGATGCGCTGAATCATGTCGTCGTGCTTGGACTTCAGGAAATCTTTCAGTGCTTTCTCGAAAGGCAGGATCTGCTCGACTTCGAGGTCGTCAAGGTAGCCGTTATTGACCGCGAACAGCGTGACGGCAAGTTCCCATACCTGTAGCGGCTGGTACTGAGGCTGCTTGAGCAGTTCGACCACGCGTTTGCCGCGCTCGAGCTGACGACGCGTGGCGTCGTCAAGGTCGGAGGCAAACTGGGCGAAAGCGGCAAGCTCGCGATACTGCGCCAAGTCGGTGCGAATACCGCCGGCCAACTTCTTGATGACCTTGGTTTGGGCAGCACCACCCACCCGGGATACCGAGATACCAGCGTTGATGGCGGGACGCACACCAGCGTTGAACAAGTCGGTTTCCAGGAAGATCTGGCCGTCAGTGATGGAAATGACGTTGGTCGGTACGAAAGCGGAAACGTCGCCAGCTTGCGTCTCGATGATGGGTAGCGCGGTGAGAGAACCGGTCTTGCCCTTGACTTCGCCGTTGGTGAATTTCTCGACGTAGTCTTCGTTGACGCGCGCGGAGCGCTCGAGCAGGCGGGAGTGCAGATAGAACACGTCGCCAGGGTAGGCTTCGCGGCCGGGAGGACGGCGCAGCAACAGCGATACCTGACGATAGGCCCAGGCTTGCTTGGTCAAGTCGTCGTAAATGATCAGGGCGTCTTCGCCGCGGTCGCGGAAATACTCGCCCATGGTGCAGCCCGAGTAGGCCGACAGGTACTGCATGGCAGCCGAGTCGGACGCCGCTGCAGCCACAATAATGGTGTATTCCAGTGCGCCGTGCTCTTCAAGCTTGCGTACGACGTTGCTGATGGTGGACGCCTTCTGGCCGATGGCAACGTACACGCAGGTAACGTTCTTGCCCTTCTGGCTGATGATGGTGTCGACGGCAACAGCCGTTTTACCGGTCTGGCGGTCGCCAATGATCAGCTCGCGCTGACCGCGACCAATCGGCACCATGGAGTCGATCGCCTTGATACCGGTTTGCAGAGGCTGCGAAACCGATTTACGGGCGATCACGCCTGGGGCGACTTTTTCGATGATGTCAGTAAGCTTGGCGTTGATGGGACCCTTGCCATCAATAGGCACACCCAATGCGTCGACCACACGGCCGCGCAGTTCCGGACCTACCGGTACTTCCAGAATGCGGCCGGTGGTTTTTACCGGATCGCCTTCGGAGACGCTGGTGTAGTCGCCCAAAATAACCGCGCCGACAGAATCACGCTCGAGGTTGAGCGCAAGTCCGAACACGTTATTCGGGAATTCAAGCATTTCGCCTTGCATCACATCGGACAAGCCGTGGATACGGGTAATACCGTCGGTCACGGAAACGACCGTGCCTTGCGTACGTACGTCGGTCGACGCGCCCAGGCCTTCAATACGGGCCTTGAGCAGTTCGCTGATCTCTGACGGGTTAAGTTGCATGTTCAGACTCCTGGAATCCTGTTATCTGGCGCGCGTCAGGCGGCCAGAGTGTCGCGCATGCGAGCCAACTGGGCACGCACAGAAGTATCAAGTACTTGGTCGCCGACGGTCACACGAACGCCGCCGATCAAGTCGGCATCGACGGTAACGGCCGGCTTCAATTTGAGGCCAAACTTCTTTTCAAGCCCGGCGACAAGCTGCTGGACTTGCGTGTCGTCTAGCGCAAAGGCGCTGCGTATTTCAGCCAACGCTGTACCTTCGTGCTCGTTCTTCAGGTGATCGAATTGCTCGGCGATTTGCGGCAACACCAGTATGCGGTGATTGCTGACCAGCAGTTCGATCAGGTTGCGCCCTTCGGAAGTAAGCGGAGTCTTGACCAGGCCCGCAAACAGCTCGGTGCGTTGCGCAACGTTCAGCCTGGGATCGGTCAGCGCTTCGCGCACGTCGTCCTGGCTGGCGACATGACCAAGCTCGGACAACAATTCAGACCACTGCGTCAATCCGTTCGGGCTTTGACGTGCCGAGGCAAAAAGCGCTTCGGCATAAGGTCTGGCAATAGTCGATAGTTCAGCCATGGCTTGCCTCGAGTTTAGAGTTGAGCCTTAAGCTGGGTAAGCAGCTCGGCATGTGCCTGTGCATCGACTTCTCGTTTGAGAATCTGTTCTGCACCCTTGACCGCCAGAAGTGCAACGTCGGCACGCAAGCTTTCACGCACACGCTGTACCTCTTGGGCCGCGTCTTGCTGGGCTTGCGCGACAATGCGCGCTTTCTCGACTTCGCCTTCGCGACGAGCCTGTTCGATAAGAGCCGCAGCCTGCTTCTCGGCCTCGACCATGCGGGCATGGTTTTCTGTTTTTGCAGACGCTTCGATCAGGCTGATACGCGCCTGGGCCTGGGCCAGGTCGGCCTTACCCTTGTCGGCGGCAGCAAGGCCGTCGGCAATTTTCTGACGTCGATCATCCATGGCTTTCGTAAGAGGCGGCCACACGAATTTCATCGTGAACCAGGCCAATACGAAAAACACGAGCATCTGAAAAAAGAGAGTCGCGTTTAAATTCACGGTCGTTTCCCTTTAATACCACTTGTGCCAGACAGCACGGCTGCATGACACCTGATGTCCAAGCCGCGGCGGCGAGTATCCCGCCTGCGGCTGCTTAACCCGCCATCGAGGCGGGCTGCAACACTTAGCCTACGAACGGGTTCGCAAATGCGAACAACATGGCCAGACCAACACCGATCAGGAAGGCCGCGTCGATCAGACCAACCAACAGGAACATCTTGGTCTGCAAGGCATTCATCAACTCGGGCTGACGAGCCGAAGCTTCGAGGTACTTACCACCCATCAAACCGATACCGATACATGCGCCAATAGCGCCAAGACCGATAATAAGACCGCAAGCCAGAGCAACGAAAGCAACGTTGGTCATAACAACTCCTTGGTTAAAAACCGTGTAATCAAAAAGTTCAAAAGAAAATGCAATGCAAGAGAATCTTGCGCCCCGGCCGGGCTGAGCCCGGACCGAAAACTATTAATGGCCTTCGTGCGCCTGTCCCAGGTAAACGAGAGTCAGCATCATGAAAATGAATGCCTGCAGCAACACGATCAGTATGTGGAAAATTGCCCATACCGACCCTGCAAGGACGTGTCCTACGCCCATACCCAGGCTCACGCCATTAAATCCGGTCCATGCCCCGCCCAGCAGAGCGATCAACATGAAAATCAGTTCGCCAGCAAACATGTTGCCGAATAACCGCATACCCAGTGACACTGGCTTGGCGACGTACTCGATGGCGTTCAGGAAGAAGTTGAATGGAGCCAGCAGGATGCCGCCCAGGCCGGGGGCATGGAAGGGCGCTGTGAAGAGTTCCTTGACGAAACCGCCGGGGCTCTTGATTTTGATGCCGTAATAGAACATCAGCATGAGCACGCCCAAGGCCATGCCCATGGGCACGTTCAGGTCGGCGGTTGGCAGAATGCGGTGGTGGTACAGTATGTCGGAGTGCTCGGCGCCCAGGCCGGTAACCTTGAAGAACCACGGCAGTGCATCAACCGGGATAAGGTCCAGCGCGTTCATGAGGATGATCCACAAGAACACGGTAAGCGCCAGGGGCGACACATAACGACGGGAGGCTTCGTTCGGGACAATGCCCTTGGCCTGGTCTTCGACCATATCGACCAGGGTTTCAACGAACATCTGGCCGCGGCCAGGAACACCGGTGCTGGCGCGCTTGGCCATGCGCCACAATATGAAGATAACGATAAGGCCGGTCAGGATGGACCAGAAGAGGGAGTCGTAATTGACAACGTTGAAGTCTGCGATGAGCGATTGCTTGGCACCGATATTGTTCAAGTGAACCAAGTGGTGCTGAATGTACTCAGACTGTGGCGAAAGATCACTAGCAGCCATCTGAACCCTTATCCGGTTAACGAGCGTACGAGGCCCATGATTAAAACATAAAAAAAACTATGGCAGCTTGCGAAACACCAGCAAAAGCACATAGCCTTTTAAAACACATAACAGCCCAATAAGCATGGCCGGCCACACCAGCCAACCCTGCCCCAGCCACACGGCCAAGCCAAGTATGCCTACGGCAGAACCCAGCTTAAAGGCCTCGCCTACAAAAAACGTAATTGGGCTGGTACTGACCGGACCAATTACGCCTAAAAGCAAGCGCAGCGCAAAAAGACTGTTCGGCAAAAGGTACGCCAAACCACCAAGCAAAGCTGAAAGTGCGGCGTAACTGCCAGCGACTATCCAGGACCCCGCAACTGCCGCAACAAGCATGACTGCCTGCGCTACAAGCGTGCGCATGATACCCGTGCTGGCGCGCTTCTTTATAGCTAAGCGGTCTGCATCGGTAAGCACTAACTGTGGGGTTTTTCCTTGCTGCCAATCCATGGCTATCTTGCGTCAAACCAATAAAGTATAGCTTTATTTTGGGACTTTAAGCAAGCGGTAAGCTTGCCTAAGCTGGAGGGCAAGGCTGGCAGCCGGGTGCCAGCCTTAACAATCTTTTACTGATGTTTAAAGTCGGGCTTACGCTTTTCGACAAAGGCCTTCATGCCCTCTTTTTGATCGTCGGTGGCGAACAAGGCATGAAAATTACGTCGCTCGAACATCAAGGTTTCATTCAGCGAGCCCTCGTAGGCCATGTTGACGCACTCTTTGGCCATGATGACCGAGGGCAGCGACATGGAAGCAATGATGGTTGCCGCCTCGATGGCTTCATCCAGCATGCGTTCCAGCGGAACAACGCGCGAGACCAGCCCGGCGCGCTCGGCTTCGTTGGCGTCCATCATGCGGGCCGTCAGGACCAGATCCATGGCCTTGGCTTTACTGATCGCACGAGGCAGGCGCTGGGTGCCACCATAGCCGGGGATGACCCCCAGCTTGATTTCAGGCTGCCCGAAGCGGGCGTTCTCGGCCGCGATAATAAAGTCGCACAGCATGGCCAGCTCGCACCCGCCACCCAGGGCGTACCCCGCCACGGCGGCAATGATGGGTTTGCGGATGTGCTTCAGGGACTCCCAGTTGCCGCCCAGGTAATCCTGCTTGTACACGTCCATGTACGACCAGCCCTGCATCGCGGCGATATCCGCGCCGGCGGCAAAAGCCTTGTCGCTGCCGGTAAGCACCATGGCGCCGATATTCTCGTCTGCATCGAAGTCGCGCATGGCTTGCGCAAGCTGATCAATAACCTCGTTGCTGAGTGCATTAAGCGCTTGCGGGCGGTTAAGCGTAAGCAGGGCCACACGTCCGCGGACCTCTGTTTTTACCAATGGCGCATCCATGCGGCCTCCTTGTTGCAAAGTAATATAGGGAAATGAAACTATCCATACTTTATACCGTAACGCCCTTCGATCCGTCGGGCCATCGACTTAAAATAAACCTGACCATCGAGGCTCCCGACCCGGCAGGGCAAATCCTGACGATGCCCGCCTGGATTCCTGGCAGCTATCTTATCCGGGATTTCTCCCGGCAAATAGAAACGATAAGCGCAGCCAGCGACGATCAGCCAGTGGACATCGTCAAGATCGGCAACCACCAGTGGCGCTCCGCGCCCTGCTCCGGCCCGCTGGTCGTCGAGTACGTGGTCTATGCCTGGGATCTGTCCGTGCGCGGCGCCCATGTAGACGAAACCCATGCCTTCATCAACGGCACCAGCGTGTTTCTTGCAGTCAACGGCAGCGAAGCCACCCCCTGCCATGTGCATATCCTCCCGCCCCCTCATACGCGGCGCTGGAAGGTCTACACCAGCCTGCCGGAAGCCGTCGGCCACCCCTTGGCGGCAAAGCGGCATGGCTTTGGCATGTATCGGGCGCCTGATTACGACGCCCTGATCGATCACCCCATCGAAATGGGCACACCGCAAGTGGTCAGCTTTCGCGCCCACGGTGCCGAACACGAGATGGTCTTTACCGGCGTGATCCCCAATCTGGATCTCAAGCGCATAGCCGCCGATACGCAGCGTATCTGCGAAGCGCAGATCGCCCTGTTCGAACCTGACAGCTGCCACCCTCCCTTTCTGGACAGTTCCGACCGCTATGTATTCATGACCATGGTCACCGGCGACGGTTATGGCGGCCTGGAGCATCGTGCCTCGACAGCATTGATGACATCCAGGCAGGATCTGCCGGCGGTAGGAGCCCCGGCCGGAGACGGCTACATCAGCTTTCTCGGGCTGGTCAGTCACGAGTACTTCCATACCTGGAACGTCAAGCGCATCAAGCCCGCAGTGTTTGCACCCTACAAGCTGCAAAGCGAGACGCATACCCGCCTGCTGTGGTTGTTTGAGGGCTTCACGTCGTACTACGACGATCTGATGTTAATGCGTGCCGGGGTCATAGACGAGCCGGCCTACCTCAGGCTGCTTGGCAAGGTCATCGGCAATGTGCACCGCAGCGGCGGGCGCATTAAACAAAGCGTCGCCGAAAGCTCGTTTGACGCCTGGACCCGCTACTACAAGCAGGACGAGAACTCGCCCAACACACTGGTCAGCTACTACACCAAAGGTTCCCTTGTGGCGCTGGGCCTGGACCTGACCTTGCGCCAGGCGACCGAAGGGACGCGGTCGCTGGATGACGTCATGCTGTTGCTGTGGCAGCGCTATGGCCGGGACTTTTACCAGGGCGGCGGCAAGGGCATCCCCGAGGACGCCGTCGCTGCCTTGATTCAGGAGGCCACCGGCGTGGACGTAAGCGAGTTCCTGGCACGCTATGTGGACGGAACGGAAGATGTTCCGCTGGAGACACTGCTCGCCCACGAAGGCATCACGCTGACCTGGAAGTCGGCTGGCACGGCGCCAACGCTGGACATCCGCCCTCGCGCCAGCCATGGCCAGACGCAGATCGCCACGGTTTACGAAGGCGGCGCCGCCCACGCAGCGGGCCTGTCGGCAGGCGACACGCTGGTGGCCGTAAACGGCCTGAAAATTGGCGACCCCGCATCGCTGGAACGCTTGCTGTCCCGATGGAAGCCGGGTAGCAAGGTCCTGATGCATGTGTTCCGTCGCGACGAATTACGCGCGTTCAACCTGCAACTGAATGCACCGCTTGCGACCGAATGCGAACTGCACCGCAGCTAAGCGCCAGCTTCGATCCGGGCTTGTATGGCCTTGGCGGCGGTAACGCCGTCGGCCATTGCCGTGACAACGCATGGATGCTGGCGCTGAGCCACTTCGCCGATGGCATAGACCCCCGGGCAACTGGTTTGTGCCGTCAGCATGTCGGTGGCAATAAAGCCCCGCGCGCCGCGCTGCAGATTCAAGCTTTCGGCGAACTCTGCCCGCGGATCCCAACCGTAAAATACCAGGATCAAATCATACGGCTGGCCATCCACAGTGCGCGCCACCGGGTTGGCGCGATAGGGGCCGACATGAACATGTGCGGCCGGCAGACTACGCTGAAACTGATGCTGCGCCCGTACATTGCGGGCGTACAACTTTACGTGCTGGGCGCCATGCTCGATGGCATACAAGGCGTTCTCGTAGGCGTTGTCGCCGCCGCCCAGCACGGCCACGCGTTTGCCGCGGAAGTCTTGCTCGACAACATGGTGGCCTGGCCCCACCAGCACACCGTCGTACCGCTGTCCTGCTGCTGCATCCGATAGTCCTCTGGGACGAACGCCGCTGGCCAGCACCACAAAACGCGCAGACAGCGGCTGCTCCATGGTGCGACCATGAATCCGAAACTGCTGACCGGTATGCGCCACCTGCTCTACCTTGCAATTGAGCAATACCGGAACATCGGCTTCACGCAGACTGAGTGCCAGGTTGTCCGCAACCTGATCGCCGGTCAGTCCGGGCAAGGTGGCGTTCCACTTCTCCGGAAAAGGGTTGCCCAGGCACAGCCCTCCCGGCGCGCCGGCCGCCTCGAGAACCACAGCCGACAGACCCAGGCCCGCTAGCCAGATCGCGCAGGACACGCCCGCCGGACCACCGCCGACTATTGCCGCATCATGGATTTTGCCCGCCACGCTCATACACCGCCTTGCCTAAAGCACTACAATTCGTTCAATTCTACAAGGCCAGCATTATGCCCACCCGCCGAATATTCTTTACCCAACTCGCGCTGGACGCTCGCATCGGCATACTGGAGCACGAATTGCGCGCCACACAGCCCTTGCACATCGACGCAGAGTTCGACGTGGACGTCACGCAAGAAGTGCACGACCAGAACATCAGCACCGTGCTGGACTACCGCTTGCTGCGCAACGCGATCGTGGACGAGTGCACCCGGGCCCACGTGAACCTGCTGGAGACGCTGACCGAACGCGTGGTCGATCGCATCCTGGCTGAATTCGCCCAAGTGCAGTTCGCGCGTATTCGCATCAGCAAGCCGCTGGCATTTTCCGACTGCGCAGCCGTCGGCATAGAAGTGCAGCGCAGCCGTTAAACCCTTTATTGATCGCCATGCCAGCCTCTGCAATTCCTCAAGACCTTCAGCAGCCATCAGCCCCGGTCGATAGCCGACGCGCGCATAAGCAGCGAGTTGACGACAACAAGCTGGCCAAGCGCCTGGTGCGCGAGACCGGCCGCGCCATCACCGATTTCAACATGATCGAAGACGGCGATAAAGTCATGGTGTGCCTCTCGGGCGGCAAGGATTCCTACGGCATGCTGGATATCTTGCTGACGCTCAAGGCTCGCGCCCCCATCGACTTCGACATCATCGCCGTTAACCTGGACCAGAAACAGCCGGGCTTTCCCGACCACATACTGCCGGAGTATCTACGCGGGCTGGGGGTGCCTTTTCATATCGAAACGCAGGACACCTATTCGGTCGTCACGCGCGTGATCCCGGAAGGCAAGACCATGTGCTCGCTATGCTCGCGCATGCGGCGCGGCATACTGTATCGGGTCGCCACCGAACTGGGCGCCACCAAGATCGCGCTGGGCCATCATCGCGACGACATTCTCGGTACATTTTTCCTGAATCTGTTTTATGGCGGCCGCATGAAGGCCATGCCGCCCAAGCTCATGTCGGACGACGGCAAGCACATTGTGATTCGGCCGCTGGCCTATGTGCCCGAGAAAGACCTGATCGCCTATGCCGCACTGAAGCAGTTTCCCATTATTCCGTGCAACCTTTGCGGATCGCAGGAAAACCTGAAGCGCAAGGAAGTCACGCGCATGATCGCAGAATGGGACAGGCATTTTCCGGGGCGCTCCTGGAATGTGTTTGGCGCACTGTCGCGGGTCGTGCCTACGCACTTGATGGACAAGCAGTTGTTCGATTTTGCCGGCCTCGCGCCAACCGGCCTGGCTGACGAAGACGGCGACAAAGCCTTCGATGAAGACATGCTCCAGGCAGTGGCTGCATTCGGCGACACGGACTCCGACTTGCCACGAACCAAACCCAGCGTCGTCTTCATGAACGATTCCGGAGCCCGTCCAGACACTTAAGCAAACTCTCGTAAAGGAAGCCAGCGCGTGCACTTTAAAGCTGTTCAGAACACCACCAGCCTATTCATTTACCAAGCACTCATTGCGGTCGCCATACTGCTGGGCAGTGTCCTCACATCGTCCAGTTCGGCGCAAACAGCGCCCGAACCCGCCGCACAAGATCCCGGCTCTTACGCCGCCCTGGCAGATCTGCTTGAAAACGACAAGACCCGGGAAAAGCTCATCGAGCAGTTGCGCAATCTGCCACCCGATACAGACCGCCCATCGGTGCCAGCCCAGGCAGCGCAAGACCCGGCCGACGTTCCTGTCTCGCAGCGCCTGGCAGCCGGCTTGCAAACCTTCACAGCACAACTGGTGGACGATCTACGCGAAACCGTAGTCATCATGAAGTCCTTGGCCTTGGGCGACGGCGTACCGGGCAGTTCGACGCAGTTGTGGGCAAACACCCTGAAGGCGCTACTGATAGCAGTGCTGGCCACTCTGGCGGCCTACGCCATCTTGCGTATGCTTGCCGGTTTTGTGTTCGCACGCCTGAATATCTGGATCGTGAAAGACAGCCCGTCGCGCACCGTAACCTCCACGCCCGGCCATCCTGGCCACCGATCGCAATCGGGCGCGCTGTACAGGTTCGCTTCATTGGCCCTGGGCCGTAAATTACTGGGCGTTGCCGCGGCATTTGTGGTTGACGTTGCCGCCAGCCTGCTTGCCGCCCTGGCAGGCTATGTCGCCGTCATGGCCTTCACGGCGGGCGATGTTCAGGCGACGGTATTCGCATTGCAGTTCTTGACGGCATTCGTCCTGATAGAAATCGCCAAGTCGGTTTCGCGCGGCATATTTGCAACGCGTTACGAGCAGCTTCGTCTGCTGCCGCTATCGCCGGAGTCGGCCACGTATTGGAATCACTGGCTGTCTCTGCTGATCGGACTGACGGGCTACGGTTTAATGGTCATCGTGCCCGTTGCCACAGCTATTTTCCGACCATCGGTCGGACAGGTGGCAGGCTTGTTCATCATGCTGGCGGTCTATATCTATGGCGTACGAGGTGTCTGGAAGAACCGCAAGAATGTCAGCGCGGCGCTGGTCGCGCGTGCCGAGCAAGCCAGTGCGGCCGTCTTCGGCACATTGATTCGTGTACTGGCCCGCAGCTGGCATCTGCTGGCTCTGGCCTACCTGACCATACTGCTGGTCGTCAGCCAGGCGGCGCAGCAATATGCCTTGATCTTCATGGCACGCGCCACATTGCAGTCGGTCGCCGCCATCGCCCTGGGAATGATACTGGCGGCAGCCCTGACGTCCTTGGCCACCCGCCGCTTGCGCATCCCTGACGACTGGCGCCGCGCCCTGCCCTTGCTGGAGTCTCGCCTGAACGCTTATGTACCCATGGCGCTCAAGGCCTTGCGCCTGGCCATCCTGGTGCTAGTGACGCTGGTTGTGCTGGACGCCTGGCATGCCTTCGACCTGATTTCCTGGCTGGAGTCGGACCGCGGCCAGGCCACCGTGGCGCTGTTGTTCCATGTCGGCATCATCCTGGCCATCGCCGCACTGACCTGGACTGTGATCGCCAGCATTATCGAGCATCGGCTTGGCGCCACCAGCCATCGCAAGGCCAGCGAACGAGAGAAAACCTTGCTGATGCTGTTCAGGAATGCAGCGGCGGTGGTGATCGCCACCATGACAGTCCTGATTGTGCTTTCACAGATCGGGATCAATGTCGGCCCCTTGATCGCCGGCGCCGGGGTTGCCGGCCTGGCGATCGGATTTGGCGCGCAAAAGCTGGTGCAAGATGTGATCACCGGCATTTTCATACAGCTGGAAAACGGCATGAATCAGAACGACATTGTCGAGCTGGCCGGCTTGTTCGGGACGGTAGAGAAAATCACCATCCGCTCAGTGGTGATCCGCACGCTGGATGGCGGCTACCATCTGATTCCGTTCTCGACCATAGACAAGCTTACCAACCACACCCGCGACTACGGCTACCACTATGCCGAGTACAACATTGCTCATCGTGAAAGCGTGGACGAAGCCATTGCGCAACTGGAATTGGCCTTCCAGGACATGATGCAAGACCCGGAACTGGCCGCCGAAGTGCTGGAAGACATCTCCATCCCCGGCGTGACCGCCCTGAACGAGCGTGGTTTCTCGATTCGGGTGCTGATCAAGACAACGCCTGGCAACCAGTGGCTGATACAGCGCGCCTTCAACCGGCTGATGAAGCAACGCTTCGACGCCGCCGGCATCGAACTGCCCTACCCGCACACCGTATTGCACTTCGGTCGCGACAAGTCGGGCCACGCCGAACCCGTCGATATCCGGGGCGTCGATACGCTGAAAGAAGTGAAGGGTGAAACGCCGGCGAGTTTCTAGTCGATGCCTTCCCAATGCGGGCCGGGCACGTGTATGTCCAAAAGCTCCAGGACGCGGGCAACGGTGTGATCGACCATTTCGTCCAGTGTCTTGGGATGATGATAGAAAGCAGGAAGGGGCGGAAAAATAATGCCGCCCATTTCGGTCACTGCCGTCATGTTGCGCAGGTGCGCCAGGTTTAGCGGGGTTTCGCGCACCATCATGATCAGGCGCCGGCGCTCTTTTAACGTGACGTCTGCCGCCCGGGTAATCAGGTTGTCCGAAAACCCGTGCGCGACAGCAGCCAGCGTCCGCATCGAACAGGGCACAACCACCATGCCAGTCGTGGCAAAACCGCCGCTGGACAAGGTGGCCCCTACATCGCGAAAGCTATAAACCTGGTCCGCCAGCGCGTGCACATCCTGCCGTGTCAGGTCCAGTTCGTACTTGATATTAAGCACACCGGCCGGAGAGACGACCAGATGCGATTCGACATCCGGTACGCCGCGCACGGCCTGTAGCAGGCGAACCGCATAAACGGCGCCGGTCGCGCCGGTTATCCCGACTACCAGCCGCCGCTTGGCTGTCACTCAGTGGCCCCTGCCTCTTTCAGTGCAGTAGCCAGTTCGCCGTTTTCGTACATTTCGGCGATGATGTCCGAACCGCCGATGAACTCCCCAGCCACGTAAAGCTGCGGAATGGTCGGCCAGTTGGAGTAGTCTTTGATGCCCTGGCGGACGAGCTCGTCGTCCAGCACGTTAACCGTAACCAGCTTGGTAACGCCCGACGCCTTCAGCACCTGGATGGCGCGGCCCGAAAAGCCGCATTGCGGGAACTGGGCCGTGCCCTTCATGAAAAGAACGACGGGGTTGCCCGTGACGGTCTCACGAATAAAATCTTGAACTTCGCTCATGGCTTTCTCGATTCCTGGTAAAGATTAAAGATAAATACCGCCGGACACCCTTTCGATGCCGGCCAGATCGCGCAGGCTTTCAATTTTGGCAAAGCCCGCCTCTTGCAATAGTTGGCGCACTTGCGCCGCTTGATCCCATCCGTGTTCCATAAACAGCGCGCCGCCCGGCCGCAGGCGTTGCACGGCGCCGGAGACAATACTGCCCAGCGCCGTCAAGCCGTCATGACCATCGGTCAGTGCGCAACGGGGCTCGTAACGCAGATCGCCCTGACGTAGATGAATGTCGTCTGCGGCAATATACGGCGGATTCGAAACGATCAGATCAAAGCCCCTGCTGTCCAATAAGGCATCGTACCAACTCCCCGCAAAAAATTCGACTCGTGCGTTCAGATCCCGCGCGTTGTCATGGGCAATCCGCAGTGCGCCGGCATCAACATCGCTTGCCACGACTTGGGCGTCAGTTCTGGCCAGCGCGATGGAAATGGCAATGGCGCCGGTTCCGGTGCCCAGGTCGAGCACGTACGGCGCGGTCGCAGTTTCCAGATGCCTAAGCGCCACTTCGACCAGCAATTCGGTCTCGGGCCGGGGAATCAGTACCGACGGCCCTACCTTGAAGCGACGCCCCAGAAACTCGCGATACCCCAGGATATAGGCCATGGGCTCGCCTGCCAGGCGGCGCTCCTGTAGCGCCTCAAACCGCGCGATGTCTGGCGCGCTGATGGGGTCGGTATCGTGAGCGATTAGCCACACGCGAGGCACCTGCAAAATATGCTCCCACAGCATCTGAAATTCCAGTCGGGGAAGCGCACTGGCTGCGGCCATGGACCGCAGCGTAGGCTGCTTAGTCATGCCCCAGCGAAGCCAGCAGCTCGGCCTGATGCTCGGCCAGCAAGGCGTTCGTCAACTCGTCCAGATCGCCCTCCATGATGTGTGCCAGCTTGTACAGCGTAAGGTTGATGCGGTGATCCGTTACCCTGCCCTGCGGATAGTTGTAGGTGCGGATGCGCTCGGAGCGGTCACCGGAGCCAACCAGGCTTTTACGCTGCGCGGCTTCCTTGGCGTTCTGCTCCTGCTGCTGCTTGTCTTTCAGGCGCGCCGCCAATACCTGCATGGCCTTGTCCTTGTTGCGATGCTGCGAGCGGTCGTCCTGGCACTCCACCACCAGGCCCGTAGGCAGGTGGGTAATGCGCACGGCAGAGTCCGTCTTGTTAACGTGCTGGCCACCCGCGCCGCTGGCCCGGAAAGTGTCAATACGCAGTTCCGACGGGTTGATCGCTATTTCGCTCTGCTCGTCCGCCTCGGGCAACACCGCCACCGTGCACGCCGACGTGTGTATGCGGCCCTGCGTCTCGGTTTCGGGCACGCGCTGCACCCGGTGTGCGCCCGACTCGAACTTAAGCCGGCCATAGACGCCGTCGCCATCGACGCGCGCGATCACCTCTTTGTATCCACCGACCTCCGATTCGCTGGTCGACATCAGCTCTACCCGCCAACCGTTGTTCTCGGCATAGCGGCTGTACATGCGCAACAGGTCGCCCGCAAACAAAGCGCTTTCATCGCCCCCGGTGCCCGCGCGAATTTCCAGAAATACGCTGCGGCTGTCGTCGGGATCGCGCGGCAACAACAGCACCTGCAGGTTAGCAGCCAGTTGTTCCAGCTTGTCCTTGCCCAGCTCCAGCTCTTCCTCGGCCATGTCCCGCATGTCGGGATCACGCAGCATTTCCTGAGCAGCCTGGATATCGCCCTCGGTAGCGACATAGGCGTTGAACACCGTCACCACGGGTTCGAGCTCGGCGCGCTCGCGCGTGATCTTGCGATAGCGATCCATATCGCCCGCGATCTCGGGCTCGGACAACAGGGCATCAACTTCGATAAGCCGGTGAGCAAGTTGCTCCAACCGGTTGCGCATAGAGGATTTCATAAAGACGGGAAGAAACGAAAGGAAGAGGCGGCGGCAGCGCCGTGGACTATTACAGCTGCAGCGTCGCTAACGACGGCGCTCCGCCGTGGGCAATAGCCGCGGCAGCAATGCCAGCAATTGCTGGCGCTCGTCGGTTTCACTTCGGTTCAGCGCGGCCAAGGGGCCATGCATGTATTTTTGAGTGAGGCCGTGAGCCAGTTGTTCGAGCACGGCTTCAGGCGAGTCGCCCCGCGCCAGCATCCGGCGCGCCCTTTCCAGCTCGGCCTGGCGCACCTGATCGGCCGCCTGCTGAAAGTCGATGATGGCAGGCACGATCTCGCGGTTGTGCAGCCAATGCATGAAGTTCTGTACACGGGTCTCGATAATGGCTTCAGCCTGTACCACGGCCGCGCGGCGGGCATCGGTGCCACTTTGCACCATGCGCCCCAGGTCATCCACCGTATACAGGTAGACGTCCGCCAGTCTTCCGACTTCGTTCTCGATATCGCGAGGAACGGCCAGGTCGATCATGACCATGGGCCGATGGCGCCGGGCGCGCGTAGCCCTTTCGACCATCCCCAGACCGAGGATGGGCAAGGTGCTTGCCGTACAGGAAACAATGACGTCGAAGTCGGCCAGCTTTTGCGGGATATCGGCCAGCGTCATGGTTTTGGCCATGAAGCGCGACGCCAGCACCTCGGCACGCTCGGCCGTGCGGTTGGCCACCACCATATTCTGCGGATGCAGCGCCGCAAAATGCGTGGCACAGAGCTCGATCATCTCGCCCGCGCCAATAAATAATACGCTGGCCTGGCCCATATCGCCGAAAACACGCTCGGCCAGGCGTACCGCGGCGGCAGCCATGGACACCGAGTGCGCCCCGATGGCCGTCTGCGAGCGAACTTCCTTGGCTACAGAGAAGGTGCGCTGAAACAACTGATGCAGCAAAGTGCCCAGTGCACCCGCTTGGTCGGCGGCGCGTACGGCATCTTTCATCTGCCCCAGGATTTGCGGCTCGCCCAGCACCATGGAATCCAAACCACTGGCGACCCGAAACGCGTGCCGCACGGCATCATTTTGCTGATACTGATACAGGTGTGGCTGCAGGCTGCCCGCCTCCAAGCGATTGAAGTCGGCCAGCCAGGTAGGCAGATGCTCGGACACCTGCGCGTCGGCCGCGCAGTATATCTCGGTGCGATTACAGGTTGACAGTATGGCTGCTTCGCGCACAGACGAACCAAAAGTGGAACGCAGGCCATCGAGCGCGGGCTTGAGCACATCCAACGGAAACGACACGCGCTCCCGCACCGCAACGGGAGCAGAAACGTGATTAAGGCCGAAGGTCAGGACGTCAACAGACATGTATCAGAGGAAGAAAGACGCAGCAAGTGCTTGAACAGGAAGGATTATAGTCGCCCGGGTCGTTTTACCGAAATCGACCGCCACTACACAGTCGGTTTGTGTAATATGAGCGGCCCGCCGTGGCGCAAAGCACACAATTTAGTTTTGTTGTATGATTTCGCCTTCTTGTTGGCCTGGTAGCTCAGTCGGTAGAGCAGAGGATTGAAAATCCTTGTGTCGGTGGTTCGATTCCGCCCCAGGCCACCATTCTGCTGTTCCAGCACGGTTCAAAACCTCCCAAATCTCAAAAAAATCAATGTCTTAGGCGCAAATCGCCGCCCAGGACGTCTCACTGCGCGTCGCTACATCCCGAGTTTGCCGGCCCCCCAGGTGGTACCCCACAATAGATTCGTGAAAAACGAACTCCGGGGGGCCAGTTGTGGGCTTACTCAATGAAACTCAGATCAGAGCGGCCAAGCCAGGCCCGAAGGAATACATGCTCAACGACGGGGACAATCTGTACCTGCGCGTTCGAGACACTGGCAAGGTCTGGATCTACCGCTACACCAAAGACGGCAAACGCATAAAACTCGGGCTGGGACCGTACCCGGAAGTCACACTCGCTCAGGCACGAGCCAAGGCGTATGAGGCCAACAGTCAAAGGGCGAACGGCTCTGATCCCAAGGAAACCCGTGAACAGCGGGAGGAGCTTGCGCGCATCGCACGCCTGCACACGTTCGAGCTGCTCGCGAGAGCGTGGCACAGCAGTGCCAAGAAAGACCGGGAATGGTCAGACGACTACGCCCAGAAAGTCATCCGCCACATGGAAATTCACGTATTTCCGTGGGTAGGCCACAAGCCAATCGAAACGATCCTGCCGACAGAGATCGTGCAATGCCTGCATCGGCCAAAGGATCGGGGCAATCTCGAAACTGCACAGCGCGTTCGCGAGGCCGTTCAGCATGTCTACCAATATGCTGTGGACGTAGGCGCAATGGAGCCAGGCAAGAATTTCGTCAACAAGAATACGGGCGGCCTGCCACCGCCACGCAGCCGGCATTATGCGGCTATCACTGAGCCCGCCAAACTTGGGCAGCTTCTGCGGGATATTCGCAACTATCACGGACACTTCATCACCTGCAGCGCATTGCGTCTTGCCCCCATGATGTTCCAGCGCCCTGGCCAGATTCGGCTTGCTGACTGGGAAGACATCAACTTTGAAGTCGAACTCTGGCGCTGCCCACCCGAGAAGATGAAGATGCGGGAGTGGCAGAAACGCGATAGCCGCACACCGGCACACATCGTTCCATTGCCGCGACAGGCTCTGGAGATTCTGCAGGAGTTATATCCGTTGACCGGACCATCCGGCCCAGTCTTTCGCAGCATGTCACGCCGTTCGGAGACCAGTCGCTACATCAGCGACAACACTATCAACGTCGCATTGCGCACCATGGGTTACGACACTAAGGAAGAAATTACCGGGCATGGCTTCCGCGCCACGGCGCGCACCATGATTCGTGAACACCTGGGCTGGGACCCGGATGTCATCGAGCGGCATCTGGCTCACGCATCCGATGAAGAACTTGGCAGCAGCTACGACCGCGCCGCCTTCATTGCTCAACGCAAAGAAATGGTGCAGCAGTGGGCCGACTTCCTGGATGAACTGGAAGCTGGGAAGCTGCCTGTCCCTGAAAACAACATACTGCAATTCATCCGCCATCGACCAAAGCGTGAACTGCAGTTTGGGACATAACATCGCACTATAGATTCACATACGCCAATGGCGTATAATTTATGCTCGAACTTAGAACCTATGGAATTCATCGAAACTCCCCTGTTCACTCGACAAATCGTAGACTTGCTTCCAGACGATGACTACGCTGAACTGCAACAGATTTTGGCTGCTAACCCTCGGCGGGGTGATCTGATTCCGTCTGGAGGAGGAATCCGAAAGGTACGTCATGCAAGACCAGGAATGGGGAAAAGTGGCGGCATTCGTGTCATCTACTACTGGATCACTGCCGAAGATCAAATCATGATGCTCCTGGCTTATCCGAAGTCGAAACAGGAGAATCTGACCCCCGCACAGATTGAGGAACTGCGGGCATTGGTAAAGGACCTCTGATATGGACACAGAACTCTTTGAAGACCTAAAAGAAAGCCTGCGGCAAGCCAAGGCCATCCGCGCAGGCGAGCTCGAAGGCCGCCGCACTACCGTCAGCCCCATTGACGTCAGGGCCGTGCGCGAAAGCACGAAGCTCTCGCAAGGCGAGTTTGCTGCAGCCATCAACGTCAGCGTGCGTACACTACAGAATTGGGAGCAACACCGGCGATCTCCTACCGGCCCAGCCGCCGCCCTGCTGAAAGTCATGGCAGCGGCTCCAGCCACCGTCATCAAAGCCCTACATCACTAGGCAGGCTGGAACTGAAGACAGCCCCATAGCAGGTTAGGCGATACCGTTTTAGCTCAATACCTCAGTGGAACCCTCATGAACGAACCTCTTTCCGAGGTCATCCGTATCCGGGTGACCCCGTCTCATGCTGCGCGTCTGGGCGAAGCAGCAGCCCTGTCCGGGCTATCCCTCTCTAACTATATAAGGCGACGGCTTTCCGCTGACGATACGCTGCAGGAAGAACTGACCCTGCTGCGCAAGGTCGTGGCTGATCTGGGCCAGCTGCGCGATACCCGCCTGGCCGCTATCGAAAGCGCCCACCTGCTGCGGGCCATGGCCAAGCCTGAACATCTCGCCATCGCACAACAGACGCTGCAGCAGCGCTGATACCCCAGGCCGACAGGCCGCACGCTCTACCCCACTCCCGGAGACTTCCTCATGCACACCCTTCCCGCCCTGCGGGCCGGGGCGCTGGCGCTTGCCTGCGTCCTGGCTCCTGCTGCCCACGCGAACGGCACAATTGAGCTGCTGACAGGCATTCCCCGCCTGGCCTGCGAAGCGACGCTATGTCTGTCTTCCAGTCTGCGCCCCGGTGAATGCAGCCCGTCGCTGGATCACTACTTCGGCATCAAGAAATTCAACAAGCGCGGCCTGGACTGGTCTGCGACGGTCGCAGCCCGACGGGCTTTCCTGTCTGAATGTCCCGCTTCCGGCGAAGATGGCATGGCGCAGCGCATCGACGCGATTTCACATGGCGCCGGCAAGTGTGATGCGGAATATCTGAACAGCAGCTATTCCGGCACCGCCTACAAATGGCGCGAACGCGGCTACAGCTATGCGGGCGATAACGCGGAACCCGTCTACGAGGTGCATTCGCTTCGCACGGTCACGCTCACACAGCTGCCCGCCTATTGTGTGGTCTACAACGATCACGCCTGGACCTATGAACTGTCGATCCAGTACGTGGGCAGGCCGGCCATGGGCGGCTACTGGATAAAGTCTGAAGACTACGACGCGGCTCAGGCCAAGTGGGAAGCGGAACATACTGGACAGTGGGCCAGCGGCTGGAACTTCTCTCTGACCGACCCCAGGCACCGAAGCAACGACTGAGGACGCCGTCATGCTTGCCGAACTCGCCGCCCTGGCCCTTGTCTGCGCTCCCGATATTCACCCGGTCACACTGCATGCCGTGGTCAAGCATGAATCCAGGGCGCAGCAGTACGCCATTGGCGTCAACCGCAAGGGCCACCACTCATTGAAGCGTCAGCCCCGCAACCAGGAAGAAGCCACGGCTGCAGCGCAGACACTGATTGACCAGGGCATCGACTTCGATGCCGGGCTGGGACAGATCAATGTACGCAACTGGGCCTGGCTGAAACTGGATGCCACCACGGTGTTTGACCCCTGCCGCAATCTGGCGGCAGCCCAGACCGTGCTGGCTGACTGCTACGCCCGGGCCTTACCCACCCATAAAGATCCGCAGCAGGCGCTACGTGCCGCACTGTCCTGCTACAACACCGGCAATTTCAAGCGTGGCTTTACCAACGGCTATGTGGGGAAGGTGCTGACCCAGGCAGGCATCAAGGTGCCTGCGCTGGTACCTCTGACCGACGCGACGGCATCACAGGCACCAGCTGACACACCGGCCCAGCCCACAGAGAACCCCAGGCAGAAACCACCGCCTGAAGCGCCACCCGGCACACCCGACGGTTTCACCTCCAACCCGGCGGCTGACGGCTTTGCACAAACGCCCGATCCTGAACCCGGCCAGAGTTCCGACATCTGACCACGGCTCACCGGGCCGGCCACCCCTTTTCCCTTATCACCGTCACCCCTGCGCCGCCCGGCGTCTGGGGCAGGAGTCTTTCCATGTCACTACTGAATCACTTCAGAAACGCTACGCAACGCCTGCATATCATCAACGGATGGACGGCAGCCCTGCTGCTGTTTGGCATCACTCAGACTGCATCGGCCCAATCCATCGGTGGACTTTCCAGGGCCCAGACCACGCTGCAGACCCTGCGCGACAACTTGGATGTCATTCTGCCGATTGCCGCCATCATCATCGGCATCATCATCTTTGTGCTGTATTCCGCAGAGGTCATGCGCAAGGATGACGCCATCCGTTGGGGCATCGGTGTGCTGCTGGCCGGATCAGCCGCTGAGCTGGTCGTGCTGCTCTGGAAATAAGCCATGAACGATCACACCTACCCCGTCTTCAAGGGGCTGGGTCGCAAGGCCACCTTCATGGGTGTTCCCACGCGGTTACTTCTGGGTGCCTTCGCCGTTGTCGCGATGATCGCCATGACGGCGGGCCTGGCCTGGTGGGGACTCCTGTTTGTGGTCATGCCTACCCTGGCCATCCTCACCCGCGACGACGACAAAGCCCTGGATGTGCTCTGGCTGGAACTCAAAACCCGCAAACGCAACCGTAATCAGCGTTTCTGGAAGGGTTCCAGCTACGCCCTGCACGGCTACCATCGGCGCCGCCCCTGGCGCGCGCTCATCCGATAAAGGACGTCACTATGACTGCTGCAGCCACTCTTGCCGTGGACGAACGGCGGGTTTCGCGCTATCTGCCCTATTCCCACCACGTCACAGATCAGATCATCGCCTGCGATAACCATGAGTACCTGGCCGTCATCAAGGTGGCGGGGCGCGCACCGGATGCCTACGCACAGGAAGAACTGAAGGAATGGATTGAAGCCTTGCATAACGTGCTGCGCGGCCTGCCCATGGGTTCGGTCGGCTTCTATTCCCACATCATCCGCCGTCGCGTCACCGAATACCCGGAAAGCACTTTCAGCCAGCCCTTCGCCTCCCAGTTCGACGCGGCCTATCGCTCCACTTTCGACGCAAGCGGCCTGATGGTGAATGATCTGTACCTGTCGGTGCTGGTTCACCCGGTCGAGGATCCGATACTTGGCACCTTCGCCAGCTTGGAAAAGGCCGACAGCCAGCGCATCGCGCACTGGCAGACGGAATCCATCGCCCGCCTGAACGACATTCTGCGCACATTCAAGGCCGGTCTGTACCGCTACGATCCGCAGACGCTGGGGATTGTGGATCGCAATGGCTTTGCCTTCAGTGAAACCGCTGAGTTCCTGGGCTTTCTGCTTTCGGGGCGGCTACGGCCCGTACCGGTTTCGCGGGAACGGCTACGCGACACCCTGCCCTATGCCCGGCCCATCTTCGGCAAGCATGGAGAGCTTGGCGAACTGCGTACCGTGGCCGACTCGCGCATTTTCGGCATGATGGAGCTGCGCGATTACCCAGAAGCCAGCAAGCCCGGCCACTTGGACCGACTGCTGGGCCTGCCGCATGAATTTGTGCTGACCCAGTCCTGGGGCAGCCACACGGGGGCCGCCGCAAAGAAACTGGTGAAGCGCCATCAGAAGCTGCTGGTGGATTCCGGCGACGACGCCGGCAGCCAGGTGGGCCAACTGACACAGGCCATGGATGACCTCACTTCCGGCCGTCTTGGCCTGGGCGACCACCACGCCACCCTGCTCATTTATGGCGACACGGCGGAAGGCGTGCGCCAGGCACTGGCACATACCGCCACCGCCCTGGCTGAAGAAGCCATTGGTTTCAGGCCATTGGAAAAAGCCCTGGAAGCTGGCTTCTGGGCGCAACTGCCCGGCAATTGGCACTGGCGTCCCCGCCCGGTGCCGGTCACGTCGCTTAACTTCCTGTGCTTCTCCAGTCTGCATAACCAGCTGACGGGCAAACCCGCAGGCAACCCCTGGGGGCCAGCCGTCACTATGCTCAAGACACAGACCGGCAGCCCGTTCTTCTTCAACTTCCATGCGTCGGTGGAAGACCTGGACGAAACCGGCAAGCGACGCCCGGGCAACACCATGATTATCGGTATGACTGGCACGGGCAAAACCGTGCTGCAGGGCATGTTGCTCACCCAGGCGCAGAAGTTTGGCGCAACGTGTGTGGTGTGGGACAAAGACCAGGGCATGCAGGTGCTCATCATGGCCCTGGGGGCAGGTACTTCAATATCCGCCTGGGCGAAACGACCGGCTGGAACCCATTTCAGATGCACCCCACGAAAGGAAACGTGGCCTTCATGGTCCGGCTGGTTGTTCTCCTGGCTGAACGCCGGGGCGAGGCGGTCACCACCCGGCAACATGCCGACATCACCCAGGCCGTGCAGCAGCTGACTACGCTGATCGACCGCGAAGCTCGAACGCTGTCCACCCTGAACACCCTGCTACCCAACCCCTACAGCGAGGATGACAGCACCAGCACCATTCACGCACGCCTGGCACCCTGGTGCCGGGGCGGTGAATACGGCTGGGTATTCGATAACCCGGCAGATGAACTGAGCCTGGCAAGCTATGACGGCAAACACGCCATTTTCGGATTTGACCTCACCGAACTGCTGGACGATGACGCGGTACGCGGCGCGGCCACCATGTATTTGAAGCACCGCATCGACGCCCTGCATGATGGCCGGCGCATCATCAACCTGTACGACGAATGCCAGCATCCGCTTAAGGACAAGCATTTCCAGGATGACATGCAGGACGCCAGCCGCACCATACGCAAGAAAAACGGTGTGCTGGCCTTCGCTACCCAGGAACCGGGCGCTATCACCGAAAACCCGGTCGGTCCCTCACTGGTTCAGCAGACCGCCACGCTGATTCTGCTGCCCAACCCCAGGGCCAAAGCCCGCGACTATATCGAAGGATTCGGCCTCACCCCCGCCGAGTTCGAGTTACTGAAAACACTGGGCGAGGCCAGCCGGAAGTTCCTCGTCAAGCAAGGCTCCAGCGTCACGGTCGCCCAGCTTGATCTGTCCGGCTGCGAAGACGAACTGCTGGTGTTCTCCGGCAGCCCCGACATGGCAGAAATTGCAGAACAAGCAGTCGCCCAGGCCGGGCCTGACCCTGCGCACTGGCTGCCGGTGTACCTGGATGCGGTTCGCCAAGGCCGCATTGTTCCGGCCACTTCATAGGAATGCCTCATGAAACACCATGCCAACGAACGTGAGAAGCAACAGGCGCTGGATGAAGAGCGGCGCCAGACACAGGCCCGTGATGCACTGCAGACGGCAAAGGATCAGGACTTCTATACGCGGCTGGGCCTGCACGACCCGGACACAGACCGCCCGGAAGATACCTTCCTGATCTCCGTCTACAGCGAACACTGGACCCACGAAGACCTGGAGGCCGGAGAAACCAATACACGGGGCATTGAGCTTGACCGGGTCACCGTGGACGCCGACGACCTCAAACGATACGGCCAGGACTACGGCGTGACCGAACCATCATGCAGCGACCCGCGCCTGAACCCCGATATCTGGTTTTCTTCCACCTACCCGCACCAGGATCGCGCCTATTTTGAGCAAGATGTTCAAAAATATTACAGCCTGCATGTCCATGAAGTGAATGGCCAGCGCCCCACCCCGGAGGATTATCAGCGCGTAGCCGACCTCATCGGCGCACGCTTCGATCATGCGTTAAGGCCGTCGCCACAACATGAACAGGAGGGACCGGACCTGTGCCTGTGAACCTTCCCAACTTCCAACGCCACCCCACTGCCGATGAGATAGCCGGCATGGCTTGGTGGAACAATCTGAAACCTATTGAACGTGCTTGCTGGCTTACAACTGCCGGACACGCTCGCAGCGTGGCCGACGCCTGGGCGGCGTACAAACGCAGCCAGGGGCTTACTGACAACCGACCACCATAGGAACACACCCAATGAACCGAAGACATCTCATCGCCACTGCCGGAGCCACTGCCCTGCTGAGCATCCTGGCAGGATGCAAGACAGAACCGAAGGGCGAGAAATTCATCGGACATTGGTTCTCGGATAACGGTCGGTATCCGCCCACCCTGGTCCACATTGAACGGAACGGCGACACGTTCCTGTTCACAGAAACCGCATGGAACAACCTCGGCAAAGTTGGATACCGGTCCAATACCGTGCCAGCCACACTCAACGGCGCAGACAATATCCTGGTCGTGGGCGGCAGTAAACACATTGCCTACAAAGAGGCTGAGGATGAAATTGTCTCGGACAACCTGAAGGCCCGCCGCATCACGGAAGCCGAATACCAGGCCGCTATTTCCAAGCAGTAACTTTTACTCGCTCAGATTTAATCCGGAAGCATTATCAACTACTGAAAGACTGGGAGCGACCCAAAGCGGAAATTGCCGGCTTGTGAAAGCAGACCGTGAGGAACGAGCGAACTCAGTAGTGCTTCGCTTGCGGCGCATCCGCTGGAACGACGGGTTCTACCGCTGAGACGCAAATCAACAATTGGAAGTAATTCCATCTTCTCAATGGAAAAAGCGGCTTAACCGTCTTTTTATGAATTTTCTTTTTTCTCTCTCAACTCTCTTAACCTATCCTCGAGTGCTTTCTGCTCCTCCTCGCGGTCAGCAGAGGAGTAAACATTGATATTTAGCCGCTTCGATGACATTCCAGCCTGAACGCTTTCAAGGACTTTTACAATTTTCTCTGTTTCCTTGTACAAATTGTAAAGCGGATCTCCACCCCCTACTTCTGAAACACCCTTGAATTCGGAAAAATCCACGATGGATTCAGAAGCATACTTTCGTCCCTCTGCATCCTCAAATTCGATTGACGCTCTTATTTTTACACCAAATAGTGCGTCCCCATTTTTATTAATGAGGTCTAGAAAGCTGAAAACAAAGCTCTTCCGCTCCTTGCTAGCACCAAGAGAGGTCAACCCATTTTTCAGCATATTGAGCGACTGAAATTTCTCAACCACTGCCCTCTCCTGAGAGCTTAAAACATCGCCACTGCTTCCATAGAATTTGAATGATACATTCCGTGCAATACCCTTGCCATTATTTTGAATGTGAGCATTCATCATGTGAATCGAAGCCTGCGCAGATAGAATATAAAATTCCAAGCTAGGCCGCATCGCCTCTATTTTTAATTCGTCAATTTGCCGAATTTGCGCCAATCGCAAATACCATGTCTCCCTGGCAAGTATGAAAGTCAAAATTGCTATTGCAACCGTGGCAATGGCACCCACCCAAGCTGACAGTGTATCTGCGGCAAGTTTTCCATTTCCGCCCAGATTTAAGCCCCAAACGAGACCACCGATAAAAACCAGTGGCACGAACAAAAGGCCAGAGAGAACCACAAGCACGATTGGTGCTTTATCTTCTACAAATTTCATTAAAATGCCCCAAAGAAGTTGGCCAATTGTCTAAACGGCAAGCAGGAGTCGAGAGAACGAGGAAATGGGAGGCCGACACCGACCGGGAGCAGGATGAACGCTTCGAATGGTAGCGTTCGCTCTGTCACTTCTGTGGGATATGTGATCCATTAGGAAGCATGCCTTCTTAATGTCCGCCAAAAGTCATTATCCGGCCGTCGTTGGAGGTCGCGCTTCCCGTCAATTCTGACTCCAAGTCCCAGCCAAGTGGGAAATCGATTCTGGCAAGCAATGCCCGCTTTTGGCCGAAAGCGGACGACCGACTTTACCGTATTCGACCGCATATGACAGCCTTCTCTAAGGCAGTACAAACCATCCCTTTCGGCTCACGACTGTGCCTAGCACCGCACCCCGCGACTTAGCACGCCGATCCCCCCTTACCACCGGAGTTCTCCCATGACACGCTACAAGCATCTTGCGGCGGGTATCGCCCTGGCCGCTGTTTTCATGAACCCTGCCCGCGCCAGCGGCATCCCCACGGTCGATGCTGCAACCATAGCCCAGTTGCAAGAACAGCTACTGACCGCCCGTGACCAGCTCAAGAACCTGACGGATCAACTGGCGACAGCCAGGGAGCAGCTTGCTGCATTCACGCAATCCAGCGGCTACGGTGCCATTCCCAATGATTACGCCATCCGCGATCAGCTTCGCGCTGCCCTGCCCTCCAACGCTCAGGACTTGCTCAACCGATCCGGTAACTCAGGCTTGAACGGGGATGTTTCCCGCATCACGGATGATGTCATGGCGCCGGTGAGCTTCGCCGAAGACAGACAGGAGCTGTCAAAACGGTCACTGAACATTGAGGCAACCGCAAAAGCCATGAGTGAGCGGGCCTACGACTCGATGACCCAGCGGCTGGCCAATGTCGATGCCCTGCAGGATCAGATCAACCAGACGACCAACCCCAAGGAAATTGCTGAACTGCAGGCGCGGATTCAGATTGAGCAGGCGAATATCTCAGCCGAACAGACCCGCATTCAGCTTGCTGCACAGCAACTGGATGCGGAACGACAACTGTTGCAGGCCCGGGCTGAACGTGTCTATGGAGGATGGTTTGGGAATAAGCCAGCGTCAGACTCATCCCCCGGCGCAGCTGAATAGGCTAGCACGCCATGGCCAGCCTCACTCCATCCGTCGCGGCACCCACTACGCCAAGCAACATAGCTGAATGGGTCATGACTCAAACCGAAAGCATTCTCAGCGATGCCATCAACGGGCCGATGCAGGCACTCTTCGAAGCACTCATGCCGGTCATCGTGGTGGGCCTGACTCTGCAATTCGTTGTGTACGCGTTTGCGCTCATGCACGGTCAGAGCAATATGACCGTCACCGAGTTCTTCCGCAAGGCCATTCTCGTGGCGATTGTGTCCATGATTTTTGGCGCAGGCGGCCTGTACCAAAACGACATTGCCAAAACCATGATCGCACTGCCTGACGATGTCACACAGCTCGCACTCGGCACGGGCAACGTGGCGGCAGAAGTCGATAAGCTGCAGAACGAAACCAGTGAGGCATCCAATGCCATGCTGGGCGCAAGCGACCGGCCCTGGTACAACTTCATGCCTTCCACCAGGGAAGTGCTGGTCAGCATCCTGGCGACGCTGCTGCGAATCAATGCGGCCGTCGTTGGCAGCATCATCATGGTCATTGTGGTGGTCTGCAAAGTCGGCATGGCCTTGGTGGTTGCAGCAGGGCCACTCTTTATCGCCGCGACATTGTTCGAGCCAACAAAGCCTCTCTTCAATAACTGGGTTTCACAGGCATTGAACTTTGTCTTCCTGGCTTTGCTTGCAGGCTTGGTCTTCGGCCTGATCCTGCAACTCAACATCCAGCTGATCCGCATGATCGCTGACCAGATAGAAACAGGAATGGCCGACGTGCTTTCACTGTTCGGCGCTCAGGTGCTCGTCGGCGCTGCCAGCCTGGTCATCATGATTCTGATCCCCGGCCTCGCCGCCGGTCTCTCCAACGGCTTCGGCGCTCAACTCGGTGTCGGTTCCGCCGCCCGGGGCGCGTTCTCTGTTCTGCGTCTGCGCAGCATGCTGCGACTGCGCGCCAAGTAAGCCTTTCCCCACCCGCTGCCCAGCGGGGCCATCACACCCTTCCTTCTGCTCACGCGGCAGGACAGGAGCCCATCCCATGCAAAAACTCATTGCCGCCCTGGCGCTGGCCGGGCTGCTGGCCGGCTGCGCCTTTCATGCGCCCCAACCCCCACAGCCTGCTGACGGGCCGCGTGTGCCGGTGAACGCCAGCGCACCGATTTTCAAAGGAGTCTGAACCGTGGCAGAACCTCTCAAGTCTGAAGACGTGGCTGCCTGGCTGGAACAATCGCGCGGCCTGGAGCGCGACCACCTGGGCGAACTGGTCACCAGCCGCAAGCGCGCCTGGCAGGTTGCGATGGGCGCGGGGCTGATCGCCTTTGCCGCTGTCGCTGCCGTGGCGGGATTGACGCCCCTGAAGCAGCCGCCCGAAATGTATGTAGTGCGCGTGGATAACGCCACCGGCAGCATCGAGCATGTCAGCACCCTGGGCGAACCGATGGAAGACTACGGCCAACGCATCGCCAAGTATTTTCTGAACACCTATGTACTGAACTGCGAAGGCTATAGCTGGCAGACCATCCAGGATCAATTCGACACCTGCGCCCTGCTGTCATCGCCGCCCATTCAAGTGCAGTACGGCAAGCGTTTCGAAGGGCCGGATGCCGTAACCACTCGGCTAGGCACCCTGGGTACGGTCGATGTTCAGGTTCATTCCATCACCCTGGGCGCCAATCAGGCCGCCATTGTCCGCTTCACCAGAACGGAACGTGAAGTCTCCACCGGCAACGTGACCAGGACGCGGCACCTGATCGCCACCATGGCCTACCAGTACGCCGACGTACCCCTCACGGAAGCCGTCGCCCGGCGCAACCCGCTGGGCTTTCAGGTGGTGCGCTACGACCTGGCAGCCGACCTGTCGCGCTGAACCGACCTGGATCAGAAGGAACCCCCATGTTTGAACTCTTCCCACGCAGTCGGGCGGTGGCGCTGCTGCTGTGCCTGGCCCTGCCAGCCAGCGCCTGGGCGCTGGAGACGCCCCGCGCTTCACGGCTCGACCATCGGGTGCGCTATGTCAACTATGACCCGGCCAACGTGATTCAGCTCGATGCGGTGATCGGAGTCGCCACTCACATTCAGCTGGAGCCCGGCGAAACCTATCAGTATCACGTATTTGGCGACAGCCAGGCTTACGCCTTCACGTACAAGAACCACCACCTGTTCTTCAAGCCCACCGCCGAAGACGCTCATACCAACCTCATTGTCATCACTGACCGGCGCGAATACAGCTTCCGACTGTCCTACAGCCACGACCGCAGCGCCCCGGCCCTTTACAAGCTGGTGATGCGCTACCCGGAAGTGGAAGCCCGCATGAAGGCACAAGCGGCACAGAAGGCAGCAGTTGAGCGCTCGTTGCAGGCATCTGCCGGCACGATGAACTGGCAGGCATACACCCGCAGTGGCAACGCCAGTATCGCGCCCGTTCACGCCTGGGATGATGGCCGCCACACCTGGCTGCAATTCCCGCCGGAAACCGACATGCCCACGGTGTACCGCGTGACCCCTGACGGCCAGGAAGTCATTACCAACTATCACATGGCGGATGAACGCACGATGGTGCTGCATCGCACCTCGCCACGCTGGCATCTGCGCCTGGGCAACCAGGTGCTGGCCATCCATAACGAAGCCTTTGGCCTGACCCCTGTACCCGCCCACACCGGCACAGCATCCCCCACCGTCCGGCGCACGGTGAAAGGCGCGGCAGCGCCTGTACCGACGCTGCGAGTTCGGGAGATCTCGCCATGAAGGAACAGCCCATGAACGACACCGATCCGCGCCAGGATCAGACCACCGCAGCCAGCCTGGAGCGCGAAGCCCTGAACCTGGAAACCGCCGGGCGCAGCGCCCCACGTGGCGCACGCGCTTTTCTGTGGCTCACCATCCTGGTGGCCATTGCCGTGGCCATCGGTGTGCTGCTGAAAGCCTGGAGCCGGGAACCAGCGCCTGCCAGCGACAGCAGTCTGGAAGCCGATCAAAGCGGAATCACCAACCGGCTGAAGCCGCCCAGGGTGGAGCGCCCCGCGCCACCCAAACCCTTGCCACCCCCAGCACCTGGACCTGTCTCAGCGCCCGCCTATGTGCTTCCACCACCCACGCCCTCAGCACCGCCGCCTGTCGATGAAGTGGCGCTGCGGCGATTGGCGAGCCCGCTGCAGGCGGGCGGCGCAGAAGGCGGCAGCGCAGGCAGCCGTCCGGCCAGCGCCCCGGGCGGCCCCTACAGTGATGCCGGTCCACTGGCCGACAAGCTGCGGCCTTTGGAACTTGCGCCCTCTGTGGCCGGGCAGCTGGGGGATCGCAACTTCCTGCTCACCCAAGGCACCATGATCGACTGCACTCTGCAGACCAAGCTGGTCAGCACCCAACCGGGGCTGCTCACCTGCCTGGCCACCCAAGATGTCATGAGCGCCAACGGCAAGGTCAAGCTGATCGACGCCGGCACCAAGTTCACCGGCTATCAGTCCGGCGGCATCCAGCAGGGCCAGGCCCGCGCCTTTGTCACCTGGAACCGGCTGGAAACACCCGCTGGTGTCATCGTTGAGTTGGCCTCACCCGGCACCGGCCCACTAGGCGAAGCTGGGCTGGACGGTCATGTTGACAACCATTTCTGGGAACGCTTCGGCAACGCCATCCTGCTGTCCCTGGTCGGCGACTTCGGCAACTGGGCATCGAACCAGGGCCAGTCCGGCGACAACAACATCCGATTCGACAACACCGCCCAGGGCGGGCAAGAAGCTATCGCCAAGATTCTGGAAAAGTCTCTGGACATACCCCCGACCCTTTACAAAAACCAGGGCGAACGCATCGGCATCATGGTCGCCCGTGATCTGGACTTCAGCCATGTCTACGACCTTGAACTTACCCCTTGAAGTGGTACCTTTTGATCGCGCCATTTCTGTGCGGACTTTTCTGCGGCCCCTGGCCCAGCATCTGCAAGACCCGAAAGTCACAGAGATCGCCATCGTGCGCGAGGGGCATCTGTACGCCCGCACGGACGGACACTGGATATCGCACGACTGCGAGGAACTGAGCTACCCGCACCTGGAAGCATTAGCGACGGCACTGGCGGCCTACAACCACATGGCGCGCAGCCCCATCATGTCGGTGGTACTGCCCGATGGGGAGCGCGGCCAGATCATTCTGCCGCCGGCCTGCATAGACGGCTCCATCGCCATCAACATCCGCAAACACGCCACGGAAACTTTCTATCTGAAGCAGCTGGCATCCGGCGGGGCGTTCAAATCCACCATGGATGCCACCGCCAAATATGGTGCTGACGGCCTGTCGAAACTCGATCAGCGGCTGCTGATACTGAAAAACAGGGGAGACTATTTCGAGTTTTTGGTGGACGCCGTCCGCGCGCGCAAAAACGTGGTGATTTCGGGTGCAACAGGATCAGGCAAAACCACCTTTGCCCGATCCCTCATGAATGAAATACCCGTCCATGAACGCCTTATCACCATTGAAGACGTACATGAACTGATCCTGCCCTGGCATGAAAACCGCGTCCATATGATGTACGGCGGCACACGGGGCCGAGTGTCGGCCACCGACTGCCTGGCTGCCTGCATGCGCCTGTCGCCCGACCGGATTTTCCTGGCAGAGTTACGCGGCCCGGAAAGCTGGGACTATCTGGCTGCGCTGAACACTGGCCACCCGGGGTCCGTCACCACGACACACGCCAACAGCGCAATCGACGCCTTCGACCGGCTGGCCATCCTTACCAAGCAGTCACCCACCGGCGGCAATCTGGACTTGCCCACAATCCAGACCTTTCTGCAGCAGACCGTGGACATTGTCGTGCATGTCGAGCAGTTCCGCGTGAAAGAAATCTGGTTTGAACCCCGGCGCCACGTCGTCGCCTGAGTTCCCGCAACAGCGCCACACCCAATCCATTCGACCCGGCAGTCTGCCGGGTCCCCTACCCCCGAACCCGTGTGAGGCGCTGCACACACTCCGGGCGGCCCTTGCATGGGCTCGCCCGGAGCATCTTCAATGACCACACCCATCCGCACCCCTTTTCACAAGGATGCCAACCTGCAGCGGCTGTCAGCCGCCATGCAACGTGCCATGCAGAAAGCTTCACAGGCCATGGCTGACGCCGCTGAGAAACAAGCCACCACCCCAACACCATTCATGCTGCCCGGCATGAACGAAACGGTACGCGCCATCCCGAACTACATTGCCCGCAGCGCCATCTTTGCTCCAGTGCGTCGCGGGTGGCGTCCTCTCCACGATGAAACCGTGTTCCTGGAGGGGAGCCACATTCTGCTCAAGGGTTCTGGCAAGCAGCTGAGCGAAGACCATGCCGACATCTGGATGCACGCCATGTATCTGCAGACCACCGCCCTGCTGGGCGAAGCGCCGGTTATCAACCGTGCCGACTTCCTGCGCGGCATGGGCCGGCCCACAGGCGGCAGCGCCTACGAATGGCTGCATGAAGGCATGAAAGACCTGGCCCGCTTTACCCTCTGCATCGAGGCACGCAGGAAAGACGGCTCAGTGAAATACAGTTATGGCCGCCACCCTTCCACCCGTGTGATTGCCATGATTGGGGGCTTTGACTATCACGAACCCACAGGCAGCTACACCCTGTATGCCGACCCTCGCTGGGCGCAGATATTCGGCAACCGGGAATATGCCCTGGTGGACTGGGCCAAGCGCCTGCAGATGCGTCATGACCTCTCAAAAAGCCTGCAGCGGCTGATTGGCACCTCTGCCGACATCCAGCAGAAATACAGCCTGGACATCCTCAAGCAACGCGCCCAATACACCGGGCGCATGCGGGATTTCCGGGTCACGCTGGAGCGTAGCCTGGACGAACTGGAAGCCCTGAAAGTCATCGCAGAACCCCGGATTGAAGCCGCGACTCGGGGCCATGAACAGGCGGTCTGGACGCGCCTTGAACGGTAGTTTTTCATCGTCATAGCATCGCGCTTCATCCCCAAAAACAGCCATTTCCGGCCCGATTTTCGGCCTGTGGATAAGTGGTTTTTGGCGTCGTCATAGCATCGCGGCAAGCGCGTCATAAGATCGCGGCCTTTCGTCAGAACATCGCGCTTTATCGTCACAGCATCGCGCAAGATTTTTTGAAACCCGCATGAATGCTGGCTTTCCAGCCATCGCGACGCCTTCTACCTTATTTCTACCTTTCTTCTACCAAACCGGCCTGTGAACAAGTCATGCCGTCGGCCCGCCTGACGCGCAGCATTTCTCCTCTTCACGCGAAGCCATCTTGCATCGCCACGCTGTACAGCCGCAAAGCGGCTGTCGGTCAGCAACGAAGCCAGCACCCGCCCACCTGGGCTACCCCTTCTTTTCACCCCAAGCACTGCCCATCAAGTCACAGGGCAAAGGAGACTCCATGCACTCGACCATCGACACCCGCATGCTCAACATCGCACAGGAAGCCGCCCTCCATGGCATCGGCACCATGAGCCTGGGCGAAGCGCTCACTGCGGCACTCATCCTGAACCGCTGCGACTGGCTGCGCGAACGCGGCTACAGCATCGCTGAAGCCCTGGAGCGCATCGGCCCGGAGTGGACAGCGCGACTTCGCGAAGTCGAAAGACAGTTCTACGACGAAGTCACCCAGACCCGGCTGCGCTTTAATTTCGAGATTCTTCCTCACCCAGCCGACACAGGCAGCTTCACCCTGCGCCTGCTGGAAAACGGCCAGGAAGTCGGCGGCGGTCAATTCTCCACCCACGGCAAGACTGCCCCGTTCACAGACGAACAATCCGCCTACGACGAAGCGCTGGCCACGGGCCGCTCCTGGCTGGTCGCCAAGCAGTCTGCCGTCTTTCCTGAACTGTCGCGATAAGCGGCACCTATCCCCTGGAATCCTATGACTGAACCCGCTCCCGTCGCACGCTACCGGGCCGCGCTCGCTGAGCTGGACCCTCGCATCAGCATCGCCGCCCAGCTGCGCGCGCTCTTTCCTCTGATCGAAGCTGAGCTCACCGCCGGCGTTCCCCATGCTGCCGTGCTGGATGATCTGGCCGCAGCGGGCCTGTCGGTGCAGTACAGCACCTACGCCATCACGCTGTACCGCTGGCGCAAAGCCCAGCGGTCTGCTGCAGCCAAACCTGCATCGCAGCCCAAGCCACATGCCGCGCCCGCCACACCCCCAAAAGCGCCGCCCACATCTGCACCAGCCCTTGATGCCATCCAGGGCCGGCCCAGCAACATCGAGACGCCCGGCGACCTGCGCAAGATTCGCGACATGCGTATCGACCTGGAAGCCCTACGCCGTGAAGGCAAGTAACGCCCCCTTCTTCTCTGACTGCACCACCACAAGGAATAAACCATGAAAGTCGCCGTTCTCAACTACACCGGCTCCGTTGGCAAGACGGTTGTTGCTTCCCACCTGCTAGCGCCCCGCATGAACGGGGCTCAGATTTTTGCGGTGGAATCCACCAACGAAACCGGGGCCGACCTGGGTCTGAACGTCGATCAGCTACGCGGTGAGCACTTTGGCCGCCTGTTCCGCGAACTGCTCACCCGGGATGACGCCATTGTCGATGTCGGGGCCAGCAACATCGAAGATTTTCTGACTCACATGATGCGTTACGAAGGCGCGCATGAAGAAATGAGCTACTTCGTGCTGCCGGTCATCAACACTGGCAAAGCCCAGCGCGAAACCATCAAAACCGTGGCCGCGCTGGCTGCGCTGGGTGTGGACTCGGACCGGGTACGGATTCTGTTCAACCGTGTCGATAGCAGCGTGGAAGAAGAGTTTCCCTCCATCCTGGCCTATGCCGCCAAGTCGGGCGAAGTGCAGGCCAACGCCCAGGCTGCCATCTATGAAAACGAAGTCTTCGAACTGCTAGCCGACCAGCGCACCACCATCGCGGATGTCCTGGCCGACCAGACCGACTATCGCGCCCTGCTGCGCAGCGCTGACCCTGACGACCATGCTCGCATCTCGCAGCTGAGTAACCGCCACGCCCTGCGCGCCCTGGCCAAGCCAGTGGACAGACAGATGAATGCAGCCTTCGCTGCACTGTTTTCGTAATCTGTCATGGACGCCCACACCCCGCCCAGCGGCCCCCGTTCAAAACTGGATTTGCTGTACCACGAAGTCCTGGGCGAAGTCGCCGGCCTGGTGGACAGGCTGGAAGCCGTCACCCGCAACCTGAATGCCGCCCAGCAGCAGATGCAGTCCATGAGCGAGGCGCAACAGATGTTGCCCCAGCAACTCGGTCGCCACCTGAGCGCTACGCTTGAAGCGGCGTCAAAGCCTGTGAATCTACAGCTTCAGCAGTCCCTTCAATCCATGCTGAGCGATACCGGCACCCGCCTGGATCAGTTGAGCCGGGAATCCGCCCAGTATGCCCGTATCGCCCACCAATCCGCTCGCCGCATGGCGTTCATTGCCCTCGTCGTAGGCGGCACCGCCGGCGTGCTCGGCGGGCTGCTGGCCGGGCTGGCCCTGGGCCAGCTTCTGATTCCTTGAGGGTCATGCTCCATGTCCACCCTGATCTCACCCATCACCCGGCGGCGTATCGCCGCCTTTTCCCTGGCCGTCTTTCCGGCCACTACCTGGATGCTTGCCGCCACCTGGGCCAGCCAGATGCACTGGCGCGACTGGAACGCCCATACCTTCCGGCATTTCGTGATGCTCACGCCGCAATACCCCGTGCTCTGGGGCGCCCTGGGTGTCGGCCTGGTGCTTTCCCTGACACTGATTCTATTCATTGGTCGCACCGCCAGGACCGAAGGTTTTGAAGGCGCAGCCTACAAGCGCTTTGTGCGTGGCACCCGCACCACCAGCGCCAACAACCTGGCACGCCAATGCGAAGAACGCGACACGATGCAGATAGATGTAGGCGGCATCCCCATGCCAACCGCCAATGAAAACCTGCACCTGCTCATCAGTGGAGCGACGGGTTCCGGTAAATCCGTACTGCTGCGGAACATGGCGGCATCGGTACTCAAGCGCTCGCAGCATGACATGGCCCGGCATATTCCCGGCCAAACGCCCACACACAATGACCGCATGATCGTCATTGACCCCAATGGCGATCTCCTCAGCAAATTCTGGCAACCCAACGATGTCATCCTCAACCCCTATGACGCCCGCAGCCAGGGCTGGTCCTTCTTCAACGAAGTGCGCGCCGATTACGACTGGAAGCGGCTGGCCCGCTCCATGGTTCCCATGAGCCAGGATCGAAATGCGGAAGAATGGAACGATTTCGGCCGCCTGCTGCTGCGCGAAACCGCCAAGAAACTCTATGAATTGCAGGGCGATGAAGCCAGCATCATGGACCTGTTCCGCCTTTGCACCATCGAAGACCCCAAAGTCCTGAAGCAGTTTCTGGAAGGCACCCTGGCAGAATCCCTGTTCGTCGGTTCCAGCGAAGCCAGCAAGGCGCTGTCCTCTGCCCGCTTCGTACTGTCGAACAAGCTCTCGGAACATACCGGCATGAAACCGGGCAGGTTCTCCATCCGCGACTGGCTGACAAAGCCCGACGGCGGCAACCTGTATATCAACTGGCGCGAAGACATGATGAGTTCCATGAAACCCTTGGTTTCGTCCTGGGCAGACGTGTTCATTACCTCCATCCTGTCCATGCCCGAAAGCGCACACCGACGCTGGTGGCTTTTCATTGACGAACTGGCCAGCCTGGAAGCTTTGCCCTCACTGGAAGCCGGCCTGACCAAAGGACGGAAGAACGGCCTGCGCATCGTGGCGGGCCTGCAAAGCACATCACAACTGGAACATATCTACGGACGCACCATGGCCACCACCATCCGGGCCAGCTTCCGCAACCTGGCCGTGCTTGGTGGCTCCCGCACCGACCCGCAGACCGCCAAGGACATGAGCGAAAGCCTGGGCAAGCATGAAGTGGAACGGCCCAAGTTCAGCATCAGCCGCAGTGCGGACAACCGCAATACGTCGGACAACATGGAACGGGTGACGGAGGAGGTGGTAACGGCGGCGCAGATACAGGCGCTGCCAGCGCTGGGCGGGTATGTGGCATTGGCGGGGGATTATGCGATTGCTCGGGTGGAGTTACCGTTCAGGGAGTATGTGGTGGCTGCGGGCGCGTTTCAGGAGTCTGGGAAGATACTTTGAACTGATTTCGCCATAACGAAATTATCTGTCAGATAAAACACCGAGAAAACTATAAACAGCCAGAGGGGCATGCACACCGATTTCATGGGCATTCAGCATTAGAGGACTGCAGAGAGATTGGTATTGTGTGACCACTACCACTTAACAGCACGGCTTTGTATTACCGATGATTCCCACTCGATTATTCATAGCTACTAATTTTCATTAAAAATCAACATATTACGACATATATTTTTGTCAATGCCATGAAAAATGCCATGTTCAGCTTCACAGCACTTGAGTGACACCAAGAAATCAGGGCAACCTCACAGCGCTCTGACGCTGCCGAAGGCTGTCCGCCCAAGTCGCCAAGGCATCAATCTCGGCCGTCAGTGCTTCTGGCCTCGGCAGAGGGCGGTTCAACGTAGCGGCGGCGCTATGCAGCAGTTCGGAACAGCGACCAAAGCCATCACGCATAGTCTCACAGTCGGGAACCGTGATCGCGGTCAGCTTGACCAAGCCAGGCGTCCTCACTTCGTTGGACAGTCGCCGGATAACATGCCCGACAGCTTCTTCAACCGCGATTTCCCAAGTATCGCGCAACGTTGCTGCGATGGATTTGACAGTTTTTCGCCACTCGTCTTGATTGCCTTGCTCGAAATGGTAGCGTTCACCAGCAAGCTGATTGCTCAGACTTGTGGTGATGTCACTGACCCGACGGGCTTTGAATGGCGGCTCGCTGCGGCAGAAGCCTGCCTTGTCAGCTCCCCGGCTGATGGAGCTAATCGCCACCGGCGGCTTGGGCTGGGCATCATTCGCCGCGCGATTCAGCTCAAACAGGAACGCCAGATCATGCGTGAAGACGATAACCTGGCGATGCACGGCCTCAGCTATCAGGCGCTTGGCCACGGCCTCCCGGTGCATATGGTCGAGCGATGAAACGGGATCGTCAAAGACGATACCGGACTTGTTTTCGGTGGTGGCGAGTTCGGCCATAAACGCGGCCAAGGCAACGCAGCGGTGCTCGCCTTCGCTCAAGACCTGCCCCACCGCAGCCGTGGGCTTCCGCGTAAGTGCGACCTTGAAGCGAGGGATGCCCTGAACGCTATTTTGCTGCCGAAGCTCCACAGCGAGACCTGCAATCTCGAAGCTCGCCACCTCGCGAGCGAACTGTGCGCGTAGCGCGTCCGTGACCAAATTCTGAGCGATCTCGGTGCTCTTGGTGGTGACACGGTTGGTCGCAGTGTCCCGCTGGGCCGTCTCAAGCCGTGCGATTTTTTTCTGGCGTTCGATTTCGGCGAGAACATCGGCTTTGATGCCACCAAGCCATTGCCGATCCACAAGCTCGGCCTGTTCGGTAAGCAAGGCGGCGCGAGCTGGAGAGCCCGCCTCTGCTGCAAGGGCGTTCGCTCGAGTCTCAATGCCCTCAGCTTGATCCACCAGCGCCTGACGCGAATATTCCGGAACGGGCACGTCAATAGCAGCGCTTGGATTTGCGTGGCGTCGCCTGATCTGGCGATGACGCCACAGGGCGCGCAGGGTCGCGCCCCTAATCTCCAGCGCCAAGGCATCCTGACGCAGTTCGTCGCGGATGGTTGCCACAATGTTCGCCAGCTCTGACAACGAAACAGACTCGCCCTTGAACGCTGTTAGCGCTCTGTCGTATGCGACACGCGCAGCATCGGCACGTTGCTGGCTGTCGTCGCGCACAAAAGTCTCGAAGCGATTGAGGCGATCAGCGGCGACGGGGGTCAATTCCTGCTGGCAAAGCACGCATACGCTGCCAGGATCTGTCACGGGGAATCGCTGTTCGGGATAGGCTTCCGCGTCAGAAAATGCTCTGGCGCTGGCCCATAGCGCCTGCCAAACATCCGACCCAATCTGCGGCAACGGTTCGTCGCGGAAGAGCGCACTGGAAGCAGCTTCTGCCGCCCGGCGCGTGGCATCGCTATCAACAGCAAGGCGGCGCAGGTCTTTGGCGGTATCGTCGCTGATTGAAGCAAATAGCCGATCTAGGCGCGCAACCTGCCCGTCAACCTTGGTCTTCAACGCCGCAAGTTGGCGCGCCGCGCGAGCCGGATCACCAGCCAGGTCCGCAGTGAGCTGCGCCAATCGGTCTTGCTCTGCTTGCGTGAGCGTAGCCATCGTTTCGACCGTCGCCGGCGCAATGCTGGCGGTGAGCCGAGCCATGAGCCTGCCAACCTCTGTCTCCCTGCTGCATGCTGGCGTCTTGATCGCTTCGGGAGTTTGCGCCTTTATCTGCGCAATCTCGGCTGCCAACTTGTCCTTGACCGACTTACAGAGCTGCGCCAGCGCACCCAGTAGTTTGAGCGGAAACGGCGTGTAAGCCACGTCATTCGTATCGTCAACGTGGACGTTCGCAGTGCGTGAATCGAACACGCTAATGCCTGAAAGTGCGGTGTCGGCAGCCTGTCCAAGCTGCCAAGCACAAGTGCGGTTCTGGCCGCTGATCGCGTATTCAATCGTGGCGCTCGGCGTACCTGGCGCTGGGTCATAGATGTCAGGGACGATTTCCTCAGTCCGACCAGGCATACGGGCGCGACAAACCTTCTTGAGAATACGTGCGTAGCCGGACTTTCCTGATCCGTTGTCGCCGTAGATGATGGTCAAACCGACACGGTGAAGCGTCAGCCGCTGATCGGGGGCCAGGGCGTTAACATGCCGAACTCCATGCACCTGACGTAGATAGACTTCCCCCTGATCCTGGTTCGGGCCACGAAGGTGCCCTGCTTCCAGTGGGACGGCTGGGTTCTCGCCCTTGCAGATGGAAGTCAGCTCGTCGATCTCGGCCGGTTCCAAGGCTACTTGCGTTGCAAGTCGGCGCAATGCGTCACGCTGCCAGTCAGGACAATCAGCAGACCATGCAAGGATATTGGCGAGAGCCTCTGCTTCCGTCGTCATACACCTTCGCCTCTCGGTTTGCACCCGCTACCTGCACCAGCCTTCTCCAGGTGCCTGCTCACAGCCTCGGATAGGGTCTCGCCGGGCTGCCAGCCGAACAGCTCGCGGATGCTCGCTGTTCGCGCGTGGCTCGGCGGCTCAAACTCATAGCCGGCGGCGACCATCTCGGCTTCTGCTTCCTCGGTCACAAAAAAGAGGTCAGTTGCGTTGTGCGGCTTCATGCGCTGTGACTCCAATAGTCACTGATCTGATTAGTCAATCCGGTTGCACGATCACTGATAGTCATCTGCCAGCCCGCTGCTGAACAAAACCTCCGCATCTTGGGCGTCCGCCACCGCATCCTGCACTTCCCGCCGTTTCAGGTTGAGCACACGCAGTTTGTCGCTGCCCTTCACCTGGGCGATGGACTCAATTCGGCGATAGGTATCAGCATGATTGGCAGCATACAGAGCCAAGCCCTGCAGCTTGACTAGCGCGTCGC